>NZ_JBDOQP010000009.1:0-29030 GCF_039839275.1 Mesorhizobium sp. CAU 1741 | reverse complement strand
CTTGCGGAACATCTCGACGCCCGTCACCGTCGTCTTCGACGTGTTGCGGATGCCGACGATCTCGACTTCCTCGCCGACCTTCACGATGCCGCGCTCCACGCGACCCGTCACGACCGTGCCGCGGCCCGAAATCGAGAACACGTCCTCGATCGGCATCAGGAACGGCTGGTCGATCGGACGCTCCGGCGTCGGGATGT
Source organism: Mesorhizobium sp. CAU 1741 (assembly GCF_039839275.1). Taxonomy (NCBI): domain Bacteria; kingdom Pseudomonadati; phylum Pseudomonadota; class Alphaproteobacteria; order Hyphomicrobiales; family Phyllobacteriaceae; genus Mesorhizobium; species Mesorhizobium sp. CAU 1741. The sequence continues at coordinate 28,833 of NZ_JBDOQP010000009.1, read as the reverse complement.
ACTTGTCCACTTCGGCCATCAGCTTGCGGACCGCGTCCTCGCCGATCTCCTTGTTGGAATCCTCAAGTGCCGCAAGCGCCGAACCCGCAACGATCGGAATGTCGTCGCCCGGGAACTCGTACATCGACAGAAGCTCGCGAACCTCGAGCTCGACAAGCTCGAGAAGCTCCGGATCGTCGACCTGGTCGACCTTGTTAAGGAACACAACGATCGCCGGAACGCCAACCTGGCGCGCCAGAAGAATGTGCTCGCGCGTCTGCGGCATCGGGCCGTCGGCAGCCGAAACGACCAGGATCGCACCGTCCATCTGCGCGGCACCCGTGATCATGTTCTTCACATAGTCCGCGTGGCCAGGGCAGTCGACATGCGCGTAGTGACGCGCTTCCGTCTCGTACTCGACATGCGCCGTCGAGATCGTGATGCCGCGGGCCTTCTCCTCAGGCGCCGCGTCAATCTGGTCATAGGCGCGGTACTCGCCGAAATACTTCGTGATCGCAGCCGTCAGCGACGTCTTGCCATGGTCAACGTGACCAATCGTGCCAATGTTCACATGCGGCTTGTTACGCTCAAATTTACCTTTGGCCATGTGACTTCTCCATTCCTTGCGCGCCCGGACGGGCGACTATTTCTGCTTGCGCGTCCGCTATCCGGTTACGCGAACTTCTTCTGGATTTCCTGGGCGACTGCGGTCGGAACAGGCTCGTAATGGTCGAACTGCATCGTGTACTGGGCACGGCCCTGGGACATCGAACGCAGCGTGTCGACATACTTGAACATGTTGGCCAACGGCACCATCGCGTTCACCACGACCAAGATGCCACGGGTCTCCTGACCCTGGATCTGGCCGCGACGACCGTTGATGTCGCCGATCACGCCGCCGACATATTCCTCAGGCGTCACGACCTCGACCTTCATGATCGGCTCGAGAAGCTGCGCTCCCGCCTTCTGGGCGCCTTCACGGAAGGCCGCACGGGAAGCGATCTCGAACGCCAGGACCGAGGAGTCGACGTCGTGGAAGGCACCGTCGATCAGCGTCGCCTTGACGCCGAGCATCGGGAAGCCCGCAACCGGACCGGAAGAAAGCACGCTCTGGATGCCCTTCTGGACGCCAGGAATGTATTCCTTCGGCACCGCGCCGCCGACGATCTTGGACTCGAAGACGAACTCTTCGCTCTCCGGGTTCGGCTCGAACACCAGCTTGACGCGTGCGAACTGGCCCGTACCGCCGGTCTGCTTCTTGTGGGTGTAGTCCACTTCGGCAACCCGCGTGATGGTCTCGCGGTATGCAACCTGCGGCGCGCCGACATTGGCTTCCACCTTGAACTCGCGACGCATGCGGTCGACGAGAATGTCGAGGTGCAGCTCGCCCATGCCCGCGATGATGGTCTGGCCGCTTTCCTCGTCGGTCTTGACGCGGAAGGACGGGTCCTCGGCGGCAAGGCGATTGAGCGCGAGGCCCATCTTTTCCTGGTCGCCCTTGGTCTTCGGCTCGATCGCGATCTGGATGACCGGCTCGGGGAACTCCATGCGCTCGAGGATCACCGGCTTCAGCGGGTCGCACAGCGTGTCGCCCGTGGTGGTGTCCTTGAGACCCGCCAGCGCCACGATGTCGCCAGCAAACGCTTCCTCGATGTCCTCACGCGAGTTGGAGTGCATCTGCAGCATGCGACCGATGCGTTCCTTCTTGCCCTTGACGGTGTTCTCGAGCGACATGCCCTTGGTGACCTTGCCGGAATAGATGCGGGCGAAGGTCAGGGAGCCGACGAAGGGATCGTTCATGATCTTGAACGCCAGCATCGACAGCGGCTCTTCGTCGGTGGACTTGCGCGTCGTCTCTTCCTCGGTCTTGGGATCGATACCCTTGATCGCAGGAACTTCTTCCGGCGACGGCAGGAAGTCGATGACCGCGTCGAGCAGAGGCTGCACGCCCTTGTTCTTGAAGGCGGTGCCGCACAGAACCGGATGGAACTTGACGGCAATCGTGCCCTTGCGGATGAGCTTGCGCAGTTCGTCGTTGGTCGGCAGGTTGCCTTCGAGGTAAGCCTCGAGCGCAGCCTCGTCCATCTCGACGGCGGCTTCGATCATCTTCTCGCGATATTCCTCGGCCTTGTCCTTCAGATCGGCCGGAATCTCGGTGATGTCCCACTGTGCGCCGAGTGTCTCGTCGCGCCAGACGAGCGCCTTCATCTCGATGAGGTCGATGACGCCCTTGAAATCGTTTTCGGCGCCAATCGGAAGCTGGATGGCCACGGCAACCGCACCGAGGCGCGATGAGATCATCTCCAGGCAGCGATAGAAATCGGCGCCCGTCTTGTCCATCTTGTTGCAGAAGATCATGCGCGGGACGTGATACTTCTCGGCCTGGCGCCACACGGTCTCGGTCTGCGGTTCGACGCCGGCATTGGAGTCCAGCAGCGCGATGGCGCCATCGAGAACGCGCAGCGAACGCTCGACCTCAATGGTGAAGTCGACGTGGCCGGGTGTGTCGATGATGTTGAAGCGGCGCTTCTTGCCGTCACGGCCTTCCCAGAAGGTCGTCGTCGCGGCGGACGTGATCGTGATGCCGCGCTCCTGCTCCTGCTCCATCCAGTCCATGGTGGCCGCGCCGTCATGGACTTCGCCGATCTTGTGCGACTTACCGGTATAGAAAAGGATACGCTCGGTGGTCGTCGTCTTGCCGGCATCGATGTGGGCCATGATGCCGAAATTGCGGTAGTCTTGGATCTTGTATTCGCGGGCCATGGTAATGCCTCTCGATTCCAGCTCGCCGGATTACCAGCGATAGTGCGCGAAGGCGCGGTTGGCTTCGGCCATCTTGTGCGTGTCTTCACGCTTCTTGACAGCAGTGCCGCGATTGTTGGCCGCGTCGAGCAACTCGCCCGACAGGCGGTCGACCATGGTGGTCTCGTTGCGCTTGCGCGCAGCCGTGATCAGCCAGCGGATCGCCAGGGCCTGGCGGCGCTCGGGACGAACATCGACCGGAACCTGGTACGTGGCACCGCCAACGCGGCGCGAACGCACTTCCACATGCGGCGCGACATTGTCGAGCGCCTGATGGAAGACCGTGACCGGCTCCTGCTTCGTCTTCGTCTGAACCTGGTCCAGCGCGCCATAGACGATGGTCTCGGCGACCGACTTCTTGCCGTGATACATCACGGCGTTCATGAACTTGGTAACCACGAGATCGCCGAATTTCGGATCCGGATTGATCTCGCGCTTTTCTGCACTATGGCGTCGGGACATGTTCTTCGTCTCTCACGATCGTCGGCCTGGCGCGACAAGCAGCGCCGAAACCAGGAAACCTTACTTCGGACGCTTGGCGCCGTACTTGGACCGGCGCTGCTTGCGGTTCTTCACACCCTGCGTGTCGAGCACGCCGCGGATGATGTGATAACGCACGCCCGGAAGGTCCTTGACGCGACCACCACGGATCATCACCACCGAGTGCTCCTGAAGGTTATGACCTTCACCCGGGATGTAGCCGATCACTTCGAACCCGTTGACAAGGCGAATCTTCGCAACCTTGCGCAATGCGGAGTTCGGCTTCTTCGGCGTCGTCGTATAGACGCGCGTGCATACGCCCCGCTTCTGCGGGTTGGCCTGCATGGCCGGAACCTTATTGCGCTTCACCGGCGCTATGCGCGGCTTGCGGATCAGCTGGTTGACGGTAGGCATCAAACCTTCCTTCTATCTCAAAACTCGTGTCTCAAGCCCTTCACAGAGCTGCCCGGAGGACCATTTCCATACGGCAATTCGGGCAACAAACCACCTGAGGCGGTCCTGCCCGAACAAACGCAGAGGAAGCGGAAACCGCTTCATGCAAGCCGGAAATGTCAAGTCGCTCTTAAAAAACGAACCCTGTTTGAGACCTGCTCCAAGGCGTGTCGCCTCGAAAAGGAAAGCCTCACATCGGCTCAGACGAGGCGGCTTCTACTCGCTACACCCGACATCGTCAAGTGCACGCGGGGAAGAATCCCGCCAAAACCAGCACTTGGACCCTCCTGGCGCGCGTCGGGCAACATTATTGCGTCAACTGGCTGCAAGACGGTCGCTTCATGACCCGCCCGGACCTGTCGTCGATGGCCGAAACATGCAAGAAGGGGCACGAGGCTGATGCCTGACGCGTAGATAGGGAATCACCTGATGAATGACAATGAGCAACGTCCCGTCACGATCATCGTAGGGAGGGTCTGGCGCAAGAAAGGCGGCCCCAGCGAAGGCGTGCACGTGATGCTCGTTGCGCCCGACGACGATTCGGCGGTGCGCACCGCACTGGAGGCACTGGCCCGCGAGGGCTATGCCGAGGCGGAGTTCGACCAGATCGGCGACATGGAAGGTGCCCCCGAGGACGAGCCGCATCTCTCGGCATGGCAAGGGGCGGTTGAAGGCGAGGTGTCCATCGTCTCGTTCGACGAGCCCTTTTGAGGCGAAACCCGTCGTCCGCCTTCAGCGAACCAAAGCCAAGCCAGACTTTGCGGGAAAAGGACCGCCTGACCAGGGGCCACCAGCCAGGCGGTCAATGGTATGCGATCCCGAAAACGAACCACAACCGTCAGTCGCAAAAGCGATTCGGTCGAAACCTGAATGCCGCGCAACCGACTCCTGTATATCTTGATCGCAGATGTGGACATACTCCCAAATGGGTATGTCACCTGAACGGCACCACGCTATTGGTCGGCGCGAAACCGAGCCAGCAGCGCGACGAGTTCACCCTGGCGGTGTGTTGCCGTCTTGTTGAACACCAATTTCACGCGCTGGCGGACAGTTCCTTCCGACAGGTTGAGGAGTTCGGCCGCCTCCAGCAGGGACCGGCCATTGACCAGCGCCTCGCACAGACGAATTTCGGCTTGCGACAGGTTGAAGGCATAGCGCAGCGCGGTGGCGTCGAGACGGGTCTGCCCACCAATCAGCGTCGCGATAACCAGCAATAGCAGCGGTCGGGGCCGCACCAGCAAGGGTGGTCCGCCATCGGCGTGTTCGGGTGCAGGCGTGAGAGACGCACGCATGATCCTCTCCGCCGCCCCGAAGGTGATGGCATTGTTCGCGACGGCCAGACCGTCGACCAGGCGCCCGACGGATTCCTCAAGCCAACGTTGCGCCGTCGGGTCGCGCAAAGACAACACGCCATGAGAGCTGCCGACCAGAACCGCGCCCTCTAGCGCGGCTGCGGCTTCCCGATTGGCTTCGCTTATGCGCCGTTCGCGGTCGATGAGGAATGCGGCGCCGTCGATGCGCTCGATCAGCGCACCAAGCCGCAAGCCGCCTTCGAGGCCTGCCCGCAGCAGCGCCGCGCCCTGCACGGCGTAGCCAAGACGCGGTTTCAGTTCGGCCAGTATCTCCGCTCCCAGCGGGTCATAGTCCGCATGCCTGGCAAGTTCGTACTGCCAACCGACGACAACCGTGTTGTGCGCGTCGACATCGAGCCGCAGCCCTGCCCCCGCCTCCGCATTGCCCTGTGGTGCGAGCCAATCGTTGAAGAATTCGCTGTCGCGGAATGCCGCGGATGGACTGTCGCGCTCGGAAAGACCGATCCTGCCGGGTGGTTGACCGGCCCAGAAGTCCACCCAAGGATTGATCGACGCGTAGTAGGCTCGGTAGGATTCGAGGTAATGCGGCGCCATGCCATGCTGGAATGCAGCATTTATGGTCCCGCGCGGCATGTCGTAGTTGATCAGGCTCATCATCGAGCCCGGCAGTGCGTCGGTCAGCTTTCGGCAGATTACCTCCCAGCCGATTCTTCCCCACGCCGCTTCACGCAATAGATCTGACACGTCCCCGACGACGCGGCGTACAATATTCTCGCTTCGAATGACACATGTCTCCCAAATCCCCACGCCACGATAACAGGCTGTCGGGTTTTGTCTCTAGCGAAAGTGGAGCAAGGCATAAATTCAACGGCTTGATGAAATCGCCAGTATTCTGGGATGGATTGGTCGCTGCTGCCCAAGTCGGGCAAGGCTGCTTCTACTTCGGGTGCACGTCGCGGGTTGGCACAGTCATGGCGCAATTGAAGCTGCCGACGACTTGACGGCGCTTATTGCAGTGCAGCGATAACCAACGCGGTCTACTTGCGCCCTCGCAGCCAACGGACAAGAAAAAAGCCGCCGGCAGTGCCGGCGGCTTCGAAGTCTTGGAGAACGGCGTCGCCTATTCGGCGGCGTCGTTCGTCAGGTCGGCCAGCATCGGCGCCGCCGACTCAGCCCCTGAGGACTTGCGGCGCTCGTCGAGGATCAGTTCATCACGCGATGTCGCGATCCGGCGGATCTGGCTCATCTGGCCGCCGGTACCGGCGGGGATGAGACGGCCGACGATGACATTCTCCTTGAGGCCCTGCAGCGTGTCGGTCTTGCCGGCAACCGCTGCCTCGGTGAGAACGCGTGTGGTCTCCTGGAACGAAGCCGCAGAGATGAAGGACGGCGTCTGCAGCGAGGCCTTGGTGATGCCAAGCAGCACCGGCAGGCCGGCTGCCGGCTTCTTTCCGTCCTCGATCAGGCGATCGTTGATCTCGTCCAGTTCGATCACGTCGACGTGGTCGCCCGGGATGTAGGTCGAGTCGCCCTGCTCCGTGATCTCGACCTTCTGCAGCATCTGGCGAACGATCACCTCGATGTGCTTGTCGTTGATCAACACGCCCTGCAACCGGTAGACCTCCTGGATCTCGTTGACGAGATAGGAAGCGAGTGCCTCCACGCCCTTGATCGCCAGGATGTCGTGCGGTGCCGGATTGCCGTCGAGGATGTAGTCGCCCTTCTCGATGGAGTCGCCTTCCTGGAGATGGAAAGGCTTGCCCTTCGGGATCAGGTACTCGACCGGCTCGAGCTGCTCGTCATGCGGCTCGATGACGATGCGGCGCTTGTTCTTGTAGTCCCGGCCGAAGCGGACAGTACCATCGATCTCGGCGATGATGGCGTGATCCTTCGGACGACGCGCCTCGAACAGTTCGGCAACGCGCGGCAGACCACCGGTAATGTCCTTGGTCTTGGCGCTCTCCATCGGCAGGCGTGCGACGACGTCGCCCGGCTGCACGGTGGAACCCGGCTCGACCGACAGGATCGCCTCGACCGACAGCAGGAAGCGCGCGTCGCCGCCCTTCGACAGCTTCTGCACCTTGCCCTTGTCGTCAAGAACCGTGATCGCCGGCTTGAGGTCGGTACCACGTGGCGTCGAACGCCAGTCGATGACCTCGCGCTTGGTGATACCGGTCGACTCGTCGGCCGTTTCCTGCACCGAGATGCCGTCGACCAGATCCTCGAAGGCCACCTTGCCACCGAGTTCGGTGAGGATCGGGCGGGTGTACGGATCCCACTCGGCGATGCGCTGGCCGCGCTTCACGGTATCGCCGTCATCGACGAAGATGCGCGAACCGTAGGTGACGCGGTGAACCGCGCGTTCCTTGCCGGCCTCGTCGAGGATCAACACGGCCATGTTGCGCCCCATGACGACGAGATTGCCGTCGGAGTTGCGCACCACGTTGCGGTTGCGGATCGCCACCTTGCCCTCGTAGGAGGCCTCGAGGAACGACGAGTCCACGACCTGCGCAGTGCCGCCCATGTGGAAGGTACGCATGGTGAGCTGCGTGCCCGGCTCGCCGATCGACTGCGCCGCGATAACGCCGACAGCCTCGCCCTGGTTGACGGGCGTGCCGCGTGCAAGGTCGCGACCGTAGCAGACCGCACAGACACCGGTCCTGACTTCACATGTCAGTGCCGAGCGGATGCGCAGCGTCTGAATGCTCGCCTTCTCGATCGCATCGACATCGCGTTCGTCGATCAGCGTGCCTGCCTTGACGATAACGTCGCCGGAAACCGGATGCACGACGTCATCGAGCGAGGTGCGGCCGAGGACGCGCGACCCGAGGGACGCAACCACCTGACCGGCATCCACGATCGGCTGCATGGTCAGGCCCTTGTCGGTGCCGCAATCGACCGCGTTGACGATGCAGTCCTGCGCCACGTCGACCAGACGACGGGTCAGGTAGCCCGAATTCGCCGTCTTCAAAGCGGTGTCGGCGAGGCCCTTGCGGGCACCGTGGGTCGAGTTGAAGTACTCGAGAACGGTCAGGCCTTCCTTGAAGTTCGAGATGATCGGCGTCTCGATGATCTCACCGGAAGGCTTGGCCATCAGGCCGCGCATGCCGGCGAGCTGACGCATCTGCGTCGGCGAACCACGCGCACCGGAGTGCGACATCATGTAAATCGAGTTCATCGGCTTCTGACGGCCGTTGTCGTCGAACTCCACCGCCTTGATGCGGCCCATCATCTCGTCGGCGACCTTTTCCGAGCACTTCGCCCAGGCGTCGACGACCTTGTTGTACTTCTCGCCCTGGGTGATCAGGCCGTCATTGTACTGCTGCTCGTATTCCTTCGCGAGCGCCTCCGTGTCGGCCACCAGCTTGATCTTGGTGTCCGGGATGAGCATGTCGTCCTTGCCGAACGAGATGCCGGCACGGCAGGCGTGGCCGAAGCCGAGCTGCATGATGCGGTCGCAGAAGATCACAGTCTCCTTCTGGCCGCAGTGACGGTAGACCGTGTCGATCATCTTGGAGATGTTCTTCTTGGTCATTTCCTGGTTTGCGGTCTCGAACGGCACGTTGACGTTCTTCGGCAGCAGTTCACCGATGATCATGCGGCCAGGAGTCGTGTCGTAGATCTTCGAGACGAGCTTGCCATCCGCATCGACCGTCTTGAAGCGGCCCTTGATCTTGGTGTGCAGCGTCACTGCCTTGGTCTCGAGCGCGTGGTGCAGTTCGCCCATGTCGGCAAACGCCATGCCCTCGCCCGGCTCGTTCTGGTTGACGATCGACAGGTAGTACAGGCCCAACACCATGTCCTGCGACGGCACGATGATCGGTGCGCCGGAGGCCGGGTGAAGGATGTTGTTGGTCGACATCATCAAGACGCGCGCTTCGAGCTGGGCTTCCAGCGAAAGCGGGACGTGCACGGCCATCTGGTCGCCATCGAAGTCGGCGTTGAAGGCCGTGCAGACCAGCGGGTGAAGCTGGATTGCCTTGCCTTCGATCAGGATCGGCTCAAACGCCTGGATGCCGAGACGGTGAAGCGTCGGCGCGCGGTTGAGCAGCACCGGATGCTCGCGGATGACCTCGTCGAGGATATCCCAGACTTCCGGCTTTTCCTTCTCGACCAGCTTCTTGGCCTGCTTGACGGTGGACGAATAGCCCTTGGCGTCGAGACGGGCGTAGATGAACGGCTTGAACAGCTCGAGCGCCATCTTCTTCGGCAGCCCGCACTGGTGCAGCTTCAGCTCCGGACCGGTCACGATGACCGAACGACCGGAATAGTCGACGCGCTTGCCGAGCAGGTTCTGGCGGAACCGGCCCTGCTTGCCCTTGAGCATGTCGGACAGCGACTTCAGCGGGCGCTTATTGGCGCCCGTGATGACGCGGCCGCGGCGGCCGTTGTCGAACAGAGCGTCGACGGCCTCCTGAAGCATGCGCTTCTCGTTGCGGATGATGATGCCCGGCGCGCGCAGTTCGATCAGCCGCTTCAAGCGGTTGTTGCGGTTGATCACGCGACGGTACAGGTCGTTCAGGTCGGACGTCGCGAAACGGCCGCCGTCGAGCGGCACCAGCGGACGCAGGTCCGGCGGAATCACGGGAATGATCTTCATGATCATCCACTCCGGGCGATTGCCGGACTCCATGAAGTTCTCGACGACCTTCAGGCGCTTGAGAAGCTTCTTCTGCTTCAGCTCCGACGTGGTCGAGGCCAGTTCCGAACGCAGGTCGCCCGCGATCCTCTCCAGGTCCATGCCCGAGAGAAGTTCGTGGATGGCCTCGGCGCCGATCATCGCCGTGAAGGAGTCCTCGCCATACTCGTCGACGGCGATCATGTACTCTTCTTCGGACAGGAGCTGGTGCTCCTTGAGCGCGGTGAGGCCCGGCTCGGTCACGATGTAGTTCTCGAAGTAGAGAACCCGCTCGATGTCCTTGAGCGTCATGTCCAGCAGCGTGCCGATGCGCGACGGCAGCGACTTGAGGAACCAGATGTGGGCTACGGGTGCAGCCAGCTCGATGTGGCCCATGCGCTCACGGCGCACGCGCGACAGCGTGACCTCGACGCCGCACTTCTCGCAGATGACGCCCTTGTACTTCATGCGCTTGTACTTGCCGCACAGGCACTCATAGTCCTTGATGGGACCGAAAATGCGCGCGCAGAAGAGACCGTCGCGTTCCGGCTTGAACGTACGGTAGTTGATGGTCTCCGGCTTCTTGATCTCACCGAAGGACCAGGACTGAATCTTCTCCGGGCTGGCGAGCGAAATCCGGATGGAATCGAAGGTCTGGGCCGGCGCCTGAGGGTTGAAAAGATTCATGACCTCTTGGTTCATGCCGTTCTCCTTATGGGGCGGGATGGTGCCCCTTATCTGGAACATCGGCGCGACGCACGTGTCGTCGTCGCCGTCAAAATCTTGCGGCGCGCCGCGGGGCATCCTGCCCCGTGGCGCGTCTTCGCATTACTCCGCCGCGTCGGGCAGACGCGCGGGCGCTTCGTCCTGAAGCGAGTTCTCCAGTTCCACGTTGAGGCCGAGCGAACGCATTTCCTTGACGAGAACGTTGAAGCTCTCTGGGATGCCCGCCTCGAACGTGTCGTCGCCGCGCACGATCGCCTCGTAGACCTTGGTACGGCCGGCCACGTCGTCCGACTTGACCGTCAGCATCTCCTGCAAGGTGTAGGCGGCGCCATAGGCTTCCAGCGCCCAGACCTCCATCTCGCCGAAGCGCTGGCCACCGAACTGCGCCTTGCCGCCCAGCGGCTGCTGGGTGACGAGCGAGTAAGGTCCGATCGAACGCGCGTGGATCTTGTCATCGACCAGGTGGTGCAGCTTGAGCATGTAGATGTAGCCCATCGTCACCTTGCGGTCGAACGGCTCGCCCGTACGGCCATCGTAGAGAACCGACTGGCCGGACGTGTGCAGTCCTGCCATCTCGAGCATCTCGTCGATGTCCGCCTCGTGCGCACCGTCGAAGACCGGTGTCGCGATCGAAACGCCACGCTTCATCTGCTCACCGAGCAGCACGACGGACTCGTCGTCATAGTCGCGCACCGGCTCGTTGCGGTCGTTGGACGGGATGATCGCCTCGATCGTCTGGCGCAACGGCTTGATGTCACCGCTCGACTTGTACGCCTCGATCAGGTCGCCGATCTTCCTGCCCATGCCCGAGCACGCCCAGCCGAGGTGCGTTTCCAGGATCTGTCCGACATTCATGCGCGACGGCACGCCCAACGGGTTGAGCACGATATCGGCATGCGTGCCGTCCTCGAGGAACGGCATGTCCTCGACGGGAACGATCCGCGACACGACGCCCTTGTTGCCGTGACGGCCGGCCATCTTGTCGCCGGGCTGCATCTTGCGCTTCACGGCCACGAAGACCTTGACCATCTTCATGACGCCGGGGGGCATCTCGTCGCCGCGCTGCACCTTCTCGACCTTGTCCATGAAGCGCTGCTCGAGCGCCTTCTTGGACTCGTCGTACTGGCCGCGCAGGGCTTCCAGTTCGCTCTGCAGACGCTCATCCTCGACGGCGAACTGCCACCACTGCGACCGCGGGTACTCCGTCAGTGCCTCGCGCGTCAGCGCGGTGCCCTTCTTGAAGCCCTTTGGTCCGGCGATGACGTCCTTGCCGGTGAGCACGTCGGCCAGACGCGAATAGACGTTGCGGTCGAGAATCGCCTGCTCGTCGTCGCGGTCCTTTGCAAGACGCTCGATCTCCTCGCGCTCGATCGCCATGGCGCGCTCGTCCTTCTCCACGCCGTGGCGGTTGAAGACACGAACTTCCACGACGGTGCCGAAGGCTCCGGGCGGCATGCGCATGGAGGTGTCACGGACATCGGACGCCTTCTCGCCGAAGATGGCGCGCAGGAGCTTTTCCTCCGGCGTCATCGGGCTCTCGCCCTTCGGCGTGATCTTGCCGACCAGGATGTCGCCCGGCTGCACTTCGGCGCCGATATAAGTGATGCCCGCCTCGTCGAGGTTCTTCAGCGCTTCTTCCGAGACGTTCGGAATGTCGCGCGTGATCTCCTCAGGCCCGAGCTTGGTGTCGCGCGCCATGACCTCGAACTCCTCGATGTGGATCGAGGTGAAGACGTCGTCGGCGACGATACGCTCTGACAGGAGGATGGAGTCCTCGTAGTTGTAGCCGTTCCATGGCATGAACGCGACGAGCACGTTGCGGCCCAGGGCCAGATCGCCGAGATCGGTCGACGGACCATCCGCGATAATGTCGCCCTTGTTCACCAGGTCGCCCATGCGAACCAGCGGACGCTGGTTGATGCAGGTATTCTGGTTTGAACGCTGGAACTTCATCAGCCGGTAGATGTCGACGCCCGACTTGCCGGGATCGAGATCTTCCGTGGCGCGGATGACGATACGGGTCGCGTCCACCTGGTCGACGATGCCGCCGCGACGTGCGCCGATGGCGGCGCCGGAGTCACGGGCGACGATCGGCTCCATGCCGGTGCCGACGAACGGCGCCTCGGCGCGCACCAGCGGCACGGCCTGACGCTGCATGTTCGAGCCCATCAGCGCGCGGTTGGCGTCATCGTTCTCGAGGAACGGGATCAGCGCCGCTGCGACCGAAACGAGCTGCTTCGGCGACACGTCCATCAGGTCGACGTTCTCGCGCGGCGCCATCATCACTTCGCCCGCATGGCGGCAGATCACGAATTCTTCCGTGAACGAGCCATTCGCGTCGAGTTCGGCGTTGGCCTGCGCGACGTAGTGCTTGGCCTCTTCCATCGCCGACAGATAGACGACGTCCATCGTGATCTTCCCGTCGACGATCTTCCGGTACGGGCTTTCGATGAAGCCGTACTTGTTAACGCGAGCAAATGTCGCCAAGCTGTTGATAAGACCGATGTTCGGGCCTTCCGGCGTTTCGATCGGGCAGATGCGGCCATAGTGGGTCGGATGCACGTCGCGGACTTCGAAGCCGGCGCGCTCACGCGTCAGGCCACCGGGTCCAAGCGCCGACAGGCGGCGCTTGTGGGTGATCTCCGACAGCGGGTTGGTCTGATCCATGAACTGCGAAAGCTGCGAGGAGCCGAAGAACTCACGCACGGCAGCAGCAGCCGGCTTGGCGTTGATCAGGTCCTGCGGCATGACGGTGTCGATCTCGATCGACGACATGCGCTCCTTGATGGCGCGCTCCATGCGCAGCAGGCCGACGCGGTACTGATTCTCCATCAGCTCGCCGACCGAACGCACGCGGCGGTTGCCGAGATTGTCGATGTCGTCGATCTCGCCCTTGCCGTCGCGCAGCTCGACGAGCGTCTTGACGACCGCAAGAATGTCCTCCTTGCGCAGAACGCGCACGGTGTCCTCGGCGTCCAGCTCCAGGCGCATGTTCATCTTGACGCGGCCGACAGCCGACAGATCATAACGCTCGGAATCGAAGAACAGCGAGTTGAACATCGCCTCGGCGGTGTCGATCGTCGGCGGCTCGCCCGGGCGCATCACACGATAGATGTCGAACAGCGCGTCCTGGCGGCTCTCGTTCTTGTCCACAGCCAACGTATTGCGGATGTAGCCGCCGACGTTCACGTGGTCGATGTCGAGAACCTTGATCTCTTCGTAGCCAAGCTTGATCAGGTCTATGAGGTTGCCCTTGCGCTCCCCGGTCTTCGCGTCGACCGTGACTTCGAGCTCATCACCCGCTTCCAGGTGAATCTCGCCAGTCTCGAGATCGACGATGTCCTCGGCAAGGTAGGCGCCGATCAGATCGTCCTCGGTCGCCTTGATCGCCTTGAGGCCCTTTTCGGCGAGCTGCTTGGCCTGGCGCGCGGTGATCTTGCGACCGGCTTCGACCACGACTTCGCCAGTGTCGGCATCGACGAGGTCGTTGACGGCCTTCAACCCGCGGAAACGCTCCGCATTATAGGGAATGCGCCAGTGATCCTTCGCACGCACGTAGGTCAGCTTGTCATAGAAGGTCGACAGGATTTCTTCGCCGTCCATGCCGAGCGCCATCAGCAACGACGTCGCCGGAATCTTGCGGCGCCGGTCGATGCGGGCGTGCACGACGTCCTTGGAGTCGAATTCGATGTCGAGCCACGAACCGCGATAGGGGATGACACGCGCGGCGAACAGCAGCTTGCCCGACGAGTGCGACTTGCCCTTGTCATGGTCGAAGAAGACGCCTGGCGAACGGTGCATCTGCGAGACGATGACGCGCTCGGTGCCGTTGATGATGAACGTGCCGTTCGACGTCATCAGGGGCATGTCGCCCATGTAGACGTCCTGCTCCTTGATGTCCTTGATCGACTTCGCGCCGGTATCCTCGTCGATATCGAACACGATCAGGCGCAGCGTCACCTTGAGGGGGGCGGCGAAGGTCAGGTCGCGCTGGCGGCACTCGTCGACGTCGAACTTCGGCAGTTCGAACTCATATTTGACGAATTCGAGCATCGAGGCGCCCGAAAAGTCGGAAATCGGGAATACCGACCTGAAAACTGCCTGCAGTCCCTCGTCCGGACGGCCGCCCTTCGGCTCGTCCACCATGAGAAACTGATCATAGGATGCCTTCTGAACCTCGATGAGGTTCGGCATCTCCGCAACTTCCGGAATCTTTCCGAAGAACTTGCGTACGCGCCTGCGACCATTGAACGTGTGGGTCTGGGCCATCGTCGCTCCTTGCTGCCTTCTGGCTTCGTGCTGGCTAAGCGCCAAACTTGCTGACCGCGACAAACGCGCGGTCCATCTAAAACGGGTAAAAACCCGTTTCCTGAAGGTCGCCGCCGGCCCACAGGAAAGAGGTTTCGGAACCAGTCCGGTCCGCGAGCCCGGCGGGCGGGGCCATCGCCCTGCCCGCCGGAAACTTGCGGTCTTACTTCAACTCGACCTTGGCGCCTGCGCCTTCGAGCTGTGCCTTGACCTTCTCGGCTTCGTCCTTGGACACGGCTTCCTTGACCGGCTTCGGAGCACCCTCGACCAGGTCCTTGGCTTCCTTGAGGCCCAGGCCGGTGATCGCACGGACTTCCTTGATCACGTTGATCTTCTGAGCGCCGGCATCCGTCAGGATGACGTCGAACTCGGTCTTTTCCTCAGCGGCCTCGGCCGGAGCAGCACCACCGCCAGCGGCAGCAACGGCCACCGGAGCAGCGGCGGAAACGCCCCACTTCTCTTCGAGCATCTTCGACAGCTCAGCGGCCTCGAGGACGGTCAGGCTCGACAGGTCTTCAACGATCTTGGCGAGATCAGCCATTTTTTCAGTTCCTTTAAGTTCGAACAAAGGTTGTGTTGTTTGTAAGAAACAGCCTTACGCTGTCTCGTCCTTCCGGGCATAGGCGCCGATAACGCGGGCAAGATTTCCTGCCGGAGCGTTGACGACGGCGGCGATCCGGGTTGCCGGCGTTTGAATCATGCCGACGATCTTGGCCCTGAGCTCGTCCAGCGACGGCATGGTGGCAAGCGCCTTCACACCATCTGCATCGAGCACGGATGCACCCATCGCGCCGCCGAGAATGACGAGCTTGTCATTTCCCTTGGCGAAATCGGCTGCAACCTTGGGGGCCGCGACCGGATCTTCCGCATAGGCGATCAGGGTCTGTCCAACGAACAGATCCTTCATGCCTTCGGATTCCGTACCCTGAAGGGCGATAACGGCGAGACGGTTCTTCGCGACCTTGACGGTTCCACCTGCTGCGCGCATCTTCGAACGAAGATCGTTCATGTTCGCAACGGTGAGGCCGGCATAGTGGGCCACGACCACTGAACCCGTGCTCTTGAACACGTCGTTCAGGCCCGTGACGAATTCGCGTTTTTCCGCTCTATCCACTGCCACTCTCCAGTTGACGACCATCCACTACGAACGGTCGTCGGTTGCCTTTTGCCGCACGGGACGCTTCCTTCCGAAACCGGCCCGAGCGACGCTCGAGGGTTCCTGTCCCCTTTCACCCACCGGCAGAACCGGCGCGCGGACAAAAGGCCAACACGGTTCGAACTTCCACGAGGCATTCGCCCCTTGTCGGTTCTCACCCGTCTCATGCAGGCTCGGTCGAATTAAGATCGGCAGATGCCGATCACCCACAATCTCGGACAGGAGACCGGAAACAGCGAGCCGCTTCCGGTGTCCGGACCCCGCGGACGGGACCCGGAATTCGGTATCTGACGGCCTCAGGCCGCAGTGACTGTTGCCGGATCGAGCTTGAGGCCCGGACCCATCGTCGAGGTGAGCGCGACGCGCTTGACGTAGTTGCCCTTGGCACCCGTCGGCTTCGCCTTGATCACCGCATCGGCAAACGCCTTGATGTTCTCTTCGAGCGCCTTGGCGTCGAACGAGACCTTGCCGACGCCGGCATGGACGATGCCCGCCTTCTCGACACGGAACTCGACGGCGCCGCCCTTGGACGCCTTGACGGCGGCCGCAACGTCGGTGGTGACCGTGCCGACCTTCGGGTTCGGCATCATGCCGCGCGGGCCGAGCACCTTGCCGAGACGGCCGACGAGCGGCATCATGTCGGGCGTTGCGATGCAACGATCGAAATTGATCTCGCCCTTCTGGACGGTCTCGACCAGATCTTCCGCACCGACGATGTCGGCGCCGGCTGCCTTGGCCTCGTCAGCCTTGTCGCCACGAGCGAAGACGGCGACGCGCACGGTACGGCCCGTGCCGTTCGGCAGATTGACCACGCCGCGGACCATCTGGTCAGCGTGACGCGGGTCGACGCCGAGGTTCATCGCAACTTCGATGGTCTCGTCGAACTTGGCGGTGGCACGGTCCTTCAGAAGGCCGATCGCCTCCGAAAGGTCGTACTGCTTGTTGGGGTCGATACCCTCGCGTGCCTTGGCGACGCGCTTTGCGAGTTTCTTCGTAGCCATCGTATCAGCCCACCACTTCCAGGCCCATGGAACGTGCGGAGCCTTCGACCATGCGCATGGCGGCTTCGACGTCGTTCGCGTTCAGGTCCTTCATCTTCGCCTCGGCGATTTCGCGCACCTTGTCGCGGCCGATCGAACCGGCCGAAGACTTGCCCGGCTCCTTGGAGCCCGACTTCAGGTTGGCGGCCTTCTTCAGGAAATAGCTCACCGGCGGCGTCTTCATCGCGAAGGTGAACGACTTGTCCTGATAGTAGGTGATGACGACGGGGATGGGCTGGCCCTTCTCCATCTCCTGCGTGGCGGCATTGAACGCCTTGCAGAATTCCATGATGTTGATGCCGCGCTGACCGAGCGCAGGACCGATGGGGGGCGACGGAGTCGCCGAGCCCGCGGCTACCTGGAGCTTCAGCTGGCCTGCAATTTTCTTAGCCATTGCTCTGCCTCATTGTTCTGCCGGACCATGCCGGCGGTTGCAGTCGGTGGTGCGGAAACGTGCGGCCGGCTAAGCCGCGGCCCCTCCCACCAGTCTTCACCGGCGGCCTTCGCCGCCAGCGACCCGGCCCCGCACGAGCGGCACCGGGATTTCCGGTCAGCCCTTTTCGACCTGACCGAATTCCAGATCGACAGGAACCGCGCGGCCGAAGATCGAAACCTCGACCTTGAGGCGCGAACGCTCTTCGTCGACTTCCTGAACGAAACCGTTGAACGACGCGAACGGGCCATCGGAAACGCGCACCGCCTCTCCGACCTCGAACGTCACAGAAGGCTTCGGGCGCTCCACACCCTCCTGCACCTGGTGCAGGATGTGCTCGGCCTCTTTTTCGGAGATCGGAACGGGCTTCGCCGTGCGCGGGTCCTCACCAAGGAACCCGGTGACGCGCGGCGTGTTCTTCACCAGGCTGATCACCTGATCCGTCAGATTTGCCTTGAGGAGCACGTAGCCGGGAAAGAACTTGCGCTCCGCATCGACCTTCTTGCCACGCCGAATCTCCACGACCTTCTCGGTCGGAACGACGATCTGCTCGATCTGAGCGCTCAGGCCCTTCTGCTTGGCCTTGTTCTCAATGTCTTCGGCGACCTTCTTCTCGAAATTCGAATAGGCGTGGACAATGTACCACCGCGCAGTCATGTTCAAAATTCTCCGTAGTCGCCGGCGCTATCGCCCGATGCCCAGAATCAGCTCGATCGCAAAGGCGATGATCTGATCGGAGGCAAAGAAAAAGGCAGCTGCCAGACACGCAAATCCCATCACCATGATCGTCGAGATCATCGTTTCCCGCCGGGAGGGCCACGTGACCTTCGAGGTCTCGGTCCGCACCTGCTGCAGGAAAACGAAGGGATTGGTAGTCTTGGACGCCATCTGCCGCTCTTTATTATTGCCCCGTGTGACCCGGAGCATGAAACTTCAATCCCGCAAGCTGGACGGCCAACACCATCCGCCCTGACAGACACGAATCACCGACCGACATTCAGCCATGCAATTCAGGCGCGTTGAGCCTAATCCAGGCCCCACGCGCCTCGCGTCTGTTCGCCCTACATAAAACCGAACGGGCAAACTTGCAAGAGCCTATCCGGGAATTGCTGGCTGCCGGGACCATGCCGGGGCGCGGCACGGACCGGAATGGCAGGGGCAGCAGGGCTCGAACCTGCGACCTGCGGTTTTGGAGACCGCCGCTCTACCAACTGAGCTATACCCCTGCATCGCCGATGCGACGCCTTCCTATTTCCTCTTTTGGCGGCGCGCAAGTGCACATTCGCGATTGGCAGCGCTTACGCGAGCATTTTCCGCGGCGCTGACGGCAACCGATCCCTGAAATGCAAAACGGGCGGCCCGAAGACCGCCCGTTGCCGGCAATTCTGCCGAAGCCTTATTCGGTGATCGAGGCGACGATGCCGGCGCCGACGGTGCGGCCGCCTTCACGGATGGCGAAGCGCAGCTTCTCTTCCATCGCGATCGGCACGATCAGCGTCACGTCCACCGTCACGTTGTCGCCCGGCATCACCATTTCCGTGCCTTCCGGCAGCGTCACGATGCCCGTCACGTCCGTCGTGCGGAAGTAGAACTGCGGACGATAGTTGGTGAAGAACGGCGTGTGACGGCCACCCTCCTCCTTCGTCAGGATGTACGCCTCGGCCTTGAACTTCGTGTGCGGCTTAACCGAACCCGGCTTGCACAGAACCTGACCACGCTCGACGTCCTCGCGGCCAACGCCACGGATCAGCGCGCCGATGTTGTCGCCCGCCTGGCCCTGGTCGAGCAGCTTGCGGAACATCTCGACGCCCGTCACCGTCGTCTTCGACGTGTTGCGGATGCCGACGATCTCGACTTCCTCGCCGACCTTCACGATGCCGCGCTCCACGCGACCCGTCACGACCGTGCCGCGACCCGAAATCGAGAACACGTCCTCGATCGGCATCAGGAACGGCTGGTCGATCGGACGCTCCGGCGTCGGGATGTACTTGTCCACTTCGGCCATCAGCTTGCGGACCGCGTCCTCGCCGATCTCCTTGTTGGAATCCTCAAGTGCCGCAAGCGCCGAACCCGCAACGATCGGAATGTCGTCGCCCGGGAACTCGTACATCGACAGAAGCTCGCGAACCTCGAGCTCGACAAGCTCGAGAAGCTCCGGATCGTCGACCTGGTCGACCTTGTTCAGGAACACAACGATCGCCGGAACGCCAACCTGGCGCGCCAGAAGAATGTGCTCGCGCGTCTGCGGCATCGGGCCGTCGGCAGCCGAAACAACCAGGATCGCGCCGTCCATCTGCGCGGCACCCGTGATCATGTTCTTCACGTAGTCAGCGTGGCCAGGGCAGTCGACATGCGCGTAGTGACGCGCTTCCGTCTCGTACTCGACATGCGCCGTCGAGATCGTGATGCCGCGGGCCTTCTCCTCAGGCGCCGCGTCAATCTGGTCATAGGCGCGGTACTCGCCAAAATACTTCGTGATCGCAGCCGTCAGCGACGTCTTGCCATGGTCAACGTGACCAATCGTGCCAATGTTCACATGCGGCTTGTTACGCTCAAATTTACCTTTGGCCATTGTTTTATCCCTTTGGCGCCGTGGATGCGGTTTGTTTTCAGATGCGGGCGATTAGCGACTGACGCTGGAAAACACAAGCCCCCTTGCCGCGACAGGCCGGATTGGCATGAAAACGCCGGCCCTGCGCCGGCACCCGTGGTACTGGCGCCGCGCTGCACTGCCGGTCATTCAATGAACTGGAGCGGGTAGCGGGAATCGAACCCGCGTATTCAGCTTGGAAGGCTGCTGCTCTACCATTGAGCTATACCCGCCCTTGATGGCTACCGGTGCGCAGTGGTGGAGGGAGTTGGATTTGAACCAACGTAGGCATAGCCAACGGATTTACAGTCCGTCCCCTTTAACCACTCGGGCATCCCTCCGTACTGCGCCGGAGCCATGTGACGTGGCACGCATGGGATCTTCGTTGAGGGCCGTGGCCGCCGCCGAAAATCCGCGAGCGCCTTATGGCTTTACGGGTCTCGCGTGTCAACCGCAGTCTACGTCAATTTTCGGCCCGTGCCGGCACCGTCATCGCGACCGTATTCATTTTGCCGGACCAGCGCTATAGAGAGCGCATGAGCGATCAGAAAAAATCCGGCACGTCCAAGGACACCCACTACGCAAAGCTTCGCCGCGCCCACCGCGAGAAAGGCGGCGGCGAGGGACAGGCCGCGCCGCGCCGCCCTCGCCCGGCCGATGGCCCCCTGCCCGCGGATGGGCTGGTGCGGCTTTACGGACTGCACACCGTACGGGCCGCCCTCGACAATCCGGCGCGCAGGATTCGCCGCTTGCTGGTCACCCGCAATGCGATGGCCCGGCTCGACCTTGCCGAACCGCTTGCGCTCGCCTTTCCCGGCGAGATCGTCGAGCCCCGCGACATCGACCGCATCGTCGGTGGCGACGCCGTGCACCAGGGTGTTTTGCTCGAGGCCGAGCCGCTCAAGCCCAAGCGGCTGTCGGCAATGGATGACACGCGGCTGGTGTTGGTCCTCGACCAGGTGACGGACCCGCACAATGTCGGTGCCATCATGCGTTCGGCCGTTGCCTTTGGCGCGGGCGCGCTGATCACCACCGCTCGTCACAGCCCGGCGGAAACCGGCGTCCTGGCAAAATCGGCTTCCGGGGCCCTCGAACACATCGACCATGTCGAGGTGCGCAACCTTTCCGACGCGCTCGAGGAACTGCACGAGGCGGGCTTCCAGACGATCGGCCTCGACTCGGAAGGTCCGGAGGAACTGGAGCGGACATTTTCGGCTGCGCGCGTCGCACTGGTGCTTGGGTCCGAGGGAAAGGGGCTGCGCCAGAAGACCCGCCAGACCGTAACGGCGCTTGCGCGGCTGGACATGCCCGGCCCGATCCGTTCGCTCAATGTGTCGAATGCGGCCGCGGTGGCGCTTTATACGGCCGGACGGCACCTGTCCCGCCAGTCATGAGCGGCTTATCCGAAGCCGCCAATATCGGTCACCTGGCTAAGATAGACGGCCAGAGCCACAAAACCCGCGGCGAATGCCATCCCGCGCCAATCGACATCAGTCCGGCGCATCTCGTTCCAGAGCCTCACCAGCAGCCAGGCTGCGGCCAGCAATGCAACGGCGATCAAGGCGAAACGCAACATCGGCCACTCCCTGTTCGGACCAGATACGTGGAGATGTGGGTGCCATGGCAACGGTTTTGAAGGCGGCCCCGACATATCTCGCAACGTCAGTGGAATTGGCCCTTCACGCGCGCCACGGGCAACGCTAAGCTACGCACCTGCTAATATTGTTCATTTTCGCGTTCTTGCATCGGGGCATTCACTCTGTTTCGTCGAATCAATACCGAATCCCTCGATATCGGGGCGTTGTTCCACCACTCTCCCAACGCCTATGTCATCTTCGATGAATCGCTGGCGATCGTTGGCTGCAACGAAGCGTACCTGCATGCAGTCGGGCGAAGGCAGGTCGACGACATCGCCGGCAAGAACCTGTTCGACGCATTCCCGAGCGCGCCCGACAGCCCCAGCCACGTTCTCCTGAGGCGCTCGCTCGAACGGGTCATCGCGACTCACGAGCGCGACCATATCGCGGTCATCCCCTACGACACGTCGGCACCCGGCGAGCCGCCGAAAATGCGCTACTGGAGCGCCACCCACACGCCGATCTTCGATCGCGACGGGACCTTCCGCTACATTCTCCAGCACACTGTCGACGTGACGGAACTGCAGCGCCTGCGCGAACGCGGTGCGCGCGACCAGATCGCCGAGGCCGGCGTACTGCAACGCGCCCGCGAAGTTCAGGCCGTCAACCAGGCGATCACCGCCGAACATGAAATGCTGCAGGACATGTTCGAGCAGGCGCCGGGCTTCATGGCGATCCTCGCCGGCCCCGCCCACACTTTCATCCTGGCCAACGAGGCCTATACCCGCCTCGTCGGGGGCCGCGAGATTCTAGGTAAGTCGGTGATCGACGCGCTGCCTGAAATCATCGGCCAAGGCTTCGTCGACATTCTCGACCGGGTCTATACGTCAGGCGAACATTTCATCGGCGAAGGCGTCGGGCTGACGCTGATGTCGGATGACGGCTCCGAGGCCTCGGAGCGATATCTCGACTTCATCTACCAGCCGATCTTCGCGGAAGACGGTAAGGTCAGCGGCATCTTCGTCCAGGGACACGACGTCACCGACAAGGTCGAGGCGGAACGGCTGCGCACGCTGCAGAACCGGGAGCTCGGCCACCGATTGAAGAACCAGCTTGCCATCGTCCAGGCCATCGTCAACCAGACGCTGCGCGCCAGCCCCGACGTGGAAACGGCGCGCGGCGGCATATCCGCGCGGCTGCGCGCTCTGGCCGCTGCCCACGACAGCCTGATCTCAGGCACGTCGGAATACACCACCGTCGGGGAAATCGTCGACAATACGGTCGGCCTTCTCAGCGGCGAGCGGTCGCAGCGTTTCTTCATTCGTGGACCGGAGATGAAGATCGGGTCCCAGGCAGCCCTGTCGCTGTCGCTGATCCTGCACGAGCTTTCGACCAACGCCGTGAAATATGGTGCGTTGTCCAACGACACCGGCTCCGTTTCGATCGAATGGCGCGGCGACGCGACCGGCAACGATCAGGAGTTCGAGCTCGCCTGGCGCGAGGATGGCGGGCCGCGCGTATCCCCGCCGACATCTGCCGGCTCCGGAACGCGGCTCATCAATGCCGGGCTGTCGGGCGCGCGTTCGTGCGACGTCGACATCGACTTTGCGCCCACGGGCCTGACCTGCACCGTGCGCGCCGATTTGGCGAGCATTCAGGAATAGGGATGCGGCGCGTGCCTGGCACGATCGCCCAGCTCGCTGGCAATCTGCGACAGCTTCAGCTCGGCGAAGCGGCCGAGCAGCGCCTGCCTCGCCATCGCGATGGTCCCGGACACCGTCTCGTTCACCGTGCGCTCGACCAGGCAGCGCGGCGCCGGATCCGACAGGCCGAAGGCGAACAAATCAGGCTCACCCAGGCTCTTATAGACATCTAGCACGGTGATGTGATCGAGCGGGGTCGCCAGCCGCCACCCGCCGCCATGGCCCTTTTCCGAGCTGACGTATCCGCGCTCGCGCAGTCCTGCCATGATGCGGCGCACCACCACCGGGTTCGAACCGAGCATCCGGGCGATATGCTCCGATGTCATCGGGTGGTCGCTATCGGCCATGTGGAGCAGTACATGGAGCAACCGCGAGAGGCGTGTATCGTGGCGCATGTCGTCTCCATCCGGTCAATGCCAGCCGTGCTCAATGCACTTTCGACGCTGCCAGACCGATTGGCCAGCGCTGACCCCGCAGTGCCTCGACCGCGTGAAATGCCAGCCATGTCGAAAAACTGAGATGGTGCCCCCGGCAGGATTTGAACCCGCGACCCCCTGATTACAAATCTCTGCGCATGTCAAGGGAAAGCAAGACGATAGCAGATTTCTGGTGTAAAATGGAAGCCGAGAAAACCCAACAGAATCAGTGCGGCCCAACATGGACTGTAAAATGAATGAACAATGGCAAGGCATGGAAGGAGCTTAGATGATTGCCAACGCGTACCGCTACGAATCGACGCGAGCAAAGGCCCTTGAGATTGACCGGTGCGACGACCGTGAGGCATGCATCGAAATGGCTATCGAAGCCATAAGCAACGGCATGTGCGATGAGGGCATCAGCGATAATGGCAAGATGCTCGCCGCGCACGCGCTATGCCGGGCGCTCGACATAACCTTGCTGGATATGATGCGCGCGCACGAGGAAGAATGACCCACCCCGTCACCATCAACACCATCGGCATCTGCCTGGACGAAGGCTATCGCATCGCCGTGTGCTGCAACGTGTGGCGCGACGGAGCGCCGTGCAACTGGTGGAAGTGGCTGGATCTGGAGAAGCTGGCCGCGAAGCTCGGGCGCGACCATAGCTCGATGCATGATGACCTGGTGCCGCATCTCTATTGTCTGCGGTGTGGCTCGAAGGATGTCGGGCTGCGGCTGGACCCGCCGTCGAGGATGGCGGGCGGATAAAAATGCAGCGGTCATGTCGATTGTGCTTGCGAAAGCCATTGTGACGTCCTACATTTAGGACATCAAACGGAAGGGGATTGGCCCCGCCGGAACTGGGTAGGAGACCCGAAGATGACCATCACCGCCGCCACCTGCGAAGTTTTCGTCACCACCGCCAGCAACGGCGATTTCCTCAACGCCTACTCCCCCGCCAAGTTCGACAAGGCTCTGGTTGCCAAGTTGAAGAATATGCGCGGCGCCTATTGCCGCAAGGATGCTCGCGGCTTTCGCTGGGAGATCGCCGCCGATCACATCTGTGCGGATGATTTCCGCCAGGCGTTCGAAGCCGCCGCAGCACGCGGCAACTGCGATCCGAAGCAGTCGATCAATCTTGCCTACGAGATGTACAACAAGAACGGCGCATTCTACGGCTGATCGGGAGGGGTAGAGATGAACACTGTGCCAACACTCAAGCAAGCCGTGACCCGCCGGATGGAACAGTTCAGCGCCCTCGGCTGGACCCCATCATCCCGCCAGCAAGTCGTCATCGCCGCCGGAAAGGCACGCCTCATTCTCGGATGGCTGGGATCGGAAGGGAAAGCGATGCTACCCGCCAGGCCTGACGAACATGTCGACACCGAGAATTTGCCCGCAGGCGTTGATGTGACTGTCTGGGAGGCGCTGCCCGACACTGTAGACGAGATAGCAATCCCGACTGACGACGACGTGCGCGAGGCGGCGCGCCTGCTCGGATCGAACACGATCGACAAGGGCATCGCCAACGACGAAACCATATATTGGATGCGCAAATGACGACGGGAACGGTTATTCAGGAGGTTGGCGAGGCGCTCTATGGCCCTCGCTGGCAGTCCGAGCTCGCGCGAGAGCTCAAAATGTCGGATCGGCATATGCGCCGCCTGGCATCAGGTGAGGCCTCGCTGACACCGGGCATGGTGGATGACATTATTGCGCTTGGCCAAAAGCGGCTTGCGAGCCTGCATGCGGCGATCCGGCGGCTTGAGGTCTTTGAGCATCCGGACGGCTAGGCTACGGCCGACCGCGGCTCTGGGCGGCTTCCAAGCGCTGTAGAATTTCCCGCGTGACCTTCATGTCGGCCGCGAGCGAGTTGAGCGAGGCCTCTACGGCGCGCATTGCGCTTGCGGCATCCACCGCCTGTCGCTCTACGTTTGTGATGCGCAGCTCGTGATTGGCCAGCATGCGTGATTCGTTCTCCACGATGCTGATGCGCCGCGTGAGAGATTCGATATTGGCCGCGTTCGTGGTGCGCCCTGTCTCCAGTTCCGCCAAGGTATAGCCCCATGCGATAAAGCCGGCGCTGAAGCCGACGAGAACCGCCACGGTGTTGATGTTCCACTTCCATTCGAAAGAAGGCGTGGTGACGTTCATCTCTTTGTCCTCGGCCAATGCCCCAGCCCCTTAGAAACGTTCTGCGATGGTGATGGTTCGGCTATTTCGTGCAGGCCGGCAGAGCCATGCACGTCCGATTGTGGCCTGCGACCTGCTCGGCAAAGGGCCGGTCGTTGGCGATGATGAATGACCGCGTCTCGGCCGATGGCGTCAGCAGCGCGAAGCCGGCGCCGTCATTCACACCGGCTTTCGACTGGCAACCACTTGCCCCCGAGCTCAGAGCAAAGAGCACGATCATCCATGCGGCGGATTTCAGCATTGGTTTCGCTCCTGTCGCGAATGAGTTCCATGGATCGCTCAAGCGCGTCTGCACGCTCTCTCTGGCGCCCCTCGCCTATTCCCACGAGATATGCCGGCAGCGCGACCACGGCAGCCCCTACGGTCGCGCCTATGCCGAGTTTCAGCCAATCGAACAGGGCGAACATCAGTGCGCTCCTACAATTGCGCGCGTCTCGCCGTTCATCACGAACGTGCTCGGGTCGATCGGCACTTTCCCAATGCACGTGACGGTCGGGTGCCCCGGCGCCCAAGGCGTGAGCTTTGGGTCTGGCTCCCATGCCGGGATCATCGTCGGGAACGGCTGCAGAGGCGGGAAGCTGGGGAGAGCCACTGTCACGCCTGGGCAGGTGTCAACGTGCGGAGCGTGATGCTTCTCGCACGCCGGGCAGAGCCATGCTTTTCGTTCCATCACGTCCTCCAGCCCAGCCGCTTGGCCATCAGGTACCAGCCTTCGCTGATGATCGGCGCGACCACGCCGAGCGCCAGGCTTGCCCACTGCGCAATCTCTGGATCGGCGATCAGATCGCTCGCCTCATGCTCGGTGATGACACCGTAATAGAGCAGCGGGAATGTCGCGTAGCGCAACGCGATACGAATGATGGCACCCATGTCAGCCTCGCTTGATGAGTTTCATGATGAAGGTGAGCAGACGCTCCCACCACGGCGCCTGCACAGGCGCAGGAGCGGGCTTGGGCGTCGGCGCGTGCGATGGAGCCGGAACTGGCTTTGCCGGCGCTGGTGGGGCTGCCTTGCCGATCAGCGCGTCAAGTTCGGCGGCTGTCGACGGCGGCGGGATGATCTTCTCGGCTGCCGGCCGCTTCGCATAGGCGTTCGCAAGCTTCGTGTGGTAGCCGTGCTTGGCATAGCCGGACCCGTTGTAGCCCTTGGCAAAGCCCGCCCAGTTCTTGTCGCGCAGGTGGCGCTGGAGCCCATTGCTGACAATGAACCGCGCCATGGCGTAGAGCCCGGCGCCCTCGGAGTGCTTCATCGCCTCGACAAACGACACCACGTCGCGGAAGCCGGCAGCTTCGTGATTGAAGCCCATCACCTGTCCCAGGTTCCACGAAGCCGAGCGCAGCGCCGCGTCGCGCTGGATCGCCATCGCCTTGATCAGGCGTGGATAGCTGTCGGACGGATACGCCCCAGCCTTCCATTTGGCATAGGCCAGACCTTCCTTGACCGCGCGTGTGCGATTTGAGCCAGGTCCGAGCTCGCGATAGAAGATGTGCGGCTCGAACAGCATCTTGGGCCGGCGCTTCGTGTCGAAGCCCTTGCCCGCTGCCTCGATCTGCAGCACCGCGCGCAGCACCGCGATCTCGCAGCCAAGATAGCCAGCAATGATTCTCACGTCGCCGTCGTTCAACGGCAACGCCTTGCCTACGAAATCCATAGGTTCATCCTTCCCCCGTTTCCGGGCGGCTGGTCGTTTCAGTCTGGGTTGAAGGCTGGCTTAGGCAGCGGCCGCGAAATACGGCTTGGCGGCAAGGTTGGGCGCTACGGCTTCTTCCCACGCCTCGCCATCGTCGCTATAGGCGATCTGCCCGTCACCGAAATGCACATAGGCGCGGTCGTCGTACTCGTACCCCACGGTCACGCTTTCGCCGTCCCACGGCACCGCGACAGGCGTCCAGCCGCCGACACCGGGTGTGCCCAACGAGCCTTCCGATACGAGCCAGTCGTCGTCGGATCCTGCATACCAGTGGTCGAGGGCGAAGAATGCCTTGTTGATCGTGCTGGTTTCGGTCAGACCGGCGTCCGCCCATGTCGCGAGATTGCTGGCCACGGCATAAGCCGAGCGCTGCAGCGGCGCGGATGGAGCGGAAATGGCAAGCACGATGTTGCCCTGCGCGAATGCGGTGATGTTGCGATCAGCCACGAAGGCGCCGCGGTCGGTGAATGTGCCGGATGGCGTCGATGCTGTCTTGAAGCGCTGGCCAGTCGAGGCGTTCACACGGCCGACGACGGTGATGCCACCAGATGTCGCGGCAAGCCCGCGAGCGACGTCGACAGGGCCGAACCCGCCATCGTACCCGATCAGGTCATCGCGCCCCGACCAGCTTGTGCCATTGCTGGAATAGACAAACTCGCCGGTCGGCTTCAGTGCGACGATGTAGTCGTCATTGGCAGCGGCAAAGCGATACTCGCGAAGGCTTGCGGCCGTGCTCGGGCCGTCGCTGGCATATGGCACGGACAGCAGGTCCCAGGTGCGCCCGTCCGTCGTCCGGAAGATCGCGCCGGTGTTTGCCGTTGAACTGGTCCAGATCGCGCCATGGGCATACCACGCGCCTTTGAAGCGCACGATGCCGAAGCATTCGAACGCGCCTGGCCCGCCATTGCTTGTGGTGTATGCGGCGAGATCGCCTTTGATAAGCGCCTCATGCCAGATCAGGCCGTTGCCGGCGATGCGATAGTGCAGGTTGGATGTCTTGTGCGCGCCTACCGTCAACACGTCGACAGCCATGGCGACATGGTTGATCGCGCCTTTAAAGACCGCGTTCCAGCCAAGAAAGAGTGCGGGGCCGAGCAGGTTCACGATGCCATGTTCCCGGCGAATGACAGTTCGATCTTGCTCCCGGCGGTGCGCACGAAATAGGCGATCTTGGTGACGGCATTGGCCGCCGTGGGCCAGTCCGGCTGATCACCGCACCAGACGAAGTTGCTGCCCCAGTTCGTGATCGTGCGCCCGCCCGTGCCGTCCTGCGCCACGTTCAGGAATCCGCTCTTGCCGGCGATCTGATTTGTCGGGTTGGCGAGCGTCCGGCCGGCGGCGCCGATCGTCACG
>NZ_JBDOQP010000008.1:0-124165 GCF_039839275.1 Mesorhizobium sp. CAU 1741 | reverse complement strand
AAACGCCGCGGAGGCTTTTTGCGTTCAAGAAGCTGCTGCCTCTTCAGCGCACCTTGACCAGAGCCCAAACCCCAACACCCGTCAAATCATCGCCTCAATCAAAAACGGACCCACACCCAAAAGTGCAACGTCCAATAGACGTGTGAATTCCTCGATCGTCGTGGCGCGGCCGGCTTCGACGCCCATCCCACGGGCGATCTGGCACCAGTCAAGTTCCGGACGGTCGAGATCGAGCATCGCGCGTGCGTTCTTGCCGAACTGGTTGACGCCGACATTGCGCATCTCGCCCTGCAGGATCGCGTAGGATCGGTTTGAAAAGATGATGGTGACCACGTCGAGCTGTTCGCGCGCCTGGGTCCACAAGCCCTGGACGGTGTACATCCCGCTGCCATCGGCCTGGAGCAGGATCACCTTTCGATCGGGGCAGGCGACCGCTGCGCCCACCGACAGCGGGATGCCGATGCCGATCGCGCCGCCCGTGAGCGGCAGATGATCGTGCGGTGCACAGCCGGGAGCGAGTTGGCCAAAACCGCGGCCTGACGTCACCGATTCGTCGCAAAGTATCGCATTCTCGGGCATGCGGCGCGCCACTGCGAGGCCGATTGTCTCAGGAGACAACTGCCCCGTCGGCTCAGTGAAGTCGGCCCTGACGCCGTAGACGGGCTTTGCGCCATTGGCGCCGACAGCGTCGCACAGCCGCTCCAGCGTACCGCGCAAATCTGAGGCGGCGTCACCGAGATCGATCACGGCGCATTGTGGCGGCAGAATCAGGCTCGGCTTGCCGGGATATGCGAAGAAGGCAACGGGTTGTCCCTTGCCAATGCAAATCGCGACCTCGAATTCCGACAGAGCCGCGACGGCCATGTCGACGGGGTATGGGACCGGGCGCACCGGCACACGGCCGGCGCCGCGCGCGCTGCGCGCGGAGGTCTGCGAGTAGAGTTGTGCGCCGGTTTTGACGGCAATGCGACCTGCGTGTTCCAGCGCGTCTTCCCTCAAGGCGTCGCCGGCAAGGAGCAACACGACCTTCTTGCCGCCGGTGAGGGCCCGGGCGGCTTCCGCTATGGCGTCTTCGGACGCAGGTTCGGCGGCGGGTACGGAGACCGGTGACAGGTCTTCAGGCTGTGCCTCGCCCCAGGCGGCGTCCGCCGGCAGGATCATGGTCGACACGCCCCGTCGCGCCATTGCGCTGACATAGGCTTCTTCCGTCACCTTGCGGATGGATGCGGCATCCTGCGCCCGGCCGACCCATTTCGACATCGGTCTTGCGAGGCTGTCGATGTCGCTGGTGAGCGGCGCGTCGTATTGCAGGTGATATGTGGCGTGGTCGCCCACCACATTGATCATCGGCGTCGATGCACGACGGGCATTGTGGAGATTGGCGAGACCGTTCGCCAGTCCCGGCCCAGTGTGCAGCAATGTCGAAGCCGGCTTGCCGGCCATGCGGGCATAGCCGTCGGCGGCCGCCGTGACGACGCCTTCGAACAAGCCGAGCACGCAGCGCATCTCGGGCTTGCGGTCGAGCGCGGCGACGAAGTGCATTTCCGATGTGCCGGGGTTGGCAAAACATACGTCAACGCCGTTGACCAGTAGCACGTCGCACAGCTTGTCCGCGCCATTCATGATGTCGTCTCCCGATAATGCACTCGGACTGCGAGCCGCTCGCTACGGCGGGTCATCGCTATCGTCGAAAAGGTGAGGGTGAGGCCGGGAAAGCCGAACAGGATCTCCCGGCCAATTTTCTAGGCGTCCATCCTGGTGACGAACTTGGTCACCAGATAGGCGTCGATGGCGTCCGAGCCACCTTCGGTACCGTGGCCCGAATCCTTCATTCCGCCGAACGGCACCTCCGGGAGGGCAAGGCCGATATGGTTGATCGTCGTCATGCCTGCCTCGATGCGCATTCCAAGCTTGTGCGCAGTGTCGGCCGAACCGGTGAAGGCATAGCTCGCGAGGCCGAATGGCAGGCGGTTGGCCTCGTCGATCGCTTCGTCGACGGTCGTGAACGGGCTGAAAACGGCGACGGGGCCGAATGGCTCCTCGTTCATGATGCGCGCCTTCTTGGGCACGTTTGACAGTACGGTGGGCTCGAAGAAGTTGCCCTTGTTGCCGATGCGGCGTCCGCCGGTCTTGAGCTCGGCGCCATTGTCGACGGCGTCCTGGATCAGGGCCTCGAGCGCGGGAATGCGACGCTCATTGGCCAGCGGCCCCATCTGCACGCCATCTTCAAGACCACCACCGACCTTGATCGCCTTCGCAGCTTCGGTGAAGGACCCGACGACCTTGTCGTAGACACCGTCCTGTACGAGAAAACGCGTCGGCGAAACGCAGACCTGACCGGCGTTGCGGAACTTGGAGCCGGCAAGCGTCTTGACCGCCTTGTCGACGTCGGCGTCGTTGAAGATGATCGCGGGTGCATGGCCGCCCAGTTCCATGGTGGCGAGCTTCATATGCTGGCCGGCAAGGGCCGCAAGCTGCTTGCCCACCGGAGTCGAGCCGGTGAAAGAGATCTTGCGGATCACCGGGTGCGGGATCAGGTATTCGGAGATTTCCGCCGGCACGCCGTAGACGAGATTGACGACACCGGCCGGAATGCCGGCATCGACGAAGGCGCGGATGAGTTCCGCGGGCGAGGCCGGCGTCTCCTCCGGTGCCTTGACGATGATCGAGCAACCGGCGCCGAGCGCGGCCGAAAGCTTGCGCACGACCTGGTTGATCGGGAAATTCCACGGCGTGAACGCCGCGACCGGGCCGACCGGCAGCTTGATCGCCATCTGCGTGACGCCGGAAGCGCGCGCGGGGATGATCTGGCCATAGGTGCGACGGGCTTCCTCGGCGAACCAGTCGATGACATCGGCGCCGGCAAGCACTTCCATCCGGGCCTCCGGCAGCGGCTTGCCCTGTTCGCGCGTCATCATCAGAGCGATCGAATCGGCGCGAGACCGAAGCAGGTCCGCTGCCTTGCGCATCAGCTTGGATCGATCATAGGCCGAGGTGGCACTCCAGACCTTGAAGCCTCTGTCGACAGCGGCCAGCGCGGCATCGAGATCAGCCTTGGTGGCGTGCGCGACCTTGCCGATCTCTTCACCCGTGGCCGGGTCGACGACCGGAATCGTGCGTCCTTCGACGCCTCCGCGCCATTCGCCGTCGATCAGGAGTTGCGTGTCGGGATAGTGTGTCTCGGTCATGATTGTCCAACTGCCAATGTCTGAGGGCGGAGACGCGCACCGCCGTTCTTTCGTGGGTTTTCAGGCCGCGGAAACGGCCGCCTCGATGGAAGCCTCCAGAATATCGAGACCCTCGGCAAGGATATCGTCTTCGATGGTCAGAGGCACGAGAATGCGGATCACGTTGGCGCGGGTGCCGCAAGAAAGCAAGATCAGCCCGCGCTTTTCCGCCTCCGCGACGATCGCGTTCGTCAGTGCCGGCGACGCATCCTTGGACGTGCGGTCCTTGACCAGTTCGAAGGCGACCATGGCGCCCAGGCCACGTACGTCGCCGATCGCTTCCATGCCCTGGCGTTCGGAAATCGTCTGCACGCGATCCTGGATGCACTTGCCGACGATCGCCGCGCGCTCGCACAGTCCCTCTTCCTCGATAACGTCAAGCACCGCATTGGCAGCCGCCACCGCGAGCGGATTGCCGGCATAGGTGCCGCCAAGCCCCCCGACATGGGCCGCGTTCATGATCTCGGCGCGGCCGGTCAGCGCGGAGAGCGGAAAGCCGCCCGCCAATCCCTTGGCCATGGTGACGAGATCGGGCTTTACGCCGGCATGCTCGAAACCGAACATCCGGCCTGTCCGCCCCATGCCCGCCTGCACCTCATCGGCGATCAGCACGATGCCGTGGCTATCGCAGATCGTGCGCAGCGCCTGGAGAAATTCCTTCGGCGCGATGTTGAAGCCGCCTTCGCCCTGGACCGGCTCGACGATGATGGCGGCAACGCGCTCGGCATCGATGTCGGCCTGGAACAGGCGTTCCAGCGCCGAGAGCGCATCCTCCACCGTCACGCCCATGAATGTGTTCGGGAAAGGCGCGTGGTAGATGTCGCCGGGAAACGGCCCGAAGTTTTTCTTGTAGGGCGCAACCTTGCCGGTCAGCGCCATGCCGAGCATGGTGCGGCCATGGAAGGCGCCGGAAAACGCGATGATGCCGGGCCGCTTGGTGTAGGCGCGCGCCACCTTGATGGCGTTCTCCACCGCTTCGGCACCCGTGGTCACCAGCATGGTGCGGTTTTCCGCGCCCGTCGGTGCGATCGCATTCAGGCGCTCGGCAAGGCGGATGTAGCTTTCATAGGGCGCAACATGGAAGCAGGTGTGCGTGAACAGTTCGGCCTGCTCGCGGACGGCCTGCATCAACCGTGGATGCCGGTGCCCAGTATTGTTGACAGCGATGCCTGCAGCGAAATCGATGAAGCGACGATCGTCGACGTCCCACAGTTCGGCGTTCAATGCACGTTGCGCATAGATCGCGCGGGTTCCGACGCCGCCTGCGACCGCTGCGGTCTGACGGGTGGCGAGTTGCGAGGCTGCTGTCATGGATCACCTTCCTGAAACGTCAGGAAGAAATAGCATCGTATAAAATATTGAGCAATCGGATTTCTGTGGCCTTAAAGGTAGGGCGGTGTGCAGGCGGAAATGACGATTGTGCGGGCCGAGGATGGATTTCGAAACCGGTGCGGCGTTCGACTGTCGAACAGATAGGCTTCTCCAGCGGTGAGGACGCGCACCTCGTCTCCCACCGTCAGTTCGAGCTCTCCTTCGACGACGTATCCACCCTCCGAGGAGACGTGCTGAAGCAGCATCTCCCCGGTATCGGCGCCCGGATCATAGACCTCGTGGAGGATCTGCAGGTTGTGCGCGGCTGCGTCGCCTACCTGCCTCAGATAAATGCGGCCCCCGCCAATTCCCTGCGCGGCGATCCGCGAGGTGAGGTCGACCAGCTCGTTGGCGCCAAAGAAGGGACCCGGCTGCGTGCCCCGGTCAGGCTCGAAGAAGTCAGCCATGCTGACATCGAGTCCGCTCAGAATTTTCCGTAGCGTCGAAATCGACGGACTGTTCCGGTTGGTCTCTATATTGGAGATCTGTGCGTGTGGCACGCCGGCGAGGCTTGCCAACTGGCGCTGCGACAGCTTGGCTGCCACACGCATCGTCCTGAGCCGCGTGCCGACGTCGAAATCGTCGCCCGTCATTCGCTAGTCACTCCCTTCGAAATCGTTCGCATGTGCCAATATTCTATACACGTCTCCAACGGGTACCTCTACATGCCGCTGCATGAAGGGCGAAGCGCTGGCGGTGACGCGTCGATGCCGTCCATGCTAGCTTGCCGGCAGCCAAAGGATCCTTCCCATGGATGCTCCCTCCGCCGTCGTCGCCTTTTCGATTGCCGCCGCTCTGATGACGATTACGCCGGGACTCGACACCGCCCTGGTCCTGCGCACTGCCACAGTGGAAGGACCGCGACCGGCGATGGCTGCGGGCGGCGGCGTAGTGACCGGCGTTCTGGTTTGGGGACTGCTTGCTTCGCTCGGGCTCGGCGCAGTGCTCGCGGTGTCGGAAGTCGGCTACCGTCTCTTGCAGTCTATAGGTGCCGCCTACCTATTCTGGCTCGGCACACGGATGGTGATGGCCGCGATCAGGCCCGGGGAACCATCAGGAGGCAGCGAGGCGATGGTGGAGATGCGCGGCAGCAGCGGCCTGGCAGCAAGCTGGTTCTGGCGCGGTGTCCTCACCAACCTGCTCAACCCGAAGGTCGGGGTGTTCTATGTCAGCTTCCTGCCGCAGTTCATTCCGGCCGACATGCCGGTCGTCCCTTTCAGCATGGCCCTGGCGGCGATCCATGCCGCGATGGGGCTAGCATGGTTCGCCTTTGTCGTTGCTGCGACCCGCCCGTTTTCAAATGCCTTGAGAAAACCGAACTTCTCGCGTGCCGTCAACGGTCTGACCGGCACGGTTCTGATCGGGTTCGGCCTCAGGCTGGCGCTCGAAAGGCGGGGTTGAGCCCCGCTACATGAGCATCAGCTTGTCGTTCAATGCCATCCAGCCACCAGGCTCGCGAATGAGCATCGCGGTGTCGTACTTGCCGAATATGCGGGTGAAGCTGCGCTTGGTGAATATCTCGTAGAACATCGCCGACGCCGGACCGACAGGCCCGTCCTTGCCGCCGCGTCCGCCGATCGCTCCGGAGATCACCGTCTCCTGGTAGGCGCGCCAATGAACTTCCATGGATGTGCGCGCGATCAGCTTGCCAAGTGTGACCTTGATGCCCAGCTTGGCCACGGTAGTTCCGATACTGGTCGCCAGGCCAACAGCCGGGATCGGGATCGACGCCCCCGCGAGGCCAGCGCCGCGCACCCCAAGCTTGGCGGATTTGGCCTTGAGCATCGCATTGACCCAACGGGTCACCGTCTCGCTGCGCTTGAAGCCCTTGCCGGCTGCATGGACGCCCATCATGTGCGCGACGGTCGTGCCGACGGCGCTACCCTCCTTGAGGATGCCTCCGACATCCACCATGGTGACGCTGGACGCGGCTCCGCCCACAAGGCTGACGGCACTTCCGCCGAGGCCCGTCCACATTCTGCCGCCCATGTATTTGCGGGTTCTCGGGGACCGGCCCTCATGACCGTTGGCCAGAAAGGCCGGATTCGGGATCACCTGTTCATCGACGTCCTCGACGCCGTAGGCTTCCCGCAGAAAGTGAATCACCGATATCATCGAAGACGCGGTGTCGTTGGCGCTTGCGATGGATTCGATGACGCACCAGCACACGTCCTCCGCGTCGCTCTTGTCCAATGAGCCAAAATCGATTGCACCTGGCATGGTTGCCCCCTCTGTTTGTGCAAGCTGTCGGTTTGATTGAGCGACGATGCCGCTCGGCTCAGCGATCCCCAACCAAAAGGAGATCGCCTGAAACGGGATCGATCAACGTGTCGTAGCTGATCGCTTCGGTGATGGAATCCGTGATGAGGACGGCGTTGACCCTGAACCGGAGCGTCCGGTCCAGTTCGCCATCGCCGACGACGAGTTCGACGGAGACGTCGTTGAAGCGGGGCTCGTAGCGGCGGATGAGCTGTTCGAGCTGGCGTCGAAAATTTTCCTGCTGGGCCGGCGTCGCGAGCTGCTGTGTCTGGAGATCCGGCATGCCGAAGGACAGCATCGACTTGCCGAGTTCGGGGAGTTCTGCCGGCATGCTCACGTAGCGCGGCCGCGTCGTGAACAGGATTTCGAGGTCGCGACGCACGCCCTCGCGCACCTGGCGCATTGCGCGCTCGGCGTTGCGGTCGGTTTCTATGCTGTCGCCCTGCAGCAGCCTGTCGAACAGCGACAGGCGCGGCGGCGGGTTCGCAGGAGATCGTGCCACTCGTATCTCCTCAGTTGGCCCTTACGGACTGCATCTCGGTGCGCAGACGCAGGCCGGTGACCATGTGGTCGAACTGGAAATGCGGCTGGAAATGCATCACGCAGCTCATCACGCCGGGCCGCCCCGGCGTCTCCTTGACGCTGATGCTGCCGCCGCCCAGCGGATAGCGTGCCTTGAGTTCTGGCCCGGCGTCGGCATTGCCCAGCATATAGCCGCGCAGCCATTCGTTTAGGTAGTTTTCCAGTTCCGTTGCGGTGGTGAACGCCCCGACCCGGTCGCGCGCCATCACCTTGGCATAATGCGCGAAGCGGCTGATGCACATCACGTATTGAAGCATCGACGACAGCCGCGCGTTGGTGCTCTCCGTCATGTTGCGCGTTTCCGTCGGCAGGTGAAGCGACTGCATGCCGAGGAAAACGGCTGAGCGCGTGAAGCTGCACGGGCTTAGCGCCACGAAACCCAGCTCCTCGAGCGCCTTCTGCTTCTTGTCGGTGAGCTCGACTTCGAGCGGCCGCCGGAAAGCGATGCCCTCCATGGTCGAGAAATCCGGCGCGGGAAGGCCGGTTATGATGCCCGCCTCCTCGACGTCGGGCCGCGCGCCGCGCATGTCGGCGAACCAGCCCCAGTCGCGGAACGAGCGGATCGCCACCGCGCCGAAGCCGTACACGGCGTTGCCCCAGAGCCAGGAATCGATGTTGCCGCTGGTCTCTCGATAGCGGAACCCGTCCTCGCGCACATGGCTGTCGCCGTGCCGGTCGCGCAGCAGGATGCGCGGCAGCAGCACCCCGAGGAAGCGGCTGTCTTCCTGTTCCTGGAGCTTGCGCCAGCGCTGGTACTCGGCCATCCGGAATCCGGCGTCGAGCTTCTGCATGTGGGACAGGTCGGCGAAGGTCGACACGCCGAAGAGCTCCGGTGCGGCGCTGATGACGCATGGCGCGAACGAGGCGGCGGCGACCTGTGCCAGCCCGGTCAGCGCCCCGACATCGTCCGTCGCCTGGCCGGCCCCGGAAGGGTAGCGGTGGCGGATGGCGTAGTCGCATAGAAGCAGCCCGTAAGGCAGGCCGCCGGGCATGCCGTATTCATCACTATAGACCTTGGCGAACAGCGTGCTCTGGTCGAACTCGATCGTTCGGTCGAAATCGCGGGCGAGTTCCTGCCAGGTCGCGTTGAAGAGGCGGATCTTCACCTTCTCGTCGCTGCCCGCCTCGTCAAGGAGATAGGTGACGCCGCGCCAGCTCGCTTCGAGGCGCTTGAATCCGGGGTCGTGGAGGATCGCATCGACCTGCGCGCCGATCAGCTGGTCGATCGCGGCGATGTCCCGCGCGAGTACGTGCTTCAGCTTGCGCGGGTCGTCGCCGGCCTGATCGAGGGCCTTGTCGCCGAACCAGAGACGCAGACCCTGGTCGCGAGTTTCGCCGGCGAGGAAATCGGCCAGCGTTTCTGCCAGCGCATCGTCCGGCCGCGCGAGAGCCGCATCGACGATGTCGATGCGAAGGGCAGAAAAGACACGGGCCCCGGCTTGGGAAGAAACGTCTTCTTCCTGCAGCGTGGGGCCCGCTTCGTCAGTCATCGTATGCCTTGTGTCCGGCTACCGTCAGCCCATCTGCGGAATGCGTGCGACAAGACGCATAGAGGCAGTGAGCTCTTCCATCTGAAGCCATGGACGAAGATAGGCGACGGCGTTGTAGGAACCCGGTGCGCCGGGCACTTCCTTCACCGAAACCGAGGCTTCCGCGAGCGGATACTTCGCCTTCATGTCGGCGCTGGCATCCGGATTGCCGTTGACGAAGTTGCGGATCCAGTCGTTCAGCCAGGTCTCGCAGTCCTTCGCTTCCATGAAGGAGCCGATCTTGTCACGGCCCATCACCTTCAGGTAGTGCGAGAAGCGCGACGTCGCCATGATGTAGGGCAAGCGGGCGGAAATCGCCGCATTCGCCGTGGCATCAGGGCTGTCATACTTCTTTGCACGCTGGCTGGTCTGGGAGCCGAAGAACACGGCATAGTCCGAACCCTTGTAGTGGCACAGCGGCAGGAAGCCGAGCTTCGAGAGTTCTGCCTCGCGACGATCGGTGATGCCGATTTCGGTCGGGCACTGCTGGTCGACGTCGCCATCGTCGCTGGTAAAGGTGAAGCTTGGCAGGTTCTCGACCTTGCCGCCGCCTTCTGCGCCGCGCACTGCCACGCACCAGCCGTGTTCGGCGAAGGCGGAGGTGAGACGCCCGCCAAGCGCGTAGGACGCGTTCATCCAGGAGAACTGGTCGGAGGCCATGCCCACCGCCCTGCCGTCGGCAGCGAGCGGGGCTTCCTCGAAGCGGAATTCCTCGATCTCCTTGCCGGCCGAGCCGTAAGGCACGCGTGCCAGGACGCGCGGCATCGTCAGCGTGACGAAACGGCTGTCCTCGCTGTCGCGGAAGCTGCGCCACTTGATGTATTCCGAGCTCTCGAAGATCTTCTCGAGATCGCGCGGCTTGGAAAGTTCCGAGAAGCTCTCGAGGCCGAACATCTTGGGGTTGGCTGCCGAAATGAACGGCGCGAAGGACGCTGCCGCCACGTTCGACATGCCCTGCAGCACTTCAAGGTCCTCGGTGCCGCTGCTGAATTCGTAGTCGCCGATGAGCGCGCCGTAAGGCTCACCGCCGGGCGTTCCGAACTCGGACTCGTAGATTTTCTTGAAGATCTGGCTCTGGTCGAACTCGACGGCCTTGGTCAGGTCCTTGTGAAGATCCTTCTTCTTCAGGTTCAGGACGCGGATCTTCAGGGTCGCGCTGGTCTCGGAGTTCTTGACCAGGTAATTCAGACCCCGCCAGGAGCCTTCCAGCTTCTGGAAGTCCTCGTGGTGCATGATCGCGGCAAGCTGTGTAGACAGCTTCTCGTCGATCGCGGCGATCGCCTTGTTGAAGGTCTGGGTCAGGTTCTTCGAGAACGTGACGGTGCCGGAAAGCGCTTCCGACGTCAGCGTGCGCAGAAGATCCTGCATCTCGTCCGGCTCGGCGGTCTTGGTGACGCCGATCGCCTGGTCGAGCAGGCTCAGCGAGCCGGTTTCTGTGGCGGCGGCTGTGCCGGTTTCTGTTTTTGCTTCAGCGTTCATCGATCAGCCTTCCTGCTTCTCTGAATCGGTGCCGAGCTCGCCTGCCAGGGCGGTGAGCTTGTCGGTGTTCTGGAGGACCTCCTCGAGCAGGGTCTCCAGCTCTTCGGAACGATCAACCTTGGACATGAGGTCGCGCAGCTTGTTGCGGACGGCCAGAAGCTTGCGCAGCGGCTCGACCTGGTCGACGATGGCAGCAGGTTCGAAGTCGTCCATCGACTTGAACTTCAGCCCCACGGCCAGTTCGGAGCCGTCGCCTGCCAGCGTGTTCTCGACGCGGAATTCCGCGCCCGGCGTCATGCGCTGCATGACGTCGTCGAAGTTGTCGCGATCGATCTGGATGAATTTCCGGTCGCGCAACGGCTTGACCGGCTCGTACGGCTTGCCGGAGAAGTCGCCGATCACGCCGACGACGAAAGGGAGTTCCTTGCGAACTTCCGCGCCTTCCGTCTCCACGTCATAGGTAATGTGGACGCGGGGTTTCCGCACCCGGTTGAGTTTCTTCTGAACGCTCTCTGCCATCGTCATTCCCTCTGCGAGTTAAGTGTCGGTCGTGTCTGCTAGTATCCGTCTGCCGCTTCCGGGGCAGCGCTCTTGATGCCCGCCGCCATGAGGATGCGCTGGATGTGGGC
This sequence comes from Mesorhizobium sp. CAU 1741, assembly GCF_039839275.1. Lineage (NCBI taxonomy): Bacteria > Pseudomonadati > Pseudomonadota > Alphaproteobacteria > Hyphomicrobiales > Phyllobacteriaceae > Mesorhizobium > Mesorhizobium sp. CAU 1741. The sequence goes on along the minus strand of NZ_JBDOQP010000008.1, from coordinate 113,089 downwards.
GGGGTCTTCCGCCAGTTCCGTGAGCAATTCCGGCAACGTCATGCGTGCCCGCCGCACCGCGTCCTCCAGCGTGTAGGAGATCGGTGAGTGGGGTTCCGTCTTGCGGAAATAAGCGGCGATCTTGACGAGTTCCTGAAGGGCATCCTCGCGGGAGCCATAGCCCTCGGTGCGCCGGACCGGCGCCGCCGCCGCCGTACCGCCTTCCGCGCCCGCCTCCGCCACGGACGCTTCGCCCGCCGCGTCGTCGCCCGTGTCAACATACGCCATCGTGGCGAGCTTGTCCGAGGCGAAATGGCGGATCGAACTGCTGATTTCGCCGAGCAGTTCGCGCAAGGCCGACACCGGCGGGGCATCCACACCGGCCACCGCGTCGAAGGCCGCGGACATCTCGGCAAGAGCCGCCAGGCATTCGTCGACGTCGGTCGCTGTGGCGTGAAGGTCGGCCGCAGACGTTTCGGCAACGCTCTGCGTGAACTGGTCCATCGTCACGGAACCGTTGTCGATACGCTCCTGCTTGCGCGTCGGGTCGGCGATCTTTTCAAGGTCGTTTGCCTGCTCGTAGCTCCATAGCGAATAGCTGGCGAGCGAGCCACGGGTCAGCGGGATCAGCCGGATCGGCTGGATCAGCGTGCCGGTGGCGCCGGCGCCGTTGAGGCCCGACACCGGCGAGACCTTGCCCTCGACGCCATCTTCTTCGTCGAGTTCGGGGAAGCAGCCTTCCCAATAGGTCGATGCGATGCCGGCCAGAACCTTGAAGCCGTCGCGCAGCCCAGGAAACCCTTCGAGCCGGACCAGAGCCTCGACCAGCCAGGCCGCGATCTCGAGATCCTTTCCCTGCGTGGCGAGTAATTCCATCGCGGTTTCCTGCACGGTGGACCATTCGTCCGGCGGCGGCGCACCGATCTCGACAGATGCACGCTCGGTCGAGCGCGCCGCATTGCGGGCGTCCTTGGTGCGATAGTAAAGCGAGGTCGCAGCACCATCGGCGCGCGGATCGACCCCGGCGGGACTCTCGTCGGATATGGGCGCCAGCAAGGCGTCGATGTCGATAACTTGCGCCGTCATGCCCGACGACCCCCTTCAATTTCGTGGTCCGGCGCGATGGGCCGGATAAGCGGGAGGCTATTCATTGCGAAGGCACCCCGACCGCTGCGACGCCGCCTTCCAGATTTCCGTTGCCGCCGTTCGCGATGTCGATGCCGCGCGCGATCGCCTCCTCGAATCGCTGCTGCAATCGTAGCGGGTCACCGGCGGTAATGGACAGAAGTATCGATGCGCCCACCCCGATATGCCCCAGACGCGGGTCAGGCGGGGCTTCGGGCATGCCTTCCGGCGCCATGCTTCCCCCCGACCAGAACACTGCAAGCGCTGCATAGGCCGCCGCGCCCTCGAAATTGGCTGATTCGGAGACGACCATGCAAGAGCGTCGGCGCTGCTCCACCGGCTCGTAGACCCATGCGCTTGCTTCCTCGAGGCATCGCTTGTCGATGTCGGAAAACTCGGTGAGCGTGTTTTTCGCCACGACGCAGGACCACCAGACGCCTTCGCGCACCGGTAGGGCGAAGGCAAGGAAGCGGACCGCGTCCCCGATGTGCTGCGCATCCACCAGCAGCGCCAGATAGCCCTGTGGGGACAGGTTCGGCAGCAGGAATGCCCGCGCCTCCGGCGACAGGTCGACGCGCGCGCAGATTTCCGCTGCCGTGCTTGCGGCAACCTTGGCAAACGGTTTCGTCTGAATCCTCACGTCGCTGCGAAATCCCGCACTCACGCCGGCAAACCATCGCCGGCTAGTTGATCTTCACCACACCGCCCTTGATCTGAGCCATGGCATCCCCGGCAACGTCGACCATGGGCGCACTGATCTTGGCCGTGGCGCCGCCTTTCAATGCAATCTGCAGACCGTTGATCTTGATGCCCTGCTGCGTGATCTCGATCGTGCTCCCTCCACATTTGAGGGTGATGCCGGCGGTCGCTTCCAAGGTGATCTTTCCGGTCGAGGCCTTGGTCACATGATTGCCCGCGGCCAGGGTCAAATTGTCATTGCCCTTTGTTATGTCCGTCGTCCGGTTGCCGGTGTTGAGCGTCAGAGCCTCATTGCCGTGGATAGTGACCTCGCGATTGCCGGTCGAGACGGTCAGTTTTTCGTTTCCCTTCGAGATCGTCTCCGTCCGGTTGCCCTGGGAGATGATGGTCTCGTCATTGCCGTCGGTAATCGTCGTCTTTCGATTGTTCTTGATGGTGCGCGTCTGGTCGTTGCCGACGTCGAGCGTGTCGTCGTTTTCAACCTCGCGCACAAAGTCCTTCTCGGCGTGAAAGAGGACCTTCTCCTCTCCCTTCTTGTCCTCGAAGGAGAGTTCATTGGCGTTGGCGCTGGCGCCGTCCAGCGTGCTGCGCGACAGGAAGCCGCTCTTCGTCATGTTCGCCGGCAACGCCCAAGGGGGCGCGTTGGTACCGTTGTAGACGGCGCCGGTCACGACCGGCCGATCGGGATTCCCGTCGAGAAACTGGACCACGACCTCCATCCCGATACGCGGCAGGAACAGGCTGCCCCATCCAGCGCCGGCCATGGCCTGGGCAACATGGACGAAGCAGGAACTCTTCTCGTCCTTCTTGCCGTAGCGGTCCCAATGGAACTGAACGCGGATGCGGCCATATTTGTCCGTGTGAATTTCCTGTCCCTGCGGGCCGACGACGAGGGCCGTCTGGGGACCGCGAGCCACCGGCTTGGGCTGCGAAAGAGGCGAGCGTGCGATGCGGGTCGATGGTATCGCGGTAAAACTGTTGCGATAGAAGGGCTTGCCCTCCATCCCCGGACGGATGGTGAAATGCGCCCTATCAACCGCTTCGTGCCGCACCTCGGTGACCACATGCTTGGTGTTCTTCAACGCCTCGACATTATGCTCGGTGAGGGTGAAGCGGTGGCCCGGCGTGAAGCTGGCACAGGTGCCGGCGCCGTTGGCGACTTCGAAGCCCGATTCCACGGCATCGACGGCAACGCCGGCCAGACGCGTGATCGTCGCATCTTTCACGCTGCCGGCCGGGTAGAGATAGTGTTCCCAACTCTTGCCCGAGGCAGGTTGAAGGCTGGTCTTGCGCTCGCCTTCCCTCGCCGCTTGCGGCGCGGTGAAATCGTAGTCGGCCAATGCCCACTTCGCGTCGGTCAGGCTGGCGCCAAATTCCATGCGATGCACCGAGTCGACCGAGTCCAGATCGCCTTGATGATACTCCACCTTGTCCTGCAGGCCATCCACATAGGCGGCCGCATGGTCGGCGAGCACCAGCTTGTGCTCTCCGTCCTTGTGGGTGAAAAAATAGAAGATGCCCTCTTCCGACAGCAGTCGCTGCATGAAGGCGAGATCGGTTTCGCCGAACTGGACGCAGTATTCGCGCTTGTCGTAGGTAGCCGTCAGCTTCTTCTCGAACGTGACGCTGGAATCGCCGAGCAATTCCTCCACGATCTCCACGGCGGTCCGATCCTGGAACACCTTGTAGTCGGACGTCCTGTCGAGCAGCCACAGGCTTGGCGCGAGACGCAAGGTGTAAAGCCGGTAGTTGCTGCGCGTCAGTTCCCCACCGGCCAGGGAAACGACGATGCCGTTGACCTTGCGGCGCTTGCCGCCCGGCCTGGCCATCGAAAGCGTCACGCTCTTGCCGAGCAGATCCTGCGGTTGAATCGTTGATTCGGTGGAAAGTGCCAAGACGGTGAAATCGAAGGGCCGCGAGATGCCCTCAATGCCGCTGGCTTCCGTCGCAACAAGCGCATTCGGACCCAGAGGGGTCTCCAATGTGAGCCACCGCTCCGCCTGAACTAGCGCATCGGACATTCAGAATGCAGACCTCAATGGGCGCCCGGACCTTGGGGCCGGGCGCCTGGTAGGAATCAGGATCAGCCGCTCTTCGTCGAAGCCAGATCGTAGCTCACCGTCACCGGCGTGCCTGCCTTGTTGGCCTCGTCGTAGGGGATGTGCTTGTATTCGATCTTGGTGAAGTTGATCGAAATCGATTCAGACGGCCGGTCGCCGCCCGTGCTCAGCGAGTAGCCCGAGATCAGCGCGTTGTGCAGCGTGTATTCGACATAGGTGTTGCCGGGGCTGCCGGTGCTGACGAGGTGAATTTCGACCTTCTTGCCGGCCGCGCCGGTGCACGATTCGACGAACAGCTTGCTTGAAGATGCGTCGAGCATCTTGGTGACAACCACCTCGCTGATGCTCGGCTCGCTCGCTTCGCGGTTGGCCGTCGAGCCCGACGGCGTGGAGATTCCGCGGCCAACGCCGAACTGCAGGCTCGAAACGTCGATCCATTTCTTGTGCTTGTCGTGCGTCGCCTCGCCATCGATGCCATCATACTTCACGTAAATCGCCATGAGTGTCTCCCGTCTTCAGCGAAATGGCTGCTGCACGGATCCCTATGTCCATGCAGCAGTGTGGTTAAAACCTACTTGGCCGGAGCCAATTCGTCGTGCACGACCTCGGAGGGCGCCATGCCCTTTTCCTCTGGTCGCGAAAACCGGAAACGCCCGTCCGCCTCGATCGAGACGGTGATGTCGCCGACCTGCTCGCCTTCCGCCATGACCGCCAGAACATGGGCCGAAAGCTGCGGCAGAAGGCCGCGCGAAAGGATGTATTCGATGTTGCGCGCGCCGCTTTCCACTTCCGTGCAGCGGCTGGCGATCTCGGCGACCAGCGTGTCGTCCCACACCAGCCGTGCCCGATAGTTCTCGAGGAACCGCTTGCGGATCCGGTTGAGCTGCAGTTCGACGATCTTGCGGATGATCTCGTCGGCCAGCGGGAAGTAGGGCACCACCGAGCAGCGGCCGAGGAAGGCGGGCTTGAACTGCTTGAGCAGTTCGGGCCGCAGGGCCTCGCCGAGTTCTTCGGCGTCCGGCCGCGTTGCCGGATCGGCGCACAGCCTGTGGATCAGGTCGGTCCCGGCATTCGATGTCATGATGATGACGGTGTTCTTGAAGTCGATGTCGCGGCCTTCGCCGTCGCGCAGCATGCCCTTGTCGAACACCTGATAGAACACGTCCTGCACGCCCGGATGGGCCTTTTCCATTTCGTCGAACAAGACGACGGAATAGGGCCTGCGGCGCACAGCCTCGGTCAGCACACCACCCTCGCCATAGCCGACATAGCCTGGAGGCGAGCCGACGAGCATCGAGACTTTGTGCTCTTCCTTGAATTCCGACATGTTGATGACGGTGAGGTTCTGCTCGCCGCCATAAAGAAGATCGGCAACGGCGAGCGCCGTCTCGGTCTTGCCGACGCCGGAAGTTCCTACCATCAGGAACACGCCGATCGGCTTCCTGGGATCGATGAGCTTGGCGCGCGAGGTGCGAATTGTCTCGGCGATCGCCTCCAGCGCGTGGGGCTGGCCGATGACGCGCTCTTCCAGCTTGTCCTTGAGATTGAGGACGGTCTTGATCTCGTTCGAGACCATGCGGCCGACGGGGATGCCGGTCCAGTTGCCGACCACTTCCGCGATCGCCTGCGCGTCGACGGTGACGCGCATCAGACCGTTTTCGCCCTGTTTCTCCGTCAGTTCTGCATTCAGCGCGGCCAGTTCAGACCGCAGCGCGTCCGGATCTTCGGCTTCGGCCGCCGGCTCGGCACCTTCCTCGACATCAGCGAGTTTCGCCTGCAGATCGCGGATGCGGCCGACGAGCTCGCGCTCGCCTTCCCATTGGGTCTCGAGACCGGCGAGTTCGCCCGCCGTCTTCTCGCGGTCGGCCTGGAGTTCGCTGATGCGCTCCGAATGGTCAGTGCCGATGCGTGTCTCGCGGGCGAGCACCTGCAGATCGGTGTCGAGCATGTCCAGACGGCGACGGCGATCCTCGATCGCAGCGGGGATCGCGTGGCTGGCAATAGCGACGCGGCCGCAGGCAGTGTCGAGCAGGCTCACGGCCTTGTCGGGAAGCTGCCGGCTCGGAATGTAGCGCCGCGACAGCCGCACGGCTTCCTCGACCGCCTCGGCAAGCACGCGCACGCCGTGATGGCGCTCGAGCGTCGGCACGAGGCCACGCATCATGCCGATCGCAGCTTCGTCTTCCGGCTCCTCGACCTTGACCACCTGAAAGCGGCGGGTCAGAGCCGGGTCGCGCTCAAAATATTTCTTGTATTCGGCCCAGGTGGTGGCGGCGATGGTGCGCATCTCGCCGCGTGCGAGAGCCGGTTTCAGCAGGTTGGCCGCATCGTTCTGGCCGGCCGCGCCGCCCGCGCCGATCAGCGTGTGGGCTTCGTCGATGAACATGATGATCGGCTTCGGGGACGACTTGACGCCCTCGATGACGTTCTTCAAGCGGTTCTCGAACTCGCCCTTCATGCCAGCGCCGGCCTGCAGCAAGCCGAGATCGAGCGACAGAAGCTCCACGTCCTTCAACGCCGGGGGCACTTCACCAGCGGCGATCTTCAGCGCGAAGCCTTCGACCACCGCGGTCTTGCCGACGCCGGCCTCGCCGGTGAGAATGGGATTGTTCTGGCGGCGGCGGGTCAGGATGTCGACGATCTGACGGGTCTCGGCATCGCGGCCGAGCACCGGATCGATCTTGCCCTCGCGTGCCCTCGCGGTGAGGTTGATGGTGTACTGCTCCAGCGCGGAGCCGCCCGCCGTCGAAGCGGGTCCGGCGGTCCCGGCGGATGCGCCCGCCGTCGTGCCGCTGCTCAGGCTGGTCGCGCCGCCGGCCTCGCTGCTGTCCGCAGCAATCTTGGCAAGTCCCGTGCGCAGGGTCTCGGCATTGATCTTGGCGAGATGCGGGGAGGCGTCGCGCCCCAGCGCCGACAGCGAATCATCACAGAGGAGGGCCGTCAGCAGGTGGCCGCTGCGGATTGCGGCTTCGCCATACTGCAGCGAGGCGAAAATCCAGGCCTCGCGAATCAGCTTGACCACATTGGGCGCCAGAGCCGGCGAGCGGCTGTTGCCGGTCTTCAGCTTTTCGAGCACCTTGGTAAGGTCGGTCGCGACCCGTCCGGCGTCGATCTCGAAATGTCTAAGGATGGCAGCGACGTCGTTGTCGGTCGATTCGATCAGCTTCGAAAGCCAGTGCTCGATCTCGACATTGTAGTGCGTACGGGACAGCGTGAGCCCGACCGCACCTTCGAGGGAAGATCGGCAATACGGATTCAGCCGTCCGACCAGCGACTGCAAGTCTACGTTGAGCACAGATACCCCCAACTTCACCAAATAGAGTCTTAGATCTTGGCTTGGCTGACACTCGCCCACGAGGTGTCAACACGGTACTAGCGACCGAATCTTACGCAACGGTATACGCGGCCGGACCCTATGCGGTCAACGAAACCGAGTCTAGACCAAACTCAAGGTTGCCCCGCAATCGCCGCATCGACGTTCGGGAAAACCGGAAACAGTCTTAAGAATCCACTCATCTCGAAGACGAGCCTTATTCGGCTGTTCATTCCCGCCAGAGCCATGCGCCCGCCAGCCGCGCGTATTTTCTTGGCGGCCGTCAGAAATGCCGACAGGCCTGTACTGCTGATATATTCGAGTCCGTTCAGATCGATGATGAGCCGCGTGTCGCCCCTGTCGATGACGGAGCCGAGATGGCGGTCGAATTCCGATGACGTTGCGGTATCTATTCTGCCGATCGGTGCGATTATGAGGTTGCCGTCCTGGCGACTCTCGGCGATGTTCATGGTGATTGCGACCTCGACGTTCGGCACTTGGCGGTGAGTTCCCGGCGCCGCGGCGCAGATGGGAATGATTGCAGAAAGTGATTCAGTTTGCCCGATTCCCGCCAGCCTAATTGCGATGAAGCCGCCATGGCAACCGAATTGTCGGACGAAGACGCGCTGGCGGCGACGATCCGGCAGGCGTTGCTGCCGCAGAGTTTTCCATTCCGGCGCGACCTCGAACTTCATGCGGGAGTGAACGACGGCGACGGGCAGACCGTCTTCCATGATCATGTATGGCTCGGCAACTCGATGCTCGTCGTCAGTGCGGTGCGATGCGCAGGCGGCGGTCTCCAGGGTGCGCTTGCCGCCACCTCACTGCGGCAGTTGCTGAGGGCCGCATTGACGCGCTTCCGTGACCCCAAACAGGCATTGGCCGCCATGTCACGGGCAATGCCGGAGCAGGAATTTGCGGCGGCGACGGCATGTATCGACGTGGGGGACGGAGCATTGAGCATGGCGAGCATCGGTGGCGCGGGAGCGATGTCCATTCCGCGCGACCGCGCTTCGCTTGAGGGCGGCGACATCGTCTGGCTCGCGACCAGCAACACCATCGAGGCGCCGTCGGCGGTTGCCAGCCTGCCGGCGGCGGGCCTGCGCGCTCTGGTTGAGCCGGCTATTGGCGGGATCGACGGCGGCTGCGTGGTCGCGGTGCTGTTCAAGGGCGCTACGCGGACGCGGAATTCCGCAACCTTCCGTGTCGCCAACGACGCCAATGCCATCCCGGTTTTCCTTGCCGACATGGCTGATTTTCTTGCCAGGCGCGATATCAATGAAGACCATGTCGCGGGGCTGGACGTCGCGATGGACGAACTTCTCAGCAATACCGTCAGCTATGCCTTTGCGGACGGGAGCGCCCATGAGATAGTCGTGGACTTGTCGCTGGAGAGCGGGGACCTCGAAATCGAGCTTCGCGACGACGGCTCCCCCTTCGATCCGCTCCGCGTGCCGCCTCCCGATCTTTCCGGCGACGTCGAGGACCGCGAGATCGGCGGACTGGGGATGCATTTCGTGCGCACGGTCATGGATGACATTGCGTATGGCCGTCGCGATGGATGGAACGTCTTGATGATGCGCAAGCGGATCGCCGACGGGTCCGTGCAGGAAGAGGAAAAGCCATGAATGCCGCACGGATGGGCGACAAGGTGCTTCAGGACGCGCCGCATTGCCACGCGCCGATCCACCCCGCCGCGCTGGTACCGACGCCGGCCCCCCATCCGGCCATGCCGCTCACCATCATCAAGGGACAGCCGAACGTGCTCATCGGCGGCATGCCGGCAGCGCGCCTGACGGATATGACGCAGCCGTGCCTGCTCGGCGGATGCGTGCCGGGAGGGCCCGGCATGATCATGAAGGGATCCGCGACGGTGATCATCGGCGGCATGCCTGCCGCGCGCGTGATGGACATGACAACGCATCCCGCCTGCGTCGCCCCGATCCCGAGCCCGGTCGGCAAGATTCTTCCTCCGGGTTGTCCCACGGTCATGATCGGCGGTTGATAGCAGCGTGCAGCGACAGCATTTCAAGGCACTGACGCCGGTCTGCCCGTCATGCCGCACCCGCGGGCTTTCATCGCCGCTGGCGGTGACGCTGGTCGAGGCGGACGATGGCGAGGACATCCTCGCCGGCATCATAGGGTGCACCGTCTGCGGCGCCGAATACCCGATCATCGACGGGCTCCCGGTAATCGTGGCAGACGTTCGCCGCTTCGTGCAGGACAATCTGTTCTACCTGATGGCGCGCGACGATCTGACCCCGGCCGTGGAGAGCCTGCTGGGCGATGCGTCGGGGCCGGCCAGCGGGCTGGATTCCCTGCGTCAGCATGTCTCGTCGTATGCGTGGGACCATTGGGGTGACTTCGACCCGCTGGAAGACCGCCAAATGCCTGGCGGAGCGGCGCCGGGTGGCGTCGCGCGCGCACTCGGCGAGGCGCTGGAGATGATTGCGGGCGATGCGCTGCCGGAGGGGCCGGTGCTCGACCTGGGATGTGGCGCGGGCCGGTCGGTCGCCGAGCTCGCGGCGCGTATGGATCGGCTGGTCCTGGGCATCGACCTCTCGGTGCCGCTGGCGCGCATGGCGCGTCGCACCGTGCTGTCGGGCCAGGTCGACTATGCGCGTCGGCGGGTCGGCCTCGCCTACGATCGCCGCAGCTTCGGCCATGCGCTGGACGCGAAGGGCCGCGCCGACATCTGGATCTGCGATGCACTGGCGCTGCCGTTTTCGGAGCGGACCTTCGCGCTTGCCGTCGGGCTCAATGTGCTCGACTGCCTCGGAGACCCACGCGCGGGACTTGGCGAAATCGGAACGGTGCTGAAGGACGACGGACAGGCTCTGCTTTCCGTGCCATTCGACTGGACCGGCAACGTCACTCCCGTCGAGCACTGGATCGGCGGCCATTCCCAGCGTGGCCCGCTCGGCGGGAATGCGGAACCGATCCTCGAGATGATGCTTGCCGACGGACCGATGGCGGCGGGACCATTGCGCAGGGAAAAACCGCCTCGCGAAATCCCGTGGCACGTCCGGCTTCATGAGCGATCCTGCGTGCATTATCAGGCTCATCTGGTAGCGGCACGGCGCATAGTCGGGCACAATGGCGCCGACTCGGAAATCGGGTAGCCGCAGGCGGGAACGCGGAGGACGCGCATGAAGCTCAAGCTGGTTTTGAAGGGCCCGGAAAGGCTAATGGGCGCCCAGATCGAGAAGACGCTGGAGCATGGCAGCCTGGTGGTGGGCCGCTCGCCGACCGCGGGCTGGGTGCTGCCTGACCCGGAGCGGATCGTGTCGAAGGCGCATTGCCGTATCGACCGCGATTTCAGCGGCTTCGTCGTCACCGACACGTCGACCAACGGCGTCATGGTGGACGATCGTCCGCTCGGCTACGGGGTTTCCCGGGCGCTGTCCGGCGGCGAACGACTCAAGCTCGGCGATGCGATCATCGAGGTGCAGCTCGACAGTGCATCGAAAGCGATTCCGGAAATCGGCGCCTCCGCGCTTCCCGCACATGATTCGAGCCGGCCGCCGCTCGGCTCCGCTGGTCCGTTCGGCATCACTGAGGCGCTTGTCGAGGCTCCGCAGGCGCCAGTGGAACCAGAACCAATGACGGCTGCGGCACAGCCCGGTGGGGCGAGTCAGCGAATCCTCGATGATTGGTGGACGCAGGACACAGCCCAAGGTAGTGACGTTACGTCGAAACCCGTGGATATCTTGCCGCAGGAGGCCGGGAATGCTTCCCTGCCTGCGGCTAGTTCGACAGAGTCGGAAGAATCTAGCGGCGGCACAGTTGAGTTTCTCGTCCAATCCCGTGCGGACATCGACGTCATGGGACTTGCCCGGGCCGTCGAGGAGGCAGGGCGCCTGCTACCAGAGACGGAACGGCGGAGTTTTCATGAGCGACTACGCGACCTGCTGGCGCGGCCCGGGGGCCAGCAGGTCTAGCAGCGTCGCTCGTTGTTGCTGGAGGCTGTCCAGCCATTGGTGGGGTGATTGCATGCCCGGCGTTATCCGGACATGGACGGTTGTCATGATGTGCTTGTGGCTGGGGAGCTGCGGGCTATTCAGCAAGGACAAGCCGCCCCCGCCGACCGAGATCGAGATCAAGCCCGCTCCGGCGGAGGCTTTCATCGACTTCATCGCCATGGCGTCTCCGCTGGTCAATCCGCTGCCCGACGGGCAGCCCTCGCCGTTGGTGGTTCGGCTGTATCTTCTGAGTGGTGACGCGGCGTTCGTGAATGCCAGCTTCCGCCAGCTCTGGGAGAACGACGCCGAGACCCTCGGCGACACCATGCTGGGCAAGACCGAGGTCATCCTCAGCCCCGGCGGGGTCGAGCGCATCAAGGCGAACATGGCGGAAGGAACGGTGCTGGTGGCCGTCGTCGCCGGCTTCCGCAATTTCGAGGAGGCCAAGTGGCGCGCCATGGTGCCGCTGCACGGGGAAAAGCAATTCAAGCTGAAGGCGGAACTGAAGACGCTTTCCGTCGATCTGGGGCCGCATGATTGAGGCAGGCGGGCATGTGTGTGGTAGACATGAAGGCAGCGATTCCGTCTGGCGAATCGAGCGTGGGGGACGTGCCTGATGCCGTATCATGACAAGGTGATCTGGTCGGAAGGCATGTTCATTCGTGCCCAGCACTTCCAGCAGAATGGCCGCTACTTCGAGCGCCTCGTGGAAGGGCGGGTCGGTGCATTGCGCAGCCATGGCTGGGGTCTTTCGGAGCTGCGGCTAAACCGTGAGCTTTTGTCGATCGGCCGCTTTGCGGTCGAGCGCGCCTCGGGCGTCTTCGAAGATGGTACCCCGTTCGCCCTGCCGGAGGATGCGGGCGAGATCGCGGCGCTGCAGCTCGGCGAGAACACGCGCAACGCGATCCTTTACCTAACGCTGCCGATCACCCAGCCTGGCGGGCGCGAGGTCGCCGACCGTGACGCCGACATCCGCACCCGCTATGCAGCAACCGACATCGACGTGCCGGATGCGGCGAGCAGCGAGACGGAGACTGCGTCCATCGCCGTCGGCAAGCTGCGGCTCGGCTATGCGCTCGAATCCAGCGAGCGCAATGGGCTGCTCAGCATCGGCCTGGCGCGCGTCGTCGAGGTCCGGTCCGACAACAGCGTCGTGCTGGACGAGAGCTACATTCCGCCGACGCTGGATGCGCGGGTGTCCCCGGTTCTGGCGGGCATCCTCACCGAGATCGTCGGCCTGCTCAATCACCGCGGCGAGGCGATCGCATCGCGCCTGTCCTCGGGCAGCGTCGGCACGGGTGCCGAGATGACCGACACGCTGATGCTGCAGACCATCAACCGCTGGCAGCCCGTCTTCACCCATCTGGCGTCAATCTCCGTCCATCCCGATACGGTGTTCGAGAACATGGTGGCGCTGGCCGGCGAACTGGCCACCTTCACCACGCCGGGCCGGCGGCCGAGGCCGTTTCCCATCTACGACCACAAGCAGCTCCAGCTCTCCTTCGCGCCCGTGATCGCGGCGGTGCGCCAGTCGCTCAGCGCGGTGCTCGACAGCGGCGCGATCGCGATCCCGCTGACGGAGCACCGGTATGGCATTCGCGTCGCCGCAGTGCCGGACCGCTCGATCTACGCGCGCTACGCATTCATCCTTGCCGCCAAGGCCAACATGCCGGCAGAGACGCTGTTGCGTCGGCTCGTCGGACAGGCCAAGGCCGGCCCCGTCGAGCAGATCAGGGAGCTGGTCAATGCGGCTTTGCCGGGGGTCGCGCTGCATGCGCTGCCGGTTGCGCCGCGCCAAATCCCCTACCACACTGGGAAGGCGTATTTCGAGTTCGACCGCGGCAGCCCGATCTGGAAGCAGGTCGCGAGCTCCAGCGGCCTGGCGATCCACGTCGCGGGCGATTTCCCCGGGCTCGAACTCGAGCTCTGGGCGGTCAAGGACTGAGGTCATGACCCGATGCGACCATTGAGAGGAGACCGACGCTGAGCGACCGTTTTCCCGACCTGCCGGATGCTGACGACACGATCCGACGCCCGCTGCCGGGCGGCGCTTCGCCCTATGCCGCCCAGCGCCCGGCGCCGCACCCGGGCATGGGAATGGGCATCGAGTCCCGTCCGGCCGATCCCGCGCGCGGTTTCGGAGAGCCGCTGCTTGATGACGACTTCTTCGCCGGTGGCGAAAAGCCGAAGGGGAGCAGCGAACTGGACGACTTCTTCGGCGGAGGAGGCGCTACCGCATCGTTCGACGAAGGGCGCAGCCGCGCCGATCCCGGCATCGACAAAGCGTTCGAGCTGGCCGCGATCAATCCACTGGTCGGTGCCGCTGCACCGCTGCTGTGGCTGGCGGGGCGGCTGAACGAGAGCGCCCCGCCCGACGACGTGGCTGAATTCCGCAATCGCACCATTGACGAGATCAAGCGCTTCGAAACCGCCGCGATGGCGCGCGACATCTCGGCGAGGACCGCGCGGGTGGCGCGCTACGCGCTGTGCGCCACCATCGACGACATCATCCTCAACACCAAGTGGGGAGGCCAGTCCGGCTGGGCCAGCGGTGGCCTCGTCAGCATGCTCTACAACGAGACCTGGGGTGGCGAACGGTTCTACGACCTGCTGTCGCAGACGATGCTCAATCCGGAAGAGAACATTGACGTTCTCGAACTGATGGCGATCTGTCTCGCGATCGGCTTTGTCGGCAAGTATCGGGTGATGGAAGGCGGCCAAGGCCATCTGACGCGCCTGCGCCACGAACTCTACCGCGTCATCAGGCGTGTGCGCGGACCATATGAGCGCAGCCTTTCGCCGGCGTGGCAGGGCGTGGCCGCTCCCCACAAGCCACCGCGATCGATGGCCGCGCCTTGGCTGGCGGCGCTGGTGGTGCTGGGGCTGCTGGCGGTTCTCTGGATATTCTCCAGCGTCAGCCTTCGATCCAGCGTCGAGGCGACGGCGGAACAGATCAGCGGTCTGGTACCTCCGGTTCCGGTCACCGCCGACAGGGCGGCCATCCCGAGCATTCCCGACCCTGTCCCGCCTGTGCGGCAGACACAGGTCGAGCGTCTTTCGGAGTTTCTGGCCGAGGACATCGCGGCAGGGGCCGTCGAGGTCGCGCCGCTGGGCGACGACGTCGCGATCCGCATGTTGCGCGCGGCGTTCCCGTCAGGCGGGCTGGCGCTGTCGTCGTCCGAGGAGCCGCTGGTCAGGCGGATCGGCGCGGCGCTCGATGGCGAACGCGGCCCGATCCTGGTGATCGGTCACACCGACAACGTGCCCGTGGGCGCCAACAACCCGATGGGCGACAACATGGCGATATCGGTGGCGCGGGCGGAATCGGCCGCCGACATGCTTCGCCGCTATGTCGCCGAGCCGTCGCGCGTCAGTTCCGAGGGGCGCGGCGAGGGCGATCCGATCGCCAGCAACGCGACGGCTGAGGGACGGGCGCGCAACCGGCGCGTCGAGTTCCAGATCCCGGCGGAAGCTGCTCAATGAAACCGGGTCGGCTGGCGCTCTGGCTCGTGGGCCTTGTTCTCGCGCTTGGCGGGAGCTGGCTGCTGTGGCGTGAAGCGCCGATCGCCGATCCCGACCTGCTGTTCGCTGCCTGCGTGGCGTTGCCGACGTTGTGGGCGTTGCTGCCGGTCGTGTTCTGGCGCTTCTTCGTCAAGACGCATGTGCAGCGCGATGCGCCGGGCGTGCGCGCGCAACGTCGCGCGGTCAAGACCCTGCTCGCCGATCGCGGCTACAAGGGAAGCAGGGCACGCCATTCGGTGCCATTCTACCTGATTGTCGGCGCTCCGGGCGCTGGCAAGTCGAGCCTGCTCGAGCGCTCCAACATGAACCTGACGATGCCGGTGAAGATTGGCGGCGCGACATGGTGGGTCGGCCGTGAAGCGGTGTTCGTCGAGCTTGCGGTGGGACTTCCCGACAGCGGGCTGCATGAGACCTGCGAGGTGATCCGCGGCCTGCGGCCGTTGCAACCGCTCAACGGTGTCGTGCTCGTCGCAAGCCCCGCCGACCTCATACTCGCCGATCGTGCCGAGCAGCGGGACATGGCGGAAATGGCCGCCCAGGCGCTGCGGGAAATCGAAGAGACAACCGGGCGTGTGCAGCCGACTTATCTGGCGCTGGCGAAGATCGACCTGTTGCCGGGCTTCATCGAATTCTTCGATCGTCAAGAGCAGCAGGAAAGCGAGCAGCCCTGGGGTTTCGCGTTGCCATTTGCCGGTTCCGGGGAGCGTGGCGCGGTCCGCGAAACCAGCGACGCGGTCAACAGAGGTTTCGAGACGCTGCTTTCGGCGATGCGCGTGCGTCTGGTTGAGTGGCTGTCGCGCGAGGCCGATCCCGTGCGTTGCGCCCGCATCAACGGTTTCGGCACACAGGTGGCAGGGCTCCGATCGACCGTCCAGCCGATGCTCGAGGCGCTTCATCCGCAAAGCGACAGCGAATGGCCGGGGGCGATGCTGCGCGGCATCTACCTGACCAGCGCGCACCAGGAAGCGCTGTCGATCGATGGTCTCCTACCGGAACTGTCGCGCCGCTTCGCCATGCCGCGCAGCGGCATGCTGCCGCCCGACCTTGGCCTCGACGATGAGGACCAGGGCTATTTCGTCTCGGGCATGCTGAAGCAGGCGATCTTTCCGGAGGCCGGCCTGGCGGGACGTGGCGGCAGCCGCGTCGGCCGCGTCGCGCAATGGGTGCTGGTGAGCGCGATCGTGCTCGCCTGCGCCGGTGCCGGCTATCTGGTTTTCAGGGCTTTCGACGACGATGTGCGGCGGTCGGTCCAGGGGCGCGAAATGGCCTCGGCCATCTCTTCCGTCGTGAACCCATCCAGCCTTGATGCGGTACCATCGATCCTCGACGCCATGCGGCGGCTGGAGGACTATCGCGGCGATCTTGCCGGCGCGCCGCCGGAGCCGCTGCCGTTGCCAGGCCTGACGGCACGGCGCGACCTCGATGCGGTATCGTCGAATGCCATCGACGGGCTGGGACGCAACGCGCTTGCGCCGAATCTGGCGGCGATGCTCGAAACGCAGCTCGTCGACATGGACGCCGATATCGAGACACTGCGGCAGCGGATCGCGCTTGCATCCGACCCCGTCGCCGAGGATGCCGGTCTCGACGCGTGGCTCGAGAACGGCGCGTCGTCGCTGCCGGAATCCGATCGAGACTACTTCATCCGGCAGAGCCGGTCGCTGTTCGACGCCGGGGACGTCAGCATCGACCCGGCCTATATCGACGCCGCCCGCCGCATCGTGGCGTGGAAGGAAAGCCTGACATGAGCATGCGGGCTCGCCTCGGCCGGATCGGACGGGCGCTGGTTTCTCCCGCTGCCCTGCTGACAATCGCGACAGCGCTGCTGGCGCTTTTCGTCTGGTTCGTCGGTCCGCTTCTTTCGGTGGCGGGAACGCAGCCACTCTCACCGGTGTCGATCAGGCTCGCCCTCGTGCTTGTCCTCGTTCTCGTCTGGGGCGTTGCGGGCTACTTCATCCGCGTCCGCCGGTCGAATGAAGACCAGGCGCTGCTTGCCGCGCTCAGGCGCCAGCGCGAGGAGGAGCAGCAGGCGGCGGCGCAGGAGCAGGCGGCAGAAAAGTCGCGCTTTGACGCCTTTCGCGACGCGGCGCGCGACGCCGTGCGGTTTTCCCGCGCCGGTTCCGGATTTCTGAGCCGGGAAGGCTATCGCCTTCCGTGGTATCTTCTTCTGGGAACCGATGGCGCCGGCAAGACCTCCCTGGTGATGCAGTCGGGCCTGACGCTGCCTTACCAGGAGCGTGATGCGACAGGCGACGCGCTCGCCGATTTCCACGTCACAGATCAGGCGGTGCTGACCGAGATCGATGGCAGCTTCCTCGAACAGTCGGAGCAGGCGGATACGCCACTGTGGCTGCGCATGCTCGATCACCTGCGCAGGCTCCGCTCGCGACAGCCGATCAACGGCATCATCGTGGCGGTGAGCGCGGGCGAGTTGCTGGCGATGACGCCGGAAGCCGCGCTGGATTATTCCTCGACGGTCAGGCGCCGTCTCGATGAAGCAGGTATGCGCCTGCGTGCCCGGGTACCGGTCTATCTCGTGGTCACCAAGCTTGACCTCGTCGTCGGCTTCGAGGAATTTTTCGAGCCGCTCGGCGCGCAGGACCGGGCGGCCGTCTTCGGCGTGCCGCTTGATGCTGGGGGACAGGAGCGCCGTGAAGGCTTCGAGGCCGGCTTCGCGGCCATCATCCAGCGTCTTTCCGACCAACTGCTCGTCCGCCTCCAGGAAGAGCCGGACGAGCAGCGGCGGCGGCGGCTGCATGAGTTCCCCGCCCAGTTCGCGGCACTCGGCACGGTGCTGGAGCCGCTGATCTCCTACGTCACCGCGCAGCACCGGTTCGGCGCCCCGCCGCGCGTGCGCGGCCTGTTCTTCGCCAGCGCGGCCCAGAACCGGCTGTCGATCGATCCGCTTTCCGTTCAGCTTGCCGCCGGTTTTGCCCAGCGCCCCGCCAATCTGATGCTGCGCGAGGATGAGGGGCGAAAAGCCTCCCGCCCCTATTTCCTGCAGGACCTGTTTCGCGGCGTCATCCTGCCGGAGGCCAGCCTCGGCAGCCTGACGCGCCCGGCGGTGATGTTCAGCCGCGCCCGCGGCATCGCCGCCAACGTCGCGCTCACCCTCATTGCGTTTGGCCTGCTGGCTGCATGGTGGCTGTCGTTCAGCGAGGGCCGCGCCTATACGGGGCGGCTTGCTGATGGCTTCGTCCAGGCGCGCTCCAGCCTCGATGCGGCGGAGCCGGAAGACGGTCGAGCGGCCGAATTTGGTCGCGTGCTGACGGCTCTCGACGACCTTCGTGAACTTTCGCAGGAGCGGCCGACGCGTGCGACGCTCGGCCTCTACAGTACCGCCAGCGCGCGGCGCGAGGCGCGTGACGCCTATGAGCGCGGCATCGCGCAACTGCTGGTTCCCTATGTGTGGCGATACCTGCGCGACGACGTCGCCGATCCGGGAATCGCCGCGGCGATCCGTTTCCAGCAGCTCAAGCTCTATCTGATGATGGTCGGCGAGCGCCCGGTGGATGCGGCAACGGCCGCAAGCATGGCCCCGGATTTCACGGCCCGCTGGCTGCCCGGCGAAATAACGGCTTCCGTCGACGCACGTGTGGCGAGGCACCTCGCCGAGCTGGCCTACGTCGAGATGCCGCCGCTCATCTACGACATGCCGCTCGTGGATGGCGCGCGCGCCCTGCTTTCCGAGTACTCGCTTGCCCGGCTGGCCTATGATCGCCTTGCGGCACGTCCTGCGATCGAGGCGCTGGCGCTGTGGCGTCCGGTCGACCACATGGCGTTGACGGGGCCGCAGGCGCTTGCACGCGTCAGCGGTGCAAGTTTCTGGGACGGGATTTCCGGACAGTTCACGCGCGACGGTTTCTTCAATGCCGTCCAGGATGAGGCGCGGACCGCCGCCGCGGTGCTCGCCGATGACCTTTGGGTGATGGGCGTGCCCGATACGCTCGCCGATAGAGAGCGGGAGACGCGCCGTATCCGCGATGGCCTGCTCGACCTCTATCGCGTCGACTACATCCGCATCTGGGACAATCTGCTGTCCGACCTTGCCATGACGCAAGGCGCCGACGCCGCCGAAGTCGCGCGTGCCTTCGCCATCATCATCGGCAAGCCGTCGCCCATTCAGGAACTGATGACCGCGATCGTGCGGGAAACCGACCTCACGCGCGAGCCCAACGCGCTCGACGCTGTGTCGGATCTCGCTTCACAGCGTGCCGCGCAAGCAGCGGGCGATGCCTACCAGCCTCGACGGATGGAGGATATCGGCGCGGCGGTCACCGCGCATTTCCGCGCGTTCCGCGAGGCGGTCGTGGCGGAGGAAGGCCAGCAGTCGCAACTCGACGCCATGCTGGCATGGCTCGAGCCGCTGTATCGCCAGATCAACCACATCGCGGCTGGTGGCGACATACTGGAACTGGGCGCCGAACCGCAAACCGTGCTTGCCCAGCTTACCGAGCAGGCTTCGACCTTGCCGGAATCGATGCAGCCGCTCTTCCGTCGGATCATTGCACAGGCTGCTGCCATCACCGGCGGCAGTTCGCGCGAGCGGCTGTCACAGATATGGAACACCACGATCCTGCCCGCCTGCGTGGCCACGACGCGCGGGCGCTATCCCTTCGATCCCGGCAGCAGCAACGATGCGTCGATCGCGGATTTTGCCAGTGTTTTCGGTCCAGCGGGATTGATCGCGCAGTTCCGCAACGACTATCTGCGGCCGTATATCGACACCAATGCCAGTCCCTGGCGCTGGCGGCCGGGCCAGCAGGCCAGCCTCGGCATCGCGGACGAGGTGCTGGCGGAACTGGAACTGGCGGACCGCATCACCACGGCCTATTTCGGTGGCGCGGAGACCCCGTCGGTCGACTTCACGGTAGAGCCGGTGCGGCTCGATCCGGCCGCGCGCGCCTTCCAGTTCGACATCGGCGGGCCGACACTGGTCTACCAGCATGGCCCACCATCTCCGTCGCCGTTCAAGTGGCCGCCGGACAGAGTCGACGCGGATGCGATCCTCTCGGTGACGCCAGAGGTTCAGGGCGAGCGCAACATGGTGCGCCGGCAGGGACCGTGGGCACTCTTCAGGCTTTTCGACGCCGGTCGGATCATGCGGCCGGATGCCACCGACGTCGTGCCATACACCTTCTCCGTCGGCAGCCGTCAGGTGATCCTGAACGTGACCGCGCCAGCCACGCGCAATCCGTTCGCGCGCGATATCCTGTCGGACTTCTCATGTCCGAGTTTCTGATGGAATCGCACAGCACGCCCAGGTTGACAGCCGCCGAGGCGATCACCATCCTCGCCCGCGGCTGCACGGCGGCGGCTTTCGTGGCGGTGCCATTGCCGGTTTCGTGCCCCGACCAGGAGTTCTGCTGATCCATGTCCGACGACATGCTTCTCCACTACAATCGCGAGCTCCTGAATATCAGGCGCGCCGCAGCAGCGTTTGCTGCCGAACATCCGCGCATCGCGGGGCGGCTGCGCCTGTCGGAAGACGCGATCGAGGATCCGCATGTCGGCCGGCTGATCGAGGCGTTCGCCTACCTGACGGCGCGTGTGCGGCAGAAGCTCGACGACGATTTCCCCGAGTTGACCGACGCGTTGCTATCCATCCTGTATCCGCATTTCGAGCGGCCAATCCCGTCGATGTCGATCCTGCAGATGGAGCCGCAGCCCGACCTGCCGGAAAGCCATCTCGTGCCGGCCGGTACGCTCATCGATACCGAACCGACGGAAGGCGAGCGTTGCCGGTTCCGGACGGCGTTCGACGTGACGCTGGATCCGGTGACGGTCCGCTCAGCGACGCTGTCGGGGCGCCCGATCGCCGCGCCGGAGACGCCTTTCGCCAACAATGCAGCCGGCTGCCTGCGACTGACGCTGGAGACGCTTGCCCCGGAAGTGAGCTTCGAGGCGAATGCGCCGAAGCGCCTTCGCTTCTTTCTGCGGGGCCAGCCGCAGCTCGTCTATCCGCTCTACGAACTCCTGCTCAACGACGCCGTCGCCGTGGCGTTTGCGGAGGGCGCGAACGACCCTGCCGCGGTGATTGTCAATGGCCCCGTTTTCCAGCCTGGCGGTTTCGATGAGAACGAGGGCCTGCTTCCCTATGGCAGCGGGTCTCACCTGGCCTTCCGCGTTCTGACGGAATTCTTCGCGTTCCCCGAGAAGTTCCTGTTCATCGACCTCGACCTGCCAGAGGCGGCGCTGCTTGCCGGCAAGGGCAGGACGCTCGACGTTTTCGTCTATCTGCGCCGTGCGGCCCCGAGCCTGGAGCGCTCGGTGACCGCTTCGGCCTTTGCCCTGGGCTGCACGCCGATCGTCAACCTGTTTCCGCAGACTGCCGAGCCGATCTCGATCGACCACACGACCAGCGAATATCGCATCGTCGCCGACAGCCGCCGCCCGCGTGCGCTGGAGGTCTACAGTGTCGAACAGGTAACGGCTTCGGACGGCGGCGGCGAGCGGCGCGACGTGCAGGCCTTCTACAGCGTCGACCACGGCCTCGATGCCGCGTCCGGGCGCGGGGAGGGTGAGCGTCCGGCATGGTGGATCACCAGCCGCCGCGAGGCCGACCCGGACAATCCCGGCAGCGAAGTCTATCTTTCGATGGTCGATCCCCTGTTCACCCCATCCGCGCCACCGGACCACGTGCTCTCCGTCGAGACACTGTGCTTCAACCGCAACCGCCCCGAGCGTCTGCCTTTCGGCGGCGGACAGCCGCATCTGCGCCCGGTCAATCCGCTGCCGCTGGTCAAGGGGCTGCGGCTGCTGACGGCGCCGACACCGACACTGAGGCCCGACTATGGGGCGGGCGGGCGATGGCGGCTGATATCGCACCTGTCGCTCAACCACCTTTCGCTGGTTTCCGAAGGCGGCGTCGAGGCGCTGAAGGAAATGCTGCTGCTCTACGATTTTCGCGATTCGGCCGAAACCCAGGCGCTGATCGACGGCATCATCGGTCTTTCGTCCAAACCCGGCACCGCACGCGTTCGAAGCCGCGGCCAGACGGCGTTCTGCCGCGGCATCGACGTGACGATGACGTTCGACGAGGCTCATTTTTCCGGCAACGGCGTCTTTCTCATGGCAAGTGTACTGGAGCGCTTCCTCGGGCTCTACGCCAGCGTCAATTCCTTCTCGCGCCTAACCGCCCTGGTGAAGGGCCGCAGCGGAGTGCTCAAGACATGGCCAGCGCGCGCCGGCGACCGCATACTTCTCTGAAGTCCGACATCTTCGATCGGCCGCAAGCCTACGACCTGTTCCAGGTCCTGCGGGTCATCGAGGCATTGGCGGTAGAGGAAGCCGACGCCGCCGGCGTCGAAAAGCCTGATCCGCTGGGACGAGGGGTGGAGCCGGGCAAGGCGGCTGCGGCCATACGCGCCGCTGTTCCGCTCGGCTACGCGGCAGCGGAGGCGACGACGGTTGCGCGGCCGCGCGCCGGTGGTCCCGTGCAGGTAACACAATCGGTCATAGGGCTCACCGGGCCATCGGGCGTCCTGCCTCATGCCATCAGCGAGATGGTCCATGTCAGCGTGCGTGAGCGCAATCCCGGCCTGCGTGAATTCCTCGACCTGTTCAACAACCGGCTGGCGGGCCTTCTCTACGAAGCGTGGGCAAAGTACCGGCTGACGGTCGAGCATGACCGGGCGACGCGGTTCGGCATGCCCAGACGCATCGATGCCGCGCTCCGGGCGATCGTCGGCATCGGATCTCCTGCGGTATCGAACCGCACCGAAGCGCCGGACGAGACCCTCGTCTTTTTCGGGGGGCTGCTGGGGCGGACGGGGCGCTCCGCGCTTGCCGTCGAGCGCGCGCTTTCGGGCATGCTCGGCCATACGGTTCGCATCGAGCAGTTCGCGGGCGCCTGGCTGCCGATCAGCGAGGCTGACCGGACCAGGCTTCCGGGCCCCGGCAAGGCGGCGGGTGCGTTCTGCCGGCTCGGCGAGGACATGGTGCTGGGTGAGCGGACCTTCGATATCGAATCGTCGGTGGTGCTGGTCGTCGCACGCCTTCATTACGCACCCTTCCGGTCTCTGCTTCCAGACGGCGCGCGTGCGCAGACGCTGGCCGACCTGGCGGCGATCGCGCTCGGACCCGAGAAAGCGTTCAGGGTGCGCCTGTCCCTGCTGCCGGAGGACGTTCCCCCTTTGGTGCTGGACCGCGACCGTGATGCGCCAGAGGCCAGCCGTCTCGGATGGAACACCTGGCTGCCGTCGTCACGGCCGCGCAAGGAACCCGCCGAAGTCGAATTCCGCTGCGCCCCGCACCTTCGTTGAAACGATCGGACATCCCATGACATCCTGGAACGAAGGCTATGTGTCGGACATCGAGTATGTGCCGGGCTTCTATCTCGAACAGACGCCGCCGCGCATCGATGTCGCCTGCATGTTGCGCAATATCGAGCCGCCGGTCGCCCAGGGAACGCCGTTCACCTACTGCGAACTCGGTTGCGGATTCGCCGAAACGGCGCTGGCGATCGCCGCCGCCAGCCATCACAGCGAAGTCTGGGGCTTCGACTTTAACCCTGCCCACATCGCACGGGGCAGGGCGATGGCCAAAGCTGGCGGCCTCGGCAACATTCGGCTCGAGGAGGCCTCATTCGACCAACTGGCCCGCAACGCGCCGCGCGACATGCCGGCCTTCGACTATATCGTGCTGCATGGCGTCTGGTCCTGGGTGAGCCTCGAGAACCGGGCCCACATCGTGACGTTCATCGACCGTCACCTCAAGCCCGGCGGTGTCGCCTACGTCACCTACAATGCCCTGCCGGGATGGACACAGGCGCTGCCGATCCAGCGGCTGTTGCTGAACCTGGCGCGCGCCGGCAGTGCGCCAAGTGACCGGCGGGTCATCGATGCGATTGCCGCGTTGCGCGATTTCGCAGCCGCCGGAGCGCCGAGCCTGCCGACGGACTATCTCGACCGGCTTGCCGGCGAAGCGGAGAAGGGCAGCGTTTCCTATCTGGCCCACGAATATCTCAACGAGCACTGGGCGCCGTGCTTTCACGACGACGTGGCGCGGGACATGGCGCCGGCCAAGCTCGACTACGTCGCGACGGCGAACCTGCTGGAGAACTTCCCCGACCTTTGCCTCAAGCCGGAGCAGCGCCAGCTCGTCGATGCCGCTCCGGCCTCGCAGCGCGAGACGTTCAAGGACTACTTCATGGTCCGCGCGTTTCGCCGCGATGTCTTCATGCGTGGTGCGCGCGAGATTCCTGTCCGTCGCCGCGACCAGCGGATGCGGGAGCAACGCTTGACGCTGATCGTGCCGCCCGATGCGCTGACGCGCACGATCAAGGTGCCGCTCGGCGAAGCGACTCTCAATGAAGGGTTCTACGCGCCTGCCTTCGCTGCGCTGGCCGAACGCCAGACGATGTCGGTCGGCGAGTTGCTCGACCTGCCGGAGGCGGACGGTTCGACAGCCAATGCACGTGAGGTGCTCGGCATGCTGACGGGATCTGGACAGGCGCTGCCGGTCGCCACCGTAGTGACCGACGAGGCGCGGGACGTCGCGCGTGCCTACAACCGCCATCATCTCGCCATCTGCGCGGATACCGGCAGGCCGGGCACCGCTCTCGTGGCGCCGGCCCTGTGCGGCGGCGTTTCCGTCAACGTTTTCGAAATGCTCGCTTATGAAGTCCTTGTGGCCGGCACACCAGCCGAGCCGGCCGCGCTGGCCCGCGCTGCATGGGCGCTGTTGCAGAGCCGCGGCGACCGTATCAGCTATGAAGGGGCATTCTTCGACGGCGCGGAGGAGAACCTGACGCGGCTGCAGGAGCACATGGAAAAGATCGTCGCGATCTCGCTGCCGTTCTGGCAGCGAATCGGCGCGATCTGACACGCCGGCCATGGCCGTGCGAAAACCCTGGGATGCAGAGCGTCGCCTGAGCGACCGCGACGGCATCGAGGTTGTCGAGGCGCGGGGCGATCATGGCGAACCGATCATCGTCAAGCGCGCGGCAGACCCGGGTCGCGTCGATGCGGTGATGCGCTTGCGCCACGAGATCGGGCTGTGGACCATGCTGCATCATCCGGGCCTGCCGGTCGTGCAGGGTGCCGGAGAGAACTGGATAGCCTTTGAACGCCTCGACGCGTCGCTGACCGATCCGGTCATCCAGGCGCGTCATTGCCATCCGGCGCAAGCGCGGCTGCTGATCGCCAGGCTGGCGGAGACACTGGCCTATCTTCATGGGCGTGGGATCGTCCACCGTGATCTCAAGCCGGCGCATGTGCTGTTCCGTTCGAGCCAGCCTGTGCTGATCGACCTCGGGCTGGCGGTGCTTGCCGGAAGCGACCCGGTGCAAGGCAGCGAAGTCGCGGGGTCGGCGGCATGGATGTCGCCGGAGCAGGTGCGTGGCGCGCCCCCGTCTGCAAGCGACGATATCTGGTCGCTGAGCGCCATCGCCGCCTGGCTGGTCGGCGGCAAAGCGCTCTATTCAGGCAATGCCGACGCGGTTCTGGACGCACGTCAAGACGGCGCTGCACCAGACCTGCGGCTCGAGCGGTGCCGCAATGTCGACGAAGACCTGGCAGCCATCATCGAGGCAGGGCTCGGCCCTGCCGCAGCCCGGCCACGCGCCGGGCAGATGGTTCATGTGCTATCGGGATGAAAACCCGTCAGGCGATGACGAGATCGACGGCGGGATAGAGTTTTTTAAGGTTGGGCAGGGACTTCGACTGCCACGGTATGCGGGTCGAGCCCTTGACGAGCATGCCCACATTCTCCTGCTTGCGCACCTGGATCGTGAACTTGGCCAGCAGGTTGATGCCCGAGCTGTTCAAGAACTCGAGCGCGGTCAGGTCGAGAACGATCGTCGACGGCTTCGATGCGAGTATGTTGTCCATCATTTCGAGGATCGGAGCATAGGCTTCCGTGCCGGAAAGCCGCATCGTTCCCTCGTAGTGGATCGTCGCTCCTTCGCTCCAGACGCGGTATTCGTTGGTCTTGATTTCCATTGTGTGAGTTCGGCTCCGTTGAGAGTGCGTGCCTCAGGCGAGGTCAAGCGATGCAAAGGTCTCAAGGCCAATTCGCCCATCTTCCGACTTTTCCCGGAATCTCCAACCCAAGCGCGCGCCATAATCGCTCATCAGCGTCAAAAGACCAAGCCCTGATCCCGCCGATGTGGCATCCTCGGCGTTGGCTTCGATGCGCTCGATGAGCAGTTCACCGGGGTCCCGCGAAGTCAGTTCGGCGAGCAGCGCCATGAAGCGGTCGGCGGTCTCGGTCTCGATGACGTTTGTCACCTTGATCTCGAACCGTCCATCTTCCAGCGAACTGTCAACGTAGATGTCCCCCGGCGAGCGGAACTTCACCGCGTTCTCGATCAACTCGTTGACGAGGTAGCCGATGCTGTGGCGCGCCTCGTTATAGTCGTTGCCGCCGCCCGCATGCGACAGGGCGTAGAACTCGCCGAGGAACTCCGACGTGAGCCCGCAATGGTGCCAGCTCAGTTCCATCGGACCTTCGGCCAGCCGCAGGTTGTTGCCGAGCGCGTCCGTGCCGTTCGAGAGTTCGATGCTGCCAAAGCTGATCGACATCGCCTACCTGTGCCTCATCACCACGAGGGTGATGTCGTCGTGGATCTTCTGTGTTCCGATATGCGCCATCAGATCGCCGATGATGCCGTTCTTGATCTCGTCGGCATTGCCCTTGGCGTGCCGTTGCGCGCTCTCGCAAAGCCGTTCGAAGCCGAACAGTTCGCCATCGGGGCTTTCCGCCTCTGTCACGCCGTCCGTATGCAGGACAATGACGTCGCCGCTGTCGAAGCCGATGTCGCGCGTCTCGATGAAGGGACCGATGTCCCTTTCCAGGCCGATCGGGAAGCCGAGGTCCATCGTGTTGATGCTCTCGACCTTGCTCTCGCCATCGCCATTCGGGCGCACGACGATCACCTCCTCATGCTGGCCCGACAGGGTGACGTGATGATCCTTGTAGTCGAGGAAGGCGAGCGACAGATGCTTGTCGGTGCGGGTGCGTTCGATGTTCTTGTAGATGGCGCGATTGAGGACCTCGAGGAATTCCTTCGGATCGTCGCCGCCCTTCTCCTGCAGCGCGCGCGCCACGGACTGGACCATCAGCATCAGCACGCCGCTCTCCAGGCCGTGTCCGGTGACGTCGCCGATGCCGATCTTGACGCGGTTGCCGTCGTGAAGAACGTCGTAATAGTCGCCGCCGACTTCGTCCGCCGGCGACATGTAGCCGGCAATCTCGATGCGCGGGATGCCTTCCAGCTCGCCGCTCCTTGGCAGCACCATCATCTGGATCTGTCGCGCGACGTCGAGTTCCGCCCCAAGACGAAGGTTCTCGCTCTTGAGCTTGGAGTTGAGCGCGGTGATCTCCGCGTTGGCGTCCGCGAGCTGATGTGTGCGGGCTTCTACGAGATTCTCGAGGTTTTCGGTGTGGTAGCTGATTTCCTCGGCCATCTTGTTGAACGCGATGCCGACGGCGCCGACCTCGTCGCGCGTCGGGATATCGACGCGGACGGAATAGTCCTTGGCCTGGAGGCGCCGGGCAGCGCCCGCAAGTGCGCTCAGTCCGGCGGTTATTCTTCCGGAGATGGCGTAGACCGCACCAAGCACCAGCATCAAGCTGATGCAGAGGACGATGATCTGGTAGTTGATGATCCGTTCGGTGGTGTCGGCGATATTCTGGTTGACCGAGGTCAGCGACTGGTAGATTTCGCGTTCGGAAACGACGAAGCCGAGCACCATCGTCTCCTCGACGATGTCGCTGCCGTTCCACAAATTGAGCGGTTGAAGCTGCCTGAGCGCGACCAGGTACGGAACCTGTTCTCCATCCTGCTCGAGGAAGATGTGGCGCAGTTGGGTGCTCTGGTCGGCGGGCAGTTCAAGAGAGGCGATCGCGGCCTGCGTGCTTTCCTGCAGGGAGCGGCTGACGCCGGTGACGCCCTGGCCGCTGACGTCGCTGGCCACGAGCCCGAGCGTCTGTTCGCCGAGTTCGTTGGTGGCAAGGACGTTGCCGCCCGACATGGCGAGGAAGCCGAAGCCGGTGTCGGAGATGTTGACGCTCTCGACGAGGGCGACGAGCTGGTCGAGGGTCACGTCCATGGCCACGCCGCCGGCGACATCGTTGCGGGCCTGGGTGAACAGGGGGTGGAAATAGCTCACCACCCACGCCCCGGTGATTGCGTCGACATAGGGCGGGGTCATGATTATCTGTGACCCGACCGGGCGCGTTGACGGATTGGCGAGCCAGGACTGCCAGCCCTCATAAATGCCGGGGAAGAAGAAGTCCCAGAAGTTGGGTCCTTCATTATGGCCGGGATAATACTGATCCAGCGTACGTGCCAGGTCGGAATAGGGCACGGACCGCGTGATGGAGGCGTCCTTCGGGCCGATATAGTACATCAGCCGCTTCGGGGAGCCGGTTTCCATCATCGCCGGCGCGACGACATCCATCAGCGCGCTGTCGCGAATCGCTTCCTGCGCCGCCGGGACGGGCTGGTTGTTCTCGTCCAGAAGATAGCCCCAGACATTGACCACCGAAGGGACGCCTGGAGCATTCTGCGCCCAGCCGCCGGCCTGATCATAGATCAGTTCGCTCGAATAGGATGGATCCTGCTCAAGCAACCGGCCCAGTGCCGCGCTCGACTGCGGTTCATCGATCTGCGACTGCATGATGGTGGCGAGAGACTGGAGCTCCGAATGAGAACGCTCAAGCAAAAGGTTCGCCCGCAACGCGGTCGTCTGGATGTAGGTCTGGAGGAATTCCTCGTTGGCATCGGTCAGGCCGGTGTCGACCTGTTCGCTGACGTCCTGCGACAGGCGTTGCACATTCCAGATCGCGATGCCTCCGGCCATAATCAGGTCGAAGAGGACGGCCGCGCCCACCACGAGGATGAACTTTGCCCGGAAGCTGCGAGGCGAGAAGCGTCCCGGCGTTGCAGCGCCCTCGGCCGACGTTGCATCAGCAGCCGTCATAGGGGCTTCCTTCCCGAAGCCACCCAGATCGGCCAGCCCGCGTAACCTTTCGGATGAAGTGCGGCGAAGACATGGTCGTCGAAGCCTTGACGGAACCGTGCCACGAAGTCGGGATCGTCTCCGCGCATGGACGACATCTTGCCGACGAAGAGGTCACGCCAGGCCTCAACGATGTCGGCGAAGTCCTGCGGGTCCCCGTCCATGTTGGTGACCATGAACGATTCCATCATCACGTCGCTGAAACCGGCGTCGAGCATCAGGCGACGGCTCTTCGGCCCGATCTCGATGTCATGATTGAAGTGTGCGACGATCTTGGCGACCTCATTATAGGTCCACTGGATCGATTCGCCGCGCGGCTCTCCAAGGCAGTGAGAGTTCTTCTCGTTGGAGACGTAGACGCGGCCGCCCGGCTTGCAAATCCTGAACAGCTCTTGAAGGATCAATTCCGGCCGGTCGAAAATCTGCAGCGAGTGGCGGCAGGTCACGAAGTCGAACTGGTTGTCCTCGAGAAGCAGTTCCGACGCGTCGCCGTAGACATACTCGATGCCCTGAACGCCGAAGTCGGAGGCCACCTCGCGCGCATAGGCAAGGCTGGGCTTGGAATGGTCGAGCGCAACGAGGCGTGACGGGTTGAACTCCTTCTGGAAGAGCACTGCGAAATCGCCGATGCCACAGCAGATGTCGGCCACCGCCATGCCCGGGCGCACGCCATGGCGCGGAAGGATGTTGCGCTCGTGACGCCACGTCATCTTCGTCTGCGTACGCAGCAGCCCGATGATGTCGCTGTCTTCGACGAATGCCTGTCCGGGATAAAACTCGCTGTCGTATTCCTCGATGACGATGTTTTCGCTCACGTTGCGCAGCGTCGCGAACTTGCGCGTCGACCAGCCGACGACACTTGATGTGATGACCGATATGCGCAGATCCGGCCGTTCGCCGCTTGCCTTGACGAGCATGTCGGCCAGCACCTTGAAGGCGATATTATTGAGCCGCACCAGGCGTTTCACATTGACGTAGAAGTTGCCCTTGACCGAGCGCAGCGACTTTTCGAACAACGCCGCGCAAGCGGCGAGGTCCTCGGCGCGCTGCGGTCGCATCGAGCCTACGATCGAGAACTCCTGATTGTTCTCGTCGAATTGGACTGCATAGGTGTGGTGAGCTGCGTCGGCGTTCATCGTTCTGATTCTTCCAATGCGAAATCCGCGACGAGGCGGACTGCGTCCCCGTTGACCGTTTCCAGCCGCATGGCTGCGTTGTAGTCGACTGCAAGTTCCATGAGCCCGACGCCGGGATCCAGAGGTCCGTCGGCGAAGAGGGCATGGCGATATTGCTCGGCCGCGTCCGGGCTGGTGACCCGATCTATCGTCCGGCGGTAGAATTCCTGATGCTCGGCATCGCATGGAATCGTCAGCTCGATTCGGTCGGTGCCGGAGTTGCGCAACACGGTGCAGACAAGCTTGCCGTCATGGCCGTGAAGACGGAACGCCGTCTCCAGAAGCTCGTTGAGGGCGGAGGAAAAGAGGTTCGAATACAAAAGCGAATCAGTCCGATTGTGACCAATCATGCGCGCGATGTATGACGATAGCCTGTCGCAATAGGCCCAGCTCGACGAGAAATCGCGGATTCCGATTTCGATCGCCAGAAGAAGCTCGAACTCTTCATTGCTGATGTTCGTTCGGGACATTGAATCGCATTCCTGTAGCAGCAATTCCGGATTGCCGCGCTCCGGACGTGCTGAACAGGACCGACTTCGCGATCCCGTCAAACTGCCCGCCCTTAACCCCACCGTAGCCGGATCGTTGCCGCAACGTGACGTTACGGGAAATACCCGGCGATTTACAACCCCGACTTTTGTCGCAATGACTTGCTTCACGCTCGACCAATCGATTATCACACGGAATGATGAACGAACTATCAAGCGGCAATACATCCGGTTCGCAACATGGCGATGACCCGGCACGCGATGTGCTTGTGCGCGAGCTTGCCGAGGCGCGGGCCGAAATCGCGCGGCTCAACGCCGAGTATGACGACATCAGGATGCTCTATGAGGGCACGATCGAGCACGGCGAGGCGGTCGAGGATCAGCTTGCGGAAGCCAATCTGGCGCTGATGAAGACGCAGGAGCGTCTCGAGGCCGAGCTCAACGATGCTGCGCGCTACGTCATGTCGATCCTGCCGGAGCCGCGTGTCGAGACGCCTGCAACCGACTGGCTGCTGGTGCCTTCGACCGAGCTCGGGGGTGATTCGTTCGGCTATCACGCCATCGATGACGACCACATGGCGTTCTATCTGCTCGACGTGTGCGGCCATGGCGTGAACGCGGCGCTTCTCTCGGTCACCGTCATCAACGTGCTGCGGGCCTCCGCTCTGCCCGGGGCTGATTTCCGCGATCCGGCCGGCGTGTTGAGCGCGCTCAACAACGCGTTCCCGATGGAGCGCCAGAACGGCATGTTCTTCACCATCTGGTATGGCGTCTATCGTCGCTCCAGCGGCGAACTGCGCTTTGCCACCGGTGGCCATCCGCCGGCCATCCACCTGCGTGATGACGGCGCCGGCGGCACGGCCGCCACGCAGCTCATCACCTTCGGCGGCATGGCGATCGGCGCGTTTCCGGATGTCGACTACGAGTGCGGTTCCATGCTGATGCAGCCGGGCGACCGGCTCCTGATTCTCAGCGATGGCACGTTCGAGGTCGACGGTGTGGATGGCGACATGCTCAGCGTGGATGCGCTTGCCGAATTTGCCCGTACCAGGAGCAGCGTGCCGCAGGACCTGCTCGAATGGATTCGTCAGTACAATATCGGCAGTTCGCTCCCGGATGACTTCTCGCTGCTGCGGGTTCTCTTCTAGCGGATGCGCGATCCTGCCCGACGCCCGCACGCATAGCGTGCTGCAGCGTTGCCAGTCGCGGGCGGGGTCTATAAAGCCACGGGATGGATACCTCTCCAGACCCGCAATTGCCTCCTCAGTTCCTCACGTCAAAGCCACCGGCAATCCAGTGGAGCGGCGTTCTGGTCGGTTCGGCGCTGCTGTTCCTTCTGCTCGATCTCGCGCATTTGCCCGCCGCGGCGCTGATCGGCCCGATGATCGCCGGTGTCGTGGCGGGCACCAACGGGGCCAGCGTCCGTGTGCCGCGATGGCTGTTCGGTGCGGCGCAGGCGGTGCTCGGAATCCTCATCGCGCGTTCTCTCGAACTCGAGATATTCCGCGTCATCGTCGAGGACTGGCCATTGTTTCTCGGGGGCGTGCTGTCGACCGTCGCCGCCTCCAGCTATCTCGGCTGGCAGATCAGCCGATGGGGCATCCTCCCCGGTAGCACCGCAATCTGGGGCTCGGCACCGGGCGCGGCGTCGGCGATGGTGCTGATGGCGGATGCGTTCGGCGCCGATTTCCGGCTGGTCGCCTTCATGCAGTATCTGCGGGTGATGATCGTCGCCCTGTTCGCAGCGCTCGTGGCGGCATTCCTGGTCGATGCACCGGCGGTTGCCCAGCCCACCATCGTTCTTTTCCCGCCGCTTGAATGGCCAGGCTTCCCGATCACGATCGCCACCGGGCTCGTCGGTGCTGTGGCCGGTTGGCTGTTGCGCCTGCCGACACCGTTCTTCCTTGGGTCCATGATCCTCGGCGGCCTGCTTCACATGGCGGGTGGCGTGGCGTTTCAACTGCCGCAATGGCTTCTGATGATCGCCTATGCGCTGATCGGCTGGAGCATCGGGCTCAACTTCACGCGGCAGATCCTTTTGCATGCGGCCCGCGCGCTGCCGCAGGTCATAGGCTCCATTCTGCTACTCGTGATGATATGCGCGGGCATCGGGCTGGTCTTGAGCGAACTGCTCGAGATCGACTATGTCACGGCCTATCTCGCCACCAGTCCCGGCGGGATGGATGCGGTCGCGATCATCGCGGCCGCCTCCGGCAATGCCAACATGTCGTTGATAATGGCGATGCAGATGGCGCGCTTCCTGTTCGTGCTTCTGTTCGGGCCGTTGATCGCGCGCCTGCTGTCGAAGTCTTCGCCCGACTGAGTTTATGCCGGGCCTGCCATCGTATCCCGCAGCGTGTCCACTTCACTTGCAAGCTCCTGCACCGCGCGGACCAGGATCGGCACGAACTGCTCGTAGCGCAGGCCCTGCCGGCTCGCGGGATCGTTCCTGTCGGACAGCGTCCAGCCTGCGAAATCGTCGACCCCATGCGCCTGAAGCGCGGCCTTGACCTGTTGCGCCAGGAGGCCGAAATGCATCCGCCGCCCGCCCTTGCGGCGATAACAGACAGCCTCGAGATCGCGCAGGAAATCGATGCCGACTGGTACGGGGGCGACCGCCTCCTTGAGACGCTCGTCCGACGTGCTGATCGTGCCGGTCGCCGCGTGGACGACCGACCAGCGGTGCGTCGCCGATCCCAGCGAATGGGTGTCGTCCGCGGCGGGAAGGTTGTCTCGATGCGACCAGACGCCATCGTCGTCGGCGGTCAGGAAGGGCTCGCCCAGCGCGACCGCGCCGGTCGCCGCGTCGATGGCCACCGCGTCGTAAAAGGTGTCGCCATCCGGAGACACCTTGATGCGAAAATCGTCGTCGGCCAGCAGCCCGAATAGCGCGCGCGTCGACCAGTCGTCCTCGAAGACGAAAGCGGCGTCTTTCGAGGGACCGCTGCGGTTGACGGTCACGCGCATGTCGCCGCTGCCCGGCGTCTGGTCGTCGTGAGAGAGCAGCACGGCGTCGGACTTGACGGCCAGCCTGTTGGCTGCATCCGGGACCGTTCGGATGCCGAGGCCATCGAGTTCGAGCGTCCCGCCGATCGCCGGCTCGCTCCAGGCGCCGTCCGTGCGAACCAGCAAACGCGCATCGTCCGCCACCCATGCCAGCCAGCCTTCGCGTGGGATGAGGCGCGACCAGGCGCCATCGGCAAAGCTGGCGACGCCGCCGTCCCAGCCCTCCCATTCTCCCGATGCGCCGACGGCCACGATGTGGCGTTCTCCTTCCGACGGGGTGACGGGCGGCTCGGTCAGGCTGCGGCTGGCGACCGAAAGCTGGACCAGCGCATCGAGCATTCGGACGGCCTCGTTGTGGGTGACATGCTTCTGTGCCTGCTGCGCGATGATGTAGGGCAGGGCGAGGTTTGCTGAACTTTCCATGCGTCTTGCCTCCAGTAAAGAACCGTGTGCCGGAGACTATGGCCCGCCCCGCGCGGGAGGTGGACAAGACGTGTCGGTCACGGAATTCTCGCCGCGCCAGAAATTCCGTTGACGCTCCCTGCAACACCGGATAGCACCGATGGCGGAACAGGTTCTGCCGCAAGGTGGATGAAAATGGGAACGCGGTGAGATCCTCCGGGAACGATGCCGCGGCTGCCCCCGCAACTGTAACCGTTGAGCCATCTTCCAGCGCCACTGGTCCGAAAGGATCGGGAAGGCGGAAGACAGAGGCGATGACACGGAAGCCAGGAGACCTGCCCGTTCCAGTCACCCAAGCCAGGATACGGGGTGTGTCCAGGCGCGGTCGTCCGTCGCGGTGACATCGAACGTTGCTGCATGCCGGACCGGCGGGAAAGACCTTGCCTTCGACAACCCGGATCTTGCTGCGGCACTTGATGCAACCGCGAGCGCATGCGCTCGCAGCATGTCCTGGGGACCGACATGAAGACCATTCTGATTACCACCGCCAGCATACTGGCGCTGACCACCGGCGCATTCGCGCAGGAGACGTCCGTGGATTGGGACGGCGCGACGCAACTCGATACGCTCGTCGTCACCACGCCGCTGCGCCGGGAAAGCTCTCTCGAGCGCAGCACGTCATCCGTCACCGTCATCGGAGAGGAACAGATCAGGCGTTCCGCAGCGCTCGACCTGCCCTCGCTGCTGAGAAATCACGCCGGGGTCTCGTTGACCGCCAATGGCGGCATGGGCTCACGTTCAGGCGTTTCGCTGCGCGGGTTCAAGCCGACACAGACGCTCGTCCTGATCAACGGCATCAACGCCCGCTCGGCAACCTCGGGCGAGACGTCGCTGTTCAATATTCCGCTCGATTCGATCGAGCGGATCGAGATCGCCAAGGGCGCGCACTCGGCCCAATACGGTTCCGATGCGATCGGCGGCGTCATCAACGTCATCACCAAGAGCGGCGGTACATGCGCGAACGGCAACACCATCTGCACCACGGTGTCGGCCGGTGTGTCGCATCCGTGGGGCGGCCATGCCGGGATCACCACGCGCGGACAGACCGAGGACGGCATCGAATTCTCGTTCGGCGGCCGGGTGATCGGCACGCGCGGTTACGATTTCACCACCGCGATGAGCGAACCGGACGACGATGGTTTCCTTCAGGGTTCGGCGCATTTCTCGCTCGGCAAGGAGTTCGACTGGGGCCGCCTCTATGCGGATGGGCTTCTCTCACGCTCACGCACCGAATACGACGC
Source organism: Mesorhizobium sp. CAU 1741 (assembly GCF_039839275.1). Taxonomy (NCBI): domain Bacteria; kingdom Pseudomonadati; phylum Pseudomonadota; class Alphaproteobacteria; order Hyphomicrobiales; family Phyllobacteriaceae; genus Mesorhizobium; species Mesorhizobium sp. CAU 1741. The sequence goes on along the minus strand of NZ_JBDOQP010000008.1, from coordinate 78,090 downwards.
CTCGGCGCCATGGGCGGATGAAGCCGAAAACTCGCTCTTTGCAGGCAAGGTCGGTGTCCGAGTCGATCATGCCCCGGATTGGCACTCGACGGTGGAACTCTTCACCGGCTTCGACTTCCAGGACAATTTCCGTGACGGCACGGACACGCTCAACGTCTACGACACGACGCGCTCGGGGATCTTTGCGTCCACCACAAAGACGTTCGATGCCGCCGGCGCGGCGCATGTTCTGAATGTCGGCATTGAGGCCTATCGCGAAGAGATCAGCTCCACCGAGGATTTCGGCGTGACGTCGCGTGATGTCGGGGCCGTCTTCGCACAGCACTCGATCGAGTTCGATGCGCTGACGCTCGATGCGGGCATTCGTTACGACGCCAACGAGCAGTACGGGTCGGCCACCACTTACAATGTGGGCGCGAGCTACGAATTCCTGCCCGGCCTCGTGGGACGCGCGTCATATGCGACCGGCTTCCGCGCGCCGACCTTCAACGATCTCTACAATCCGTGGGGCGCCAATCCCGACGTCCAGCCCGAGCACTCTCGTTCCTACGAAATCGGCCTCCAGTGGCGGCCGACGGTCGATACCGTCTTCGATGCCGCGTTCTACCAGACCTGGCTGAAGGACGCGATCACCCTCGACGCGATGTATATCCCCCAGAACCTCGCCCGGGTGGAGAACACCGGCTTCGAGGCCAGCGTTTCCCATCGCTTCAACGCGCTCTTGTACGGTCGGGCCGAAGTGGCGTTCAACGACCCGACCGACAGCGATACGGGTCTCGGGCTGATCAGGCAGGACAGGTTCAAGGCGACCGCTGAGGTGGGCTTTGCGGCCACCGAGCAGCTCGATCTGACCGCGGCGCTGGTCTATGTCGGGCCGCGCAACGACATCAGCCAGGAAGATTTCGTCTCGCGTATCGAACTGCCGGCCTATGTGACCGTCGATCTCAGCGCCACCTATGCGTTCGACGACCAGACGGAGTTCAAGTTCTCGGTCGAAAATCTTTTCGACGAGCACTACGAGACGACATCCGGTTATCGCTCGCCGGGCCGCAGCATCAACGTCAGCCTGGCGCGGACGTTCTGACGGTCATGCGGCGCGGTGCACATATCGTGGCGAAGCTCGCGGCCGCCGGGCTTGCGTGCCTCGTCACGATGCCGCTGGCCGCGGCAGACCCTGCGCCACGCCGCGTCGTCTCCATGAATGTGTGTACCGACCAGCTTGCGATGCTTGTCGCGGGCGAGGGGCAGTTGCATTCCGTCTCGTTCCTCGCCGCTGATCCGGGAATGTCGGTTCTTGCCTCCCAGGCAGACGCATACACTCCCAATCACGGCCGGGCGGAAGAAGTCTTCCTCATGCAGCCCGATCTCGTACTGGCCGGCATGTACACCGCGCAGCCGGCCGTCACCATGCTGCGCCGGCTGGGGTTCCGGGTCGAGCAGTTCGCCCCGGAAAGTTCCTTCGAGGGCATTCGCGAAAATATCGTTCGCATGGGACGGTTGCTTGGCCGCGAACGGCGTGCGGCAGACCTCGTGGCTGAACTCGATGCCGGGCTGGCGGCGCTGAAGGAGCGGGAGGGACCGCCGCTGACGGTGGCCGTCTATTCGTCGAATAGCTACACCTCCGGTCCCGGTTCGCTGTCCCATGCGGTGATCGAAGCCGCCGGGTTGACCAACATCGCCGACCGGCTCGGCATCAAGGGTGTCCAGCGCCTGCCGCTGGAGGAACTGGTGCTGCAGCAGCCCGATCTCGTGGTGATGGGCGAACAGGATTACGGCCTGCCCGCCCTTGCGCAGCAGAACTTCAATCATCCGGCATTCTCGGCGGTCGCGACGCCCGACCGAATGGTGCGCATCCCCGATCGTTACTGGATTTGCGGTGCGCCGTTCACGCTCGAGGCGGTGCGCATGCTTTCCGAGGCGGCCCGAAAGTGGACACAGCACGAAGCCGGCCTCAGGCGATGAGCGACGAGGCACGCTACCGTGTCGTCCTGCTGGTACTCGGCGCGGCGACTGTCGCGCTCTTTGTCGGCTCGCTCGTTACCGGTCCTGCCGAGGCAGGTTTCCGGCAGAGCCTGTCGGCCCTGTGGTCCGGTGGAGACGGAGCATTGCCGCTGGTGATGCGCGAAATCAGGCTGCCGCGCGCCCTTCTGGGGCTGATGATCGGCGCGACACTGGGTCTGTCGGGCGCCGTGCTGCAGGGCTATCTGCGCAATCCGCTGGCTGAGCCCGGCCTTCTCGGTGTCAGCGCGTCTGCCTCGCTTGGCGCGGTGGTGGCTATCTACACTGGCCTGTCGGCTGCATTTCCGCTCGGTTTGCCGCTCGCGGCACTCGCTGGCGCACTGCTGGCGGTGCTTCTCGTGCGCGCGATGGCAGGCCCAGGAGGTGGAACATTGACGATCATCCTCGCCGGCATCGCGATCTCCGCCTTTGCCGGCGCAATGACGTCGCTGGCGCTGAACCTTTCGCCAAACCCGTTCGCGGCGCTGGAGATCGTCTTCTGGATGCTTGGTTCGCTATCCGACCGTTCGATGGTGCATCTGTGGCTCGCCGCACCGTTCATGCTGGCAGGATGGGTCATGCTGGCGATGCTGGCGCGTCCGCTCGATCTGCTGACATTGGGCGAAGATGCTGCCGCCAGCCTCGGCGTCGACATGCGCCGGCTGCAGTTCCTGGCGATCGTCGGCACGGCCGCATCCGTCGGCGCGGCGACCGCGGTTGCGGGCGCGATCGGTTTCGTCGGGCTGGTGGTGCCTCATGTGCTGCGTCCGCTGGTTGGTGCGCTGCCGTCGCGCCTGCTGCCGGCCAGCGCGCTCGGCGGGGCGTGCGTGCTTCTGACGGCCGATATCGCCGTTCGGGTCCTGGCGCCCGAACGTGACCTGAAGCTCGGCGTTCTGACGGCGATCGTCGGCGCTCCGTTCTTCCTATGGCTCGTCTGGCGCACACGGAGGCAGATGCTGTGAGCCTGCTGCGGATCACCGATCTTCGCGCCAGCCTCGGAGGACGTTCCGTCCTTAACGGCGTTTCGCTTGCCATCGGCGCGGGCGAATTCGTCGGTCTCATCGGTCCCAATGGTGCGGGCAAGACGACTTTGCTGCGGGCGATCCTCGGGCTCACCGCGTCGAGTGGCGTGATCGAGCTGGACGGACGCGCGACCTCCGCCATGAGTGCACGGGAACGCGCCCGGCTCGTCTCCTATCTGCCGCAGGAGCGCGAGATCGCCTGGCCGGTAAGCGTGCGGAGGCTTGTCGAACTTGGCCGCGCGCCGCATTTGCCTGCATTCGCGCGTGTATCCGCCGCGGACGTTGATGCGGTGGATCGCGCCATTCAACGCATGGAAATAGGCGCGTTCGCCAATCGGCCGGCGACAGAGCTTTCGGGTGGCGAAAAGGCGCGCGTGGTGATTGCACGGGCCCTTGCCCAGGAGGCACCCCTGATGCTTGCCGATGAGCCTACCGCGGGGCTCGACCCGGCGCACCAGATCAGCCTGATGCGGGTCTTCTCGGGCCTTGCTCAAGAGGGAGGCAGCGTCGTTGCCTGCCTTCACGATCTCGGACTCGCAGCACGCTGGTGCACGCGGCTGGTGCTTCTCGATGCCGGCACCATTGCCGCGGACGGTGCGCCGGGCGCGGTGCTGTCGCCGGATCGCCTGCGAGACGTCTACAATATCGAGGCATTCATCAAAGAAGGCGCCGGCGGGATGATCGTCCATCCGCTCGATCTGGCAAATCGCTGATGCGAATCGCGTCGATTACGCGCGTCCTTCGTGATCAGGCGCGCACCACTTTCAACGCCTTGTCGAACACCGCAAGAACCCGCTCGAGATCGTGGCCGCGCTTCATGATGAGTCCGCTCGCAGCCACCACGGAAAAGGCACCCTGCTTGCGCGCCAGCGCGGGCGTCTTGACGATCTGAAACAGCGGCACCTCGCTGGTGCGCCGGAACACCGAGAAGACCGCGCGCTCTTTCAGGTGATCGATTGCGTAGTCGCGCCATTCTCCCGCCGCGACCATCATGCTGTAAACCTTGAGTATCTGGTCCAGTTCGCGCCTCTGGAACGTCACCGGGATGTTGTCCCGCTCCCGCCGCGCCTCGTGCAGCGGGATCAATATTGCGGAATCTTCCCTACCCTCCCCACCGGTGCCGTGATCGGTCATTTGCTGGCCTTTCGTGACAATTCGACGACACAGCCAAGGTCGCCCTTCAAACCTCGAATTGCAAGACCGGAATGGCCAATTCGACGTCGGAACCTTTCGCGCGCGGCGCTCAAGAAAAAGCCGCCCCGATCACGGACGGCCACACATTGTCGCGAGAGGTGATGGAGCGACACATTGTTGCCGCTTTTTTCCCAAGCTGCGGCCCCAATGTCGGGCAAACATCCTCGTGTTGCCTGAGACGGTTCGGTCCGGCAAGGCCCTGTAACCCCAAGCCCCCCGCCCACGGGGTCCGGTCGGATCGAACCAACTCCGGGTAAAATCCCGGAACATCGACGGTACGTTGATCCCAAATATATCCGCCGGCGCTGACCACATCAGCGTCGGTCTTTTGTTGGCGGGTTACCAGCCTTCCTGGCGGGTGATGATGGCGGAGCCGAGGATCGGACCCGGCAGTCCGTCGGGCAGCATCTTCTGGACCAGAACGGCGCAGCCGCCCGCTCCCTTCTTTGCCATCTCGCTGATCGGCAACTCCAGCTTCGTGGCGCTGCCGTCCCACATACCCACACTGTGGAAGCCCGCGACGGCATTGACATATGTGAAGCTGCGACCGGTGTTGTTTCCCTGAGCGATCTCGACCTTGGTGGCCGGCTTGAAATAGATCAGCACGATCTGGGCGTCTTCGACGGTCTTTCCGGCATCGCCCGTTTCGATCACGATCGACTCGTCACGGTAGGATATGTCCACGTCCACCGTCATTCCGTGTGCGGTGCCCTCCATGCGGTCGATCGCGTGATTGATCTTCAGGCGCTTCGTACCATTGATCTGCTTGCGGCCGTTGACCACCACCTGGGGCGTATAGACCGACCGGTTGCCGAAGGTGCGGCTGTATTCCTGCTGGCGTGCGGTGTTGTCGGGGTTGGCCAATGTGTCGCGCCAGCCGAGGTAGTCCCAGTAGTCGACATGATAGGCGAGCGCGACAACGTCGCCCTGGGCGACCATCTCGGTCAGCATCGCGTCGGCCTTTGGACATGACGTGCAGCCCTGGCTGGTGAACAGTTCGACCACGGCACGCGGCTTCTTGACATCCTCCCCGGCGATCGCGCCAGAAGGGAGCACAAGAAGATATGCCGCCGCAGCGAGCCTGAGAAAGTTCACGACCACCGAATTGTCCCGATTGCCTTTGTCAGAGCCACGACGGGCTCGTCCGATTGCTCTCAGATTAGGCAGGCGAAGGCTCAACGGAAAGTCACGTTGCGGTGAAACGATTGTGCCACCCGTGCCCGGAGAATACCGATGTTTGGTGATCCGCATGCCCATGTTGACCTCTATTGCGAGCGCACCGGACCGGAATTCTGGTCGGAGCCGATCAACGCCCTGACCAACCTGGCATTCGTCGCCGCGGGCCTGTGGGGCGTCTGGATGGCCAGGAAACAGCGGGCTGACGGTTTCGTGCTGCTGCTCTGCTGGTGGGTGGTTGCCATCGGCATCGGTTCGTTCCTGTTTCACACCTTCGCGAACCAGTTGACCATCTGGGCTGACATCCTGCCGATCGCCGGCTTCACGCTCGCCTATACGCTGTTCAACCTGCGCCGCTTCCTCGGCTATTCCTGGCCGCGCTCGCTGGTCATATTCTTCAGCTTCTACATCGCCGTAGGCGCCTTGACGTTGATGGTGCCCGACTGGCTGCGGGTGGCGTCCAATGGTTCCACCGGATATCTGCCTCCCTTCCTGGCGTTGATCTTCTTCGGCATCCTGGTAATCAGGGCAGGGAATCCGATCGGCTGGTTCAACATCGCGGCGGCAGGAATATTCGTCTTGTCGGTGACGTTCCGGGCCATCGATCCGCTGGTCTGTGGAGCCATGCCGTTGGGCACGCATTTCCTGTGGCACAGTTTCAACGGGTTGATGCTGGGCGTTGTGCTGGCCGCCGTATTGCGCTTCGCCCACCGCAGGACGTAACGCGCGGACAGCGCGGCACCCGGTCAACCGTCAAAGGGCAGCGCGTCGAGGATTTCGAAGCGCTCCGAGACGCCGATGCGGATCATGTTGAGCGAGCCCTCGCGCGTGAAGCGCAATTCCCCGCTTGAATTGGACTCAGAAGGCCGGCCGTCGCGAAACTCGATCACCCGGCTGCCTCCGTCCGGCCACACTACGGTGACGTCCGCCGCGCCCTCGCCGGTTCGAACCACGCGCGCCATGCAGCGCGCCATCGGTTGGCCGATATAGCGGGCACAGGGGATTTCCTGGGAAACCGTTTCACCCGGCACGGCTCCGGTCGGCAGGTTTTGAAGCGGTTCTCCACTCATCGCCAGCACCGGCGCCTGGTCATCGGATGGTTCGTCTGCGATCGCCACCTCCGCACCTTGGCTCGCATCGGGGCGTGGTGTGGGGACTGGCACGCCGGCTGCCACCGGTCGCGCATTCGCCTCAGCGTCGTTGCTTGGCGGCTGCGCCGGATCGGAGTCGTCCTGTGCCATGATCTCAGCGATCGGCCGAGAGGAACCGCCGGCAAACCGCGCTTCGAGCCCGTCGGGCAGCGCGGTCCCGCTGCCACTCGGTAGAACCCTTGCTTCCTTTTCCGGCACATCCGACGCATCTTCGGCGCTACCTTCCGCAGGGATCCGGGGGGCCGCGCGGGGGACGGGTACGCCGTCTTCGGCCGCAACCTCGGAGGGCTCCGCGGTGGGTCCGAGCGCCATTTCGGAGTCGCTTTCGGAAGGCTGCTGCGATGTCTCCCCTTCCGCCACGATGTCGGCGTCGCCGACATCGAGCGAATAGAGATAGCGCGACGGCGTCCAGCCGCTCAGGTTCTCGAATTCCGGCGCCTCGACGAGGCACCATTCGTAGCCTTTGACGAGCTTGCATTCCTGGCGCTCGACGAAGGCGCCGTTGGGCAGCCGCCCAAGGGTCTTGCCGAGCGGGGAAGGGTCCTCGCGGACATTGAGGAGATCGGTGGCGGCAAGGCCCCGCACCAATGACTGGTTGCTGGTCGGACCAGCAGACCCTTCCGCTTCCTGTGCGAAAGAAGCACCGGAGGCCAGCAAGCAGCACGCAATGTACACGGGAACGAACAGGCGAAGCATCAGCAATTCCGGATGAGCACTTCCAGTTTGGGTGGAACCTATCACGTGATTATGTCCAACGGTGCTGCATTTCGGCAACGGGTTTTCGTTCATCGCGGATGGCCTGCCATCTGGCGTGATCGACATGGCAGCGGTGCGCCCCTATCGTGCGGCGTTTTTTCAAAGGCAGTGACGTTTCGCATGAAGACCATCGGCATTCTCGGCGGCATGTCTGCCGCTTCCACACAGATCTACTATCGGGAGCTCTGCACGCTTGCGCGTCACCGGCTGGGCGGCCTTCATTCGCCGGAGCTGCTGATAAGATCACTCGATTTCGCCAGGATCGAAGTCATGCAGGCCGCTGGAGAGTGGAGGGAGGCAGGCAAGGTGCTGAATGCGGAGGCGCTTGCGCTGGAACGCGGCGGGGCCGATTTGCTCATCCTCGCGACCAACACCATGCACAAGCTGGCCGACGAGATGATGCGCGGCGTGTCGATCCCCTTGCTGCACATTGCCGATGCAACCGCGCGACGCATCCGCGACGCCGGTCTTTCCCGTCCGGGATTGATGGCAACGGCATTCACCATGGAACAGGCTTTTTACACCGACCGACTGGCTGCCGCCGGTCTGGTTCCGATGATCCCCGTGGCTGCGGATCGGGCGGTCACTCACCGCATCATCTATGAGGAATTGTGCCGCGAGATCGTCAGGGACGAAAGCCGTGCAGCCTATGTCGCGATCGCCGGCCGCCTCATCGAGCGTGGCGCTGATTGTCTCATTCTTGGTTGCACCGAAGTCGGAATGTTGCTCGATCAAGGCAACGTGCCCGTGCCGGTCTTCGACACCACGCTCGTGCATTGTGAAGCGGCGCTCGACATGGCCCTTGATTCCTAGCCCAAGAAAAAAGCCCCGGCGCGGTGGCGCCGGGGCTGATTGCTTGTCGCTACCGAATGGCCTCAGGCGGCCAGGTCGCGCAGTACGTAGTGCAGGATGCCGCCATTCTTGAAGTAGTCGAGCTCATCCAGGGTATCGATGCGGCAGAGGATCGGAACGTCCTTCACCGATCCGTCGGCATAGGAGACCTTGGCCACCATCTTCTGGCGCGGCTTGATGTTTTCGAGCCCGTCGATCGTCACCGTCTCGTCGCCCTTGAGGCCCAACTCGGCCCAGCTCAGGCCGTCCTCGAAGGTGAAGGGCACGACGCCCATGCCGACGAGGTTGGAGCGGTGGATGCGCTCGAAGGACTGCGCAATCACGGCGCGGACGCCGAGCAGGTTGGTGCCCTTGGCCGCCCAGTCGCGCGACGAACCGTTGCCGTACTCGACGCCGGCGAAGATCACCAGCGGCACGCCTTCGGCCTTGTAGCGCATGGCGGCATCGTAGATCGACATCTCTTCCTTCGAAGGATAGTGGATCGTGTAGCCTCCCTCGCGCCCGTTTTCGCCCAGCATGTGGTTGCGGATGCGGATGTTGGCGAAGGTGCCGCGCATCATCACCTCATGGTTGCCGCGCCGCGTGCCGTACTGGTTGAAATCGGCAACGCCGACCCCGTTGTCGGTCAGGTACTGGCCCGCAGGCGAGGCAGCCTTGATCGAACCGGCCGGCGAGATGTGGTCGGTGGTGATCTTGTCGCCGAACAGGCCGAGAATGCGCGCGCCCTGCACGGGTGCCGTGGCGCTTGCCGTTTGCCCCATGCCGACGAAGTAGGGCGGGTTCTGCACATAGGTCGACTTGTCGTCCCAGGTGTAGGTCTGGCCCGTGGGAGCCTGCACCTTCTGCCAGTTCTCGTCGCCCTTGAACACATCTGCATACTTCCGCGCGAAAATCTCGCGGGTGACGTATTTCTCGATGAACTCCTGGATTTCCTGCGTCGTCGGCCAGATGTCCTTGAGATAGACCGGCTTGCCGTCGGCGCCTTCGCCGAGCGGTTCCGTCGTCAGGTCCTTCGTCACCGTGCCCGCCAGCGCATATGCGACGACCAGCGGCGGCGAGGCGAGGTAGTTCGCCTGAACGTCGGGAGACACGCGTCCCTCGAAATTGCGGTTGCCGGAAAGCACGGCCGCTGCGATCAGACCCTTGTCGTTGATGGTCTGCGAGATCGGCGCCGGAAGCGGTCCGGAATTGCCGATGCAGGTGGTGCAGCCAAAACCGACGAGGTTGAAGCCGATCTTGTCGAGCTCGGTCTGGAGACCGGACTTGTCGAGATATTCGGCGACCACCTGGGAACCCGGGGCAAGCGACGTCTTGACCCACGGCTTCTGCTTGAGGCCGAGCTTGTTGGCGTTGCGTGCCAGCAGCCCCGCGCCGATCAGCACCGACGGGTTCGAGGTGTTGGTGCATGACGTGATGGCGGCGATCGCCACGTCGCCATGGCCGATGTCGAAGTCCTCGCCCTCGACGGCATAGCGCCGCGAGAGGTCGACGGTCTTCTTGTATTCCGCTTCCAGAGCAACAGCGAAGTTGGCCGCGATGTCTTCCAGCGGTGCGCGGCCTTCAGGACGCTTCGGGCCGGCCATCGACGGCACGACGGTGCCGAGGTCGAGTTCGAGCGTGTCGGTGAAGACCGGGTCTGGCGTGTCGGTGTCGTGCCACATGCCCTGAGCCTTGGAATAGGCTTCAACCAGAGCGATACGGTCGTCGGCGCGGCTCGACGTCGTCAGGTAGCGGATCGTCTCCTTGTCGACGGGGAAGAAGCCGCAGGTGGCGCCATATTCAGGACCCATGTTGCCGATGGTGGCACGGTCGGCCAGCGTCATGTTCGACAGGCCGGCGCCGAAGAATTCGACGAACTTGCCGACGACGCCCTTCTTGCGCAGCATCTGGGTGACGGTCAGCACCAGGTCGGTCGCGGTGATGCCTTCCCTGAGCTTGCCCGTGAGGCGGAAGCCAATGACTTCCGGCAGCAGCATGGAGACTGGCTGGCCGAGCATCGCAGCTTCTGCTTCAATGCCGCCGACGCCCCAGCCCAGAACACCGAGGCCGTTGATCATCGTGGTGTGGGAGTCGGTGCCCACGCAGGTGTCGGGATAGGCGACGGTTTCGCCGTCCTCATCCTTGGTCCACACGACCTGGCCGAGATATTCGAGGTTCACCTGGTGGCAGATGCCAGTACCGGGCGGCACGACACGGAAATTGTGAAATGCCTGCTGGCCCCATTTGAGGAACTTGTAGCGCTCCTCGTTGCGCTGGTACTCCAGCTCGACATTGCGGGCAAATGCCAGCGGCGTGCCGAACTCATCGACGATGACCGAATGGTCGATGACCAGATCGACAGGCACCAGCGGGTTGATCTTCTGCGGGTCGCCACCGAGCGAGGCGATACCGTCGCGCATGGCGGCGAGGTCGACGACTGCGGGAACCCCGGTGAAGTCCTGCATGAGGACGCGCGCCGGGCGATAGGCGATCTCGACGCCTGCAGTGCCCTTGTCGTTCAGCCATGCGGCGACGGCCGAGATGCTCTCCTTGGTGACGGAGCGGCCATCCTCGTTGCGCAGCAGGTTCTCGAGCAGAACCTTCATCGAGAAGGGCAGGCGGCCGATGCCGTCAAGCCCGTTCTTCTCGGCCTCCACGAGGTTGAAGTAGGTATATTCCTTGCCGCCCACATTGAGTGTGCGACGGCAGTTGAAACTATCTAGTGATTTCGACACGTGCGATCCCTAACGTTCGGTTGCCGAATGGGTAAACGGACGCCAGTGCATGCTCATCACGCGCAAAGGTGCGGGTACGGTCATTTCCGCTGTCCGTTCCCCGTGCGACCCGGCCGTTCAAGGCGGCAAGCGCGCTGGTTCGGCGCAATTTGGTTCCCATGCCGACCGCTGGCACGGTTGTCTGGCATATAGAGAAATTCTTAAAATGATTCTAGAGCGGTTTCAGTCGAAATTGCTCCAGGGCGCGGAATGTTCACTTCAGGAAACGAAGGAAAACGCCGAATGCGGCTCGTCGCCGAGAATCTCAGCGGGGAACGCGGCGGCGAATCCGTGTTCGAGGGTATCGATTTCGACCTCGGGGAAGGCGATGGGCTGATCGTGACCGGCCAGAACGGTTCGGGGAAGTCGACCCTCCTGAGAATTGTCGCCGGCTTGCTGCCGGCTGCATCCGGTGTGATTCGCCTGGATGGTGGCGACGAGAAATGGCCAGACGTTGCGGCAGCCTGCCACTATCTGGGGCATGGCAATGCGATGAAAACGGCGCTGACGGTGGAGGAAAACCTCGCCTTCTGGCGTGTTTTTTCAGGGGAGCCTCATCTCGATGTCGATGAAGCCCTCGACATGGTTGGCCTGCCGCAGGTCGGTCATCTACCCTACGGCTATCTCTCCACCGGTCAGAAGCGCCGCGTGTCCATTGCCAAGCTGCTCGTCAGCTATCGCCCGTTGTGGCTTCTCGACGAGCCAACCGCCGGCCTCGACAAGGCGTCCGAGGCGCAATTTTCGGCTCTCATGCGGGCGCATCTCGACGATGGCGGGATCATCGTCGCGGCGACCCATATTCCGCTGGGGCTCGATGGCGTCGCGGAGTTGCGGCTTGGCGGAGCGGAACGATGAGCGCCTCATGCTAGCGCTTTTCCTTCGCGACGTGCGGCTCGGCGTGCGGGCCGGCGGCGGGGCGCTCGTGGGTGTGCTGTTCTTCCTCACCGTCGTCGCCGTCGTCCCGTTCGGCGTCGGCCCGGATCTCAATCTTCTCGCTCGGATCGGTCCGGCGATGTTGTGGGTTGGCGCGCTGCTCGCCTCGCTGCTGGGCCTCGACCGTCTGTTTCAGGCAGACCGCGAGGACGGCTCGCTCGATCTTCTGATCCTGGCGAGCGACCGGCATATGCTTGCCCTGACGGTCCTGGTGAAATGCCTGGCGCACTGGGTGGCGTCGGTTCTCCCACTGGTGGTGGCGTCGCCTTTGCTCGGGCTGTTCATGAACATCGAGCCACTCGGTATCGCCGCGACGTCGTTGACCCTGCTTGTCGGCACGCCGGCGATCGCCTTCATCGGCGCGGTGGGCGCGGCGGTTGCCGTGTCCCTGCCGCGCGGCGGGCTGCTGGTCTCGGTACTGATCCTGCCATTGGCGATCCCCGTGCTGATATTCGGCGTGTCAGCGGCCTACGGGGCGGTCAACGATCCGAATCCGTTTCTGGCGCCATTCCTGATTCTCGCCGCACTGACGTTGTTCTTCGCGGTGATAGGACCGGCTGCAGCCACGCTGGCGCTCAGATCCATGAGTGACTGAGATCTGGAGGAGATGGCCATGGCGGAAGCGAGGGAGCATATCCAGCGTCACAAGGACGGCTCCTTGTGGGCAAAGGGTCAAACCGTCGACGGGATCGCCCACGGATATTGGGAGTGGTTCCGGAAGAACGGTACGAAGCTGCGTTCGGGCCAATTCGACATGGGCGAGCAGGTCGGCGACTGGACGACCTATGACGCGGCGGGCGACCCCTACAAGGTGACGACGATGAAACCTGGACGATCGGCTGGACGGACGAAGGTCTGATCCCGATCACGTCTGGTTCAGCACGATGCTGCGACAAGGAGGGCGAATTGCGAAAGCCCCTATCCTCGCCTATGACGATATCCATGAGCGACACCGCGACACAGAGTGCAGGCCGCTGGGTTGGCCTCGCCAATCCCACGCGCTTCTTGGCGTTTGCCGGCGTTCTCCTGCCCTGGCTCTGGGCGCTGACCGCGATCACGCTTGCCATCGGCCTCTGGCTCGGCTTTGCAGCGCCTGAAGACTACCAGCAGGGCATCACCGTCCGCATCATGTATATCCATGTGCCTTTCGCCTGGATCGCGATGATGTGCTATACGATCATGACCGTTTCAGCGCTGGGAACGCTTGTCTGGCGACACCCGCTGGCCGACGTCGCGCTCAAGGCGGCAGCGCCTATCGGCGCTGCCTTCACGCTGCTCGCACTGGCGACCGGATCCATCTGGGGCAAGCCTATGTGGGGCACGTGGTGGGTCTGGGACGCGCGGCTGACGTCTGTCTTCGTGCTGTTCATCATGTATCTTGGCCTTATCGCACTGACCCGGGCGCTCGACGATCCGGGCAAGGGCGCGCGCGCAGCCGCGATCCTGACGCTGGTCGGGTTCATCAACATCCCGATCATCAAGTTCTCGGTCGACTGGTGGAACACGCTGCACCAGCCGGCTTCCGTGATGCGGCTCGACGGGCCGACCATCCATCCGACGATGCTATGGCCGCTGCTGATCTGCGCCATCGGCTTCACGCTGCTGTTCTTCACCTTGCACATGATGGCGATGCGCACGGAAATCTGGCGCCGCCGGGTCGCGACGATGCGCCGGCTGGCAGCCCGCAACGCAGATCGCGCCGGAGCCTAACCGATGAGCGCCCACGCCCTCTACGTCGCATCGGCCTATGGCGTCTCGGTCCTGGTGCTGGCATCCCTGGCTGCGTGGATCATGCTCGACCAGCGGGGGCGCAAGCGCGAACTGGCGAAACTGGATGCTGCCGGCATGCGGCGTCGCTCCGAACGCTCGGACGCCTCTTCATGAGCAGCGAGACGCAGGCTGCTCCCAAGCGCCGCCGCTGGCTGCCGCTGCTGCCGCTGGCGGTGTTTCTCGCACTCGCCGGAGTGTTCTCGGCCCAGCTTTTGTCGGGCCGCGACAGCTCGGTGGTGCCCTCGGCCCTGCTGGGAGCGCCTGCTCCCGACGACACGCTTCCGCCACTGGTGGGGATGAACCTGCCCGGCCTGGACCCGTCCAGTTTCGACGGACAAGTCACGCTGGTCAATGTCTGGGCCTCGTGGTGCGCGCCGTGCCGACAGGAGCACCCCTTGCTGTTGCAACTTGCTGGCGACGAGCGTTTCGAGATCGTGGGGCTGAACTACAAGGACCGTCCCGACAATGCGCGGCGGTTCCTCGGCGAACTCGGTAATCCCTATTCCGCGATCGGCGTCGACGACACGGGCCGCGCCGCGATCGACTGGGGCGTCTACGGCGTGCCGGAGACGTTTCTCGTCGGCAAGGACGGCAGGATCGCGTGGAAGCAGGTCGGCCCGTTCACGCCGGAGATCGTGGTCAATACGCTGCTGCCGGAAATCGAGAAGGCGCTGGCTGTCAGATAAGCCTGACAGGCGCAGCATGAGCCAGGCGCTCAGCCCGGGCGTGCCCCCCTGATGCGTTCTTCGGCTATCGCTTGGGCGATGTCGTTGGTGGGGCGGTTCTCGGCATCCGATCGCGCGAAAATGTTGGAAAGTGCATCGGGGATGCGGGCGACGCGCTCCATGACCCTGCTGCGGTCGTAGCCGTCCGGGTCGAGCTCGGCAGCGACATTGATCAGGCCGCCGGCGTTGATGACGTAGTCCGGTGCGTAAAGTACGCCGCGCCGCTTCAGTTCGGCGGCATCTTCGTGGCGCGCAAGTTGATTGTTGGCGGCACCAGCGACAATTTTCGCCTTCAAGGTCGGGATCGTCTCGGTGGAGAGAACGGCGCCAAGCGCGCAGGGGGCGAAAACATCGGCATCCGTAGCCACGATCCCGGCGGGATCGACGGTTTGGGCATCAAATGCGGCACGTGCCTGTTTGGCGCGCGTGCGGTCCAGGTCCGCGACGACCAATCTTGCGCCTTCCTCATGCAACTTTTCGCAGAGCGACCAGCCGACGGAGCCAAGGCCCTGGACTGCGACGGTCAGTCCGCCGAGGTCTTCCTTGTCCAGCGCATGGCTCACTGCCGCCTTGAGGCCAAGAAAAACGCCATGGGCGGTCACCGGCGAAGGGTTGCCGCTACCGCCCTGGGTGGTGCCGGAGATGTTGGGAGTGCGGGCCCGCAGGAAATCGGCATCCGCCAGCGTCAGGCCGACATCCTCGCCGGTGAAATACTGGCCGTTGAGCGCGGCCAGCATCTCGGCATAGGCCTCCAGCATGGCCGGCGTCTTGTCGGTGCGTGCGTCGGCCTTGATCACCGCCTTGCCGCCGCCGAAGGGAACGGCTGCGATCGCCGCCTTGAACGTCATGCCGCGTGACAGGCGCAAGGCGTCCGTCAGGGCCGCGTCGAAGGTGGCATGCGGCCAGATCCGCGTGCCGCCGAGCGCGGGGCCGAGTGCGGTATCGTGTATGGCGACGATTGCGGTCAGGCCGCGCGTCTCGTCCTCGCCCAACCAAATCTGTTCGTGGTGGTCGAAGGCTTCAGACTGTTCGGCGCGCGCGGTGATGTCCGTGAGTTTCAGCGTCGAGGCCGATCTCATGGGGCGCAGGGCGCGGGGTTCCGATTTCTGCAGCATGGCAAGTCCTCCCGACTGTTGCTGGTCGGAATTCTAACGCCATGCCGCGTTTTTTGGTTTCGAAGGGTAACGACAATGCGACCGTCCGTTGCGTCGTCAAACGGTTCGCATTGTCGAATCTGTCGTGGGAGCTGTCAGGCGAGCTTGGCGTCCAGAGAGACGTCGATCGCGCCGAGCGCCTTGGAAACGGGGCAGCTTTCCTTGGCCTTCGTGGCCAGTTCCTGGAACTTGGCGTCGTCGATGCCGGGAACGGTGCCCTTCAGCGTCAGTGCGCTTCCGGTGATCCCCGTGCCGGGAACGAGCGTGACGACCGCCTTGGCTTCGAGCTTGTCGGCCGGCGTGCCGTTCTCGGCGAGGAAATGCGAAAGCTGCATGGCGAAGCAACTTGCGTGCGCAGCGGCGATCAGTTCTTCCGGATTGGTGGCTGACTTGCCGCTCTCATCTTCGAAACGGGCCTTGAAGGAATAGGGGCTGGCCGAAAACGCACCGCTCTGGGTGTCGATCGTGCCCTTGCCTTCCTTGAGATTGCCTTGCCAGACGGCTGTTGCGTGGCGGTCCATGGTCGTCTCCCTGAAATGGATGTCAAAACTGTCGATACGGCGATACCGGCATCGAAAGGACTGTCCATCATGCGCCGGTGCCGGTCCGTACTAGATAGGAGCCGTGGCGGTTTATTCTACTGGCAGACGTCGACCCATTGCGCATTCGTCAGTTCGGCAAGGCGGTTGGTGCCGATGCGCACCGCAGCGTTGGTTGCTCCCGCCGCCGGCACCACTTCGTCGAAGGCCTGGAGCGAGACGTCGCAATAGATCGGCATCGGCGTGGCGATGCCGAACGGACAGACACCGCCGACCGGGTGGCTGGTCAGTTCCAGCACCTCTTCGGCGCCGAGCATCCGCGGCTTGCCGCCGAACTGTGCCTTGAACTTCTTGTTGTCGAGCCGCGCGGTGCCGCCGGCGACGATCAGCATGGTCGCTTCACCGACCCGCACGCATATCGTCTTGGCGATCTGGGCCGGCTCGACCCCATGTGCCTGGGCGGCGAGGTCGACGGTCGCCGAACTCTGCTCGGTGACGATGACGGTGATGTCGGGGGCTTTTTCTGCGAGGAAGGCGCGTACGGATTCAAGGCTCATGGCGCGCACAATAGCCACAAGCCGTACCGATGCAAGTGTATCGGCGTCGCGTTCAGATCGCTTCGCCACGCAGCAGCCGCGGCGCCTTCTGCGACAGCCCGGAGGCCTGGCGGATGAAGAAATCCTTCAGGCGAGGCATGCGCTCGACGAGGCCCAGACCCAAGTCGCGGGCCGCGCGCATCGGGCCGAAATCGTTGGAGAACATGCGGTTGAGGACATCCGTGGTCGCGCCCATCTGCAGCGTGTCGAAGCGGCGCCATTGCTGGTAGCGCTCCAGCACGTCGATGGTGCCGATATCCTGGCCGAGCCGGTCTGCTTCGACCACGACTTCGGCAATGGCGGCGGCGTCGCGGAAGCCGAGGTTGAGGCCCTGCCCGGCGATCGGGTGGATGCCATGGGCGGCATCGCCGGCCAGCGCAAAGCGCGGCCTGACGAAGTCGCGGGCGAGTGTCAGGCCAAGCGGCCAGGCGCGCGGCTTGTCCAGGACGCGTATCTCGCCGAGCTTGAGTCCGAAGCGGGTCTCCAGTTCGGCCTCGAAGACCAGTTCGTCTTCGGCAACCAGCCGCTCTGCGTCCGGAGTACGCTCGGTCCAGACGATGGAGGAGCGATTGCGGCCTTCGTCGTCGGGCGCCAGCGGCAGGATGGCGAACGGGCCGGCGGGCAGGAAATGCTCCTCGGCGCGACCGCCATGCGGCCGCTCGTGGCCCACGGTGCAGACGATGCCGGACTGGCCGTAGTCCCAGTGGACGGTGCGGATGCCCGCCATCTCGCGCAGGCGCGAATTGACGCCGTCCGCCGCAACCAGAAGGCGCGTGTCGATCGTGACGCCGTCGGCAAGATGCACGGACACATGCTGACCGTGGTTCTCGAAGCCGCTGACACCGACCCCTTCGATGAGGTCGATGCCGCTTTCGGCGGCGCGCCGGCGCAGCGCCCCGGTGAGGTCGCGATTGGCCACCATATGCGCGAACGGTTCTCCGGGAGCCACTTCGCCATCAAACGTCAGGAAGACCGGACGCACGGGATCGGTCGTGCGCGAGTCGGTGACGATCATCTCGGTCATCGCCTGGGCGTTTGGGACTATGTCTTCCCAGCAGCCCAGTTGGTCGAGCATGCGCGTGGCCGCCGCCGCGATCGCCGAGCACCGTGTGTCCCTTTTCCAGGCGCCCTCCGGGGCCGCGTCGACCACCGCGATCGACAGTGTCGGACGGGCCTGCGCGATGCCCACCGCCACGGCAAGCCCGACATAGCCGGCCCCTGCCACGATGACGTCGAAGCGGTTGTCCTGTCGTGCCATGGTCGATCCTTCCTGCTGGCTCTCGGTCCCACCTTGACTTACCGCGCCAATCTGTCGGAAACCGGGCCAAATTCGCCGGGGATACAGACATGACGCAGGCCATGCAGGAGCTACTCGACATTCTCGACCTCGAACAGCTCGAGCACAACCTGTATCGTGGTCGCAGTCACAGGGTCGGCTGGCAGCGGGTTTTCGGTGGCCAGGTCATCGGCCAGGCGCTGGTGGCCGCGCAACGCACCGTGGACGCCGATCGCCATGTGCATTCGCTGCATTGCTACTTCATGCGGCCGGGCGACCCACAAGTGCCGATAATCTACCAGGTGGACCGGTTGCGCGACGGCGGCTCGTTCACGACGCGCCGCGTGACGGCGATCCAGCACGGCCACGCGATCTTTTCGCTGGAATCGTCGTTCCAGGTGGAGGAGCACGGGCTGGAGCACCAGATGCCGATCCCGCTCGACGTGCCGCCGCCGGAGACTCTCGAGACCCAGTTCGAGTTGCTCGAGCGCAGTGGACATACGTTGCCGGAAACGGTGCGCAAATTTTGGGCACGTGAGCGACCGCTCGAAGTGAAGCCCGTCAATCTCGAGCACTACACGAGCAGCGTGAAGCTGCCGCCGCGCCAGAACGTATGGGTTCGCATGACCGGGGAGGTGCCGGAGAATCGGCAGCTCCAGTCCGCGATCCTGGCCTATCTTTCGGACATGACGCTGCTCGATACGTCGACTTTCGCTCACGGGCGCATCGGTTTCGACCCGGAAATCCAGATGGCGAGCCTCGACCATGCGATGTGGTTCCATCGGCCCAACCGGCTGGACGACTGGCTGCTCTACACCCAGGACAGCCCCAATATGATCGGTTCCCGGGGATTTTCGCGCGGGTTCCTCTATGCGCGCGACGGCACGCTCGTCGCCTCCACCGCTCAGGAAGGGCTGGTGCGGCTGCGGACCCGGCCCGAGAAATAGCCCGAATTGTGCAACTGCCTATATTTTAGGCATTTGGATTGTTGCGCATGCGAAGGATAATGCCTTCGCTGCGACCAAATCTCATTGTTTACAACCGGTTAACACGTGTAGAGAGCAACTGGCACGCGACTTGAATCACTCTTGGCACTCCCCGGCTGCCACGGCAGTCCGGCGATGTCACGGCAACGCGGGGGACCCGCAAAAGCAAAGGGTGAATCTTGATGAAAATCGTGATGGCAATCATCAAGCCGTTCAAGCTCGACGAGGTGCGCGAGGCGCTCACCGCAGTCGGGATTCAGGGCCTGACCGTCACCGAGGTCAAGGGCTACGGGCGTCAGAAGGGGCACACGGAAATCTATCGCGGCGCAGAATACGCCGTCTCGTTCCTCCCCAAGGTCAAGATCGAAGTCGCAGTCAGCAGCGAGCTGGTGGACAAGGCAGTGGATGCGATCTCCACGGCGGCCAAGACCGGCCAGATCGGCGACGGCAAGATATTCGTCTACGGCATCGATCAGGCCGTGCGTATCCGCACCGGCGAAACAGACACCGACGCGCTCTGAGCGGCCCGGACCAACAGTGGAGACAACCATGAAACTTCCGAACATACTTTCCGCTGCGCGCGGGCCCGTGGGGGCTGCAGCCTTGAGCGCGTTCATGACCTTGCCCGCCTGGGCACAGGACGCGACCGAAGAAGCGGCGGAAGCCGCCCCTCAATTCGCGGCCGCTGCGGACACGGCATTCATCTTCAACACCCTGCTGTTCCTCATGGGCGGCTTCCTGGTGATGTGGATGGCGGCCGGCTTTGCGATGCTCGAGGCTGGTCTGGTGCGTTCCAAGAACGTGTCGATGCAGCTTCTCAAGAACATCGCGCTCTATGCGATCGCTGGCCTGATGTATTGGGCCGTGGGCTACAGCCTGATGTATGTCGACGTGAACGGCTATTTCGGCACGCTGTGGCCCTATTCGTTCGATCCCGTCGGCCTTGAAGGGGCAGACACGGCGGCGCTGCTCGAAACGGGCTACTCCACCGCCTCGGACTGGTTCTTCCAGATGGTGTTTGTTGCGACCGCTGCGTCGATCGTTTCGGGATCGCTGGCCGAGCGCATCAAGCTGTGGCCGTTCCTGATCTTCGTCGTGGTGTTGACCGGCTTCATCTACCCGATTGCCGGCTCTTGGCAGTGGGGCGGCGGCTGGCTCAGCGAAATGGGCTTCTCCGACTTCGCGGGTTCGACGCTGGTCCACTCGGTGGGCGGCTGGGCCGCACTCGCCGGTGCCTTCCTTCTCGGCGCGCGCAAGGGCAAGTACAACGCCGATGGGTCGGTCAATCCGATCCCCGGTTCGAACATGGCGCTCGCGACGCTGGGCACCTTCATCCTCTGGCTGGGCTGGTTCGGCTTCAATGGGGCCTCGCAGCTCGCTATGGGGACGATCGGTGACGCAGCAGACATCAGCCGCATCTTCGCCAACACCAACCTCGCTGCGGCGGGCGGTGTGGTTGCGGCCCTGATCCTGACGCAGATTCTGTACAAGAAGGTCGACATCACCTTCGTGCTCAACGGCGCGCTTGCCGGTCTTGTCTCGATCACCGCCGAGCCGCTGGCTCCTGGACCGTTCGCAGCGATCCTCATCGGCGCTGTCGGTGGCGTCATCGTCGTGCTGACGGTTCCGCTTCTCGACAAGCTGAAGATCGACGACGTCGTCGGCGCGATCCCTGTTCACCTGTTCGCAGGTATCTGGGGTACGATCGCGGTGCCGCTGACCAATTCGGGCACCAGCTTTGGCACCCAGCTCGTCGGCATCATTGCCTACGGCGTTTTCACGCTGGTGCTCTCGCTCATCGTCTGGAGCATCCTCAAGGCTGCCGGCGGCATCCGCGTCTCGGAAGAAGACGAGATGATCGGTCTCGACAAGGCGGAAGTCGGTGTCGAAGCCTATCCCGAGTTCATGTCCTCCAGCGTACGCTAGATCTGCAGATCCCGTCGTGGCGGCGTCAGCCGCCACGCATTGAGCCCGGCGAGAGCCGGGCTTTTTTTGGCGCTTTGGACGCCCGTCCGGAAAGTCGGATTCGCCATTCCATGGTTAATGCCGGCTTAACTTTCCCGTCTTAGTCTGACCTGTGATTCCGCGCGCCGGCAGACTGCCGACGCCGGCCAGTGTGACGGGGAGTTCTCATGCGTTCTGGCGCATCAGCGCAAATGGCGATCAGCGACACAGGCTATGGTTTCCGAGGGTTCGTCCACCGCCAGGTGATGCGGGCCACGGGCTTTGGTGTCTTGGGCTTTGCGGGCTTCAGCCTCGCGGCCCTCGGCACCTGGAATGTCGCCGATCCGAGCTTCAGCCACGCCACCGACAATGCGGTGTCGAATGCGATGGGCTATCCCGGGGCGGTCGTGTCCGACCTGTTGATGCAGTTCTTCGGTCTCGGCTCCGTGGTCGTCCTTATCCCGGCGGTCGCATGGGCGCTGTGGCTGATGACGGCGCGCGGGCTCGATCGCCTTCCGCGTCGCGCGGCCGCCTGGTTCGGCGGCTCCGTGGTCGCAGCCGGGATCGTGGGCTGCGTGCAGGCGCCGCCCACTTGGCCGCTGCCTTCGGGACTTGGCGGCGTGGTCGGCGATGTGGCGCTTTCGATCCCGTCATGGATCGCAGGCGGATATCCTACGGGTGCCTCGGCGATCCTGACGACGGCGGTCTACGCCGTGCCGGCGCTCTGGCTTCTCGCGTTTGCCTGTGGCCTCCTCGGAAGGATCACGGCGGAAGAGGCACCATCGGCGACCTCGACGAAGCGCCGCAAGGCGCAGGTCGTGGAGGAAGACGACGACGAGGAAGAGTTCGAAGAAGGCGGCGGGTTTGCTGCTGCGCTCGGCGCGGTTACCCATTGGTGGCTCTATGCGCGGGCCTTCGTACGGCGCAGGACCGCTGGTATCTCGATGCCTGGTCGCCGTCGCGACGATGACGACTATGACTATCCCGACGATCTGCCTCTGGCACGAACCGCCACGCGCCCCGCAGGACGCGTCGAGCCAGGGTTCGATGCCGGGCCCGCACGCGACGAGGAGCCACCGTTCGACACCGAGCCACAGGCCTATTCGGACGATGATGAAGACGACTTCGACGACGACATGATCATCCAGCCGACGCCCGAGCGGGGTCAGGCGCAGGTGCGTCATTTCCGCTCCGACGCGGCAACACGCGTGGCCACGCCCGCACCGCGCCCGCAACAGGGCGCCAGGGTGCAGCGCGAGGCGCAGCGTTCCTTCATCGGGCCCGATGATTTCGAGATGCCGTCGCTGCATTTCCTCGCCGAAACCAAGAACGTCGCGCGCGATTCGTCGTTGTCGCAAGACGCGCTGGAGCAGAACGCGCGCCTCCTGGAAGGCGTGCTGGAGGATTTCGGCGTCAAGGGCGAGATCATCCACGTCCGTCCAGGCCCTGTTGTCACGCTCTACGAGCTCGAGCCGGCACCAGGCATCAAGTCGTCTCGTGTCATCGGACTTGCCGACGACATTGCGCGTTCGATGAGCGCCATCGCCTGCCGCGTGGCCGTTGTGCCCGGCCGTAACGCCATCGGCATCGAGTTGCCGAACGCCAAGCGCGAGACCGTCTATCTGCGCGAGATTCTCGCCAGCCGCGATTTTGAGCAAACCAAGTGCAAGCTTGCGCTGGCGCTTGGCAAGTCGATCAACGGCGAGGCCGTGATCGTCGACATCGCCAAGATGCCGCACGTGCTGGTCGCCGGCACCACCGGCTCGGGCAAGTCCGTGGCGATCAACACGATGATCCTGTCGATCCTCTACCGGCTGACTCCGGAGCAGTGCCGCCTGATCATGATCGACCCGAAAATGCTCGAGCTCTCCGTCTATGACGGCATACCGCATCTGCTGACGCCCGTCGTGACCGATCCGAAAAAGGCCGTCGTCGCGCTGAAATGGACGGTGCGCGAGATGGAGGACCGCTATCGCAAGATGTCCAAGGTCGGCGTGCGCAACATCGACGGCTTCAACCAGCGCGTCGTGCAGGCGGAGAAAAAAGGCGAGCAGATCTCCCGCACCGTGCAAACGGGATTCGACCGCGAGACCGGCGAGGCGATCTACGAGACCGAGCATCTCGACCTCGAACCGATGCCGTACATCGTCGTCATCATCGACGAGATGGCCGACCTGATGATGGTGGCCGGCAAGGACATCGAAGGTGCTGTTCAGCGCCTCGCACAGATGGCGCGCGCGGCCGGCATCCACGTCATCATGGCGACGCAGCGTCCTTCCGTGGACGTGATCACCGGCACCATCAAGGCGAACTTCCCGACCCGCATCTCCTTCCAGGTGACGTCGAAGATCGATAGCCGCACCATTCTTGGCGAACAGGGCGCGGAGCAGCTATTGGGCATGGGCGACATGCTCTACATGGCGGGTGGCGGGCGCATCCAGCGCGTCCACGGACCGTTCGTCTCGGACGACGAAGTCGAGAAGGTCGTTGCCCACCTGAAGCTCCAGGGCGTGCCGGAATATCTCGACGCCATCACCGAGGATGATGGCGAGGAGGAGGAATCCGGCGGCAAGGGCGGCTCATCCGGCGGCGGCAATTTCGACGATTCGGACGATCCCTACGATCAGGCCGTCGCAGTCGTGCTGCGCGACGGAAAGGCCTCGACAAGCTACATCCAGCGCAGGCTGGGCATCGGCTACAATCGTGCCGCCTCGATCATCGAGAAGATGGAGCAGGAGGGTATCGTGGGACCGGCCAATCACGCCGGCAAGCGCGAGATTCTCGTGCCCACCGAGGAAGACAAGTTCTAGGAACGCGGCAACCAAATTGCGGCTTCGTCGTTTTTGGCGCGGAAGCCGCATTTCGGCCCAACTGGACGTCTACCCGGGAAGCATGATTCAAGGACATGATGCAATGAACGTCACGGAGCGAAATTCCATCTCGCGGCGCGATTTCCTCGGCAAGGCGGCGCTCGGTTTCGGTCTCGTCGCCATGGGGCAGTTCGCCGGGCCGCTGCTTTCGCTTGCAAACGCACAGGGTGCTGGCACGCCGCAGCGCATCGCCGATCATTTTGCCAGCGTTCGCACGATGATGGGCGAGTTCGTGCAGTTCGGCCCGCGTGGCGAGCAGACCGGCGGCAAGTTCTTCATCGAGCGACCCGGCAAGGTGCGGTTCAACTATGAGTCGCCGTCGCATTTCAGGGTCATGTCAGACGGCAATTCCGTCGTGCTCGAAAACACAAAGCTGCGCACCGCGGACATTTATCCGCTGTCGAAGACCCCGCTCAAGCTGCTTCTCGACGAACGCATCGATCTTTCCGGCGACAAGGTTCGCAGCGTCCGGGAGGAAGACGACCTGACCACGATCCAGCTCGCCGATCGTTCGCTGTTCGGCGACTCGACCATCACGATGATGTTCGATCCGGCGAACTACGAACTGCGCCAGTGGACGATCACTGACGCGCAGGGCAAGGATACGACAGTGATGATCTTCAACGTCGAGCAGGGCGTGCAGTTCGACCCCTCCGTCTTCACCATCGACTATCAGCGTCTGGACCAGATGCGGCAGGAGCGCAGATAGCGCCCGGCCGTCGCTGCATCCTTGAGCAGCGCTGTTCCTGTGGATTGAAGGCCGCCGCAACGGCTTTGCCGCGCGGCTGCTTGTGTCACGACGCCAAGACTGGCAGGTTCCCGGCCCATCATCGACGGTCGGGTTTTGCACATGCCATTTTCAATCGCCACCTGGAACATCAATTCCGTACGGCTCAGAATGCCGTTGGTGGAGCGCTTCCTGGCGGAATACCAGCCCGACGTGCTCTGCCTTCAGGAAACCAAGTGCCCCGACGACCTGTTTCCGCATGCGGCCTTTCGCAAGGCCGGCTACGAGCATGTCTCGATCAGCGGCCAGAAGGGCTATCACGGAGTGGCGACCGTGGCGCGCCGGCCGATCGAGACCGTGGAGAAGCGCCGCTTCTGTGACAATGGCGACTGCCGCCACCTGTCGGTGAACGTCGAGGCGGGCGGACGCCGGATCCTGCTGCACAATTTCTACGTGCCGGCCGGCGGCGACGAGCCCGACCCGGAGATCAATCCCAAATTCCGCCACAAGCTCGACTTCGTCGCGGAGATGCATGACGTTCCGGCCGACGAGGGTGACGCGCTCTCCTCCGTGCTGGTCGGTGACCTGAACATCGCGCCGCTGGAAACCGATGTGTGGTCGCACAAGCAACTGCTCAACGTGGTCAGCCACACGCCGATCGAGACGACGAGCTTCGAAGCCATGCGCCGGTCGGGCAACTGGGTCGACCTGATGCGTCAATACATTCCGCCGGAACAGAGGCTCTACACGTGGTGGAGCTACAGGGCGCAGGACTGGGCGGCGTCGGACCGGGGCCGGCGGCTCGACCATGTCTGGTCGTCGCCGAACCTTTCCCCGGCGCTGCAGGAGATCAAGGTGCTGCGGCACGCACGCGGCTGGGACCGGCCATCCGACCACGTGCCGGTGATCGCGCGTTTCGACCTGGAGTAGGCGTGTCACGGCGACAAGCGCCGGCACCCTCTCCCATCATTCCGAGAATTTCGGCGCTATCCGCTCGATCTTCTTCAGAAACTCGTGCAGGTCGGCCGACATGCGCTGGTGGAGGTGGGCGGCCGCTTCCGGATACTCTTCGAGAATACGGCGAAACAGCGTACGGTTGAGGCGGATGAGCTGGACGTCCGTCTCGGCGGCCGCATAGGTCAGGCGTGTCGTGGGTGCGATCAGCGCCAGCTCGCCGATGATCGAGCCGGCCTCGAGCCTCGATACCGCAACGGCTTCGCCATCATGGTCGCGATAGAGCACGACCCGGCCGGAAGTGACGACAAAAGCACAATCGGCCTGCGCCCCTTCGCGAAAAATCTCCTGCCCGGCGCGAAAGCGGACCGATTCCGCGCCGAAGGCAAGCAATCTGAGCTGTTCCGCGCTCAGTTCGGCAAAAAGGCCGACGCCGGACAGAATGCGGATGTCGTCGTCAAGCGCCAAATTGGCTGTCCCTGGTTAAGCCCCATTCGGTTCATCCGCCGTGGGGGCAAAACAGTCAAGGGACGAGCTTGTAGCCACCGCTTTCGGTCACAAGAATCTCTGCATTGGACGGATCGCGTTCGATTTTCTGCCGCAACCGGTAGACATGGGTCTCGAGCGTGTGCGTCGTCACGCCTGAATTGTAACCCCACACTTCCTCGAGCAGTACGTCGCGCGTTACCACCTTCTGGTCGGCACGGTAGAGATACTTGATGATCGAGGCTTCCTTTTCCGTCAGCCTGACTTTGCCTCCCTTGGGATCGGTGAGGAGCTTCTGGCTCGGCTTGAAGACATAGGGACCGACCGAGAATGTCGCGTCCTCGCTCTGCTCGTGCTGGCGAAGCTGCGCGCGAATACGCGCCAGCAGCACGGCAAAGCGAAACGGCTTGGTGACATAGTCGTTGGCGCCGGCTTCGAGCCCGAGAATGGTGTCGGAATCCGTGTCGTGGCCGGTCAGCATGATGATCGGCGCCTTGAAGCCGCCCTTGCGCAGCAGCTTGACCGCTTCGCGGCCGTCCATGTCGGGAAGGCCCACGTCCATGATCAGCAGATCGACGATGCTGCCGCGGGCGCTCTGCACGCCCTTTCCGGCGGTCGACTCCTGCAGCACCTCGAACTCTTCGTAAAGCGACAATTGTTCCACCAGCATTTCGCGCAGGTCGGCGTCGTCGTCGACGATGAGGATAGTGCGTGACGTCATGTTGTATCCGTTGCTGCAGCAGGCGGTTGACCACCCAAGGGTTTATGCGGAAGCTTGCGCCTGAAAAAGACTATCACGACGAATTGTTCCGCAGTGGCATCATACCTCAAAATTCATGAGCACAATGAGGCACGCCGACGTCCCTCGCCGATCATCGTGCGACGGAGGCCGGGCAGGCCCAGCGAGGGGCTGCTGCGCTGGGGCCATCTCGTGTTTCCCTGCGCGTTGGGCCGCGGCGGAATCAAGGCCATCAAGCGCGAGGGTGACGGCGCGACGCCGCTTGCGAGGATGCGGTTGCTTTACGGCTGGCAGCGCGGGGGATGGCAGGGTGGGCGCCGCTCCCGCCTCACATTGCGGCGCATCGGCACGGATGACGGCTGGTGCGATGCAGTCGACGACCGCAACTACAACCGCCATGTCATCCTGCCCTATCCGGCGAGCTGCGAGCGGATGAAGCGCCCGGACCATCTCTACGACTGTTGCATCGTCATGGACTACAATGTCAGCCAGCGCCGCCGCGGCATGGGCAGCGCCGTCTTCTTTCACCTCGCGCGGCCCGGGTTCCTTCCCACGGAAGGCTGCGTCGCCGTCGAGCCACGGGTGATGAGCAGGATGCTGCCTTACCTGTCGCGCAAGACGGTGCTGGTCGTGACGCGCTGAACGCGCCACCGGACCGTTTCAGCCAAAGCGCCACACGGTGGTCTTCTTGACCTCGGCGTCTTCAAGCGCGCGCGTGACGGGGACCTGATAGGTGGCCAGCGCCGTCATCGCCGTCTTCGGCAGGTAGGAGCGGCCCGGATCGCCCACCAGCACCGTCGTGGCGCCCCGCGCGAGGCTGGTGAACCAGGGCATCAGCCGTTCGGCGAACGCCTTGTCGTAGAAGACGTCGCCAGCAAGCACGACATGCCAATCGCCGGTCAGACCCACGAGGTCGTCAGCCGTGAAATCGATCTTGGTCTCGTTGGCGGCGGCATTGAGCGCGACGGCGGCAGCGCAGAACGGGTCGATGTCGGCGGCAAGAACGTGGGCCGCGCCGGCCCTGGCCGCCGCGATGGCGACGAGGCCTGAACCGGAGGCGAAATCGAGCACGCGCTTGCCGGCGACGATGTCCGGATTGTCCAGTACATAGCGTGCCAGCCCCTGTCCGCCCGCCCACGCGAACGCCCAGAAGGGTGGCTGGAGGCCGATCGACTCCAGTTCCGCCTCGGTGCGGCTCCACAAATCATGCGCCTCGTCGGCAAGATGAAGCCGGAGCTCGGGCACGTGCGGTGGGGCCATCAGCGCCGTGTTGGCGCGGATGAACGCTTCCGCTCGCTCTGGCGAAAGTATGTCGATCAAGGCGCGGGCGACAGGCCGCCCATGCGGCAGACTTCCTGCCATTCATCCAGTTTCACCGGCTGGACGGAAAGCCGCATGGAGGTGACCAGCGCCATATCGGACAGCTTGGGATTGGCCTTTACGTCCTTCAGCGTCACCGGTTTGGGCATGTCCTTGACCGCGCGGATGTCGACGCATTCCCAGCGGGCATCGTCCGTCGAGGAATCAGGATGGGCGAGCTTGCAGACTTCGACGATGCCGACGATCTCCAGGCCGCTGTTTGAATGATAAAAGAAACCCATATCGCCGATCTGCATGGCACGCATGTTGTTGCGCGCCTGGTAGTTGCGCACACCGGTCCACTCCTCGCCGGCCTTGCCCTTGGCTTTCTGCATCTCCCACGACCACACGTCCGGCTCGGACTTGAAGAGCCAGTAGGCCATCAATTGCCCTCCGGAGCCTTGAACACCCAGTTCCAGGGCAGGATCTCGGTGCTCGCGAACAGCCCGGCCTTGGCATAGGGGTCGCCCGCGGCGATCTGCTCGGCGCCGGCGCGGTCGTCGGCTTCGACGGCGACGAGGCTGCCCATCGGCTTGCCGTCCTCGCCGATGAACGGGCCGGCGAATTTCAGCTTGCCGGCCTTGTCGAGCGCCATCAGGTAGTCGACATGCGCCGGCCTGTTGGCCAGACGGACGTCGACATTTCCGGGCTTGTCCTTGCAGATGAGAGTGAAGATCATCGTCGTCTCCGTTAGGCTTGCGTCTGTTCCTGCTCGCTCCTGAGCGGTCGTGCCATAAGTGCGGTTACCGCCTGGGAAATCGTGATGTCGCCGCGCAGCAGGCTGCCCACCGCGTCGATGATTGGTGCCTGAACACCCTTTTCGCGGGCGATCTGCGCGGCGATGCCCGCGGTGTAGACGCCTTCGGCCAACGGATGGTTGTCGAGGTCGTCGCCACGTCCGAGCGCCAGACCGTAGGAAAAATTGCGGGATTGGGCAGAGCCGCAGGTCAGGATCAGGTCTCCAAGGCCCGACAGACCCATGAGCGTTTCGGGCTGGGCGCCGAAGGCCGCGCCGACGCGGCGGAGCTCGACGAAGCCGCGCGTTACCATCGCGGCCTGCGCGCTTGCCCCAAGCCCCGCACCGGCGGTCGCGCCAGCAGCAATGGCAAGCACGTTCTTCAGCGCGCCGCCGAGCTCGACGCCGATCAGGTCTGTACTCGAATAGCAGCGGAAGGCCGGCGCGGAGAGCATGCCGGCAAGCCGCGCGGCTCGCGCCTCGTCTTCGGCCGCGACCGTGACGGCGGTTGGCAGGCCGCGTGCCACGTCGGTCGCGAAACTTGGTCCCGACAGCGCGGCAATCGGATTGCCGGGCAGCACTTCGCCAGCGATCTGCGACAGCAGCCGGCCGGTTTCGCGTTCAATGCCCTTGGCACACAGCACAACCGGAACGCCGTTTCCAAGCACCGCGGCGAGATCGTCGAGCAACGCATGCGTCGCCTGGGCCGGCACCACGCAGAGCACGCAGTCTGCGCCTGCCACCGCCCCGGCGAGATCGGCGGTCGCCCGCAATCCTTCATCGAGAATGATTCCGGGCAGGTATCGCGCATTGGTCCGTGAATCGTTGATCGCCTCGACCGTCTGCGCGTCGCGCGCCCACATCGTGGTGTGGTGGCCGGCACGCAGCATCGTCAGCGCCAGCGCCGTACCCCATGCGCCGCCGCCGAGCACGCAGATCCTGAAGGTCCCGCTCATGCCTTCGCTCCCCGCTTGCCAGATCCGATGATCGGCGCTGCGTCTTCGTCCAAAGGCCAGCGCGAGCGAGGCGCCATCGCCATCGGCTCTTCGACCTGAAGGCCGGCCCGCAACCGTTCGATGCCGGCCCAGGCGATCATTGCGGCGTTGTCGCTGCACAGCGCGATGGGCGGCGCAATCAGGCGCATGCCATGACGCTTGCAGAGAGTGTTGAGCGTCGCGCGGATCGCCTGATTGGCGGCGACGCCACCTGCGACCACAAGCGCGGATGCCGTGACATCGGGATAAAGCGCGCGAAAGCGATCGAGGCTGCGACCGACGCGCTCGGCCAGGGTCTCCGTGATCGCCCGCTGGAAGGAGGCGCAGATGTCTGCAACGTCATTCTCGGATAGTGGTGCGATGGCGCTGGCCGCCTGACGCACGGCAGTCTTGAGGCCCGAAAACGAAAAGTCCAGCCGCGCTTCGCCCTTGAGAGGTCTGGGGAACGTGAAGCGTGACGCGTCACCTCGTGCGGCCTGCCGCTCGACATTCGGCCCGCCGGGGTAGGGCAGGCCGAGCAGCTTGGCGGTCTTGTCGAATGCCTCGCCCAGAGCATCGTCGATGGTCGACGCCCACCGTTCGTAGTCGCCGACGCCGCGAACGAGGATGACTTGCGTATGCCCGCCCGAAACCAGCAACAGCAGGTAGGGGAAGGCGACGTCGTCGGTGAGGCGCGCCGTCAGCGCATGGCCTTCCAGATGATTCACGGGGATCAACGGCTTGCCGGACGCCGATGCCATCGCCTTGGCGGTCATCAGGCCGACGATCAGCCCACCGATGAGGCCGGGACCGGCGGTCGCCGCGATGCCGTCGACGTGTCGAAGCTCCAGTTCTGCCTCGTCGAGAGCCGCCTCGACGAGGCCGTCAAGCGCCTCGACATGGGCACGCGCAGCGATCTCGGGCACCACGCCGCCAAAAGCGGCATGGTCATCGATCTGGCTGAGCACGACATTGGACAGGATGCGCGGCCTGCCCGAATCGTCCAGAGCGACCACGGAAGCGGCTGTCTCGTCGCAACTGGTCTCTATGCCGAGCATGCGGATCATTGCTGTACCGGTCATTCCCCGATAGGAGTTGGCCGGCACTATCACGGACGACGCAACGCATGCAAATGGATGTCATGAGGATCGGAACGCGCGGCAGCGCGCTGGCGCTTGCGCAGGCGCACGAGACCCGCTCGCGCCTGATGGCGGCCCATGATCTGCCGGAAGAGGCGTTCGAGGTGGTCGTCATCTCGACCAGCGGCGACCGCATCCAGGACCGCCCTCTTTCGGAGGCAGGCGGCAAGGGCCTCTTCACCAAGGAAATCGAGGAAGCGATGCTCGATGGGCGGATAGACATCGCCGTCCATTCGTCCAAGGACATGCCGACGATGTTGCCGGACGGGCTCGAGCTTTCCGCGTTCCTCGCGCGGGAAGACGTGCGCGATGCCTTCATCGGCCGTGAAGCGGCAAAGCTGACCGACCTGCCGGACAACGCCGTCGTCGGCTCCTCCTCGCTGCGCCGGCAGGCACTGATTCGCCGATCGCGGCCGGACATCGACGTGGTGATGTTCCGGGGCAACGTACAGACACGTCTGCGCAAGCTGCATGAGGGGCAAGTGGCAGGAACGCTGCTGGCCAATGCCGGCCTCAAACGGCTCGGGCTTGCCGAAGTCGTCACCGAACTCCTGCCTGCGGAGGCATTTCCGCCAGCGCCCGGCCAAGGGGCGATCTGTATCGAGAGCCGCATCGGCGATGCTCCCGTGAAGGCTATGCTGCAGCCGATCAACCACCATGCGACCGAGCGGGCGCTTGCCTGCGAACGTGCGTTCCTCGCGACGCTGGACGGCTCCTGCCGGACGCCGATCGCCGGTCTTGCCACGATCGAGGATGACAGGCTGCAGTTCCACGGCATGATCCTGACCCCCGATGGGCGAGAGGTGTACGAGATCGCCACACAGGGACGTATCTCGGAGGCCGGCGATCTCGGTCGCGCGGCAGGGGCGCGCATCCGCGAGAAGGCGGGAGCGCGCTTCTTCGACGGCTGGTCGTGACACGGCGCGTCCTTGTCACGCGTCCGCAACCCGGCGCGGACAGGTCCGGCGAAAAGCTCACGGCGCGGGGGTTTGCCCCCCTCATCCTACCGCTGACGGAAATCGTTCAGAGCCATCCGTCGACCCTGCCAGACCCCGCCCATGTCGACGTGGTGGTGTTGACAAGTGTCAACGCGGTGCGCCACGCGCCTGCCGCTCTGCTCGCGGCGTTGGCCGACAAGCCGGTCATCGCGGTCGGCGATGCCACCGCGGCTGCTGCAGAAGCCGCTGGCTTCACGGCGGTCCGCAGTGTGTCCGGCGATGCCGTTGAACTGGCGCGTTTGGCCGCCGCCATGCTGCCTGCGGGCAGCCGGCTCCTGCATGTTACAGGGGTGCATCGGACGTTCGGTCTTCACGACAGGTTGCGACAGGCAGGGCTGGCAGTCGCGCTGTACGAAACCTACCGCGCCCAGAAAGTCAGTTACTCTACTGACTTTCTGGGCGCTACGCTTGGCGGCGACACGATTTGGGGCGCAATGGTGATGTCGCCCCGGGGGGCGGCGCTTCTCGCGGAGCTGGCCAGCCACCGCGTCACTGCGCAACTGCTTGAACGGACATTGTTTTTCTGTATCTCTGCAAATGTAGCGGATACCCTCGGTCCCTTCGCAGCGGGGCGCACGATCGTCAGTTCCGAGCCATCCGAAGCTGCCGTGCTGCAGGCGATGTCGTCGCAGGCGTGAACTTCCCGGCGTCTCGGGACTTTTAATGGACGGTCCATCATTCTAGATCAGGACTGCTCTCGCTCCGCATCATCCGTTGAAGGGATCCGCCATGGTCAAGACGCCTCGAACCCGTCATTCGAAGAGTTCCAGGGAACCGGTGACGATCGACCTCACGCCCGGCGAAGTCTCCCGCCGGAAAGCGGAGGCCGAGGCGTCTGACGCGCCGTCGCCGGTGTCCGCAGGTGCGGGCACTGTGGCCGACGCGGTCGAAGACGCCAAAGCTGCGGAAGTGACAGCCGAGACGAAGCCGGAGACCGCAGACGCCGCGGAGCCGAAGCGTTCCGATTCGAAGACCTCGGTGCCGACGGGAACGGGAACGGCATCCGCCGAGCGTCAAGCGTCGCGCGATAGCGCCAGTACACCTTCATCCGATACTCCCAGAACGGGTGCTTCAGCGACGGCGTCGTCATCGAGCCAGACTTTCGGGCGCAAGGAGTCGGCGTCGTCCACGCCACCTCCGGTGGCGCCGGAGCGCCGCTCCTCAGGGAGTGGATTGCTGGCAGGCGTTGCCGGCGGCGCAATCGCGCTTCTGGTCGCTGGCGGACTCTATTATTCCGGCGCCTTGCCGAACCAGGGCGGGGATGACGTGTTGCAGTCCGATCCCGGCCCGGCCATCGCTGCGCTGGAATCGGAGATCGCGGCCCTGCGCGAGGAGATCGCTGAGGCGACAACGCCTTCAGCCGGCGACCCCGACATGCAGGGACGGCTGAGCGAGACGGAACAGAGTGTTTCGTCCTTTGCCGACGAACTCTACAGCCTGCGCGAAGACGTGCAGCAGCTCGGGGCGCAATCGGGGACGGAAGGTGCGAGCGTCGACCTGGCGCCCCTGGAGGACCGCATCACAACGCTGAGCGATGAGCTCGACGCGGCGCGCGAGGCCCAGACGGCTGCATCGAGCCGGCTCGATGCCATCGAGGAGACGATTGCGACGCTCTCCGGGCGCGTCGACGAGGCGGCCGACCAGCCGGCGACTGCATTGATCATCGCCGCGTCCGCGCTCAAGGCGGCGATCGATCGCGGCATGCCGTTTACCACCGAGCTCGAAACCTATCTCTCCCTTGCGCCCGATGCAGCGCAGGTTGCCGAACTGAACGAGATGGCTGCCGACGGTGTGCCGACGCGCACCGAAATCGCCGCGGAGTCCGACGCGGCAGCCAATGCGATGATCGCCGCCGGCCGCACCGAGGATCCGGACGCCGGCATTCTCGATCGACTGACGTCGAGCGCCATGGGGCTGGTACAGGTGCGTCCGGTCGGCATGGTCGAGGGCGAGGATGTCCCGGCGATCACCGCGCGGCTCGATGCGGCTATCCAGGCCGGCGACTACGAGCGCGCGGTGACGGAGTACGAGACGCTGCCCGACGACGCGAAGGCCGCCGGCGCGGCGTTCATGGACAAGGTGCGCGCGCGCCTTGCCGCGGACGGCCTCGTGGATCAGGCGCTTTCGACAGCGCTGCAAAACTGAGGAAGGGGCTTCGATGCTGCGTATCCTGTTCTTTATCGGACTCGTCTTTCTCGTCGGTCTGGGCTTTGCATGGCTCGCCGACCGGCCCGGCGACATGGTCATCACCTTCGGCGGCTACCAGTATCAGGTGACCCTGATGGTCGCCGCCGTGGTCGTCGCGGCGATCGTCGTGGCGGTGATGGTGACGTGGTGGCTGCTCAAGAGCATCTGGTACAGCCCTTATACGATCTCGCGCTATTTCCGGGTTCGCCGGCGCGACCGCGGTTACCAGGCACTTTCATCGGGTATGATCGCCGCCGGCGCAGGGGATGCCGGGTTGGCGCGCGCCAAGAAGAAGGAAGCGATGAAGCTGATCAGCGCGGACCAGGAGCCGCTGATCCACCTGCTCGACGCCCAGGCTTCGCTGCTGGAGGGCGATCATGACGCCGCCCGGCGCAAGTTCGAGGCGATGCTGGACGACCCCGAGACGCGGCTGCTCGGCCTGCGCGGACTCTACCTCGAAGCCGAACGGCTCGGCGACCGAACCGCCGCGCGTCACTATGCGGCGCGGGCGGCCGAGAAGGCGCCGCAGCTCGGCTGGGCGGCGGATGCGACGCTCGAAGAGAAGACCGAGGCTGGAGAGTGGGACGAAGCCTTGCGGCTCGTCGATGCTCAAAAGTCCACCCACCAGATCGAGAAGGATGCCGCCAGCCGGCGCAAAGCGGTCCTGCTCACGGCCAAGGCGATCGAGGTGCTCGAGTCCGATCCGGCGGCGGCAAGGGCGGCGGCGCTCGAGGCAAACCGCGTCGCGCCCGACCTCGTGCCGGCGGCCACTGTTGCCGCAAAGGCACTGCTGCGTATCGGTGATACGCGCAAGGCCGCTAAAATTCTCGAAGCGATGTGGAAAAAGCAGCCTCATCCGGAAGTGGCAGACGTCTATATCCACGCCCGACCGGGAGACTCGACCCATGATCGTCTCGAGCGCGCCAAGAAACTGCAGTCCCTCAAGTTGAACCATGTCGAATCGGCAATGGCCGTTGCGCGCGCGGCATTCGAAGCCAATGAGCTCGCGATCGCGCGCCGCGAGGCCGAATCCGCCATCCGGCTCGAACCGCGCGAAGGGGCCTATCTTCTGCTGGCGGACATCGAGGAGGCGGAGACCGGCGACCAAGGCAAGATCCGGCAATATCTCGGCAAGGCGGTGCGTGCACCGCGTGATCCAGCCTGGGTCGCCGACAATTACGTTGCCGAGAAATGGGCCCCGATCTCACCGGTTACCGGCAGGCTCGACGCGTTCGAGTGGCGCGCTCCGACGGAGCGTTTGGGGCAGCTCGTCGAGTTCGAGGAGCGGCAGCCGTCACCTTCGATGATGGCCGCATTGCCGGCCGCTACCTTGGCTGCGGCGCCGCAGCCGGTGGAGGAAGCGGAGCCCGCCGAACCGGAGCCGCCGGTGATCGATGAGGTGCAATCCCTACCCGAAACGGCGGCGCCGCCCGCTGCACCGACACCGCCCGCCAGCACCATCACAGTCGAGAGGCCGGCGGAGGCGGCGAGCACCGATAGCAAGCCTCAGCCGGCGCCCGCAGCCCCTGCGGGGCAGACTCCGCTGGCAGAAAAGGAGGAGACGGTGGTCCCGCCGCCGTTGCCCGACGATCCGGGTGTGAACGACGACGACAATGAAAACGCGCCGGGCGAATCACGACGCTTCCGGTTGTTCTAAGGCCAGGCTTCGCGTTAATAATGTGACCTGAACGGTACGAGGACAGGCCATCTCATGCTCGACAGATTGAAGTCGTTCTTCGGTACGCTTTCCGAAGCCGCGCCGAGGGCCGAGTTCGGCACCGATGATCCACGCGTCGCCGCGGCTGCCCTGATGTTCCACGTCATGGAAGCCGACGGCGTACGCGACCAGATCGAACATACACGCATGCGCGAGATGCTGTCGCAGGCCTACGCGATTTCGGGGCAAGAGCTGGACGAGATCGTTACCGCCGGCGATGCCGCTCACAATGAAGCCATCGACCTGTTCGCGTTCACCAGTGTGCTCAATCGCGGGCTGGATGCGGCCTCAAAGGTGGAGTTCATCGGTCTGCTGTGGGAGATGGTCTATGCCGACGGCGAACTGCATGAGCTGGAAGACAACATCGTTTGGCGGGTTGCCGAGCTGATTGGCGTTTCGCAGCGTGAACGGGTGGAAATGCGCCAAAAGGTGCGTGACCGGCGCGGCCTGGGCGAAGGAAAATGGGAAGACTGAATGCTGGCAAGGGACCCCGACAAGGGTAGCATACTGATCGTCCTTCATCAGGAGCTGTCCAGCCCGGGCAGGGTGGGGCAGTTACTCGCCGCCTCCGGATACCATCTCGACATCCGCCGGCCGCCACTGGGGGATCCGCTGCCAGACACGCTGGACAATCATCGCGGCGCCGTGGTCTTCGGCGGCCCGATGAGCGCCAACGATCCCGACGAATTCGTCAAGCGCGAAACGGACTGGCTCGCGGTTCCGCTGGCCGAGAACAAGCCGTTCCTCGGCATCTGTCTCGGTGCCCAGATGCTGGTCAACCATCTCGGTGGCAGGGTCGCTGGCCACGATGACGGGCTGGTCGAGGTCGGCTGGTATCCGTTGCGTGCCACGCAGGAGGGGCGCGGCCTGCTCGACTGGCCCGACATGGTCTACCAGTTCCACCGCGAGGGGTTCTCGCTGCCGTCAGGAGCAACGCTGCTTGCCGAGGCCGATCACTATCCCAACCAGGCATTCCGCTATGGCGACAATGCCTGGGGTATCCAGTTTCATGCCGAACTGACGCGGGTGATGATGCAGCGATGGGTGGTGCGCGGCGCGCAGCGCTTCGTCCTGCCTGGCGCCCAGGCCGGACGCGAGCACCTTGCCGGGCGCATGCTGTGGGACATGCGGCTTAAGCGCTGGCTGGAGGACTTCCTCGGTCTCATCTTCGAGCACCGGCCGCCGGCGAATGCGCCGCAATCAGCGCATTCCGTTGCCAGGAACGTCACACCCGTCCGTCGAGACGCCGAGCCTTCCTGAGTTCGGGGAACAGCCAGGCCCACAGGACTGCCACGCCGATCGCGCCGATCCCTCCGAAAACCACTGCTGGCACGGTGCCGACGAGGGCCGCCATGGTGCCGGCCCGGAACTCGCCGAGTTCGTTGGACGCGCCGACGAAGACCATGTTGACGGCATTGACGCGGCCACGCACCCGATCGGGCGTCCAGAGCTGGATCAGGGTCTCGCGGATATAGACGCTGATCATGTCGGCCGCGCCCATCAGGGCAAGTGCTGCGATCGACAGCCACGGCATGTTCGAGGCGCCGAAGATCGCGGTGAACACGCCGAAGAAGCCGACGAAGACGAACATGATGATGCCGGCATGGTCGCGGATCGGATGGCCGGCGAGCCAGATCGCGACCAGGATCGCGCCCATACCGGGTGCGGCGCGCAGCAGGCCGAGGCCCCACGGGCCAAGTTCGAGAATGTCGCGCGCATAGACCGGAAGCAGCGCCACCGCGCCGCCCATCAGCACCGCGAACAGGTCGAGCGAGATCGCGCCGAGCACGATCTTCTCGCCGCGGATGTAGCGGAACCCGGCAAACAGCGTCTCCAGTGATGGTTGCTCGGTCTCCGTGTGCTGCTGTGGCTTTGGGATCGACAGGATCAACACGCCGCCCAGTGCCATCATCGTCCCGGCGACCGCGTAGGCCACCTCCGGCGCGACGCCATAAAGCAGACCGCCAGCGACCGGACCGACGATCGTCGCCATCTGCCACGCGGATGAATTCCAGGCGATCGCATTGGCGAAGTCCTGTGCGGGCACCAGATTGGCGACCAGCGAGGCCGAAGCCGGGCCGAAGAACGAGCGCGCGACGCCGAACATGGCCAGCACCATGAACACATGCACCACCGATGTCAGCCCGCGCAGGGTCAAGACAAGGAGCGCCAGGGCGCAGAACGCTTCGAGAATGATCGACAGCGCCATGATGAGCCGGCGACCGAACCGGTCGGCGACGGCGCCGGTGACGAGCACCAGAAGCAATGACGGCGCGAACTGGATCAGCCCGACGAGGCCAAGATCGAACGGATCACGTGTGAGGTCGTAGACCTGCCAGCCGACGGAAACCGAGACGATCTGGGTTGCGAAGGTGGCGAGAAAACGCGCCAGCCAGAACCGCAGGTAGGACGAATGGCGAAATGCGGCGTAGCGGTCTTCGGGATGGGCGTCTGTCGACATGGAGGAATTTCAACTCGTGATGTTATCCCTCACATAGCGCAATTCAGCCGCGTGCGCGCCTGTTGCTTGGCCTTGGCCCAATCGATGGACGATCGTCAGCCGCAGTTCGAAGTCACCATCAAGCGACCTGTCTTGCCAGCGCGCACTGGGCCCAGAGGCTGGAGAGCGCGGCGACGAGGCGGTCGATGTCGTGGTCGGTGTGCAGCGGTGTGGGCGTGATGCGCAGCCGTTCGGTCTTCGTCGGCACGGTCGGATAATTGATCGGCTGCACGTAGATGCCGTGGCCGTCGAGCAGCAGGTCGGAAATCCACTTGCACTTGGCGGCGTCGCCGACCATCACCGGCACTATGTGGCTGTCGTTGGGAATGGTCGGGATGCCCGCCGCGTCGAGCCGTGCGCGCACCTTCCTGACCGCGGCCCGCTGGCTCATGCGCTCGATATCGCTGGTCTTGAGATGGCGAATCGAGGCCAGTGCGCCGGCCGCCACATGCGGCGGCAGGGCGGTCGTGAAGATGAAGCCGGAGGCGAACGAGCGGATGAAATCGACCAGATTGGCCGAGGCGGCGATGTAGCCGCCGACGACGCCGAAGGCCTTGCCCAGCGTGCCCTCGATGACGTCGATGCGGTGCATCAGCCCTTCGCGCTCGGCGATGCCGCCGCCGCGCGGGCCGTACATGCCAACCGCATGGACCTCGTCGAGATAGGTCAGTGCACCATGCTTCTCGGCCACCGCGACGATCTCGGCCATGGGCGCGATGTCGCCATCCATCGAATAGACACTCTCGAAGGCAACGATCTTGGGCCGGTCAGGTCCGTATTTCGAAAGGATACGGTCGAGGTCTTTCCAGTCGTTATGTCTGAAGATGCGCTTTTCGGCCTTCGAGTGCCGGATGCCTTCAATCATCGAGGCGTGGTTGCCGGCATCCGAGACGATGACGCAACCTGGCAGCGCGGCGCCCAAAGTCGACAGGCTGGCCCAGTTCGAGACGTAGCCAGAGGTGAAGAGAAGGGCCGCTTCCTTGCCGTGCAGGTTGGCCAGTTCGCGCTCCAGCAGTACATGGTAATGATTGGTGCCGGAGATGTTGCGGGTGCCGCCGGCGCCGGCGCCGCAGGTGTCCAGCGCCTCGTGCATCGCGGCGATCACGTCCTGATTCTGGCCCATGCCGAGATAGTCGTTGGAGCACCACACGGTGACTTCACCTACGGGCGCAGGCCCGCCTGCGCCGTCGTAACGCGCCGCATTGGGAAATCCGCCCGCCCGGCGTTCCAGCTCTGCAAATACCCGATAGCGGCCTTCATGGCGCAGGCCGTCCAACTTCGTGGCGAAAAAGGCTTCGAAGTTCATGCAAGAATTCCCGATTACCGGCCGCAGTGTCGTGTCTCGGCCGGCGCGCGTCAAGTTCCGCCAGCCTCAGGTCACCTCGAACATCGTGATGCGCACGCGTGATGCTTCGCGCGCGCCGGTGCCGACGCAGATCAGCGTGTTGAGCCAGGCATAGCGCGCGTCGCCTGTTTCGAAGCGCGGATGGGTGCGCATGTAATACAGCGACGGGTCAACCGATTCGCCTCGGCCCAGCGCCGCAAGGACCTCCTGCGGACCGGTGCGGTAGCCGAAATTGCGGATGTCGATCAGCGCTCCATCGTGGGTTTCCATGGAATAGCGCGTGTCGAGTTCGCCCGCCCCGTCAGCGAATATCGTCTGCCAGTCCGCGCCGAGGTCAAGGATGCGGCCTTTGATGCGCTCGCCTTCGACACTGCCGCCGATGATCGGAATGATGCGGCGGCGTCCGCCGCGCCCCTGGCCGAGTTCCATCGGCGGGCCGAGTTCGGCGACAACGTCGCAGAGATGGCGAAGCTCCGGTTTTTCCAGCATGATCGTTCCTCCCGCGGGCGATAGTGCCTTGGCACGAGATTGTTTTCAACTATAACAATCTCAATCGAACCATGACCAGCTCGGCGGATTGCAGGGAGGAAGCCCATGAAGCTCGACGAACTCATCGCCATCGACATCCACACCCATGCGGAAGAGCCGTGCTGCGGCCCGCGCGACGATGGCTACGACGAATTCCAGGCCGGAATGGCGAAATATTTCAAGAATCCGGCCGGACACAAGGGCATGCTTCCGACCGTGCCGGAGACGGCCGCATACTATCGCGAGCGCAAGATCGGCTGCGTGATCTTTCCGGTCGACGCGGAGCGCGAGACCGGTTTCCGCCGCTACGCCAACGAGGAAGTGGCGCAGATCGCGGCCGAAAACAGCGATGTCATGATCCCGTTCGCGTCCATCGATCCGGCGAAGGGCAAGGCCGGTGCCCGCGAGGCACGGCGGCTGGTGCGCGAATTCGGGGTCAAGGGCTTCAAGTTTCACCCGACGATGCAGGGCTTCTATCCCAACGACCGCGCGGCCTATGTTCTTTACGAGGCGATTGCCGAGGAAGGCGCCATCACCCTGTTCCACACCGGCCAGACCGGCGTCGGCGCCGGCATGCCGGGCGGCATGGGCATGCGGCTGAAATTCTCCAATCCGATGTATCTCGATGATGTCGCGGCTGATTTTCCCGACATGCCGATCATCCTGGCGCATCCGTCCTTCCCCTGGCAGGAAGAGGCTCTCTCGGTGGCCACCCACAAGCCGAACGTCTATATCGACCTCAGCGGCTGGTCGCCGAAATATTTCCCGCCGATCCTTGTGCAGTACACCAACTCGATCCTGAAGAAGAAGATGCTGTTCGGCTCCGACTGGCCGGCGATCACGCCGGATCGCTGGTTGGCCGATTTCGAGAAGCTCGACATCAAGGACGAGGTTCGCCCGCTGGTGCTCAAGGAGAACGCCGCGAAGCTGCTCAAACTCGTCTAGGACAGTCGGGGGAAAAGCTGATGCCGCGCTTTTCGATCAACGCCAGCATGATGCTGACCGAATACGCGTTCCTCGATCGCTTCCACGCGGCCGCCGATCTCGGCTTCGCTGGTGTCGACATCCAGTTTCCCTACGAGCATCCTGCCGATCTCGTGGCGGCGCGTGCCGCTTCCGCGGGTGTCGACGTGGTGCTGATCAACGTGCCGGCGGGCAACCTGATGACCGGAGGCGACGGACTTGCCTGCGTGCCTGGCCGGGAGCGGGCTTTCGAGGAGGGCCTGATCCTCGCCCGGCACTATGCCCGGGCGCTTGGATGCAAGCGTGTCAATGTGCTCTCGGGCCGCGTGCCGGAGGGCGTCAGCGAGGCTCAGGCGACCCCGACGCTGGTCGGCAACCTCCAGCGCGCGGCTGATATCTTCGCCGAGGACGGTGTCACGGTGATGGTGGAACCATGCAACACGCGTGACGTCCCGCGCTACCTCGTCCGCCGCACCGCACAGGCGATCGCCATTCTTGATGAGGCAGGGCGCGACAACCTCGCCGTCCAGTTCGATTTCTATCATCGGCAAATCATGGAAGGCGACCTGATCGAGGGCTTCCGTGCGGCCCTGCCGCGCATCGCCCATGTCCAGTTCGCCGATACGCCGGGGCGGCACGAGCCCGGTACCGGCGAGATCGCATTCGAGCGCGTCTTCGCCGCGATTGACGCATCCGGCTATGACGGCTGGGCCGGTGCCGAATATCGTCCATCGAGCGGGACGAAGGATTCGCTTGGCTGGATGCGGTGATGCCAGCGGCAAATCACCATACGATCGCCCTGTCGCGGGTCCTCAGCTCGCCTTGACTCGCGTTGGCGGCTCCTGTATCGGGAGCGCAAATCCGGCGTGGGGTCTCTCCGCGCCGGTCGTTCTTTGCGCGGACAGCGAGGATTTCGCGGCAGCGCAGGAGAACGCAGACACCAAACCGACTGAATAAAAAGACGGCCGGACCGCCGAAAGGCGTTCGCTAGAGGCCGGAACGAACAGCGAAAGGCAAGAAAATGTTCGCAGTCATAAAGACCGGTGGCAAGCAGTATCGCGTTGCCGCCGATGACGTCCTGAAGATTGAAAAAATTGTCGGCGAAGTCGGCGACATCGTCACGCTCGGCACCGTGCTCGCTTATGGCGAGGGTGAAAACGTCACGCTCGGCGCCCCCTTCATCGATGGCGCTTCGGTTGCCGCCGAAGTCGTTCAGCAGGGCAAAGCCAAGACGGTCATCGCGTTCAAGAAGCGCCGCCGCCAGAATTCGCGCCGCAAGCAGGGTCATCGCCAATTGCTCACCACGGTGCGCATCTCC
Source organism: Mesorhizobium sp. CAU 1741 (assembly GCF_039839275.1). Classification (NCBI taxonomy): domain Bacteria; kingdom Pseudomonadati; phylum Pseudomonadota; class Alphaproteobacteria; order Hyphomicrobiales; family Phyllobacteriaceae; genus Mesorhizobium; species Mesorhizobium sp. CAU 1741. The sequence continues at coordinate 35,725 of NZ_JBDOQP010000008.1, read as the reverse complement.
GAGATCCTGACCGACGGCGCAAAGCCTTCCAAGAAGGCCGCCGCCAAGAAGGAAGCGCCGAAGGCAGAGGCCAAGTCGGCCGAGGCCGAGACGGCTGCAGCGCCGCTGTTCAAGGCGCCGAAGGGCAAGGGTGACGACCTGACCGAGATCAAGGGCATCGGCCCTGTGGCGGCTGGCCAGCTTAATGAGCAGGGCATCACCACCTTCAAGCAGATCGCCGCGCTGACCGACGAGGACATCGCCAAGATCGACGAAGCGATGCCGTTCAGCGCCGACCAGATCGGCGACTGGCGCGATCAGGCCAAGGAACTGGCGAAGTAATATCGCCGAGGTTGAATTTTCCCGCGAATGCGGGCATTGAGATATTGAGGCGCTCGCTGGAGCGCAAAGGAGCACTACGATGGCACACAAGAAAGCTGGCGGTTCTTCGCGTAACGGTCGCGATTCCGAGTCCAAGCGCCTTGGCGTCAAGAAGTTCGGCGGCGAAGCCGTGATTCCGGGCAACATCATTATTCGTCAACGCGGGACCAAGTGGCACCCGGGCGTGAACGTCGGCATGGGCAAGGACCATACGATTTTTGCGGTCGAGACTGGCGCCGTGTCCTTTGCACGCAAAGCCAATGGCCGAACCTACGTATCGGTAAACCCGATCAAGGAAGCAGCGGAATAAGCCGGATCCGCACCACGACACCGGCGCCCCATCTCGGGAACCGGTGTCCGGACAGTCCGGAAAAGGATCAAGGGGAGATGGGTCGCCATCTCCCCTTTTTCTTTGCCTTGGAGGGCTGAACGATGATTGCCGAGAAGGAAGACGTCGAGGACGAATGTCCCAGAATTGACTGCCCCGTCCTCGTCACCGAGAGATTGGTGCTGCGGCCGCCGCACCTCGACGATGTCGCGGAGTTGGCGGAACTCGCCAACAGCAGGCGCATCGCCGAGATGCTCGGCCGCATGCCGCACCCCTATGGCACGAAAGAAGCAATGAGCTTCATCGCAAATGCCGGGAAGGAGGATCGCGGCGGCTGCAACTATGCCGTGTCGCTCGCCGGCAATGGAGCCTTCATTGGATGCGCGGGCCTTCATGGCGGGCCCGACGGCATGGAACTCGGATACTGGATCGGCGAACCCTATTGGGGCCGCGGCTACGCGACGGAGGCTGCGCATGTGCTGGTCGATCTCGCCTTTCGCGCCAGCACGATCGATCGTCTTCACGTGTCGTGCAGGGTGATCAACTCGGCCTCGCGCCGGGTGATCCACAAATGCGGTTTCCAGTATTCCGGGCAGGGCATGCTGGAGTCTATCGCGGCCGGTCGCGTACCGGTCGAGCGCTATTCGCTGGACCGCAGTACCTGGGTGAGCCTGAGAAGCTGGGGACAGGTCTGAAACAATCCGCCGGCCGGTGAAAATGCCGGCGGAACAGCGATCCGGCGCAGTCGCGCCGGACGCACCCGTCACATCGCGATAACCGGCCGAAGCGGAACGGTTTTCCTTCTGTCGCCGCGTCAATTCATGCTATTTTCGCGGCTCGGTACAGTGTGAGGGTAAAGTGGCAGTCAAATCAGCCAAGGTGTGGGCAAGCAGTGCCACGGCGGCATCCTGCACCGTCAGCAACGATCGCGATCAGTCCATCGAGGCGGTGTTTTCCCCGCGGGCCGAAGGCTTCACGCCGCTCGAAATCCAGGCGGCCGCTCTTGCCGCCTGCATCGCCGCGAGCGTGCGCATCGCCGCGCGTGCGGCCGATATCGGCGCGCTCGGCCAGATCGACGTCGAGGTCGAGGCGATCAAGGCCGAGGACGAGCCTAGCCGCCTGGGGCGGTTCGAAATCGTCGTGCATTTCTCCGATCCGCTCGACGAGGCCGTCCAGCAGCGGCTGATCGAGGCTGCCGAAGACATCTGCACCATCAGCAATACCTTGCGCGCCGGCGACACGCTCGTCGTCGGACGCGCGGCATAGACAACAGCGATTTCAGGAGACCCATATGCGTCGACTCGCCCTATCCCTCGCGCTGGCTTTTGCCGCCATGCCCGCCCATGCGTTCACGGTCGAGGACTGGCTGGCGCACAAGGTACCCGCAGCCGAGCCGGAAGTTGCCTATGACGGCGACCCGGTGACGCTGAAGTTTTCTTCGCCCAATCCCGCCGCCTCGCTGGTGCCGGAGGTCTGGACCAAGGGGTTCAACTGGCTGAAGGAAGCGACCGATGGCAAGCTCGTCATCGAGGAATATCATGGCGGCACACTTCATGCGGCAGCCGACGGCTGGCGCGCGGTGCGCAACCGGGTCAGCGACTATGCGGCCTGCTACACGTCGTATGAAGGCAGTGGCTTCCCGCTTCACAAGGCGATCGAGCTACCCTTCGTGACGCCTGCAAACCCCGTTGCCGCCACGCGCATCATCCAGGAGCTGGCGCCGAAATATTTCGTTCCCGAGTGGGAAGGCCGCGGCGTGCTCTACGGCTATACGGCAATCGCCGGGGTGTCGGACATCATGAGCAACAAGCCGATCCGTACGCCCGAAGACATTCGCGGCCTGCGCGTAATTGCCCAGGGGTTCCCGCCCGAGGCTGCGGAGGCGCTGGGCATCACGACGCTGAACATTCCGTTTCCGGAGATCTACACCGCCTTCCAGCAGGGAATCGCCGATGCGGTGATCTGGGTCGACCCCGGTTTCGTGCCGTTCAAGATCTACGAACTGGCGAAGTTCCATACCAGCCTCGGCCTTACCGCGCAGCACATCGACACATGCATCAACCGTGAGGCCTATGAGGGTCTTCCGGACGCGCTGAAGCCGACTTTCGGAGCTTTCCAGCAGAATATCGGCCATGCCGTCAGCCAGCGGCTCGGTGTCGAATTCCGCGAGCAGGCGCTCCAAACCTATGCGGACAATGGCGTCGAGCTGATCGAACTCAACGATGAGGAAAAGCAAAGCTGGCGTACCGCGCTCGAACCCGTGCTTGAAGACTGGATCGAGGCGCGCGAAGCTGAAGGTCTGCCCGCGCGCGAACTGATCGACGACATCCGCCGTCTCGAAGCCGAGTATGGTGACATGGGTGCCGAGGAAATCTTCGAACTAACGGTCAACGAGCCGGTAGAGGGCCTGCTTCCAGCAGCGCAATGATGCAGCGCGTCATCGACTTCCTCGAAGGCTGGATCGCCTATCTCATCCTGCCGGGGCTCGCCGTGCTGGTAGCGGCCGATGTGGTCCTGCGCTACGTGCTCAACCTGCCCTTGCGGTGGGGCAATGACGTTAAGGAACTGCTCCTGCTGCTGGTTGTCGTCGGTGCGCTGCCGGGCGTCGGCCTTGCCGATCAGCACATCAGGGTCGGGCTGTTCGACAGGTTCTTCCGCAACCGCGCAGGGCAGATCTGGGTGGCGCTGCGCCATGTGCTGACCGGGCTTGTCGCGCTCGCCATCGGCTATGCGGTGCTCCTGATGGCGTTGGACATGTTCCGGTACGGCGACCGCGCCGAGATGATCGCGATCAGCTTCTGGCCTTTCGCCGGCTTTGTGGCGCTCACTGCCGGCCTTTCGGCGCTGGCGGAATTCGTCCGCGCGTCGCGCGCGGTGCGTGGAGACGACTGATGGATCCGCTCACGCTCGGCATCGTGGTGATGAGCGGCATGCTGGTCGTCGTGCTGCTGGGCCTGCCCGTCGGCTATGCACTGCTCGGCGCCGGCACGGTCGGCTACGCGGTGCTTTCGGGGCCATCCCAGGCGCTGACACAGGTAGGGCTGGCGCTGTGGGACAACGGTACCAATTTCCTGTTCATCGCCGTGCCGCTGTTCATCCTGATGGGGCAGCTCATCTTCCATGCCGGGCTGGCGGAAGACATCTTCGCGCTTGCGCAGCGTGCTCTGCGACGTCTGCCGGGCGGCCTCGGCGTCTCCACGGTGCTGGCCTCTGCCGGCTTCGGCGCGGTCACGGGCTCCAGCGTGGCGGCGGTGGCGACGATGGGCAACATCGCCGTGCCCCAGATGATCAAGCGCGGCTACAGCGACAAGCTCGCGGCGGCGACGGTGGCGAGCGCCGCAACGCTCGCCATCATCATTCCGCCGAGCGTTCCCCTCGTCATCTACGGCGTGTGGAGCGAGACCTCGATCGGGGCGCTGTTCATCGCCGGCATCGTCCCCGGCCTCATCCTGATGCTGGCATTCGTCGCGACCGTGATGGTGCAGCGGCGCCAATATGCGTCGGCCGCCAGCCTGCCGCTGGGTGAATCGGAACGGCCACTGTCGTCGCACGCGGTCGGGCTGGTTTCGGTCATCGTCATCTTCGTCGTCGTCATCGGTGGCATCTATGCGGGAATGTTCACACCGACCGAGGCGTCGGGCATCGGCGTGGCGAGCGTGGTGTTGATCGCGCTTGCAAGCCGGCGGCTGAGCCTCGTGGCCCTGCGCGCCGCTCTCAAGGAGACGATCCGTACGTCAGCCGCGATCTTCCTGATCCTGACCGGCGGGATCATCCTGTCGCGTTTCCTGGTGCAGACGCGGCTGACCGACGCGGTCGTCGGGCTGGTGTCAGGGCTCGATGCATCGCCGCAGGTTGTCCTGCTGGCGCTCGCGCTGGTCTACCTGCTGCTTGGCGCGATCATGGACACGTTCGGCATGCTCATCCTGACGCTGCCGCTGGTTCTGCCGATCACCGTTGCGCTGGGCTACGACCCGATCTGGACCGGTATCTACCTGACGATCCTGATGGAAATCGCCATGCTGACACCACCGATCGGGCTCAACGTCTTCGTGCTGGAGCGGGCGACCGGCGTGCCGGCCAGCCGGATATTCGCCGGCGTCTGGCCATTCGTGCTCGCTTCGCTGGCGGTCGTGGTGCTGCTGATCTACGTGCCGCAGATCGCGACCTGGCTGCCGGAGACGATGCGCTGAGTGAGGCTCAGCCGAACTCGATCCATACCGGCTTGTGATCGGAGCCGATGGCCCCGGCGTCGACGCGCACTGACTTGACCCGCGACGCAAGCAGTGGATGGACGAAGCAGTAGTCCAGCCGCTTGTGCATCGAAGCGTCTGATGGATCCTCGAGATTGACACAGGTCGGCTGCGTGTCGCCCACCGGCAGCGCGCCTGCATCGACAGCGCGGGTGGCGACGACGGGCGTACCGAATTCATGGTCCGGCATGCCCACGACGGCGTGATATTCGGCTGATCCCGGCAGCATGTTGAAATCGCCCATCACGACATAGGTTTCCGGCACTGGCGGCTCGGGAAAGCCCATTTCCGAGATGCCGGTGATGCCGCCGCCTTCCAGCGGATAGGCAAGCAGGCGCTCCATCAGGAAATCGATCTGGCGCAGGCGTTCGTCGGTGCCGCGGTGGTCGAGATGCAGCGAATAGAAGCGGGTGGGGCCGAAAGGGGTGTCGATCAGCGCTTCAAGCGCGCCGCGCTGGAGATTGACCTTGTCGTAGCTGCGGGTACGCGGCAACAGCAAGTTGCGCGACAGCAGGATCGGAGTCTTCGACAAGATCATGTTGCCGAACTGCAGCCGGACATCGACGGCGGTGCCATCCTTGACGTGCGATCCTATATCCGCCTCGAAATTGGGCCCGTAGGCGGCAAAATAGTCGGGCAGCATCGCCCTGATGTCCGCTACGAGATCGCGCCCGCCATTCATCGGGCTGTTGCGGGTGACCTCCTGCAGCGCGATGATGTCGGCTCCCCGAACGGCGTCAACGACACGCCCGAGATCGTACCGGGCATCGATGCCGAAGCCGAACTGAATGTTGTAGCTGACGCATTTCATGCCGTTTCGTCTCCGTCAGGCCGTTTTCACAGGTGATTCCGCCGCCCGCATGCGTTAGAGCAGGCGCTCCACAACCAGAACAAGCCACAGGCTGTCAATCCGATGAAATTTCTCGATCAGGCGAAGGTCTATATCCGGTCCGGCGACGGCGGGGCAGGCTCTGTTTCGTTCCGGCGCGAAAAGTTCATCGAATTCGGCGGGCCGGACGGTGGTGATGGTGGTCGCGGCGGCGACGTGTGGGCTGAAGCGGTCGACGGCCTCAACACACTGATCGATTATCGCTACCAGCAGCATTTCAAGGCGCAAACCGGCATTCACGGCATGGGGCGCAACCGCACCGGCGCCAAGGGCTCGGACGTGACGCTGAAGGTTCCGGCCGGCACGCAGATATTCGAGGAAGACAATGAGACCCTGATCTGCGACCTGACGGAGGTCGGCCAGCGCTTCCTGATCGCGAAGGGCGGCAATGGCGGCTTCGGCAACCAGCACTTCAAGACTTCCACAAACCAGGCGCCACGTCGGGCCAATCCCGGTCTTCCTGGCGAGGAGCGGACGATCTGGCTGCGGCTGAAGCTGATCGCCGACGCAGGCCTCGTCGGCCTGCCCAATGCGGGCAAGTCAACCTTCCTCGCCACGGTGACGGCGGCGAAGCCGAAGATCGCGGACTATCCATTCACCACGCTCCATCCCGGCCTCGGCGTGGCGCGTGTCGATGCGCGCGAATTCGTCATCGCCGACATTCCCGGCCTCATCGAGGGCGCGCATGAAGGCATCGGCATCGGCGACCGCTTCCTCGGCCATGTCGAGCGCACACGTGTCCTTTTGCACCTCGTGTCCGCGCAGGAAGAGCATCCCGGCAAGGCCTACAAGACCGTTCGTGGCGAACTCGAAGCCTACGGCCATGGCTTGGACGAGAAGCCCGAGATCGTCGCGTTGAGCCAGGTTGACACGCTGGACCCGGACGCCCGCAAGAAGAAGGTGGCGGCGCTCAAGCGCGCCTGCGGCCGGGCGCCGATCCTGCTCTCGGCCGTCACCCGCGAAGGCGTCGAGGAAACGCTGCGAGCGCTCATGTCGATCGTGCAGGAGGCTCGGGCGGAAGAAGCGCCGGTCGAGGATGACGAGCGCTGGACGAAGTAGGGCGCAGGGATAAGTTGATGCTCTACGTTGCCCCCCTCTGTCCCGCCGGACATCTCCCCCACGAGGGGGGAGATCAGATTTCAAAGCCCGTGTCGCCTGTCCTCCAACGAACATGTTTGGCGGATACCGGTGTGACAGCCAATCTCCCTCCATGTGGGGGAGATGTCCGGCAGGACAGAGGGGGGCGCGACGGGATGCGACGCTTCCGGTCCCGCCAATGAACAAACTCTCTTCTTTCCGTCGCATCACGGTGAAGATTGGCTCGGCATTGCTTGTCGACCGCAAGAGCGGACTCAAGCGCGACTGGCTGGCCTCGCTGGTCGATGACGTCGCCGTGCTGACCGTGCAGGGCACCGAGGTGCTGGTGGTTTCCTCCGGCGCCATCGCGTTGGGGCGAACGATGCTGGGCCTCAAGTCGCGCGCGTTGCGACTGGAAGAGAGCCAAGCGGCAGCGGCCGTCGGGCAGATCGCGCTGGCGGGCGCATGGGCGGACGCGCTGGCACGGCATGGGCTCAAGTCCGGCCAGGTGCTGGTGACGCTCGGCGACACCGAGGAGCGGCGGCGCTATCTCAACGTGCGCGCTACGGTGGGGACGCTGCTGAAGATGCAGGCGGTGCCGGTCATCAACGAGAACGACACCGTCGCCACCTCGGAAATCCGCTATGGCGACAATGATCGGCTAGCGGCCCGCGTCGCGACGATGATGGGCGCGGATCTGCTGGTGCTGCTCTCCGACATTGACGGCCTCTACACCGCGCCGCCGGCGATCGACCCGAACGCCGAGTTCATCCCCTTCGTAGAGCGCATTACCCCGGCGATCGAGGCGATGGCCGGCGCTGCCGCCTCCGAACTTTCACGTGGCGGCATGCGCACCAAGCTCGATGCGGGCAAGATCGCGACGGTTGCGGGAACCGCGATGGTGATCACCTCCGGAACGCGCCCCAATCCGCTGTCGGCTATCGACAAAGGCGAGAGGGCGACATGGTTCGCAGCAAGCGCGAACCCGGTGCGCGGCTACAAGACCTGGATCGCCGGCAATCTCGAGCCCGCTGGCCGCGTGACCGTCGATGCCGGCGCGGTGAGGGCGCTGTTGTCGGGCAAGTCCCTGCTTCCGGCCGGTGTGACGCTGGTGTCGGGGAATTTCTCGCGCGGCGACACGGTGGCGGTGCTCGATCCGTCGGGCCGCGAGATTGCGCGTGGTCTCGCAGCTTACGACGCGGCCGACGCCGTCAGGATCGCGGGTCTCAAGACGGCGGAGATCGAGGCAGTGCTGGGCCACGAGGCACGCTCGGCCATGGTGCATCGCGACGACATGGTGATGTCGGCGCATGCCGAGACCGCCTCACCCTAACGGCGTTCGCGACCAGTCATGCTCGAAACAGCGCTGTTGCATCGTCGCGACCGCGGAATCGTCGATCATTCCGAGGTCCTTGTACAGGAGCGCACCTGTTGACGGCAGACGCGACTTCTTCTCCACTACGATGACCGGCAGGAGCGGCAAACCGTGTTCGTGGCATCGGAGCGCTATGCCGCCAAGCACATCGCCCCAGCCCCGGGCAGATCGCCCAAACGCATCGCCGAGTTCGCCATAGCTGATCAGGCATTTGCGCGTCGCCGTTTCCGCAAGATAGCGTGCGACGTCATGATCGTACTTGTTGCGCATCAAGCGCAGCTTCTCGTTCGAAAGATAAGGCATCGTTCTCTCCCCCCGAAGAAATGCCGACATTGAAGCAATGGCCATGCAGGTGTAAAGCTCCGCGGCATCTGGAAGGAGAACGGGCATGCTCGAGAAGGCCGGAGAGTCCGAAGACGTCGCCAAGCTGATGGCGCAAGTCGGCCGCAACGCGCGCGCGGCGGCCCGACCATTGGCGCTGGCATCGGCCGAGCGCAAGCATGCCGCCCTCGTCGCGATGGCGCAGTTCGTGCGCGATGGCGGACAAACCATTCTGGATGCGAATGCGATCGACCTTGCCAATGCCCAAGAATCCGGGCTTTCGCCGGCGATGGTGGATCGCCTGACACTTACGCCCGATCGTATTCGAGCCATCGAGGACGGAATCCGCTCGATTGCCGAGTTGAGGGACCCAATCGGCGAGATCATCGCCGAATGGGACCGTCCCAATGGCCTGCATATCGAGCGCGTCAGGACGCCCCTCGGCGTCATCGGCGTGATCTACGAAAGCCGCCCGAACGTGACGGCGGACGCCGGCGCTCTGTGCCTCAAAGCCGGCAACGCGGTGATCCTGCGTGGCGGCTCGGACTCGATCAATTCGTCTTCCGCCATTCACGCCTGTCTCGTCCGGGGACTGAAGGCGGCCGGCCTGCCCGAAGATGCGATCCAGCTCGTGCAGACGACGGATCGCGCCGCCGTCGGCGAAATGCTCAAGGGGCTGGCCGGCAATCTCGATGTCATCGTGCCGCGCGGCGGGCGCAGCCTCGTCGAACGGGTGCAGAGCGAGGCGCGAGTGCCGGTCTTCGCGCATCTCGAAGGCTTGTGCCATCTCTATGTCGACAAGTCCGCAAAGCTCGACATGGCGGTGAAGATCGCCGTCAACGCGAAGATGCGCCGCACCGGCATCTGCGGTTCTGCCGAGACGCTGCTTGTCGACAGGGCGGTGAAGGATACACATCTGGTCCCGATCCTCGATGCTCTGGCAAAGGCGGGTTGCGAAATTCGCGGCAGCGAAGACGTGACATCCATGTTTGCCGGGGCAAAGCCGGCGATGGAGCAGGACTGGGCGACCGAATATCTCGACGCGATCATATCGGTGAAGCTGGTCGATGGCATCGGCGAGGCGATCGATCATGTCGAGCGATGGTCTTCGCATCACACGGAAGCGGTGATCGCGGAAGATGCGGCAGTGGTAGAGCGCTTCTTCAACGAGATCGATTCCGCCATCCTCCTGCACAATGCCTCGACGCAGTTCGCCGATGGCGGCGAGTTCGGCATGGGGGCGGAAATCGGCATCGCCACGGGCCGCATGCATGCGCGCGGTCCGGTCGGCGTCGAGCAGCTCACCTCGTTCAAGTACCGCGTGCGCGGCACGGGACAGGTAAGGCCGTGAAGCCCCGTGACATTTAGCGGCTGAGGTTTGGAGTTCCTTCGCGCCCCCCTCTGTCCTGCCGGACATCTCCCCCACGAGGGGGGAGATTGGCTGTCGGCATGGCCCAGGCCAAACACCACCGCTGCAGGATTGGTTCCCAGCAACGTGAAGGCTGATCTCCCCCCTCGTGGGGGAGATGTCCGGCAGGACAGAGGGGGGCGCGAAGGGGTGCAACCTGACCGGATATCGCGCAGATGACGGCATCTGGCGTCTCACCCCGCTACCTCCGAATGCCTCATGTCGAGAAGCGCATGCAGGTTGGCCTTTTCGGGGGGTCGTTCAATCCGCCGCATGCCGGGCACGCGCTTGTCGCCGAGATCGCCTTGCGGACGCTGCAGCTCGATCAGCTCTGGTGGATGGTTACACCGGGAAATCCGCTGAAGGCCGGGCGTGAGATCATGCCGCTGGCCGAGCGCATCGCTCAGTCGGATGCGATCGCGCGCGACCCGCGCATCAAGGTCACCGCCTTCGAGGCCGCGCATAACGTCCGCTACACCGCCGATACCGTGGCGCTGGTTCGCGCGCGCAATCCCGGCGTGGACTTCGTCTGGGTGATGGGTGCCGACAATCTGGCCGGATTCCACCGCTGGCAGCGCTGGCGCGAGATCGCGATGACCATGCCCATCGCGGTGATCGACAGGCCGGGATCGACGCTGTCCTTCATGTCGTCGGTGATGGCGCGGACCTTCGACTATGCGCGTATTCCCGAACGTGACGCGGCCCTCCTTGCACGGTTGCGCGCACCCGCCTGGACCTTCATCCATGGGCCGCGCTCGTCGCTGTCGTCGACCGCGATCCGCGCTGCCGGCAAGGCTTGATCCAGCCGCCGCAATCGTGCGGTCCACGCCAGCCATGTCGTTTTTGGCGCGGCGCTAAGCGGGGTCCCGGCGCAAATTGTGTCAATGCAATCTGCCGTCGCCAACACCGCTCCCGAGACCCAGCCCGCCAATCTGGTGGCGGTGGCCGGTGTCATCGCCTCGACGGCGCTGGCGGCGGTCGGAAACGGCCTGATGTTCGCCTACATTCCCGTCCGGCTTGGACTGTCGGGCTACGATCCGACCTGGGCAGGCGTGATCCTCACCGGATTGTCGGCTGGCGGCATCGCCGGGTGCCTGCTGACCGGCCGTCTCGTGCATCGTGTCGGCCATGCACGCGCGTTCATGATCTTCTCGGCATTGATCGTGCTTTCAAATGCCATCATCGGCGCGGGGATAGATCCCGTGGTGTGGATCGCGGCGCGCGCTCTCTACGGGTTCGCGATCTGCGGCATGTTCATCGTGGCGCAGAGCTGGCTCAACGACGCGGTCGCCAATGCGGTGCGCGGGCGGGTGATGGCGATCTTCTATGTCAGCTACATTGTCGGGCTGGGCATCGGCTCATGGCTGATGGGCTTTCTCGATATCGCCGGGGCCGCGATCCCGCTGATCGGCGTGGCGTTTACCGCGCTCTCCATCCTGCCGGTCGGCATGACGCGCCTGCCGCCGCCGCCGCCGCCGGAAGGTGCGTCGATCGCATTCAGGCAGGCATGGGCGATTTCGCCGGTGGGCGTCGCCGGCATGCTGGCGGTCGGCGGTCTGTCGATGATGGTCGCAGGCTTCGCTCCGATCCATGCCACGGCAAGCGGCCTGAGCCAGACCGAAGTGGCGACGCTGATGTTTGCGATGCCGTTGGGGACGCTGATCTTCCAGCTTCCATTCGGCTGGATCTCTGATCGCACCGACCGGCGCTACGTGCTCGTCGCGGCATCGGTGCTCGTGGTCGTGGCTGGTATCACCGCGGGCATAACCGATGGCGGCGCGTTGTGGATGATGATCCTGATCTACATGGTGTGGAGCGGCGCATCGGAATCGATCTACTCGCTGTCCTCGGCCCACGCCAACGACCGCGCCTCAAAGGACGACCTCGTCACCTTGTCGAGCACGATGCTCTTCGTCTGGTCTGTATCCGGGTTCGTGGTGCCTGGCCTGGGAACCATCCTGACGGCGATCTACGGCACGCAGGCCTTCATGCTGGTAGCCATCGTGATAGCTGCGCTTTTCTGTGTCTTCGTGATCCTGCGGATCCTGCGCACGCCTGCCGTTCCGGCGGAAGAAACCGGGTCGTTCGCGCCGATGACGGGCCAGGTGCCGCTTCCCGTCGAGCTTGGCTTCGGGCCGACGGATGGCGAGGCCGATGCCTCGGACATCACGAATCTGCCGAAGTCTTGAAACTGTTGCCAGACTCTGCCTATCTAATGGATGTCGGATGCCAAACGGGCGCCGACCGGCTTGTTCTTGTTGGAAAGGAAAGACACTGAGAACAGCATTGCGGAAGAAGGCGGACATCCAGCCTTCGCCGGCCGGGATCAGCGGCAATGCCGAGATTTCCCGTGCCCTCGACCTCGTTCTTGCCAGTCTCGACGACTCCAAGGCCGAAAACATCGTATCCATCGACATTCAGAACAAATCCAGCCTCGGCGACTACATGGTCGTTGCGTCGGGACGTTCGCATCGTCACGTCGCCGCAGTCGCCGACCACCTCATCCAGGCGATGAAGGATGCCGGGTTGGGCTTTCCGCGTGTCGAAGGCCTCTCAGGGGCCGATTGGGTTCTGATCGACACGGGAGACATCATCGTCCACGTGTTCCGTCCGGAAGTGCGCGAGTTCTACAACATCGAGAAGATGTGGCAGGCTCCCGACCTCGAGGAAGAAACCGTGCACTAGCATTCGCGGCCCCAGGGGCCGGGATCGCGGGAAGGCAGGCATGCGTCTGAGCGTTCACGCCGTGGGCCGGATGAAGACCGGCCCCGAAAGGGAGCTTGCCGACCGGTATTTCGGGCGTCTGGCCAAGGCCGGCCCTTCGATCGGGCTCGAATTCGCTGGCGTTGCCGAGATCTCGGAAAGCCGCGCGCGCGGCACGGATGAGCGGCGACGCGAGGAAGCCGCATCGCTCGAGGGTCATCGCGGCGACGCGGCATTGTTCCTCCTCGACGAACGCGGCAGGAACCTGACATCCGAAGAGATCAGCGGGCGCATCGGCGATCTGCGGGACGGCGGACGGCGGCACCTCGTCTTCGCCATCGGCGGACCGGATGGCCACGACGAGGCCTCCCGCGCGAGCGCCGACCTCGTCTTGTCGTTCGGAGCGCAGACCTGGCCGCACCAGCTTGCCCGCGTCATGCTTGCCGAACAGCTATACCGGGCCGTGACGATCCTTTCGGGCCATCCCTATCACCGGGCTTGAGAGGTCTCAGGCTATCCGGCCCGGGCGATCATGGTTGATGTTTCCTTAACGAAGCGGCGATAGCGTGCCATTGGTGACCGACAAACGAGACATGGCAGGCAGGGCCAGGGCATTCCTGGTGACGACCGCGGCGGCGGCGATGCTCATGTCGAGCATGGCCGGCGGCGCGCGTGCGCAGGATGCCGCCGCGCTGGAAGACCGGCGCGCCCAGCAGGCGCAGCAATATGAGCGTATCACCGAGGCACTGGGTCTTTCCGAAGAGCGGGTTGCCGAGATCGCAGAGGAGATCGCCGAAATCCGCAAGGATCACGCGAGCCTGTCGGCTGCGCTAGTGCAGGCGGCGAAGACAGAGCGCAAGCTTGCGCAGGACGCTTCCGACATCGCCTCGCGGCTCGATGTGCTGCGCCTTCAGGAGAGCGATCTGCGCGGCTCGCTGCATGAGCGTCGCGGAATCCTTGCCGAAGTTCTGGGCGCGCTGCAGCGCATGGGCCTCAATCCGCCTCCGGCCATCCTGGTCCGGCCGGAAGACGCGCTTGCGTCCGTCCGCAGTGCGATCCTGCTGGCCGCCGTCGTGCCGGAACTTCGCAGCGAGACCGAAGTACTGATCGGTGACTTGCGGGAACTTGCGCGGATAGCCGCCACGATCGAAAGCCAGCGAAAGCGGCTGCTTGCAACGGTCGCCGAACAGGCGGAAGAGAAGGAACGTCTATCACTTCTTCTTGATGAAAAGCAGCGCCTGCAGGCGCAATCGGAGCAGCAGCTTGCCATCGAACAGGCGCGATCCGGCGAGCTCGCCGACCAGGCGTCTTCGTTGCGCGAACTCATCGATGCGCTCGAGAGCGAAATCGAGATCGCTGCCAGACGTGCCGAGCAGCCGTCCTCCGACATGCCGCCGCCGAGCGGGAACGGCCCGCTTTTGGGAGAATCGGAGCCTTTCGCGGCGCTTCTGGGCGCCCTCGACCTGCCCGTCGCGGGCAACGTCGCGCGAGGGTTCGGCGAGGACGACGACAGCGGCGGTGTCATGCAGGGCGACATGGTTGCGACACATTCGGCGGCAATTGTCACCGCGCCGGTCGACGGCTCGGTCCTCTATGCGGGACCGTTCCGTTCCTATGGCCAACTCTTGATCCTGAATGCGGGCGATGGTTATCATATCGTGCTGGCGGGGATGGGAAGAATCAGCGTCTCGCCGGGACAGTCCGTGCTCGCAGGAGAGCCGGTCGGGTTGATGGGCGAAACGAGAATTGCAAGCGCCGTGGCCTTCACGGAAGAGAACACCGGCCCGGAGCTCTATGTCGAGTTCCGCAAGGATGGAAAACCCGTCGATCCGGCCCCATGGTGGGCGGGGCGCAGTTCTGGAAGGACAGGAAATGATACGTAAGTCGTTGTCGCTTCTGTTTGCCGGGGCGCTCATGGGAGCGTCAGCCATGAGCCTCGTCAATGGGGCTGGTGGTGCCACGGCGAACGCGGCAGGCTCGGAAACCTATCGCCAACTGGCGATCTTCGGCGACATATTCGAGCGCGTCCGCGCACAGTACGTCACGGAGCCGGAAGACCAGAAGCTGGTGGAAAGCGCCATCAATGGCATGCTTTCCTCGCTGGATCCCCATTCGTCCTACCTCAACCCGGATGCCGCGCAGGACATGCGCGTGCAGACGCGCGGTGAATTCGGCGGGCTGGGCATCGAGGTCTCGATGGAGGACGAGCTCGTCAAGGTGATCTCGCCGATCGAGGGCACACCGGCCGAACGCGCAGGCGTGCTGGCTGGCGACCTGATCGCCGAAATCGATGGCACCCAGGTCCGCGGCATGACGCTGGCCGACGCGGTCGACATGATGCGCGGCGCGGTCGATACGCCGATCGAGCTGACGATCGTGCGCGAGAATGTTGCGGAGCCGATCAAGCTGACGATCGTGCGCGACATCATCAAGGTGCGGGCGGTGCGCCACCGCGTCGAGAACGATGTCGGCTATCTCAAGATCAACTCCTTTACGGAAAAGACCTTCGACGACCTGCAGGCGGCGATCGACGACGTCAAGCAGCAGGTGCCCGAGGAAGACCTCAAGGGCTATGTGCTTGATCTTCGGCTCAATCCCGGCGGACTGCTCGACCAGGCGGTCAGCGTCACCGACACGTTCCTGGATCGCGGCGAGATCGTCTCGACGCGCGGACGCGAACCGCAGAACATCACGCGCTTCGACTCGCGGCCCGGCGACAGCATCGACGGCAAGCCTCTGGTGATCCTCATCAATGGTGGTTCGGCGAGTGCCTCGGAGATCGTGGCCGGTGCCCTTCAGGATCACCGACGCGCCACGGTGGTGGGTTCCCAGTCCTTCGGCAAGGGTTCGGTGCAGACCATCATACCGCTTGCCGAGAACGGCGCGCTGCGGCTGACCACGGCGCTCTACTACACGCCGTCCGGCACCTCGATCCAGGGCAAGGGCATTACGCCCGACATAAGCGTCGACCAGCCGCTGCCCGAGGAATTCCAGGGTCAGGACGTGTCGCGCGGTGAGTCCAGCCTACCGGGACACATCAAGGGTACCGAAGAGGATGAGACCGGTTCGGGCTCAGTGGCCTACGTGCCGCCGGATCCGGAGGACGACGTGCAGCTCAAATATGCTCTCGACCTGTTACGCGGCAACGAGTCCGATCCGGCTTTCCCGCCCAATCCGGACGAAGCGGTCCTGAACCAGTAAGGCGTCTTGTCCCCGGTCCGCCGGGGACAATTCATTTCCGCGTCGGCGGCTCGTGTGCGAGCACCGGCGCGGATTCGTGATTCGGCGATCAGGGACCATCGCAGCCGGTGACAAAGCCTCCCTTCGAGAAGGACATCGACAGACCTCTCGGTCTCGACGCAGGTGCGCGCAACCGGGAGGCGCGGGACGGCGGTCGCATCGGCCTTGGCCAGATCGCCCTGGGGTTTGCGGCGGTGGGCCTGGTCGCCGCATCGGCGGTGATCGCGTTCGGCGAGCGCCCCTACAGGACGCCGCAGCAGGTGGTTCTGTCGACACCTGTCGCGCCCGCAGACGTCGAGGACGCGTCTCCTCTTCCGCCACCATCCTCCGAAGCCTACCCGGATAGCGGCCAGAGCGCCGGGGGCGCGTCGATCATTCGCGTCAATCCTCCCGAGAGCAGCGAGGAGGGCAGCAATGTCATCGTCATTCGGGACCCGACGACGCTCGGCCAGGATCTGCGAATGGCGCATCTGCCCGACCGCGCGCTGATCGAGGAAACCGATGCGGGCCTGCTGCCGATGCGCGCTGCCGATGGCCGCCGGCCTTTCGACGTCTACGCGCGTCCGTGGTCCGGCGCGCGGGGCGCAAGGGTGGCCATCGTCATCGGCGGTCTCGGCGTTTCCCAGACCGGCACCCAGGCGGCGATCGCGGCGCTGCCGGCGGAAGTGACACTCGCATTCGCCAGTGGCGGCAACAGTCTTGACCGATGGATGCAGGCTGCGCGCCAGGATGGACATGAGATCATCATGCAGGTGCCGCTCGAGCCGTTCGACTATCCCCAGATCGACCCAGGCCGCAATACGTTGACCGTGTCGGCAGAACCCGTGGAGAACCGCGATCGGCTCTATTGGGCGTTGTCGCGCATTACCAACTATACCGGCGTCATGAACTATATGGGTGGGCGCTTCGTCACAAGCGAGCCGGCGATGACGCCCTTCTTCGCGGAACTGGCAAAGCGCGGGCTGATGTATGTCGACGACGGTTCGTCGGCCCGCAGCCTCGCGCCCGACCTGGCAAAACAGCAGGGCGTACCTTACGCCGCGGGCGATGTCGCCATCGACGGCGAGCGTGAACGCGGCGCGATCCTGGCCAAGCTGGACGACCTCGAGCGCACGGCGCGTGCAAAAGGTTATGCAGTCGGTGTCGGCTCGGCGTTCGACGTAACGGTTGACGCGGTGGCCACCTGGGTGCAGGAGGCACGGCGGCGCGGCGTCGAGATCGTCCCGATTTCGGCGGTCGCAGTGGATCCCGAAAGAGGCTGAGAACCGATGGCAAAGACGGACACGCCGGTCGACCCCGAGACCCTTCCGTATCGCCGCTGCGTCGGCATCATGGTGCTGAACGGCTCAGGCCTCGTCTGGGCCGGCCGGCGCATTGTGCTCGCCGATAGCGAGATGGCGGGAACGGACCAGTTGTGGCAGATGCCGCAGGGCGGTATCGACAAGGGCGAAGACCCTCTGCCGGCGGCCAAGCGGGAGCTCTACGAGGAGACCGGTATCCGCACCGCGACCTTGCTTGCCGAGACGCCGGACTGGATAAACTACGACCTGCCGGCCCATCTCGTCGGCATTGCGCTGAAGGGGAAATATCGCGGCCAGACGCAGAAATGGTTCGCGTTCCGCTTCGACGGCGACGAAAGTGAAATCGCCATCAACCCGCCGCCGGGCGGCCACGAGGCCGAATTCGATTCATGGGCCTGGAAGCCGATGGCGGAGTTGCCGGAACTGATCGTTCCATTCAAGCGCAAGGTCTATGAAGAGGTGATCGCCGCTTTCCGGCATCTGGCCTGAGCGTCAAACGATACGCTCCGTCAGCACCACGCCCTCGGCCGTCATCTCCTGCGTCATCGCGGACAGTGAACCGCCGAGATCGATCGCCCGGCAGGCTTCAAGCAATACCGTTGCCTTGAAGCCGGAGCGGATCGCGTCGAGGGCGGAATAGGCGACGCAGAAGTCGGTTGCCAGACCAATCAGCGTCAGATCCGAAAGGCCGCGCTCGCGCAGGTAGCCGGCGAGCCCCGTCGGCGTCTGGTGATCGTTCTCGAAAAAGGCCGAGTAGGAATCGATCGCCGGGCGAAAGCCCTTGCGGATCACCAGTTCTGCCTTCGTCCATTCCAGCCCGGGATGGAATTGCGCACCTTCGGTTCCCTGGATGCAATGATCCGGCCACAAGGTTTGCTCGCCATACGGCATGGTGATCGTGTCGAACGGGCTCCGTCCCTGATGCGAGGACGCGAAGCTGGAATGGCCCGCCGGGTGCCAGTCCTGCGTCAGGATCACATGATCGAACGCGCCGATCAGCCGGTTGACGACGGGGATGATTTCGTCGCCGCCGTCGACGGCGAGCGCGCCGCCCGGGCAGAAATCGTTCTGGACGTCTATGACGATGAGGGCCTTGTCAGTCATGAATTCCTCGCAACGCGGATCTGCCGACAGAAGTAGGACAAAAACGCGCGATCGGCAAAGTCGTGGCTCACGTATCGTTTGCATACGAATGAATTTCGGAGCATGCTGGGGATGGGAGCAGGACATATGCGCTACGCGAAACCGCAGTCGACAGACGAGGCAATCGCGCTGCTGGGCAGCGACACTTGGCGTCTGCTGGCAGGCGGGACCGATTTCTACCCCGCGCAAGGTTCCCGCCCGATCCGTGACAACATCCTCGACCTGAACGGCCTTGCGGACCTGCGTCATGTCACTCATTCGCAGGACAGCGTCATTTTCGGGGCGCGGGCGACATGGACCGACGTGATCAGGGCGGAGCTGCCGCCGGCATTCGACTGCCTGAAGCTCGCCGCACGCGAGGTCGGATCGGTTCAGATTCAGAATACGGGCACGATTGCCGGCAACCTCTGTAACGCATCGCCGGCCGCTGACGGTGTGCCGCCGCTGCTGACGCTCGACGCACAGGTGGAACTGCGTTCGCGGGCCGCCACGCGAATGATACCTCTGCACGACTTCATCCTCGGCAATCGCGACACCGCTCGCCAGGCAGACGAACTGGTCACGGCGATCCACGTGCCGCGCGCCGCTGCCGCGGGCGTCTCGCATTTCGTCAAGCTCGGCGCGCGCCGCTATCTCGTCATCTCGATCGCCATGACGGCGGTCAGGCTGACGCTGGACGGTGAGAGGCGCGTCGCCGATGCGGCGATCGCCGTCGGCGCGTGCTCCGCGGTCGCACGACGATTGCCGGCGCTCGAAAGAGCCATCGTCGGGCTGCCCGCGGGATCCGGACTCGCGAAAACAGTTGAATCTTACGATTTCGCCGAATTGTCGCCGATCGACGACGTCCGCGGCACTGGTGTCTACCGTCTGGCGGCCGCCCGTGAAATCGTCGCGCGCGCAGTCGACGGCGCTGTGGCAAAGGCCATAGGCAAGCCAGCGGAGGTTGCCGCATGACCATGGCGCATGTCGATCTGTCGTTCAGCGTCAATGGCGAGCAGCGCCGGCTGACGGTGCCCCCGGTCATGCGGTTGTCGACACTGTTGCGCGACGAGCTGCACCTGACGGGCACGAAGGTCGGCTGCGATGCCGGCGACTGCGGCGCCTGCACCGTACTCATCGACGGCGAACCGGTGTGCTCCTGTCTCGTGCCGGCCGCAAGCGTCGCCGGCGCAGAGTTGCGCACCGTCGAGGGCCTTGCCAATGGCGCCCTGTCGGCGCTGCAGGCTTCGTTCCTGCGGCATGGAGCGGCGCAATGCGGCATCTGCACGCCGGGGCTGCTGGTGAGCGCCACCGCTCTGCTTGAACGCAACGCCGCGCCGACCGAGGATGACGTCAACGATGCGCTGGGCGGCGTGCTGTGCCGCTGCACCGGCTATCGCAAGATCGTCAAGGCGGTCATGGATGCGGGCAATGCTGTGTCGGAGCCTGTCGTCGCCAGTGGCATTGTCGGCGCATCCGTGCCCCGGCTCGACGGCGTGCCGAAGGTGATGGGGACCGATCGCTTCGGCGCCGACGAAAGGCCGGACGGCGCACTCGCGGTGCTGGTCGTCCGATCGCCTCATTGGCATGCAAGGTTTTCGCTCGGCGATCTCGACGGGTTCGTGAATACCCATCCGGGCGTCGTCGGCGTTTTCACGGCTGCTGACATCGGTGGGCGGAACGCCTTCGGCGTCATTCCGCCATTCGCTGACCAGCCGGCACTGGCGGACGGGCTGGTCCTGTTTCGCGGTGAAGCGGTGGCGCTGGTCGCCGGCGAGCCGGACGCGATCGCCGACCTGGACATCAGCGAATTTCCGATCACCTGGCAGGAACTGCCACATACACTCAGCATGCCCGAGGCCCGCAACGGCGTCGCCCGGCTGCATCAGGGGCGCGAAGGCAACATTCTGCTGGAAGGCGTGGTGGAGCGTGGCAATGCGGAGGCCGCGCTTGCCGGCGCTGCCGTCACCGTCACCGGCGGGCTCGAAACGTCCTATGTCGAGCACGCCTATATCGAGCCGGAAGCGGGCCACGCCTACATGGATGGCGATACGCTGGTCATCAAGGCCTGCACACAGTCGCCGATCATGGACCGGGACGACACCGCCGCCGTGCTCGGCCTGCCGCCGGAGAGGGTGCGCATCATCCCCACGGCAACGGGCGGGGGCTTCGGGTCCAAGCTTGACCTGTCTGTGCAGCCGCTGATCGGACTCGTCGCGCTGAAGACCGGCCGGCCCGCATGGCTCGCCTTCACCCGGCAGGAATCGATGGCCTCCACCACCAAGCGTCATCCCGCGGCGATGAAGGCGACGATCGGCGCGGATGCGCAGGGTCACGTGGTCGGCATGATCTTCGAGGGGGATTTCAACACCGGCGCCTATGCGAGCTGGGGGCCGACGGTAGCCAGTCGTGTTCCGGTGCATGCCTCCGGGCCGTACTTCACGCCGAACTATCGCGCGCTGGGCCGTGCCGTGCATACCAACGGGCCGATTTCCGGCGCCTTTCGCGGTTTCGGCGTGCCGCAGGCGGCGCTGATGCAGGAAACGCTCTACGACACGCTTGCCGAGAAACTCGGCATAGACCGGCTCGAACTGCGCCTGCGCAACGCGCTGCGTGATGGCCAGTCCACGGTAAGCGGCCATGTTCTGGAAAGCGGCGTGGGGATAGCGGCCTGTCTCGAAGCCCTGAGACCGCACTGGACGCGTGCCGTGGCCGATGCCGCCGCGTTCAATGCCGACAACGAGAGCCGCAAGCGCGGCGTCGGCGTGGCGTCGTGCTGGTATGGCTGCGGCAATACCGGCATTCCCAATCCGTCGACGATGAAGATCGGCATCACGGCGGATGGCCGCATCGTCATGCATCAGGGGGCGGTGGACATAGGGCAGGGCTCCAACACCGTCATTCCGCAGATGGCGGCGCAAGCGCTCGGGCTCCCGCTGGAAGCGTTCGAGTTCGTCCATGGCGACACGGCGCTGACGCCGGATGCTGGAAAGACATCGGGCTCGCGCCAGACCTATATTTCCGGCAAGGCAGCGGAGAAGTCGGGCCGTGCATTGCGTGAGGCGGTGCTGCGCGCGGCGAACGTATCGGGTGACGCCGCGCTGTCTCTGGAAGGCGGCACGATTGTGGTTCGCGAAGGCGAGGCGAGCCGCACGATTGACCTCTCCTCGCTTGCCGCCGACGCGGACGGTTTCGTGTTCTCGGCCTGCGAAAGCTACGATCCGCCGACGATTGCGCTCGACGCGAAGGGACAGGGCCAGCCTTATGCCGTCTATGGCTGGGGCGCGCAGCTTGCCGAGCTCGAAGTCGACATGAAGCTCGGCACCGTCAAGCTCATCAAGATCACCGCCGCACATGACGTCGGCAAGGCGATCAATCCGTTGTTGGCCGAAGGCCAGGTCGAAGGCGGTATCGCGCAGGGCATCGGGCTGGCGCTGATGGAGGAATACGTTCCCGGTCGTACCGAGAACCTGCATGACTACCTCATTCCCACCATCGGCGACGTGCCGCCGATCGAGACCATCCTCGTCGAGGTGCCGGATCCGGAAGGACCCTATGGCGCCAAGGGGCTTGGCGAGCACGTGCTGATCCCAACAGCGCCGGCCATCGTCAACGCCATCCGGCATGCTTCCGGCGCGAAGATCGACAAGGTGCCGGCAACGCCGGACCGCGTGCTGGCGGCGATCAACCTGGCAAGGGCGGTGCAGTGATGCGAGACGCGCTGGTGCCCTACGTTGCCCCCCTCTGTCCTGCCGGACATCTCCCCCACTCGGAGGGAGATCGGCTGTATTTGATGGCGGCATCAATCGCCAGCGCTGCAGGACAAGCGATAGGAAGACTGAAGGCTAATCTCCCCCTCTGTGGGGGAGATGTCCGGCAGGACAGAGGGGGGCGTGAGGGAGCACCGTCTTACCCATACGCTCTCCCATCCAGTGTGCGATGTCATGAGTGAACTGTCCGAACGCTTCGAGACCCACGATCCGGGCGCTGCGCGCGCGGGTGAGAAGCTGCGTTGCGATGCCTGCCCGGTGATGTGCTACATCGCCGAAGGACGCACCGGCGCCTGCGACCGCTATGGCAATTTCGGTGGCCGGATCGTGCGCTGCGACCCCGTCGCCATTCTCGAGCATCGCGCCGAAAGCGGCGGCGAGGTCGTTCCCTTCGATGGACGAGGGTGGGATGGCAACCCGGTCAATCGCGAGCGACGCTTCGTGTCGGCGATCGGCGCGGGAACGACCTATCCCGACTTCAAGCCGGCACCGTTCATCGTCAGCCAGGAGGTGGAGGGTGTCGATCTGGTCACCGTGGTGACGGAGGGCATATTCTCCTATTGCGGCGTCAAGGTGAAGATCGACACGGACCGGCACATCGGTTCGGAGACGGCCATCGTCCGCGCCAACGGGGAACCGATCGGTCATGTCACCACCGCCGAATACGGCTCTCAGATGCTGTCGATCGGAGGCGTCCGGCATCTGACGGGCGGCTCGAAGGCAGAAGGGCGCGTCACCTGCGACACCATGCTGGCACTGTGCAACCGGCAGGCGGTCGAACTGACCATTGATGACGGCTCCACCGTCGTCGTACAGGCCGGCATGCCCCCGGTGATCGACGGGCGCGCGGAGCACCGCATGCGTGTCGGCTGCGGCTCGGCAACCATCGGCATGTTCGCCACGCAATGGAAGGACCTCGTCGACGAGGTGGTGGTGGTCGACGACCACATCACAGGCGTCGTTTCCGAGCATCAGGCCGGCAAGGTCATCGGCTGGCAGGATACCGGCATCAAGATCGTCGGGCGGCGTTCGACGCCGGGACGCTATTTCAAGGTGTCGGAGCCGGGCCTCGGCTGGGGTGGCACCACCATCTCCAATCCGCTCGAAATCCTTGGCGAGTGGAATGGCAAGAAGGGAGCGCGGCCGGGCCTGTCGCTGCTGATGGTATCGACGACCGGCGAGCAGTTCGCCTATTTCGAACTCGATGACGAGCTGAAGCCGGTGGAGAAGCCGTTCCCCGATCGGTTGCGTAAATCGGTGGACCTGATCGAGGACAATTGCGAACCGGCGCTGTGCACGGTGCTGTTCATGGGCGGGGCCGGTGGGTCGCTGCGGGCGGGGGTAACGGAAAATCCGGTCAACCTGACCCGTTCCGTGCACAGGCTCCAGACCTATGTCACCTGCGGCGGCGCGCCGGTCTATGTCTGGCCCGGCGGCGGCATCACGCTGATGGTCGATGTTGCCACGCTGCCGGAAAACGCTTTCGGCTACGTGCCGACGCCGGCTCTTGTTGCCCCGATCGAGTTCACGATGCGCCGTGACCACTATGAAGCCCTCGGCGGCTACGCTGACCATGTGCGCTCGGTTGACGACGTGCTTGCCAAGGGCGGCGAATATCTCAACGAGCGCACGGCGATCCCCGCGCCGTCGGGCAATGCCTGGCCACCCTTGGCGCAGCTTCGGCGCGAGCGCCGGACATGAACGGGCCGCAGGCCGCGATGCTGCCGGACGGACGGCGGCTGCATCTCAATCATGGGCCGATCGATCTGGTGCTGGAGGCATTCGGCGATGCGGGCGAAGTTGGTTTTGCCTATCGCCAGGCAATCGACCGCTTCGCAACCGTGCTCGAAGAACTGGTTGCCGAACTGACCGAGCTTCGCCGTCCAGCCACGCTTCGGGCGAGAGCCTTTTCGGGGACCACGGCGCGGCGCATGGAAGACGCCGTCTGCCGCTTCGGCGAGAACTTCATCACGCCGATGGCTGCAGTGGCCGGCAGCGTCGCCGACGAGGTCCTGGCCGCAATGGTGAGAGGCCGGACACTGCGCCGCGCCTATGTCAACAATGGCGGCGACATCGCGCTTCACCTTGCTTCGGGGGAAGTCATGAAAACGGCGATCGCAGGCACGGGCCACGGAATTGCCGATCGCATCGAGATCAAGTCGTCCGATCCCGTGCGTGCCATTGCCACCAGTGGCTGGCGCGGCCGTAGCCACTCGCTCGGCATCGCCGATGCGGTCACGGTGCTTGCCGGAAACGCGGCTCTTGCCGATGCCGCCGCGACGCTGATCGCCAACGCGGTCGACCTGCCGGGGCATCCCGCAATCACACGGTCGCCGGCTAACGTGCTTGCGCCCGACAGCGATCTCGGCAGCCGACTTGTGACGACCGGCGTTGGACCGCTATCCGAGAAGGATGCCGGAATGGCGCTGGAAAACGGGCTGCACGTCGTCGAGGAGTTCGTGCGCCGTGGGCTCATCGCATCAGCTGCGCTGTTTCTCGGCGGCCAGACGCGCGTGGCTGGAACGTTGCTGAAAATCGATCTGAGGGAGCTTGCCAATGCCTGAATTCGTCGTCCGAAAGATCGCCATCATCATGGAAGAGATATTCCACGATGGCGGACCAGCCTCGTCGGCTCCGCGACGCAGGGCGGCGGCCGTCGCGCTGGTCGCGAACCCTTTCGCCGGCAAATTCGTCGAAGACTTGCAGCCCGCGATGGACGACCTCAAGCCGCTGGGCCTGATGCTCACAGACAGGCTGATCGCCGCGCTCGGAGGCGATGTCGCCACCATCGACGGCTACGGCAAGGGAGCGATCGTTGGCGCGGACGGCGAGATCGAGCATGGTGCGCTCTGGCACGTGCCCGGCGGCTATGCGATGCGCGAGCGGCTCGGCGCCTCGAAGGCGATCGTGCCGTCGGCAATGAAGGTCGGTGCATTCGGCGCGCGGCTCGACGTGCCGCTGGGTCACACCAATGCGGCTTATGTGCGCAGCCATTTCGACGCGATCGAAGTGTCGGCGCCTGACGGTCCACGGCCAAATGAAATCCTGTTCGCCTTGGCGATGGCGTGTGGCGGCCGCATCCACTCCCGCATGGGAGGGTTGGAGGCATGGCAGGTCAAGGGCGAGGACGGGCTGCGGTGACGTCCGAACAGCCCTACCGGCTGGAAGAGCAGATCGGCTTCGTGCTGCGCAAGGCGAGCCAGCGCCACATATCTATCTTCGCGCGGCATATCGGCGACCTGACCCCGCCGCAATTCGCGGCGTTGGCGAAGCTCGCCGAAGTGGGCGACACCTCGCAGAACCAGCTCGGCATGCTCGTCGCCATGGATGCGGCAACAATCAAGGGCGTGATCGACCGGCTCAAGGCACGGGGCCTGGTGGCCCTGACCCGTCACGAAGAAGATCGGCGGCGCCTTGTCGTCAGCCTCACCGCCACCGGCCGCGAGGCCCTGAACAGCTTCATTCCGACCGCGCACCGCATCACCGAGGAAACGGTGGCACAATTGACCTCGCGCGAGCGCAATACTTTGATGCGGTTGCTGGCGAAGATTACCTGAATTGCTCGTCCGTCAACCGCGCCGAGCGCGGTCTCACATCCAAACGACTTGAAGTATCGAGAGAAGAGCGTGAACATTTTTTCGTTCGACCTCCTCTCGTGCACGGCGCTGCCGCAGCGTCAGATAAGCTCTTGAGCGCAAACAACCTTTGTTAACATGAACGAAACCAATGATCGCTTATGTAGCTTCAGGAGCTTGGTGGGGGACGCCAAAGGCATGATGCCGCGCTTCTGATCCGGCGTGACCGGAATGTCAGCTTTCATCCAGCGCACTGCCGCACACCCTGCGGCACGGGATTTCGTTGATGGCCGTCACGCAGGCGAGAGAGATCAGGATCGACGACCGCCTTGCGTTCATCGGCATGGACTCCCAGGCGCGGGAGACGCTGCGGAAGCTGAAGCCGTCTCTGGCGCGCAATGTCGGCCCGGCACTCTCCCAGTTCTATGAAAAAGTCCGCGCGACGCCACATACCGCGCAATTCTTTGGTTCCGATAGCCATGTTGCAAGCGCCAAGGCGCGCCAGGAAACGCATTGGACCGGCATCGCCGAGGCCAGCTATGGCGAAAGCTACGAAACGGCGGTCAGGAGCATCGGTGAAGTCCATGCGCGCATCGGGCTCGAGCCAAGCTGGTATATCGGCGGATATGCACTGGTCGCGGAGCACCTGATCAAGGCCATCGTCAAGGAGCAGTGGCCAGGCCTTCTCTCGCGTGGCACGAGTCCGGAAGCCATGGGCGCTTCGCTGGCCGTGCTGGTGAAGGCGATCATGCTCGACATGGACCTGGCTATCTCCACCTATCTGGAGGCGCTGGACGAAAAGCGGACCCAGGTCGAGCGCGCCCACGCAGAATCCGAACTGCGCCAAAGCGAGGCGGTGAAGGCCATCACGCATGGCCTCAGCAGGATTGCCGCCGGCGATCTATCGACACGCCTCACGCAGCAACTTGCGCCCGAATTCGACCAGCTCAAGCGCGATTTCAACCATACGGCGGAATCGCTTGCACGCACGCTCTCCGGCGTCGCTCATTCAGCCGACAGCATCGGTTCGAGTTCCGAAGAGGTCGGCCGCGCGGCCGACGACCTGTCGCGCCGCACCGAGCAGCAGGCGCTGCGCCTGGAGCAGACGGCTGCGGCGCTCAACCAGCTCACCAATGCCGTCCAGCGCGCCGCCGAAGGCGCATCGCAGGCCGCTGCCAAGGTGGTCTCGACGCGCGAGGAAGCCAAGCATTCCGGCGCGATCGTGCGCAATGCCGTGCATGCGATCAGCGAAATCGCCAAATCCTCGCATGAAATTTCCCAGATCATCGGCGTCATCGACGAGATCGCGTTCCAGACCAACCTGCTTGCGCTGAACGCAGGCGTGGAGGCGGCCCGTGCGGGCGAAGCCGGCAAAGGCTTTGCCGTGGTCGCCCAGGAAGTGCGCGGCTTGGCACAGCGTTCCGCCGAAGCGGCAAAGCAGATCAAGGCGCTGATCTCCAAGAGTTCCGACCAGGTCGACAAGGGTGTGAAGCTCATGGACGAGACCGGGGAAGTCTCCGAGCGGATCATCACGAGCGTCGTCGAGATGGATGAACTCGTGGCAGGGATCGCATCGTCGTCGCGCGAACAGTCGATCGGCCTGTCGGCCATCAACACTGCAGTCAGCGAAATGGATCAAGGCACGCAGCAGAACGCCGCGATGGTCGAACAGACCACCGCCGCCGTGCACTCGCTGCGCAGCGAGGCGGCAACCCTCGGCCAGGGTGTCGCCGCCTTCGTTCTGACCAATGCACCAACCAGGCCGCGTGCGGTGGAGACATCGCCACCGCCCGCAGCCGCGCCTTCCCGGAGGCTGGTCCATGCGACCGCCGGGGCCACAGCACTTGCGGTGTCGATGGCACCCGAGACATCCGAATGGGAAGAGTTTTAGAGGAGAGGGGCATGGGGAAAGCCGCTACCGGAAGCATGACGCTTCCAACTGAACTCGACATCAAGGCCGCCGCACCATTGGCTGCCGAGTTGATCGCCGCCAGGGGCAAGGACCTTGCACTGAATGCATCGCAGATCGAGCGCGTGGGGGCCCAGTGCCTGCAGGTGCTTCTTTCCGCGGCAGCCACATGGACGGCCGACGGGCAGGACCTCAGCATCGAGGAACCGTCGCCCGCTTTTGCCGACGCGATCCAGACCGCCGGTCTCGATCTCTCCCAATTCTCCGCAAGGAACAACTGATCATGGCGAAGAAGATTCTCACCGTCGACGATTCGCGCACCATACGGGAAATGCTCAAGGCTGCCTTGACGGGCGCCGGCATGGATGTCTTCCAGGCGGAAGACGGGGTTCACGGTCTCGAAGTGCTCGAGACCTGTGACCCCGATGTCATCATCACCGACATCAACATGCCGCGCATGGACGGATTCGGCTTCATCGAAGCGGTTCGCGGCAACAACAAGCACCGGGCCATCCCGATCCTCGTCCTGACCACGGAAAGCGTGGACGACAAGAAGGACCGTGCCCGACGCGCCGGGGCAAGCGGCTGGATCATCAAGCCGTTCGACCCAGTCAAGCTGGTGACCGCCATCAATCGCGTTGCCGCCTGAGCGCCGGGGAGACTGACGTCATGGACACAATGGCCGCCATCAAGCAGACCTTCTTCCAGGAATGCGAGGAACAGCTCGCAGAGATGGAAGACGGCCTGCTCATCATCGAGCGCGAGGAAGGCGATCTCGAAACGATCAACGCGGTCTTCCGGGCCGTGCATTCGATCAAGGGCGGGGCCGGAGCGTTCGGTCTCGATGATCTGGTGCGCTTCGCCCATACGTTCGAGACGACGCTCGACGGCATGCGTGCCGGCAAGCTGGAAACGACGCCGCAGATCGTCAAGCTGATGCTGCGCGCGGCCGACATCCTCGCCGATCTGGTCCGGATTGCTCGCGATGGTGGCGATATGGACGAGGCGCGCGTCACCCAGATGACCGACGAGCTGGCCAAGGCTGGCGGTGTTGCTCCTCCTGCACCCAAGCCGGCAGCTCCGGTCGCGGCGGTGGCGCCTGCACCGGGAGAGGTCGACGAGTTCGGTTTCGCGCCGACGCCGGTCGCGTTCGATTTCGCCGGAGATGCGGATCCCGGCGCGCCAGAGGTCGACGAATTCGGCTTTGCGCCAACGGCGATCTCCTTCGACGACCTCGTCGAAGAGCAAAGCGAGATTGCGCAGGGCATCCAGATCACCTTCAAACCGAAGCCCGACCTCTACGCCAAGGCCAACGACGCCGTTCGCCTGCTTCGCGAACTGGGGCGTCTGGGCGAGATGCAGGTGACCTGCGACGTCTCGGAGGTGCCGCTCCTGACCGAGCTCGATCCCGAAGGCGCCTGCCTTACGTGGAACATCTCGATTTCCGGAACGGACGAGAAGAGCGTCCGGGAAATCTTCGAGTTCGTGGAGTTTGACTGCGATCTGGAAATCGGCGCCAAGGGTTTGGATGAAGCAAGTGCTGCGGAAGCCGTGCAGGCTGTCCTGGCGCAGGTCGCGGCTGAAGAAGCTGCATCGGTTGCCGTGGCGAGTGCGCCGGTCGAAGCTCCCGCGCCCGTCATCGTAGAGATGCCCGCGCCGGCTCCCGTGGAGCCGGCTGTGAAAGCCGCTCCCGTCGCCGCAAACCAGCAGTCGCAGCCAACGGCGGCTGCCGCCCAGGCGCAAGGCGCCACCATCCGTGTCGATCTCGACCGGGTCGATCGGCTGATAGACCTCGTCGGCGAACTCGTGATCAACCAATCGATGCTCGCACAGCGGGTTACGGAAGCCGGCATCGCGCGGCTTTCGGACGTCGCCGTCGGCCTCGACGATCTCGAGCACCTGACGCGCGAGATTCAGGACTCCGTC
Organism: Mesorhizobium sp. CAU 1741; assembly: GCF_039839275.1. NCBI lineage: Bacteria > Pseudomonadati > Pseudomonadota > Alphaproteobacteria > Hyphomicrobiales > Phyllobacteriaceae > Mesorhizobium > Mesorhizobium sp. CAU 1741. The sequence continues at coordinate 6,171 of NZ_JBDOQP010000008.1, read as the reverse complement.
ATGGCGATCCGCGCGCAGCCGGTTCGCCCGATCTTCCAGCGTATGTCGCGCGTCGTCCGCGAAGTGGCCGACATGACCGGCAAGTCGGTTCGTCTGGTCACGGAAGGTGAAAACTGCGAGGTCGACAAGACCGTCATCGAACGGCTCGCCGATCCGCTGACCCACATGATCCGCAACGCCATCGACCATGGGCTCGAAAAGCCCGAGGATCGGGTGAAGGCAGGCAAGTCGGAGCAGGGTGTCGTTCGCATGATCGCGGCCCATCGCTCCGGCCGCGTTGTCATCGAGGTGTCCGACGACGGTGCGGGCATCAACCGCGCCAAGGTCCACGAGATCGCCATCAAGAAGGGCATCGTCGACGCCGACGCACAGTTGACCGACAGCGAGATCGACGATCTGATCTTCGCACCGGGCTTTTCCACCGCCTCCACCATCTCCGACGTCTCCGGCCGCGGCGTGGGCATGGATGTGGTGCGGCGCTCGATCCAGGCGCTTGGCGGGCGCATCACGATCTCGTCCAAGCCGGGACACGGCACGACGTTCTCGCTGAGCCTGCCGCTGACGCTGGCGGTGCTCGACGGCATGGTCGTCACGGTGGCCGGCCAGACGCTGGTGGTGCCGCTTTCCGCGATCGTGGAGACGCTTCAGCCCAAAGCATCCGACGTGCACGGCCTGGGCGAGAAGGCGCGGGTCATCGCGATCCGCGGCTCCTTCATCCCGCTGATCGATGTCGGCTCCATCCTTGGCTATCGCGAGGATGAGGCCGAGCCACTGGAAAGCGTGGCGGTGATGGTCGAGACCGAGAACCAGTCGCAATGCGCGCTGATGGTCGACGGCATTATCGGCCAGCAGCAGGTCGTCATCAAAAGCCTTGAAACCAATTACGGCCACGTCTTCGGCGTCGCCGCAGCAACCATCCTCGGGGACGGCCAGGTCGCCGTCATTCTCGACGTCGACGCGATCGTCGCGGGCTCGCGCGCCGACGCCGCACGCGCCGATGCCAACCGCAAAAGGAACGCAGCATGACGCAGATTGTTGAACAGGACGTCGCAGCAAGCAACGAACTGATCGCCTTTCGCCTTGGTGAGCAGGAGTTCTGCGTGGACATCATGTCGGTACGCGACATTCGCGGCTGGACACCCACCACTCCGCTTCCGCATTCGTCGTCTTATGTGAAGGGTGTGATCAACCTGCGCGGTGCCGTGCTTCCGGTGGTCGATCTCGCCGCCAGGCTCGGCTTCGAACCGGCGACGCCCAACGCACGTCACGTCATCATCATCACCCAGGTCGGCAACCAGACGATCGGACTGCTGGTCGACGCGGTTTCAGACATCCTCACGGTGAATTCCGGTTCGATTCAGGCGACGCCCAACGTCGCTTCGGAACTCGCCCGGGCATTCATGAAGGGCGTAATCGCGATGGAGGGCCGCATGATCAGCCTCATCGCACTGGACAATGTCTTGACCCAGAACCAGGCAGGCCAGGGGCTCCTGAACTGAGCCCTCGTATAAAGGAACACGAGCCATGTCGCTTCTAGCCCAGTTGAAAATTCTCGTCGTCGACGACACCACGACCAGTCGTCTTCTCGTCAGGGACGCACTCGAGACACTCGGGTTCCGCAACATCCAGGTTGCGGCCGATGGCGAGCAGGCGATGAAGATGATGATGACGACGCCGTCTCATCTGATCATCTCCGACATGAACATGCCGAAGATGAATGGTCTGCAGTTCCTGCACGCGATCCGCACCTACAAGCCGACATCGCGGGTGCCGTTCATGATCCTCACCGGCAGCCCTGATCGCGCGGTGCTCGACGAGGGACGCAAGCTCGGCCTCAACAACTACCTGACCAAGCCGTTCAACGCCGATCAGTTGCGTCGCGCGCTCGAGGCGATCGTAGGGAAGTTGCACTAACTGCTCAGGCGCGGCGGTCCGTCGACCGCTTCGTTCAAGAAAAGAGCCCGAAAAAGAGGGCCGCGTGTAACAGGGTGTAGCGTAGGAACGAGTAAGATGAACTTTCCACAACGCGAAGACGTGCTCGACCAGGCGGAACGGATGACCGACGTGCTGGTGAGAATCCATGCCGAGCTGGAGGAAATCGCCCGGCGCATCGACCACAACCAGGCGATGATCGCCAAGTCGACATGGAATGTCGGTGCTGCCGACGAGGACTATGTGAAGGCCATGCAGGACGCCGATCTCAGTGCCCAGCGCATTGCCGGCGTGGCAGGTTTCCTGCGTGCCCTGGGCGACGCATCGAAGCCGGACTGGCGCATCAATACTGCGGGCGCGACGAGCACTCTCAAGCTCACCGAGCTGATCCGTGCGATCGGTACGACGGACGCGTTGATCGCGGCCAAGCCCGAAGACGACGCAGGCAACGTCGACCTGTTCTGAGCCGACGACCGACCCTGCTCCGGTGTGTAAGCGTATGCACGCCGTTGCCGGTGCTCTCGCATTTGGCGCACACCAGGTTCAGAACAGTTCGACCGAACCGTCGCTTTCCACCGGCTTGACCGGACGGATCCTGCGTTCTGCGTCGAAGACCTGCTGGCTCTCACGTTCCATCAGCGATTGGCGCGCGCGGCCGAGGATCGGCCAGTACTGGATCTTGCGGCCATGCTCGCCGCGCAGGCTGCCTCCGACGTAGCGGATGCCCTCGTCGGCGAGAAAGCGCTCCGCAAAGTCGGAGTTCTGGCGCCCGACATCCGTCAGGCCGTCGATCAGGCGAGCACCGCCGAACAACTTTGCCTCCAGCCGCTCGCGCCGCGCTCCGTTGGAGAGCAGGGCGTTGACCAGAAGCTCCATGGCATGGACGCCGTGACGTTCGGCCTGCAAATCAGACGTTGGCGACCGTCCTCCGGGCAGAAGGAAATGGTTCATTCCGCCGACGCCGGCCACCGGGTCGCGCATGCAGGCGGCAACGCAGCTCCCCAGAAGCGTCGTCAACACCGTATCCGGGTCGGTGGTCACGTGCTGCTCGCCCTGAACGACGTGGATTCGTTTGCTGGCACCAGCCGCGCTCGCAACGCTGCTGCGGGTTGCCCTCTCCGCGACTTGACCTGTCATGTGGATGCTCCACGGGAGGGTGTGTTCCGCGGGCAGACCGACCAAACGGTGTCACGAACAAGCATGCGCTCATTGTGGGTCGAATCCGGCCTCGCAGGCATCAGACCGCCTCCCTTGCAAGATTGCATTGGTTTATGATGGCCGCGCCGATGCGTTCCAGAGGGAGTTGGCGTTCCACGGCGCCCATCTCGAATGCAACTTTCGGCATGCCATAGACGACGGAGGTGGTCTCGTTCTGGCCGAGGGTCGAGGCGCCGGCACGACGCATCGCGAGCAGCCCCTGCGCGCCGTCACGTCCCATTCCGGTAAGGATCACACCGAGTGCGGACTTGCCGCTTGCCTTGGCAACCGAATCGAACAGGACGTCGACGGATGGGCGGTGTCCGTTCACGGCAGCTTCGGGCGAGAGGCGGCAGCGCGGGCTTGTAGAGCCGACCACCTGAAGGTGACTCTCGCCACCGGGAGCCAGATAGATCTTCCCCGCGCTCAGCGGTGCGCCGTCAGTGGCCTCCGAGACGTCGGCGGCACATACCCGGTTCAGGCGCTCCGCGAAGCTCTTCGTGAATGTCCCCGGCATATGCTGGGTGATCACCGTGGGCGGGCAGTTGGCAGGGAAAGCCGACAGGACCGACAGCAACGCTTCTACGCCGCCCGTTGACGAGCCGATCGCGACGATGCGCCCGTCCGAGCGGAAATTGCCGCCGGCGGCATGGTTGGGCGCGCGGTCGGAGCCGGAGCGAACGCGGGCACGGGCGGCGGCCTTGACCTTGGCGGGAAGCTCCGAGAACGCGCGTTCGGCCGGCATGCCGGTCGTCGGCTTGCCGACGCAGTCGATCGCGCCAAGCTCCAGCGCGGCCAGGCTGACATCCGCACCCACCTGCGTCAGGGACGACACCATGACGACAGGCATCGGCCGCAGGCGCATGATCTTTTCAAGAAAGCTCAGCCCGTTCATGTTGGGCATCTCGACGTCCAGCGTGATCACGTCGGGATTGAGCCGCTTGATCGCTTCGCGCGCCTCGAGCGGATCGCCCGCCTGGCCGACGACGGTGATTTCGGGATCGCTGCGCAGCACGGCGGAGATCAGGCTGCGCATCGTCGCACTGTCGTCGACGACGAGAACTTTCACCGTACTCATAGGATGCCGTCCTTGAGGCGATAGGTGGTCAGGCCGTCCGTGGCGAATTTTGCCATGTCGGTGACCCGTTCGGAGTGGCCGACATAGAGCCGGCCAGCGGGATTGAGCAGCGGCGCGAAGCGCGCCCACATGCGTGCCTGGGTCGGTTCGTCGAAATAGATCACGACGTTGCGGCAGAAGATCGCGTCGAACCTGCCCTTCATCGGCCAGTGGCCCATCAGGTTCAGTTCACGAAACGACACCAGCGTGCGCATCTCCGCGCCGGCACCCCAGGCGTCGCGGCCTGCGTCCTTGACGCGCACCATCCAGCGGTCGCGCAGGGCGTTCGGGACAGGCTGCACGGCTTCTTCAGAGTACACCGCGGCGCGACCGGTGGCGATCACGTTCGGATCGATGTCGGTCGCCAGGATGCGGACGTCGTATTGCGCGGCGTCCGGCATCGCCTCGAGAATGGTCAGCGCGATCGAGTACGGCTCCTGGCCGGTGGAACACCCGGCCGACCAGATACGGACACGTCCGCGCGCCTTGGCACGGGAAACGAGGTCGGGCAGCACCTTGGTCTTGAGATGCTCGAAATGATGCGGCTCGCGAAAATAGCGGGTCACATTCGTCGTCAGCGCCGCCAGCATGTTCTGGCGCTCGCTAACCCCTTCGGAGCCGGCGACTAGCGAGCAATAGGCGCGGAAGCTTTCCAGCCCCAGCGCGCGCAGGCGCTTGGCCAGCCGAGAATAAACCAGCGACGCCTTGCTCTCGGAAAGCGCGATGCCCGCGTCGTCGTAGAGCATGCGTGCGATGGAACTGAAATCCTCGGTCGTGAAGAGGAACTCCCCCTCGACCAGCGGCTGCCCCCGTCCACCCGTGGCCGATCGAACGGCGTTCGTCATGCGGCATCCGCCTCTTGCATGTCAGGCAGAATGCGCTCCAGGCCGATCAGCCCGATCATGCGGCCTTCGACCGCGAGGATTCCGCGTATGAATGATTTGACTGTTTCGCTCGCCACGTTGGGTGTGGGCTGGAGCATGGAATCGGTGACGCTGAGAATGTCGCAGACCGCGTCGACGAGCAGGCCAGCTTCCTGGTCGCCGTAGCGCACCACGATGATCACATGGCGCGCCTCAGGCGCGGTGAAGCCGAAGCCCAGCCGTGCCGACAGGTCGATGATCGGCAGCACCGTGCCGCGCAGGTTGATGACGCCCTGCACATAACGCTGCGCATGGGGCAGGGGCGTGGCGGGGGTCCAGCCGCGGATTTCCCGAACCGACATGATGTCGACGCAGAATTCCTGTTCGCCGATTCTGAATGCAATCAGTTCCTGCCAATGGTCAGAGGATGAGTTGCTCATGGTCCTTCCCTCGAGGGCCTGCGGCGCTGCTGAATTCGCACGTTGGCTGTGCCGTCAGTTGGCACGGAGTTTGGTTAATTTGACGTTATTCGGACTGTTCCCGAGCCCGGCGACACACGCCGCCGGGTGGGGTCTACGCCAGGCTCAGAACTCTTCCCATCCGTCGTCTTCGGGCTGGCTTGCGAGCAGTGCCGCTGCCTGTCCGCCGCCTGATGACACGGTCTTGAGCGCGGGGGCGGATGGCTGCGGCCGTGCTGGCATGCGCGTCACCGGCGCCGGCGCAGACTTGGCCCGCCCTGCCGCTGGTCTGCCCGCGTCGGCCTGCGTGCCAAGCTTGAACTTCGCCACCAGACGCGCAAGCTCGTCGGCCTCCTGCGCGAGGTTGTGGCTGGCAGCCGTCGACTGCTCCACCATCGCCGCGTTCTGCTGCGTCACCTGATCCATCTGGTTGACCGCCGCATTGACCTCGCCCAGCCCCGTCGACTGCTCGCGCGCCGACGCCGCGATCTCCGTCACCAGATCCGTGATCTCGGCGACCTGCGTTACGATCTTCTCCAGCGACGTGCCCGTCTGGCCGACGAGGTCGACGCCCTGCTCGACCTGCTGTGTCGACGTCGAGATC
>NZ_JBDOQP010000007.1:0-292221 GCF_039839275.1 Mesorhizobium sp. CAU 1741 | reverse complement strand
GTCAAACCCAAACGAGTGTCGCTCACGCGGCTCTCTAGATTTCTCCCAACTCCGCAAACAAAAGACACAAGCTCTCTCGTCGCCAGCAGCGTCGCCGCCGTCGTTGGTGAGGCGTATATAGGCCCCCGCCCCTCGAAGTGTCAACTGCGAACTTGGAGTTTTTTGAATTTTTTACGACAGTCCGGTGCCTGCGCAATCGGCAGGCAAAGCAATGACTTGTTCACCGGATGGGCAACGCAGCGGAAAGCCACAATGGAGCCCCATTCGGCGCCTACCTGCGGGAACGAACCTGCCTCGCGTGCTCTATAGCCAACGGGGACGAAACTCCCACTAAAGAGAGGGGTGCGCGGCTGGCTTCGTTGACTTGACGCGCCTTGACAGGCAATTGTCATGGCGCTGAACAAATCAGATGTACGCCTGAGGGGAAACAGCCGTTCTGCGATGCAGCCCATCGACGACACCATAGCCGCGCTCGGCAATGAACCGCCGCTGGTCGCCGATGGCCGGGCAGGTCCCCCGGACCGTCGCGAGGTGTCCGCGCGCTGGCTTTCTGGCACCTTTCTTACCGGCATCACCTCGAGCTTCCTGATGGGCGTGGCGTTGGTGGCCGCTCTCGATGGTCGCGAAATGCTCGCCACGCCGCCCGAGATTCTGAGCATCCAGCGCCTTGGCGCGTCGGCAGACAGCGGCGAAGCCGCCAAGACCGCGCGTGTCGTGCCGCCCCGCTCGCTGAGCAAGACGAGCGACCGGCGGCGGATGGAAGTTTCCACCATGATGACGGTGGGCGATCGCGAGGTGGTTCGCACGCTCCCATTCGTCCAGGTCAACATGGCGCTTGCGGCCGGCCATACCACCAGCCGCTCCTATCCGCCCTTCGATCCGCTTGAGGTGTTTTCCGAAGAAGGTGCCGCCCCGGCGATCGCCGCGGCCAATACCGGCGTCATCTACGGCGCCAAGGTCGACAGCGAGGTCAGCCTCCGCACGATCGACTTTCCGATGGAGACCGAAGTGTTCGACGAAAGCAGCGCGCTTTCGGCGGACGAAGTGGAGACGGTCGTGCGCAATACCGGCGCGATCCTCACCGAAGGCGACGTTCAGGTGGCCGCGCTTCACTATGTCGATCCGCAGCGCTTCGGCGACACGCTGGCAACGCAGACCCTTGGCGCTTCCTACGGCATCCGCATCGTGCCGGAGAACGTCTCGATCGCGCCGCGCGAAGGCGACGAGGGCGAGAGCGAATATGCCGAAGACATCATCCCTTTCCTGGTCGAAAGGGAGATCGCCGACGCCATGGACGAAGCCGGCTATGCCGGTGCCGACGCGGACGGCATGGCGGAAGCGTTTTCGAAGCTGCTCAACGCGACGTCGCTTGACCCCGGCCACGTGCTGCGGCTCGGCATCGAGACGCGCAGCGACATGAGCCGCATCGTGCGCGCCAGCATCTACAATGACCGTACCCATGTTCTGACCATCGCGCTCGACGACAAGGAGCAGTATGTCAGGGGCAGCGAGCCCGAACCGAACCCGGCCGTGCTCAGCGCCTTCGACGTCAATCCGCCGGTCGTGCGCACCCGTGGCGATCTGCCGACCATCTATGACGGCATCTATCGCGCTGCCTTTTCCTACGGCCTTTCGCGCCACATGACGCGCCAGATCGTCAAGCTGCTCGCCTCCGATCTGGATTTCCAGGCGAGGCTCAATCCGACGGATCGCCTCGACGTCTTCTTCTCGCAGCCAAATGACGAAGACCAGGCCTCCGACACGTCGGAACTGCTTTACGTCCACGCCAATTTCGGTGGTGTTTCCCGCACTTTCTATCGTTTCCAGATGGAAGACGGCTCGGTCGACTATTTCGACCAGGAAGGCCGCAGCGCACGCCAGTTCCTGTTGCGCACCGCGGTCCCGAACGGGCGCTTCACATCCGGGTTCGGCGGTCGCCGTCATCCCGTGCTTGGCTACACCCGCATGCATACCGGCGTCGATTGGGCCGCCCCGCGCGGCACGCCGATCATCGCGACTGGCAATGGCGTGGTGGAGAAGGCGGGCTGGAGCGGTGGCTATGGCCGCCAGACCATCATTCGCCACGCCAATGGCTACAAGACGTCCTACAATCACCAAAGCGCGATCGCCGAAGGTGTCGCCGAAGGTGCGCGGGTGCGCCAGGGCCAGGTGATCGGCTATGTCGGGTCAACCGGCCTGTCCACCGGCAACCATCTCCACTACGAGTTGATCGTCAACGGGACCAAGGTCGACCCGATGCGGGTGCGCCTTCCGGTCGAAAAGGTGCTCAAGGCAGAGGATCTGGAAGCGTTTCTGCGCGAGCGCGAGCGCATCGACGAGCTGCTGAGCGATGAGCAGCCGGGGCTGAAACTGGCAAGCGCAAAGGTTGACGAACAGCGGTAGCGGAGCGTCCCACCGGTACACTCCGCTGGCGGGCAGCCCTCTTCTACTCCACGAACTCGACCGTCGCACCGACCTCGACCATCTGAGCCAGTTCACGCGCATCCCAGTTTGTCAGGCGGATGCAGCCGTTGGATTCGGTCTTGCCGATCTGCGATGGCTCCGGCGTCCCGTGGATGCCATAGGTCGGCTTCGAGAGTGCGATCCATACCGTTCCCACAGGCCCATTCGGTCCAGGTGGAATCGTCAGCACCTTGGTGTTGTCACCCTGCTGGAAATTGATCTTCGGGTTGTAAGTGTATTGCGGGTCGAGCGCGATTCTCTCGACATTGTGCGTGCCCGTCGGCGACGGCGTCGCGGCCGAGCCGATCGTCGAGGGATAGACGGCCACGAGCGCTCCATCGGTATCATAGGCCCTGACCTGCTTCCGGCCCTTGTCGGCAATGATGCGCATGACCGTGCCGCTGCGGGCCTCGCCGATATTGACGACCTTGATCACCGTACCCGGCCGGTCGAAATTCACGCCGGGGTTAAGGGAGCGCAGATAGCGCTCGTCCATGTGAAAACGCTCTGCAAGCATCTCCGCGACGGAGATGTAGCCCATTCGCTCCATACGCGATTTTTCGCCGTAGTCGGACGGGATTGACGCCACATAGGGGCCGGCAACATCAGTCGGCGTGATCTCGTATGTCGTGAAGGGGTCGCCGCCGGTTGCCGCGAGCTCTGCCTCGATGAACTCGGTGTCGTAAGTGCGCAGCGTCTTTCCCGTCAGCGCCCGATACCCGTCTATCGCCTTGTTGACGTTGTCGCCGATACGCCCGTCGATCACGCCTGGAGAGGCTCCCGCGCGGTCAAGCAGTATCTGGATCTTCGCCACGTCTTCCGTTGCGTCGAGACGGCCGATCTGCGGCGGCTGCGTCACGTCCGGAAGTGCCGATGGCGACGCATCATCGATGATGACGTCGCCGTTGGTGTTTGGCGCTGGCAGTTCCGCGATCGACGGCGTGCCCAAGGGGACGCGCTCGACCTGATCGTTGACCGGGGGCTGGAGAGGCTCCTGCCAGGGTTCTTCACGAACCACATCGTCGCCATAGCCACCGAACCCGTCCGGGCTTTCGCGGAAATCGGGGCCGGGCGCGGCACGGTAGTCACGATAATCTGGAAACTGGTCGCCGTAGGGCTCGCGCTCGAGCTCCTGAAGGCGACGCTCGCGGCGCAATTGAGCGTCGTAGTCGCGCTGGTCGAGGTAGTATCCATCCTGCCGGCGTGAATCGCCCCAGTTCTCACGGGGCCGCACGCCGAATTCCCGTACCGACCCGCGCGGCTCGCGTACAGCGACGACCTCGCCGGTATAGATATCAACCAGCACCTCACGACCATATCGATCGTAGAAGACCTCGACCTCGCGCGTCTGCGCTCCCGCCTGCATGCTAAGGCACAAGCTCGCCACTGCCGTCCACGAGAGTAACCTGCCGATCATACCTGTCTGTCCCACGCTGCTGAATCTCGGTCCCGATGCTGCACCATGCGACATGAACGGGACATGAAAATGGCGAAGTTACTGATCGCACCGGCTGATTCATGCGCGAGGCGCGGAGTTTCTCCGCGCCTCGCGCTTGCTTCGACTGGAGTGCCGCCCGTCAGGCCGCTTGTTCCGCCGCCAACGGCTCTACCGCCCTTTCTCGCGACCGGAAGTTCAGCCGGTCGGACCCGGCGGTGATCTTCACGATCGAGCCATCGAGCACGTCGCCGAGCAGAATCTTCTCTGCCAGCGGGTCCTGAAGCTCCTTCTGGATGACGCGCTTGAGCGGCCGTGCGCCATAGGCTGGATCGTAGCCCTTGCTGGCCAGCCATTCTATGGCATCGCCATCCAGTTCGAGCTCGATCTTGCGGTCCGCCAGAAGTGCCTCCAGGCGCTTGAGCTGGATTTCCACGATCTGGCCCATGTCCTGGCGGCGCAGCCGGTGGAACAGGATCACTTCGTCGACGCGGTTGAGGAACTCCGGCCGGAACGCGGTCTTCACGACTGACATGACGTCATCACGGACCTTGTCGACGTCGTCGTTCTCTCCGAGCGAGACAAGGTACTCCGCCCCCAGGTTCGACGTCATGATGATGAGCGTATTGCGGAAATCGACGGTACGGCCCTGCCCGTCCGTCAGACGGCCGTCATCGAGCACCTGGAGGAGCACATTGAAGACGTCGGGATGCGCCTTTTCGATCTCGTCGAACAGCACGACCTGGTACGGCCTGCGGCGTACGGCTTCCGTCAGAGCCCCGCCTTCCTCGTAGCCGACATAGCCCGGAGGTGCGCCGATAAGCCGGGCTACGGAGTGCTTCTCCATATACTCGGACATGTCGATACGCGCCATCGCGGTGTCGTCGTCGAACAGGAAGGACGCGAGAGCCTTGGTGAGTTCCGTCTTGCCGACGCCAGTGGGGCCGAGGAAGATGAACGAGCCGATCGGCCGGTTCGGGTCCTGCAACCCGGCACGCGCGCGCCTCACCGCCTTCGACACCGCCTGGACGGCCTCGCCCTGGCCGACCACGCGCTTGCCGATCTCGTCTTCCATGCGCAGCAGCTTTTCGCGCTCGCCCTCGAGCATTCTGTCGACCGGTATGCCGGTCCAGCGCGACACGATCTGTGCCACGTGGCTCGGCGTCACGGCTTCCTCGACCATCGACGCAGCCGTCGCTTCGCGCGTTTCGGCTTCCACGAGCTTCTTCTCGAGCTCTGGAATCCGGCCATAGGCCAACTCGCCAGCCTTGGCGAATTCGCCGCGACGTTGCGCAATCGCAAGCTCGTTGCGGGCATCGTCGAGCTGCTTCTTGAGGTCGGCGGCAAGGCCGAGCTTCTGCTTTTCGGCCTGCCATTTGGCCGTCATTTCACCCGAAAGTTCCTCGAGTTCGGCCAACTCCTTTTCGAGTCGGACCAGACGGTCCCGGGAAGCCTCGTCCTTTTCCTTGTTGAGAGCCTCGCGCTCGATTTTGAGCTGCATGATGCGGCGATCGATCTCGTCCAGTTCCTCGGGCTTGGAGTCGACCTGCATGCGCAGCCGAGCGGCCGCCTCATCCATCAGGTCGATCGCCTTGTCAGGCAGGAAACGATCGGTGATGTATCGATTGGAGAGCGTCGCAGCCGACACCAGCGCGGCATCCTGGATACGCACCTTGTGGTGCTGCTCGTACTTCTCCTTGATGCCGCGCAGGATCGAGATCGTGTCCTCCACGGTCGGCTCTTCCACGAATACCGGCTGGAACCGGCGGGCGAGCGCGGCATCCTTCTCGATATATTTGCGGTATTCGTCGAGCGTGGTCGCGCCGACGCAGTGCAGTTCACCGCGCGCCAGGGCTGGTTTCAGCAGGTTCGACGCGTCCATCGCGCCATCGGCCTTGCCCGCGCCGACCAGCGTATGCATCTCGTCGATGAAGAGGATGATGCCGCCATCGGCCGACGTGACCTCGGAAAGCACTGCCTTCAGCCGCTCCTCGAACTCGCCGCGATACTTGGCACCCGCGATCAGCGAGCCCATGTCGAGCGCCATCAACTGCTTGTCCTTCAACGATTCCGGCACGTCGCCATTGACGATGCGCAGGGCGAGGCCTTCGGCAATCGCGGTCTTGCCAACGCCGGGCTCACCAATCAGGACGGGGTTGTTCTTGGTACGCCGCGACAGAACCTGGATCGCACGGCGGATCTCGTCGTCGCGTCCGATAACGGGATCGAGCTTGCCGGCGCGCGCATCGGCCGTCAGGTCGCGCGCATACTTCTTCAGCGCGTCGTAACCCTGCTCGGCCGAGGCCGAGTCGGCCGTCCGGCCTTTGCGAATGTCTTCGATGACCTTGTTGAGCGCGGTCGGCGTGACGCCGGCCTTGGCGAGAATGTCGGCCGTCTTGGCGGACTTCTCCATCGCGAGTGCCGTGAGTAGCCGCTCAACCGTCACGAAGGAATCCCCGGCCTTCTTGGCCAGTTCCTCCGCAGTCGAAAAGACCTTAGCGAGCGGCTGCGCCAGGTAGAGCTGGCCGTTTCCGCCTTCAACCTTCGGCAGCGCCTCGAGCGCGGCGTCTACGCCCAGCCGGGCGTCCTTGGAGCTGCCACCGGCGCGGTCGATCAGCGAGGCGGCAAACCCTTCCTCGTCGTCGATCAGAACCTTGAGCAAGTGTTCTGGCACAAATTGCTGGTGGTTGCGTGAGAGCGCTATCGTCTGGGCAGCCTGGATGAAGCCCCGAACGCGCTCGGAATATTTTTCAATGTTCATCTGCGTCTCCGTTCCCTCACCGGCCCTTTCGTCGGCACCGGATCAGACAATAGGTGACGGACCCCCTGGCGCAATGACGGATGTCAAAGACCGTTGCGGCAGGTCCACATGACGCGGATATGGGTATTTGTTCCCAACGCCTCAAGACTGGCACGCTACCGACGAACGAAAAACGGCGGGCCGAAGCCCGCCGTTTTCGAATTCATCTTGAAAGGCGCCTACTGGGCCGCCTCGGTCACCGGTTCGTCGCTTCCGGACGACGGCTCTTCCTCGTTCGGTGCGGCACCATCTTCGCCGGCCTTCACCCGAGGACGACGTGGACGCCGGGGCTTGCGCGGCGCCGCCTGCGCCTCTTCCGTGTCGTCGCCATTGTCGGCTTCGGTCTTCGCCTTGGCCCGGCCACGCGGTGCGTTTTCGCTCCGGGGAGCGTCGTCGCGCGATTCCTGGCCGGAATTGCCCTGCTGGTTCAGCGCCACTTCCGCAGGCACGCCCTCGATCACCGGCTGTGGGCCGGAACCGTCGGAACGGGCATGCTGGTGCTGCTGGCGATCCTGCTCGCCCGAGTTTGGCTGGTTGTTGCCGCCGCCCTCGTCACCATCATCGTCCATGTCGTCATCATCGCGATTGTCGCGCTGCTGCGGCTGCGGCATCTGCGCCTGCGCCGCCATGATGATGCGATTGTAGTGCTCGGCATGCTGGAGATAGTTTTCAGCCATCACCCGATCGCCGGAGCTTTGTGCGTCGCGCGCCAAAGTCGTGTATTTTTCGGCGATCTGCTGGGCGGATCCGCGGATTTTCACGTCCGGTCCGTTGCTCTCATAGCTGCGCGTCAGCGGATTGGGACCCTTGCGGCCGCCATTGTTGTTATTGTTATTATTATTGTTGTTACTGCCGCCGCGTCCGCGCATGCGCCTGTTCTGCTGTGGCCTCATTCGTATCTCTTCATGTTGAGAATGATCTTCCGTCGGAGCGGCGACATCATGCGCCAGCTTCACGTTTCATATTGACGACCAGCCGCATGAATCGCGTCATCGCCACGTCAATTCCCATCCCGGTTCATGTCGTTTGCCGGACGAGCCCCGCACGAAGCTGAGCGTCGTCTACGCAAGAAGGCAGCTTTTCCCTTGGGAACCGAATCGATAACAGCACTGCCTGCTTCGTCTCATCCGGTAGCGGGAAACTATCTTCAATCTCCATGCTTGCCAAGCGCTTTTTTGCACTGCGCCATGGGCGGGTTGCTAGCCGAAGGCAAGAGCTCTGGTCGTTCCGCTAAGGTCCTGAGCCGCGCCAAACAACTGGAAACCTTGGCTTGCGAAGATCGCCTTTACCGCCTCTTCCTGGTCGTATCCGATCTCGACTGCGACGAACCCGTCGGTGTGAAGATGGCGTCGCGCGCCTTCGGCGATCATGCGGTAAGGTGCCAGACCGTCTGGCCCACCATCGAGCGCGGCAAGCGGATCATGTTCCCGCACTTCGCGCTCAAGCGATGAAATCATCATCGACGGTATATAGGGCGGATTTGAGACGATTGCGTGAAAACTGCCCTTCACATCGTCGAACCAGTTCGATTTTGCCACGTCGAACCGCCCTGCGTTGCCGCTCATATTGGCATTGCGCGTCGCCGTCGCAAGGGCATCGAGCGAAATATCCGTCGCCACGGCGACAGCGCGGGGCTCTTCTCGCAGCAGCGCAAGCGCCACTGCGCCCGTGCCCGTGCCGAGATCGAGGATGCGGCACGCCCCATGCCGATCGGCGGCAGCGCGGACGCGCGGCAGCGCCAGATCGACCAGCGTCTCCGTATCCGGCCGTGGCTCCAGCGTGCCTTCCGAAAGAGCCAATGTCATGCCGTAGAATTCCCGGCTTCCGATGATGCGATATGGCGGCTCCCCCGCCAGCCGCCGTTCCATCGCAGCCAGAAGAGCGGCCATCTGTGCCGGTGGCACATGGCGTCCCGGATCTGTCATCGCGTCGGCTCTCGTTGTAGCGGTGATGTGCTCGACCAGCAGGCGCGCATCCAGCGCCGCTTCCTTCACCCCTCCCTCGTCGAACCTGGCGCGCAAATGGCGAACAACCGCGCCGAGCTCGGCGGATGGCAACTCGGCCATCCTCAGTGCATCTCACTCAATAGCTTCGACTGATAGTCCGAGATCAAAGCGTCGATGATCTCGTCGAGTTCGCCGACCATCACCCGGTCGAGCTTGTAGAGCGTCAGGTTGATTCGGTGGTCCGTCACCCGCCCTTGCGGGAAATTGTACGTGCGGATGCGCTCCGAGCGGTCGCCGGAACCAACCTGGAGACGCCGCGCCTCCGAACGCTCTCCCGCCGCCTTCTCGCGCTCCATGTCGTACAGTCGCGCACGCAGGATCTGCATTGCCTTGGCCCTGTTCTGGTGCTGCGACTTCTCGGCTGACACCACCATGATGCCGGTGGGCAGGTGCGTGATGCGCACGGCCGAGTCGGTCGTGTTGACGTGCTGCCCGCCAGCGCCCGAAGCACGCATCGTGTCGATGCGGATGTCCTCGGTGCGGATGTCGATGTCGACGTCCTCCGCCTCCGGCAGCACCGCCACCGTTGCTGCGGAGGTGTGGATGCGGCCACCGCCCTCCGTTTCGGGCACGCGCTGGACACGGTGCACGCCCGACTCGAACTTGAGATGTGCGAAGACGCCCTTGCCGGAAACGGTTGCTATGACCTCCTTGAAGCCGCCGACCTCGCCCTCGCTTGCCGAGACCAGCTCGAAGCGCCAGCCTCTCGCGGACGCGTAGCGTTCATACATCCGGTAGAGATCGCCGGCGAAAAGCGCCGCTTCGTCGCCGCCGGTGCCGGCGCGGATTTCGAGGATCGCGTTCTTCTCGTCGGCCGCATCCTTGGGCAGGAGCAGGATCTGGATTTCCTGCTGCAGACTCTCGATCCGATCTTCAACCTCCGGCAGGTCGGCATCGGCAAGCGCACGCATCTCGGCATCGATGCTCTTGTCGGCAAGCATCGATTTGAGGTCGGCGCGCTCGTCTTCCGCGGCCCGCAGCTCCCGGATCTTCGCGGCCATCTCCTGAAGTTCCGAATATTCGGACGCCAGCTTCACATAGACATCGGGTTCCGGCCCGGCAGCCATCTGCACCTCGATGAGCTCGAAGCGTTTCAGGACCTGGTCCATCCGGTCGCGGGGCAATTCAGTCATCTGATGTCCGTCAAAGTGGGATGTCGTGCTCTTCTGCAAAGGCGTGCAGCATGGCGCGCACATCGACTTCGCTGGAAGGTGCATCGAGTGTTTCGTGCATGCGCGCCGCCAGCGCGTCGAGCGGCAGCTCCGTCAGCATGGCCTTGACCGGGCCGATCGCCGCCGGAGACATCGATATCGAACGATACCCGATGCCAAGCAAGGCCATGGCCGATACCGGGCGTCCCGCCAACTCGCCGCACAAGGTCACCGGCGTACCGGTCTTCTCGCCGGCGCGAACGATCTGACGCAGCAGCCGCAGGAACGGCACTGAGATTGGATCGAAACGCCCTGCGAGTTGTGTGTTGCCGCGATCCGTCGCCGTGACGAACTGGAACAGGTCGTTCGAGCCCACCGACACGAAGTCCACCACCGCCATCAGCTCTTCGAGCTGCCACAACAGCGACGGCACCTCGATCATTGCCCCGAGCTTCAGCTTTGTCGGCAGGTGATGCGCGAAACGCGACAGATGGCGGACTTCCTTGTCGATGATTTCGCGCGCCTGGCGAATTTCGGAAATTTCGGTGACCATGGGCAGCATGATGCGCAACTCGCGGCCGCCCGCCGCCTTCAGCAGCGCCCTCACCTGTGTGCGCAGCAGGCCGGGCCGGTCGAGCGTCAGGCGCACGGCACGCCAGCCAAGCGCCGGGTTCTCCTCCTGCGCCGCCCCCTTGAAATAGGGCAGCACCTTGTCGCCGCCGATGTCGATCGTGCGGAACGTCACGGCCTTGTCGCGCGCCGCATCGAGCACGTCGCGGTAGAGCCGCTCCTGAGCCTCTGCACGCGGAAACGTGGAGGCGACCATGAACTGCAGTTCGGTACGGAAAAGTCCGATGCCGGCCGCGCCCGATTCGGCGAGCTGAGGCAGGTCGACGGCCAGACCGGCATTCATCATCAGGTCGATGTGCTCACCGTCCTTGGTCACCGAGGGACGCTTGCGCAGTTCTCGGAACAGTTCCTGCCGGCGAGCGCGGAACCGCACCTTCTCGGCATAGGCGGCCTCGACGTCGGACTGCGGCCGCAGGTGGACCACGCCGTCGTCGCCGTCGACGATCACCGCATCCCCCTTCTCCGACATGGAGACGGCGCCCTTCATCTGGCCCGCGACGGGGATCCCCATCGCACGCGCCACGATGACCACATGGCTCGTGATCGCGCCTTCCTCGAGCACGAGGCCGCGCAGCTTGTCGCGCGGATAGTCGAGTAGCTCCGCCGCGCCCATCGACCGCGCCACCAGGATCGCATCGCGCGGCAGCGAATTGGCGAGCGCCTCCGGCCCATGCCCGAGCAGCATGCGCAACAGGCGGTTGGCAAGGTCGTCGAAATCGCTCATCCGCTCGCGCAGATACGGATCGGTCATGTGCATCATGCGCGCGCGCATGTCGCTCTGCACCTTCTCGACCGCCGCTTCCGCCGTCAGACCGTTGCGGATCGCTTCTTCCAGCCGGCGCACCCAACCACGGTCGTTGGCGAACATGCGGTAGGCTTCCAACACCTCGCGATGCTCGCCCTCGAACGCCACCTCGCGGCGAGACAGCATGTCGTCGATCGACAGGCGCAGCGAGCTCAGGGCACCTTCCAGCCTGACCAGTTCCTCGTCGCTGTCCTCGTTGAACAGGTTGGTGACGACGATGCGCGGCTCGTGCAGCACCACGTGGCCAAGTCCGACACCCTCGTTGAAGGACATGCCGCGCATGGTGACCGGCCGCGACAGGTCGAGTTCGAGCCCCGGGCGCGTCAGCCGCGAAAGATCGCCAGACGCGATCATCTCGGCGATCACCATCGCCGTCGTTTCCAGCGCCTCGACCTCGTCCTCGCGATATTGCCGCATGGTGCGGTTCTGCACGACGAGCACCCCGAGCGTTCGGCCGGCGCGCAGAACAGGCACACCGAGGAACGAATTGTAGATCTCCTCGCCCGTCTCCGGCAGGTAGGCGAAGGCGGGGTGCTTCTGCGCCTCGGAAAGATTGAGTGCCCGGGCGCTGGCGGCGATGGTGCCGACAAGGCCCTCCCCGAGGCGCAATTGCGCAAGGTGGACGGCCCCGGGATTGAGACCCTCGGTTGCGTAGAGTTCGAGAACCGAATCAGCGCGCAGCACGTAGAGCGAGCAGACTTCGGCGACCATATTGAGCGCGATGTGATGCACGATGCGGTCGAGCCGGGCCTGCGGCTCAAGCGGTTCCGCCATGAGCTCGCGAAGCCGTCTCAGCAATAGGCGCGGACCTGCGGCCGTATCACGCATGGTGGCTTCTCTCTCTCCAACGCCTACAGGACGGCCTGGCCCCGGCAAAACGCCCGTGGCCACCGTCCCGTCCGGCTATGCCGGGGTGGTTCGTCGTCTACTGCTTATCGAGACCGTAGACGGAATGCAAAGTGCGAACCGCAAGTTCGGTATAGGGGCCGTCGATCAGAATGGAAATCTTGATCTCCGATGTGGTGATCGCCCTTATGTTGATTCCCTTTTCCGACAGCGCGCGGAACGCGCTCGCCGCGACGCCGGCATGGCTGCGCATGCCGATGCCGATGACGGAGACCTTCGACATGCCGTCATCGTGCTGCACCACGTCGTAACCGACCTTCTCCTTGCCCTTTTCGAGCACCGCAAGCGCCTTGGCGACGTCGCCAGACGGCACTGTGAAGGTCATGTCGGTGTAGCTGCCGTCCTCGGAGATGTTCTGGACGATCATGTCGACATTGATGTTGGCCTCGGCCAGGGGGCCGAAGATGCCGGCCGCCACGCCGGGCCGGTCTGCGACGCGGCGCAGCGAGATCTGCGCCTCATCCTTGGCATAGGCGATGCCGGTGACGACTTGCTGTTCCACGATTTCATCCTCGTCGCAAATGAGGGTCCCGGGCGGATTGTCGAAATCGCCCATACCGGGCGCGTCCGGGTCCTCGAAGGAAGAACGCACGAAAGTGCGCACCTTGTGCACCATTGCAAGCTCGACCGAGCGCACCTGCAGCACCTTCGCGCCCAGTGACGCCATTTCGAGCATTTCCTCGAAGGAGATTCGCGCCAGGCGCCGGGCCTTCGGTTCGATGCGCGGATCGGTCGTGTAGACGCCGTCCACGTCGGTGTAGATGTCACAGCGATCGGCATTGACGGCCGCCGCTATGGCCACGGCGCTGGTGTCAGAGCCCCCGCGTCCCAGTGTCGAAATGCGGTTGTCGGGCGCGATGCCCTGGAAACCGGCGATCACGGCGACCTGGCCCTCGGAAAAGCGCTGGATCAGGAACGACCCGTCGATATCGGCGATGCGCGCCGCACCGTGCGAGGTGTCCGTCTTCAGCGGAATCTGCCATCCTTGCCATGACCGGGCGTGCACGCCCATCGCCTGCAGCACCAGCGCGAGTAGGCCGGCCGTGACCTGTTCGCCGGATGCCACGACGGCATCGTATTCGCGCGCGTCGTAGATGTTGAAGTTCGATCCCTCGGCCTTCGAGGCATCCTGCACCCAGCCGACGAGTTCGTTGGTCTTGCCCGCCATGGCGGACACGATGACAGCGACTTCATGGCCGGCATCGACCTCGCGTTTGACATGACGCGCCACATTGCGGATGCGGGCGATGTCGGCGACCGAAGTACCGCCGAATTTCATCACGATGCGCGCCATGGAAGCGACAGGCCCCTGCTATGCGACCGAGGCTTGGATTCCCCCGGAATATTCAATGGATGGCGCCTCTATGGATCAGGCGCGAATGCGCGGCTTCCTTACCCAAATCCGCATGCCTTCGCAAGCGAGGCAGAAGCTGCGTCTTGACTTTCCTCTGCCGCTCTACGACTTGATTGCGTCGAAGGAGACCACTCATGCCTGAAGCCCGACGAACGACCATCGACGCCGGCGAAGTCGAGCGTTTCTCCGCAATGGCGGCCGAATGGTGGAATCCGAACGGCAAGTTCCGGCCGCTGCACAAGTTCAACCCCGTGCGTCTGGCCTATATCCGCGATCAGGTCGCAAGTCATTTCGGCCGCGACCCGCGTTCCGCCAAGCCGCTGGCAGGCCTGAAAATTCTCGACATCGGCTGCGGTGGCGGCCTACTGTGCGAGCCGATGGCCCGGCTTGGGGCCGAAGTGGTGGGCGCCGATGCCTCGGAAACCAACATCGAGGTGGCCAAGCTTCATGCCTCGCAGTCCAGCGTGAAGATCGACTATCGCGCCACGACCGCCGAGGCCCTGGCCGAAGCGGGCGAACAGTTCGACGTGGTCCTCAACATGGAAGTCGTCGAGCACGTCGCCGATGTCGATTTCTTCGTCGCCAAATGCGCCGACATGGTGAAGCCCGGCGGCATCATGTTCGTTGCCACGATCAACCGCACGCTCAAGGCGCTGGGGCTGGCGATCGTCGGCGCGGAATACGTGCTTCGCTGGCTGCCGCGCGGCACGCACCAATACGGCAAGCTGGTCAAGCCGGAAGAGCTGGAACGCGCCCTCGGTGGAGCCGGAATGACAATCACCGACCGTACCGGCGTGACCTACAACCCGCTCTCCGACCGCTGGCAGCGCTCGAAGGACATGGACGTCAACTACATGGTGCTGGCACACAAGCCTGCGCAGTAGCGGTTCATCCCGCGGCTTGCGCCTTTGTGGTCATCGTAACGCCGGCGACGATGACCGCCGCGCCAAGCCATGTCAGGGCGCTGTAGCTCTCACCCAGGAAGACCGTTCCGGAAAACAGCCCGACGGCGGCCCCGACATAGCCGATCTGGCTGAGATAGATCGGGCCGCCCACTGCCTGCAGCCGAAAGAAGAAGGCAAACATCGCTGCCGCCGCCGCTGCCTGCAGGAAAGCGAGCACCGGAACGTTCGATAGAGCGCCGATGTCGGGCAAGGTGCCGGTTGCAAGGATCACGCCAAGCAGCATCAGCGCCGACGCCAGATGGCTGCCGGCGGCAAGCTCGAGGGGATCGGCGCCCTTTGGCCAGTCCCACGTCCTGTAGACGTTGCCTGCGGCCAGGAAAAAGGGAATAGCGAGCCCCATGGCGACCCAGCCCAGCGAGGCTGGCTGCCCCGCCTCGCCGCGTGTCAGCGCCACGGTGAGCGCACCGGCAAATCCCACGAGTATGCCTGCGACGCCAAGCCCGCTCGGCCGCCGCATGCGCAGGAGGATGGATAGAACCAGCGTCAGCATCGGCGTCAGCGTGAACATGATTCCGACATAACCGGCACCAAGCCGTGGCATCGCGGAAAACATCAGCACGTTCGGGATCGCGTAGGAAAGGGCTGCCACCACGACGAAGTAGCGCACTCGCGCGATATCGAGCCGGGTGCGGCCGCCGAGCGCCACAAACGCCCCTAGCAGCACCACACCCGCGCCAACCGAAATCAGCAGCGACCAGACCACCGCCGCCACGCCAGCCGCCCCGGCGAGCTTGCCGAACGGCAGCGATAGACCCAGCAGCCCACCCGTGACGAGAAGCAGGCCGATCGCCGAGTTCCAGATGAAACTCACTTCGTGTTCCGGTCCCGCATCAATTCTGGTCGTCCGGGAATACCGGCAAGGGCATGAACTCGACGCCATCCTCGACCAGGCTCCGCGCTTCCTCGAGGGTCGCTTCACCATAGATGCCACGCGCCTCGGTCTCTCCGAAGTGGATGCGGCGCGCTTCCTCGGCGAATTTCTCGCCGACATAATCGGCGCTGCTGCGCGCCTCGTCCGCCAGCGCCTTCAATTGCGCCAGCGCCTTGCGCTGCTGCTCGCCCATGGCGAAGGCAACCTTTTCCTGCTTGCGGGTCGTCGAGACCGCCGGCGCCATAAGCGCCTTGTCCACCTTGGCAGAATGGCACACGGGGCACGAGACGAAACCGCGCTTCTTCTGGAGGTCGAAGTCGTCGCCATTGCGGAACCAGCCGTCGAACTCGTGCTCGGCGTCGCAGATGAGTGTGTAGCGGATCATGCCTGTTTGCGCTCCGGCTCGCCGCCAACGACCTCGACCGCGAAATCGCGCGCGTTCTTGAGGTTCGGAACCTTGCCTCGCGCTTGCGCCGAAGCCGCCGGATCGATATCGGCCACGATGACGGCCGGTTCGTCGTGGTCAGCCTCTGCAATGATGCGGCCCCACGGATCGACGATCAGCGAGTGGCCATAGGTTTCCCTGCCGTCTTCATGCAGCCCACCCTGGGCCGCCGAGATGACGTAAGCGCCGTTCTCGATCGCGCGAGCCCGCTGCAGCACGTGCCAATGTGCCTCGCCGGTCTGGCGCGTGAAGGCGGCGGGCATCGTCAGCACCTGCGCGCCGGCAAGCGCCTGTGCCCGAAAAAGCTGCGGAAAGCGCACGTCGTAGCACACGGCCATGCCGAGCCGCCCGAACGGCAGATCGACCAGAGTGCTTGCCTGGCCCGGCTCATAGGTCGAGGATTCGCGCCAGCTCTCGCCATTGTCGAGATCGACGTCGAACATGTGGATCTTGTCGTAGACGGCGAGCTTTCCGCCGTCCGGACCAAAGATGAAGCCACGGTTCGCCACCTTGCCGTCCGGCCGGGCGATCGCCGTCGAGCCCACGTGAAGATGGATGCCAAGAGCCTTGGCAAGTTCCGACGCCTTCAATGCGATCGGGTCTTCCTCCTCCGACTTCAGGGTCTCCTTGAGCATCGCACGGTCGCGCATCAATCCACCGGTCATTTCGGGGGATTGCACGTAGGTCGCGCCTTTTTCGACCGCTTCGCGCACGAGGGCCTCGAAATCGGACGCATTGCGCTGTGGGTCCATGCCCGAGCGCATCTGCAGCGCCGCCACCCTTGTCATGGTCATCGTGTCGTCTTCCTGTCTAGGTCTGTGACTGGCTTGCCAGAAGCGCGTCGAGACGACCCTCGCGCTCGAGCGCGTGCAGCTCGTCTGAACCGCCGACATGGTAGTCGCCGACGAATATCTGCGGGAATGTGCTGCGGCCGTTCGCACGACCGATCATTTCCTGACGCAACTCCGGCGAGAAACTCGCGTCGTGTTCCGTGTAGGCCACGCCCTTGACTTCGAGCAGCCGTTTCGCCGCAGCGCAGTATCCGCACATCATGCGCGTATAGATGGTGACTTCGCTCATGCTTCCACTCGCTTGTGTATACGCATCATATAGTCGGTGGATCGTCCGGCAGGAAGTCCCCCGGCAGAACACGTGCGAATGTGAGCACGTCGACGGCGCTCGCACCGCCCCGTTTCAGCGCTTTCGTTACCGCCGATACGGTCACCCCGGTGGTGTACACATCGTCGACGAGCAGCACACGCCTTCCCCGAACCCGAATCTCCTCCCCGTCGGGCACCTTGAACGCGCCGCGCACATTGTCCTCGCGCTCGCGCGCGCCCAGGCCCACCTGGCTTCGGGTCGATTTGATACGCACGATCGCCTGGGGCGCGAAAGGCTTGCCGGCCGCAAAAGAGATCGCGCGCGCCAGTTCCGCCGACTGGTTGAACCGCCGCCACAGGAAGCGTTGTCGATGCAGGGGCACGGGCACGATCACCTCCGCATCGGCGACGAGCGCGCCGCCGACGCGCATCATCCAGCGCGCCATCCACGGTGCGAGCTCTGTGCGGTCGGCGAATTTGAGGTTGTGCACCATCTGCCTTGCAACCCCGGAATAGACGACCGCGGCGCGTGCTCTGGCAAACGGCGGCGGGTTGGCAATCGCGTCCGCTGACAGGATGCCTTCGCCCATATCGTGCGTGAACGGGGTACCGAGCACCTCGCACCATGGTCGTTCGATGAACCGCAGCTTCGGCCAGCAATGACCGCACAGCGTACCGGGGCTGGAGACCATGCGCCGGCAACCGGCACAGATCGGCGGAAACAGCACGCGCTCCGGCAGGGCCTTCAGGCCCGCAATCCATCTCTTGAACTCGACGGCGCGATCGGTCACGAGAAATCCCACCCAAACCACACCATATCAGACTTGTGGCCACGTCCGCACGTACCATCGCGCCAGGGAGCAACCATGGAACCCATCTTCGATCTCGAAAGCGGCAGCGCGCGCAAGGCGAGGGCTCGACGCATCGCCGACGCGGGCGCCGGATTCTTGATGCAGCGGGCGGCGGAAGACCTGGACGACAGGCTTGCCGCGGTCGAACGGCGCTTCGACAAGGCCGCCGCCTTGTATTGCCAGACACCGGCCGCCGCGAATGTGCTGGCCAGATCGCCGAAGGTGAAAAACGTGGTCCGCGTCGAAGCCGACGTTTCGCTCGTAGGCGGCGAAGGTCTCGTGGCAACCGACGAACTGCTGCCCTTCGAACCGGAGAGCCTCGATCTCGTCGTCTCGCTGCATTCGCTGCACGAGGTGAACGACCTTCCCGGCATGCTGATCCAGATCCGGCGCTCGTTGCGCCCGGACGGGCTGTTCCTCGCCTGCTTGGCGGGTGCGGGCACCCTGGCCGAGTTGCGCGAGGCACTGCTGCTGGCCGAGACTGAACTGCATGGTGGCGTCAGCCCTCGCGTGTTCCCGTTCACGGATGTGCGCGACGCCGGCGCCCTCCTCCAACGCGCCGGATTTGCGCTCCCTGTGGCCGATCATGAAAGTGTCACCGTCCGCTACGACAGCATGTTCGACCTGATGCGCGATCTGCGGGCGATGGGTGCGACGAACACACTTGCAGCGCGTAGCCGCCGTCCCGCGTCACGCGCGCTCTTCATGCGGGCTGCGCAAATCTACGCTGAGCGGTTCTCGGATCCGGACGGACGGATTCGCGCGACATTCGCGACAATCTGGCTGTCGGGCTGGGCGCCACACGCATCGCAACAGCAGCCGCTCAAGCCCGGAAGCGGCAAGGTGTCACTGGCGAAAGTGCTTGGGGACTCTACTGAAGATCGCTGAAAATCCCCGGTTCACTGACCGGCGTTCTTGATGATCTCCGCCTTCGTTTCGAAGTTGCCCTGCATGATGTCGACGGCCTGGCTGAAGCCGCCGATAATGACAAGCGAAAGAACGGCGACTATGAGGCCATATTCGAGAGCCGTGGCACCGCGCCTGTCTTGATGGAACTTCTTCAACATTGGTCGCATATCCAAGCAAAGTGCGCCCTTCACGCGCTGTGCCCGGACACTAGCAACAGCGGTGACTATAAAAAGTTAACGTGCTCGGGCAGGACTCAGCAATCGCCGGTACGCATGCCGTTTTCACGGATCACGCACACCGAATTGGGTGTCGGCTGCAGCACGCTACGCCGCACGACATAGGTGCCGGAGCTTCGCTGGCCGACGGTGCCGGTTGCCATCATGTCGAGGCCGGGCGGATATGCGCCTTGCGGATAGGGCGAAAAGGCCATGTCGTCGGCCTTCTGCTCGACGATCGGTGTCAGGATGAGAGCCAGTGCAACGGCGGCCGAGCCAAAAAGCAACGTGACACGCAATGCTCCCATGCCCGCTTCGCCCACGCCGCGTCCGCGATTAGATCGCGGCGCTTCCCAGTCATCATCGATCGCCATCGTTGCGTTGCATCCCTGTTGCCCGTCGATGGCTCAATCTTTCATCATTGGCTAAAGGATTGCTTAACGATGATGACCCCGCCGATCGCTACAGAAGGTCGATGAGGAACGGGATCAACGGTGCGTCCGCGGGCGGCATGTCGTAGTCGCGCAAGCGTGC
This sequence comes from Mesorhizobium sp. CAU 1741, assembly GCF_039839275.1. Lineage (NCBI taxonomy): Bacteria > Pseudomonadati > Pseudomonadota > Alphaproteobacteria > Hyphomicrobiales > Phyllobacteriaceae > Mesorhizobium > Mesorhizobium sp. CAU 1741. Next base: position 272,781 of record NZ_JBDOQP010000007.1, on the reverse strand, counting down.
GGGACGGACCCACTTGAGACCCTGGTGCTCGCGCGCTTGCGGTTCTCCCCAGAACCGCCGGCAGACGAACAGCGGCATCAGCAGGTTGAACGTGTCGTAGGCATGGCTCGCGAATGTCAGCGGGGCGAGGCAGGCCACCTTGGTTTCGATGCCCAGTTCTTCCTGAAGTTCGCGCACCACCGTCTCCTCGGGCGTTTCGCCCGGCTCGACCTTGCCGCCGGGAAACTCCCAAAGACCGGCCAGTTGCTTGCCCTCGGGACGCTGGGCGATGAGCACGCGCCCGTCCGCGTCGATCAGCGCGCAGGCGGCCACCAGCAGCAGCTTTTTCGGTGCGGGCGCGCTCATGCCAATTGTCCTCTGCTCGCCGGCTGGCGAGGCTGCCGGTAATGGTAGCGATAGACCTCCTCGAAGCCCATCGACCTGTAGAGGCCGATCGCGGCTCCATTGTCTGCCTCGACCTGCAGCCACGCCCGGCGCGCACCCTGCGAGTGGGCCCACTTCAGGGCCGACAGCAGCATCCTGCGGCCATGGCCCTTGCCGCGCTGGCTCGCTTCGGTTGCAACCTCGAACAGCCCGGCCAGGTCGCCATCGCGAACGCAGATCGCCGTCGACACAGGCACGCCACGCTGCTCGTGCACGAAAAGCCCCTTCTGTGGCTGGATGCCGTTGATCACCTCCGACAGTCCTGCGCGCAGCCCGGTATCCAGATTTCGAATGGCGATCGCGGCGTTGATGAAGCGACCGATGTCCTTGAGCGGAATCTGGTCCATAGCCTCGCCGAGCAGAGCGTCGTTCAATGGAACCCGCATGACCAGCGATTCCGAAAAGCTTTGCCATCCCGCTTCGTCGAGATGGCTCCGGATGCCATGGCCTGAAAGTGGCGACATGCGAAATGTCAGCGGTCGCCCGTAAGCATCGAAGCGCCGGCCGAGCCGGGCAATGCGTTCGGTGAGGTTACCATCATCGCCCGGGTCGAGCGGGTTGATCGAGTTCAGCCGTTTTGCCGGATGGCCGGCCGTCAGGCGCACTGCCCATGCACCGTCATAGTGCACCGAGGTCGCGGGCCATGCCCTGGCGCCTGCGGCCTCGAAACGACGCACCACGGAGAGGTTGGGAGCCTGCCTGCTTCGCTCGGTCATCTGCCTGCCCGACGCGTCAGCTTCGATAATCGCCGTTGATGGCGACGTATTCCTTCGTGAGGTCGCAGGTCCACACTGTCGCCTTGCCGCGCCCGATCCCCAAATCCACCGTGATCACGATCTCGTCGCGCTTCATGTAGGCGGAGGTATCCGCTTCCGAATAGTCGGGGTCGCGTTCGCCTTCGCGCGCGACACGAATATCGCCGAACCAGATCGAAAGCAGGTCGCGGTCGGCTGGTTCGCCGGCCTTGCCGACAGCCATCACGACGCGGCCCCAATTTGCGTCCTCGCCTGCGACCGCCGTCTTCACCAGAGGGGAATTGGCGATCGACAGCGCGATCCGCTTGGCCGAACGGGCCGATTTCGCGCCCGTCACACTGATTTCGACCTGCTTGCGCGCACCCTCTCCATCACGCACAACCTGGAGCGCGAGGTTCTTGAGCATCTTGTTGAGCGCGCGGCGGAACTGCGCCAGGCGCGCGTCCTTCGGATCGGATATGCGCGGGGCACCAAGTTTCCCCGCCGCGCCGGTGGCAAACAGCATCAGCGTGTCGCTGGTCGACGTATCGCTGTCGACCGTGACGGCGTTGAACGTCTTGCCCACCCCCTTGGACAGCATGTCCTGGAGAACCGGAGCGTCGATTGGCGCATCGGTGGCGATGAACGACAGCATCGTCGCCATGTCCGGTGCGATCATCCCGGCGCCCTTGGCGATGCCGTTGAGCGTGACATCCGCCTCGCCCAGCTTCACCGTTGCCGTCGCGTATTTCGGGTAGGTGTCGGTGGTCATGATCGCCTTGCCGGCCTCCGTCCAGAGGCCCGGCTCGGCATTGGCGACGAGGTCACCGAGTAGATGCGAGAATTTCCCGGCATCGAGCGGTTCGCCGATCACCCCCGTGGAAGCAAGAAACACCTCGCCGTCGGTGCATCCGGCCGCCTTGCTGGCGGCCGAGGCCGTCAGCGACGTCGTCTCACGGCCCTTCTTGCCGGTGAAGGCGTTGGCATTGCCGGAATTGACCACCAGGATCCGAGCACTGCCGCCGCCAAGGTTCTGGCGGCACATCTCGACCGGGGCAGACGGACACAGCGAGCGCGTGAAGACGCCGGCGACGCTCGTGCCCTCGTCGAACACCATGGCAAGCAGGTCGGTACGGTTCTTGTACTTTATGCCGGCCTGGGCGGTGGCGATCCGGACGCCGCCGATCGGCGGCATCTTCGGTTGTTTCTTGGGAGCAAGGGGCGAAACGGCGTCTGACATGGCTGGAATCCCGGCTCTTTAGATCACTCGTCGGCAGCCGGTGCTTCTTCGGCAGGCGCTGCTTCGGCCGGAGCCTCGCCCGCGGGTGCCGGTTCAGCGGCTGGCTCGATGGCAGCCTTGAGTTCTGGGTCCGAGATGTCGATCTCCGCCCCTTGGCGCAGGTCCTCGAGCGTATCCATGTAGGTCTGGCGCAGCAGCACGGAACGGAACTGCTCCTGCACCTCTTCGAATGCCGGCGGCTGCTGCTCACGCTTGTCCTCGACCTTGATGACATGCCAGCCGAACTGCGTCTGGATCGGCTCGGCGGAATGCGCGCCGACTTCCATCGCGAAGGCCGCCTGCTCGAACTCCGGCACCATCTGGCCGGGCCCGAAATAGCCGAGATCGCCACCCTGCGCAGCCGCGCCGTCCTGCGACTTCTCCTTGGCGATCGCCTCGAAGTCGCCCCCCTCATCGAGCTGCTCGATGACCGCGACAGCCTCTTCCTCGGTCGGCACCAGGATGTGACGCGCACGCACTTCCTCGCGGGCCGGCATCGCCGAAACCTGCTCGTCATAGGCGGCGCGCACCGCCTCGTCGGTTACCTTCGAGGCGATCTGCTCGTCGATATACGTGCTGTGGAGTGCGCGCTGGCGCAGCATGTCCATGCGGCGCTGGAACTCCTCGGTATCACCGAGCCCTTCGCTCTCGGCCTGCGCGGCCAGAAGGCGGATCTCGATCACGGCCGAAAGCGCCGCAGCGCGACGCTGCTCTGCCGGAAGCTGGGCAAACTGCTGGCCCAGGTCGGCCATCGCGATCTCCAGGTCTGCCTCGGTCACCGGCTGTCCGTTGACCGTGGCGACGACGGCGTCGTCCTGCGCCCATGCGGTGCCGGCCAGAACGGTCATTGCCGCGGCCGCGCCAATGCGAACGATCGACAGGCGACGGAACGGATTCATCATAGATTTGTCTCCAGTATGGGATTGCCGAGCGGCGGTTGTCAGCTTCTCAAACCAGCCAAAATGTGGCGATTTTCCGCTCGCTTCCTGCCGGGCGTGCAACGTTGACATCGCCGGTGCCCCCTCTTATCTGTCCTTCGACTTGGCGTCCAGAAGCGATTTTGCGGCGCTTTTCTTCTGTTTTTCCGGCCCGCAGGACATATCTGAAGCGGGCAATGCCGCGGCGATGCCCGGTGCTTCACTCTGAAAGGACCTTTTATGGTCAGCTTTGGCGCTCTGGCACGCAAGATTTTCGGCTCTTCCAACGATCGCCGCATCAAGGGTTTCCGGCCCCAGATCGAAGCCATCAACGCGCTGGAGAAAGACCTCGAGGCGCTGTCGGACGAAGCGCTGCGCGCCCGCACTGATCAGTTCCGAAAGGAGATCGCCGACGGCAAGTCGCTTGACGATCTTCTCGTCCCCGCATTCGCCACCGTGCGCGAGGCATCCAAGCGCGCTCTTGGCATGCGGCCTTTCGACGTCCAGTTGATCGGCGGCATCGTGCTTCATGGTGGCTCGATCTCGGAGATGCGGACAGGCGAAGGCAAGACGCTGGTCGCCACCCTTCCCGTCTATCTCAACGCGCTTTCCGGCAAGGGCGTGCACGTCGTCACCGTGAACGACTATCTCGCCCGCCGCGACGCCGAGTGGATGGCCAAGGTCTACAGTTTCCTCGGGCTGAGCACCGGCATCATCGTGCATGGCCTGTCCGACGAAGAACGCAAGGCCGCCTACGCCTGCGACATCACCTACGCGACCAACAATGAGCTGGGCTTCGACTACCTGCGCGACAACATGAAGTACGAGCGGGTCCAGATGGTCCAGCGCGGACACAATTTCGCGATCGTCGACGAGGTCGACTCCATCCTCATTGATGAGGCCCGCACGCCGCTCATCATTTCGGGTCCGCTGGAAGACCGTTCCGAACTCTACACCGCGATCGACACATACATCCCCCGCCTCGAAGAGGCCGACTACGAGATTGACGAGAAGCAGCGCACGGCGACCTTCACCGAGGAGGGTACGGAAAAGCTCGAGAACATGCTGCGCGAAGCCGGCATGCTGAAGGGCGAGTCGCTCTACGACATCGAAAACGTCGCGATCGTCCACCACGTCAACAATGCGCTCAAGGCGCATCGGCTCTTCCAGCGCGATAAGGACTATATCGTGCGCAACGACGAAGTCGTCATTATCGACGAGTTCACCGGCCGCATGATGCCCGGACGCCGCTTTTCGGAAGGCCTGCATCAGGCGCTGGAAGCCAAGGAACACGTCAAGATCCACCCCGAGAACCAGACGCTCGCCTCGATCACCTTCCAGAACTATTTCCGCATGTACGGCAAACTTGCCGGCATGACCGGCACCGCGCAGACCGAGGCCGAGGAGTTCGGCAACATCTACGGGCTCGACGTGTCTGAAATCCCGACCAATGTCCCCGTCGCCCGCCTTGACGAGGACGACGAGGTCTACCGAACCGTCGAGGAGAAGTTCAAGGCGATCGTGCGCGAGATCCGCGACGCTCATTCAAAGGGTCAGCCGACTCTCGTCGGCACCACATCGATCGAGAAATCGGAATACCTGGCGGAACGTCTTCGCCAGGAAGGCTTCCAGGACTTCCAGGTATTGAACGCCCGCCACCATGAGCAGGAGGCCTGGATCGTGGCGCAGGCGGGCCGTCCGGGATCGATCACCATCGCCACCAACATGGCCGGCCGCGGCACCGACATCCAGCTCGGCGGCAATGCCGACATGCGCATCGCACAGGAACTCGGCGACATGCCCGAGGGCGCGGAGCGCGAGGCGAAGGAAAAGGCGATCCGCGAGGACGTCCAGAAGCTGAAGGAACAGGCCCTGGCCGCCGGCGGCCTTTACGTGCTCGCCACCGAACGCCACGAAAGCCGGCGCATCGACAACCAGCTTCGCGGCCGCTCCGGCCGCCAGGGCGATCCCGGTCGCTCCAAGTTCTTCCTGTCGCTTCAGGACGACCTGATGCGCATCTTCGGCTCCGAGCGCATGGACACCATGCTGCAGAAGCTGGGGCTCAAGGAAGACGAAGCCATCATCCACCCCTGGATCAACAAGGCTCTCGAGAAGGCACAGAAGAAGGTCGAGGCGCGCAACTTCGACATCCGCAAGAACCTCCTCAAATACGACGACGTCATGAACGACCAGCGCAAGGTGGTGTTCGAGCAGCGTATTGAGCTTATGGACGGCGGCAACCTCGGCGATACGATCGCGGAAATGCGCCAGGACGTCGTCGAGGACCTCGTCGCCAAGCACATTCCCGAGACGGCCTATGCCGAGCAGTGGGACATGGACGCCTTGCAGGAAGGCGTGCGCACCACGCTCAACCTCGATCTTCCGGTCCACGATTGGGCCCGGGAAGAAGGCATCGACGAAGAGCAGATCCGCGAGCGCATCATGGAGGCCGCCAATACCGCTGCGGCCCAGCGCGCCGAGCGCTTCGGCCCCGACATCATGGCCTATGTCGAGAAGTCGATCGTGCTGCAGACGCTCGACCATCTATGGCGCGAGCATCTGGTCAACCTCGACCATCTGCGTTCGATCGTCGGCTTCCGCGGCTATGCGCAACGCGACCCGCTGCAGGAATACAAGACCGAGGCGTTCGAGCTGTTCCAGGCGATGCTGGGCAATCTTCGCCAGGTCGTCACGGCACAGCTCATGCGGGTCGAACTCGTGCGCGAGGCGGCTGACGCGCCGCCGCCCCAGGCACCTCAGCAACTGCGCGGCGAGCACATTGACGCGACGACTGGCGAAGACGATTTTGGCGACGGCGAACTGGCGGTCGCGCCCGCCGACGCACGCATCGTTCCCGCCGAGGACCGCGACCCTGCCGATCCCTCGACATGGGGTAAGGTCGGCCGCAATGAGGCCTGCCCGTGCGGCTCCGGCAAGAAATACAAGCACTGCCACGGCACGTTCGCCTGACAGCGGCCACACGCGGATGATGCGTCTCATCGTTTCTTAAACAAACCGCGCTAAGCGTCTTTCTTGTCCATCTGGAAAGACGGAGTGTTGTGAGTGCGCTTTTCCGCTGTATCGACGGCCGACCGGCTTTTGCCGGAGGGGATTGCAGCGCGTGCGCGCCCGATCCTCGATCGCGTCGATGCGGTGATCTTCACGGGCGACGAACGCGGTCAGGCGGGGCGCACCTCGCTTGTCGCATTCGCCATCCGCATCGTCAGCGCCGTCATCGCACTGGCCAGCCAGGTGCTGATGGCGCGCTGGATGGGGAGCTTCGAATACGGCCTCTTCGTGCTGGTGTGGACGACGATGATCATCGTCGGCAACCTGTCCTGCTTCGGCTTCAACACCTCGATCATCCGCTACATTCCCGAATATCGGGCACTGGGGCGACTCGCCGACCTTCGCGGCGTGATGGCCACCAGCAGGCTCTTCGTCCTGGCGACTTCCAGCCTCATCACCGGCCTCGGGCTTTGCGGCGTGTGGTACTTCTCCGCCGCGTTCGAAAACTACTACATCGTGCCGTTCTATCTCGGCATCGTCTGCCTGCCGATGATCGCGCTGTCGGATACGCTGGAGGGCACGGCACGGGCGAATTCCTGGGCCATGCTGGCGCTGGGGCCGATCTACCTGCTGCGCCCGATCCTGATATTGCTGTTGATGGGGATAGCGCTCGCGTCGGGCTACGAGCCGGACGCCCAGACCGCGCTGGGCGCCGCCATTCTCGCGACCTTCCTGACAACACTGTTTCAGCTCTTCGCAGTCCTTCCCGCCACCGGACGTGAGGTTCGGAAGATTCGTCCGGTCTTCCGCCTGCGCGAATGGCTGGTCGTATCGCTTCCGATCTTCCTCATCGAAGGCTTTGCCTTCATGCTCACCAATGCCGACGTTCTCATCGTCGGCTGGTATCTCGAACCGAACGAGGTCGGCGTCTACTTCGCGACGGTCAAGATTCTCGCCCTCGTGCATTTCGTCTATTTTGCCGTCAAGGCAGGCGTCGCCCAGCGCTACGCCCAATACGCCCATGGAGACAACCGGCACGAACTCGCCGCCTTCGCGCGCGAGACGGTGCTGTGGACCTTCTGGCCATCGGTCGCCATGGGCCTCGCCGTGCTCCTCATCGGCAAGCCGATGCTGATGCTCTTTGGTCCCGAATTCGCCGCCGGCTACCCGCTTCTGTTCGTCCTGGTCCTCGGCGTCGTCGCCCGCGCCTGCGTGGGCCCGGCCGAGAGCCTTCTCACGATGAGCGGCAACCAGAATGCCTGCGCCGTGGTCTACGGGCTGACGCTTGGCTTCAACATCGTGCTCAACGTCCTCCTCATTCCCGCCTACGGCCTGTGGGGTGCTGCCATCGCCATGGCGGCGGCACTGGCATGCGAGGCGGCTCTTCTTGCTTTCACCGTCTGGCGGCAGCTCGGCTTCGTGATGGTCGTGCCGCTTGGCCGCAAACCCGCCGTGGAGATTAACTGATGGCCGCGACCCCGATACTCGAAGAGCAGAGCGGCAGCGCGTCCAGCAGGATGATCGGCGAATTCGCCAACTATGCGTCGGCCGAGATACCGCCGTCGCTTGTCGAGCAGCTCGAGAACCGCCCGCCGCGCAAGCTGGCGATCTATCCCGCATCCGCCGGGTTCGAACTGGTCGACGAACTCAACTATCTGTGCGCGCGCTCCATCGAACCGAACATCTTCTTCAATCCGCGCTTCCTCGCGCCCGCCATGCCACGGCTGGAAGACCGCGACGTGCGTCTGGCGGTCATTCGCGACGGTGACGAATACAGGAACCGTTTGCGCCTGCTGGTCCCGTTTACGGTGGAGAAGCCGTCGACGCCGTTCGGCGTGCCGATCCTTCGCACGTGGTCCAGCCCGTTCGGCCCGCTCGGGACACCACTCGTCGATTGCGACGATCCGGCAGGCGTCATCGACGACTTCTTCGGGATGCTGGCGCGGCCGCACCTCAACCTGCCCAAGGTCTTCGTCATGCCTGAAGTGCGGCTCGACGGCCCCTTTGCCGCGATGATGAACGCGCTGGCGGAAAGCCGTGGCCTGCCGCTCGAAATCACCAACCGGATCGAACGCCCGCACCTGCGCAGCGAACTTGACGGAGACGCGTACCTCAAGGCCGCCCTGAACCGGCACCATTTCGGCGAAATTCGCCGTCTCGGACGCCGCCTGGCTGAACAGGGGCAGCTCGAATATCGGGTGGCGCGGCAGCCCGAAGAGGTGCGTATTGCCGTCGAGGCATTCCTGGCACTGGAAGCCTCCGGCTGGAAGGGACGCCAGCAAACGGCCATGGCCATCGATCGCTACCGTGCCGCCTTTGCGCGCGAGGCGGCCGACCGGCTCGCGCAGGACGATCTCTGCCGCGTCCATGCGCTGCATCTCGACGGCCAGCCGATCGCCAGCCTCGTCGTGTTCGTCGAATCCGGCGTCGCATACACCTGGAAGACGGCCTATGACGAGGCGTTCGCCAAATTCTCGCCCGGCACACTGCTCATGGCGGAGGTGACACGCACCCATCTCGAGGACCCGAACATCGACGTGACCGATTCCTGCGCCGTCCCCGACCATCCGGTGCTCAGCCGGCTGTGGAGCGAACGACGCCCGCTTGGCACGATCGCCATCGGGCTGACACGTGATTCCGAGCGCGCCACGCGCCGTGCCGCCACCCAGCTCCACCGTGACAAGCAGACGCGGAACATGGCCCGCATCCTGCGTAACAGGGTCAAGCGCGCCTTCAAGCGGGATTGACCCTCAGGTCACCTCGGACCGCGCGCGATCCCTGAAGATGCGGCGAATGACCTTGCCGGTCGTCGTCAGCGGCATGGAATCGACGAACTCGACCTCGCGCGGATATTCGTGCGCAGACAGGCGCTCGCGCACCCACAGGCTGATCTCGCCTGCAAGCTCCTCGTCGCGCTCGACCCCCGGTTTCAGCACCACATAGGCCTTGACGATCTCGGTTCGCAACGGGTCCGGTTTCCCCACGACCGCCGCCAGCTCGACGGCCGGATGGCCGGTCAGGCAATCCTCGATCTCGCTCGGGCCGATGCGGTAGCCCGCCGAGGTGATGACGTCATCGTCGCGACCGAAGAAGTGGATATAGCCGTCCTCGTCCTCGATGCCCTGGTCTCCCGTCACCATCCAGTCACCGACGAATTTCTTCGCCGTGGCCTGCGGGTTCTGCCAATATTCGAGGAACATCACCGGATCAGGCCGCAGCACCGCGATCTGCCCGGGCTCGCCCGCCGCCACGCGCCTGCCCTCGCCGTCGATCACCGCCACGGTGTGGCCCGGCACCGGCTTGCCGATCGCGCCGCCGCGCGAGACCCCGATCGCCGCACAGGACGACAAGACGAGATTGCATTCGGTCTGACCGTAGAACTCGTTGATCGTCAGTCCGAACTCGGCCTGCGCCCACTCATAGGTCTCGCGACCCAGCGACTCCCCGCCTGATGCGATCGTCCGGAGCTTCAGGTCGTGTCTTTTGCTAATCCCGGTCGCAGATTTCAGCATCCGCAGCGCCGTGGGCGGAATGAAGGCGTTGCGTACCGCCATCTTGTCCATGAGAACGAGCGCCGCGTCCGGATCAAACCGCTCGAAGCGCCCCGAGACCACAGGAGCGCCGAGATAGAGCCCAGGCAGGAGAATGTTCAGCAGGCCTCCTGCCCATGCCCAATCGGCCGGCGTCCAAAGCCGGTCCCCCGGCTGCGGCAGGAACTCGTGCGGCATCTCCACGCCGGGCAGATGGCCGAGAAGCACTCTGTGGCCATGAAGAGCGCCCTTGGGCGGTCCTGTGGTTCCCGAAGTGAAGATCATCATCGCCGGATCATCCAGGGCGGTATCCGCCACCTCGAAATGGTTTGGATGGTCGGCAACCAGCCTATCGAAGCCGATCGCCCCGCCGCCGTCGCCGTCGATGGAGACGATCGTCTCCAGCATCGGCAGGCGCGCGCGGATCGGCGCGAGCTTTGCATTGCCGGCCTCGGTCGTCACCACGGCCTTCACCCCGGCCGTCTGGAGACGGTATTCGAGAGCCTCGACGCCGAACAGCAGTGCCAGCGGGACCGCGATAGCGCCCAGCTTGTAGATCGCGACATGCGCGATCGCGGTCTCAAAGCACTGCGGCAACAGGAGCGCCACGCGATCGCCACGCCCGATACCTATGGCGGCAAAAGCGTTGGCAAGAGCGTTCGAACGCTGGGAGAGCTCGCGATAGTTCAGCGTCTGGTGCTTGCCGTCGGCTGCATAGTGCAAGAGCGCGGTGCGCTCCGGTTCGTTGGCGGCCCATCGATCGCTCACCGCCCAGCCGATGTTGAACCGTGTCGGCAGGTCCCAGCGGAATTCCCGGTAAAGAGCCTGGTAGCTGTTCGACCGCTGGAGCATGAGTGTGCTTCTCCCTGTACCCCGGCTCAACCAGCCGAAAACGCCAAGTCCTCGACCTAGCAGATGAAGCCCGGCCTGCGCCAGAGTGCCGTTGCAGTGGGCTCCGCCTGCTTGCGAAATCGGCCTTCAACCGATAAGCCCACGCCTCGAAGCGGCCGCAGCCGACATCGCGTCTCACCTCTGGGGACCAAATGCGCTATCTCTACATCTGCCTGTTCCTGGCATTCATTCCGATTCCGCTTGCGATCCTCGAGCTTATCTTCCGGAGCACCGGAAGCGGCCTGTCCATCTACGATACGCGCGGCGCCGGCCAGGTCCTCATGCTCGCCACCGTGCTGCTGACTGTCCTGGCCTATGTCCAGTTGGTCGCGCGCGACAACACGCTTGCGTTCTTTTCCCTGTATCTGCGCCATTGGCGCAAGGCGCTGCATGGGTTCCTGGTCATGTTCGCCATTGCCTGGACAATCGTCATCGCCGCCTATGTCATCGTCGGCCTGTTCGGCCAGGTCGGATGGTCGGCGACCGCGTGGGACGACATGACCGTGCGCACGGTCAGGCGTACCGTGGTGGCGCTTTTCGTGGTGCTGATTCTGGCGACCACCGAGGAGCTGATGTTCCGCGTCTTCCTGATGCGCTATCTGCGCTGGAACACAACACCGGCAGTGACCATCGGCGCGGTCGTGTTTTCCTCGCTCGTCTTTGCCGTGCTGCACAATCTCACAGACCCGCTTTCCTGGCTCACCCCGGAGGGGATACGGCTGTTCATCGGCCTGTTCCTGCTGGCGGTTTTGTTATGCACGACCTATCTGGTCACCGGCTCATTCTGGTGCGCCGTGGCCGTCCATGCCGGGCTGCTCGGCTCCAAGGTGTTCCTGCGACGCACCGAATTGCTGGAAGTGTCGACCGGATCTTGGTGGCTGGACAGCGCCGATCTCAGGACGACGCCCCTGACCTGGCTCGTCTTCGCGGGCATGGCGCTGCTGATCTATCTGCTGCGCCGCAAGCTGCATGCGCGCTTTGCCATCGAGAGACCGGTGGTCAGCACGGCGCGGTTTCCCGCCCCGCGCTGAGACGCGCGACATCAGGACGGCACTACCCAGTAACCGTTGTTGATGTCCGCGTGGCTGAGCCCGACATATTCGGGAAGCTGGGTGAAATCGACCAGTGCCGCCGCCCGATCCCCGCCATCGGCAAGATAGCCGCTCCAGAACTGGACGCCGGCATCTTCGCCGGGCCGTCCCAGGACGTTGAGGTAGAGTTGGTCGACAAAGTCGGCATCCGACAGGTTGGAGCCGTAGAGAGCCGTGAACTCGGCGCTCGCAATGAACCCGGTTGCAGCCTGCAGCAACGTGCCGCCATTGCCGAGGTAGTCGGCCCAGAACATCAGGCCGCCATCGTCAGGCGTCCTGTCGAACGCACCGCCATAGAGACGATAGGCGGCCGGGCCATTGGCGCCGTCGAGATCGTAGACCAGTGCCCCGTCCGAGAACGCGACGCGTTCGATCCCCGTCAACGTATCCGAGCCGGAGGGTTTGACAACGGTGATGGTGCCGTTCGAGGAGAGCCGCACCTCGAAGTCATCGCGAGAACCGGAATAGCGCACGATGTCGAAGCCACCGCCTCCATCGAACACATCGCTGCCGTCGGAGGCACGAAATAGGTCGTCCCCGCTGCGGCCCAGGATGCGGTCGTCGTCGCTCGTACCCGAGAACGTGTCTTTTGCGGAGGTACCGATCTCCGTCCAATTGCCGCCGCCCAGAAGCTCGGCGACGCTTTCGACATAGATCGTGCCTTCATTGCCGAAGACATTGACGACCTGTAGCCCGTCCGGCGTTGTCAGCATCTCTTGAGCCCAGCCTTCGAAATAGGGCGTTTCGGCTGCAAGCTGTTGCTCGCTCAGGACACTGAAGAATCCGCTGTCATCGTTGAACATGACCGCCGGTGCGCTGTCGATATCGCCTCCACCATTGACGATTACGTCGATCGTGCCGTCGTCGGAAACATCGCGAAGCGTGAGAAAGCCGGACACGCTGTCGCTGACATTGTACGTCGGATAGCTGCCCATGCGTGCCGCGGACTCATCGGCGAAGCTGCCATCTGCCTGACCCATGAGGATCTGGATGCTCCAGCCGTAGAACGCTTGCGTCGCAGACAGCACCACGAGGTCCGCCAGCCCGTCGCCGTTCAGGTCGGCCGCCTTGATGTCGTGGACGAGGGTGAACGCGCCGCCACCCTGGTTGTTCTTCGGCAGATCCATCTTCCGGTCGTCGGAGAAGTTGCCCGCGCCGTCATTGTAGAAGACGCTCGAGACACCGTCGCCGCCGTTCGAACCCAGGATCAGGTCGAGATGCCCGTCGTGGTTCACATCGAGAAACGTCGCGCTCAATGCCTGCTTGGCGTGCTGGCTCACACCGGTCTCGAGCGAGTCCGGCACGCGCGCCACATCGACGGTGAAATGCGCGCTACCGTCATTGATGAGGAAATACGGGTTGATTTCCTCGCCGCCATAGACGTTGCCGATATAGAGGTCCATCGACCCGTTGCCGTCGATGTCGCCCGCCGCCGCCGAATGCGTGAAATCCCAGAACTGCGGCAGTCTGTCCGAAGCGTCGACATAGCTGTTGTTGCCGGTATTGAGCAGCAAATGATTGGTATATCCGGGGAACGGGTCGACGTCATATCCGTGGTCGGCGATGAAGATGTCGTTCAGCCCGTCTCCGTTGAAGTCAGCCACCACCGTCGATCTCGGGTGGTAGGAATAGGGTGCGTCGCCACCGGCAATGACAAACCCGCCCTCCTTGTCGTTGATCAGGAAATAGCCTGGCTGCGGCCCTGTCTCGAATCCGCCTCCCGGATAAAGAGCCCCGGCAATGACGAGATCGTCATACCCATCGCCGTTCAGATCGATCGATTGCTGGAAATATGACGTCGGCGTCGAAACGACGAATTCCTGCTGATTGATGGTCTGGTCGAATTTGATCATGCAGCTTTCCCCTCTAACCCCAAGTTCTAGTTGAATCCAGGAAGCCGCAGGGTCAAGCGGAAATACTCGTCGTGAATGGATTCAGCGCAGCCATCCGCGGCAAAACCGCAGTGACAAGGAAACGTCTGCAACGAATTTCCGGATTATGGTGCCCCTGGCCGGGATCGAACCAGCACTCCTTGCGGAACTCGATTTTGAGTCGAGCGCGTCTACCAATTCCGCCACAGGGGCAATTCACGACACGAGCGAAGTACACGGGCCGGGCCGCTCCCGTCAAGCGATCGCATAGTGTTGAAAGCCGCTTTTGGCGGCACCATTGCGCGGGAAGGCGTTTGTCTCTACCAAGGCCTGCCTGAATCGAGGGTTTCCATGCTTCGCCGCCTCTATGACTGGACCATGTCGCTCGCCCGTACGCGCCATGCCGAACGCTCCCTCGCCGCAGTCTCCTTCGTCGAAAGCTCGTTCTTTCCCATTCCGCCGGATGTCCTGCTCATCCCGATGGTGTTGTCCGACCGCTCGAAATGGTTCCGCTACGCGCTGATCTGCACTGTCACCTCCGTGCTCGGCGCGATGCTGGGTTACCTGATCGGCGCGGTGCTCTTCGAAGGCATCGGCCAGCACATCATCGCCCTGTACAATGCGCAAGGCGCGTTCGACCAGATTCAGAACTGGTACGACACCTGGGGCGCATGGGGCATTCTCTTCGGCGCGGTAACGCCGTTTCCCTACAAGATCCTCACGATTTTTTCCGGTTTCGCAGAGTTCAACATCGTCACCCTCATCGTGGTGTCCATCATCGGACGTGGCTTCCGGTTCTTCCTCGTTTCCGGGCTGCTCTACTGGTTCGGCGAGCCGATCCGCATGTTCATCGAGAAGCATCTCGGCCTTCTCTTCACGCTGTTCATGGTGCTGCTGATCGGCGGATTCGTCGCCGTCGCATATGTCTTCTGAGGTTCCGATGTCCCTTGCCGCCGAAACCGGAAAATTGCAGACCCTCGGAGCCGGGCTGCTCGCGCTTGGCATGGCGGTCACCGTCGGCACCGCGCTCGCCTTTCAGCACATCGGCGGCTACATCCCCTGCAAGCTCTGCCTCGAACAGCGCCTGCCGTTTTATGTTGGCGTACCGGTCGCGGTTCTGGCGCTGGTTTCCTCCATGCTTAAACTGCCGCCGATCGTCACGCGCGGGCTGCTGCTGGTCTGCGCCTTGCTGATGACCTGGAGTGTCTATCTCGGCGGCTTCCATTCGGGCGTCGAATGGGGCTGGTGGCCCGGCCCGACGGATTGCGGCGTGGTCGCGGCGCCTTCCGGCAGCGGAAGCCTGCTCGAGCAGCTCGATCTCGTGATCCCGCCATCCTGCGACGAGGCGGCGGGCCGCTTCCTGGGCCTGTCGTTTGCGGGCTGGAACGTCGTCGCAAGCGTGGCGCTCGCCGCCATCGCCTATTTCAGCGCATTCAGGAAGCGCTGACGGCGCCGGTCAAGGCTCCAGCTCGACATCCCAGTAGAGGAAATCCATCCAGCTTTCGTGCAGATAGTTCGGCGGGAACAGCCGGCCGTTGTTGTGCAGATCCTGCACCGTGGGCGGAAACGGCTTCTGGCGGGGCCACATCTTTGCATGGTCGGGCATCAGCCCGCCCTTCCGGAGATTGCAGGGCGAGCAGGCTGCCACGACATTCTCCCAGGTCGTCGCACCGCCGCAGCGGCGCGGGACCACGTGGTCGAAGGTCAGGTCTTCATGCGTACCGCAATACTGGCACTGGAAGCGATCGCGCAGGAACACGTTGAAGCGGGTAAACGCGGGATAGCGCGACGGCTTCACATAGCTCTTCAGGCACACCACGCTCGGCACCTTCATCGAGAACGAAGGCGAGGAGACGGCGTGCTCGTACTCGGCAACGATGTTCACACGGTCAAGGAAGACGGCCTTGATCGCGTCCTGCCAGGACCAGAGCGACAAGGGGTAATAACTCAACGGACGGTAGTCCGCATTCAACACCAGTGCGGGCAGCGCATCCGGCGACACTGCGATCGTCACTGACGGACCTCCTTGGGCTCATGCTTCGACCGGCGCGGATACTGTAATCCCGAGATTGCAGGAATGTGAAGCTGCTATCTTGCGCTGCAACGGTCCCAGTCACACTGTTTTTTGGGCTTTTTTTGCGGCAACGGCCGCTGGCACGGCGTCGCGGCCCCGCATTTCACGATAGTAGGCCCAGAAAAGCCGTGCGGCGACGCCGCGCCACGGGCTCCATGATTCGGCCAGCGCGTAGAGCGCCTTTGGCTGCGGGCGGGGTGTCATTCCCAGTGCATGGCCGACGGCGCTCTGCAGCGCGACGTCGTGGGCGGGAAAGATGTCGGGGTGACCGGCGCAAAACAGCAGGTACACCTCAGCGGTCCACGGCCCGACGCCGTGAATTGCCGTCAGCAGCGCCATTGCCGCCGACGCGTCGAGGGCAACAAGCCCTTCGAGGTCGAGCCCGTCCTGCGCGACCGCCCGGGCGATCGCCAGGACGGTGCGCTGCTTTGGTCTGGAGAGCCCCGCCTGCCGGAAGATGTCGGCATCCGAAGCAAGCATCGTTGAAGCGTCGAGCGGATCGACAAGGCCGATGAGCCTGCCCAGGATCGCATCGGCGCTGGCACGCGACACCTGCTGCGAGACGACGATCGACACGAGGCTGCCAAAGCCCGGCTGGGACAGGCGCAGCGGCACCTCGCCCGCCGCTGCAATCACCGGCGCGAGCCTCGGATCGAGGCGTGCCAGTGCTTCGAGGCCTTCGCGGATATCCTCCAGCGCATTGATCCGCCGCACGTCGGTCCCCCTTGTCCATCGCTGTCGCGCACCGTAGCAATCTGTCGATGAGCTCCACAATCCGATTTCCCTCATGACAGGACCCGTCTTCCGGTTCGCGCCAAGCCCCAACGGCGAGCTGCATCTGGGACACGCCTATTCGGCGCTTCTCAACGCCCGTCTCGCAGGCGAAACGGACGGACGGCTCCTGCTGCGGATCGAGGATATCGACACCACGCGCTGTACGCCTGAGTTCGAGCAAGGCATCTATCGCGACCTCGACTGGCTCGGACTCGAATGGGAACGGCCTGTACGCCGGCAGTCGGACCATTTCGACGACTATGCGGAGGTCCTGGAACGGCTGGTCGACGAGGATCTGGCCTATCCATCGTTTCTGTCGCGCGGCGAGGCGCGTGCCATCATAGCGGAAGCCGAAGCCACGGGCCAGGAATGGCCCCGCGACCCTGACGGCACGCCGGTTTTCCCCAATGTCGAGCGTCACCTCTCGGCCAGCGAGCGCCGCGAGCGCATCGATGCGGGAGAGCCGTTTGCATGGCGGCTCGATACGCAGGCCGCCCTGGCGCGCATCTCTTCGCCCCTCGGATGGCGCGAGGACGGTGCGGGTCCGGACGGCGAGACCGGTGTTGTGCCGGCGCGGCCCGAACTTTGGGGCGACGTGGTGATTGCCCGCAAGGAGATGCCGACGAGCTATCACCTGTCGGTTGTCGTGGACGACGCGCTGCAGGGCGTCACCCATGTCGTGCGTGGGCGCGATCTCTTTTTCGCGACGGCACTGCAGCGCCTGCTGCAGGAACTTCTGGGCCTGCCCGCCCCCATCTATCTGCACCACGATCTGGTGCTCGGCGATGATGGCAGAAAGCTTTCCAAGAGCCGGGGCGACACCGCACTGGTTTCGCTTCGCGCCGCCGGCCTGACACCACGCGACATTGCGCGCATGGTCGGGCTATAGCCGGCTCGCCAGCGCCTTGCCGAAGGTCAGTGCCGCGAGACAGGCGAAACCGCCGCACATACCGGTGACGGTAGCGAACCTCATGTCGGAGAGCCGATAGCCCAGCATGTTGGCGGCGATGATCGCGAGAAAAAAGCCGGCGGTGATGATCACGGCGTTGCCCGTGGCGCCGAACCCGTCCTCGCCCATCGTCGCGTTGAGCCCCAGCGCGACGATGAAGGACAGGATGGCGACGACCGCGACCGCCATCAGCAGCCAGCCGGGTCCGAGGTTCCAAAGCATGACGGGTCCTTTCCGATTTCGGAGAAGGATGCGTCCCCGCAAGACACCCGCATCACGTCCATCGAGCCTATGGACCAATCCTTTCGTTTTGCTTGCCGAAGCGTTCGGCATTAGAGCGAACACCGATCGCTTCACAGGATTGCACCTCTTGGCCGTACGTTTCATCCCGCCGCTTTTCGTCCTTCTATGGGCGACGGGCTTCATTGGCGCCCGCTATGCCATGCCATCGGCAGAGCCGTTCAGTTTCCTCGCTGTGCGCTGCGTGCTCACTTTGCTGGTGCTTCTGTTGCTGGGGCTGGTGTTCCACGCCAGGCGGCTGCCGCGCAGTCAGGCGGCGCACGCGGCCTTTGCCGGCGCCCTGATACATGGCGTCTATCTCAGCGGCGTGTTCTGGGCGATCAAGAACGGCATGCCCGCGGGACTGGCAGCGCTCATCATCGGCCTGCAGCCGCTCATCACCGCGGTCATCGCTGGCTGGATGCTTGGCGAAAAGGTGCTGCCCCGGCACTGGCTGGGGCTCGCGGTCGGTTTCGTAGGCATCCTCATCGTGCTCGCACCGAAGATCGGAGATGCCATCGGGGGTGTCACGCCCGCGACCTTCGCAACCTGCGTACTCGCGGCACTCGCCATCAGTATCGGTACGGTGTGGCAGAAGAAATTCGTGGCCACCGCCGATCTCGTGACGGTGACGCTATGGCAGTATGTCGGCGCAGCTCTTTTGATGGCGCTTGGCTCGCTGCTGTTCGAGACCCGCACCTTCACGCTAACCGGCGAACTCGTCTTCGCCATGGCATGGCTGGTGCTCGTCCTGTCGATCGGCGCCATCTTCCTTCTGATGCGCCTGATCCGCGAAGGCGAGATGTCGAAGGTCTCCTCGCTGTTCTACCTCGTACCGGCGGTGACCACGGTGATTGCCTGGGTGCTTTTCGGTGAAACCCTCACGCCGGTCCAGATCGCCGGCATGGTCGTCACCACCGTCGGGGTGGGAATGGCCACGCGGCGCTGAAGCCCTGCGGTTTCAGAATTCCTCCCAATCGTCCTGCGCCACCGCGGCGTTGCCCGAGTAAGCCCTGGCGACTTGTCGCGTGAGTTGCCGCGCAGGTGAAGCGACCGGCGAGCGCGAGCTGTTTGCGGCGGCAGGAACCCTTGCGACTGCCTCCTGACCCGTCCTGAACTGGGCCAGCAGCGTGAACAGCGCCTCGGCGTCACGCGCGAGATTGTGGCTGGCAGCCGTCGATTCCTCGACCATGGCCGCGTTCTTCTGCGTGCCCTGGTCGATGGAATTGACCGCGCGATTGACCTCGGCGAGGCTCGTCGCCTGCTCACGCGCACCCTCGACGATTGCGGTCACGTTGGTGTTGATCTCCTGAACCTGCTGGACGATCTGATCCAGCACCGTGCCCGTCTCGCCGACCAGCGCGACGCCGCTGCGCACCTGCTCGCCCGACTTGACGATCAGGTCTTTGATGCTCTTGGCGGCACTTGCCGAGCGCTGCGCCAATTCGCGAACCTCCTGCGCGACCACGGCGAAGCCGCGACCCGCCTCGCCGGCCCTGGCCGCCTCGACTCCGGCGTTGAGCGCGAGGAGGTTTGTCTGGAATGCGATCTCGTCGATCATGCCGATAATGTTCGAGATCTCCTGCGATGACGCCTCAATCTGGCCCATGGCGCCCACGGCGTTGCGCACCACCGCGCTCGACCGTTCGGCGTTCTCGCGGGTCTGGCGGACCAGAGCGCCCGCTTCCTCGGCGCGCTTGCTGGAATCCGATACCGTCGCGGTGATCTCGTCGAGCGCCGCCGCCGTTTCCTCGACCGAAGCTGCCTGCTGCTCCGTTCGCTTCGACAGGTCGGCCGCGGCTGATCGGATTTCCTCCGCCCCTGCCGAGATCGTCTGCGCATTCTGCCCGACGGCCTGCATTGCCGTGCGCAACTTCTTGACGGCATCGTTGTAGTCGGTGCGCACCTGCTCCATCGATGGAACGAAAGTCGTGTCGAGCTGCTGGTCGAGGTTTCCATCTGCCAGAGCGCGCAATCCATGCCCCAGAGCAACCACCGCACCCATCCGCTCGCTGACGTCGGTCGCGAACTTCACCACCTTGGATACCTTGCCGCTGAGATCGACGATCGGGTTGTAGGCGGCCTGTATCCAGATTTCCTTGCCGCCCTTGCCGTAGCGCACGAACTCGTTGGCGATGAATTCGCCATTGGCGAGGCGCTGCCAGAACTGCCGGTACTCCTCCGAAGCGGCATAGGCCGGCTCGCAGAACATGCGGTGATGCTTGCCTTCGATCTCGGCGAAGTCGTAGCCCAGCGTCTTGCAGAAATTTTCGTTGGCAGACAGGATTTCCCCCGTCGGCGTGAACTCGATCACCGCCTGCGATTTGGAGATCGCGGCAAGCTTTCCCGCATCTTCGGCCGCCCTTTGCTTCACGGCCGTGATGTCGGTGGCGAATTTCACTACCTTGTAGGGCTTCGAACCGCGGAAGACCGGGTTGTAGGAAGCCTCGATCCAGATTTCCTTCCCGCCCTTGCCGTAGCGCTTGTACTGGCGGCGGTCGAATTCACCGCGCGCCAGGCGCGCCCAGAAATCCCGGTAGGCCGCACTGTCCCGTTCCGCAGGGTCGACGAACATGCGGTGATGCTGGCCGACGATCTCCGACGACTGGTACCCAACCGTCTTGCAGAAATTGTCGTTCGCAAAGAGTATCTTGCCCGAAAGATCGAAATGGATGATCGCCTGGGATCTGTCCATCGCGGCAAGTATGGCCATGCCGTCGGTAGATAGCATTGAAAGGAGTTTCGACATTCTCGGGCCTTCCCGGCGTTAGAGGCAGTCAATGTAACTGCACTGCTGTACGCCAGTGACGGAAACCACCGAATCAGCGAATAGACCACACCGTTATTTGCTCTCCCATCATCCAATAGAGCCCAATAACGATAAAGATACCTTTAATCGAATGCATATCGATGATTGAAATTGGTTGTATCCGATTACGCCACGTCAGTTTGCTACCTTCGAACGAGCATCGAGATACCGCTTTATAGAAGCATTAAGCTCGCCACCGAGTATAAAGATCACCGAAACGATATAGAGGAACACCAGCGCGATCATGATCGATGCAAGTCCTGCATATGTAGATGCGTAGGAAGAGAAGCGGCTGAGATAGGCTGCAAACACGGATGTTCCCAGGACCCAGAAAATGAGGGTGAAGAGCAGGCCGGGCACGATTTCCCAGAACGTTCGCTTGCCGGCGGGCAGCCACAGATGCACGGCGATCAGTGCGACGACAATCACCAGTCCGGCAATCACGATCCGCCAGAGCGACGTGGTGCCGATATAGGGTTCGATCCACGGCAGGTGGCGCTCGGCAATGCTGGCGGCGATCGGCGCAACCACCAGCAGCGTTGAGACGATGAGAAAGCCGATGGTCGCCAGGATGACGAATGCAAGGCTCTGCGCCCGCAGAAAGAAGATCGAGCGCCGATCGACCACACGATAGGCGCGATTCAGCCCCACCCGAAGCGCCTCGATACCATTCGAGGCAAAGAAGGCGGCGGCGAGGATGCCGATGGTCAGGAAATCGCCGCGCTGGATCGTGAGCACGTTCGATACTTCACGCGCAATCGGCGCCGCGATATCGTCCGGCCAGGTGTCGAAGATGAGATGCACGGCCGTGTCCGAGAACGCCTGCGCTCCGAGAAAACTGGCCAGCGAGGTGGCGAAAATGAGGAAAGGGAACAGCGCCAGTAGCGCCGACAACGCCAGATGGCTGGCAAGCGCCCAGCCATCGTCATAGTTAAAGTGTCCTAGGGCATCTCCCAGGACACGCTTCGTGATGGCAATTGTGCGCAGCATCTTACCGGTCGATTGTGTCCCGAACGCGAGTATGGGAAGTGGGTCTTCCCGATGGCATGCTCAAGGGAAGATACGCTCTGCCCCGCCTGTAAGTTGCAAGCGGCCATCGCCGCGTTTCAGAAAGATCACACATGTCCACCGTCTTCAACATCATAGCAATCCTCTTCATGGTCGCGGTCGTGATCGTGCTCGTGCGCGGCCTGATGAACATGCTGCGCGGCGGCTCCGGCAATGCATCCAACAAGCTGATGCAAGCACGCGTCCTTCTTCAGTTCATCGCGCTGGTGTTCATCATGCTCGCGCTCTATGTCTCGCGAGGCTGACATCGAAGGAGGAGAAGCATGGTCGTTCTCAACAAGATTTACACCCGCACCGGTGACGATGGCACGACGGCGCTGGGCTCGGGCGAGCGGCGGGTCAAGTTCGACCTGCGAATATCTTCCTACGGAACGGTGGACGAAGCCAATGCCTGCATTGGCATGGCACGCCTGCACACCGCGCAGAGCCATCCCGAACTCGACGCCATGCTCGGGCGAATCCAGAACGATCTTTTCGACCTTGGTGCCGATCTGGCGACGCCGGAGACCGGCGCCGACCTCGGATATGAGCCGTTGCGCATCGTCGCCGCGCAGGTCGAGCGGCTGGAAGCCGACATCGATGCCGTCAACAAGAACATCAAGCCCCTGCGGTCCTTCGTATTGCCCGGCGGCTCGCCCGCTGCCGCGGCGCTTCATCTTGCCCGCACGGTGGCCCGCCGCGCGGAGCGGTTGATGGTCGAGCTTTCGTTGAAGGACGGCGAAATCGTCAGCGCCGAGGCGATCAAGTTCATGAACCGCGTCTCCGACTTCCTGTTCGTCGCATCACGCGCCGTCAATGACAACGGCGAGCGCGACGTGCTATGGGTTCCGGGGCAGAACAGGTAGGGCAGCGACCGTTGCCGGGCGTCGGGGGAAAAGATGTTCATACCGCTTCACGACGCCAACAGCCTCCGGCACATACGCCTGCAATATGTCACGCTCGGCCTGATCGCTGCCAATGTCATCGTCTTCGCGCTGACGTCGATGGGGACGGAGCAGTTTTCCGAGGCCGCCGTGTGGGGCCTCGGCTATATCCCCGCCACACTGTTTGAAGGCATCGTGCGCCCGCCCGAAATCCTGTTCGTGCCGGACCACGCCACCTACATTACCTACGCGTTCCTCCACGGCGACCTCTGGCACCTGGGCGGCAACATGCTGTTCCTGTGGGTCTTCGGGGACAATGTCGAGGACGCTCTCGGCCATGTGAAATTTCTGCTTTTCTACCTGGCTTGCGCGGCGGCAGGCGCCTGGCTGCACGGCATCATCGATCCCGCATCACAGGCGCCTCTCATCGGTGCATCGGGGGCGGTGGCGGGCATCGTTGCAGCCTATCTGATACTGCATCCGCGCGTGAAGATATGGGTTCTGGCGCTCGGCCGCGTTCCCGTCCGCCTGCCCGCGTGGATTCTGCTGGCGCTTTGGGTGCTGTTTCAATTTGTCATGCTGGCCGCGATGGGCGAAGACGAGGTGTCGTGGGCGGCCCATGTCGGCGGCATCATCGCCGGCGCCATCCTCGTGCTGCTGCTGCGCCGGCGCGGCGTGCCGTTGTTCGATCGCGAAGTCGTCACGCCGAAGGCCGCCGAGGTGCCTACGGCCACACAACAGCCGGCTCCGGCGGAGCAGCCCTCGCCGTGGGGACGTCGGTGACTGTTCAATTTCAAACGGTTTGAGGCGGTTCCGGATATTGACGCTGGCTTGGCGGATGACTACAGCCACATGCAGCCGCGGCGCGCGCCGCTACCTGGCTCGCCGGTTTTCACTGGGTTTGGTTCAGGAAATGTCGGATTCCGACAAGTGAACGGCCTGACGCGCTGCTAGCCAGCCCGAAACTTCGTCAGAAAGGTCTCAAGCGCATGAAAGTACTTGTTCCGGTCAAGCGGGTGGTCGACTACAACGTTAAGATCCGGGTCAAATCCGACGGATCCGGCGTCGAACTGGCCAACGTGAAGATGTCGATGAACCCGTTCGACGAGATCGCCGTCGAAGAGGCGATCCGCTTGAAGGAAGCCGGCAAGGTCGAAGAGATCATCGCCGTTTCCATCGGGCCGGCGCAGGCGCAGGAAACGATCCGCACCGCGCTCGCCATGGGCGCTGACCGCGGCATCCTCGTCAAGGTCGACGAAGCCGTCGAGCCGCTGACCGTCGCCAAGCTGCTGAAGGGCATCGTCGACGAAGAGAAGCCCGAGCTCGTCATCCTCGGCAAGCAGGCGATCGACGACGATGCGAACCAGACCGGCCAGATGCTGGCTGCCCTGCTCGGCTGGGCCCAGGGCACGTTCGCGTCAAAGCTCGAGATCGACGGCGGCAAGGCAAAGGTGACGCGCGAAGTCGATGGCGGCCTGCAGACGGTCGAACTGTCGATGCCGGCGATCATCACCACGGACCTTCGCCTCAACCAGCCGCGCTATGCGTCGCTGCCCAACATCATGAAAGCCAAGAAGAAGCCGCTCGACGAGAAGTCGCCGGCGGATTACGGCGTCGATGTCGCCGCACGCCTCAAGGTCCTCAAGACCGAGGAGCCTGGCGGCCGCAAGGCCGGCGTCAAGGTCAAGGACGTCGCCGAGCTGGTTTCCAGCCTCAAATCCGCTGGCGTGATTTAGGTCGGAAAAGGGAGATTTAACACAATGGCCATTCTTCTCGTTGCCGAACACGACAACGCTACCGTTTCCGACCAGACCGCCAAGGCTCTGAGCGCGGCTCTCCAGATCGGCTCCGACGTCGACATCCTCGTCGCGGGCAAGGGCGCGAAGGCGGCGGCTGACGCCGCGGCCAAGCTCAAGGGCGCGCGCAAGGTGCTGCTGGCCGAGGCCGATGAACTGGAACAGCGCCTCGCCGAGCCGACCGCCGCGCTCGTCGTGTCGCTTGCCGACAAATACGACGCGATCGTCGCGCCGGCCACCACGATGGGCAAGAACGTGCTGCCGCGCGTCGCCGCCCTTCTTGACGTGATGCAGATCTCGGAGATCGTCGAGGTCGTTTCGGCCGACACCTTCAAGCGCCCGATCTACGCCGGCAACGCCATCCAGACCGTTCAGTCGAGCGATGCGAAGAAGGTGATCACGGTTCGCACCGCATCCTTCCAGGCAGCGGGCGAAGGCGGATCGGCTTCGGTCGAGCCGGCATCTGCCGCCGCCAATCCGGGCCTTTCGACCTTCGTCGAGAACCGCCTTTCGGAAAGCGACCGTCCCGAGCTGACCTCCGCCAAGATCATCATTTCGGGCGGTCGCGCGCTCGGGTCGGCCGAGAAGTTCGAGGAAGTCATCCTGCCTGTCGCCGACAAGCTGGGTGCTGCCGTGGGCGCGTCCCGCGCCGCGGTGGATGCCGGCTACGCGCCGAACGACTGGCAGGTCGGCCAGACCGGCAAGGTGGTCGCGCCCGAACTCTACATCGCGGTGGGCATTTCAGGCGCCATCCAGCATCTGGCCGGCATGAAGGACTCCAAGGTCATCGTCGCCATCAACAAGGACGAAGAGGCGCCGATCTTCCAGGTTGCCGACTACGGCCTCGTGGGTGACCTGTTCACGATCCTGCCGGAACTCGAAAAAGCGCTTTAAGACAGGCCCTGTTGGTGTTTGAGGCGTGATGCCGTAATTTGTGGGGTGGGGTAGACATTGGCTATCCCGCCCTTCTAGTTTGCGCTGCAACAAGAACGGGCCGCGCACGGCCCCGGCGACGGGATGAACGTCATGACTCGCAAGATCGGAACCGTAGGCATTGTCGGTGCCGGCCAAATGGGCGGCGGCATCGCGCATGTGACAGCGCTGGCGGGCTATAAGGTCAAGCTCTACGATATCTCATCCGACCGCATCGAGGCGGGTCTCGCCACCATCAACGGCAACATGGCCAGGCAGGTCTCTTCCGGCAAGATGGAAGAGGACACCCGGAAGAAGGCGATCGCGGCGATATCCGCTGCGCCATCGATCCAAGATCTCGCCGGCGCCGACCTGGTCATCGAAGCTGCGACCGAAGACGAAACCGTCAAGCGCAAGATCTTCGCCCAGCTTTGCCCCGTCCTCAATCCCGAGGCGTTGCTCGCCACCAACACCTCCTCGATCTCGATCACAAGACTGGCTGCCCAGACCGACCGCCCCGAGCGCTTCATCGGCATCCATTTCATGAATCCGGTTCCGGTGATGAAGCTGGTCGAGCTCGTGCGCGGCATCGCCACGGAGGACACGACCTTCGAGACCGCGCGGAGCTTTGTCGAAAGCCTCGACAAGACGATCACCGTGGCGGAGGATTTCCCGGCATTCATCGTCAACCGCATCCTGCTGCCGATGATCAACGAGGCGATCTACACGCTGTATGAGGGTGTCGGATCGGTCGAAGCGATCGACACCGCGATGAAGCTGGGCGCAAACCATCCAATGGGCCCGCTGCAACTGGCGGACTTCATCGGCCTCGATACCTGTCTGTCGATCATGCAGGTGCTGCATGACGGACTGTCGGACACCAAATATCGCCCCTGCCCGCTTCTGGTAAAATATGTCGAAGCCGGCTGGCTGGGCCGCAAGACCGGCCGCGGTTTCTACGACTATCGTGGCGAGCACCCCGTTCCGACGCGATAATTACCAGGACGGTGCGCCTTGGTGCTGTGACATTTCTGCCAATGTCTCGCCCAAAGTGTGTTTATCACGTCAAAGTTTATCTCCGGTTGCGAAACTTTCCTCCACACTCCCCGTTCCTGCACCGTTCCAATTGGAGGGAATTTCATGAAACGCATTCTCGTCGCCCTTGCGGCAACACTGACCGCCGGCACCGCGATGGCTGCCGACGTTACCTATATGGAGCCTACGCCGGCTGCCCCCATGCAGGCGATGCCTGCTGATGGTTGGGCCGGTTTGTATCTCGGCGGCCAGATCGGCTACGGCTTCGGCTCCACCGGCCTGTACGTGCTCGATCGCAATCGCGACGGCGAATTCGGCGACTATCTCCCGGCCTTCGATCCGGCGGTCAACCCGGCGGCAGGCGGCTTCACGGGCGACTTCGAGGATGGCTTCATCGGCGGCGTCCATATCGGCTATGACTGGCAGGCAGGCAATCTCGTCTACGGTGTCCTCGCAGACCTGAACTTCGCCGATCTGACCGACCAGCAGACGGGCTTCTCCGCCACGCCGGCCTTCTACACGGTCGAGCGCGAGCTGGACTACCTCGCAACGTTGCGCGGTCGTATCGGCTATGCATTCAGCGATACCATGCTTGCCTACGCAACCGGCGGCCTCGCCTATGGCGACGTCGAGACACGTTTCCTGACGAATACGCCTGCAGCCTTCGTCGTTTCGGGCGGCCAGGACAGCGACTGGGGTTATACCGTGGGTGCCGGTCTTGAGACCAAGGTGACCTCGAACATCTCCTTCGGCCTCGAATACCTCTACACCAACCTCGGCGGCAACGATTTCAACGTCAATCTGAGCGGTGCCGCGGGTACCGGTGCGGGCAACGCGTTCGGCACCGGCGGCGCGAACTCGACCGATTCGCGCGGCTCCGACGATGACTTCGATTTCCACACGATCTCGGCAAAGATCTCTTACCGTTTCTGACGGTTGCAGACCTGAAGCGACATCAAGGCCGGGCTCGCCCCGGCCTTTTTCTTTGGGTCGAATTGGGTTCGTTGGTTGTTCAGTTGGCGTCGATCAGATCGCCGAGTTCGGGCGCCAGGCTGGGCGCGGCAGCAATTTCGACACGGTCGCGGCCATGATGCTTGGCTGCGTAGAGACGTTGGTCGGCGGCGCAGAAGAGTTCGCGGAACGACGTTTGTCCGCTGTAGACGACGCACCCGACGCTGACGGACAGCCGATGCTCCAGGTCCCCAACCGGAAGCCCTGCCCGCGACACCGCCACCCGCACGCGTTCGCCGACCATCCGTGCTGTCGCCCAATCCGCGCCGGGTAGGTGAATGCCGAATTCTTCGCCTCCCAGGCGCCCCACAACGTCGCTGCTTCTCAATACGGACCGAATTGCGTCGCCGATGGCCTTCAGTGCCTGGTCGCCCTGGTGATGGCCGAACCGATCGTTGATGGATTTGAAATGATCCGCATCCGCAACCAGCAATGCTCCACCCTTGGAGCCCTTGCCGAGCATGTCTTCGGCGAGACGGCGCTCGACCAGTGTCGTGAACGCGCGACGGTTGAGGCAGCCGGTCAGGCTGTCATGCGATGCGAGATCGTTGAGTCGATGGTTGACGATCGCCAGCTCACGCAGCTTGAGCGTCAGGTAGAAAAACAACGGCGTGGCCAGGAGGATCGGCAGCACCGTGGCGCTGATCAATCCTTGTCGCATGGCCTCTGGCGCCATGTCCCGGAACGCGATCCAGTTGTAGGTCAGGGAGACGCAAAGGCATCCCAAGGTCCCGAACAGCGTCCAGGCCGCCATCTTGAGGCGACCGCGCTTTGACATGGGACGACGATGATCCGGCATGCGCGGGCGATCTCCCCATCCGCTCGCAATTTCCATCGACCATCTTGTACTCAAGTCATGAACATCGGGTTAGCCGGCTCGATAGCGTTGCGACAGCGTGGCTTTACTTCACGCGTTAGTCAAAAATCTCTTTTGTTATGGGCGTTTGGGCTCCGCTGGCTTTACAAAGCGACGGCGGTTCAACAGTATCGCTGCCAATCCGGGGCCAGAGAGGTCACGGGCGGAAAAAGACAATCTCAGGGACAGTGTCAAAGAGGAGGTTTCTCTTATGTCGTCAACACTCGGTAAGATTCTCGCCGCGTCCGTCGCGGGCGCAGCGTTCATGGCGGCGTCGGCCGCCAGCGCGCAGGAAGTCAAGATCGGCATCATCCTGGGCTATACCGGCCCGATCGAATCGCTGACACCCGGCATGGCCGACAGCGCTGAACTCGCGCTGACGGAAGTCAATGAAAGCGGGCTCTTCCTCGACGGGGAGACGCTGGCTGGCGTGCGCGCAGACTCCACCTGCATCGATTCAGCGGCCGCCAATGCCGCCGCCGAACGTTTGGTCACATCCGAGAACATCGTCGCCATCATGGGCGCGGACTGTTCCGGCGTGACGATCTCGATCGCCAACTCGGTGGCCGTTCCCAACGGTGTCGTGATGGTTTCGCCATCCGCCACCACCCCGGCGCTGACCGACATCGAGGACAACGACTACTTCTTCCGCACCGCGCCGTCAGACGCGCGCCAGGGCGAAGTGCTTGCCGCCATCCTCGAATCGAACGACATCTCCAACGTCGCGGTCACCTACACCAACAACGACTATGGCAAGGGCCTCTCCGACGCCTTCATCGCGGCGTTCGAGGAACAGGGCGGCACTGTCACGATCAGTTCTCCGCATGACGACGGCAAGGGCGACTATTCGGCGGAAGTCGGCGCACTGGCATCGGCCGGCGGCGACTTGCTCGTTGTTCTCGGCTACGCTGATCAGGGCGGCGTGGGCATCATCCGCGGCGCGGTCGACACCGGAGCGTTCGATCGTTTCGCCCTCGGCGACGGCATGTTCGCCCAGAGCCTGATCGAAGCGATCGGCGATGGCCTCGAAGGCACGATCGGCTCAGTGCCGTGGTCCGAAGGCGAAGGCGCCGATGCGTTCGTTGCGGCGGCTGAAGCTGCTGGCGTCGATCCCGATGGTTCCTTCCGCCGTGAGAGCTATGACGCGGCAGCGCTCATAGCGCTTGCGATGCAGAAGTCCGGTTCCACCGACCGCACCGGCATTCGCGACGCGATGCTCGACGTCGCCAACGCTCCGGGAGAAAAGATTCTTCCGGGCGAACTGGCCAAGGGCCTTCAGATCCTCAAGGACGGCGGCGATGTCGACTATGTCGGCGCGACCAATGTCGAGCTGATCGGCCCCGGTGAAGCAGCCGGCACCTATCGCGAGTACATCGTCGAGAACGGCGAATACAAGACGGTGCAGTTCCGCTAGGAACGGCCGCAAATCGGACGGTCCGGCGCTGATGCGGCGGGCCGTCAGGACATTTAAGGCGACCGGCGCGACGTTGTGGGAGACGCCGCCGGAAGCGGGTGAAGGATCCGGCACGAGGTCACGCCACGCGATGCAGTGAGCGCACAAATGGTCATTTCCCTTGCGGAATACGGCGCATTGCCGCGGAAATAATGCGCAAAAGACGCAGAAACTCCCTCTGTTTCCTTGCAATTTCATTGCATTCAGGGGCAGAACGCCGGCGCTTCACGACGAACGACAACAACGGGCTGAAAACGGCTCAAGGGGAACCGAATGATCCGGGTAGACGATCTGCATATGCATTTCGGCGGCCTCAAGGCGGTTGATGGCGCGAGCATTGAGATCGCCAAGGGGTCGATCACCGGCTTGATCGGTCCGAACGGCGCGGGAAAGACCACCTTGTTCAACGTGGTGGCAGGCCACTACAAGCCGACTTCGGGCGAGGTGTGGCTTGGCGACGAGGACATCACCGGCCTTTCGCCGCACGAGCTGTTTCACAAGGGCCTGCTGCGAACCTTCCAGATCGCGCATGAATTCTCGACGCTGACAGTCAGGGAAAACCTGATGATGGTTCCCGACAGCCAACCGGGCGAAAGCCTGGTCGACGTCTGGATTCGCCCCACGAAAGTGCGCGAACGCGAGGAAGAGGTGCGCGCCAAGGCCGACGAAGTGATCGAATTCCTTGAGATTTCTCATGTGGCTGACGAACTCGCGGGCAATCTTTCCGGCGGGCAGAAGAAGCTTCTCGAGCTTGGCCGCACCATGATGGTCGACGCCAGGATCGTCTTCCTCGACGAGGTCGGTGCTGGCGTCAACCGCACGCTGCTCAACACGCTGGGTGACGCCATCCTGCGCCTCAACCGCGAGCGCGGCTATACGTTCTGCATGATCGAGCACGACATGGATTTCATCGGCCGCCTGTGCGACCCGGTCATCGTCATGGCCGAAGGCAAGGTGCTGACCAAGGGCACCGCCGACCAAGTCAAGGCCAACGAACACGTCATCGAGGCTTATCTCGGCCGCGGGCTGAAGAACCGCCCTGCGCGCGCCAGAAAGGGAGCCGACGCATGAGCTTCCTGACCGGCCAGTCGATGACCGGCGGCTATGGTGGCGCCGATATTCTTCACGACTGCACGATAGCCGTCGAGAAGGGCGAGATCGCGGTCATCGTCGGGCCCAATGGCGCCGGCAAGTCGACGGCGATGAAGGCCATCTTCGGCATGCTTGCCCTGCGCGAGGGGCAGATCATGCTCGGTGAACGCGACATCACTGCCCTATCCCCGCAGGACCGGGTCAGGGCTGGCATGGGCTTCGTTCCGCAGTCATCGAACGTCTTCGTCACGATGAGCGTCCAGGAGAACCTGGAGATGGGCGCCTATATCCGCGACGACGACTTCTCTGACACGATGGCGCAGGTGTTCGACCTGTTCCCCATCCTCAAGGAAAAGCGCCGCCAGGCGGCCGGCGAACTCTCGGGCGGGCAGCGCCAGCAGGTGGCCGTCGGCAGGGCGCTGATGACCAGGCCGTCGGTGCTGATGCTCGACGAGCCCACGGCCGGCGTCTCGCCTATCGTGATGGACGAACTGTTCGACCGCATTCTCGAGGTGGCTTCCACCGGCATCGCGATCCTGATGGTCGAGCAGAATGCGCGCCAGGCGCTGGCGATAGCCGATCGCGGCTATGTGCTGGTCCAGGGTCGCAACGCGTTCACCGACACCGGAGAGGCGTTGCTCGCCAATCCGGAAGTCCGCGCCTCCTTCCTGGGAGGATGAAACGATGACAGATTTCCTCAACGCAATCGTCGTCTTTGCCAATTTCGTCTTCGTGCCGGGGCTCGCCTATGGCGCGCAGCTCGCGCTGGGTGCGCTTGGTGTCACACTTGTCTTCGGTATCCTGCGGTTCTCCAACTTCGCCCATGGCGACCTGATGGCCTTCGGAACGATGCTGACCATTCTCGTCACCTGGTGGCTGATGAGCGTCGGCGTCAGTTTCGGCCCCCTGCCGACGGCGCTTCTGGCATTGCCAATTGGCATTCTGGGCGCGATTGGCATGTCGCTCTTGATCGACCGCCTCGTCTACCGCTTCTACCGAAAGCAGCGATCGCCCGGCATCGTCTTCGTCATGGCGTCGGTGGGCGTGATGTTCGTTTTGAACGGCGTCGTCCGCCTGATCATCGGCCCCGACGAACAGCGCTTCGCCGACGGCGAACGCTTCCTCGTCACCGTGCGCGGCTTTCGCGAATATACCGGCCTTGCCGAGGGCCTGGTGATCCGCCTGCCCGTGGCCATAACCGTCGTCGTCGCCGTCATCGTGGTGGCAGCGCTGTTCTGGTTCCTGCAGTATTCACGCACCGGCAAGGCGATGCGCGCCTATTCCGACAACGAGGATCTGGCGCTGCTGTCCGGCATCAACCCGGAACGGGTGGTGCGGGTGACATGGATCATCGCTGCCGCGCTCGCGACCATCGCCGGCGTTCTGTATGGCCTCGACAAGAGCTTTCGGCCGTTCACCTATTTCCAGTTGCTGCTGCCGATCTTTGCCGCTGCGATCGTCGGCGGCATCGGCCAACCGCTTGGCGCGATTGCCGGCGGCTTCGTGATCGCTTTCTCCGAGGTGACCTTGACCTACGCCTACAAGCGCGTGCTCGAATATCTCGGCTTTGCGCCCGACAGCCTCGTGCAACTGCTGTCGACCGAATACAAATTCGCCATTTCGTTCGTCATTCTCGTCCTGGTGCTTCTGGTTAGGCCGACAGGTATCTTCAGGGGGCGTGTGCTGTGAGCAACACCCAACGCATCATCCTGCTGTATTCCGCCATGGCGATCCTGCTGGTCATCGTCGGCGTCTACCAGAGCTGGGCGCTGAGCCTCACCATCCTGAACCTGTGCCTGATCTCGGCGATCATGGCGCTCGGGGTAAACATGCAGTGGGGCTATGCCGGCCTCTTCAACGTCGGCATCATGGGCTTCGCCGCACTTGGCGGCCTTGCGGGCGTGCTCGTCTCCATGCCGCCAGTCGCGGGAGCCTGGGAAGCCGGCGGGGTCGGCATGGCGCTGTCGCTGCTGGCGCTGGTCGTCACGGTCGCCGCCGCAATTTTCGTGCGCTCCAGGACCAGCGGCAGATGGCGCCTCGTGGCCACCATCGTCGTGGCGGTGATCGGCTATTTCGTGATCCGCCGCTTCTACGATCCCGCCGTTGCCGCGATCGAAGGCTATGACGCGGCGCGCACCGGCTATCTCGGCGGCCTGGGTCTCCCGGTCATCCTGTCCTGGCTTGTCGGCGGCATCTTCGCCGCGGGCGCGGCATGGCTGGTCGGCAAGATCGCGCTCGGACTGCGCGCCGACTACCTCGCCATCGCCACGCTCGGCATTTCGGAGATCATCATCGCCGTCCTGCGCAACGAGGACTGGCTGGCGCGCGGCGTCAAGAACGTCTCGGGCCTGCCACGCCCCGTACCCTACGAGGTCAACCTGCAGCAGGCGGAGTGGTTCATCGACCTGTCGACGAGGCTCGGCATGTCGCCCGTGGTCTTCTCGTCGATCTATGTCCGCTTCTCATACGCCGTCCTGTTCGCCATCGTGCTGGTCATCCTGATGTGGCTGGCCGAACGGGCGTTGAATTCGCCCTGGGGCCGCATGATGCGGGCAATCCGCGACAATCGCGATGCCGCCGAAGCCATGGGCAAGGACGTCACCGGCCGGCACCTGCAGATATTCATACTCGGCTCGGCGGTGGTCGGCATTGCCGGGGCGATGCTGACCACGCTGGACGGACAATTCACGCCCGGCCAGTACAACCCGCTGCGCTTCACGTTCCTTATCTGGGTGATGGTGATCGTCGGTGGCTCAGGCAACAACTGGGGCGCGGTTCTCGGCGGTTTCCTGATCTGGTTCCTCTGGGTCGAGGCTGAGCCCGTCGGCGGCTGGGTCATGTCCGTGCTCACCTCCGGCATGGCGCCCAGCCACCCGGTACGCATGCACCTGACCGACGCGGCCCCTTACATGCGGCCGCTCATGATGGGCCTGATTCTCCTCCTCGTAATGCGTTTCGCCCCGCGCGGATTGATCCCCGAACAAACCGCGACGCAACGAAGGAAGGGGTAGGCAAGCTACATCGCCGCTTCGATCAGCCTTTTGGCATCGTCGCTTGCCCATTCGGCCGGACCGTTCATGTGGGCGAGCAGGCAGCCTTCGTCGTCGACCAGCAGCGTGACCGGCAGGCCGAAGGCAAGCCCGCGCCGCTTGAGGTCGTTGAACAGGCCAAGCGTGGAATCTCGATAATAGCCCAGCGCGTCGACCTCGATCTCGTCGAGGAATGCCTTGGGCTTCTCGTCGTCGCCCGTATCGACATTGACGGCCACGACCTCGAAGTCCTCGCTACCCATGTCCTGCTGAAGCTGGTCGAGCGCCGGCATTTCGTGGCGGCACGGGGCGCACCAGGTCGCCCATAAATTGATCAGCAAAGTCTTGCCCGACAGGTCCGCCACAGTCATCGGCGTGCCGTCCGGGGCGTTGAAGGCAAGCTCCTTCATCGACAGCGGCGGCTTGGCGGCAAGCATCGCCGCCACCTCGCCGCGCGCGGCGGCATCCACCGAGGCGGTCTTCTCGTCGCGCGCGGGACACGTGTTGCCGGCAGGCTCGGCCACCGAGGCGACCTGCAAATTGTTGCCAGATGGGGCACCCATCACGTATACGCCCAACGCGCCGGCACTCATGCCGGCCACGATCGCCAGCGCGATCAGCCGTCCAGTGGGCAGGTGGAACTTTCCGTTTGCCATCGATCAGTCCAGTCAGTCTTCCGGGGGCCGTTACCACGATGAGCGAGACCAAGGCCAGCAACCAGATGTGGGGCGGACGATTTGCCTCGGGTCCCTCCGCGATCATGGAGGCAATCAACGCCTCGATCGGCTTCGACAAGGCGCTTTACGCGCAGGACATCCGTGGTTCCATCGCCCATTCGCAGATGCTAGCCGAGACCGGCATAATTTCGGCCGATGATCAAAAGAAGATCGCTCACGGGCTGAACACGATCCTGTCAGAGATCGAAGCCGGCTCGTTCGAGTTCTCCGCCAAGCTGGAGGACATTCACATGAATGTCGAGGCACGGCTGGCCGACCTCATCGGGCCGACCGCCGGACGCTTGCACACCGCCCGCTCGCGCAACGACCAGGTTGCGGTCGACTTCCGCCTGTGGGTCAAGGAGGAATTGCAGCGATCGGCGCAAGGACTTGCCGCTCTGATCGAAGCGTTCCTCGACAAGGCGCAGGAGCACGCCGCAACCGTCATGCCGGGGTTCACGCACCTGCAGACCGCACAGCCGGTCACGTTCGGGCACCACTGCATGGCCTATGTCGAGATGTTCGCGCGCGACCTGTCGCGCGTGCGTGACGCCATCGAGCGACTGGACGAGTCTCCGCTGGGCGCCGCCGCGCTGGCCGGCACCGGCTTTCCGATCGACCGCCACATGACCGCCAAGGCGCTCGGCTTCCGCGAGCCGACGCGCAACTCGATCGACAGCGTCTCGGACCGCGACTTCGCGCTGGATTTTCTCTCCACCGCCGCGATCTGCGCCACGCACCTGTCGCGGCTGGCCGAGGAGATCGTCATCTGGTCGACGCCGCAGTTCGGCTTCGTGCGCCTGTCCGACCAGTTCTCTACCGGCTCGTCGATCATGCCGCAGAAGAAGAACCCCGACGCCGCCGAACTGGTGCGCGCCAAGACCGGCCGCGTCAACGGCCACCTGATCGCGCTGCTGACCGTGATGAAAGGCCTGCCGCTGGCCTATTCCAAGGACATGCAGGAAGACAAGGAGGCCGTCTTCGACGCAGCCGAGACGCTGGACCTGATGATCGCCGCCATGACCGGCATGGTCAGCGACATGGAGATCAACGCGGCCGCCATGAAGAAGGCGGCCGGCTCCGGCTATTCGACCGCAACCGACCTCGCCGACTGGCTGGTGCGCGAAGCGGGGCTCCCTTTCCGCGAGGCACACCACGTGACCGGACGCGCCGTGGCGCTTGCCGAAAGCCGCAAGGTGGCGCTCGAAAGGCTGTCGCTTGAAGAACTCCAGTCGATCGACACGCGCATCGACGCCAGCATCTTCGATGTCCTGTCGGTCAACGCCTCGGTGAAGAGCCGCGCCTCGTACGGTGGGACGGCGCCACAGGAAGTGCGCCGCCAGATCCGCTACTGGCGAAAGCGTCTCAAACGGGATGCGTGATCGGCAAAACTTCGCTATGACACCCACACCCTCACAGTGACGGACAGGCCCATGCGCGCGGCACATCTCATCAGAACCATCCTGCTGCTTCTCGCGGTCGCGACTGCGATGACCGCCTGCGGACGCCGCCCTGGAACGTTGTCGACGCCCTATGAAGCCGCGCTGGAGGCGCGGGACGACGCAGAGGACAATGGCGAGGCTCTCCCGCCCGAGCCACTGCCTCCGGTCGAGGACAAGCCGTTCATCCTCGACGGCCTGATCTAGGAACGACGACCTTGAACCATTTCGAGTATAGAGACGGCGTGCTTCACGCCGAGGACGTACCGCTGCCGGCGATTGCCGATGCCGTGGGTACACCTTTCTACTGCTATTCGACGGCGACGCTCACGCGCCACTACACCGTCTTCGCCGACGCGTTCAGCGAACTCGACGCGCTCGTCTGCTATGCAATGAAGGCAAATTCCAACCAGGCTGTGATCAGGACACTGGGCAATCTCGGCGCCGGCGCAGATGTCGTCTCGGAAGGCGAACTCCGCCGCGCCCTTGCCGCCGGCATCGCACCTGGGAAGATCCTGTTCTCAGGCGTCGGCAAGACCATGGGCGAAATGGATTTCGCGCTGTCCGCCGGCATTCACTGCTTCAATGTCGAATCGCTGCCAGAACTCGAAGCTTTGTCGGCGCGGGCCGTCGCGGGGGGGCACACAGCGCCGGTTTCGCTCCGCATCAACCCCGACGTCGATGCAAAGACGCACAGGAAGATTTCGACCGGCAAGGCCGCCGACAAGTTCGGCATCGCCTGGAAAGATGCGCGAACCGCCTACGCCAAGGCAGCATCGCTGCCGGGTCTGAAGGTCACCGGCATCGACATGCATATCGGCAGCCAGATCACCGAGCTGCAGCCTTTCGACGACGCCCTCGCGCTCTTGGTCGAACTGACGTCGACCCTTAAGGCGGACGGCCACGCGATATCCCATATCGACGTCGGTGGTGGGCTTGGTATTCCCTATCGCACGGACAACACGCCACCGCCGCTGCCCGATGCCTATGCGCGCGTCGTCAACCGCCATCTGAAGCCGCTCGGGCTCAAGGTCGTCTTCGAGCCGGGCCGGCTGATTGCGGGAAATGCTGGCATCCTCGTCTCCAGCGTCATCTTCGTGAAGCAGGGCGATGCCAAGAACTTCCTCATCGTCGACGCCGCGATGAACGACCTCGTGCGGCCGACCCTGTACGATGCCTTCCATGAAATCCGCCCTGTCCGGGAGCCGTCTCCGGACGCGCCGCGCATGATTGTGGACGTGGTCGGACCGGTCTGCGAAAGCGGCGACTTCCTCGGCCATGACCGCGACCTGCCGGTGCTTGCATCGGGCGACATGATCTATGTCGGCACAGCCGGCGCCTATGGCGCGGTTCAGGCCGGCACCTACAACACCCGCCTCCTCGTGCCGGAGGTCATGGTGAGCGGTGATCGGTTCCACGTGGTCCGCCCCCGCCCCACCTATGACGACCTTATCGGAATGGACTCGGTCCCCGACTGGCTTTGAAGGCAGCGTTGCCTTCCATCACGATTTGTTGCCCGCCTCGCCTTCGCCGCGATTGATGCTATCCTTCAGCTGGTGACTTGGCGCGATTCCGCGAAAGGACGTTATGGCGGAGAACGGCAGCAACCAGTTCCAGCCCGGATTCCTGGCACGGCTCGGACGGACCCGTTCGACGGTCCGCGCCGCGATTGTCACGGAGCGGCTGTGGCCCCTAGTCCTTCCTATCGTCATTGTCGTCAGTCTGTATTTCAGCCTGTCCTGGCTCGGTGTCTTCCGCGTGCTGCCCGACTGGGCCCGGATGGCGCTTCTCGCCTTTCTGGTTATCGGCTTCCTCGCAAGCCTCTACCCGTTGCTGCGCTTTCGCTCGCCAACGGCATCGGAGATCGACCGGCGCATAGAACGCGCAAACCGCCTCGAACATGCGCCGGTACGTACTCAGGCCGACACGCTTTCCTCGACATCGCAGGATCCGTTTGCGCGGGCATTGTGGAGCGAACACCAGAAGCGCATGGCCGCACGGCTCGACCGGCTTTCCGGCGACATGCCGCGCGCGCGCGTCCCCGAGCGCGACCCTTGGGGGCTTCGCGCCGTTGCCGCGCTTCTGCTCGTCGTCGCCTTTGCCTTTTCGTTCGGGCCGCTCGGCGGCCGGCCACTTGATGCCTTCCGCAGCCATGCCGGCGCCGACACGATTCCCGCCCGTATCGATGCCTGGGTGACGCCCCCGGCCTATACCGGCCGAGCTCCTCTCTTTCTCACCGCCCAGACCGGGGAGGCCGATGAGGCTCCGGTGTTCAGCGTGCCCGCGGGCAGCTCGATCGCCGTCCGCGTTGCCGGCGGTACCGGTGCCGAAACACTGTCGTTCCTGGATGCGGGGTCCGGCGAGCAGTCGCCTGTGGGGATGCCTGAGGACGGAAGCACGGAAGCGTCGTCGACGCCGGAGAGCGGCCAGTCGCGCCAGTTCGCCGACACGCTGTCCAGCGATGGCATGCTGATGTTGCATTCGGGCGAGACGGAGCTGCGTCGTTGGGCCTTCGACGTGATCCCGGACAATCCGCCGGTCATTCGCTTCAGCGGCGAGCCGCAGCGCGCGGTCAATGGTGCCTTGGAACTGGCATACGAGATCGAGGATGACTATGGCGCATCCTCGGCACTGGCGGTGATTGAAGCGGCGGACGATGTCGACGCCGATGCCCGCCCGCTCTATGAGGCGCCGGAAATGCCTCTGTCTCTGCCGCGCCGCGGTGGGCCAGACAACGCCGCGCGCACTTCGCGGGACCTGACGGAGCATCCGTGGGCCGGCTCGCCCGTCGAGCTCACGCTTGAGGCGCTGGATGCGGCCGAGCAGACGGCCACGAGCGAGACGAAGACGATCATTCTGCCGGAAAGGCCATTCGCCAACCCCTTGGCGCGGGCTCTGGTGGAACAGCGGCGCATCCTCGCCCTGGACGCCAACGATAAGCCCTATGTGCTAGCGCTGATCGATGCGATCACGATGAGGCCCGAGGACACGTTCGACACGCTGTCCCACTATCTCGGCATCATGACGGCGCGCACCAAGCTTCGCATGGCGGAGAACGACGACGAATTGCGCGGAGTCGCCGACTACCTCTGGGAGATGGCGCTGGCGATCGAGGATGGCGCGCTCACGGACGCCGAACGGCGGCTGCGGCAGGCACAGGAAGCCTTGCGCCAAGCGCTGGAGAATGGCGCCAGCGACGAGGAACTCGAGCAGTTGATGGCCGAGTTGCGCGAGGCGATGAACGATTTCCTGCGCGAGTTCGCCGAACGCGCTCAGCAGAACCCCAATATGAGCATGCAGATGCCGCAGGACGCGCAGGAACTCAGCCAAAGCGACCTGGACCGCATGCTCGACCAGTTGGAGAACCTCGCGCGCTCGGGCCAGCGCGACCAGGCCATGGAAATGCTGCAGCAACTCCAGGAGATGATGAACAATCTCCAGGCCGGTAATCCGCAGCAGATGAACCCCGGCCAGGGACAGCAGAGCGAGATGCGGCAGCAGATGGACCAGCTCGGCGAACTGATGCGTCGCCAGCAGGAGCTGATGAACGAAACTTTCCGCATGGACCAAATGGAGCAAGGCCAGCAACAGCAGGGGCAGCAGCAGCCGGGTCAGGGCCAGCAGGGCCAGGGCCAACCGATGACCCCCGAGGAGTTTGCCGAGGCGCTGCGCCAGTTGCAGGAGGGCCAGGGCCAGCTCCAGCAGGACCTCGAAGCCTTGAGCCGGGCGCTGGAGGGCTTGGGGATGGAGCCGGGCGAAGGGTTCGGCGATGCAGGCGAAGCCATGGGCCGCGCAGAAGGCGCTCTTGGAGAGGGCCAGGGCGAGCAGGCGGTCGGCGAGCAGGGCCAGGCGCTGGAGGCACTGCGCCGCGGCGCGCAGGACATGATGCAGCAGATGATGCAGGCGATGCAGGGCGAAGACGGCCAGGGACAGGAAGGGGGCCGCCAACAGAGCTCCGACCGCGACCCTCTCGGCCGCCCGCGCGCGACGACCGGACCCGATTTCGGCAATTCGGTTGAAGTACCCGACGAGATCGATGTCCAGCGGGCGCGCGAAATCCTTGAGGAAATCCGCCGCCGTCTTGGCAACGCGCTCAGCCCGGAGATCGAGCGAAATTATCTCGAGCGGCTTCTGGAAATGCGCTGAGCGCGCTTGCCTTACGCGGTGCGCACCGGCCGCACGATGTTCAGAAGCACGCCGTAGGGCGCCAGCATCGCCACCGATATCAACATCTTCACGGCGAAGTCGCCGAGCGCGAGCGACAGCCAGAGCGGCACCTCACCGCCGAAAACGAACGGCACTGCAAAACCGAGCGATCCGTCCTCGAGGCCGAACGCCGTGTCGAGCGCCGAAAAGCGGGCGGCGAAAGCCAGCGAAAAGAAGATTACGGTGTCGACGATGGCGCCGATGACGGACGATATCAGTGGTGCCTGCCACCATGCCCGCTCACGCATCCGGTCGAAGATCGAAACATCGAGAAGCTGCGCGACGAGGAAGGCGGAGCCTGAGGCGATCGCGATGCGCGGCGTGGCAAGCCAGATCGACAGCACCACGGCGATGGCGAAGCCGACATACACGACCTTGCGGGCGGCGGCGGGGCCGTAGCGGCGATTGGTGAGATCGTTGACCAGGAAGGCGAGCGGATAGGTGAACGCGCCCCAGGTCAGAAGATCCTGGAGGCCGAGATATCCGAACGGAAACTGGACGAGGAAATTGGAGGCGACAACGACAGCCGCCATTGCGGCCACGAATGGCCAGATCGAAATGGTACGGGACATTTTTTTAACCTGGGTAATGGAACCAGTCGGCGGACGAAACGCCCGCCGCTATCGGAAAGCGAATGCTTGCGGATCAGGCCGCAGTCTGCTCGGCGAGCTTCTTGGCGATCTGCTTCTTGAGCAGGCGCGCGCGCTGCGACAGATCGGAGACGCCAGCCTTGATCAGGAAGGCGTCCAAGCCACCACGGTGCTCGACCGAACGCAACGCGTTGGCGGAAATGCGCAGACGCACATTCTGCCCCAGCGCTTCCGACTGCAACGTCACGTCGCAGAGGTTCGGCAGGAAGCGCCGACGGGTCTTGTTGTTGGCGTGGCTCACATTGTTGCCGGTCATCACGGCCTTGCCGGTCAGTTCACACGCACGGGACATGTCTTGCACCTTCGTTTCGTTACCAGGCCAAACAGGACTGCCGCACCATGAATAAACGGCGCGCGGGCAGTGTCAGGCGGCCTCTTGGAAAAAGTTGCCGTTCCATAGTGGCATTTGGCGTGCCGGTCAAGCGCAAGCTTGGCGATGACCGGCACGTCCGAGGCGTCACCCTTACAATCGCCGAAATCCTCTGGCAAGCCGTCCTTGCTGCCAAAGCGGTGCGAGGGACGCTCTGCAAGTGGAGTCAAGCATGCAAGGCCCGACTGCTTTCCTCGTTGCTCTCGCCGCGCTTTCGTCGGCCGCGCCCCTTCACGCCAGCGAACAATCCTTCCGGGCGGAATATTCGGTCACCTTGCTCGGTCTTCCGATCGCGCGGGCGAGTTTCGACAGCACGTTCCTTGAGGACCGCTTCACCATCGCCGGAACCGTGGCGAGCACCGGAGTGGGCCGCATATTCGACGACACCAAGGGAACCACGCAGGTGGAAGGCGCGATCGGCAAGGATGGCGCGCAACCAAGCTCCTACGTGCTCGACTACGTTTCCGACGGCAAGCAGGGTCACACGACGATCCGCTTCGGCGGCGCCGGCGTCGAAAGCGTGGTCAACAGGCCGGAGCCGAAGCGCCGTTCGCCGTGGGTGCCGCTGACCGCCGATGCGCTGCACGCGACCCTCGATCCGATAACCTCGACCCTCATCCGCACATCGGACGCAAACGAAGTCTGCAACCGCACCATACGCTTCTTCGATGGCGAGTTGCGCGCCGACCTTGAACTCACCCACATGTCGATCGGCGCACTGCCCGGCTTCGACGGGGAAGGCGTAACGTGCCAGGCGCGCTTCGTGCCCGTGGCGGGTTACCGGCAGGGCCGCCGCCAGATCGAGTTCCTCAGGAATCGCAGCCGCATCACGATTTCCTTCGCCAAGCTCGGCGAAACCGGCTTCTACACGCCGGTCGACGCCTCCATAGGAACGCAGGTCGGCACCGTCCGCGTCACCGCGAGCCGCATCGCCTTGCGCTGATCGCAGCCTCGCGGTAACCCTCGGCCTCCATTGGAGGGCCATTGATGCCTTTTCCCGGCGGGATCGAATCGCTTTCCAACGGCACGCTGCTCTTCTCTGCGGTTGCCGCATTCTTCTACCTACTGATGCAGGCCCGCGCACCTTCGTGGCGGCGCACCGCAATGAAGGCCGGCTCCATTGGCCTGCTTGCCCTTCTGGTGGCCATCGAGGGCGGCCCATTCCTTCTCGTCGCAGCACTGGTTCTCAGTGCAATAGGCGACGCATTCCTCGCACAGGAAGACGACCGTGCGTTTCTTGCCGGTCTCGCGAGTTTCCTTGCCGCCCACATTGTCTATGTAACGTTGTTCTTGCTCGCCGGCGGCGGCGTCGAAATCCTGATGGCCCAACCCTGGCGGGTCGGCCTGCCGCTGATTGCCGTCGCAGCCGCGATCCCGCTGACAGTGCGCCTTCTTCCTGCCGTCGGCTCGTCCCTGCGGCTGCCCGTCACGGCCTACGTTACGGCTATTCTGGCCATGATGCTGGCGGCTGCGACGGTTTCCGCACCGCTTGTGATGGTCGGCGCCGCGCTCTTCCTGGCGTCCGATGCCATTCTGGCGGCGGAACGATTTCTCGTCCTGCCAGATTCGACGCATCGCGCCTGGACGGGACCGGCGGTATGGGTGATCTATTATCTGGCTCAGCTATCGATCGCGCTCGGCTTCATTCTGTGACCAGCAGCGACTGGCTCAGGCGACATCCTTGCGCTTGCGGATTTCGGCGAATACCGCCTCGTCAGAGGCTGTTTCCATGCCGAGGTTCCTGCGGATCGCCGGGTCGTGTGCGCGCATGAACGGGTTCGTCGCCAGTTCCTGCGCGATCGTGGTCGGCAATGTCGGCTTGTCGTCTGCGCGCAAAGCCTCGATCTCGCGGACACGCGACTTGAGGGCCGAGTTGGTCGGGTCGACCGTCAGCGCGAACCGCGCATTGGTCAGCGTATATTCGTGTCCGCAATAGACGATCGTCTCGGCCGGCAGCGCCGCGAGTTTCTTCAGCGAAGCGAACATCGTGGCGGGCGTGCCTTCGAAGAGCCGGCCGCATCCGAGCGCAAACAGGGTATCGGCAGTGAAGGCCACGCCCGACTTCGGCATGTAGTAGGAGACATGGCCCGCAGTATGCCCCGGCGTTTCGATCACCCCGATCTCCTCGCCACCGAAACGCAAGACGTCGCCTCCAGCCACCGTCTCGTCTATGCCAGGAATCTTGGCGGCCTCCGCCTTGGGTCCGACGATCTTCAGCCCGAAACGCTGCTTCAGGGCTAGGTTTGCCTCGACATGATCCGGATGATGATGCGTGACATAGAGCACGGTCGGTGTCCAACCGGTGCGTTCCACGGCGTCGAGAATGGCTCGCTCCTCCGGCGCATCGATCAGCGCCGTTTCACCGCTCTGCGAATCGCGCATCAGAATCCCGAAATTGTCGCTCCGGCACATGAATTGCTCGATCTCGACCGCCATGACGTACCTCCTTGGTTGCTGCACAGGATAGTGCATGCCTGTCACCGGAGGAAACCATCCAGGACACTTTCTTGATGTGGCAGGGATGGATCGCTACGGTGTGACCATGCTTTCGGACATCGTCGACCTTCGCGCATTCTATTCCTCGACGCTTGGCCGATTGGCCGAGCGCTCGATCACGATGGCGATCTCGTCGATCTGGGCAAAATTGCCCAACGAGCGGCTGGTCGGGCTGGGTTATACGCTACCCTGGCTCGAGCGATTCGGCATCGATGCAGATCGTGTCTTCGCCTTCATGCCCGCGACGCAGGGCGCGGTGAGTTGGCCCGCCGGCAGGCCCTCA
This sequence comes from Mesorhizobium sp. CAU 1741, assembly GCF_039839275.1. Lineage (NCBI taxonomy): Bacteria > Pseudomonadati > Pseudomonadota > Alphaproteobacteria > Hyphomicrobiales > Phyllobacteriaceae > Mesorhizobium > Mesorhizobium sp. CAU 1741. The sequence goes on along the minus strand of NZ_JBDOQP010000007.1, from coordinate 228,876 downwards.
ACAACCGCGCTCGTGTTCGAGGAGGAATTGCCGCTCTTCGATTCGGCGATAGACCGCATGCTGCTCGTCCACGCGCTCGAGCATGCCGAGAACCCGCGCGAGACGCTGATGGAAATCTGGCGCGTGCTGGCGCCGGGGGGACGTCTCGTCATCGTCGTGCCGAACCGCAGGGGTGTCTGGGCCCGCTTTGAACACACGCCCTTCGGTACCGGGCGACCATTCTCGCGCACGCAGCTCAACAACCTGCTTCGCGATACCAATTTCACGCCCGGCGCATGGTCGGACGCCCTGCATTTCCCGCCATCGAAACGGCGATGGATGATGCGGCTCCACACGCTTCTGGAGCGCGCCGGCAGACGGCTGTGGCCGATCTTTGCGGGCGTGATCATCGTCGAGGCGCAAAAGCGCGTCTACCAGGGCCTGCCCGTTGCCGCGCGTTCATCGCGACGCGTCTTCGTGCCGGTGCTCGCGCCGCAGGGTGCAACCCGCGCGATGCGCCGCCCAGCGAAAGATGCCTGACGGCATGACAGTCCGCGCGATCGTTCGCTTTCCCGATCCCGCGCTACGCACGCCATGCGAACCGGTAGCGGCGTTTGACGCGTCACTCCGCAGCCTTGCCGACGACTTGCTCGACACGATGCGTGCCGCACCCGGCGTCGGCATCACCGGACCCCATATCGGCATCCTGCAGCGCGTCACCGTCATCGAACTTTCGCGCGATGATGGCGCAAGGATCTACGTCAACCCCGTCATTCTGAGCGCTTCCGCCGACATGCATCGATACACCGAAGGCAGCGTATCGATGCCAGGAGTGACCGAGGACATAGAACGCCCTGCCCGGATCCGGTTTCGGTACCAGACGCTGGAAGGCGAAATGCGGGAGGACGACGCCACCGGCTTTCTCGCAACATGCATCCAGCACGAGGTCGACCAGCTCGATGGCATCTTCTGGCTCCAGCGCCTGTCGCGGCTCAAACGCGAGCGCGCGATCAGGCGCTGGGAGAAGATGCAGCGCGCCTAGTCGGCGTTGGTCCCGCCGATCTGGTCGAGGTCATAGACGGTCGTCTGGTAGACTTGGTTCAGCCAGTTGCCGAACAACAGATGTGCATGCGAGCGCCAGCGATTGAGCGGCGGACGACTTGGATCGTCATTCGGGTAATACTCGTGCGGGATCTCGATCGGCGTACCGGCGGCCACGTCGCGATCGTATTCTTCCTTCAGCGAGGTAGAATCATATTCGATGTGGTTGAACATGTAGAGCCGGTTGCCGGTCTTCTCCGACATCATGCACGGTCCGGTGACGCTCGAATCCATCAGCAATTCGAGCCCGCTGTCGGCCGAAATGTCGGCCGCCCGAACCTCGGTCCAGCGCGATACCGGAATGGCGAAATCGTCCGAGAAGCCGGTCAGGAAGGGGGAGGTCGGTGCATTGTTGCGATGCCGGTAGACACCGAAGGCCTTCTTCTCCAGCGTATATTTCGGGATCTGGTGGAAGTGCCAGGCGGCAGCCATTGCACCCCAGCAGATGAAGAAGGACGAGTGCACGTTGGTTCTGGTCCAGTCGAGAATCTGCGTCAGCTCGTCCCAATAGCCGACCGTCTCGAACGGCAGCAGCTCGATCGGCGCGCCGGTGATGATGAAGCCGTCGAACTTGCGCGACCGGACTTCCTCCCACGTCTGGTAGAAGGTTATCAGATGCTCCTCGGGCGTGTTCTTGGCCTTGTGGTTGCCGATGCGCACCAGTGTCAGTTCCACCTGCAGCGGCGAGGACCCGATCAGGCGGGCGATCTGGGCCTCGGTACGGATCTTGTTGGGCATCAGGTTCAGGAGCCCGATCTGCAACGGCCGGATGTCCTGCCGCAGCGCCGTCTGCTCGTCCATCACGGGCACGCCCTCGCGCACGAGAACGTCACGCGCGGGAAGCTGGTCGGGAATCTTGATCGGCATTGCAAACCCTCCAAAACAAAAAACCGGCGGCGAAATCGCGGCCGGTCCCAACGGACTTGTTGCAAACGGCCCTTTAGCAAGTTGTTTAACGTGGCTGCAAGCCGACCGGCAAATCACCACGAGTATTGGCAGCTTTTAGGCCGCGGCGGTCTTTGCGTCAACGGCAAAGCTTGCTAGAGGCAGGCGGCCTCTCAAGCAGGAACGCAGCCCATGACCACCGAGCTTCGCCCGCAGCCTCTTCCCGGCGTGATGAACATCGATGCCTACGTGCCTGGCAAGGGCCATGCACCGGCAGGCGTCGAGAAGGTCTACAAGCTGTCAGCCAACGAGAACCCGCTCGGCCCCTCGCCACGCGCCATCGAGGCTGCGCAGGCGGTGGCGGCGAAGCTGGCGCTCTATCCCGATGGTGCGGCAACCCGCCTGCGCGAAACGATCGGCGCAACGCACGGCCTCAACCACTCCAACATCATGGTCTTCAACGGGTCGGACGAAGCCATCGCGCTGCTTACCCGCACCTATGTCGGACGCGGCGACGAGGGCATCTACAGCGAGTACGGTTTTCTCGCCTATCCGATCTACCTGCGCGCCGCAGGCGCCACGCCGGTGGTGGCGAGCGAAACCGGCGAGCGTACCGACGTCGACGCAATCCTCGCCGCGGTCACGCCGAAGACCCGCATCGTCTTCCTGGCCAACCCCAACAATCCGACCGGCACCTACCTGCCGTTTGAGGAAGTCCGTCGGCTGCATCGCGGCCTCCCCGGAAATGTGCTGCTGATTCTCGACGCAGCCTATGCGGAGTTCGTTCGCCGCAACGATTACGAGGCCGGCGTCGAACTCGTCGCGGCGAGCCACAACGTCGTGATGACGCGAACCTTTTCCAAGGTGCACGGCCTTGGTGGCGCGCGGATCGGCTGGATCTATGCCCCATCGCATATCGTCGATGCGCTGGAACGCGTGCGTGACCCGTTCAACGTCAATGCCGTCGCCATCGAGGCCGGCATTGCCGCGATGCTCGATCGCGACCATGTGGAGCGCTCGGTCAGCCATAACGAGAAATGGCTCCGCTGGACCACCGAGGAACTTGAGAAGCTGGGGCTTCGCGTCACGCCGAGCGTCGGCAATTTCATCCTTGTGCATTTCCCGGGCGAGGCCCGGCACTCGGCCGTGGCGGCGGACGAATATCTTTCCGCGCGCGGCTATCTGCTGCGCCGCGTCGCTGCCTATGGCTTCCCCAATGCCCTGCGCATGACGATCGGCACCGAAGACGCCAATCGCGGTGTGGTGGCCGCCCTCTCCGAATTTTTGAAAGCCTGACCCAATGTCCGAAATGATGTTCGACAGGATTACCCTCATAGGCATCGGCCTGATCGGCTCGTCGCTCGCCCGCATTATCCGCCGGGAAAGCCTGGCGGGAGAACTGGTGATCTCGACGCGCAGGCAGGAGACGTTGACGCGCGCGGAAGAACTCGATCTGGGCGACCGCTACGTGGCCGACGCGGCGGAAGCCGTCAAGGATGCCGACCTCGTCATCATCTCGGTGCCCGTGGGCTCCTCGGGGTCCGTCGCCGAGCGCATTGCCGGAACACTCAAGCCGGGCGCGATCGTCACCGATGTCGGCTCAACCAAGGCGTCCGTCCTGGCCCAGATGCAGCCGCACATGCCCGCAACGGTCCACTTCATCCCGGGCCACCCGCTCGCCGGCACCGAAAAGTCCGGCCCGGATGCCGGCTTTGCCGACCTGTTCCAGAACCGCTGGTGCATCCTCACGCCCCCTGAGGGCACGGACGCGCAGGCGATCGAGCGTCTCGGCGCGTTCTGGCGCGCATGTGGCTCCAACATCGACACCATGGATCCGCTGCACCATGACATGGTGCTCGCCATGGTCTCGCATCTTCCGCACATCATCGCCTACAACATCGTCGGCACGGCGGACGACCTGCAGACGGTGACCAAGTCGGAAGTCATCAAATATTCGGCGTCGGGCTTCCGCGACTTCACCCGTCTTGCCGCGTCCGATCCGACGATGTGGCGCGACGTGTGCCTGCACAACAAGGACGCGATACTGGAAATGCTCTCGCGCTTCTCGGAAGACCTGGCATCGCTTCAACGCGCAATCCGCTGGGGCGACGGCGACAAGCTGTTCGACCTGTTTACCCGCACGCGAGACGTCCGCCGCTCGATCATCGAGGCCGGCCAGGAAATCGATACGCCGGATTTCGGGCGCTCTGCCGCCAAACCCGCAGACAGGCGCTAGCTTACAAAGGCGGGATGGCACCGAGTGAAATAAAGCCGACGCTCACGTCGCCATTGACGATGCGCAGCGGCAGGGTCGGTGTTTCGCCCATCGCCTCGATCGCCGACAGGCTCAGCTCGATCTCCTGTCGCGCGTCCGGCAGCAGCGAGACCAGAATCTCGGCGATGGCGCGCGCTTCGCGAAGGGTCACGTCGAGTTCGGCATCGACGAGCCCCTGATCGTCAACCGAAACCGGACCGCGAATGGTTACACCAGCCTCGCTCCCGGCAACGGTTATCGTGGCGTCACGCAGGATGCCTGAGCGGCCACGCAGGCTTGCAGCTAGCGGATCGATGATAGTCACGGCGCGCGCGAGCTGGAGATCGACCAACCCCTCGAAAGCCGGCAGCGTGACGGCATCGGCAATTGCTCCGTCGAGGCTCAGGCCGGAAAACCGGATCGCAAGGTCGAGGTCTTCGCCCGCCGGCCGCATATGAACTTCCATCTGGTCGGCCCGCCACAACACGGTTCTCAACGCACCGGGCTCGTCGGGCCCAACCGCGAGATCACGTGCCTCAAGCGAGATCAGGTCCGGCACCGGTGATGCGAGACGCGAGCTGGCGCGCAGGCTCGACCATTCGAGGTCCATCGCCATCAGGCCCGGAAACTGCAGCGTCGCCGGCCCTTCCAGTTCCGCGAGCGCGTGGCGCGGCGCATAGACCTGTGCTGCAGAGCGAAACTCACGCGCACGAAAACCGATGCCCCGGCCCGATTCCTCAAACATCACCGATCGACAGAAGACGCCAATCCGGAACGGATAGCCACGCGCCTCCGCATTCTCGCAGCTTGCGCGCCGACCATCGCCATTGAGCGCAGCGACGCCGGCGTTCACCCGTTGCGTGAGTTCCCCCGCGGCATAGTACCAGCCTGCAGTGTAGGCGCCGATTGCAAGCACGATCGCAACCGCGAACCAGAAGAAGCGCCTGCTGTAGTTCGTCCGGGTCGGTTGGCTTGACGTCATGCCCTTGCTTTCGTTACCCCTCTCGCCTGCCGGCTCGTTCCGGTCCGTGTTCCTTGGGGCCTTGCCGGCGTGTCCGGCCGTGTGAAATCTGGTTAGCCGATATGGGCGATTTTTGGGTGTTTGGCTACGGCTCGCTGATGTGGCGTCCGGGATTTGCCCATACCGAGACTCATCGCGCGCGACTGATGGGATACCGTCGCGCGCTGTGTGTTCGTTCGCACGTGCACCGAGGCACGCCAGACCGGCCGGGGCTCGTTTTAGGGCTCGACCGCGGAGGCTCGTGCCTTGGCATGGCATTCCGCGTTCCAGGCGATCTTTCCGGGGAAGTGCTTGCCTATCTGCGTGAGCGCGAACTTGTCACCAACGTCTATCTCGAGAAGCGGTTGCCTGTGCGGCTGGATTCCGGCGCGGTGGTGGAGGCCGTTAGTTACGTGGTCGACAGACGCCATGCCCAGTATGCGGGAAGCCTCCAGGTGGACGACGCGGCACGGGCGGTGTCAGGTGCGGTCGGCCAGTCGGGGCCGAACGAGGAATACGTCCTCAACACGATCGACCATCTGCACGCGCTCGGCATCCGCGACCACTGGCTCGAAGGCGTCGCCGCAAGGATTACACCTCCAGTTTAGTCGGCTCCACGCCGAGCGCCCTGAGTCTCGTAGCGGCCGTCGGCGGCATTGGCGGTGAATTGTCGGAACGCGCGGCCTCGATCAGCAGCGCGTCGGTGGCCGCCTCGGTTTCCGAAATCAGCCGCTCCATGAATTCCTCCTTGCCCAGACCCGGCTCGATCGGCGGCAGGAAACGGGCGTGGATCACGCCGGGATGACGCAGAAACTTGCGACGCGGCCAATAGAGCCCGGCGACGTGGGCAACAGGCACCACCGGCACGCCCAGCGATGCGTATATCTCGACGATGCCCCATTTATAGAGCGGCTCTGCGCCAGGCGGGCGGCGGGTGCCCTCGGGATATATGATGAGCTGGCGCCCGTCGGCCATCCGTTGCCGCGCTATCCGCAGCGCCTCCTTCAGCGCCTTCGACCGGTTGCCGCGATTGATCGGAATCATCTTCACCTTGGCCAGGTACCAGCCGAAGAACGGAATCCACGTCAGTTCACGCTTGAGGATGTAGACCGGGTCGGAGAGGTAGGGGAAGAACGCGATCGTATCCCAGAACGACTGGTGCTTGGGCGCAAGGATGAAGGGGCCCTCGGGCAGGTTCTCCAGCCCGTCGATGCGGCTCTTGGTTCCGGCGATCCACTCCATCAGCTTCAGGCTCGACATCGACCAGAAGCGAGGCACGAACCACGCCTGCTTTCGCGGCGCGAGGAAGTAGAACGGCGACCAGACGATCATCTGGACGACGAGGCTGACGTAGAAGGCGATGTTGAACGCCAGCGAACGGAGCACGAGCATGAAACCGGCCTGAATCTGATCACGTGACCGGCTCGTTACACTACGGGCGGCAAAAGGGAAACGTCCGCGAGTCATGCCGCCGGAAAGGCGATCCTACGGATGCGCTGCTGAAACCGCCAGCGTGGCGTCGCCAGCTCCAGGTTCGCCCAGCGGCAGCATGCCGCGCGCGACCGCAGCGACGTATTTGGCATATTCGGTGAAAAGCACCCGCAGCGCGGCCCGGTTGGTCACCCACTCGCCATCATCCAGACGCGTGTTGACCACCGGATAGGGCAGCAAATCGGCGTCACCGATCAGCCGCCGTAGTTCGAGCAGGCTGCGCGGCATGTGATAGTTGTTGGTGACCACGATGACGCTGTTCCAGGCATGGGAATTGACCCATTTGGCGCTCTCCTCGGCATTGCCGATGGTGTCGAGAGCCAGCCGGTCAATGTCGACGCAGCACGAAAACAGGGTCTCATTGCCGCCAGTAGCCCGCTGGAGGTCGATGACCCGCGCCGAAGGATGCACGCCGCTGATCAGCAGCCGCTGCCCCTTCCCCGACTCAAGAAGTTCGAGCGCCGCGTCGATCCTTTTCTCGCCGCCCGTCAATACGATGATCGCATCGGCCTCACGAAGTTCGGATGGGGTAGACAGACGCGCGACATGGGTGGCAAACGCGGCGAAACCGCCAAGGAAAGCAATCGCTGCCCCGATGAGGATGACACAGCCGACACACATGGCGCGCACCGCCGGCATGCGCGCCTGCGTCGCACCAGCAGTGTGGTCCGTCGCGATTTCCGACGAACCGATATCCTGTGGCCCCTTCATGTGACCATGGTTAACCCGCAAATGCGGCATTGGATAGACGTTTTGTCGGCTGAGTGATGAAAGTCGGCGGCATCGACGTGCGTCAGACTTCGTGCTGCCGGGCATCGATGTCGCTGAGATAAGACACCACCGTCAGATGCGAGGTCGCCGCGGTCAGTGCGCCGACAAGAAGCACCACCATGGCCACCCCCGCATAGCCGGCGGTACCGATCGCGAAATTTCCGAACAGCGCCGTTGCCTGGTCGGCCTGGGGCGTCGCCATGTTGAGCGAGGACCACCAGGAGAATCCGATGAAGACGATGGTCGCGGCGATACCGCCGGCCGCAGCGCCTTTCATCCCCGTCCAGAGGAAGTGGCGCCGGAACTGTCCCGCGATGAAACGTGCTTCCGCGCCCACGAAATGCAAAACTTCGATGATGTGCCCGTTGCCGGCCATGGCGCCGCGTGTCGCGAACACGATCGCCAGCACTGTCGCAGTCAGCATCAGGATGAGGATCGCCACGCCGATGGTCACCGTGGTGCGGGCCATCGCCACCAGGCGGTCGACCCATGTTCGATGATCGTCGAGCGTGGCGCGAGGGACCTGTTCGGCCAGTTCGGCGCGCATGGCGGTGAAATCGGGCGGCGACGACGGGTCGATGGTGACAATGACGAGGCGCGGCACAGGCAGGTTCTCGATCTCGAAACCCTCACCGAGCCACGGCTCCAGCAGCCGTTCGGTGGCGCCGCGGTCGACCACGCCGGCCGCGCGCACCCCGGCATGGCTCGCCGCGATCTGTTGTGCGGCCCGCAATGCCGCTTCCATGTCCAGCCCGTCATCGGGCATCACCTGGATCGTCGCCTCGCGTGCAAGTTGGGTCTGCCATGTCGCGGCGGTGTCGCGCACCAGCGTGACGGCGCCGAAGGTCAGGCATGACAGGAAAGTCATGATCGCGATGACGAGGATAAGCGCACTGCCGGCAACGTCCTGTGGCGGAACGATGGGCGCGGCCTTTCGCGGCGCCCGGTCGAAGCGCCGCCCGACGGCAGCCGTCTCGGTGAGACTCGCTTCAGTCATGGATTTCAAGCCTCCCGCCCGCCAGGATCATGCGGCGGGCATCGACCTGCTCCATCAGCCCGATATCGTGCGTGGCGATGAGAACCGCCGTGCCGAGCCGGTTGAGCTCTATGAAGAGGCGCAGCAGGCGCCGCGCCAGTGGCGGATCGACATTGCCCGTTGGTTCGTCGGCCAGCAGGATTTGTGGCTGCTCTATCAGGGCACGGGCGATCGCGGCACGCTGCTTCTCGCCGCCTGAAAGCACCGGCGGCAGCACATGCATGCGCTCGCCCAGGCCAACCCATTTCAGCAGTTCGATCACGTCGGCTCGGTAGCTCGCCTCCTCGCGGCCGCGCACACGCAGCGGCAGCGCCACGTTTTCGTAGGTCGTCATGTGGTCGAGAAGGCGAAAGTCCTGGAACACGACGCCGATCTTGCGGCGCAGCAGCGGCAGTTCGCGCCGCGTGATCCGGGCGCGATCCTTGCCGAACACCGTGATCAGCCCGCGCGTCGGCTTCAGCGACATGAACAGCAGGCGCAACAGTGTCGTCTTGCCGGCGCCCGAGGGTCCGCTGAGGAACTGGAACGAGCGTTCCGGCAGATGAAAGGAGATGTCACGGAGGATTTCCGGACCCATGCCGTATCTGAGGCCGACATTCTCGAAACGGATCACTGAAAGTCCTTGCGTCTAGCAATTGTGCCGGTCACGGGAAGCGGCGCAACGGAACGCACCGAACATCCATCTGCATGGTTAATCTGCGGTTAAGCCATGCGTGCAACGCGTGCCCCTCAGCAAAGCATTAACCAATTCAGGCTAACCCTCGCGAAGCACCGCGAAAGGGACGCCGGCTGCATGAACGAGTTCGACAAGGCACGCCCCGTTTCCGGCGAAATCATGACGGATGCCCCCTCGCCCCGCGAAAATGTGCGGAAAGAAGGCTTTGCCGACGCCGAGTTCGAAACCGTCGAGCCCGCGCGTGACGCACAGCCGCGTCGGACAGCGGAGGTCCCCGCTCCCACCGGCATGGAATTCCTGAAGCAGGGCGAGGCGGAGATAGCCGGCAAGGGCCGGCAGCCCGGCGGGCCGTTGTTCTGGATGACCGGCCTGGTTCTCGTGGTGTTGGCCTTCTGGGTGTCCGGCGGCCACGCCTTTGTGCGCCAGAGCGTCTTGCCTCCGCCGTCCCAGCCGCAGCGTCAGTTGCACATTGCCGATGTCTCAAGCCGCATCGAGCGCCTCGACGGGCGCGACGTTCTCTTTGTCGAAGGGCAGGCCCGCAACGACAGCCAGACCGATCGCGACCTGCCGGCGATCGAGATCGTCGTGTTTGCCAATGATGGCACCGAAACCCGCTATTTCCTGGGGACAAGCGATGCTCCGCTCGGACCCGGGGAGCGTTATGCCTTTTCCAGCCGCCTGGAGGCACCTAGGAACGGTGTGAAGACCGTCTCCGTCACCTTCCAGGAGGATAATCGCTGATGCCCGTTGTACGTGGCAAGGAGATTGAAGTGCTGTATAGCGCCTCGGCCATAGCCAGGCGCAATCTCGAACTCGCCAAGGATATCGCCGAGCGCGAGTATCATGACCTTCTGGTCATTTCCATTCTCAAGGGCTCGTTCATCTTCGCCGCCGACCTGATCCGCGCGATGCACGACACGGGCCTGTCGCCGGAAGTGGAGTTCATCTTCATCTCCAGCTACGGCACGGGAACGACGTCAGGCGAAGTGAAGGTCCTGCGCGACATCGACAACGAGGTCAGCGGCCGCGACGTGCTTCTGATCGATGACATTCTCGAATCGGGCAAGACGCTTAAGTTCACCCGCGAGCTGATGCTGTCGCGCGGCGCCAAGAGCGTCTCCATCGCCGTCCTGCTCGACAAGCACTCGAAGCGCCAGACCGAGCTGACGGCCGACTTCGTCGGCTTCGACTGCCCGGACTATTTCGTCGTCGGCTATGGCATGGACGTCGCGCACGCCTTCCGCGAACTGCCGTTCGTTGGCGTCGTCAAGGGAGATGCGTAGCCCATGGCGAGGATCCTGATCGTCGAGGATGACGAATCGGTCCGCACCTTCACCGCGCGGGCGATCGCCACTGCAGGCCACGAGGTCGAGACAGCGGAAGATGGCGATGAAGGCCTCGAATCGATCCGTAAGGCCGGCGGCGGCTACGATCTGGTCTTGTCGGACATCCGCATGCCGGCCATGGACGGCATCGAGATGGCCAAGCTTGCGGCAGGCGAGTTTCCAGACCTGAAAATCCTGCTGATGACCGGCTATGCCGAGCAGCGCGAACGCGCCGCCGACCTGCAACAGATCATCGTCGACGTGGTCTCAAAACCATTCACGCTGGTCGAGATCCGCAACAAGGTGCAGCAGGCGCTGGGGTAGTCGGGGGTCTCGATCCGTCCTACTCCCCGAGCACGAATTCCAGATAGATTGTCCTTTGCAGGAACGACTGGTTGTCGTCCGACAGAAGCGAGACGATCAACGCGCCATCGCCGCGTCGCCAGACATCCAGCCCCTCCATATTGTCGATGTGATAGGCGAGATCGGCCTCCATCAACACCTCTCCATCGACCACCGCGCCCTGTCGCAGGTTCGCTCCCGCGATACGGCGCAGCCGCATGGCGATCCCCTGTGCGAGCGAGAAGCGGCGCTCGAGCAGCAGCAGGTCGCCATCCGGCAGGAAAGTCCCGTCCGTGACGTCGAAGTCGTCCGTGCGCCGCACCTTGAAGACGCCCTTTTCGGGCCCCTCCAGGATTGCGGCGAAGATGTCGCCGTTCGTGTCGATGCTGCGTTCCGCGATGATCAGACGCGCCCCCGCAAGCGCGCCGCCTTCAGGCGCCCGCGCCAGCGTCTCGAAGCCCTGGTTGTGACGCAGCTCGTTGCGCGGCACGACGAGGTCGAGGTCCCGGATCGGATCTGCCATGCCGTCGCGATCAAGGCGATATTCGCTGATCCTTGCCTCCCGTTCGAAGGAGACCGTCGCGATGTCGTCGAATATCTCGAGCCCTTCGGCGTCCTTGTCGGCCTTGCGGGCGATCACCTGACCCTGCGGACCGACCATGGCCTGCATGCGAAAATCGCGCACGCCCACAGGCACCTCGTCCGAATCGCGTTCGATCGCACCTAAGAACCAGTGGCCGTTATCGGCAACGCCGACAAAGTCGCCGCCGGGCGTCAGAAATCGAATTGACGAAAGCTGGCCGAACTCACGTTCTCCAGCACGCATCTCGAACCCGCCGACGAATTCGAGCGCGCCGAAGCGCGTCTGCTCGGAGCCGAAACGAAAATGCGAAATCGGAACCGAGGTGACGGCAACCGATTGCGCCGACAGCACGGTGTTTTGGAGAAATGTCGCGCATGCCGCCGCCAGCAGCGGCAGAATGCGGCGCGTCATGCCCGCCGCTTGCGCTTGACGTCGCGTTGGCTTTCCTCGCCGAACAGCGATGCGAGCTGCTCCGTCATGGCACCGGCCAGTTCCTCGGCATCCACGATTGTCACCGCCCGGCGATAATAGCGCGTGACGTCATGGCCGATGCCGATCGCCAGTAGCTCCACGGGCGATCGCGTTTCGATCAGATCGATAACGGCGCGCAAATGACGCTCGAGGTAGTTGCCGGGATTGACCGAGAGCGTTGAATCGTCGACCGGCGCGCCGTCCGAGATCATCATCAGGATCTTGCGCTGCTCCGGCCGCGCGATCAGGCGCTGGTGGGCCCACATCAGCGCTTCGCCGTCGATGTTCTCCTTCAGCAGCCCCTCGCGCATCATCAGCCCGAGATTGCGGCGCGAACGCCGCCACGGCGCGTCGGCGGACTTGTAGATGATGTGCCGCAAATCGTTGAGACGACCGGGATTGGCAGGCTTGCCCTCCTTCAACCACTTCTCGCGAGACTGGCCGCCCTTCCAGGCCTTGGTGGTGAAGCCGAGGATTTCGACCGAGACGCCGCAGCGCTCCAGCGTCCGCGCCAGAATGTCGGCACAGGTCGCGGCAACAGTGATCGGTCGGCCCCGCATCGAGCCGGAATTGTCGAGCACGAGGGTCACGACCGTGTCGCGGAACTGCGTATCGCGCTCCATCTTGAACGACAGCGGCTGCATCGGATCGATGACAACGCGTACCAGCCGCGCCGGATCGAGTGTGCCTTCCTCCAGGTCGAAATCCCACGAACGGTTCTGCTGCGCCATCAGTCGGCGCTGCAGGCGGTTGGCGAGCCGTCCGACGACGCCTTGGAGATTGGAAAGCTGCTTGTCGAGGAAGGCACGTAGGCGGTCGAGTTCCTCCTCGTCGCAGAGTTCCTCCGCGCCGACTGTTTCATCGAACTGCGTGGTAAAGACCTTGTAGTCGATTTCTTTCGGCAGGTTGGCGAAGGGGTTGTCCTGACGCTTTGCCTCGCCGGGTGTCTCGGCGTCGAGGTCGTCGTCGTCCGCCAGTTCGTCGGCACTGGCATCGGATGTCTCGGTCTCGCCGGTTTCCTGGTCCTCGCTTGACGTGTCGGTCTCTTCGGCCTGCGACTGGTCGGAGCCCGAGTCGTCGTCTCCGCCCTCTTCGCTCTGTTCCTCGCCTTGCGGTTCGTTGTCTTCGTCCTGAGACTCTTCGCTCTGTTCGTCCTCGCCGAGTTCTTCGGCCATCTCCATCGAAGCGAGCATCTCGCGCACCACGCGGGCGAACGCCTGCTGGTCGTCAAGCCGGTCGAGCAGCCCGCCAATGTCGCCGCCGGCCTTGTCTTCGACCCATTTGCGCCAGAGCTCGACTGTGCGCGCACCGCTTTTCGGCGCCGCACGACCAGTCAGTTTCTCGCGCACCATCAGTGCAACGGCTTCCTCCAGCGGCGCGTCCGCCTGGTCGGCCACGTCCGCCAGGTTGGCCTTGGCGTATTTGTCTTCCAGCATCGAGCCGATATTGTCGGCGACGCCCTGCATGGCGCGGCTGCCGATCGCCTCGACTCGCGCCTGCTCGACGGCGTCGAATATCGCCCGGGCCTGCTTGCCTTCCGGCGCCAGCTTCATGTGGATGCGCGGATCGTGGCAGGCGCGGCGCAACGCCATCGAATCGCCGATGCCGCGCGTTACGGCGACATCTTCGGCACTCGCCTTCTTCGGCAGGTCGGGCAGGCGCGCACGGCCGCCGGCGAGCGACGGCTTGTCCTTGGAGAAGGCGACTTCCAGCTCGTTGTCGCCTGCCAGCGCGCGCACGCACACCGACACCGCCCGCTTGAAGGCGTCGGCGTCAACGCCCTTCAGCGACTTGTTGCGGGTGTTGTCTCCGGGACCTGCCATGAACCTTGGAACTCTTTCACGTAATGCTCAGCTCGAGCGACCGTCATGTTGGGTCGGTGTCAGGGCCGCGATATTCACATCCTCGAGACAGCGCACGTTGACGGCCACCATTTCCGTTCCGTCAGGCATTGCACCGCGGGCAAATGACTCCATGCCGCAGGTCGAGCAGAACAGGTGCTGGATCTTGTTGGTGTTGAACCGGTATTCGCTGAGCGAACCGTCGCCCGCTTCCAGTTCGAAATTCTGCGCCGGGGTAAAGGCGAGAATACTTCCCCGCCGCTGGCAATAGGAGCAGTTGCAGGTGATCGGATTGGCCAAGTCGACCTCGACCTGGAACCGAACCTCGCCGCAATGGCAGCTTCCGCTATGCATCGATGTCTCCTAGCCCAGCACCACATTCGCCGCCGACTCCGGCAGTTCCTCGCCGAACGCGCGCTGATAGAACTCCGCGACCACCGCGCGCTCGAGTTCGTCGCACTTGTTGAGGAAGGTCAGACGGAAAGCGAAGCCGACATCGTTGAAGATCTCGGCATTCTCGGCCCAGGTAATCACGGTACGCGGGCTCATGACGGTCGAAAGATCGCCGTTGATGAACGCCGAGCGGGTCATGTCGGCCACCCGCACCATCTTGTTGACGATTGCGGCGCCCTTCTCGTTGCGGAAGTGCTTCGCCTTGGCCAGCACGATCTCGACTTCATTGTCGTGCGGCAGGTAGTTGAGCGTCGTGACGATCGACCAGCGGTCCATCTGGGCCTGGTTGATCTGCTGGGTACCATGGTAGAGACCCGTCGTGTCGCCAAGCCCCACGGTATTGGCCGTGGCAAACAGGCGGAAAGCCGGGTGCGGACGGATGACACGGCTCTGGTCGAGCAGCGTCAGGCGACCCGATGCTTCGAGCACGCGCTGGATCACGAACATCACGTCGGGGCGCCCGGCATCGTATTCGTCGAATACCAGCGCGACGTTGTGCTGGTAGGCCCAGGGCAGTATGCCGTCGCGGAACTCGGTGACCTGCATGCCCTCGCGCACGACGATCGCATCCTTGCCGACGAGGTCGATGCGGCTGACATGGCTGTCGAGATTGATGCGCACACAGGGCCAGTTAAGCCGTGCGGCAACCTGCTCGATATGCGTGGACTTGCCGGTGCCGTGGTAGCCCGACACCATCACCCGTCGATTGTAGGCAAAGCCGGACAGGATCGCGAGCGTCGTCTGCCTGTCGAAAAGATAATCGGGATCGATATCCGGCACATGTTCGGTAGCTGCCGAATAGGCCGGCACGACCATCGAGGATTCGAAACCGAAAGTATCCTTCACCGGAACGGTCGTGTCGGGAAGGTTGGCGATGTCGCGGTCGACCTTGTTCATCATGCCTCCACGTGCGGAAGCAGAGCTCCCGCCGGTGTTGCTGTCATATTCGGGGGCCGTATTTAGCAGACGACGCGCTTAACACAAACCTGCCTGTTTGAGCACACGGTAGGCTTGCAGCACATCGCGGAAACGGTCTTCCGAACCTCTGTCGCCGCCATTCGCATCCGGATGGTGACGCTTCACGAGTTCCTTATAGCGCGCCTTTATGTCTGCGCCAGTCGCCTTTGCACCAAGACCAAGCGTTTCCAGTGCCTTGGCCTCAAGCATCTTCAGCTTGCGCTCCCTCGGCTTTGGGGCGTCGCGGGCATCGTTGAAGACGTTGAACGGATCGCGCATGCGGTTGTAGTAGCCGGCATTGCCCGAACGCTTCTGCGCCATGTTGGGTGAGGAGGTCGAATGCCCGTTGGCGCCCATCTTCCAGGTCGGGCGGTGACCGGTCAGCGCCTCTTTCTGAAAGCGCGCGATGTCGCTGTCGGCGACCCCCGAGAAATAGTTGAAACCCTTGTTGTATTCGCGGACGTGATCGAAGCAGAACCGAAAATACTCCCCTTCGCGCATACGCCCAACAGGAGCGCGATGGGTGCCCGCTTCGTTGCAGCCATCCCACTGGCACACCGGCGCGTGCACGTTCGCCTCGGCCTGACGATCGGGGCGGACTTTGATCTTATCGAAATATTTCGAATAGGGTTTCATGCGTTCCTGGCGCGAAGCAGCCAACGGATTATGGGCTCTTCGCAGTGCGATACAAGAATTGACATTTGATGGATCATCGCCCAACGGCATGAATCATGCCCGCCAGACCGGTGCATCCCTGATATGGTGAACGGAGCCAGCCTTGTCCATCCAAACGACGATAGAACGCAAGCTTACCTCGGCATTTTCGCCCGAGCGCCTTGCCGTTCTCAACGAAAGCCACCTCCATGCCGGCCACCATCATGCGGAGTCGGGCCATCACGAGACCTTCGACGGCAGTGGTGAAACCCATTTCCGTGTCCGCATCGTGGCGAAGGAATTTTCGGGCAAGAGCAGGCTGGAACGCCATCGCGCCGTCAACACGCTGCTGGCCGACGAACTTGCCGCAGGCGTCCATGCTCTCGCCATCGAGGCTTCGGCGCCCGGCGAGACGACGCGCTGGTAACGCCTACACGTCTTCCGCCGGCCTGATCCGGATTTTCGTGATCCGGTTCTTGTCGCGCCGCATCACCGTGAACCGCTTGCCGTGGAAGCTGAACGACTGGCGCGCCTCCGGTATCGACTGGGTCTCGTGAATGACGAGGCCGGCGATGGTCGTCGCCTCCTCGTCCGGCAGGTTCCAGTCAAGCGCGCGATTGAGGTCGCGGATCGGCACCGTACCGTCGACGACGACGGAGCCGTCGGCCTCCTGCTTGACACCCTGAACGTCGACGTCGTGCTCGTCGGCGATCTCACCGACGATTTCCTCGATGATGTCCTCGAGCGTCACGAGGCCTTCAACCTCGCCATATTCGTCGACCACCATCGCGAAATGGGCCTTGCGGCGCAGGAATGCGTTGAGCTGGTCCTGCAGCGTCGTTGTATCCGGTACGAACCAGGGCTTGGACGCGACCTTCATGATGTCGATCTTGGTGAAATCGAAGCCGACCTCATCCAGCGCGCGCAGCAGATCCTTCGAGTGCAGCAGCCCGACGATGTTTTCAGTCGTGCCCCGCCACAATGGCAGGCGTGTGTGGGGGCTCGCGAGCACCGCGCGCGCGATCGCGTCCGGCGGCTCGTCGGCATTGACCATCCGCATGTTGGTCCGGTGCACCATCACGTCGGAAACTTCCAGTTCGTGCAGGTCGAGGACGCCGCCCATGCGGTCGCGGTCCTGCTTGATCACGCCGCCCTCGCGATGAAGCACGGCGACAGTTCCGCGCAGTTCCTCATGCGCGGACAGCATGGAGGCGTCGCTGTCGAGCTTGAGCCCGAACAGTGACAGGAACAGCCGCACGATCCAGTTGGCGACACCCGACAAGGCGCCGAAGAGAAACACCACCACGCGCACGAATGGCGCGACGAACAGCGCGAATGGCTCCGGCCGGGCCAACGCCCACGACTTGGGCAGGATTTCGGAAAAGATGACGATGACGATGGTCATCGCGATGGTCGCATACACCACGCCGCTTTGGCCGAAGATGTCGAGCAGCAAGCTCGTGGCGAGAGCAGATGCGAGAATGTTGACGAGATTGTTGCCGATCAGCAGCGCGCCGATCAGCCGGTCCTTGCGTTCGATCAGGTTCTCGACGAGCCGCGCACGCACGCTGCCTCCCGCCGCCAGCGAATGGAGCCGCGCCCGCGACGCGGCCGTCATCCCGGTCTCTGATCCCGAAAAAAGGAATGAGAACCCCAGCAGCACGATGATCGCGCCGAGCGTCAGCCACATCTCCGTCGTCATTCGCCCAGTGTCTCCTTCAAGAAGGCAAGAACCTCGGAAGACGGCACGTCGCGAGCGACGAAGGCCCGCCCGATGCCGTGCGTCAGAATGAAAGTCAGCGCGCCGCGCGAGACCTTCTTGTCCTGCGCGATATAGTCGAGCAGGCGCTCGGCGCCAGGGATTTCGCCAGGGATCTGGCGCATCGATGTCGGCAGGCCGACTTCGCGCAGGTGCGCCTCGACGCGCACCGCGTCGTCGGGACTGGCAAGGTTCTGCCGGCTGGAAAACCGGTGGGCCAGCGCCATGCCGATCGCCACGCCTTCGCCGTGCACCAGCCGAGCACTGTCATATTCCGTTGCCGCTTCCAGTGCGTGGCCGAACGTATGCCCGAGATTGAGCAGCGCCCTGTCGCCGGCCTCGAACTCGTCGCGCACGACCATGTCAGCCTTCGCCTGGCAGGATTCGGCAATCGCATGGGTGCGCGCGAACCCGCCGGAAAAGACGTCCCGCCAATTCGCCTCCAGCCATTGGAAGAAATCCGGCCGGTCGATCAACCCGTATTTCACCACTTCGGCATAGCCGGCACGGAATTCGCGCTGCGGCAGCGTATCGAGAACGTCAACGTCGGCGAGCACCACCGACGGCTGCTGGAAAACGCCAACCAGGTTCTTGCCGTGCGCGGTGTTGATGCCGGTCTTCCCGCCGACGGACGAATCCACCTGAGCCAGCAGCGACGTCGGCATCTGGATGAATTTCATGCCACGCCGCACGATGCCCGCGACGAAACCCGCAAGATCGCCAACGACGCCGCCACCGAGCGCAATGACGGCATCGCCGCGTTCGAGGCGTGCGGCCAGGACACCGTCGACCACCTGCTGCAGCGTATCGAATCCCTTGCTGCGCTCGCCCGGTGCCACCACGATCTGCGTTGCATCGATTCCGGCGGCATCAAGGCTCGCGAGAAGCGCGGGTGCGTGCTGGGCCGCCAGATTTGCGTCGGTGACGACCGCAGCGCGTACACCCGGCAGGCGCCCGGCGATCTCCGAGCCAGCCCGCCCCACGAGGCCCGACCCGATCAGAATGTCGTATCCGCGCTGCGCGAG
The DNA here is from genome assembly GCF_039839275.1 of Mesorhizobium sp. CAU 1741. Taxonomy (NCBI): domain Bacteria; kingdom Pseudomonadati; phylum Pseudomonadota; class Alphaproteobacteria; order Hyphomicrobiales; family Phyllobacteriaceae; genus Mesorhizobium; species Mesorhizobium sp. CAU 1741. The sequence goes on along the minus strand of NZ_JBDOQP010000007.1, from coordinate 210,273 downwards.
ATCCACACGAACGATGCGCGGCGTCTGGTTCTTTTCCGTCATGACGAAGCCTCGTTTCCCACTACGCCGGTCAGACGATCCAGGTGGCCGTCGATTGCCTGGACGGTTTCATCGGCGATGATCTCACGTCTGGCGTCCCGGGTCTCGACGGTCACGTCGGCGAGAGCATAGACAGGGTATCTCTCGTCCATGAGCTTTCGCATCACCCCACGCGGGTCAGGGTTTTTCAGCAGCGGCCGGTTCTCGCGTTTAGCGACGCGTTCCATAAGCAGGTCGAGATCCGCCTTGAGCCAGACCGACAGGCCGGATTCGGCAATCATGTCCCGCGTCTGCGCATTCATGAAGGCGCCGCCGCCTGTAGAAAGCACGCGCGGTCCCTCCCGCAGCAGTCGCTCGATCACGCGCTGTTCCAGCGCGCGGAATTCCGGCTCACCATAGCGCTCGAACAATTCAGGCACGCTCATGCGCGACACGGTTTCGATTTCGTGGTCGCTATCCACGAAAGGAAGGTCGAGAACCTGTGCAACCTTGCGCCCGATCGCAGTCTTGCCAGCACCCATAAGCCCGACGAAAACGATCACCCGCTCTCCGAGCCTTTCCCGAATTCCGGTCCTGGTCCAAGGCGCGCCCTGATCGCTCATGCCGCTGCACCGCCGCGCCAGCACGCATTGCCCAAGCCGGCTGCGGCGAAACGCTGCAAACCGTGGGCTAGTGCCGAAAACTCTCTCGCTTCTGGATACACCACCCTCTCCGCCTCTTTGCGCGGTAACGACATGAAAAGATCATGCGCGTCAAGCCGGGAGGCTGGCGAGGTTGCATCCTTGAAAAGCTGCCGCTGCCGTCCCATAACGGCACGGTTCGAAGATCATGCAGGATTGCGGGCGGCTTAATGCCAACATTATTCAGGCTAGTATTCACGCTGGCACTACTGGCCGGTCTGGCCTACGGGGCGATGTACGCGCTCGTGATCTTCGTCGAGCCCAACAGGGGCGAGATGACCGTTCGCATTCCACCTGAGCGCCTCAACCCTCAGAACTGACGGATCAGAAAATCAGCGCTGCTGCTATTGCAAGGGCCAGAACCGCCGCAATGCCGACAAGGGCTTTGGACAAGCCCCCCCGTCCCGCACGAAGCTGAGGCCCTCCCCGCATCGGCGAGGCAGCGCGATGATCCATCGCCAGACGCGCCGCATTGTGCACCAAATTCATCTGCGACATCATGATCGTTCCTCCCGGTTGCCTCGGCGATGCTCATGAACGCGCCTCGGCCTGATCATGTTCCCTCAAAAAACTTCATGAAGGATGGAACTATTTGGTCAACGAGCCGTTTCTCTATCGGTGCCGCGCTGTGCGCATACCCCCAATCGCCCCCCAAAGCGTGCGGCGCGGCCACCAACGAGCGATGATCCAACTATCATCGTCATAGCGTCTGATCGAGATGGACCCCGATCATCGATCATCAGGATGCTACTACAAAGCCGGCCATGAGGCCGGCCTTTTTTTGTCTATTCGACTTCGAAATTCGCGCTCGGCACTTCCAGACGGTAGTCCAGGCGGTCGCCATGCAATTCGAACCTCGCGGTACCATCAAGCGAAATCGGCACGACGCGCTCCAGTGCCACACTTCCAAACCGCTTTTCGTCTTGGATATTGGCCGCGTCAGTGCGTTCACTCCACACCAGCACCAGAACCGGGGTCTCGTCCTGGCCGCCATTGAGCCCGCTTGTCAGGGTTACCTGTCCGTGGGGGCGCGATAATGCACCGTGGCTCATCGAATTCACCACCAGCTCATGCAGCGCCAGGCCGATGTGCAAGGCTGCATTGGGATTGAGATAAACGTCCACGCCCTTGAAGCGTACCCCGTCATCCGCTTCGCCACGGAAGCGAGCGATCTGCCCCTCGATGAGTTCACTGAGCATCGCGCCGCGCCAGTTGGAGGAGGTCACTAGATCCTGCGAGGATGCAAGCGATTGGAGCCGTCCCCGGAAGCGATCGAGAAACGTGTCGATACTCGCCGAATAGCGGCCGGTCTGCGTGGCAATGCTCTGGATGATCGCAAGCAGATTCTTGGAGCGATGACTGACCTCGCGCAGCAGCGTGCGCAGTGTCTGCTCACGATGTTTGCGGTCGGTGATCTCGACGACGGTCGTCACGATTCCGAGGATGTCGCCCTCGTCGGAAAGGTCGGCGTCGATCCACATGTCGTACCAGCGTCCGCCATCTTCGCCGTGATCACGAAATTCGAGCTTCTCGGGAATGCCGGAAGCAAGAACCGAATTCTTGCGCTCGACAATTCTCGTAACCGACGTGGCGGGCAGGAAATCGCCGTCGGTCTGGCCGACAATGGCGTCTCCGCCCCAGGCGGAAGGGATGTTCTGCCCCCAAACCACGCTCAGGTCGGCGCTCTGATAGAATACAATTATTCCGGTATTTCTCAGCGCGCGCAGCAATCCTCGTCCGAACTCGAGGTCCGAACGTGTGGAATGGCCATGGACGGCGCCCTGGTTTTTCCTGTCGATGCTACCCACCCCCCTTCGTACCAAGCTCCTCCCTCCGGCCCCCATGCCGGAAGAGGGAGTATAACGCGCGAAACGTGAACAAAAACTGGTGCACGGGCTATCCGTTCAACGCCGCCGGATGATGCATCGGCTCTCGCCCTGCATCATCCGGCGGGTAGCGGAGTTCGAGATGAGGGGGCTGCAAACTCCGCCAACCCGATGCCGTCGCGAGACGCCACCGGAGCACGGTTTCAGATTATCCAGCCCGGCGAAGCAGCCCCACCACCAGCGAGATGACGAGGAAGGCCAGGAAGATGAAGAACAGAATCTGGGCGATCCCTGCGGATGCGCCCGCGATGCCGCCGAAGCCGAGCGCACCAGCAATGATCGCAACCACCAGGAATACGAGAGCCCAATAAAGCATGGTTATCTCCTTGGAATTGGTACAGGAAAACGTCGATTGAAAACTTTGGTTCCCCTATTTCGCCACGTTTCGACGAAATCGGTCACAATTGAAAAAGGCCACCAGTTTCTGGCGGCCCTTTTGGATCAATGCACCCGCATCTTGGTTCAGGCTGCCGCTTGAGCCTGACGATCGAAAAACAGTGCCTGGCTGATCAGAGCCTTGACCATGTCCGGATTGAAAGGCTTGGTGACCAGGAATGCCGGCTCGGGACGCTCACCTGTCAGCAGCCGCTCGGGGAACGCTGTGATGAAGATCACCGGCACGGGAGCGGCGGCGAGAATCTCGTTCACCGCATCAATGCCGGACGACCCATCGGCAAGCTGGATATCCGCGAGCACCATGCTGGGCTTGGTGCTGGCGAACATCGCCACCGCTTCCTTGTGGGTGCGGGCCGTTCCGACGACACGATGGCCCAGACTTTCGACCATCTGCTCGATATCCATGGCGATGAGCGGTTCGTCTTCGATAATGAGCACGTCGGTGGCGACCTGACGCGAAATCTCGTCGCTGGCTTCGCTCAGCAGCGAATTGAACCTGCTCTCGTCAACGTCGAGAATCTCGGCCGCCTCAGCCTCCGTGAACCCTTCAACGGCCACCAGAAGGAAAGCCTGGCGGGGCAACGGCGCGAGTGAGGAAAGATTGGCGACCGCGCGGCTTTCCCACGCCGGACCATTGTCTTCCTGCGGCACGCGGATACCTACAGAGGTGAACAGCTTGGTGTAGACGCGATAAAGCGAAATGCGATCGCTGGAGAGCGAAGGAAACACGCTGACGTCGGCAATGATGGCTTCAAGCGTCGCCGCGACCAGTGCATCGCCGCTGTTTTGTGAACCGGTTACGGCGCGCGAAAAGCGCCTAAGAAATGGCAGATGCGGCGCGATCCGCGTAGACAAACTCATGTGTTGCGTCTCCCTCAATAGACGTGTGCGCGAGGGCGGAAAGCGCCCTCGAAGCCGTTTAACGGCATACCGGCAAAAAAGTTCCGAAAATGTTGGAACGATTTTTACAAGCCGGCGTTTGCCCTGCGATCACGCGCTCTAATTGCGCATGCGGGAGACTATATGCGCTTTGAGATGAGAGAAATGCGGAACAGTGGGGGCAAGAGAACCAGCATGAAGCCAAACACCCAGGCCGCGACCGGCGGTCAGAGAAAAAGCGCGAGCCGCAGCGAGCCACTTGGTGTGAACACCGAGATTGGCCGCAAGCTCAAACAATATTATGATGAACTCGTGTCGGAGGACGTTCCGGACAAGTTCGCGGACCTGCTTAAGCAGCTCGAAGATCGCGAGACCCCGTCGTCCACTTCTAACGAAGGCAATTGACATGGGTGACCCTTCGATCTTCAAGAACGATCTGCTCGGTGCGATACCCAGCCTTCGCGCCTTTGCCATGTCCCTGGCCCAGAACGCGGACAAGGCTGATGATCTCGTCCAGGAAACACTGGTGAAGGCATGGGACAAGCAGGCTTCGTTCCAGCCAGGAACCAACTTGAAGGCATGGGTTTTCACGATCCTGCGCAACGAATTCTACTCGCAGATGCGCAAGCGCGGACGCGAGGTGCAGGACAGTGACGGGCTTATCACCGCCCGTCTCGCGGTGCACCCCAGCCAGTTGGGCTCTATGGACCTCAACGACTTCCGCGGTGCGCTTGAAACGCTGCCGGAGGACCAGCGCGAGGCGATCATCCTGATCGGCGCATCGGGCTTTTCCTATGAGGAAGCGGCCGAAATCTGCGATTGCGCGGTGGGAACCATAAAGAGCCGCGTCAGTCGCGCCCGGACGCGTCTGCAGGAGCTTTTGAACGTTTCGGGCGAAAGCGACTATGGGCCTGACGCTATCTCGGCGCAGGTTATGGGTTCGAACGCGGCCTGACGGCCGCGTTCATTTCTTGCGGGATATCGCGCGGGTCAACGCACCCATAAGGTCTTCGCTGCCATACGGCTTGATGACCACTTCGAAGCTGTCGATGGATTGGTGCAGCGCCTCGAATGTTCCGTTGCCATCGGCATAGCCGGTGGCGAAAATGAACGGAATGCCGCGTTCCGCCAACTGGCGGGCAAAGTCGATCGTGGTGTGGCCCGCCAATCTCACATCGAGAATGGCGACATGAAACGGATCGCCGGCAAACGGGTCCGGTCCGAGCGCATCAATTGTCTGTGCAATCGTCACGTCGGCGGCACCGTGATCTCGGCACAACTGCTCGACGTCCATGGCGATAAGAAATTCGTCTTCCATGAGCAGGACGCGCAATCCGTCCAAAGGCGAAGCGTTCAAAGGGGTAGGCCTCCAAAACGCAATCTATGCCGAATCATGGGTGAGGTGTCATTTAAATATGACGCAGCGCAACCTTGTTAGAAAGATAGCGTTTTTTTCGTCGCGATGTCATGAGTACGGTGTGGGCAGGGGAGCATGAATGGCGCAGCGCTCGAACAGTTCCGAACGCAAATATCCTTGCGAGCAATGCCCGTTGATGAAGCGTGATGCGTTTCGTGACATGGAGGCCAAGGAGGTCGCCTTCATGTCGAAATTCAAGCGCGGCGAACTGACGGTCGACAAAGGTGCTATCGTGCTGGCGGAAGGCACCCGCAACCCGCATCTGTTCACCGTCCTCATCGGCTGGGGCTTCCGTTACAAGCTGCTTCCCGACGGCCGCCGCCAGATCGTCAACTTCGTCATGCCCGGCGACCTTGTCGGCCTGCAGGGCAGCCTGATGGGGGAGATGCAGCATTCCGTCGAGGCGCTTTCGGGAATGACACTGTGCGTGTTCGAGCGCGGCGAACTGATGTCGCTCTACAGGGACCATCCGGACCTTGCCTATGACGTCACCTGGCTGACGGCGCGCGAAGAGTCGATGCTCGACGAGAATCTTCTCAGCGTAGGCCGACGCACTGCGGTGGAGCGACTTGCCTACCTCCTCGCGTTTCTCGTCAAGCGGGGAGACGCGGTCGGGCTCTTCAACGGCGCTTCGCAGGTGCTGCCGATCACGCAACAGCACATCGCCGACACGCTCGGCCTTTCGCTTGTCCATACCAACAAGACCGTCCGGCGCCTCGTCGACCGCAAGCTGCTGCGCTGGCGCGACCGCGGCTGTCAGGTTCTCGACATAGAGGGGCTCAAGGAACTTTCGCGATGGGACGGCGGCACCGAGACCATCAGACCGTTCATCTGAACCAATGTCCGGAGCCCAAGGAACCTGCTCTGTGATCACACGTTGAAGGACGACATGAATGAAGGGAGTTTTATGATGGCAACAGCACCCAGCGGCAGGGCCGGCAAGGTCACCAACGGCGCCAAGGACAGGACTCCGGAGGATCTGGAGGCCGAGATCGCCCGGCTCCGGGATGACATCAGCCGCCTCACGGCGCAGTTGAGTGCGACCGGCGAGCATTCGGTATCGGCAGCCAAGCGCGCGGCAAGTGAGGGCGCTGCCCAGATGCGGGTCAAAGGCGAAGCCGCGATGGATTCGCTGAGATCAAACGCCGACGACATGGAGCAGCAAATCACCGAAGCGGTTCGTGAAAAGCCGATTACCGCACTTGCGATCGCTGCCGGCGTAGGCTTCTTCTTCGCACTACTGACGCGCCGCTAACCGTGCAGGGGCTTGCTACACTCGTCATGTCGTTGGTTTCCGGCGAAGCGTCGGACGCCATCGGTCGGGCGCGGCGTGCCGCCATCGTCTATCTTTTCGCCGCACTGCTCGCCGTTGCAGGCATCGCGTTTCTGATCATCGCGGGATTTGTCGCGACCGCCGAAGAGATCGGCGTGCTTGAAGCCGCGCTGGCGTTTGGCGGAGGCTTCATCGCTGTGGCCGTCATCCTCTTGATTGCCTATCGTGTGGCGTCGGGGATCAGGCGGAGGCGTGTTGCGCGCCGCCGCAAGACAGAGGCAAAGGCCGTCGCGGGAGCTGCAGCTATTGCGTTGATTCCAACTCTTCTCGCCAGCCGCGGCGGCGGGATGATGCTGGTAATCCCCGCGCTCGCTGGGCTCGCCTATGCGGTCTATCGCGAACAGACGGCTCGCAGGCCTCACGATCCGACCCTGCCAGATTGATCACGCATGCGTGGTTTGAACGAAAGCGCGGAACCGCCCGCGCTTTCGACGCATTTTACAGTATCGAAATTGCCCCGAACCGGAGACGAAGCCATGACAAAGACAATCGACAAGAACAAGGCGCGGCAAGGACGCAGCGGCTGGCAGGTCCTCGTCGTACTGGTCTGCGCTTTGATTCTGGCGATGGTTGTATGGTGGGGTGTCGGGATTTTTGGCAGCACCATTGAACCGGAAGACCCCGTCGGCGGCGAGCCGACAGAGCAACCTGCGGAAATCCCTGCCCAGGACTGACCCCCGCATCTTATTCAGGCGCGACGAGTACCTTGAGCGCGCCTGGAAGGATTTCGATCCGCGTCGAGCCGTCCAGATCGCATAATTCCCCGTCGATCGCGCAGCCGAAACGCTTTGGCTTTGATTTCAGCTTCAGCGTCACCTTCCTCGATTGATAGATGTCGACATGCGGATTGGTCTTCCATTGCCCCATGGCCATTTTCAGCGCAAATAGAGCCATGTCGCGCTTGCGCCACGCACGCGTGACATAGACACCGAGCACGCCTTTGTCCGGCATATCGGCATAGGGAAGGTGTCCCTCCCCGAACGGATTGTTCGAGATCCCGACACCCGTGGTCGCCACTTCCACCATCTCGTCGTCCATCTCCAACGTCACCTTCAGATTGGGCGGACGAAAGAGCGCGTTCAGACCAGCGCGCGCGGAAGCCCAAATCTTTCCGAGGCGCGACCTGAACTCGGCCTTTTCCCGCAATTCGATCAGTTTGGCGTGCAGCCCCACCGAAAACTGATGCACAAAGACACGATCGTTCGCGCGTGCCAGGTCGACGGATCGGATCTCGCCGCCGGCAAATGCATTGACCGCCGTCTCGAGTTGCAGTGGGATCGCAAGGCTTCGGGCAAAGAGGTTCATTGTTCCAGCCGGCAGGATGGCAAGCGCCTTGCTCGTATTCATCAGCTTGCCTGCCGCCGCAGAAACGGTGCCGTCGCCGCCACCAACCATGATCACGTCGGCGGGGCCCTCAACCGCCTGCGTGAGCGCCTCTTCGATCTTCTTGCCGTCGACAGTCAGTGTCGAGACCGTGTGACCGGCCTCCTCCAGCGTAGCTTTCGACTTGGCCGCAAAAGCGTCGACGTCTAGCGTCCGGAGCGTTCCGCCCTGGCGATTGAGGATGATGTGAAAATGCATGCCGATCGCTCCAGTCACTCGTCGAGGGCCGCGGGCGGCAGCCTGCGCGAACGCACATTTGATGTATTTGTTCCGCCGGCCGAACAACGACGCGACTGGTAGGAAAGTATCACGCGAATATCACGGAATCGGAACCAGAGCGATGTGGCGACGTTGTGGGGGTGTGAAGGCAGCGCCCAGGCCTCCCCTGCAAAAGATTGGCCAAGGGCGCCGCCGTGCAAGGAACATGCACAAGGAGAGACTAACATGATCCGCAAGCTTTTGGCGACTACCGCAATTGCGACTCTCGTTGCTTCCGGCGCTTATGCGCAGACCGCACCCGCGCCGGCAGCCCCCGTTGAACAGGCTGCCCCCGAGGTTGTCCACGCAGAGGGGCATCTTGCCTCCAACCTCATTGGTGAAACCGTTTACAGCAGCTCCGGCGACGATGCCGAGAACATCGGCAGCGTCAACGACCTCGTCCTGTCGCCGGAAGGCGACGTGCAGGCGATCGTCGTCGGTGTCGGCGGCTTCCTGGGCATCGGCCAGAAGAATGTCGCACTCGAATATGACCTCGTCGAATGGACCGAGCGTGAGGGCGAGCAGTGGATGGTGGTGAGCACCAACCGCGAGGCTCTCGAAGCGCTCCCGGAATTCGATACGGCCGCCTACTCACCGCAGCCTGCTGACGCTGAGGTCGGCAACACGGAAGCGGCTTCGGCTGAGGATCTCGGCAGCGCTGAATCCACGGCTGCGGCTGAAGAAGCTGCCGAAGAAACCGACGACATGGCGGCATCCGAACCGGCATCCGACATGACGGAAACCGACGACACCATGGCTGCCGCTCCGGCTGACGACGAAGCTGCCACGACTGAAGAAGACAGCATGGCCGCTGCTCCCGCCGAGGATCCGGCTGCCAGCGACGACATGGCTGCAGCTCCGGCTGACGAGACCGATGCCGCCGCGGAAGAGGACAGCATGGCTGCCGCTCCTGCCGACGACACGGCAGCGACCGACGAAACCCAGACATCCGCGATCGACCGTTCGACGCTCACGGACACTCCAGTCGACGGCATGAGCGCTGACGATTTCATCGGTACGACCGTCTATGGCGCCAATGAAGAGAATGTCGGTGAGATCGAAGACGTGATCCTGTCGAGCGATGGCGCGACTGTCGAAGGCGTGATCATCGACGTTGGCGGCTTCCTCGGAATCGGTGCCAAGCCCGTCGCTGTGGGCATGGACAATCTGGCCTTCATGAGCGACGAAGATGGAGAAAACTATCTCTACACGCAGTTCACCGAAGAGCAGCTCGAGGCGCAGCCCGAGTATGATGAGGCAACCTTCGCTGAGAACCGTGACGATCAGTTGATGATGTCTCCTGCCGAATAAGCCTCACCTGAGGCAATCGATAGGCCCGCGTCGCAAGACGCGGGCCTTTTTCTTAGCTAAGTCTGCCCAACCGATGAACGACGAGCGCGTGATTGTTCACAAATAGAGAACGAACCTTATCGCTCTCGCCATCTTTCCCTTTTCCTGATCAGCACGACATATGGCAGCGAACGCCGCGCAATCGCGGCCAACGGAAAGGGCCATGACCATGCTCGATCAGATCAAGGGACTTCACCACGTAACCTCGATGGCGAAGGACGCCCGCGAGAACAATGACTTCTTCACCCACAAGCTCGGCCTGCGCCGGGTCAAGAAGACCGTCAACTTCGACGCTCCCGACGTCTACCACCTCTATTACGGGGATGAGTTCGGCACCCCGGGTTCGGTGATGACATATTTCCCGTTCCCCAATGCCGCACGCGGCCGGCCCGGAACGGGCGAAGTCGGCGTCACCGTTTTCTCCGTGCCGGAGGGAACGCTGGATTTCTGGCAGCAGCGGCTCGGCGAGCAGGGCGTAGGCGGGATCGAGCGCGGCGAGCTGTTCGGCCAGAAGCGCCTCTCGTTCACCGGTCCCGACGGTGACGGATTTGCACTTGTCGAGGTTCGCGACGACGATCGCGCGCCCTGGACCGATGGCGGGGTGGCCGACGACGAGGCGATACGCGGATTCCATTCGGTTTCGATGCGGCTGCAGGATGGTGGTGCGACGGCGGAACTGCTCAGGTTCATGAACTACGAAGAGATCGACAAGGCCGGCAGCGTACGCCGCTTCGCCGTCAAGGGCGGCGGCAATGGCGCGGATGTGATCGACATCGAGACCCTGCCGCTCCTCAACAACGCACGGCAGGGCGCCGGCTCCGTGCACCACATCGCCTTCTCGGTCGAGAACCGGGAAAAGCAGCTCGAAGTGCGCAAGGCGCTTCTGGACACGGGCTATCAGGTGACGCCGGTGATCGATCGCGATTATTTCTGGGCGATCTATTTCCGCACACCGGGCGGCGTACTGTTCGAAGTGGCGACCAACGAACCCGGTTTTGACCGCGACGAGGACACCAAGCATCTCGGCGAAGCCCTGAAGCTGCCGTCCCAGCACGAGCACCTTCGCCCGTGGCTCGAAACCAATCTCCAGCCGATCGAGGGCTGAACCGATGGCGACAGACAGCTACGTCCACAAGACCGTCGCGGGCAACCGCGGCGGACCCCTCCTCTTCGCCTTTCACGGCACCGGCGGCGACGAGAACCAGTTTCTCGGATTGGGCCCCGATCTCCTGCCCGGAGCAAAGGTGGTCGCCCCGCGTGGCGACGTGTCGGAACACGGCGCGGCACGCTATTTCCGACGCACCGGAGAAGGTGTCTACGACATGGCCGACCTTTCCCGCGCCACAGCGAAGATGGCGGATTTCGTGCGGGCCCATGTCGAGGAGGCGGGGCCATCGACGGTGATCGGCCTCGGCTATTCCAACGGCGCCAATATTCTTGCCTCGGTGCTTTTCCACGCACCCAGCCTCTTCGACGCGGCTGTTCTCATGCATCCGCTGATCCCCTTTACCCCTCATGTCGAGGGCGATCTGTCGTCGACACGCGTGCTGGTCACGGCGGGCAAGCGTGACCCGATCTGTCCGCCGGCGCTGACCGTGGAACTCGACCGGGCGCTGCGGGACCTGTCTGCAGACGTCGAGCTTTTCTGGCACGATGGCGGACACGAAATCCGCGAGGGCGAACTCACCGCGGCGGGGGCCTTTCTGGCTCCGTATCGGCCGGCCGCATGAGGAGATGACGATGACGGACCAACTGCAGATCGACCGGGAAGAAAACGAGACCAAGGGACGCTATGTCGCGCGCGCGCCGGGCGGCCCGGAAGCTGAGATGACCTTCACCAAGGTCGGCAAGCATCAGATGATCATCGATCATACCGAGGTGCCGGACGCCTATCGCGGCCAGGGTGTCGGGGCGCGGCTCGTTGAACGGGCCGTGGACGATGCGCGCGCGGCGGGCGTAACGGTCATCCCCTTGTGCCCCTTTGCCGCGGCGCAGTTTCGCCGCCATCCCGAATGGGCCGACGTACTTCGCAAGAAGCCCGTCGCATGACCGACTATCCGATCGAGTTCGAGCAGACCGCCAAGGGCGGCCGCTATTTCGTCAGGATGCCCGGCGAGGAGGATTCGCGTCTGACATTCGTCAGGGTGTCGGAGACTCACTGGATCGCCGACCACACCTTCGTGCCGGTGCCATGGCGGGGCGAAGGCATCGCGGAACGCCTCGTTGAACGACTGGTCGCGGACGCCCGCACCGCAGGCGCCATGATCACGCCGACATGCTGGTTCGTAGCCGACGAACTCAAGCGCATGAGCCCGGCCTGGGACGACGTCTGGATGCAGTAGCACCGTCCACGGTTCAGCGACCGAACCGTTCGAGCCATCCCTTGCCGGCCTTCCGTTCGCGGATGATCGGCAGGGGATCTTCGCTGTCGAGGCGCGAGCACAGCCGGTAGACCTCCAGCGCCTCCGCGCTCATGGCACCTTGCTTGTAGAAGTACATCGCCGCGCCATACCGCGAACGGCCTGACCATTCCTCACCCAGCGGCGTGTTGACCAGCGTCCACTGCTCCTGCCACTCGGCGTCGCCTTCCGCCATCAGCTCATTCCCGGAGGCGTCGCACCGCGTCTGGCCAGCTTCACGAACGGCCGCTCGATGATCCGCGCACGCTTCATCAGCTTGACGTATTGCAGTTCAAGCAAGGCATAGATTTCCACCCAAAGATCGTCGATCACCGTATCGCCGTGGGGGCGCTGCAGGCTGGCTATCGCGACGTTGCGCTTGGCGGTGGGCGACCAGATCGCGGCGGTGACCAGCCCGACTTCACGCTTCTTGCGGTGATAGACGATAGCGTGCTCGGCCGGCACGTTGCCCTCGATCTCCAGCCCGACCAGCACATGCTGCAAGGTGCCGCCGGACCGCGCGGCCAGTATGGCGCGCCGCCCGTTGAAATGCCCCTTCTCCGCATCCACCATCCAGCCGAGCCCGATCTCGTCCGGCATCCGGACACGGTCAGCGCGAATCGCGTGCTCGGCGGTGATGAAATCGGCATTGGCGACGATGAACCCGGCCTCGATGCGGGCGCGGTTCAGCGCGGTGTAGCCAATGGCGCGAATTCCGTGCTGATGGCCTGCATCCATGAGACGATCCCAAAGCGACAGCGCGCTGCCTGCGTCGACGAATAGCTCGTAGCCGAGGTCCCCTGTGAAGCCGGTCCGCGAGATCGTGACCACGCCGCCGGCATGCTGGAAGTCTGCGATATCGAACGGCCTGAGGCGCTCGATACCCTCGAAGCCGGCGGAACAAAGAACCGCGAACGCGGTCGGCCCTTGCACGGCGAGACCGGCCAGCGTCTCGGTTTCCTCCGCTATCTCGACGTCGAAGCCAATGGCGGAATCGAGCAGCCACGGCAAATGCCGCTCCTGGCAACACAGCCGGAAACGATCCCCGGCGAGACGAAACAGTGTCCCGTCGTCGAGGACGTGGCCCTCTTCGTCACACCAGGCCGTGTAGTGGACCCGGCCGACCCTGAGTTTCGCCACGTCGCGAAGCGTCAGCCGATTGCAGTAGGCCTCTGCGTCCCTCCCCTCGATGCGGTATTTCACCATCGGCGAGATGTCGAACAGCGCCGCCTGGCTGCGGATGGCGAAATATTCCAGCTCCTCGTCCCACAGCGACGCAGGTGCCTTGTAGCCTGCCCAGTCGTACCAGTCGTTCTGCTGCGCCAGCGCCTGAAGCCGCGGATGAAACGGCGTCTCAAGGCGAAGCTGGTCGATATGCGACTGCGCTTTTCGACGATCCGTCATTGCGTCACCGCCATCACGCGCCGCGCCGCGTTCATACCCGGCACGCCCGACACGCCGCCGCCGGGATGCGAGCCTGCGCCCGCGAGAAACAGCCCGTCGATCGGCGTATCGTAACCACCGGCGCCGAAGAACGGACGCGACATCAACATCTGGTCGGGCTGCAATTCGCCATGGTGCCAGTGTCCGCCCGGCATCTGAAACCGTGTCTCGATGTCGGCGGGCGTCAGCAGCTCGCTGGCGATCACCGATGATCCGATACCAGGCGCATGACGCTCGAGCTGCGCCATGATCGCCTTCTGGAAGGCAGGCCGGCCCTCGTTCCATCCGCCCTTCAGCGCGTAGGGCGCGAACTGGACATTGGCCGAGAGCACGCAGGCGCCGTCGGGCGCAAGTGCAGCATCGGACAGGCTGGGCAAGACGATCTCCATCACCGGCTCCGGACTGAACGCGCCATATTTCGCGGGATTGAAGGCACGCTCGACATGGCTCGCGGAGGGCGCGATCACCAGCCGGCCCTTGTGGTCCTCCGGCGCGACGCCGCTGAAGTCTGGCACCCTGTCGAGCGCCAGATGCAGCTTGGCGACGTTGCCCTTCATGCGGACGTTCTGCACCTTGCGGACGATGCCGGTGTCGAGGTCGCGGGAACCGACCAGATCCAGGAAGGTCGTGCGCGGATTGATCGCCGAGACGATCGTCGCCGCCCGCAATTCTTCGCCATTTGCGAGCCCCACACCGACCGACCTGCCCTTCTCGACCAGGATACGCGCCACCTGCGTCCCGGTACGGATTGCGACACCGGCCTCGGCGGCCGAAGCCGCCATTGCAGAAACGACACCGCCCATCCCGCCTTGGGGGAGCATCTGACCGCCGGGAACCCCGCCCACTTCGCCGGCCAGCCGGTAATAGAGCCCGACCAGCGACGTTGGGGAGCGAGGGCCGAGGTGGCTGCCAAGCACCGCATCGAAGGCCACCAAACCGCGCAGGGCGTCGCTCGTCAGATGTTCGTCGAGCACATCGCTGACGTTCATCAGCAGCATGCGCAGGAAGTCGCGCATGTCCTCACGGCCAAGCCGGCGCAGCGACAGGCCGATGCCGCCGAGCGCAAGCTTCTCCGAGAGCGGCATGCCGGCGAGGTCCGGCGGGCGGCGCGCCAGCAATGGCGTGAGCACGCCAGCATAGCGGATCAATTGCGCGCGCAGTTCCTTCCACGCAGTCGCTTCCGAGGCGGGAACCCCGTCCAGCATTTCACCGTAGGCGCCGCGCAGCACCACCGGCTCGGCGTCGCCCAACGCCACGGAAGCCATCGCGCGCCCTTCCAAGGTCAGGCCGTGGCGTTGCAGGTCCATCGCCTTGACGACGTCGGGATGCAGGCGATTGAGGATATGGGCGATGGACGAGACTCGGAACCCGGGATGGAATTCGTGCGTCCGCGCAGCACCCCCCACCTCGCCCTCGGCTTCGAGCAACACCACCTTGCGGCCGGATCTGGCCAGCAGCGTTGCCGCGACGAGCCCATTGTGCCCGCCACCGATCACGATCGCATCAGATGACGTCATGGGCTTCGCTCATGTGGCCAGCAGGCCGCTTCAGATCGCGCAGCATTTCAGCCGCGGCGTTTCGGCCCGGCGCACCCATGACGCCGCCGCCCGGATGTGTCGACGAGCCGCACATGTAGAGCCCCTTCACCGGCGAGCGGTATTGCGCATAACCGGGCACCGGGCGGTTGAACAGGAGCTGGTCGAAGGTCAGCTCGCCCTGGAAGATGTTGCCTTCCGTCAACCCGACCTCGGCTTCGAGTTCGCGCGGCGTCCGCACCTCCATGTGCACGATGCGGTCGCGAAAGCCCGGCGAATAATCGGCGATCTGGGAGATGACCGTCTCGGCGAACGCATCGCGGTCGGCATCGGTCCAGTCGCGGCCTTCAACCTTCGGCGGACAGTACTGCACGAAGCAGCTCATGAAGTGCTTGCCCGGCGGCGCCATGGTCGGGTCGAGCGTGGTCGGGATCACCATGTCGAGGAACGGGTCAGCCGACCAGCGCTCCTCCTTCCAGTCATCGTAGGCACGCTCCATCCGCTCGACGCTGTCGGTGAAATGGAGATCGCCGCGAAGGCACGGGCTGTCCTTTGGCAGGGCGGGAAATTCGGGCATCGAATCCAGTGCGATGTTGACCTTGCCCGAAGAGCCGCGGATCTTGAAGTTCCTGACGCGCCGCAGGAACGGGTCCGGCAGTTCCTTCTCCTCGACCAGCTTGAGAAACGTGCGTTTGACGTCAGCGTTCGAGACCACGAGGCGACCGTGGACCTCCTCGCCGCCGGCGAGCACGACGCCCTTGGTCTCGCCATTGCGAACCAGCACGCGATCGACCTCGGCTTCGGTGCGGATCGTACCGCCTGAAGCGCGAAACGAATCTGCCAGTGCTTGCGTTACCGCGCCCATGCCGCCGCGCGCATAGCCCCATGCACCGACGGAGCCGTCGACCTCGCCCATGTAGTGATGCAGGAGAACGTAAGCCGTGCCCGGCGACATCGGCCCGAGCGCCGTGCCGATGATCCCCGACAGCGCCAGATAGGCCTTGATCACGTCCGTCTCGAAATACTCGTCGAGGAAATCGGAGATCGACATGGTCCAGAAGCGCAGCATCTCCGCCATTTCCGGCGCGCTAAGACCCGCAAACTTCCGGCCCAGATAGGCCAGTTCGGACAGGTCGCGCGGACGGAAACTCATCGGGTCCGGCGCGGTACGCATCAGCAAGGGCTGGATGAAACGGCACTGCCGCGTGACGTCACGCGCATAGCGCTCATAGGCCTCGGCATCCCGCGCCGACCACCGCGCATATTCGCGCCTGTGCGCGTGATGGTCACGATAGCTCGCCAGATAGTCGCCGTCCTGGGTCAATACCGCCCCGCCTTCATAGGCGATCACCTGCAGCCCATATTTCGGCAGTTCGAGATCGCGCATGATCTCCGGCCGGAACAGCGAGCAGACATAGGAGCAGTTGGAATACAGGAAGCCCGGGGTCAGTTCGCGGCTCACCGCCGCCCCGCCGATCCAGTCGTTCTTTTCCACCACCAGCACGTCGAGCCCGGCGCGCTGCAGGTAGCACGCATTGACGAGCCCGTTGTGCCCCGCGCCGATGATGATCGCGTCGTAGGTCTTCATCGCTCGCGTCCACCCTCCCGTTTCGTCCGTCCTTCGAGGCTCGCTGCACTCCGCTTTCAGGACCATCCAACAAACTCATCAGCGCTGAAACCTGCCATGCCGCTCGCATCGATGTCCAGCCATTTTGAATGAATGTTCAGCAAACACGGTTGCGTTTTGTCCTGCCTGCGTTAGGCTTTGGCCATGAATTCAGCGACGGACACCCGCATGGCCGACGCATCGGCACATGAAGCGGAATACGACGATACGGCCATACGTTTCCTTGAGGCTCTCTGGGGCGAAGGCTATCTGTCGCCCGGCGGGCCTGATGAGGTCGACCGCATTGTCGCCGGTCTTGATCTTGCGGGAAAGTCGGTGCTCGACCTTGGTTGCGGGGCGGGCGGCATCGCCCTCCACCTCGCACGCAGGCACCAGGCGCAAGTAACGGGGTTCGACGTCGAGGAACCGGTGATCGTGCAGGCAAGGCGGGCCGCACACACTGCCGGACTGGACCAGCGCGCCACATTCGTGCAGGCGCCGCCCGGCCCGCTTCCCTTTGACGATGGAGCGTTTGACGTCGTCTTTTCGAAGGACTCAATGCTGCATGTTCCGGACAAGCATGCGCTGTTTGCAGAAATCTTTCGCGTCCTGAAAAGCGGCGGCGTGTTCGCGGCCAGCGACTGGATGATCGGGCATGACGGCGAGCCGTCCGGCGACATGAAAGCCTATGTCGAGGCGGAAGGTCTGTCCTTTTCCATGCGCTCGCCGGCCGCCTATCACGCCGCGATGCGCGAAGCGGGTTTCGTCGAGGTGGCGTCCGAGGATCGCAATGCCTGGTACCGGGAGGTCGCGCGCGGAGAGCTCGAACGGCTGAAGGGCCCTCTGTACGGACGGGTAGCGGATGCCGTAGGTGCCGCCTATGTCGACAAGAACATTCACACCTGGAGCGCCATGCAGAAGGTGCTTGACTCAGGCGAACATCGGCCCACCCATCTGCGCGGACGCAAGCCATGAGGCTGGCAATACTGGAACGGGACGACGATATCATGAAGAATGGCGCGGCGGCCACGCATCCGCCGGAAACGGAAAAGCGCGGCCGCAAGGCCTCCAAGGAAACGCGCCGGCTGCAACTGATCGAGGCGACAATCGATTCGCTGGCCAAGCGCGGCTATTCCGAAACGACCATGGCGGATGTAGCCGATGGCGCGGGTCTCTCGCGCGGCATCGTCAACTTCCACTTCGAGAGCAAGGAAAAGCTGCTGGTCGCCACGCTGCAGCACATGGCCGAGGAATATGCCGCTCATTGGAAGGGAGCTCTTGCCAAGGCCGGGCCGGAGCCGTCCGCGCGCCTCGCTGCACTCGTTGCCGCCGATTTCGACCGCGCCATATGCAGCCGCCGAAAACTCGCGGCGTGGTGTGCGTTCTGGGGTGAGGCGAGGTCGCGCCCGACCTACCAGGCACTGTGCGGGTCGCGTGACGAGATGTACCAGGAAACAGTCGTCGAGCTGTGTTCCGCGTTGGTCGAGGCCGGCGACTACCCGCTCGATCCGCGCCAGACCGCGCTCGCCCTCGACGCCATGCTTGAAGG
Source organism: Mesorhizobium sp. CAU 1741 (assembly GCF_039839275.1). NCBI lineage: Bacteria > Pseudomonadati > Pseudomonadota > Alphaproteobacteria > Hyphomicrobiales > Phyllobacteriaceae > Mesorhizobium > Mesorhizobium sp. CAU 1741. The sequence goes on along the minus strand of NZ_JBDOQP010000007.1, from coordinate 192,120 downwards.
ATTGTGGCTGCGCCTGATGATGCGCGGCGACGACCTGACGCGCGATAAGGCCCACGCCGCGGCCAGCACCATGCTCACCACCCTCTTTCCACGCCACTTCCCGCGCACGTCATCCTGACGAACGCGGGGTCAACCAACGGGAACACAAGAACAGGAGACGACCAGATGAGACACGAGAACGGAATCAGACACCTGAAGGTCACGATGGCTCTGGCTGCGGCGCTGACCGCGGGATCGAGCGGCATCGCGCTGGCAGCCGATGAGGACGTGAGCGTGTTCGACTGGGCCGGTTACGAAGATCCCGGTTTCCACCCCGACTATGTGAAGAAGCATGGCGACTCTCCGTCGTTCTCCTTCTTCGGCGATGAGGACGAAGCATTCGAGAAGCTGCGCGCCGGGTTCACCAGCGATCTCGCTCACCCATGCTCGCAAAACGTCGTCAAATGGCGCGATGCCGGTTTGCTGCAGCCACTGGATCCCGCGCGCATCGACGCCTGGGAGGAGATACTGCCGGGACTGAAGTCGATGAACAACCTGATGACGGACGGCGAAGGCACGGCCTGGTTCGTGCCCTTCGAATGGGGCAACACGCTCGTTACCTACCGCACGGACAAGGTCGACGAGGCCGACATCCAGTCCCTCAAGGCCTTCGCCGACCCGAAATTCCAAGGCCGTGTCTCGATGCCTGACAATGTCGATGATGCCTACGCCCTGGCCGCGCTGGCCACCGGCCACACCGACTGGACCAAGATGACCGACGCCGACTGGGATGCGGCTTCCGCCTTCCTGCGCGAGGTTCACAAGAATGTCCGCCTCTACTGGCTCGACAACACCGAGCTCTCGCAGGCGATGGCCGGCGGCGAGGTCGATCTGGCCTGGGCCTGGAATGAAACTGCCACGACACTGATGGCCGATGGCGTGCCTGCGGCGATGAAGCGCGACACAGACGAAGGGCTGTCCACTTGGGTCTGCGGCTATGTGCACCTCAAGGATGCGCCCGGCAACACCGACAAGGTCTACGACTATCTCAACGCGATCCTCACGCCGGAGGTCGCCACCTACCTCGTCAACGACTGGGGCTATGGCCACGCCAATGCCACCGGCATGGCAAAGATCGATCCGGAAGTTCTGGAATCAACGGGCTATGGCGATCTCGAGGCCTTCGTCGACAAGACATTGTTCAACAGCCCGCTGCCGCCGGAGACCAAGTCGAAGCTGATCGAGGAATTCGAGCGTATCAAGGCCGGCTACTGAGGGAGAATCGAGCGAGGCGGCGGTGGCCGTCTCGCCCCCATTAATCCGCCATCGCCACCAGCGCATCCGGATCATAGGCGAGCCGGATGGGAGCGCCGACAGGAATGTCGTCGGCGCCAAAATTGTTGGTCTCGGTCACCGATAGCGGGCTTTCGAAGCCTGGTATGTCGACCAGCAGGTGGGTGATCTCGCCGAAATAATGCCTGTCGACGACGGTGCCTGCCACTTCATGGCTGGCCGTTTCATCGTCCCACAGCACCCGCAGCCGTTCGGGGCGTATGCCCAGCGTGGCCGATCCGTCTGAAGTCTGGAACGCGATCGGCCGATCCGTGCTCACACGGCCGAAGCCCGGCGTGTCGACGACGATCTGGCCGCCGCTTTCTTCCACCACTGGCGCGCGGACGAAGTTCATGCCGCCGAGGAAATCGGCCACCTGCCGATTAACCGGACGCTGATAGACGTGTTTGGGCGTATCGACCTGGGCAATGCGGCCGCCGAACATCACAGCGATGCGGTCCGACATCGCCAGCGCTTCGTACTGATCATGCGTCACCAGCACGAAGGTAATGCCGACCGTCTGTTGGAGATGCCGCAGTTCGACCTGCATCTGTTCGCGCAACTTCTTGTCCAGCGCCGACAACGGCTCATCCAGAAGCAGGACCTTGGGACGCATGACCAGCGCCCGCGCAAGGGCCACGCGCTGGCGTTGTCCGCCCGACAGTTCACTGGCGCCTCGCTTGCCCAGCCCCGAAAGCGCCACCTGCGACAGCGCTTCCTCCACCCGCCGTCTCTCCTCCACTTTGCCGAGCTTCAGGCGCTTCAGCCCGTATCCGACATTCTGTTCGACATTCAGATGCGGGAAGATCGCATAGCTCTGGAACACCATGTTGGTCGGACGCTGGTTGGCCGGCGTGCCGCCCATCTCCTGGCCATCGATCAGGATCGTGCCGCTCGTCGGCGTGTCGAAGCCGGCGATCATGCGCAACAGCGTGGTCTTGCCGCAGCCTGAGGGCCCCAGAAGAGAAAAGAACTCGCCCTCACGCACGCTCAGCAATGCGTTGTCGAGCGCGGCAAAATTGCCAAAGCGGCGCGTGACGCCGCGAATCTCGATCATCGGCCGCTCAGGCAAACAGACCTCCATCAGTGTTGGTGCGCGAGGCCGCGCGCCGGCGCAGCATCTCGGCAATCGTGACGAGCACGAACGAGACGACCAGCATGATCGTGCCCAGCGCCAGCACTGAAGGCAGGCGCGAGGCGAAACGAAGCTGCCCCCAGATGTAGATAGGCAGTGTCGGATCGGCACCGCTCAGGAAAAACGCGACGATGAACTCGTCGAAGGAAATCGTGAAGGAAACGAGCAGGCTGGCAATGATCGCCGGCGCCACCATCGGCAACGTCACCCGGCGCAACGTACCGAATGCCGTCTCACCGAGATCGGCTGAAGCCTCCTCCAGGCTGCGGTCGAACCCTTCGAAGCCGGATATCAGGACCACCATCGAATAGGGTAGGCATATCAGCACATGACCGAGCGTCACCGTCACCAGCGACAGGCTCATGCCGAACGCGAGCAACACGAGGAGCAGCGAGATCGCGACGATGATCTCGGGCAGCACCAGGGGCGCCATGATCAGGCCGCTCATCGCGCGCTTGCCGGTGAAGCGGTAGCGCGTCACGGCGCGTGCCCCGCAGATGCCGAGCAGCGTCGACATGACCGCCACGGCCAGCCCGACGCCGAGACTGTTCCAGGCGGCGTCGATCATCTCCTGGTTGCCCGCGAGCTGCTCGTACCAACGCCAGGTGAAGCCTGCCAGCGGCAGCGTCGGCGTGGCCGAATCGTTGAACGAGAACAGCGGCAGCAGCAGCACCGGCCCATAAAGAAACAGGATGTAGAGCGCCGCATAGGCCGGTAGCCAGCGGATCGCCATCCTGCGCACCGGCCGGCTCATCGCACCACCCTCGCCAGCGCCTTGATCGCCAGCACGACAATGCATGCCGTCAGCGACACGACGATCATCGTCGTCACCGAAAGCGCCGCGCCGAGCGGCCAGTTGGCCGAGCGGCCGAACTGCGACTGGATCGCGTTCGCAATCATGATTCCTTCCGTCCCGCCGACGAGGCGTGGCGTGATGTAGTCCCCCACCGTTGGGATCATGACGATGAGGAGCGCCGCGATGACGCCCGGCAGCGACAGCGGCAGCGTCACGCGAAGGAATGACTGCAACGGCCCATCGCCGAGGTCACGCGCCGCCTCCAGCAACGATCGGTCGATCTTTTCCAGCGATACGTAGATGGGCAGGATCGCGAAGGCCGCCCACGCGTGGGTCAGCGCGATGACGACGGCGGAGGTGTTGTAGAGCAGCGCGGTGGAAGGCTCGTCGAGGATACCCAGCCCCATCAAGCCGGTATTGAGTACACCCTGGTAGCCGAGGATCACTTTCCAGGCCATGACGCGCAGAAGATAGCTGGTCCAGAAGGGCACCATGATGATGAACAGCCAGAGGTTCTTGTGGCGTCCGCCATGGAAGGAGATGAAATAGGCCGCCGGATATCCGAGCACCACGGCAGCGACGCTGACGGCGAGTGACACCGATACCGACCGCGCCAGAAGGTCGCGATACATTGGATCGGTCAGCGCCTCCCTGTAATTCGCCAGCGTGAAACTGCGATCGATCGTCAGATAGTCCTGCGTCCAGAACGAATGCGCGATCACCACCGCGATCGGCAGCAGAAGAAGAACGAGGGCGTAGAGAAAGGTCGGGCTGATCAGCGCGAGGCCCTGCGCCTGTTCCGACTGCAAAAGGGGAGGCCGTGCCCTGACGCTCGCGGAGAGTGACCGAGCGTCTTCGGCGGCGGCTGTCATCGCAGCCTTCCCGGCACTGGCTCAGTCCGTTCTCTGCCAAGGCTGATCGTCACAGGGTCTCCTTCTGGGCGCGCGGACCAGCTCGTCATTGGCGCCCGTCGCACATCATAGTGTGCGCACATTCGGATTGAAATCAACCCGCCCGTCTGCGATATTGACTGAACAGACATTCAGAAAATTGCGAATATCGATGATATTCCTGTTACTTGCATGATGCATTCACATGTATCGATATCTCAAAAAGGAGGTCCGTCATGGCGGCGATGACGAGGTTGAGCGGCAAGTCGAAGGCTTCGGCGGAGACGATGCAGGATATTGCGCGCCGTCACCTCGTGCAGCCATGGCCGGTGGCCGGATCGATCGGCGACGAATCCCGTGGCGTGATCGGCGCGGCGGACGGCATCTATGTGACGGACGGGGAAGGACGGCAACTGATCGACGGACCGGCCGGCATGTGGTGCACCAATCTCGGCCATCGCCGGCGCGAGCTGGCGCAAGCGATGTACGAGCAGGCCATGGAGCTGTCCTACAACACGCCCTGGTACACCATGAACGAGCCGTCGGCAGTGCTCGCGCAACGCCTGGCAACACACGCGCCGGGCGACCTCGATCACGTCTTCTTCACCACCGGTGGCTCCTCGGCGGTAGAGACTGCGCTGCGGTTCATGCAGTTCTACAACAATGTTCGCGGCAGGCCGGAAAAGAAGATGATCCTGTCGCGCGGCGGCGCCTATCACGGCTCGTCTTACCTTTCAGCATCGCTCAACGGGCGCCCGCGAGACCGCGACTGGATGGACGGAGCCGACGACCTCGTCGTCAAGCTTACCTGCCCCGACCCGTTTCGGCGGCCAGCCGGCACCAGCGTCGAAGCGTTCCGCGACAGCCTCGTTGAGGAATTTCGCCAGGCAGTCGAACGCATCGGCGCGGACCGCATCGGCGCCTTCGTCGGCGAGCCGGTCATGGCGTCGGGCGGCGTGATCGTGCCGCCGGATGGCTACCTCTCCGCCATTCGCGAAATCTGCCGCGACAACGACATCCTGTTCATCGCCGACGAAGTCGTCACCGGCTTCGGGCGCCTTGGCCACGTCTTTGCCTCGAAGGAGGTGTTCGGCATCGAGCCCGACATCATCATCTTCGCCAAGGGCGTGACGTCCGGCTATTTTCCGCTCGGCGGCGCGATCATATCCGCGCGTCTCATGGAGGACCTGCGAAAGTCGAACCATGGCGAGGCGATGTTCGCGCACGGGCTGACCTATTCGAGCCACCCGGTGGGTTGCGCGGTCGCGCTCAAGAACCTCGATCTGCTCGAGGCCGGCGTCCTCGACCATGCCCGTGCGGTCGCTCCCTATTTTCAGCGGCAACTGAAGACACTGGAGGACCTGGCGCTGGTCGGCGAGGTCCGGGGATTGGGGCTGATGGCCTGCGTGGAGTGCGTCGCCGACAAGCAGAGCGGCAATCCGCTCGCGCTGGACACCGAGGTCGGACAGCGTATCGACGCGCATTGTCACGAACTGGGACTGCTGGTGCGCCCGCTTATCCATATGTGCGTGATGTCGCCGCCCCTGATCATCACTTCGGAGCAGATCGACACCATGGTCTCGATCCTGCGGGAGGGCATCTCCCGCACCATGGACGACCTGCGCAGCGAAGGCCTGTGGGACGCCTGACGGCGCGCCCGTCAGCGCATCGCATATCTCATTGGCAACCAGCCGAGGAACGGAGGCTTGCTCCTGTCCGCGACACTTGCCTGCGAGGAGCGCCCCATGGACATCGTCATGCCCGATGGCGACCTCAGGAACGTCTCCGCGCCAGCAACGCGGCGTTCAGGCCGGTGATATCCTTCTCCGGCGGGGCGCTTTCGAGATCCAGCACCGGCAGGTGCGCGCGTAGATGGTCGTGATGCGTGCGCACGCCGTATTCGAGATCTGACAGGAAGAAGCCTTCAAAGGCCCCAGAACGCATCGATTCGTTCGACCAGATCGTCAACTGAACGTCTTCCGCCGTCGTGTCCCGGTCGATGCGCGTTGCCAGATAGCGCGCCGCCGCCGCCTGGCGATCCTCGTCGGCGTAGCGGTAGACCGCGCCACGCAGCAATGTCTTGCCGGTCGACAGCGGAAATTCCTGGTAGAATTGCACCAGTTCGGGCGTCGCGGCGATCACCGCATTCGGGAACAACCCGTAATAGACCCAGGCGCGCGCCAGATCTGGCGGCAGATGTTCGCGCGGCTTGCACAACGACACGTAGCGCTTGACGCTCCAGCGCCGCCCCGCATGCGGATTAAAAGTCGCAAAGGAGCGCGACATGCCGTTGACGAAAGGTTCGTCGTAATAGGTCGCTCCATAAAGGTCCTGCAGCGCGGGATGGGCCATCGCGACGTGATAGCCTTCATTGTCGACGTCGCGCACCGACTTCCAGTTGACCGGGCTTTCCTGCGTCCACATGCCAGTCGTCGGCACCATGGTCTCTGAGCGGTAATGCGCCATCTCTTCTTCCACCGGCCTGAGCAGGTCCGCCACGGACGGCTGCGGCCCCTCGCGGAAGCGCACGAAGATGAACCCCATCCAGATTTCCAGGTCGAGTGGCTTCAGGCCGAACTCAGCCTTGTCGAGATCGGGGAACGTGCGCGGGCGTGCCGCTCCTCTGAGCGTGCCGTCGAGATTGTAGACCCAGCCGTGAAACGGGCAGACGAGCGCGTTCTTGCAACTGCCCCGCTCGTCGGCGACCACGCGGCTGCCGCGATGCCGGCATAGATTGTGGAAACCGCGCACCACACCATCCTTGCCGCGCAGGACGAGCGCACGTTCTCCGACCATGTCGAGCGTCAGGTAGTCGCCCGCATCCGGCACGTCGGACACATGGCCGACGATCTGCCAGTGCGTCCTGAACACATGCTCTTTCTCAAGTTCGAGCAGGGCCTGGCTGTGGTAACTCCAGCCTGGAAGGCCCCTGCGATCCCAATCGTTCGGAATCCGCGCATCAAGCAGCGGTTGCGTCATACCTCATCCTGACTCTATTGAACGGACGTTCAATATAGCGCCTATTCCCTATTCAACGCAATCCCTTAGACCGAAATCGGCTCTCTGTTGAACCGGCGCTGCACACTCTGACTGTCGGCGAAATTGGAATGCGACGAACGCGGCGGCGGCGCAATCGGAACCATCGGCCTTACAAGTCGTTGAAAACGCGATCCAACAAGGAGTTTTTCGCGATGGCGTTCTTTTCACGCAATGACGATGCGCTCGACCTGCATCACCAGATCGCCGCCCTGCGCAAGGAGGTTGCATCCCTGAGCCGTTCGGCGGGCAAGAAGGGCGCATCGGCCTATCATGGCGCAAGCGACAGCGCGTCTGAGTTCTACGGCGACCTTGCAGATCGGGTCGCGGGGGCGTTGCCGGTGATCCGTCGCCGGGCCCACGACATCGAGGATACGATCCGCGAGAATCCCACGCGCACCGCTGCGGCGGTTGGCCTTGTGGCGCTTGTCGTGACGGCCGCGCTGCTTATGGGAAATCGTCGCCGCTAGCCGCGCAAATACGGTAATTTTCGCGACCGTTTGGCGCAGTCATTTCCGCACATCTGCCATGCGGCAAATGCAATTGTATCAATCAGCGACGCATCCTACTTAGGGACTGTCGGTGATCTACCTCCTCCCAGAGAGCCGACACCCGGCGCGGCAAACCTCCTCCCTTGTCGCGCTTCAGTTAGACCCGCCGGACCTCCTCCCCCGGCGGGTTTTTCTTTGCCCGTCCTGCAGCCCGCCTATCCGCGCCAGAATCGCGGAATGAATAGTACCAGCACCGTGAACAGCTCGAGCCGCCCGAGCAGCATTCCGAGCGACAGCAGCCACTTCGCGCCATCCGGCAGCGGACCGAAATTGCCTGCGGGGCCGATGATGGCGCCGAGCCCCGGGCCGACATTGGCAACCGCGGTTGCAGCGCCGCTGGCGCTGGTGAGGAAGTCAAGGCCAAATCCCATCAGGGCGATGGTCAGCGCGGAATAGCACAGGAAGAACACGGCGAAGAAGGCGATGACCGATCCCACCACGTCGCTGTCGAGCGGCCGCTCCCCGTAAAAGCGCGGGAACACGCCGCGGGGATAGATCAGCCGCAGGAAATGCCCCCTCAGCATCACCGCCAGCACCTCGAAGCGGAATATCTTGATGCCGCCGGAGGTCGAACCAGTACAACCACCGACGAATGTCAGGCCGAAGAATATGCCGATGACGGCGTTGCCCCAGAGCGTGTAGTCGGTGGTGGCGAAGCCGGTGGTGGTGACCACGGAGACGACGTTGAAGGCTGCGTGGCGAAACGACTCCTCGACGCCGTATTGGCCCGACAGGGCCAGCCACGAACCGAGCGACCCGACGACAACCGCGAGGAAGATCATCAGCGTACGAATCTGACGGTCCCAGAATGCCCGGTAATCGCCGGCGATAAATCGGACATAGAGAACGAACGGCACGGTTCCCGACAGCATGAACAGCGCCGCAAACCATTGTATTCCGTTGGTGTTCCATGCGCCGAAGGAAAGGTCGGATGTCGAATAGCCGCCCGTTGCGATCGATGTCAGCGCATGGGCGATCGCATCGAACAGCCGCATGCCGCAGAGCCAGTAGACCAGCGTGGCGGTGACGGTGAGCCCGATATAGACGGAGCCGATCGTCATCGCGATCTGGCGCACGCGCGGCATCGCCTTTTCCGACCTGTCGGAGGATTCGGTACGGAAGAGCTGCATGCCGCCGATGCCGAGCGCCGGCAGGATCGCGATTGCCGTCGCGATGATGCCGATGCCGCCCACCCATTGCAGCAGCGCCCGCCACATCAACAGGCCCGGCGGCGCGCGCTCGAGGTTCGAGATCACCGTCGCGCCGGTTGTCGTTATTCCCGAAACCGATTCGAAGAACGAGTTCGCAAGGCTGCCGCTGACCACGCCATATTCCGAAAAGAAGAACGGCATGGCGCTGACCGCCGAGACGCCGAACCAGCTCGTCGGCGTCAGCACGAAGGCCTGCCGAAGCGTGAAACCCGCCTTGAGGGACCCGCGGCTGCCGTAGAGCAGCGTCGAGCCTATCAACGCAGTCACGACCGCAGAAGCGGCGAATGCCTGCCAGTCTCGACTACCATAGAAGACGTCGACCAGCATCGGAAACAGCATGATGCCGGACATTGACAGAAGCACCAGGCCCGTCATGTGCAGAACCGGCTTCATGCCGGACACCGACACGGTCTTCACCGCCGCATGCTTCTGCCGAACAGGGGTCATCCGTTGCGTTTCCCGCTCGCACCCAGCAGCGCCTCCGCAAGGCGAAGATAGCTGTAGGTGACAAGCACCACCACATGGTCGCCGACCTGCAACTGGGTGTCGAACCTGGGAATGATGACCTTGCCTTCACGGATCACGGCGCCGATCTTCATGCCGGGGGGAAGGCCGAGCTGGTCGAGGGGACGGCGCAACAGGCGCGACTCTTCGGTGATCTTCGCCTCCACGACCTCGCCGAAATCCTCGCGAAGCGTATAGAGCGCCGAAATAGCGCCGCGGCGGACATGGCGCAGCACGGTCGAGATCGTCACCGCGCTCGGGCTCACTACCGAATTGATGCCCAGCGTCGGCATGAGGACCTCGTAGGACCGTTTGTTGACAAGCGTGATGGCGCGCTTGCATCCAACCTGCTTGGCGAGCACCGACGAGAAGATGTTCGTCTCGTCATCATTGGTGACCGCGACGATGGTCTCGGCGAGACCTGTCTGGGCTTCTTCCAGCAGGGCACGGTCCAGCGCATCGCCATGCAGCACGACCACCGAGTTGCCGAGCTCTCCCGCCACATACTCCGCGCGGTCCAGGTCGTGCTCGATGATCTTGATGTCGACATTGGGCGAGGCATCGCTGATCTTCATCGCAAGATGAAGGCCGACATTGCCTGCCCCGACGATGATCAGCTTGCGCCCTACCCTCTCGCGGTGGCCGAACGCGGCCATGACTTCGTCGATCCTGTCCTCACGGGCAATCACGTACACGTCGTCGCCGACGGCGATGCGGTCCTGTTCGTCGGGAACGAAGCAGCGCCCCTTGCGCACCACCGCAACGATCGACATTCCTTCGAAATCGCTGTTCTGGGCGATGTCGACCAGCCGCTCGCCGATCACGGCGCAGCGGGAATCCTCAGTATGGATCCCCAGCAGCACGACCAGGCCATGGGCCATCTGCACCATGTCGAACGCACCGGGCGTCCGCAGCCGGCGCGCGATCCCTTCCGCGATCTCTATCTCCGGCGAGATGACGACGTCGATCGGCATGTGCTCGGCGGCATAAAGCCCGGACTTGTCCTGCTCGAGATAGCCCGAATGGCGTAGCCTGGCGATGCGCCGCTTCACGCCGAAAAGCGAGTAGGCGACCTGGCACGCGACCATGTTGACCTCGTCCGAGCGGGTCACGGCGATCAGCATGTCGGCATCGCGCGCGCCGGCCTTGAGCAGCGTGGAGGGATGCGACGCATAGCCGACGACTCCCCGCACGTCGTGACTTTCGTCGACGCGGCGCACCTGCTCCTTGTCCGAGTCGATGACCGTGACGTTTATGCCCTCTGTCGCAAGATGCCGGGCGATCGTCGTTCCGACCTGTCCGGCTCCGCAAACGATGACTTTCATGTTCGGCCTCCGATGCTTCGGTTCGCAGTGGTCACTAGCGCGGGCGAGCCATGAAGCCAAGCGGTTCCGTCCCTGCCCCCATCCGCGAGAGCCGCGAGCGCCACAAGATATCGCGGGACACACGCTTTTGGTTGCAATGGAACGACGCAGACATGAAACTAAGTTCCGTCCGAAACTGCCGCCCATCGCCTAGCCTGTTGCGATGGTGGGCGTGCGCGGCGGACTTGTTGATGCAGAATGGGAGTCCGGCGCCATGTTTGCCGCGCGATTGATGGTTGAAAGAGGATCGTTCCGGGATAAATCGCAGGATTGGGGCGTATATGCCTTCTTGTCGGCGCCTTCGCCAGGAGACCGCGTTGCAGCCGCCCACGAGGACACCACGCACTACCTGACTGTCATCAGCGTCCACCACAAGCCGGTGCCCCTGGCCAACGACGGCGGCACCGGAGGCGAAACGCCGTCGGCAGACGTCGTGGCAAAATGGACAGGATCGGACTGATCTGGCGACCCGCCACAGGCGATGATGGTGACTATATCTACGCTATGACCCTGTCTACGAGACGGGCTTCCGCTGGATGGTCAATCTCGCCTGCTTCCTCGGATGTGGACAAACTTCGACTGCAGTCGAAAAATTTGCATTAAATAGCAAGCCGTTAGGCAGGACACGGCGACGGCTTTGTCCACCACCTCCGATCGTGCCGGATACTTCTCGCGACGAGACGAAGGAGGTCGCGGCGCGTGAAACGGCATGAAGGCAGCCTTTCGAGGTTGAGATGGCGACTGGCAGGCTTGCGCATGCAGACGGCAATGCTGCGCCTTTCTGTTGCTCTCAAGGCAGGCTTTCGTCCAGGTCAGCCACGCATTCCTAGCGGGCAACCGGATGGCGGACAGTGGACGCGCGTTCCCGGCTATGCGCAGATCCACCAGATCTCGCGCCGCAGGGCCGGTCGCGGGCAGATCAGGATCGGCGGTCGCTGGCAGGCGATCACCCCAGCGCAAGAGGTGCGGCTTGCATTGTCCCAAAACGCCGTGCGCCGTGCATTGCGGGAAGTGCGCGAACTCGATCCCAACTGGAAACCGCCCGCGCAAGCCTACTCGACGGTCGAGGGACTTATTTCCGCCAACCGCGCCATCGAACTGGAGGCGCGGTTTCGACTATTTCAGCTTCTGGGGACTCGTGCCGAGCCAGGGCCTTATGCCGGTGAGTGGATACCGGCTCCCCCAACTAACCGTAGCCTGAACCGCTCTGAGCGACAGGAAATTGACCGCATTGGCCGCAGATGGGGCTGCCACCGATGTGGCAGCATGAATCCTGGAACAAAATCCGGTTCTTTCATTGGCGACCATCAAGTGCCAAAATCGATGGGCAGGCCCACCAGAATCTATCCCCATTGCGCCAAATGCAGCGCCAGCCAGGGCGGCCTCATAGGCGCATACCGCCGGAGGTACACGGAATGACGGTCAAGAAGACAGTAGTGGCGCCCGAATATCTTGGCTTCTACATTGCCGGTAAAATGGACATTCGAGTACCCTTGGATCATGATAGGGTCGGCGTCACAGCATCCGGCGAATGCATCAATGTCGGCTGTCTCTATGGCGAGGATGGCGACACGACCATTACGCTCGGGCCATTCGAAGAACTGTCGCCGCAGACAGGACTACCTAAATTCGACGGAGTGCTGGAGACGCCTGAGCGTCGGGTGGATCTTTTCGACGCGAACATGCCCGAGATTCTGTCGATGGAAGTGCCCGGTTTACGGACCAGGGTGCGCATCTGGACGAACCACCAAACCGAACCGGACAATGTGATCATCGCCTTGGGATGACGACGAGATTTCCATGGACTTAGCCGAATCGTGCCATCGAGTTAAGACGGCATAGCGCACTTCCGGAGTTACACCAATGACGGTCAAGAAAGCCGCTGTGTTGCTCGACTACTGCAGCTTTTACATTGCGGGTGTGGGCGAAGAGAGGGTGCCTCGCGACCATGACATGCGTGGTGTCGTGGCTTCCGACGACTGTATAAATGTCAGCGCTCTCCCCTGGAACCAGGGCGAAACGACCATTGCGCTGGGTCGCTTCGAGGAACTGCCCCCCCCCCCCGCAGCCTGCCCTCCCAAGATTCGATGGCGTTCTCAATACTCCAGGGTATCGTGTTGAACTCTTCGATGCGAACATGCCGGAAATCCTCTCCATGGAGGTCCCCGGCGCGCGGACAAAGGTGCGCATATGGATGAATCGACCTTTGTGTCCAGACAATGTGATCATCGCGCTGGGATGATCGGGATGGTTCCTTTGAACCCGGCTGCCTGAACCCATTGAGCGTGCGGAAGAGGCACCAACAGGTGTTCGCACATCATGCAAAATACAAACGTCGCTGCAGCTGGCGATCCCGACTGGATTCGAACCAGTGACCCCCAGATTAGGAATCTGGTGCTCTATCCTGCTGAGCTACGGGACCGCTTGCCAGCGGTATAGCCGCTTCGGTGCTTTTCGCCAACCGTTTTGGGCCGCAATTTGAGCAGGGTCCGGCGCGGGATTCGCGCCGGAACTCGTTTGTCAAAAGTCGGTCAGCGCGCCAGCGCCGTCTCGGTCAGCCGCACCCAGTACGAGATGCCATGCGGGATCAGCTCGTCGTTGAAATCGTAGGACGGGTTATGAAGATTGGCCGTGTCGCCGTTGCCGGCGAAGATGAACGCGCCGGGCCGCACTTCCAGCATGTAGGAGAAATCCTCGCCGCCCATCACCGGATTGACACCGGTATGAACGCCCGGCTCACCGGCGACGTCGCGCGCGATGTCGATGGCGAAATCGGTCTCGCCCGGATCGTTGTAGGTGACGGGATAGTTGACGTCGATGTGCACGTCGACCGTGGCGCCGTTTGCCGCCGCGATCCCCTCGCAGATCGCGCGCATGCGTTCGCGGGCCTTCTCGCCGACCTCCGTGCGAAGCGTGCGGATGGTGCCGGCAAGCAGCGCCGTCTGCGGAATGATGTTGTAGGCATCGCCGGCATGGAATTTGGTGACCGAGACCACGATCGAATCGATCGGGTCGGTGGTGCGCGCCGCGATGGTCTGCAGCGCCATCACCATCTGGCTGGCGATGACGATCGGATCGATCGTGCCATGCGGCATCGCAGCGTGGCCGCCACGGCCCTTGATTGTGATGGTGAATTCCGCCGTTGCCGCCATGATCGGACCGGGGCGGATCGCGAACTGGCCGACCGGCAGGCCCGGCATGTTGTGCATGCCAAACACGCGTGAAATGCCGAACCGGTCCATCAGGCCGTCATCGATCATCGCCTTGGCGCCCGCGCCGCCTTCCTCGGCGGGCTGGAACACCACCGCGACGGACCCCTTGAAGTTGCGCGTCTCGGCAAGATATTTCGCAGCACCCAACAGCATGGCCGTGTGGCCGTCATGGCCGCATGCGTGCATCTTGCCGGGCGTCTGAGAGGCGTGGGGCTTGCCGGTGATCTCGTCGAGCGGCAGCGCGTCCATGTCGGCGCGCAGCCCGATTGTCGGGCCATCGCCCAGATTTCCCTTGATGATGCCCACCACCCCGGTCTTGCCGAGCCCGGGAACGACTTCGTCGCAGCCAAACGACCTGAGTTTGTCCTCTACGAAGGCCGAAGTTTGATGGAGATCGTAGAGCAGTTCCGGTATCGTGTGCAGGTGACGGCGCCATTCGGTCACTTCGTCGTGCATTTCGGCGACGCGGTTGAGTATCGGCATAGACAGTAGTCCCCATTATCGACCTGCGAAGGCCTCTTGCGGCACGCAAGCGCATGGCGGCTTTGCCATCATGGCGTCACATGGGCTAAATAGCAGAGGCGAACGTCCAGGGTCCTGTTGTTCGGCAAGGAAAGGGACAGCGCAAGTCGCTATCCTTGCGGGAACTCTAATGACGCCTTGGCAATGACGGCAAGAGGTGATTTCGATTTGACCATGCGGCAACTGCTTTTCTCCTCCACGCTTGCGGCCCTCATGATCTCGTCGGGTGCGGCCCTGGCGGGTCCGTCGCTTCTCGTCGATCTCGATACGGGCAAGGTATTGCAGCACGACGATGCGTTCGTGCCATGGCATCCGGCATCGCTGACGAAGCTGATGACCACCTACGTCACCTACCGCGCAATCGCGGCGGGCGAGATCACGATGCTGTCGCCGGTACGAGTTTCCGAACGGGCAGCCAAGGAGCCGCCAAGCAAGATGGGCTTCAAGCCCGGCTCGGTGCTGACGGTCGACAACGCGATCAAGATCCTGATGGTCAAGTCGGCGAACGACATCGCCACGTCCCTGGCCGAAAGCGTCGCCGGTTCCAGCCAGGCTTTCGTGGCCCGCATGAACGCCGAGGCGCGGCGCATCGGCATGAGCGACACGCGCTTTGCCAATGCGCACGGCCTGCATGTCGACGATCAGGTCACCACCGCGCGTGACCTTGCCATCCTCGCAATGACGATGCGCAACGAATTCCCGCAATACGACGACTATTACACGCTGGAGGCGATCAGCACCGGCAACGCGCTGATCGAGAACCACAACAACCTCGTCATGCGTTTCGACGGCGCGACCGGCATGAAGACCGGCTATACGTGCCCATCCGGTTTCAACCTGGTCGGCACCGCGCGGCGCGGCTCGCGCAACCTGATGGCCATTGTGATCGGTGAGCACACCGTGGAGGAGCGCGACGACAAGGCCGCCAACATGCTCGTCCAGGGCTTCGATGCGAGCGAGGACAGCGCACCCTACCTTGGCCAGCTTCGTCCCACCGGCACCGAGCCCAAGGACGCGGCCAACCTTCGACCTGTGATCTGCACCGAAGCGCACTGGAAGGCGGTATCGGAAAGGCGCGGTCCGTCGGGCAAGCTGGCCTTCACGTCGCCCTACCTTCCCGAGCCGACACGCGCCCCGGTGCCCGTGGCCGTGGCGCTCGGCGGGGCGACGGGCCCCGAATCGCCCGCGCCGCGTTACGCCGACGTCCCGATCCCTACGCCGCGCCCGGCCGACTACACCCCCGTGACCGCAACTGCTGAAGGCGGCTGACGACGTGAACTTCGAACCCATCGCCGTATCGATCCTCACCGGCTTCCTCGGTGCGGGCAAGACCACGTTGCTGAATCGGCTGCTCAAGGACCCGATGCTGGATTCGACCGCGGTGATCATCAACGAGTTCGGTGACGTCTCGATCGACCACATGCTGGTCGAGCAAGCCTCGGATGGCGTCATCCAGCTTGCGGATGGCTGCCTGTGCTGCACCGTGCGCGGCGAACTCGTCGACACGCTGGCCGATCTGGTCGACCGCATGCAGATCGGCCGCATCGCGCCGCTGAAGCGGATCGTGATCGAGACTACGGGGCTTGCGGACCCGGTCCCGGTGCTTCAGGCCGTGATGGGGCACCCGGCACTGGTGCAGGCGCTGCGTCTCGATGGCGTGATCTGCGTCGTCGACGCCGTCAACGGCCGGGCTACCCTCGATGCCCATCAGGAGGCCGTCAGGCAGGTGGCCGTGGCCGACCGCATCGTGCTGGCGAAGTCCGACATGGCCGACGAAGGAGACAGGGAAACGCTGGCGTCACGGCTCTCGGCGCTGAACCCCACCGCTGAAGTGCTCGATGCCGGCGATGCCACCACCGGCGCCGCGGCTCTGTTCAATTGCGGTCTGTATGATCCGAGCAGGAAGATCGCTGACGTCGCGCGCTGGCTCGGCGGCCCCGTCGATCATCATGATCACGCTCACCACCACGATGGCAACGACGATCACCATCATGAACATCATCACCACGATCAGCGGGTCAGGACCCTGTCGCTGGTGCATGACAAACCCGTGCCATTCGCCGTCGTCGAGGCATTTCTCGACCTGCTGCGCTCGACGCAGGGCGACAAGCTCCTGCGCATGAAGGGTGTCATCGAACTCGCCGACGATCCTGACAGGCCGCTGGTCATCCACGGCGTGCAGAAGATCATGCATCCGCCCGCGCGTCTGCCGCAATGGCCCGCCGGAGACCGCGGCACCCGCATCGTGCTGATCACTTTCGACATGTCGGAAGAGTATGTGCGGCGGCTGTTTTCGGCCTTTATGGGCGCACCGGGCATCGATACCCCTGACCGCGCGGCGATGCAGGACAACCCCTTGGCCATCGCCGGCTTCAAGCCGTAACGCAGAGCGGGCCTAGGCGCCGCGTTCGATAAGAAAGCGATGCCCGCCGTCAACCGCTACGCTCTCCACAAGCACATGGCCGGCGTCCCGGCAGAACGCAGGGATGTCGATAACCGCGAGCGGGTCGGTCGTTTCCACCCAAAGCCGCGTGCCGACGGGCAGGCCCGCAAGTCGCTTGCCCGCCCGCAACACCGGAAGCGGACAGTTCAGTCCCTTGAGATCATAAATTTCGGCCACGCGTGAGCCGATCGAATCAGCCGCCGAACATGCCGAGCAGACGGCTGCCGAGTCCGCGCTTTTCTTCCGAGGGCGCCGGCGCTGCCGGGCTCTCTGCTGCCTGCGGCTGTGCTTCCGACGCATCGCCACGCCCAGGCAGCAGGTTTGTGAATACCGACATCGGCGCAGCAGCAGGTGCAACCGCTTGCTGTTCGGCGGGAGCCGGTGTCGGCACCGCTGCCACGGTTGGCTTGAGCGCTGGCGGCTGCGCCTTGCGTTCCTGTTCGGCCATGAGGATTTCGGGGCGGTCGAGCGATGGCGGCTGACGCGTCACGCGCTCACCGCGAGCACGCCGGCGCGACCAGTCCGCGACGAGAGATGCTTCCTTCATGCCGGCAATTGTCGGTGCGGGTGTCGAGATGCCCTGCGCCGAACCAAGCGCAGCCGAGAACGCCGTCTCATAACTGTTCTGGTAGCTCGAATAGGCAACGCGCAGCGAATCCGGCTGGGTGGTTACCGGGCAGGAGGCCGTGGGCGAGAAACCCCTGCCGTCACTGGCCGTTTGGTTGAACACGTAGCGCCGCCCACAGACATCGACCTTCGGCGGCACTTTGGTGATCTCGAAATGATCGTAACCTTCCTTCAGCATCGTCCAGAACGCGTAGTTCGGATCGTCCTTGTAACGCGCCATGTTGGCGGGCGTCATGCGGAAGGGAAACGCCTGGACCTGAAACTCCGTCTGCCCGCCTTTGAAGGCATCGCGCGCGAACGCGTAGATCTGCTCCATCTGCGGGTCGGTCATCGAATAGCAGCCGGCCGACGAACAGGCGCCGTGCACCATCAGATGCTGGCCGCTGCGCCCGTGCGCGCGGTCATAGGAGTTCGGGAACCCCATGTTGAAAGCCAGATGGTACTGGGATTTCGGGTTCATCTGGTGCGGCCGCACCATGTAGAAGCCCTCGGGTGCCTGGCGGTCACCTTCGGTGAACTTCGGGCCGAGCTTTCCGGACCATGTGCAGATGTCATAGGTGGTCGCGAGATCGTAGCGCCCGTTGTCCTTCTGCTTCCAGACCTCGAGTTTGGCTTCTTCCTTGAAGATGCGCACCATGATCGGCGACGTCGTGCTCATCCCCTGGGCGCGCATCGACTGGACGAGCGCCGGCGGCAGACTCTTCTCCGCCTTGGGCGCGATGTCCTCGAGCGTTTCGTTGCAGCCTGCCAGTGCGAGGGCCGCAAGCAATATGCCGGCGCGTGCGAAGTTGATGTTCATTGGATCGCGGATCGTACTCTGGTTCGAATGACGGGGCCGTCCTCCCCGACAACTCATGCTTGCCCCAAAACCGACCATAGACCGGTTAACGTTGAAAAAACCTTACCACAATCTTTACCGGTTGGCGCTCACGGGAATGTCATCGCGCACTTGAAGCATGCGGCAAGGCGATTTTGTGGCAGATGACCGTAGGGCAGCTAGATTGTTCGGCCCATCGCAAGGAATTTTTCGCGCCGGTGCTCGCGGAAATCCATGTTTGCGCCCGCGAGATCGGCGAAGCCCTTGGCGATCTGGTCGCCCGCCGCCTTGATCACGGTCTCGCTGTTGCGATGCGCGCCGCCCAGCGGTTCCGTTATGATGCCGTCGATGATCTTGAGCTCAAGCAAGTCCTGCGCGGTAATCTTCATGCTGGTGGCGGCATCCTTCGAGCGCGTGGTGTCGCGCCACAGGATCGATGCCGCACCCTCGGGCGAGATCACCGAATAGATCGAGTGCTCGAGCATGTAGACGTGGTTGGCGACGGCAATGGCGATGGCGCCGCCAGAACCGCCCTCGCCGATGATGACGGAAATGTTCGGCACGGTCAGTCCGAGACATGCCGAGGTCGACCGGGCGATCGCCTCTGCCTGCCCCCGCTCCTCCGCGCCGATGCCGGGATAGGCCCCGGCGGTGTCGACGAGGCTGATGACCGGAAGGCCGAAGCGGTTCGCCATCTCCATGACGCGCACGGCCTTGCGATACCCTTCGGGTCGGGCGCTGCCGAAATTGTGCTTGAGACGGGTGGTGGTGTCGTTGCCCTTTTCGAGGCCGAGCACGGCGACAGATTCCCCGCGGAAACGCGCGAAACCCGCGATCACCGCATTGTCTTCACCAAAGGTTCGGTCGCCGGCCAACTGAGTAAAATCGGTGAACAGCCCCTCGACATAGTCGAGGCAGTGCGGCCGGTCGGGATGGCGCGCCACTTGCACCTTCTGCCACGGGGTCAGGTTGCGGTAGGCCTCGCGCAACGCATCGGTCGAGCGCTTCTCAAGCCGCGATATCTCCTCCCCGACATCCACCGACTCGCCACTTTCCGAGAGCTTTTTGAGCTCCAGTATCTTGGCTTCGAGGTCAGCGACGGGTTTTTCGAAATCGAGATAATTAAACATGCGCAGCTTTGATCCGGAGGGAAATGAGGGGCCGAAAAGCTAGAAAAACGGCCGATTGGGGTGTCACATAGCGACCCTAGGGCTGGTCGGCAAGCGGATGATGCTGGCTGACCAGCTCGACGAGCCTGTTTTCAAGCACATGCGTGTAGATTTGCGTCGTCGAGATGTCGGAATGCCCGAGCAGTTGCTGGACGGCGCGCAGGTCGGCGCCGTTCTGCAGAAGGTGGCTCGCGAAGGCGTGGCGCAGCACATGCGGCGACACTTTCGCCGCCGGTACTCCGGCGCGCGCCGCCAGGCCCTTGAGCTCGCGGGCAAAGACCTGTCGCGGCAGGTAGCCACTCCCCGAGGATGCAGGGAACAAAAACGGGCTTTCGGCCAGGGCGGGCCGCAGCGCGCGCGCCGACAGCCAATCCTTCATCGCCACGCGCGCCTTCGGCGACAGCGGCACGATGCGGTCCTTTCCGCCTTTGCCGCGCACGGTGAAGAAGCGTTCGTCACGCAAGGCGACGGTTACCGGCAGGCTGACGAGTTCGGAAACGCGCAGCCCAGTAGCATAAAGCGCTTCCACCAGCGCGTGCAGCCTTGCCGCGCCGATCCTGCTGACGTCATCGAGCGCTTCCTTCTTCTCGGTCTCCGCCCTGTCGAGAAGCAGCGTCACGGCGTTCTCGCGCATCGTCTTGGGCAGCGGCCTCTGCTTCTTGGGCGCGTCGATGACCCCGGTCGGATCATCGGCGCGGATGCCCTCCGAATACAGGAAGCGAAAATATTGGCGCAGCGACGACAGCTTGCGCGCTTGCGAAGAGGCTGCAAACCCTTTCGATGCGATGTCATCGAGCCAGGCGCGCAGATCATCGGACGCCGCCTTGGCCAGACCGCCGGAGATGAAATCGTCCGCGTCCTCGAGATCGCGCCGGTAGGCGGCGAGCGTGTTCTGGCTTGCGCCCCGCTCCGCACTCATCATCTCCAGGAACGCGTCGAGTCGCGCCGCGATGGTCATGGCCGTCTCCTCGTGATGCGGCACCTTATCGCCGCCAGCTTTTCAAAAGGTGAAGCATGGAACCCTTTCGCGTTCCATGTGTTCATGGGAGGTCAAACGACGATCGCGGCGCGGCCACGTCGCGCCGGGACTGGATAATGAAACGCCGTACCGGTAAGTTGGCCAAGGAAGGGCGTCTTTCAATGGAGGCAGGTATGAGGAATTGGATAATGGCCGCTGCGGCGGTTGCGACGCTTGGTATGGCTGGGTGCAGCACTGCTGAGCAGACGGCCGTTGGTGGCGCTGCTGTAGGCGCTGCGATCGGTGGTGTCGCCTCCGGAAGCGCTACGGGTGCTCTGGCCGGTGCTGCCGTCGGCGGAACCGCCGGCTATCTGGTCGGTCGCAGTGCAGATCGTCAGGGCTGGTGCCGCTATCGCGACCAGTATGGCCGGATTTACGAAGACCGCTGCTAGACGCCTTCGCTTTTCTAAATTGGTGTCTACGATTGTAAAAGGGAGCCTGCGAGGGCTCCCTTTTTACACGTATTAGGCCAGAGCCAGCGCCCCCGGGCCAGGCGTTGCGCCGGGTGGGCACTTGCCGAGGATGATCATGCCAAGCACCTCGTCCTCCGTTACGTCGCTGGTTTGCGCCGTGCCGACCACCTGCCCGTTTTTCATCACGCATACCCTGTCTGCCAGATCGAACACGTCATGAATGTCGTGGCTGATCAGGAAGATGCCGATCCCGTCCTCCTTGAGTTGCTTGACCAGCTCACCGACCTGCGCGGTTTCCTGCGGTCCGAGAGCGGCTGTCGGCTCGTCCATGATCAGGATGCGCGCGTCGAAATGGATCGCGCGGGCAATGGCGACCGACTGCCGCTGACCGCCAGACAACTTGACCACCGGCTCCTTGAAGCGCTGGAAGCGTGGATTGAGCCGCCCCATTACCTTCCTTGTCTCGGATTCCATCGCCACGTCGTCGAGCGTCCCCCATCTCGTGCGCAGCTCACGCCCGAGGAACAGGTTGGCGGCGGCATCGACATTGTCGGCCAGCGCCAGTGTCTGGTAGATCGTCTCGATTCCGTATTTCTTCGCATCGCGGGGATTGTTGATCGTCACCTCCTCGCCCTTGACGAGGATGGTGCCCTCGTCGCGCTTGTAGGCGCCGGAGAGGATCTTGATCAGCGTCGACTTGCCGGCGCCATTGTGACCAAGCAGCGCGACCACCTCGCCTTCGTGAAGGTCGATGGACGCATCGTCCACTGCGTGGATGCCGCCGAACGATATCGAGATGTTCTTCATCTCGACGAGAGGAATGCCGTTGTTGGTCATCTTGTCGCTCCTCAACCCAGCCGGCGGCGATAGACAGTGTCGAGCCACACGGCCACGACGAGCGCAAGGCCGACGACGATGTTCTGCAATGGCGTGTCGACGCCGAGCAGGATCATCCCCGAGGCCAGCGACTGCATCAGCATCGCGCCAAGCATGGCGCCGGCGATGGTGCCGACGCCGCCCGACAGCGACGTGCCGCCAATCACCGCCGCTGCAATGACAAGCAGTTCGTCGAGCGTGCCCTGCGCGTTGGTGGCCGCATTGAGGCGGGCCGTCGAAATCATCGCGCCCACGGCGGCGAGTGCCCCCATGAGCATGAATATCTTCATCGTCACCCAGCGCGTGTTGATGCCGGCCAGCGCCGCGGCTTCCGGATTTCCGCCGATGGCGAAAACGTAGCGCCCGAAACGCGTTCGCGTGGCAACGAACGTCATCAGGATACCGACGCCGACGGCGATGAGCACCGGAATGGCGATGCCATGCGCGATGAACAGCCCGCCTTCGGGAAGCTCCATGTTGTTCGCCTCCGCATAGCGCCGGACGATGCCGATCGGCCACGGATAGGAATTGGCCACCCACACGGCGCCAAGGATCAGGCCGCAGGTCACCGCGCCAAGAAACGCCTCTGCCCAGACCGGGCGCAGCGGAAACTGGAAGCGCTTTCGCTGCACGCGCGCGTTCACCAGCATCACCACGACCGCCACGCAGGCGACGACCCCGATGATCCAGCTCCAGGTGGCGCCGACAGAACCGTCCGGTCCACCGCCCATCAGGCGAAAGGTAGAGTCCATCGGGGCAACCGTCTGGCCACTGGTGACCCACCATGCGGCGCCACGCCATACCAGCAGGCCGCCGAGCGTGACGATGAAGGCCGGCACGCCG
The DNA here is from genome assembly GCF_039839275.1 of Mesorhizobium sp. CAU 1741. NCBI lineage: Bacteria > Pseudomonadati > Pseudomonadota > Alphaproteobacteria > Hyphomicrobiales > Phyllobacteriaceae > Mesorhizobium > Mesorhizobium sp. CAU 1741. The sequence goes on along the minus strand of NZ_JBDOQP010000007.1, from coordinate 169,382 downwards.
AGATATGCGATGACGTAGCCATGCAAGGCGCCGATGGCGACGCCGAAGCAAAGGCCGACAAGCGCGGCGATGGCCCAGATGGCGGGATGGCCGAAGCCCAGATAGTCGGGCAGAATCTGCGCCTGCGTCACACCCATGACCATACCGACGACACCAAGGATGGACCCGACCGAAAGATCGATGTTCCGGGTGACGATCACGAGCACCATGCCCGTCGCCATCACCGCGACCGAGGCGGATTGAACCGACAGGTTCCAAAGGTTGCGCGGCGTCAGGAAAAGCCCGCCGGAGAGAAGGTTGAAGGTCAGCCAGATGATCAGCAGCGCGCCGATCATGCCGAGCATGCGCGTGTCGAGTTCCGTGGCTTTGAGGAACCGGCCGACCGGCCCGCTCTCGCTGGATCGCGCACGATCGGTTGGCGCTGGGGCGGTTGCATCCGACATGATCGTCCTCCCGTCCGGCGCTGGCCCGTGGTCGGGCGGGGCCGGATAGATATCCTAATGAAACGCCGCGGTTTTCGTCAAACCGCGGCGTTCTGAAGATTAGGCGTCAGGGTCAGTCGCAGGCTGCGGCCGAACCTGCTTCAACGCCCTGGCATACGACGTCCTTCGTCACCCAGCCCGCATCGATCACGACCTCGAGATTGTCCTTGGTGATCGGGTTGGGGTCGAGGAAGATCGCGTTCATCTCGACGCCGTTGGGGCCATCGGACCACTTTTGCGAGCCTTCCACCGCGTCCATCGCAGTGCCGTCGGCGAGCTGGTTGGCGATTTCCGCGGCGGCCTTGCCGAGCTCGCGCGAGTCTTTCCAAACCGAGACCGTCTGCGTGCCCAGTGCGATGCGGTTCAACGCGGCATGGTCGCCGTCCTGACCCGACACCGGAACTGACCCTGCCAGGCCCTGTGCCTCCAGCGCCGCGATCGCGCCGCCGGCCGCGCCGTCATTCGAGGCGACGACCGCATCGATCTCGTTGTTGTTGGCAGTCAGGAACTGCTCCATGTTGCGCTGCGCATTGGCGGGCAGCCAGCCGTCGGTATAGGCCTCGCCGACATTCTTGATCGCACCGGAATCAATGGCTTCCTTGAGCACTTCCATCTGGCCGGCGAACAGGAAGTCGGCGTTCGGATCGGCGCCGTTGCCCTTGATGAAGACGTAGTTGCCTTCCGGCTGCACGTCGAACACCGCCTGTGCCTGCAGACGTCCCACTTCCTTGTTGTCGAAGGTCAGGTAGAATGCATCGGCGTTTTCGATGAGACGATCGTACCCGACCACCGGGATGCCTTCGGCCACGGCTTTTTCGACTGCCGGCCCGATGGCACTGGCGTCCTGCGCCAGGATGATCAGCGCGTTGGCGCCCTGGGCGATCAGCGCCTCGACGTCGGTGAGTTGCTTGGCGGCCGACGACTGGGCGTCCGCCGAGATGTAGGTGTTGCCGGCTGCCTCAAGGGCTTCCTTGATTGCGGCCTCGTCGGTCTTCCAGCGCTCCTCCTGGAAGTTCGACCAGGACACGCCGACGATCTTGCCTTCGGCATGAGCGGTGGCAGCCAGTGTCATCGACATGGCGACACCCGCCAGCATGGCGGCTGCAAAATTCTTCATGATTTCCTCCCTGCGCTTGGAACAAGCGCTTTCTGGTGCTTGCACACAATACCGCGAGGCTCTTTTTTTCGGGCCTCGAAAAAAAGAATGACTCAGCTAGGGGCGTGTGTCAATATCCTGCGTGCAATGCTGGCTTTGCCGCTTGGACCGGGGTAAATGAGCAGCATTGTGCGGGAGGAAGGACGTCAGATGACGATCGGCGTGCGCCACGACGATCTGCGCAAGCGCAACCGGGCCATGGTGATCGCGGCTGTGCGGCGCGGCGGGCAGCCTTCCCGTACCGAGATCGCCACGGCGACGGCGCTCAGCCATTCCACGATTTCGACGATATCATCCGACCTCATCGACGAGGGCATTCTCGCCCAGCTAAAGACCGGCGAGACCGCGGCGCTGAAGCGCGGCAGGCCCCAGGTGGCTCTCGATCTCGACCCACGTGCGGCAAGCGTCGTGTCGATGGTGCTGTCGTTGAACGCGCTGTCCGCAGCGCTGATCGACTACACCGGCAAGGCGATCGCCCATGACATTTCCCGCCCGGCAACACTCACCATGGCCGATGGCGAACTGTGCGATCACGTCATTTCCGCCGTTCGGCGATTGATGGAGCGTGCGCCGCCAGGCCACGGTCCCGTCCTGCGCATCACCATGGCGGTCCAGGGCATCACTGACTCCAGCGCCCGCAGACTGATGTGGTCGCCGATCACCCCGCACAGCGAAATCGCGTTTGCCGACGCACTGGAAACCGCCTTCGGCATCCCGGTGACCGTCGAGAACGACTGCAACATGATAGCGGTCGCCCTGCGCGGTCGCGAACCGGACCGCTATCGCGACAACTTCTTCACCATCCTGCTGTCCAATGGCATCGGGATGGGGCTGGTGCTGCGGGGCGAACTCTTCACGGGGTCGCACTCGTCGGGCGGCGAATTCGGCCACATGATCCACGTGCCCAACGGCGCGCTCTGCCGATGCGGCAGGCGTGGCTGCATCGAAGCCTATGCCGGCAACTATGCGATCTACCGCCATGCGCGCGGTGATGGCGAGCATGCACTGCCGGTAGCGGATATCGACGACGGAACCATGCTGGCCATGGCGGCGGCGGCGCGCGATCACGACGGCCGCGAGCGCGAAGCATTCCAGCGCGCGGGAGAAGCGATCGGTTTCGGGCTGGGCAGCCTGTTCGCGCTGTTCGACCCGGCGCCGGTGGCGATCGTCGGCCTCGGCACCTCGGCTTTCGACGTCATCGAGCCAACGATGCGCGAGGCGATCGCCCGCACCGCCGGCGGCCAGCACAATGCGGCGATTTCGTTTGACCTGGAGCCGGACGAGATACCGCTTATCCGCGAAGGCTGCGCCCGCCAGGCGCTGACGTTCGTCGATCAGGAAATCTTCGCCAGAGGCGCTGCTGCAGCCCCCGTGCGAAGCGAGGAAGTGGTCTGAAGCGCCGGCCACAGGGCGGCGGCCAGGCCTATCCCTCCTGGATGGCGTAGCCGGCACCACGGATCGTGCGGATGACGTCTGCCATGTTGCCGAGATTGACCGCCTTGCGCAGGCGCCCGACATGCACGTCGACGGTGCGTTCGTCGATATAGATCGTCTCGCCCCAGACATTGTCGAGCAGTTGACCGCGGGAAAACACCCTGCCGGGATGCTGCATCATGAACTCCAGCAGGCGGAACTCCGTCGGCCCGAGCCGAATTTCAGACTTGCCGCGATGCACACGGTGCGTCTCGCGATCGAGCACGATGTCGCCGACCTTCAGCACCGAGGACAGCACCTCCGGCCGCGCCCGGCGCAGCAGCGCCCGCACGCGCGCAATGAGTTCGGGCGTGGAGAACGGCTTCACCAGATAATCGTCCGCGCCGGTGACGAGGCCGCGAACCCGGTCGCTTTCTTCGCCGCGCGCCGTCAGCATGATGATCGGCAAGCGTTCGGTCTCCGGGCGCATGCGCAGGCGCCGGCACAATTCGATGCCGGACACCGCCGGTACCATCCAGTCGAGCACGAGCAGGTCGGGCTGGCTTTCGCGCAGGCGCATTTCCGCCTCGTCACCACGCATGATGACCTCGACCTCGTACCCTTCCGCCTCGAGATTGTACTTGAGGAGTACGCCCAGCGGCTCCTCGTCCTCAACCACCATGATCTTCGGTGCAATCATATTTCCGTCTTCCGTCGTCAGCCCTGGACCGACGTCTCGTCGTGCTTCGGCCGATGCAGCGGCAATTGCCGGCCCGTGGCGATGTAGTAGGCGTTTTCGGCGATGTTGGTGACGTGGTCGCCGATACGCTCCAGATTCTTCGCGCAGAACAGCAGATGGGTGCAGCCCGTGATGTTGCGCGGATCCTCCATCATGTAGGTCAGCAGCTCGCGGAACACCGCAGTGTACTGGATATCGATGTTCTCGTCGTCCGCACGCAAGGTTATCAGCCCCTCGGCGTTGCGCGCTTCGTAGGCGGAGATGACCAGAGCCACCTGCTCCATCACCATTTGCGCCATCGCCTCGATGGAGTGCGACAGCTTGCGCGGCGTTGCGCCCTCGCCCACCGCATTGACGCGCTTGGCGATGTTCTTGGCCAGATCGCCGATGCGCTCGAGGTCGGCCGCCATCCGGATCGCGCCCACCACCGAGCGCAGGTCCTGCGCCATCGGCTGGCGCTTGGCGATCAACGTGATGGCGCGCTCGTCTAGTTCCCGTTGGCGTGCATCCATGACGGCATCGTCGGAAATCACCCGCTGAGCCAACGGGGCATCCGTCTCTATCAGCGAGCGCGTGGCCGCGGCCACCATCGCCCCTGCCAGATCGCCCATGTCGCGGATCAGCCTGTCGATCTCGTTGAGTTCGTCATCGAAGGACGTGACTGTATGCTCACCCATTGGTGGTCTCCTTTGCGCGAGCCTGCTCAGCCGAAACGGCCGGTGATGTAGTCCTGCGTGCGCTTTTCGCCCGGGCTGGTGAAGATCAGGTCGGTTGGGCCTTCCTCGACGAGGATTCCGAGATGGAAGAACGCCGTGCGCTGGGAGACGCGCGCCGCCTGCTGCATCGAGTGGGTGACGATCACGATCGTGTAGTTCTGCTTCAGCTCGTCGATAAGTTCCTCGATGCGCGCGGTCGCGATCGGGTCGAGCGCGGAACAGGGCTCATCCATGAGGATGACCTCGGGCGAGACCGCGATCGCACGCGCGATGCACAGGCGTTGTTGCTGGCCGCCGGAAAGCCCGGTGCCGGGCTCGCTGAGCCGGTCTTTCACCTCGTTCCACAAGCCCGCCTTCTGCAGGCTGGCTTCGACGATTGCATCGAGTTCGGCACGGCTTCTCGCCAAGCCGTGAATACGGGGGCCGTACGACACGTTCTCGTAGATCGACTTCGGGAACGGATTCGGCTTTTGGAACACCATGCCGACGCGGGCGCGCAGCTCGACCACGTCGAGCGCCTGGTCGTAAATGTCGGAGCCATCCAGCGCGATAGCGCCCGTGACGCGGCAGCCCTCGATCGTGTCGTTCATTCGGTTGAGGCAGCGCAGGAACGTCGACTTGCCGCAGCCCGACGGACCGATGAACGCAGTCACCGCCTTCTCCGGCACGTCGATGGAGACATCGAACAGCGCCTGTTTGGTACCGTAGAAGACGTTGACATTGCGCGCGCTGACCCGAACCGGGCGCGGGTTTTCGTCAGGTGTACGCACGGTGGGTGATTCCATCGAGTAAAGGTCGGATTGCGCGACGATCTTTTCGGCCGGCATGTGCATGGACGTGGCCTCCTGCCTTGTTTCGGTATTCATTTGCGGCGCTCCAGCCGGGTCCGCAGGAAGATCGCAATCGCGTTGAGCGTCAGCATCAAGCCGAGCAGCACGATGATCGCGGCCGACGTACGGGCCTCGAAGAAATTTCGGTTCTCGTTGCCCTGCCAAAGATAGATCTGCACCGGCAGGGCTGTCGACTGATCCATCGGCGTGGAAGGTATCTGGGCAACGAATGCGTTCATGCCGATCAGCAGCAGCGGCGCCGTTTCGCCGAGCGCCTGCGCCACGCCGATGATGGTGGCCGTCAGGATGCCGGGATAGGTGACGGGCAGGACGTGGTGGAACACGGTCTGTGTCTTTGACGCGCCAAGCCCGAGAGCGGCCTGCCGCAGCGATGGTGGAACCGCACGCAGCGCCGACCGCGTCGCAATGATGACAGTCGGAAGCGTCATCAGCGTCAGCACGAGACCGCCGACCAGTGGCGCTGATAGCGGCAGTCGGAAGTAATTGATGAACACCGCGGCACCGAGCAGGCCGAAGACGATCGACGGCACGGCGGCGAGATTGTTGATGTTGACCTCGATGAAGTCGGTCAGCCGGTTCTTCGGTGCGAATTCTTCGAGATAGACCGCGCTTGCAACGCCGATCGGCACGGCGAGGACGATGACAACCAGCATCATGTAGAGCGAGCCGACGAACGCGCCCGCCAATCCCGCCGATGCCGGCGCTGACCGCGAATCGACGTTGGAGAAGATGTGCGCGGCGAAGGAGAAGCGCATCTTGCCTTCCTCCATCAGACGATCGGCCAGCGCACGAGCCTCGGGACTGAGTTGCTGCTGGCTGTCCGGCAGGCTGCGATCGATGTTGCCCTTGAGCCAGTTGTCGGTATTGGCCGATGCGAGCATGTCGACGCTCACTGTCTTGCCCAGTAGACCGGGATCGGCGACGAACATGTCGCGCAGCCGGAAACGTTCGCTCGTTTCCACCACGGAAAGCACGGCCCGAGTATCGATCTCGATATCCGGCGCCGCGGCAAGGATGGCTTGCTCAACGACCCGGTTCCAGTTCAGCATCGTGACCTGACGCTGCCAGTCGAGCTGCGCCTTCTGGTACTCGGCCGCCGACTGCCCCTCCACCTGCACGGGGATGTCGTCTGCCTCGATGATCTCGGGGTCGAAGAACACGTCCACCGTGAGGGTGGCCTGAGTGAAAGCGGGCAATCCCTGATAGAGGATCATGGAGAACAGGATGGCGACGAAACCCAGCGCCGCGACGATTGCCGCGATACCATAGGCACGGAACCGCCTTTCGCGGGAGTGACGTGCCGACAACCCTGCCCTGATCCGCTCGAGCCGTTGCGTGGAACCGTCGGAGCCCTGCTCCAATTGTCGGGAGAACATCTCGGCCATCTTATTCATACTGCTCCCGATAGCGGCGCACGATGAACAGCGCCGCGACGTTGAGGATGAGCGTCATCACGAACAGCGTCAAACCCAGCGCGAATGCGACGAGCGACTGCGGCGAAGCGAAATCCGTGTCGCCTGTAAGCTGGTTGACGATTGTCACCGTGACTGTCGAAACCGGTTCGCCGGGGTTGAGCCGCAGGAACGGGCTGTTGCCGGCGGCGAGCACCACGATCATCGTCTCGCCGATGGCGCGGCTGACGGCGAGCAGAAAGGCACCGACGATGCCTGGCAGCGCTGCCGGCAGGATCACGCGCTTGATCGTCTCCGACTGCGTGGCGCCGAGCCCCAGCGAGCCGTCGCGCATGGCGCGCGGAACCTGCCGGATCACGTCGTCGGACAGCGAAGAGATGAACGGGATGATCATGATGCCCATGACCACGCCGGCGGTCAGCGCACTCGTCGCCCGGATGTCGAGGCCAATGCTGGTACCAGCCGACGCCAAGAAGGGTCCGACGGTTACGAGCGCGAAGAAGCCGTAGACGATGGTCGGAATACCCGCCAGCACCTCGACGATCGGCTTGATGATGTCGCGCGCGCGCGGCGATGCGTACTGGGTAAGGTAGATTGCGGTCATCAGCCCGATTGGCAGCGCCACGATGATCGCGATCGTCGCCACCATCAGGGTACCCCAGAGCAGTGGAAGCAGGCCATATTCGCCCGTCGCCCCGTTGCCGACCGTGGAGAAGCGAGGGTTCCAGACGGTACCGAAGAAGAAGTCGGCCGGGCTGACGAACGTGAAGAAGCGTATCGCTTCCGAAAGGAGCGAGGCAACGATGCCGACGGTGGTCAGGATCGCCACTACGGAGCAGGCGATCAGAAGAATCCGGACGACCGTCTCGACCTCGTTGCGGGCACGCAGCCGGTCTGAAATGCGCCTTCGGGCGAGATAGAGCCCCAGCGCGCCGGTGCCCGCCGCAGCGGCAACCACGAGCGCGAACGTCAGAACCCTGAATTCACGCAGCGCCTGGGCAGCGGCGTTTTCGTAAGGAGCGGTCTCGCCGACGACGCCGAAGCCGGTTTCGATCTGGCGGACACGCTGGATGGCGGCATTGAGGTCTCCGGGCGCGAGGTTGGCGACGTCCGGTGGGAACTGCGCGACGATGTAGGCGCGCATGGCGGTATCGCCGAAAAGCACCCAGAGCCCCAGCACCAGAAGCGCTGGAACCAGTGCCCAGATCGCGACGAGCGATCCATGGTACACCGGTCGAGAATGGACGCGTGCGCCGGCGGCAACCAGCGAGCGGCTGCGCGACCAGCCGAGTTGATACGCAAAACCGAGCAAGATGAGAAGCAGGCCGGCGACGATGGCTGTGTTCACTGTGTCACGCTCCGTAAGGCAAGTCGCTGTGAAGGCCCGAAAGAACGGAAAGGGGGCCTCCCGAAAGGAGAGGCCCCGTCCATGGTCTGCTTACTGCACGTCAGCAGCGGTGAGCGACTTGCCTTCTTCGAACTCAGCCAGAACTTCGGCTGTCTCTTCGGCCGGGGCCGGGATCATGCCGGCGCCTTCGAGCGTGCCACCCATACCGGCCATCTGGTCGGACAGGAAGAACTGGACGTATTCCTCGATGCCGGGGATCGTGCCAATGTGCTCGCCCTTCACGTAGAAGAACAGCGGGCGCGACACCGGATATTCGCCCGAAGCGATGGTCTCGAGCGACGGCGTGATGCCGGACATGGTCGCGACCTTCAGGGAGTCGCGGTTCTGGTCGTAGAAGCTCAGGCCGAAGACGCCCACAGTGTCGGGGTTGGACTGCAGCCGGGCGAGCGTTTCGGTGTAGTCACCTGCGATCTCCACGACGACGTCCTGACGCAGCGCCAGGCAAGCCGCGTCCATTTCGTCTTCGCTCATTTCCGGAAGTTCGGCAGCCTCGCAGCCCTCATGCAGGACGCGCTCTTCGAACACTTCGCGGGTGCCGTGATTGCTGGCGGGAATTGCCAGGGCGATCGGCTGTTCCGGCAGCGACTCGTCGATCTCGTTCCAGGTGGTGTAGGGGTTGGCGACCATCTCGCCGTCGACGGGAACCTCTGCCGCGATGGCCTTGAACACGTGCACAGGCTCGAGCGCGAAGTCTTCCTTGTCGGCGCCGGTGGCGAATACGATGCCGTCATAGCCGATCTGGATTTCGCGGATATCGTTGACGCCGGCGGTGTTGCAAGCCTCGATCTCGGAGGCGCGGATGCGGCGGGAAGCATTGGCGATGTCGATGGTGTTCTCGCCGACGCCCGTGCAAAACTGGCGCAGACCGCCCGACGAACCGCCGGAGCCGACGACGGGGGTCGTGAACTCGGGGAATGCCTGGCCGAATTCTTCGGCGACGATGCTGGCGAAGGGCAGCACCGTGGACGAGCCGGCGATCTGGATGGTGTCGCGCGACTGGGCGGCAGCAGCGCCGAGCGATGCGGCGAGAGCGAGCGACGCAGTGGTTGCGACGAGGGAAAATTTGTTCATGGAGCCTACTCCTGTTCGGAAAATCCGTTGACGCCTCGATGCGTCGGGAGTGGCAATAGCGGCCCTGTGTAACAGTTGGATGACAATTTCGTGTCGACTCGGTAACGCGGCCGATCAGCCGTGAGCGCTCTCGTCCTCCTCCGCCTGACGCATCCAGCGATCGATCTTCTGTGTCAGCGTGCGCGGGCTGATCGGCTTTGAAAGATAGTCGTCCATGCCGGCCGCCAGGCAGCGATCCCGGTCGCCCTTGAGAGCGTGGGCTGTAACGCCGATGATCGGTACGCGGTGCCCTGTCTGACCTTCTCCTTCTCGAATGGCGGCGGTTGCCTCAAGCCCATTCATTTCCGGCATCGAAACGTCCATCAGGATCATGCGCGGGTTCATCGTCCGCTTGGCCTCGACCGCAAGCCGGCCGTTTCCGACGATCTCGTAGGTGAAGCCGGTTTCGCCGAGTATCTGGGTGAAGACCAACTGGTTTACCTCGTTGTCCTCGGCAACGAGGATGTCGACGCGATGCACGGCATCCTTGATACGGGGTGACAGGCGCAGCTCTGGGCGCGCCGGGGCGGCGGCAGCCGGCTCGGCAGCAACAGCAGGCGCACGTGCAGTTGATGCCGGGGCTTCAGCTTTCGGTTCGTCGGCGGACCGATGTTTCTGGATCGTCGCGACAATGGTCTCCAGCAAAGCGGAGGATCGCGCCGGCTTGATGAGATGCGCGTCGATGTCGAGATGCCGGTAGTTCAACTGGCCGAGCGATTGGTCGACCGAAGTGAGAATGACGATCGGCGTTCTTGCGATCGCCGGCGTCGACCGGATGATACGTGCGGCTTCCGCACCCGTCATTCCGGGCATCTGGTAGTCGAGCACGACGCAATCGACCTTCAGGCCATGGCTGGCCACCGCCTCGAGCACGGCGATGCCTTCCGGCCCGCCTTCGGCCGCGCAGGCGTCGAAGCCCCACGTGCCCATCTGCTCCAGCAGGATCGACCTGTTCACCGCATTGTCGTCGACGACGAGAATGCGGGCGCCCGAGACGTCGAGCGGCGTGACCTTGTCCTTTCCGACCGCCGGGGCCATCGGCAGCTTGATGGTGAACCAAAAGGTTGACCCTTCGCCCTCGACACTGGAGACGCCCATCTCGCCGTCCATCAGCGCCACGAGGCGAGAGGTAATCGCCAGTCCAAGCCCGGTGCCTTCGTGGCGCCGCGTCGAGGAGGCGTCGACCTGGCTGAACTTGTCGAACACATGCGCCAGCTTGTCTTTTGGAATGCCTATCCCGGTGTCGGTTACGGATACGCGCAGCAGCGTGTCGTCCCCCTCCGCCGTTCCGGTGACGTCCACCAGCACATGTCCGGAATCTGTGAACTTGACGGCGTTACCGAGCAGGTTGGTGATGATCTGGCGCAATCGCCCGGCATCGCCGACATAGTGGTCGTGCAGGCCGGGCTGCACCCGCACGATCAGTTCGAGGTCCTTTTCCTTTGCGCGGGTCGACACAAGCGTCGCCACGTCCTCGATCGCTTCGGCCAACTGGAACGGCGCCGGGTCGAGCACGAGCTGGCCCGCGTCGATCTTCGAGAAGTCGAGGATGTCGTTGATGATGGTCAGCAGCGCGTTACCGGACTTGGCGATGATGTCGGTGAACGTCTTCTGGCGTGAATCGAGATCGGATTTCGCCAGCAGTTCCGCCATGCCGAGCACGCCGTTCATCGGCGTGCGGATCTCGTGGCTCATATTGGCGAGAAATTCCGATTTCGCCCGGTCGGCCAGCACGGCGCGTTGCTGTGCCTCCTGCAACTCCGCTTCGCGGTCCTTGAGTTCGGTGATGTCCGTGCTCGAGCCGATGAGATGGACCTTGCCGTCGGCACCGACGATGCGGCTCTTCTTGGCGATCAGGCAACGCACGGTGCCATCGCGATGGGTGAGCATCTCCTCGGTTTCGTCCATCACGCCGGTGGACAGGACCTGAAGGTCGCGCGCGGCAAATCCCTCTCCCTCCTCGCCGAAGAAGTCGCGATCGGTCTTGCCGAGCGCTTCTACCTTCGGCACGCCGCTCACCTCTGTCCACGCCTTGTTGACGAATTCGAGGGCGAGCGTGTCCGACTTGACGTAGGTCGACACCGGCAGTTCATCGAGCACGTGCTTGTAGAGCTCGATCTCCGCCATGCTCGACTTCAGCGCGGCTTCGCGCTGCTTGAGTTCGGTGATGTCGATCCGGATCCCCAGATACGACCCGTCGGGTGCGCGCGTGTCCAGAACCTTGAACCAGCGGCCATCCGGATTCATCCGCTCGTAGATGCAACCCGTCTGACGACGCTCAGTGTAGGCGTGCGCCCAGGCCTTGAAATCCTCGTTGTATAGACGGTCGATGTCCTCGTCGCCGCTGTGCCGGAAATAGCCGACCTTGTGGCCCAGTTCGAGCGCTTCGCGGAAGGTGCCGTTCTTCTGCCAGACGGGCCGCAGCAAGGGCACCATGTCCTGCAGCTTGCGGTTGGCCAGCACGAACCGGTCATCGCGATCATAGATGATGACGGCAGCCGGCAGCGCCTCGAGAATGCCGGCCAGATGCTCGTGCATTCCCTGGCTCTGGTTTTCCCGCCTTTTCAGGTCGGTCACGTCGAACAGCGAGCACGCCAGGTAGTCCGTGCCGCTGGCGGTCTGCACCCGGTTCTTGCGCACGATGCGCGAACGCTCCATGCCAGCGAACTCGTAGTCTTCTTCCACTTCGTACAACTGGCCGGTCACCAGCACCTGCCGCTCGCTCTCCTCGAATGATGCAGCGGCTTCAGCGTCGGCAAAGTCGCTCGCCCTCAAGCCGATCATCTGCTTCGGTGTCGTCCGGAAGAGGTCGGCGAAAGCCTGATTGGCCATGACGAAATTAAGCTGCGCGTCCTTGACGTACATCGGGCTCGGCACGCTGTCGATCACCGCCTCGGCGAGCTTTGCCGTCTCCAGCGCTTGCGCCAGTTGCGCCTCGCGATCCTTGAGCGGCGTCACGTCGTAGTAGGATAGCAGCCGCTTTCCACCCGACAGGGCCGTCACGGCGTAGATCATCGTGCGGCCGTCGGCACGCCGGAACTCCCGCGGCGCCACGTCGCCGCGGCGTATCTCGTCGAGACGGAACGCGACGTAGTCCTCCCATTCCTCGTCCGCGACCTCGTAGATGCCGTTATGACGGTTGATGTCCAGCAGCTTGCGGAATGGCTCGCCGACCCAGGTCTCGCCATCGGGCAGCTTCCAGAGATCGTCGAACGCCCGATTGAGGATTTCGGTGTCGAGGTCCGCATTGAGCACCACCACGCCGAGCGTCATCGCGTCCAGACTGCGCTTCAGGTCGGCCAGCAGCATCTCCGCCTGCTGCTTGGCGCCGGCGAGCTCCACTTCCCGGAGCTTGTATTCCGAAATGTCGGTGCGAATGCCGACACGGTCGCCGGTGGCCGTATGGACGTCGCGGCGCAGCATCCATCGCCCGTCATGGGTGGGATACTCGATGTCCTTGTCGAGGTCGGCAGCGCGCGAGGCGACATGCTCGGCCACCCATTCCCGCTCGCGGCCGACCGCCTGCTCGACCACGCCGGTCTGCGCGAACTGGACGAAGAGCTCTTCGAAGCTACGGCCCACTGAAAGGTCCGGCATGAAGGTGAACTGCCGCGCGAAGGCTTCGTTGAAGGCAACGAGCCGGTCGTCGGCATCCCAGAGGACGAAGCCGTCTTCGAGGGCGTCGATGGCACTTTGCAGCCGCGCGCGGGCATGTTCAGCATCCGCGCGTGCCTGCTCGATGCCGATCTCCTTCTGCTTGAGGGCGGTGATGTCAGTACAGATGCTGATGGTACCGCCATCCTGGACCCGGATTTCGCGGTGCATGATCCAGCGTCCATCCGAAAACGGCAGCATCACCTCCGAATGGGTCTGCGCGCGCCGCTGGGCCAGAACCTGGCTGCGGAATTCCGCTGCCCCTTCATCGTCGATCTGCCAGATGCCGCGTTCCAGGCCGGCATCGATCAGTTGCTCGAAGGTGGTGCCGGGACGGATCATGTCCTCCAGCCCGCCATACATCGACACCATGGCCTCATTGAAGAGGACGAGTTCGTTGTCCGCATTGTAGTAGCAGAAGGCGTCCTGCATCGCGTCGAGCGCATGCATCAGGCGCTCGGCATGGCTTTCGCCGGCGCTTTCGTCCCGTATCAGCCTGTCGTGGTTCTCGTGCAGCGACAGCCGCCGGCGCGCCTCTCCCAGTTCGTCGAGAACGGATAGGATCGCCGTCACGTTGCGGCCCGTTCCCTTGTAGCCGGTGAAGCGACCCTGCGCGTCGAAGCACGGAACACCGGATACCGATACCCAGCGGCAGCCGGGGTTGCCGTGGCGTGCCTCGTAGATGAAATCCCGGAACGGCCTGTGGGCCATCAAATCGTCGAGGTGACCGGATACCCCGCCACCAGGCTGCGGGGCCTTCATCAGCAGTTGCAGGCGCGAGCGCCCGAGGATTTTCCGGGGATCCATGCCGGTGGCCGCGACATAGGTATCCGAGAGGTGGCAGATGCGATGCTCCGCATCCGATTCCCACAGCCAGTCGCTGTCGCATTCCAGCAACGCCGCCATGTCGCGCGCATCGATCTCTGCGCCGTGACATGAGGCGACGGCCACAGCGTCGCTGCCTTCTTTTGAAGTCATCTCGTCCCGACCTTCCCCTGCCTCAGTCGATTCAGGTGCGGTCCGCCCCTCCCGCGTCGCCACTGACCAAGCACTCCCTGCGCGGATGCATTCAACTTTCAGTGTGCATCGGAAGGCTTAACGAGTTGCTAACCATGACGATCGCGCTTGCGAGCACCCTCAGTCCGATGACGCCTCAATGCTGGAAGAGATTTTAGGACGTCTTGGCGCCGTCTTGCCCGGCAGGCTCGGGGTCGACGCCGCCACTGGCCACGCTGGATGCCACCAGCACCGCGGTGAATATGAAGAAGCTGTCCATGATGTCGTGCTTGAACATGATCTGGCTCAGGCCGCATGTCGCGTAGACGAGCGCCACCTGCGCAGCAAGGAACAGCCTCTTGCGATGGCGCGGGCCAGGCGGCGCCCTCCAGGCGATCAATGTCGGCACCGCCAGCACGGCCAGCACGGCCGCAAGCACGATGACGCCGCCATCGAGCATGGAAGAGATGAACGCGTTGTGGGCGTGGGTGAACGCCTGGATCGGCAGGCCGTCACCGGCAAGATGCCGCGCCACCTCGCTCATCCGGTTCTGGACGCCGTGACCCCAGATCGGCGATTCGCCGATTGCCTTGATGCCCGCTGCCCATAGCCGCAGCCTCTCGCCGATGTTTTCGGAACTGCCGCCCGCCAGCACGCGCTGCACTTCCTCAAGCGTTTCGATGGCGCGCAATTGCAGCAGGTCCGCGGCCGCATAGAGCACGACGATGACGAGCGCCAACATGATGATCGCAACGCGCGTGGAGAAGCGCCACGCACGCGGCGCATAGGCGAGCAACAGCAGCATCGCCGGCGCCGCCGCCATCGCCACCCCGCGCGTCAGCGAAAGGATCACGGCCGCCAAGCCGGCCATCAGGCCCGCCAGCGCGAGCAGGCGAAAATTCCGCTCGCCATGGTTGATGTTGAGGCCCGCCGTGACCGCGAGGCACAGTGACATCATGCCGTAGATCGCCGCATTGCCGGCGCCACCGGCCGGGCGAACATCGAAAACCACGACTTGCGCCAGGCCGACGAGCATTCCGCCGATCGCACCGATCGCCGCACCGACGATGAAGCAATGCAGGAAATCCACGCCCGGACTGGCACGCAGTCGCGGAATGATAACCCAGACCGACAGGAACGGAAGGAGCCAGTAAGTGTAGGCCGGTATGGCCGCCCGGTTCTCGCCGATCAAGGCGGTGGCGAGAACCGCCGCTACGAAGGCGGTGAATGTGACGCACAGATAGACGTCGCCGCGCGTCAGCCGGAACGGAAACCGTCCCAGAACCAGCGAGATGATCGCCCAGACATAGGCGACGCCCAACAGAAACGAAATCGCGCTTCCCGCAACCGCCGGAAGCGCGCCGATAAGAAAGACGAAGATCGCATTATTGCGATCGAAGGTGTTGGCGTATGTCAAGGTGAACCGCAATGCGTCGACTAAGCTTTGCGGGCGGACCCTATCCGTTCACGGAATTGCGATCCAGCCGAAACAGCGGCTCGTTTATGCCCCTGCACAAACAAAACCACATCCTGTGACGCATGTGCATCATTGGCCCGCATTATGACTTACGCAAGGCCGAGAACTCGAATTTGCAGGAAATCTGGTACGCCCAAGGGGAATCGAACCCCTGTTTGCGCCGTGAGAGGGCGCCGTCCTGACCGCTAGACGATGGGCGCTTGCCAGAAACGGCGATATAGAGGGGATTCGCCTCGAATGCAACCACGTGGCCGCAGGTTTTCACGCGCCTGCGCCTCAGCGCTGCCGCGGCTGGATGAGGTCGAAAAGGTTGCCGTAAAGATCGGCGAACACTGCCACCGTGCCATAGGGTTCCTCGCGCGGCGCTTCGCGGAATTCGACGCCGCGCGCGCGCATGCGCTCGAAATCGCGGCCGAAATCATCAGTTTCCAGGAAGAAGCCGACCCTGCCCCCGGTCTGGTCTCCGACCCGTGCCTCCTGTCCCTCGCCAGCCGCCTTGGCAAGCAGGAGGCGGGCGCCGTTGCGCACGCTCGGCGCCACGACGACCCAGCGCTTGCCCTCGCCCAAGTCGACGTCCTCGACGAGGATGAAGTTGAGCTTCTTGCGATACCACGCAGCAGCTTCGTCATAGTCGCGCACCAGGATCGCGACCGTTGCGAGCTTGCGGAACTCCGGCTTGTGGATGGGCGGCGGGGTGCTGCTCATTGTGCCTCGCGCAAGGTAAAGCGGCCGACCTGCTGGCCGTCGGACATGTCATAGAGGTGTATTTCCTGCCCGCCGCCGCCAAGTTCGACATGCAGGCTGACGATACCGCCTGAAAGCGAATGGCCGACCACGCGCGCGCCGCGCGGCAGCACGATGTCGGCTTCGATCATTCCGTTCTCCGGCACGGGCAATTCGCTGACCGGACCGGACCTCTCCTCGCCCACTTGCGTGGCGCGGTAGACAAGTGCCACCACCACCGCCATAAGGGCGATGAACAGTATCCCCAGATTGATGACGATGAAGCGCACGAGCTTCCGCCGGACATTCTCAACGGCCGGGTCCAGCGGCTTTTCGTCTTCGTCGTCGTCGTGAGGCGCAGCCATGGCAGATTCGGTCCGGTTGATTGATGAACGATCCTGATAACGAAGCCGAACAGGCATTGAAAGAGCTCGACGCCGACGAGACGGCCAAGGGCGAGCGTATCGACCAGTGGCTGGCGGCACGGTTGCAGCCGGACCTGTCGCGCAGCCGCATCCAGGCGCTGATGCGCGAAGGCGCCGTGCACCTCAACGGCCAGCCGGCGACCGAACCGAAGCGCAAACTCGTGCCGGGCGACCGCATCGTCATCACGATGCCGGAACCGGCGCCCGCCGAACCTGTCGGCGAGGACATACCGCTCGACATCCTGTTCGAGGACGACGACCTCATCGTCATCAACAAGCCGGCGGGGCTCGTCGTCCATCCAGGCGCCGGAAACTGGACCGGCACGCTGGTCAACGCCATGATCCATCATTGCGGGGCGTCGCTGTCCGGCATTGGCGGCGTCCGCCGGCCGGGTATCGTCCACCGTCTCGACAAGGACACCAGCGGGGTTCTCGTGGTCGCGAAGAACGACCTGGCACATCGTGTCTTGTCGGAAGCCTTTGCCGACCATGGCCGGACCGGAGACCTGGAGCGCGCCTATGACGCGCTCGTCTGGGGCTCGCCCGCCCGCGTCGCCGGCACGGTCGATGCACCGCTCGGCCGCTCCGGCACCGACCGCACGCGACAGGCGGTCGTGCCCGAAACCCGCGAGGACGCGCGCCACGCGGTCACGCATTTCACCGTGCTGGAGCGCTTCGGCCAGAAAGAAGACGCAACCGCGATGGCCGCCCTCGTCGAGTGCCGGCTGGAAACGGGGCGCACCCATCAGATACGCGTGCACATGGCCCATATCGGACATCCGCTGATCGGCGACCAGGACTATGGGCGCGCATTCTTCACCAAGGCCAACAAGCTCGGCGACACGCTCGGACCCGTCG
Organism: Mesorhizobium sp. CAU 1741; assembly: GCF_039839275.1. Classification (NCBI taxonomy): domain Bacteria; kingdom Pseudomonadati; phylum Pseudomonadota; class Alphaproteobacteria; order Hyphomicrobiales; family Phyllobacteriaceae; genus Mesorhizobium; species Mesorhizobium sp. CAU 1741. The sequence goes on along the minus strand of NZ_JBDOQP010000007.1, from coordinate 151,962 downwards.
TGCGCATGTTTCCGCGCCAGGCGCTGCATGCGCGCCTGCTTGCGTTCAGCCACCCGGTCACCGGCGAGCCAATGCGCTTCGAGGCCCCTCATCCGCAAGACCTTGCGGAACTTCTGGAGGGGTTTCGGCGTTGGTCGCCAAACGGCAAAACTTGAGTCCATTGTTCACGTTGGCGTGACGGACTGTTTCAGCGCGTTACGCGCCGTGCAATTGCCGCAAACGTACCTATATAAATCCGTACAGCGTGGTGCGCCTTGGCGCGGCCGCGCTGCATGTCCGCCGTCAGGGGGCATGTTACCCGCAAGAGAGGGAGGGCGCTATCATGGCCCAGACACTACCCAGCATCGTTTCCGGAGAAGGCGGCCTAAGCCGCTACCTCGAGGAGATCAGACGTTTTCCCATGCTCCAGCCGCAGGAAGAGTACATGCTCGCCAAGCGGTACCATGAGCATGAAGACACCACTGCCGCCCACAAGATGGTTACGAGCCATTTGCGTCTCGTCGCCAAGATTGCCATGGGCTATCGCGGTTACGGCCTGCCGATCGGAGAGGTCATTTCCGAAGGCAATGTCGGCTTGATGCAGGCGGTGAAGAAGTTCGAGCCCGAGCGTGGTTTCCGCCTGGCCACATATGCCATGTGGTGGATCAAGGCCGCGATCCAGGAATATATCCTGCGTTCGTGGAGCCTCGTGAAGATGGGCACCACCGCCAACCAGAAGCGGCTGTTCTTCAACCTGCGCAAGGTGAAGGGCAAGATCCAGGCACTCGACGAAGGCGACCTGAAGCCGGACCAGATCACCGAGATCGCCACCCGCCTCAACGTTTCCGAGGAAGAGGTGGTGTCGATGAACCGCCGCCTGTCGGGCGACGCTTCGCTCAACGCGCCAATCCGCGCCACCGAAGGCGAATCCGGCGAGTGGCAGGACTGGCTGGTCGACGACCACGAAAGCCAGGAAGCCATGCTCATCGAGCAGGACGAACTGGAAAACCGTCGCGGCATGTTGACCAGCGCGATCTCGGTCCTCAACGACCGCGAGCGCCGCATCTTCGAGGCACGGCGCCTGTCGGAAGACCCGATCACGCTTGAGGACCTGTCGTCCGAGTTCGGCATCAGCCGCGAGCGTGTGCGCCAGATCGAGGTCCGCGCCTTCGAGAAGGTCCAGGACGCCGTCAAGGCGGAGGCACGCCGCCAGACGCAGTCGCTGCGTACCATCGAGGCCGAGCCGGCCCACTGAGCCGACTTCAAAGTCGACGAAAAATACAAAAGCCGCCCTTCGGGGCGGCTTTTTTTGATCTTCGAAGACGTTATCCGGCCGAGTCGGGAGCTTCGTTGGCCTGCTCCCACGCGCCCAGCGCTTCCTGGAACACCCGGTCGCCAGGGATGCCCTTTTCCAGCGAAAGCAGCGCCCGCCGGCCTGACTGGTAGACGATCGGGATGTCGACCCAGTTCTGGCGCCTCAGCAGCGTCAGGTTGTTCTGCGTTTCCGCCGGCGCGTCACTGAGCGCGATCAGGAAGAAACCGTCGGCAATTTTCGCCGGAATACCGACCAGCGGGCTGCCCGCGGCCTGCTCCGTCTCCTTGAAGGCGACGCGCGAAACGTTCGAGATCGCACCACCTTCGAAGCCTTCGGGCGTCAGGAAGATCATCTCGATGATATGCGCTGCAGGCAGCGACTCGTCGCCGTTGCGCCGGATTGTCATGCGAAGCTGCACGTCCTTGCCCGGGATCGTCGCCTCGGCGCGGATCGCGGGTTCCGGCGGCAGGTCGCCACCAGGCGACTCCTGCACTACCGACCACACGATAGATCCGAGTTCGGCAGAACCCTGTGTCGAACTCGTGCGCTCCTCGTAGAAGATCGCCCGCTGACCCACCGCAATGCCGGGTTCGCTTTGCTGGCCGGCGGCTTCGCCGTTCGTCTCCGCCGCTTCAGCGTTCTGGCTCGGCGCAACCGGCGCCTCACCATCCTGCGGCGGCGCGACAGCCGAAACGGATGTGCCTTCGCCGATCGTGCTCTGCCCGCCGGCCGGGCCTTCATCGACCTCGCTGCCGTCGGGCATCAGTCGCTGGGTGAATTTATCCGCCGTATCATCGACTGGCGCGGCCGGCGCTTCGTCGGGCTGCTCCGTTTCCGGTAATGCGGCGATCTCTTCCTCTTCGGCAGGCGCGGCCGGAGCATCTTCTGCCGCCGTCTCGTCACCCGCCGCAACGTCTTCCTCCAGCGGCTCCTCGACGAGTTCCTCGGCCGTGGTCACTACGTCTTCTTCCGGGGCCGCCGCGACTTCCGCAGTGTCCTCGGTGGTGTCATCGGCATTGATCCAGGCATAAGTGCCGCCGGCGACAAGCAGAAGAACAACAAAGGCCGCCGCAGCAATTGTACGTCCCCGGCCGCGAGAGGCGGCGGGCTTCGCGCGGCGAGGCGCCGGCGGCGGCATCACGACATCGGTGGCGTGCTCATCGCCGACCAGACCCGGCGCGGCATCGCGCATGGAAGCGTCGTCGCCTGCATCAGACTTTCCGTCGCCTGCATGGAACGCGTCGACTGGCTCGGTTCGCCCGCTACCCGTCACCCCATCGGTCGGTTCGGGATCCAGAACGGGGTCGCGCGGCATCGACGGCGTCGCGCGTGTGGCGAGCGGGGCTTGGTATGCGGCAGTAGGTGGAGGGGTCGCTGCCGGAGACCGTTGCGACGGCGTTTCATCGCCCATCGGCTTCAAGCTGGCGAAGACGTCTTCGAGACCTTCGTCCTTCTCCGGCTCGGTAGGCGCGGCGTAGTCTGCTCGTACCACCGCAATGGCGTCGTCCAGCGCCTTGCGCTGGCGCTCAATCACCGCTGCCGGCGGCTGTGGATCGAGCGCTGCCAGCTTGGCTTCGATGGTGGCGCGGGCCTTGTCATAGACCTTTTCGCGCATTTCCGGCGTGTTGTCGCCGAGCGCGCCGATCGTCTTTCTCAGAACCGCAACGAAATCCGCCATTCTCTACCTTGTCCTCACGTGGTTCCGGGGCGACGGGAGGACCAAATCATTGGCCCCGGATGGGTTTCAATACCTAGTCTTGAAACGGGTCCGTAACAAGTATGGTGTCGTCGCGCTCCGGGCTGGTCGACAGCAGCGCCACCGGCGCGCCGATCAGTTCCTCTATATAGCGCACATATTTGATCGCCTGTGCCGGCAGGTCGGCCCAGCTTCGCGCCCCTGCCGTCGTGCCCTTCCAACCCTCGAGCGTCTCGTAGATCGGTTCCACCCTTGCCTGCGCGCCCTGGCTTGCAGGCAGGTAGTCGATCGTCTCGCCATCGAGCCGGTAGCCGGTGCACACCTTTATCTCGTCGAGCCCGTCGAGCACGTCGAGCTTGGTCAGCGCGATGCCGTCGATACCGTTCACGGCAACCGACTGGCGTACGAGAACCGCGTCGAACCAGCCGCAGCGACGCTTGCGGCCAGTCACGGTGCCAAACTCGTGCCCGCGCGTGCCGAGGAAATTGCCGACCTCGTTGTCCTGTTCCGTCGGGAACGGCCCTTCGCCGACGCGGGTGGTGTAGGCCTTGGTGATGCCCAGCACATAGCCGATCGTCCCCGGACCCACGCCCGAGCCGGTCGCCGCCTGCCCCGCAATGGTGTTGGAGGAAGTCACGAACGGATAGGTGCCATGGTCGATATCGAGCAACGTGCCTTGCGCACCTTCAAACAGGATGCGCTGGCCGGCGCGGCGTGCGTCGTCCAGGATTTTCCACACACGATCCATGAAGGGCAGCACGCTGTCGGCGATCGACGTCAGTTCCTGCATGATGCTGTCGTGTCCAACCTCGGCATGGCCAAGTCCCCGCCGCAGCGCGTTGTGATGGGTGAGCAGCCGGTCGACCTTCGCGGGCAGGGTTTCGAGGTCGGCCAGGTCCATGACCCTGATCGCCCTGCGCCCGACCTTGTCCTCATAGGCCGGCCCGATGCCGCGACGCGTGGTGCCTATCCTGGTTCCGGAGTTCGACGCCGCGTCCTCCCTGAAGCCGTCCAGCTCCCTGTGAAGCGAAAGGATAAGCGCGGTATTTTCGGCAATTTTCAGGCGGTCCGGCCCAAGATCCACGCCCTGTTCCCTGATCCTCGTCAATTCGGCGACGAATGCATGCGGATCGAAGACAACGCCATTGCCGATGACCGAGAGTTTTCCCGGCCGCACGACGCCCGAGGGCAGCAGCGAAAGCTTGTAGACCTTGCCGTCCACCACCAGCGTGTGGCCGGCATTGTGCCCTCCCTGGAATCGGGCGACGATATCCGCGCGTTCGGAGAGCCAGTCGACGATCTTGCCCTTGCCCTCGTCTCCCCACTGCGACCCGACGACCACCACATTGGCCATGGAAACTTTCCTCTATTCTGGCGCCAGGCGTCGCGCCGGGCAAAATGACAGGCCTCTATAACGTCATGTCCGGTGATGTGCGACCCCTCCGTGGCAGAGGAAGTGACGCAGCCACTCATTATAACGTCCTGGCACGTTTACAGCCGCGGATCAGACGTCTAAGCCGCGCGCAAGACAACAACCCCCACGGCAGCATTATGTTTCGCAGCGCCTATGCCCTTCTGGTCCTGACCACAGTGTTGTGGGGCGCGAATGCGGTGGCCGGCAAGCTTGCGGTCGGCCATGTTTCGCCGATGCTCCTGACCGCGCTTCGGTGGGGCTTGGCCTTTGCGATCATGCTCGCGATCGGCCTGCCGCAGCTTTCCCGTGACTGGCACCTGGTCAAACGCAACCTTCTTCTACTCGCCGCGCTCGGCGCTGCAGGTTTTGCCCTCTTCAACGCCACGCTTTATTCAGCGCTTCTGTTCACCACGGCCATCAACGTCTCGATCGAGCAGGCGGGCATGCCGATGTTCATTTTCGCCGCCAACTTCCTGCTTTACGGAATGAAGGTATCGACAGGCCAGATCGTCGGTTTCACCGCGTCACTGATCGGTATCGCATTGACTGCGAGCCACGGCAGCCTGTTGCGCCTGTCGGAACTCCAACTCAACTTCGGCGACCTCCTGATGCTGGGTGCGGTCGTGCTCTATTCCGGCTACACAGTCGCGCTGCGCTACAAGCCCGCGATCCACTGGAAGAGCATGATGCTGGTGATGGCATTCGCCGCCTTCCTGACCTCGCTGCCATTTGCGGCTTGGGAAATCTCCAGCGATCGCGCGATCTGGCCGGACGAACGCGGATGGGCAATTGCCGCGTTCACCGCAATCCTTCCGTCCATAGCCGCCCAGGCCTTCTACATGAGAGGCGTCGAATTGATCGGCGCGAATCGTGCCGGGTTGTTCATCAACCTGGTTCCACTGTTCGGCACCCTGCTCTCGATCGTTCTCCTGGGCGAGGCGTTCCATCTCTACCATGCGGTCGCCCTCACCCTGGTTCTTGGCGGTATCTGGCTTGCAGAGCACAGCGGCCGCAAGCTCGCCGCACAGCGATAGTCGCCCGCAGGGAAACTTTCGCGACGTCGCGCGTTCTTGCTCCTCTGCGATGAGGATCACATGGACGTATTACGCATACTTGCTGCTATTATCCTGCCGCCGCTGGGCGTCTTCCTGCAGGTCGGTCTCGGTCTTCATTTCTGGCTGAACATCCTGCTGACGCTGCTGGGCTACGTGCCCGGCATCATTCACGCGATCTGGGTGGTCCTGCGCAAATGACGCGCCGCGGGGAGGCCCTTCCCGATCACGCGGCAGAGCTGGCGGAAATCCGCAACCTCGCGCGGTTGCTCGATTCGCGATGGCGAATCCCCTTGACGCAGATCCGCTTCGGCATCGATCCTGTTCTCGGGCTTGTGCCTGGAGCAGGCGACCTAGTGGCGGGAGTGGTTTCGACATATGTCATCGTCAAGGCGCATCGCCTCGGTGCGCCCAAGACGCTTCTGGCGCGCATGGCGGGCAATGTCGCGCTCGACACCGTTTTCGGAGCGATTCCACTCGTCGGTTCCGTGTTCGACGTCTTCTACAAGGCCTCGACGCGCAATCTGGGCCTACTTGCCGACCACCTGGAGCGCACTGGCGCCGAAGTCACAGCAGATCTTGATTCGACAACCATACGCTGATTGCTTCGACAACTCTCCGGTCTCCCAGCAGGTCGATGTGTCCTGCGCCATCGATGATGCGATAGGTGCCGCGATCGTTCACGGCAGACATGACCGGTTCGTAGAGCGCAGCGTCGAAAGCCTCGTCGGTGCTCCCCGCCACCACCAGAAATCGTGCCGGTATCGCCGCGATCTCGGATTCGAAATCGGCCCGTGGCGCGAAACTGGTGTTGAGCCGGTAGCTGTAGCTTGTCGTGGCCGTGTCACCGAGCGGCCCTTCCAGCACAAAGGCTGGCATGGCGAAGGCGATGACCGGCAAATGGTTCAGCGCCGTGATGCCGATAGTGTTGAGCATCGTCAGGCCGATGATGCGGCGCACCGCCGGGCGCGCCCAGCCCCCGGAATTCGGCCGCGTTGTCGGCGCATCGTGTTGCAGGTAAGGCGCAAGGAAGACGAAGCCGTCCGCTAGGTCGGTATGTCGGCCTGCGGCGAAGCGGATGGCAAATCCGCCGCCTGACGAGTGACCGCCCAACACGGTCGGGCGCGTCCCGTATTCCGCAGACAGATGCACCATCAAGTCGGCCATGTCGTCTTCGAGTTGGCCAATATAGGCGATATCGCCACGCAGCCTCGTGTTTGGCCCGTGTCCGCGAACGTCGGGGACCACGACTTCGGCGACGCCCGCCTCGGAAAGCGATCGCGCCATCTCGTGAAACTGCATACTGTGCCAGGCAGAGCCATGGACGAGGATGAACCTCACCCCCGCGTCATCAGAAGGATAATACCGATAGAACTGCGAGTCGCCTGCGCGCGTTGGATATGGCAGCAGCGCCGCCAAATCGTCATTGTCGGCGTTCAGCGCGTAGGAGAAATCGATCGCTCCGCCTGACTCAACCGAAGTGTCTATCTCCTGGCTCGCCACCAGGGCGAGTGCGACCGAGAGATAGATCCCTGCTGCGACAAGCGCGCTGAATAGGACGATCTTGACCATTTTCCTTCTCAAGGATGACGTGCCTCAACCCCCGAGCCCGAAAGCGGCGACGGCAGGGGCCGCTTTCCGATACAGTCTAACCCCCCACGTCGAAATGCAACGGTTTGGCTGAATCGATCCTCGGGTCGGCACGTAGCTCTTCCAGCACTTCCGGCGGGAACGGCGCGTCGAGATAGAGGAGCGCGATGGCGTCGCCGCCCGCCCTGTTACGGCCAAGCTGGAAGTTGGCGATGTTGACACCGTTGCGACCACAGATAGAGCCGAGCAGGCCGATAATGCCCGGCGCATCGGCATTGGTGGTGTAGAGCATGTGCTCGCCGACCTCAGCGTCGAGGTTGATGCCCTTGATCTGGATGAAGCGCGCCTTGCCGTCGGAAAAGCAGGTGCCGGCGATCGATCGCGTCCGCGCCGCCGTCTTCACCGTCAGCTTGATGTAGCCGTCGAAGACGCCTGACTTGTCGCGCTTCACCTCCGAGAGGATGACGCCGCGCTCCTTAGCCATGATCGGCGCCGAAACCATGTTGACGTCGGCCACCTGCGGCCGGATCAGGCCGGCGAGTGCCGCGCTGGTCAACGCGCGCGTGTTCATATCGGTCGTCGCGCCGTCGAACAGGATTTCCACCTCCTGGATCGCCTCGTCGGTGACCTGCCCGACAAATGCGCCAAGCACCTCCGCCAGCTTGATGAAAGGCTTCAGCCGTGGCGCTTCTTCCGCCGAGATCGACGGCATGTTGATGGCGTTGGAAACCGCGCCTTTCACCAGGTAATCGGACATCTGCTCGGCCACCTGAAGCGCGACGTTCTCCTGCGCTTCAGACGTCGATGCGCCCAGATGCGGCGTGCAGACGACGTTCTCGAAGTCGAAGAGCGGGCTCTCGGTCGCCGGCTCGACCTCGAACACGTCGATGCCCGCGCCGGCAACCTTGCCGCTTTTCAGCGCATCGATCAGGTCGGCTTCCACGACAAGCCCGCCGCGCGCGCAGTTGATGATACGCACGCCATCCTTCATCTTCGCGAAGGCGTCCTTGTTGATGATGCCGCGCGTGCGGTCAGTCATCGGCGTATGAAGCGTGATGAAATCCGAGCGGGTGAAGATTTCGTCGAGCTCGACCTTCTCGACGCCGAGTTCCTGCGCCCTGCCCTCCGACAGGAAGGGATCGTAGGCGATGACCTTCATGCGCAGCCCGACGCCGCGCGTCGCGACGATCGATCCGATATTGCCACAGCCGATGACGCCCAGCGTCTTGCCGGTAATCTCGACGCCCATGAAGCGGTTCTTTTCCCACTTGCCCGCATGGGTGGAGGCGTTCGCCTCTGGCAACTGGCGGGCAACCGCGAACATCAGGGCGATCGCGTGCTCCGCCGTGGTGATCGAATTGCCGAACGGCGTGTTCATGACGATGATGCCGCGACGCGATGCCGCCGGAATATCGACATTGTCGACACCGATGCCCGCGCGCCCGACTACTTTGAGATTGGTCGCTGCCGCGATCAGCTTTTCCGTCACCTTGGTGGCCGAGCGAATGGCGAGACCATCATACTGGCCGATGACTTCGAGCAGTTTCTCCTTGTCCTTGCCGAGATCCGGCAGGTAGTCGACCTCGACGCCGCGATCCTTGAAGATCTGAACGGCAGTGGGTGAAAGCTTGTCTGAAACGAGTACGCGGGGTGCCATGATGGCCTCCTTCGTCAGCTTGAGTAGTCAATGGGAGGGGGTGAGGGCCGCTCCCAACAGCGACCCCCGGAAGAAATCTTAAGCCGCAGCCTTCAGCGCTGCTTTTTGCTGCGCGAAGGCCCAGTCGAGCCAAGGCATGAGCGCCTCGAGGTCGGCCGTCTCGACGGTCGCACCGGCCCATATGCGCAGGCCGGGAGGCGCGTCGCGATAGGCGCCGATGTCGAAGGCGACGCCTTCCTTGTCGAGCATGGACGCCAGCCCCTTGGCGAAGGCGGCCTGCGCGTCCGCGTCGAGCGCGGTGATCTCCGGATCGACGATGGACAGGCAAACGGAGGTGTTCGACCGCGTCGCGGGATCGACCGCGAGATGGGCGAGCCACGCACTCTTTTCGACAAAGGCGTCGATGGCCGCGAAGTTTGCGTCGGCGCGCGCGACGAGTCCGTCGAGACCGCCGATCGACTGCGCCCAATCGAGCGCATCGAGATAGTCTTCAACGCACAGCATCGATGGCGTGTTGATCGTTTCGCCCTTGAAGATGCCCTCGATCAGCTTGCCGCCCTTGGTCATGCGGAAGATCTTGGGCATCGGCCACGCGGGCGTGTAGTTTTCGAGCCGCTCGACGGCGCGCGGCGACAGGATCAGCATGCCATGGGCCGCCTCGCCTCCCAGCACCTTCTGCCAGGAAAAGGTAACAACATCGAGCTTGTCGAAATCGAGCCTCTGGGCAAAGGCCGCCGATGTGGCGTCGCAGATGGTCAGCCCCTTGCGATCGGCGCGGATGAAGTCAGCGTTCGGCACGCGCACGCCGGACGTCGTCCCGTTCCAGGTGAACACCACGTCGCGGTCGAAGTCGATCTGCGAAAGGTCCGGCAGACGGCCGTAGTCGGCTTCGATCTTGCGGGCATCCGGCAGCTTGAGCTGCTTGATCACATCGGTCACCCAGCCGGAGCCGAAGGATTCCCAGGCGACCATGTCGACGCCGCGCTCGCCGAGCAGCGACCACAGCGCCATCTCGACGGCGCCCGTGTCGGACGCCGGCACGATGCCGATCCGCCAGTCGGCGGGTACCTTGAGAACGTCGCGAGTGAGATTGATGGCCCGTTCGAGCTTGGCCTTGCCGACCTTGGCTCGGTGCGAACGACCAAGCGGGGCGTCGGACAGCGCTTCAAGCGACCAGCCGGGACGCTTGGCACAGGGACCGGAGGAAAAATTGGAATTTGCCGGACGCAGGTCCGGCTTGGAATGAGTCGTCATCTGGTTCTACCCTTTCAGATAGCACGCCTCTCGTTGGGGAGAGGTGGCCCGCTGCGGGCATTACGCCAACGCGCGAGAAAGCGCAAGTGGGTCCTCGCGAACGACGAAGGGTGAGGACGGCCGCCCATCACCGGTGCCGCAATGGGCCGGCTGCGGCGTACGTCGCCAAGACGTTTGGCATATTTTCGGGCGGCATCTTGAATTTCGCCTTGATTGAGCGTAAGTTAACCGGATCGATCTTGCTGACGAACTTTGTTTCCGCGCTCAAGCGCTCCGACGATCTTCCTATTCAATTTCGACTTTTTGGGCGCTTGGCATGTTGCCGGGCGACTTTTTGCTATTTCGATTTGAAAGGAAATCATCATGGCTACTGGTACCGTAAAGTTCTTCAATGCGACCAAGGGCTTCGGCTTCATCGAGCTGGGCAACGGCGAATCGGACGTTTTCGTCCACATCTCGGCTGTCGAGCGCGCTGGCATGCGTAGCCTCGTCGAAGGTCAGAAGCTCAGCTTCGACATCGTCAAGGACAACCGCAACGGCAAGAGCGCCGCTGAGAACCTCCAGGCCGCTTAAGGATCTGCGCTTCTGGTCTGTGACCACGGATGTACTGGCACCGGCCATTGAGGCGTGCAGGAGAAGGTCGGGGAATTCCCCGGCCTTTTTTGCTAGAAGGGAGTCGATTGTGGACGAAAGCACCATCAACGCCATGTTCAAGCCCAAGCCTTCCAAGCAGGAGGCGAAGGCGGATACGACCACCAGGGTCGCGCGCGAGATACTGGATTCGGAGTCCAGAAAACGCGACGCCAAGACCGAGCGCCTCCGTCTGGCGCGCCTTGCAAGCGAGGCTTCCGACACGGAAGCTCCCGCCGCAAAACCCAAGGTGAAGGCAAAGGCAAAGGCAAAGGCCAAGCCGAAAGCCAAGGCAAAGAAGTAGCGCAGCCTATGCGCCACAGCAGTACCCCGCCGCCTTCCGGCGACGGGGCGTGCTGCCTGAGATGCCCCCGCGAATGCGGGCGCGTAGGGTAATGGGAGACCGCGCGCGCGGTTCCGCCATTCCGGTCACGTATTCCAACCCATTGTAATCTGGCGGTTTGTGAGGCTTCGGCGTCTGCATGCTTTTCATGCGCCGCGCTTCGTCCTATCGGTTTGGATCAAGCGATTCTGCCGGAGGGACCATGAACAGAATGCCGTCGACAGTTCTCATGGTCATGGTGATGACGGCACTGCTCGCAGCGCTCGGCATCGCGCTGGAGCAGAAGGGCTACGCCTTCGGCGCACGCGGCGTCGAGCGGCTCGACGCGATCGCCAGTGCCGCCACCTTCATGCCGCTGGCAGCGCTCTATGCGTTTGCCGCCGCCTTGATGATGCTCCTGCCCCTGCGCGCCGCCGGATACGTCTACGCCAACGCCGCCTCACCGATTCACGCGGCGGCGTCGATCCTGCTGGCAACGGTGATCGGGCTGCAGGTCGCACGCTTCGCCTTTGGCGAGGACGACGCGTTGTGGACCCTGGTCGATTGGCAATTTGTCTTCGCCGTCGCCATCATCGTGGCGCACATGTTCATGAACCATCTGCGGCGCAACCTGCTGATGCGCACGCTGTTCTTCATCATCTTTCTCGCGGCGGCGGCGGCGTGTCTCTTCTGGACCTTCCGCCTTTGACGAGAGGCCAAAAAAGAAACGGCGAGCCGAAGCCCGCCGTTGTTGCCTGAGATGTCTGGTGCCTACCAGAGTTCGTAGCGCAAGCCAACCCTGACCTGATGCTGCATGTTGCCCTTCTCGACCGCCAGCGTATCCGTGTTCAGATATTCCATCTCCGGCGTGTGCAGGAACTGATAGCCGGCATCGATCGACACGTTATCAGTGATCTTGTAGCTGCCGCCCGCCATGAGCGCATAGGCGAAGTTGTACTGCCTGTCTGAAATGCTCTCGACGGTGCCGGAGATCGGCGCGTTGATGTCGATCTCGTGGCGCGAATAGGTGACGCCTACGCCGGCGCCGACATAGGGCGTGAATCCGGCGATCGTGCCAAGGTCGACATAGCCGTTGACCAAGCCGCTCCACATCTTGTGGGAAGCTTCCCACGTCTCGGTGCCATCCTGGGCAAAGAAGTCGTCACCGTTGAGGTAGCCGATATTGGCGTCGAAACGGATGTTGTCGTTGAGGTAGTAGCCGACGCCGACGCTGCCGCCGAACGGTCCGTGTTCCACGTCTCGTCCGAGCCATGTGAAATCATAGACCGGTTCCGCCACGTTGTAGCTGATGTCGCCCCGCAGGTACCAGCCGGAGCCGACTTCGACCGGCACCCATTCCGGTGCCTCTTCCACGAAGATCGGCGGGTCATAATCGGCAGCCAGCGCCTGTGCGGCAGGCAGGATTGCCAGCGCGACGCAGGTTGCGAGCAGGCGGGAACTGAGGCTCATGGGTCCACTCCAGACACGTGGTGCAAAAGTGACGGCGCTCTTGCCGTCTTCATGAGCATTGTTAACCATAGTGGTTAAGTCACGGTTAAGGCTAACAAAGGGTAATCGGCCTCGCATTGGCATCAAGCGGGCAAGCGCTTCGCCAAAACCAAAAGGCCCGGCAAAGCCGGGCCTTCGAAGCAGTGATGCAGCACATTCTAGTACAGCGAGTAGCGCACGCCGAGCTTGAAATCGTGCGAGGTGATGTCCTCGAAATGCATGGGGTTGTCGATCGCATTGGTGCCGTCATAGGTAACGATATCGCCCGAGCGCGCATCCCCAAGGTTCAGGAAGCTGTAGCCGAGATCGATCGTCAGACGGTCGGTCGCCTTGATGCCGATACCGGCATGCAGCGCCCAGGCCAGGTTCCATTCCGACGCGGCATCCGCATAGGCCAGCGTCGGCGCATTCGTCGCCGGATCGAGACCGGCATCGCGGAACGAATGGATTGTGTTGCGGCTGGCACCGAGGCCAGCGCCGACATAAGGCACGATCCCGTAGAACTCGCCAAGGTCGGCATAGGCGTTCGCCATCAGCAGCCACTCCGACTTCTTGCCGGAATAGTTGTTGAACCGTGCATTGCCGTCATTGTCAGTCCACGAGTCGAGGCCGTGGAAGCCAACCTCGCCGCGATACTCGACGATGCCGTCGACGCGCAGATAGTCGTTGATCTGGTAGCCCACGCCCGCACCGACCGTCGGCCCGGCCTCGAAGTTCTTGTCCAGCACGGCAAAATTGTTGGCCGGCGTGAAGCTGTCGAACAGCACATTGTACAGATCGCCGACACGCTGGTTCGACATGCCGATATGACCACGCAGATACCAGCCGCCATAGACGGGAGCCGGCGCTGGCTCGTATTCGATGATTGGCGGCTCGTACAGATCCGCGCCAAGCGCGGGCAGGGAACCAAAAGTGGCAAACGCAAGGCCGGCGGCCAGCAGCTTCATGGATTTGAGCATGACATCCCATCCTCGCAAGCGCCCGGCCACGAACTTTCCGGGCCGAGCATGATTGAACTCGGATGGACAATGAATCGGAAAGGTTAAGTCTCGATTAACCGCCTTTATTAACCGTACCAATTGTCCTTCGCATGTGCATCAAAGCACATGCACCCCATACTGAAGACGGAAACGGCGCTGCTCCATCTCAAGGAGCAGCGCCTTGTTTCGTCTCTAGAAACTGCGCGTGGAAGGCCTATTCGCAGAGATTGCCGACGCGATCAGCGGTCAGTTCGAGACTATCCATGCGGTTGGCGCCAGCATCGTCGTCCCAGTCGTTCGCCAGCCTGATCGCGAAAACGTCGTTCGGAAACAGCGCGACATAGTTCGCACCCCACCCGACCATCGTCGGATAATAGAAGCTGCAGCCGTTTCGCGAGTCCATGTGCGCACGCCAGAACGCCTTGAGATAGTAGGGACGCTGCGGATCGCCGGTCGGAAAGCCGATCGGGGCTTCCGATGGCGCGATGTCCGCGAGTTTCTCGGCGTTCAGGATCTGCTTATCGCCGACCCGACCATCATTCTGGAACAGCTTCGCGATTTTGACCATGTCGCTGATGGTCGGGTAGAAGCCGAAAGCCATGAGAGGCTGGTCGTCTTCGGAAGCGGCTTCGATGGTCTTGTTGATCGGCGCATAGTGGATACCGATCGGCTCATAGACCTCTTCGGTGACCAGGTCCCATATGGTGTGATACGCCTCGTCATGCGCGCGGACGTAGCGTGACATCGCCTCCCCGAGCAGGAACATGTCCTCGTCCCGATAACGCGCAACCTCTCCATTGCCCCATGGATAGGGCTCGGCGCCCTCGAGGAGCACGTCGAGCTTTCCTTCGACGGTTGGCGCCTCGTACCAGGCCATGTACGGGTCGAGGAAGGGATCGGTGATGTTGTACGGCTTCTCGTCCTGCGAACCGTAGCCCATGCCGCTGGCCATGTTCAGCAGATCACCAAAGGTCGCCTGATCCCAGCCAGGAAGGCCCTCGGCTTCGTTGACATATTCGGCGATTTTCTCGTCGAAGACGCCCGGGCCGTATTTCTCCGCCAGCCGCAGCATGGCCACCGTATTCGCCGCCGCCTTGGTCACCGACCACACCCCGAAGCGCTGCCGGTCGCAATAGGGAAGTTCGCCCGCCACCGTCGGACACGACTTGAGATAAAACGTCCCGTCGACCCCCAGACCGTCGACGACGATCTCTTCGCTGTTGATGTCGCCGTTGAACCCGTCGACCGATTCTTCGCCGAATTTTTCCACAAGAGCCTGCCAGTCGGCAAGTTTCTCCGCATCGTCCATCGCCTGGCGATGCTTGGCGGCGATTTCCTCCTCATTGTCCACGCTGCCTTCCGAGAGCGACGCATCGGCCAGCCCGGCTGCCGTGAAATAGTCTTCGACATAGAAGGGAGCCGTCTGGCTGACCACCTGAAAGCGCAGGTCCGAAACCTCTCCGTCCTTGTAGAGGAACATGGCGACACCATTATGGGTCTCACCTTCAATCGAATGCATCAGGGAAAACGGGAAGGATGCACGGTTCCAGCCATCGTCCCCATCCTCCGACCAGACCTTTCCCGGCTGGACGATGATGTCCCAAAAGCTGGTTCCGTTCGCGGTGGAGCCATAACGCTGCACATCCTGCGTTGACGGTACGAGGTCATCGTCGACGGTTACGAACGAGAGCACGGCGGCGGGAAACACCTGCGGGTCCTTGCCAAGGATATCGTTGCTCTTGAACGTGCCGGGATCAGTGGTCATCGCCACTTCCGACAGGGCAATCGTGCCGGTGAACGGGGCAGTTGCGGGCTTGGCATCCCGTGGCGCGACGAACGCCTTGTTTTCAACGATCCCAACGGACTCGGTGCCGCCAGTAAACTCATCGATCGCCAGATCAGTACGGTCTGCCGACACGGCGCCCGTTGACCAGACACAGCCGATGAGGGCAATCGCCGACGTTAGATTTCTCATGGGGTACTCTCCATCGTTTCGGGAGCCCCAGCCTAACAGTCGCTGCCGCGTAGCCTTGGCGATCAACGAAGCATTATTGGCGTTTTGCGAAAATCCGCTGCCATTTGGCACTTAAATTGCCGCGTGGCTTGCGACCCGCCATCGAGCTCAAGCCGCGTCGCGGGCGTCCGAAATCGCACCGACGATGTCGTCGACCACCTGCTCGACGAGCGTCTTGTCGTCGGCTTCGGCCATGACGCGAATCAACGGTTCGGTGCCCGATGGGCGGATGACCAGCCGGCCCTTGCCGCCGAGTCTCGCATTCGCATCCGCGATCGCCGACTTCACCAGCTTGCTCTCCAGCGGCGCGCCGCCGGAGAAGCGGACATTCTTCAAAACCTGAGGGACAGGCTCGAACTTGCTGCAGACCTCACTTGCCGGTCGCTCCGCGCGCTTGATGCAGGCAAGAACCTGCAACGCGGATACCAGTCCGTCGCCGGTGGTCGAGAAATCAGACAGGACAACGTGGCCGGACTGCTCGCCGCCGACATTGAACCCATGCGCGCGCATGTGTTCGACGACGTAGCGGTCTCCCACCTTGGTGCGGTGAAGCGAAAGGCCGAGATCGCCGACATAACGCTCCAGCCCAAGGTTCGACATGATGGTTGCCACGAGCCCGCCGCCGGCCAGGCGTCCGCTGCGATGCCAGCTCTCGGCGATCAGCGCCATGATCTGGTCGCCGTCGATCACCGTGCCGGTCTCGTCGACGATCACGACGCGGTCCGCGTCGCCATCCAGCGCGATGCCGATATCGGCCCGCACCTCGTGAACCTTGCGCGACAGGCCGAGCGGATGCGTCGAGCCGCAATCCTCGTTGATGTTGAGGCCGTTCGGCTCGTTGTTGATGGTGATAACTTCAGCGCCGAGTTCCCACAGCGCCGCCGGCGCCACCTTGTAGCCCGCGCCGTTGGCGCAATCGACGACGATGCGCAGCCCCGAAAGCGACATGGAGCGCGGCAGCGTGCGCTTGGCGAACTCGATATAGCGGTCATGGACGCCGTCGATGCGCTTGGCCCGGCCGAGCCCGTCGGCGTCGGCGAGCGCGATGTCGACGTCCCGGTCGAGCAACTGCTCGATACGCGTTTCGATCTCGTCTGACAGCTTGTAGCCGTCAGGGCCGAAAAGCTTGATGCCGTTGTCGTAGTAGGGATTGTGAGAAGCGGAAATCATCACGCCGATGTCGGCGCGCAAGGAGCGCACCAGCATCGCGACGCCCGGCGTCGGGATCGGTCCCAGCAGGAACACGTCCATGCCGGCGGCGCAGAAGCCGGCGACCATGGCGTTCTCGATCATATAGCCCGACAGGCGGGTGTCCTTGCCGAGCACGACGCGGTGGCGATGACTGCCGCGCTTGAACGACATGCCGACGGCCATGCCGACGCGCATCGCCACTTCCGCCGTCATCGGCAGTCTGTTGGCCCGTCCCCGAATACCGTCCGTTCCGAAATACCGTCTGCTCATGCCCACTCTCGGTTCCCGTTTCGGATTCCCTCTTGGCGAGGTGTGCCACAGGAAAACGCCGCTTTGGTATCACATTGTGTGATATTCTGTTATCGATTGGGTACGATTTGGTAAATAGCCGGCAATCATCGGTCTTTTCACGAAGTCTTTCGGAAAGGTGGCGCCCGGTGAGACCTTGCGGGCCACGTCTCTCTCACCCCATCCACGTGGCGATCAACCTCGCCAATATCTTGCCCACTGCGTAATCCCAGCGGCCTTTCCAGGCGCATGGTCTCGCGCGCCCACCGCCAGTGCGCTGATCCGCCGCCAACATCAACACCACATGTTCGAGAAAGGCGGATGCGGTTATGCTATATCAGGCAGCAGATGCACATGAGGGTTGCTTCGAGATCCGCGTGCTTATCGAAATCATTTGGAGGAACGAGCCGCACCATGAAGGACAATGTGGCGCCCAAGATCGCCGAGCCACGGCAGCGTCGCGCCATCGCCACCCGAGCTGGACTGCTGGAAACGGTCGAGGCGATCGTCATCGCCGAGGGTATCGATGCAGTCACGACCACGCGGGTCGCTGCGGAGTCCGGTGTGGCCGTGGGAACGATCTATCGCTATTTCGCCGATCGCGATGCGATGCTGCTGGCGGCCTATGACGACCACGTAGCGCGGCTGGTGGAGAAGTGCCGCCATGCCCTCCAGGTCCTTCACGAGGATACACGCCCGGAAGAGGCTGCCAGCCACATCCTCGATGTTTACCTCGCCGGTGCCCAGGCGATGCCCGCCCATGCGGGCCTTCTGAATGCGATGCGGCAGCTCCGTCCCATCGCGGCAGATCGGCCGTATGACGGTGACAGGATCCTTGCCGAATTGTTCGTGCCGTTTTTCTCCCGCTTCGAGCGCACCGCAAATGCCTCTCCCCTGCGCTTCAAGATGATGAATGCGTTGCTGGGCGCGCTGGTCGATTTCTACCTGATCTCACCCGAGCCCGAAGTGCAGGCCATCGTGCGCGAGGAGATCGAGGCGCACCTGATGCTGATGATCAGCCGGATTTCCGAGGACTGAATAAGAAAGCGCCGCGAGGAGATATCCTCGCGGCGCTATATTTCGGCACACGGCAGTCGCGTCAGCCTTGCGGCTGCGGTTCCATGCCGGCGTCGGGCTCTTCGCCGCCCTTCTTTCCTTCCTTGCGCGCACCCGCCTTCGGCACGGTCGAGCCACGGCTGGGCGGTGTATCGTCGCCGAGATCCCGTGCCGGCTTCTGGCCCTTGATGATCGCCTTGATTTCCTCGCCCGAGAGCGTCTCGTATTCGAGCAGGCCTTCGGCAATCGCGAGCCACTCGTCGCGATGGTCCTTTAGGATGCGATGGGCTTCCTTGTAGGCCTCGTCGATCAGGCGGCGAACTTCTGCGTCGATGAGCTGTGCCGTCTCTTCCGAAACATTCTGCTGGCGCGCCACGGAATGCCCGAGGAACACTTCCTCCTGATTGTCGCCATAGGCGACGTGGCCGAGCTTTTCGGAGAACCCCCAACGGGTGACCATCGCACGAGCGAGCTTCGTCGCCTGGTCGATGTCCGAGGCCGCACCAGAGGTGATGTTCTCCTTGCCGAACTTGAGTTCCTCGGCGACGCGGCCGCCCATCATGATGACGAGTCGCGACGTCATGTACTTGTAGCTCATCGAGTAGCGGTCGCCCTCCGGAAGCTGCATCACCATGCCGAGCGCGCGACCGCGCGGGATGATCGTCGCCTTGTGCAGCGGATCGGCCGACGGGACCTGCAGAGCGGTGATGGCGTGACCGGCCTCATGATAAGCGGTCAGTTCCTTTTCCGCCTGGGTCATGGCGTTGGAGCGGCGCTCCGCACCCATCATGATCTTGTCCTTGGCGTCCTCGAACTCGGCCATGGTTACGAGACGCTTGTTGCGCCGCGCCGCCATCAGCGCCGCCTCGTTGACGAGGTTGGCGAGATCGGCGCCCGAGAAGCCCGGCGTGCCGCGTGCCATGACCTTGAGGTCGACATTCGGCGCCAGAGGCACGTTGCGCACGTGCACCTTGAGGATCTTCTCGCGGCCGACGACGTCCGGATTGGGCACCACGACCTGACGGTCGAAGCGGCCCGGACGCAACAGCGCCGGATCGAGCACGTCGGGACGGTTGGTGGCGGCGATAAGGATGATGCCCTCGTTCGCCTCGAACCCGTCCATCTCGACAAGGAGCTGATTCAGCGTCTGCTCGCGCTCGTCATTGCCACCGCCCAGGCCGGCGCCACGATGGCGGCCGACAGCATCGATCTCGTCGATGAAGATGATGCAGGGTGCGTTCTTCTTGGCCTGCTCGAACATGTCGCGGACGCGGCTGGCGCCGACACCGACGAACATTTCGACGAAATCCGAACCGGAGATGGTGAAGAACGGTACGTTGGCTTCGCCCGCGACGGCGCGCGCCGTCAGCGTCTTGCCGGTGCCGGGAGGGCCGACGAGCAGGACGCCGCGCGGAATCTTGCCGCCGAGGCGCTGGAACTTCTGCGGGTCGCGCAGGAATTCGACAATCTCCTCCAGATCCTGCTTGGCTTCGTCGACGCCCGCGACATCGGCGAACGTCACGCGGCCGTGCGCTTCGGTCAGGAGCTTGGCCTTGGACTTGCCGAAGCCCATCGCGCGGCCCGAGCCGGATTGCATCTGGCGCATGAAGAAGATCCAGACGCCGAGAATGAGGATCATCGGCAGCCAGGAGATCAGGTAGCCGAAGATGGAGTTGGAGCCATCGCTCTCGGGCCGTGCGTTGATCGTCACGCCGCGGTCTTCGAGACGGTCGACCAGCGCGGGATCACCCGGCGAATAGGTCTGGAAGCCGGTGCTGGAATCGCCGTAGGTGCCGGAGATTCGGCTACCCGAGATCGTCACCGTGCTGACGCGGCCCGAATCCACCTCCTGCAGGAACTCCGAATAGGGAATCTCGCGTGCCATGCCGCGCTGCTGCGGGGCCTGGAAAAGGTTGAAGAGCGCGATCAGCAAGACGGCGATGATCGCCCAGAGCGCGAGATTGCGATAATTCGGATTCATCGTGTTTCCTGTTGAGGCCCGCAATGCCGTTTGGCAGCGGACGGAGGTCCCAAAGAAGCGAGTGTCGCGCCTAACATAGGCATCGGCAAATGCCTTGCCAAGCACAAGCACCGCACTGGGTTAAGCTTCCGGTTCATTGTGGTGCTTCCATGGCGGGGACGGGGGCGCGTCTGTGCCGAGCAGGCGCGTCGCTGCCGCCGCGAGCGGCAGGTCGAAATCCGGCAGGAAGCGTGCGAAGGGACTGGCGATGCGCGTTGAATGCACCCCGGCCTCCGCCGCGCTTCGGCACGCAAGCAGACCGACGAGCCCGTTGGGGCCGTACAGCGCCGGTTCGCTCGAAAGCGCATCGCGCACAAGGCCTTGTGACGGCATCGCATCGCCGGCAACAAGTTCCGCTGCCAACCGGGGGCCGAGGGCGGCGATCTGCAGATGCGCCTGCCCATCACCCATGAGGTGCCAGCGGCCGTCCCACACGCAGCTCGCATCGGCGCGGATTGGGTCGGGCAATCCGCGCTTCTCGCGCCTCAGCCAGATCGCATCCTTGCGCCGGTCGACCACGGCGCGCGACAATGAGACGCGCGGCAAACCGTGGTTCAGTTTTTCGTGCAGCGCCCGTGTGCGAGCCGCGTCCGGCAATCGCGCCACGCCGCCGACCAGTGCCAGTACGACGCGCAGCGCATGCACAGTGTCGTCGCCTTTCTCCTCGAGCAGCCGCGCATCGAGCCGGAACAGCCCGGGCGAGGGCATCGAGGCGCAAGCGTCGAGCAGTGTCGCGGCCTGTTCTGCAAGGGCCTGACGGGCCCTGCCGGCGGACGCGGCCTGCGCTGCAAGGCGGTCCGTCTCGCCCGACGTCGCGAGGTCCGCCCGTACCCTGACCCGCTCATAGGCGGGGTTCAGGTTGGTCGGGTCCTCGATCCAGGCAAGCTCCCGGGCAATCAGCTCTTCGCGCAGGGCCTGCCGGCGCATACCAAGCAACGGCCGCACGATCCACACACGCCCGTCGAACAGCGTCGCGCGCGCCATCCCGGCAAGGCCGCCTCCCTGCCCCCGCTGCGCCCGCATCGCCACCGTCTCGGCCTGATCGTCGAGAGTATGGCCGGTGAGGATGCAATCCGCTCCGACCGCCGAGGCTTCGTCGGCGAGCAGGTCATAGCGCGCCTCGCGAGCTGCGGCGATCACGCCTGTTTGAGGCTTGGCTCCCGCCCACGCCACCGCCCGGTGCTCGATCTCCAGCGACCTGCATAGATCGCCGACCGCCAAGGCTTCTTTCGCCGCTTCCGGGCGCAGGCCATGGTCGACGGTCACCGCAAGCAGCCGCGTCGCCGAGGCTTGTCGATCGAGATACTGTTTCAGGAGAACGAGGAGTGCGAGCGAGTCGCTTCCGCCGGATATGGCGACAACCAGCCTTGATCGCTGGCCGAGCTCGAGATCGCCGAAGATACGGTCGACATCGATACCCATGTGGGCTGTCAGCAGGAGGCCTGGGCCTGTTCCTGGCGTATGCGATCCTTCAGTGCGCCGGATACATCCGGGTAGCGCTGGAGCACTTCGCTGAAGGTGGCGCAGGCGACATCACGCTGGTTCATCGCCGCGAGCGAAACGCCGAGTTTGAACAGCGTGTCGGGCGCCTTTCGCGCCTGCGGGAACTCCCGGCTCGCCGACAGGAAGATTTCCGCGGCTTCGCGCGGCTTCTCCTGCGCCAGCAGCGCCTCCCCGAGCCAGAAATGCGCATCGGAAGCGTGCTCACTTTCCGGGTAGCGTTCGATCAGGTCGCGAAAGCCGGCCTCTGCCGTGTCGTAGTCGCCTGACAGGATGAACTCGTAGGCGTTGCGGTAGATTTCCGCGTCGTCCCCGCCGCCAGGCGGCAGCGCGGCAACAGTCGTATTGTCGGAGGGCGCCGGACGTGGAGCGACGCCGGCACCGGTCGCATTGCCGTTCTCGTCGAAGATGATAGTGCCGAAATCGCGTGCCGGCGCGCCGGCCACGGGTGCTCCGCCTTCCACGCGAGGGGCGTCGGCGTAGAATTCGTCGTCGCCGCTTCCCGCCTGGTCCTGCGACGGCGGCGGCGTGCTGCCGCTCGCATCTGAGCGTCGCTGCTCCAGTTCCTGGAACCGGAGCTCGTTGTCTTCCTGCATGCGCCGAAGCTGGTCCTGCATCTGCAGGATCTGGAAGTTCAGCTCCTCAAGCGTTCCGGTGAGCTGCCGCACCTGCTCTTCGAGCTGCGCCACGCGCGGGTCGACGACCTGGGCGCTGGCGGGGAGCGCCAGAAACAACACCACCGGCAGAACCAAAACACCTCGGATCAAGGTTCTCAGATACATGACGGGTCCTTTAGTATCGGGACTGCTTGCGCAGTCCTTTGCAATGCCTCTCTATTATCAGCACCGCACAGTTCGGCCAAATTTTGTTTGGCATCAAAGCAGCAAAGGCGGCCCGTGGCCGCCCCTGCGCAGTCTGCCGCCGGAGCGGATGCCGAAAACTAGCTTCCGGCTCCGCCAAGCACCGTGACGGCGCGGCGATTCTGCGACCAGCAGGAAATGTCGTCGCAGACCGCGACCGGCCGCTCCTTGCCGTAGGAGATCGTACGGATACGGTTGGCTGGAATGCCGCGCGCGATCAGGAAGTCGCGCGCTGCGGCGGCACGGCGGGCGCCGAGCGCCAAGTTATATTCACGCGTGCCGCGTTCGTCGGCATGGCCCTCGACCGTGATCGCATAAGAGCCGTACTGCTGCAGCCACTGGGCCTGCCGGGACAGCGTCGTCTGCGCATCGGCACGAATGATCGACGAGTCGGTATCGAAGAAGATGCGGTCCCCGACATTGACGGTGAAGTCCTGGGACGAGCCAGGCGTACCCGCCGAGCCGCTGCCGCCAAGGCCGAGATCGGCTGCATTGTTGGGTGTTTGCTTGTTGGCGCATCCCGCGATGGCAAGCATTGCCACGAGCGCGATCGCTACGGGATTACGTGTGATGGCTGCGATACGGCGCATTGCCGCCTCTCCTTCGCATTCTAGTGAAATCGTTGAACAACCAGTAACCATGACTCGGTTAAGGCGGACTCAAGAAACACGGTTAACAGATCGTTTCGGTCGGTATTGAACGACGGCCAGAGGCAGACTCGACGCACTTGGCTCGAACACTAGGCTGAAATGGGGCCAAAACGCGGCGTTTTGGTGAGAAGTCCGGCCCCCGGGCCCGCGGCCGGCAGCGCCAGACGATGGCCTGGCCGCGGGCAATCCCCATCATGCGGGTTCAAATTCCGATAAACTTGCCGTAGCGTCATGGTCGCGTCGGCGGTCAGGATCAGCGACTGAACCCTCGCCGGCGAAGGGGCGCGGCCACTGCGATCAATGGGTGTGGCCTTCCCCGCAACGAGGGACACGAAACCATGCCATACACCTACACGGTCGCGGATGCGATCAGAGACTCCAAGAACCGCAAGTTCACTGCCGCGACGGCGACGCAGATTCTCGGCGATGCCAGCGCATCGCTGTCTCATGCCAAGGAGCACATGAAGAGCGAAGACTTCTGGGCGACGCAACGCACGGATTCTTCGGGAGCAGCGGTCGGCACGGTTGATGCCGTCGATGGCCATCTGAAATCGGCCTACAAGAAGCGCACAAAGCACTCGATGTTCGACTCGCCTCTGTCCTCTGTCGAAGCCATAACGGCCGCCCTCAACACCGAGATCGGAGAACTCGCGCTCAAGGCCCTTCTCGGCAAGCCAGACGCAACCGACGGCATCGATCTCTACTCCAGAACTGCAGTCGCCACGCTCGGGTCCACGAAGCAGTTCACCCGCTCGAACACCACCGGCAGTGCGGCGGGCGCGGCGAGCATGAACGACGATGCTGCAGAGTACGTCGTGGTCTGCCTTCGCAAGACCACGACGTCCTACCTCGTCTTCGCCAGCGCATACCCGGTCGCATCGAACTCGACCTCCACCACCAAGGAAGCGGGAAAGGACTGGTTTCAGAGCCAGAAGGACAAGTCGGTCATCCGTTCGATGACAAAAACGTCGCCGCCCGTCGTCATCTGGTAGGGGTTGACACGCCTCAGTCGAGTAGCGGCGACCACGCCGGGTCCGATGCGAACTGCGGCGTTGGGATGGACTGTTCGTTGCGGCCGGTCAGGTCTATCGAGACCAGTTTTGGTCCGCCCGATCCAGCATTCTCGCGGAAGAACATGATGACGCGGCCGTTCGGCGCCCAGGTCGGACCTTCCTCCAGGTAGCCGCTGCTGAGAATCCGCTCGCCCGAACCGTCGGTGCGCATGACGCCGATCTGGAACTCGCCGCCGGATTGCTTGGTGAAGGCGATGAGGTCGCCGCGCGGCGACCAGACCGGCGTCGAATAGGTGCCGTCGCCGAACGAGATGCGTTGCGGATTGGAGCCATCCGCGCCCATCGTATAGATGTGCGGGCGTCCTCCACGATCCGACGTGAACACGATCTGGCTGCCGTCAGGAGAATAGGATGGCGAAGTGTCGATCGAATTCGAGCTGGTCAGGCGGGTCGTCGAGCGGCTGCGCAGGTCCATTGTGTAGATGTTGGAATTGCCGTCGTCGCGCAGCAGACTCATGATGACCTTCTGTCCGTCGGGCGAGAACCGTGGCGCAAACGTCATCCCCGGGAAATTTCCAACCAGTTCGCGCTGGCCGGTCTCGATCTGCAGCAGGTAGACCTGCGGCTGACCGCCCTCATACGACATGTAGGTGATTTCCTGGCGGTTGGGCGAGAAGCGCGGCGTCAGCACGATCGAGCGCCCGTCGGACAGGGTCCGGTGGTTCGCACCATCCTGGTCCATGATCGCAAGCCGCTTCACACGGTCGTTCTTCGGACCACTTTCCTCGATGAAAACGATGCGCGTGTCGAAATACCCGGTCTCGCCGGTCAGCCGTTCGTAGATGGCGTCGGCGATGATGTGCGCGACACGGCGCCAGTTTGCAGGATTGGCGAAGAACTGCTCGCCGACGAGCTGCTGTCCGGCAAACGCGTCCCAGAGGCGGAATTCCGCCCGCAGCCGCCCGTCCGCCTCCCGGGTAACCCTGCCTGTGACGAGCGCCTGGGCGTTGAGGACGGTCCAGTCGGCGAAGCGTGGCGCAACGTCGGGATTGCTGATGTTCTCGATGAAGGCGCTTTTTTCGATCGGCGCAAAGAGACCCGAGCGCTTCAGGTCGGCGGTGACCACCGCGGCGATCTCCGCGCCCATCGTGTCGTCGGAGATGAAATCCGTGATCGCGATCGGCACCGGCTCGACGACGCCTCGCGTGATGTCGATCTCGAGCTGGGCTCGAGCGGGTTGCGAGATCGCAAGCGCCATGCCGAGGGCAAGAAGTCCGATGGAAAGGATGTTGTTCATAAGTCGTGTCATTCGCTTGGCCTCATGGGTCCGGAAGGGCTCATGTCGGTTCGGAAAAATCAGAACATGTCACGCGGGCTGAAATTGACCACCACTTCCGACCACGTGTCGTATTTGTCGGAGGGAAGCTGGAAGCCGCGCTGACTGCAGATCCGGATTGCTCTGGTTGTGCTCTCGTCGAATTGCCTGTTGCCGCTCGCCTGCTCGACCACCGGCACGCCGTCCAGCGTTCCTGAAGGGTCAAGGCGGAAGCGCACCCGCGTGTTGAGTTCGTCGGAACCTTCGGCGCCCACGGGCACGTTCCAGCAACTCCGCAACTGCGCGATGATTGCGTCGCGCTCGCTCTGGGTGAGCTGCGCGCCTGTCGTCTGTCGACCGCCGAGCGCGGCCTGCTCAGTGGAACGCTGGGCGCCGCCGCCGGAAGCGTCTTCTTGATTGAGAAGTGCGGCGACCTGATCCTCGATGCTGTCGGACTCCGTCTCGCTCGCCACCGACTCACGGCTAGGTTCGCTCTGCCGCTCCGGCTCCCGACGCTCGGGCGTGCGTGCCGTCTGCGCCTGTGGCGGCTGCGGCCGCGATTGTGGCGCGGGCGCGCTGGTGGGCAGGTTGACTGCTTGCTCCTGCGGCTCGGGGGTCTCTGCCACGACCGGTGGCTCCGGAGCGGGGTCCGGCGTCACTTCCTGCGGCGGCTCTGGCTCGGGTGCGACCTCGGTGGTCGGCACGGGCTCGGGCTCGGGGGTCGGCGCGGGTTCGGGCTCCGGTTCGGGTGTTGGTGTCGGCTCCGGCGCCTCGGCGGGCGGCGGCGCTGCTGCGGTCTCGACCGGGCGCGGACGCGGATCTGGCGTCGGAGGAGTTTGCAGGTCCTCGCTGTTGTCGCCAACCTCCTGCGCGTCCTCGACGACATCGGTACGCGTCGTGGGCGTCGGCGCGGGGCGCTCGGCCGCCGGCGCTTCGCGGTCTCCCTGCACGCTCTGCGAGATGTCGGACATCGGCACGATGTCGACCGGAAACGTCTCGATGTCGCCCAGTTCCATTGGCGTGGGAGACGACAGCGTTACGAGGCCGAAGCCAAGCACGACCACATGCAATGCCAGCGATGTCGTCAGCCCGACCTTCATTCCGTTCAGCCGCCCTGTTCCTGCAGGGTCACCAGCCCGACATTGCGGAAGCCCGCGCCGTTGATGCGTCCAAGTACGCGCATGACGCTGGCATAGTCGGACGCACCATCGGCGCGCACGAAGATGCGTTCCTCATAGCCGGTCTGGGCAATGGCTTCGAGCCGCGGCACGATCTCGTCGAGCGCGATCTCGGTCTCCTGGAGGAATACCTTGCCTTCGCCATTCACCGAGACGGTAATCGGCTGCGTGTCGGCCGACAGCGCGCGCGCCTGCGATTCAGGCAGGTCGATCGGCACGCCGACCGTCATCAGCGGCGCTGCGACCATGAAGATGATCAGCAACACCAGCATCACGTCGACGAACGGTGTGACGTTGATTTCGGATACCAGTGCGTGATGACGTCCGCGCCGCCTGTGGCCGCGTCCGCCGCGACCTCCGCTCTGGCCGATGGACATTCCCATGAGTGCCGCTCCTGCGTCGGGGTGTGTGTCTAGGCCGCGGCCCTTGCAGGGACCTTTTCATCGATTTGCCGCGACAGTATGGCGGAAAACTCGTCGGCAAACCCTTCCATGCGAAGGGCGATCTTGCCGGCATCCGATGACAGCTTGTTGTAGGCGATCGTCGCCGGAATGGCGGCCAACAGTCCCAATGCGGTTGCAAGCAGCGCCTCGGCGATGCCCGGCGCCACGACGGCAAGGTTGGTCGCGCCCGACGCCGCGATCGCCTGGAACGACGTCATAATGCCGACGACCGTTCCGAAGAGACCAATGAACGGCGCCGCCGAGCCGACCGATGCGAGGAAGCCGAGGCGGCCTTCCAGGCGCTCCATCTCGCGCGTCAGCGCGAGATCCATCGCCTTGTCGATACGGTTCTGCAAGCCGATCGGCGACTTGACGCCCTTCTCGAAGCTCTTCTTCCACTCACGCATGGCAGCGACGAAGACCGCGCCCATGCCGTTGGTCTTGCGCTCCGAGAGCGTTCTGTAAAGCTCCTCGAGCGACTGGCCTGACCAGAACACCTCCTCGAAGCGCGACAGCGACGAACGCATCCGGGCAAAGGAAAGCAGCTTGTCGACGATGATCGCCCACGTCCACACCGAAGCCGCGATCAGCCCCAGCATGACGAGCTTCACAACCCAGCCTGCCTGCCAGAACAGGCCCCAAATCGAGTGGTCGCCGCCGGGCGCGGCGAGAGCCAATTGTTCCATGAATCTTTAGTCCCTAAGAGTATCGGGCCTTCGCAAGGTCCGGTCCCGCGCGCATCGTTCCCACTCGGTTGCGTCCGAATTGGTCGGAACCGCCCTCGATACGCTGTTCCGGCCTTTTCCGGGCCAAATTTGGTGAAACGAAGGCGTGAGCGTCCCACGCATTCTTCACCATGATCTTCATGGGCCGTTAAGGTTAAGGATGGGTTATGAAGCGCTCGACGCTAGTCGGCGGCGTCTGGCGCGCCAGGCATGAAGGCGGCGAGCCATTCCCTGGGGAAGCGGCGCGGCCGACCGCTCTCGGAGATGATCGCGGCTTCCACCCGCGCCTCGATCAGGACGTCATCGCCACGCCTGATCTGCTGCGCCATGAAGATGCGTGCGCCCGATACGGTCTCGGTCCGGGTGTCGATCGTCAGCACGTCGTCGATGCGTGCCGGCGCGCGGAAGTCGATCTCCATCCGTCGAACCACCCAAACGAGTTTCTCGCCATGCTTGCCGTCGGCGAGTTCTGTGTGGTGAACGCCCGCCAGGCGCAGGCAGTCCGAGCGCCCGCGCTCGAGGAACTCGAGGTAGCGGGCATGATAGACGACGCCTGAAAAATCGGTGTCGGCATAGTAGACCCGCGCCAGCAGCCGATGGCCGGTCGCCGTCAATTCGCCGGAGATGGAAGGCGTGGCGGCGGAGCCGGTATGATCTTGCATGTCGCCCTGGTCCCGTATTCAGTCCGTCGTCCCAGATGGCATCCGCTCGAACCGCTGCTCGCGCACCCCACCCTGCCACTGATCGATATCAGCCTGCGCCACGAGCGTGAAGCCGCAGCTTTCATACAGATGACGCGCCGCGCTCAGCCCTGCGAATGTCGTCAGGTAGGTTCCCGCAAAACCCTGCGCGTCAGCATGCGCCAGCGCCCGCATCAGCAGACGCCTGCCCAGTCCCGTACCGCGCGCATCATCCGACAGGATGAACCAGCGCAAATGGCCAAGCGGCTCACCCTCGACGGGCGCCTCAAGGCTGACCGTGCCCAGCACGTCTCCGTCTATGGAAAATTCACAGCAGAAGAAGTCGCGCCCGTCGCGGAAGCCGGACAGGAACGCCGACAGTTCGGTCGCTACCTTCGCCTCGAAACCAAGACCGAAGTTCCATTCGCGCGCATAGTAATCCGCATGGAGGCGAACGATCTGGCCGATGACGCCGGGCCTGTAGTCCCGCGCGCTCAACTCTCCTCCTGGAACAGCGTGATCTGCTGTTGGGCAAGATCCTTGGGCGCGTCCAGCCCCATATGGCGCCAGGCGTTTGCCGTCAGCACGCGGCCACGTGGCGTGCGCTGGATGAAGCCCTGCTGGATGAGGTAGGGCTCGATGATGTCCTCAATCGCGTCGCGAGGCTCCGACAGACCGGCCGCGATCGTCTCGATTCCGACCGGGCCCCCACCAAAATTGCGTGCGATCATGCCGAGATAGCGCCGGTCCAGTTCGTCCAGCCCGAGTGCGTCGACTTCGAGGCGCGACAGGGCTGCGTCTGCTACCTTGCGGTCGACGGTCTCTGCACCCGCGACGGTGGCGAAGTCACGGACCCGCCGCAGCAGCCTGCCGGCGATGCGAGGCGTACCGCGTGCCCGCCGCGCGATCTCCACCGAGCCCTCGTCGGTCATCGGCAGCGACAGGATGCGCGCTCCACGCCGCACGATCAGTTCGAGTTCCTCGACCGTGTAGAAATTGAGCCGCACCGGAATGCCGAAGCGGTCGCGCAGCGGATTAGTGAGCAGTCCCAGCCGTGTCGTCGCCGCGACCAGCGTGAATCGTGCCAGGTCGATCTTGACCGAGCGCGCCGCCGGTCCCTCGCCGATGATCAGGTCGAGCTGGAAATCCTCCATCGCCGGATAGAGGATTTCCTCGACCGCCGGGTTGAGCCGGTGGATCTCGTCGATGAAGAGGACGTCGCGGTCTTCGAGATTGGTCAGCAGTGCGGCGAGATCGCCTGCCTTCGCGATGACCGGGCCGGAAGTCGAGCGGAAATTGACGCCCAGTTCGCGCGCCATGATCTGCGCCAGCGTCGTCTTGCCGAGCCCGGGCGGCCCGACGAACAGCACATGGTCCAGCGCCTCGCCGCGATTCTTCGCCGCCTCGATGAAGATCTTGAGATTCGCGCGTGCCGCCTGCTGGCCGACAAACTCGTCCAGCGCCTGCGGCCGAAGCGAGACGTCGGCGTCTTCGCCACGCTTTTCCGGCGTTATGAGGCGCGGGGAGAGGCTCATCTGCTTTTCATTTCACGACGACGGCGCGGTTGCAACAATGCATCACCGCGCCAGTTCCTTGAGTCCCAGGCGGATGAGTTTGGCGGAATCCGCATCCTCGCCCGAGGCTCTCAGCGCGGCAGCGACGGCATTTGCGGCCATGTCGCGCGAATAGCCGAGATTGGTCAGCGCCGAGACCGCGTCGGCGACCGGCGCAGGCGCCACCCCCTCGCCCAGTTCCTGCTTGAGGCCAATCGTGCCGGAGGCTTCGCCGGCAAAGGCCGGTGCCTTGGTCTTGAGTTCGGTAACGATGCGCTCCGCTACCTTCTTGCCGACCCCCGGCGCACGCGACACCATCGCAATGTCGCGCAGTGCGATCGCATTGGCGAGCTCCGACGGGGTCAGAGTCGAGAGCACCGCTAGCGAGACCTTCGCGCCGACGCCCTGCACACTCTGCAGCAGGCGGAACCATTCGCGCTCGAGCACCGAGCCGAACCCGTAAAGCCGGATCATGTCCTCGCGCACATAGGTCTCGATGAAGAGCACCGCCGCGACCCCGGCGCCGCCCAGCGCCGACAGCGTCCGCGTCGAGCAATAGGCGACATAGCCGACGCCGTGGACATCGATGACGCAGTGATCCTCGGCGATCTCGTCCACCGTGCCCTTGAGCTTGCCGATCATGGACGCGTCTCTGGAGCTATGATGCGAAGCGTGGGGAAATAGGAGGCGTAGCGCGCATGGTCGCGGGTCAGCAGCGAGTGCCCGGCGACGGCCGCATGAGCGCCTACATAGAAGTCGGGTAGCGGCGACCGCTTGGCCCCACCCGACCGCCGATAGAGCAGGAAGGCGCGGCCTGCGAGAAAGGCTGCCTGCCACGGCAGATCCTCGCGCGTGAACTTCGTCGGCGGCAATGCGGCCTCCAGTTCCGCTTCGCGATCGAAGCCGGCGGCCATCTCTGCGTAAATCAGCGGATTAATCACGACCGGACCCACCTCTCGCGCAATGGCGACCTGTTCCAGGGACCATGCTTCCCACTCCCCTCCGACCTCGAAAAGGTCGAGGAGCACGTTGGTGTCGATCAGCGTCGCCATCAGTCGCGCATCATTCGATAGAATTCGTCGGCGCTCAAGCCGCCGAGGTTCATCGATCCCCTGTGCTTGCGGATGTGGTCCAGAAGATCACGCACTTCCGCGCTCCGCTCCTGCTGGCCTTTAACCGCCTTCCTGAGCAGCGCGCCCTCGTCGGTGAAGACGAACTCCACCTCGCTGCCCGGCGCGATCCCTAGGTGGCGCCGGATGTTCTTCGGGATCGTGACTTGGCCTTTTTCAGTGACACGCATGGTAATACCTCTCAGGTATTACTTACTGCCCACAACAGAACAAGTCAAGAACATAGCTAGCTGGCCCGGGCCAATGCGGCCAGCCTGCCGGCGACGCTTTGACGATGATGCGCATGGCAGATGGCGATCGCCAGCGCATCGGCGGCGTCGTCGGTATCGAACGTCGCCTTCGGCATCAGCACGCGCACCATCATGTGGATCTGCTTCTTGTCGCCGTGGCCGACGCCGATCACCGCCTTCTTCACGGCATTGGGTGCATATTCCGCCACCGGCAGACCGGCAAGGGCCGGGACCAGCATGGCGATGCCCCGGGCCTGGCCGAGCTTGAGGGTGGCGGTCGCGTCCTTGTTGACGAAGGTCTGTTCTACCGCCGCCTCGTCCGGCCTCTGACCATGGACGATGGCGGACAAGCCGTCATGAAGCTCGCACAGCCGCGAGGCGAGATCGGCCTTGCCGTTGGAGTGAACCGTGCCTGCCGCCACGAAACGCAGCGAATTGGCCTGAGCCTCGACAATCCCCCAGCCTGTTCGGCGCAGGCCGGGATCGATGCCGATGATTCGAATCGCGCTGTTCATGCAAGCCACCCTATTCCATCGACCGTGGAATGCCATGCGAAAGTGAACAAATCAGAAACAGATGTTTGGGTTGGCCCATCGGGTGCCGCCGCATTGTGCCCTAGCGGACCCGCCTCCGGCATGTGACAGCGGCGCCATGAACCCGCTTGACTGGCCCTTTCCGCCGTTCGACCTACCTTTTCTCGTCCTGCTCGCGGTGGTGACGCTTGCGGGCATCGCAAGGGGAATTTCGGGGTTCGGCACCGGCATGATCGTGGCGCCGGTTGCAGGCGCCATCTACGGACCACAGGCAGCGCTCGCCATCGTCGTGTTGATGGATTCGCTGCCGACCATCCCCGTCACCCTGCCGGCGCTGCGCATCGCCGTATGGCGGGAGGTTGTGCCGGTGGCGGCGGGTCTGTTCGTCTGCTTCCCGATCGGCGTCTTCATCCTCGTCAATGGCGACGAAGAGGTCCTGCGCTGGCTCATCAGCCTCGCTATCCTTGCCTGTGTCGGGGTGCTTTGGTCGCGCTGGACCTATCACGGTCCGCGCAACCTGGCGACGTCGTTCGCGGTTGGCGGTGTTGCCGGCACCCTGTCGGGAATCGCGTCCGTGCCCGGTCCACCGGTGATCGCCTACTGGATGACCGCCGGGCTGCCGGCCGTTCTGGTTCGCGCCAACCTGCTCTCGCTGTTCTTCATTGGCGAGTTCGTCGCGCTCGGCAATCTCTGGATCGCAGGCCTGTTCCAGTGGGAAGTCGCCATGCGGGCGCTGATTGCCGCGCCGCTCTACTTTGCAGGCATAGTGGCGGGAACGTCCGCTTTCACGCGCGGCGGCGAGAGGCTCTACCGCATCGCCACCTTCACGCTCATCCTGGCCGCCGCCATCCTCGCGCTGCCGGTTTTCGACAGGGTCTTTCACGCCGCCGCGGCAGCGCTGGGCGGCTGATCAGCCGCGCGCGAATGCGGTCTGCAGGAGATTGAGCTGGTCGGACACCGGATTGCCCGTCCGCACGGCACCGACCGGACCCCGGCCAACGATCTCGCCATAAATCTGGTCGTCCATGCGCCGAACCAGCGCCTGCAGGCGCAGCGAATGATCGACGATTGCGCGGAAGGATTCCGGCAGGTCCGACCATCCCGGGGTGTCGTCCTGTGCCGACGCCGTGTCGAGCCTCACCTTGGATTTTTCCGAGGCTACCTGATCGCGCGTCATCTCGCCGGAATTGGCAGCGCGCTGCAAAAGCAGCCAGGACGCGATCTGCATCAGGCGGGTGGTCAGCCGCATTGATTCGGCGGCATAGAGCGTCGCGCCGACCCGCGACAGCGACTTGGCTGCAGCTCGGCCCTCTCCGTCGAGGTACTCCGCCGCCTGTTCGACCAGCGCCATGCCTTCATTGTAAAGCGGTTTGAACGAGTTGGAGAACACGCGCCTTTCGGCGAGCTTGATGGTGTTGCCGGTCTCGAAACCCTGCTCTTGCATGTGAACGCTACCCCGTGAACTCTCGACGCCGCCTGACCATCGAAATGGCGTGCGGCCCGTGAGCCGCGCTGCTTAAACGATGGAACAGGCAATTTGATCCCCCGAGGGGCCAAACGCAAGTGCGTGTTTAACAAAGGGTTAACGTGGATGAGCAGGCTCCCGGGGCTGCCGCAAGACAAAAAAAGAGCCGCAAAAGCGGCTCTCAGGAGTTAAACAGGGAGGCGTCAAACGGAGTGGCTCGGCCACTCGGTAAGAATCCAGATCACTGGATGCCCACAGTAATGACATGTAAAGCTTAACCGAAGCTTAACAGAATGGTTAACAAGCCGAAAATTTGTCCCGTATCGAGACAATTTACGCAGCGTCCGCGCCTGCTTCCCCCGCCGCGCAGGTTTACAACTCCCTGGCCATGTCCCGTAGCCTGAACTTCTGGATCTTCCCGGTCGACGTCTTGGGGATCTCCGCGAATACGACGGTGCGCGGGCACTTGAAGCGCGCCAGCAGGCCGCGGCAGTGTTCGATGATCTCCTCTTCGCTTGCGCTCGTGCCCAGCTTGAGCTCGACATAGGCCACGGGTGTCTCGCCCCATTTGTCGTCAGGCCGCGCCACCACG
This sequence comes from Mesorhizobium sp. CAU 1741, assembly GCF_039839275.1. Classification (NCBI taxonomy): domain Bacteria; kingdom Pseudomonadati; phylum Pseudomonadota; class Alphaproteobacteria; order Hyphomicrobiales; family Phyllobacteriaceae; genus Mesorhizobium; species Mesorhizobium sp. CAU 1741. The sequence goes on along the minus strand of NZ_JBDOQP010000007.1, from coordinate 118,128 downwards.
CCGCACGAAGCGACCGCCGGGTGCTTGTAAAGCGCGTCCTCGACCTCAATCGAGGAAATGTTCTCGCCACCGGAGATGATGATGTCCTTGGAACGGTCCTTGAGCTGGATATAACCGTCGCGGTGCATCACCCCCAGGTCTCCCGAATGGAACCAACCGCCGGCAAACGCCTCGTCGGTGGCCTTGGTGTTCTTCAGATAGCCCTTCATGACGATGTTGCCGCGGAACATCACTTCGCCGATGGTCTCGCCATCCGGCGGTGTCCGTTGCATGGTTGCCGGGTCCATGACGGTTAGTTCCTCGAGCGCCGCATAGCGCACGCCCTGTCGCGCTTTTTTCACCGTGCGCGCGTTGCGATCCAGATGGTCCCAGTTGGAATGCCATTCGTTGACCACCGCCGGTCCGTAGGTCTCGGTCAGCCCGTAAAGGTGGGTAACGGCGAAACCGGCATCTGCCATGCCTGACAGCACCGCCTCCGGCGGCGGCGCGGCTGCGGTGTTGAACGTGACTGTCTGCGGGAAGTCGCGCTTGTCTGCGGCTGCCGCGTTGATCAGCGTCGACATCACCACCGGTGCGCCGCACAGATGGGTGACGCCGTGATCGGCGATCGCATCGTACATCGCCCTGGCGCGCACCCAGCGCAGGCAGACATGCGTCCCGCCGGTCACGGCGAGCGTCCAGGGAAAACACCAGCCGTTGCAATGAAACATCGGCAGCGTCCACAGATAGACCGGATGGCGCCCCATGCCGGCGTGGATCGTGTTTGCATAGGCCATCAGCGCCGCACCGCGATGGTGGTAGACGACGCCCTTGGGGTTGCCCGTGGTCCCCGACGTGTAGTTCAGCGAGATCGCGTCCCATTCGTCGTCGGGCATCGACCACGCAAATCCATCGTCGCCTGAAGCGACGAAATCCTCATAGTCGATCGTGCCGAGCCGCTCGCCCTTGGCATAGGGGGCGTCGTCGCCATAGTCGGGATCGTCATAGTCGATGACCAGCGGCTTCACGCTTGCCAGCGCCAGCGCTTCCTTCACGACCCCGGAGAACTCGCGGTCGATGATCAGCACCTTGGTTTCAGCATGGTCGAGCTGGAAGGCGACGATGGCGGCATCGAGCCGCGTGTTCAGCGAATGCAGCACCGCCTTGACCATCGGCACGCCGAAATGCGCTTCCAGCATCGGCGGCGTGTTTGACAGCATCACCGTCACCGTGTCGCCCTTGCCGACGCCCCGCTCGGCCAGCGCCGAAGCGAGCTTGAGGGACCGCCGCCAGAACTCGCGGTAGGTCCACCGGGTGGCGCCATGAATGATGGCAAGCTGATCCGGGAACACCTTCGCCGCCCGTTCGAGGTAGGAAAGCGGGGTCAGCGGCTGATAATTGGCGGCATTCTTGTCGAGGCCGATTGCGTATGGATTGGTCATGGTCTCCCTCCTGCGCGCGGGATTATGCACATGGCCGCGCGGTCGTCATCATCCCCAGATTTCGATGATCCCGTCCCAGACGAGCTTGGAGCCGACGACCAGGACCATCGTGTACATGAACGGATAGAAGATCTCGGGCTTCATGCGCCGGACGATCCACGCTCCAGCGAGTGTCGCCACCGGCGCGATCGGCATCAGCACGGCGGATGCGGTGAGATTGGTGCCATCGAACTGGCCGAGCGCGAAATAGGGCACCAGCTTCACCGCATTGACGATGGCGAAGAAGACGACACTCGTGCCGACATAGATCGACGGGCTCTGCTTGAGGGGCAGCGCGTAGACCTGGTAGGGCGGCCCGCCCGCGTGGGCGACAAAGCTGGTGAAGCCGGACACTAGCGCCCACACCGTCGCCTTGCCCGCGTGGTGCGGCCGTGTCCTGTCTGCCGACGACAGCTTCTGAAGGACCCAGCGCAAGAAGAACGCCAGCGAGACGATCCCGACGATGAGCCGGACGGCGCCCGCCGTCACCATGGCCGCCGTCAGCCAGCCGATGGCGATGCCCGCAAGCGCGCCAGGCAGCATCAGCTTCAATGTCATGGGGTCGCGCTCGCCGCGCCATGCCCAGAGCGATACCATGTCCATCACGATCAGGATGGGAAGCAGGATCGCCGCCGCCTGCACCGGCGACACCACCAGCGCCATCAGCGGCACGCCGATCAGCGCGGTCGCGCCACCCAGCCCGCCCTTGGACAGGCCGACGACGATCACCGCCGGCAGGGCGGCGGCGTAGAACCAGGGATCGGTGAGGAGGGATTCCATTTCGCGGTAGGCTGGCCTTTCGCGCAAAGCCATATCCGCAATCGATCGCCTTGGCGAGACCATGACATCGGCGCCCCGCCACATGCGATGCTGTTCAAAACGCGCCGCGTGTTCTATGCCGCATTCCCACCACGATCGCCCGCCATTGAGGCCGAACCCGCGCAGGAACACCATGAACCCGACCGAAGCGCCCGACCGCTGCCGCATTGTCCTCATCGCTCCGCCCCGCGAGGAGCCGAAGCGCATCCTGTCGGCGTTTGAGGGCGGCGATGTTGCCTCTCTCATCCTGCCGCAGTGGGAGGCCGACGACGATGAGTTCCAGAGCTATGCGGAAGCGATCATCCCCGGCGCGCAGGCGGCAGGCCTCGCCGTCATGATCGCCGGCGATCCGCGCATCGCCGCGCGCTGCCGCGCCGACGGCATCCATTTCGAAGGTTCCAAGCAGGCGCTGGCAGAGATCGTCGAGAAGCACCAGGCGAAACTGATGGTCGGCACCGGTGGTGCGACAACCCGCGACGACGCGCTCGAACTTGGCGAGGTCCAGCCGGATTACATGTTCTTTGGCAAGTTCGGCTACGACAACAAGCCGGAGCCGCACCCGCGCAACCTCAAGCTTGGCGAGTGGTGGGGAGAGATGGTGCGCATTCCCTGCATCGTGATGGCCGGTTCGGATCTGGCAGGTCTGGCCGCCGTGGCCGAAACCGGAGTCGATTTCGTCGCGCTGTCCGCGGCCGTGTTCGGCGATGGCATCGACCCTGCGCAAGCTGTCGCCCGCGCCAATGAATTGCTCGACCAGGCACCCCGCTTCGATGAGGGTTGACGCCAGGACCATGCGACGCACTGTTCTCGTCCTGATCGGGCTGCTTGCCGCCACCCCTGGATCGGCCCAGCAGCTCGCGCCCGATGGCGGCAGGGTAACCGCGCCTGAAATCGAGGCGATCGATCCCGACCGCTTCGGCAGCCGGCCAGCCGATGCAGCCTACAGCGCTTATCAGCGCGGCTACTACATCACGGCCCTCAACCTCGCCACGCCGTTGGCGCTCGACGGCGATCCTGCGGCACAGGCGTTGATCGGCGAGATCTATTCCAGCGGTCTCGGCGTCCGCCGCGACATGGCCAAAGCCGTGGAATGGTACGGGAAGGCCGCCGAGCAAGACGTTCCCGAAGCACTGTTCCAGCTCGCCATGATCCTGCTCGACGGCGGCGCCGAATTTCGCGACGAAGAGCGGGCCTTTTCGCTGATGGAGCGCGCCGCGGATGCCGGTCACCGCCTCGCACGGTTCAACTTCGCCCAGATGCTGGCTGATCGCGACCCGACCGAACGTGGACGCGAGCGGGCCGCGGAATATTACGAAATGGCGGCCGAAGGCGGTCTTGCGGATGCGCAGTACGCGATGGCGCAGTTTTTTCGCAACGGCACCGGCGGCAAACCGGTCGACCTGGACAAGGCCCGCTACTGGCTGGAACTGGCCGCGAACCAGAACTACGACACCGCCCAGATCGAACTCGGCACGATGCTGGTCGAGGGTCGCGGCGGCGCCGAGCAGGAAAAGGCCGGTTTTGCGTGGCTGATGCGCGCTGCTCGCGCCGGCAATCCCGCTGCGCAGAACCGGGTCGCCAAGCTCTACCGTTCCGGCGTCGGCGTCGAGGCCGACAGGGTGACGGCCGTCGCCTGGTATCTGCGCGCGCGCCGCGCCGGGCTCGTCGACCAGGTGATGGAAGACCACATCGACGGCCTCACCGAAGAGGAACTTGACCTCGCCAGGCGACGCGCCGCCATTCTGTAGCCGGAGTGCGGGCCGAACTCGATACGTCGCTCGACTGCATCCGCCGTCCTGTAGCGCGCTATCTTGCTTCGCGCGGCGTTTTGTGGTCTTGGAAGCGCCGAATGCGTGCCGGCTACGGTATGCGACCAGAAATCCCGGAAACGAGCAATGGCTAAGATCAACGGCAACGAAATCCGTCCCGGCAATGTCATCGAGCACGATGGCGGCCTGTGGGTGGCGGTGAAGACCAATGCGGTGAAGCCCGGCAAGGGCGGCGCCTACAACCAGGTCGAGTTGAAGAACCTCATCAACGGCACCAAGCTGAACGAGCGCTTCCGCGCTGCCGAAACGGTCGAGAAGGTTCGCCTCGAGCAGAAGGACTTCACCTTCCTCTACGAGCAGGGGGAGGCGTTGGTGTTCATGGACGACGAGAGCTACGAGCAGCTCGAACTCCTCAAGGATTTCGTCGGCGATCGCGCCGCGTTCCTGCAGGACGGCATGAAGGTTACCGTGGAGCTGCATGAAGAGCGCCCGATCGGCATCTCGCTGCCCGATCACGTGACGCTGACCATCACCGAAGCCGACCCGGTCGTGAAGGGCCAGACCGCTGCCTCGTCCTACAAGCCGGCAGTGCTCGAAAACGGCATCCGTGTCCTGGTGCCGCCATTCATCTCGTCCGGCGAGCGCATCGTCGTCGACACCAACGAAATCACCTACCTGCGCCGCGCCGACTGACGCGGCCAGCACGAGACGGATTACCTCATGGCCCGCTCAGCGATCATCAACGTCATGGTGCAGACCGCCATGAAGGCCGGCCGGTCGCTGGCGCGCGACTTTGGCGAGGTCCAGAACCTGCAGGTGTCCCTGAAGGGACCCGGCGACTATGTCAGCCAGGCCGATCGCAAGGCGGAAGAGATCATCCACGCCGAGCTTTCCAAGGTTCGGCCGGGCTATTCCTTCCTGATGGAGGAGCGCGGCGCCGTCGAAGGCGATGACGACCAGCACCGCTGGATCGTCGATCCGCTCGACGGCACCACCAACTTCCTGCACGGCATCCCGATCTTCTCGATCTCGATCGCGCTGGAGCGGCAGGGCCAGATCGTCGCCGGTGTCGTCTACAACCCGGCGATGGACGAGCTCTATACCGCCGAACGCGGCGGCGGCGCGTTCATGAACGACCGCCGGCTTCGTGTCGCGGCGCGCAAGCATCTCTCCGACGCGGTGGTGAGCACCGGCGTCCCGCATCTCGGACGCGGCCATCATGGCCGGGCGCTGCTCGAACTCAAGAACGTCATGGGAGAGACCGCCGGCATCCGCAGGTTCGGCTCGGCCGCCCTCGACCTCGCCTATGTGGCGGCGGGACGCGTCGACGGCTACTGGGAAAACTGGCTTGCGCCTTGGGACGTCGCTGCGGGCATCCTGCTGGTGCGCGAGGCCGGTGGCTTCTGTACCGACCACAAGGGTGGGCAGGACATGTTCGACGAAGGCAGCATCGTCGCCGGCAACGAACCGATCCACCGTGCGTTGCTCAAGACGATCCAGAAGACGGCCTGAACCGTATCACAAGGCATCGGGGGTTTGACGGGAGCGACGCGCGGCGGTGCGCCCGGCACAACGTCTTTCAATTTCGTCATAATTCCGTTTAGAGTCGCGATCACTTTGATGCGGAATTCGAATTAGAGGCGCGCGAATGGCATTTCTCAGATCCTTGGGAGCGGACGACGGCCTGTCCGAGGACTCGGAATACGATCCGCGAAACCTGTCGAGCCCCCAGGTTTTCCTGTTCTCGATGCTGATCTTCCTGGCGATCGCCGGCTTCGTCGTCGCCATTCTCTACCGCCAGATCTCGTCGGCCTTCCAGACCAATCCGGGCTTGAACGGGCTCATTCTCGGCGTGCTTGCGGTCGGTATTCTGCTGGTTTTCGGTCAGGTCCTGCGCCTGTTCCGCGAGGTGCGCTGGGTCAATTCGTTCCGTGCCGGCACCCAGGCGCGCGATCCGGTGCTGCTCGCGCCGATGAAGGCACTGCTGGGACGGTCGTCGGCGATGTCGCTGTCGACCACGTCGATGCGCTCGATCCTCGACTCGATCGCGACCCGACTGGACGAGAGCCGCGACATCAGCCGCTATCTCACCGGCCTGCTCGTGTTCCTCGGCCTGCTCGGTACTTTCTGGGGCCTGCTGCAGACGATCAGTTCGATCGGCAACACGATCCAGACGCTTGACCCGGGCTCGGGCAACACCAATGACGTGATCGATTCGCTGAAGGACGGCCTCACGGCGCCACTCGCCGGCATGGGGACGGCGTTTTCCTCGTCGCTCTTCGGTCTCGCGGGCTCGCTCGTACTCGGCTTTCTCGATCTGCAGGCCGGCCGCGCCCAGACGCGCTTCTACACCGAGCTGGAAAACTGGCTGTCATCCGTCACCGATGTCGGTTCCGACTTCGTTGTCGGGGCCGACAAGGCAAACAATACCGAAGAACTCAAGGCGCTGTCGGAGCGCCTGCGCACGATGCAGGAGGGAGAAGGCGCCTCCAGTCCGCGCATCGCCGCCTCCATGGCGAGCCTGGCCGATGGCATATCCGGCTTGGTCAAGAACATGCGCAACGAGCAGCAGATCATGCGCGACTGGGTCGAGGCCCAGGCCAACGAGCAGAAGGCAATGCGCGTGACCCTCGACAAGCTTGCAGACGCCATCCGCAAGCAGGAGAAGAGCTGACATGGCGCTTGCGCGCAACCGGCGCGGCGATCGCCATATCGACTATTGGCCCGGCTTCGTCGACGTTTTGTCGACGCTGCTTCTCGCCATCATGTTTCTGCTTTCCGTATTCGTGCTGGCGCAGTTCCTGCTCAGCCAGGAAATCACCGGCCGCGACGAGGTGCTCACGCGCCTCAATTCGCAGATCAACGAATTGACGCAGCTGCTGGCGCTGGAGCAATCCAACACGCAGGACCTGGAGGACATGCTCTCCAACATGCGCGCATCGCTGGAGGAATCCGAGGGTGAACGTTCGCGTCTCGAAGACCTGCTCGCATCCGGAGCGGGCGTCAGCGAGGAAGCCGAGGCACGCGCTGGCCAGCTTTCGGGAGAACTCGACGCCGAGCGCCAGATCAGCCAGCGGGCGCTCAGCCAGGTGGAACTGCTCAACCGCCAGATTTCCGCGCTCCGCAGCCAGATCGGCGCGCTGGAGGCGGCGCTCGAAGCGTCCGAGGCCCGCGATGCCGAATCCAATACCAAGATCGCCGATCTCGGCCGCCGCCTCAACGTCGCGCTGGCGCAGCGCGTTCAGGAACTGAACCGCTATCGCTCCGACTTCTTCGGCCGTCTGCGCGAGATTTTGTCGGACCGTGAGAACATCCGCATCGTCGGCGACCGCTTCGTATTCCAGTCGGAGGTGCTTTTCCCGTCCGGATCGGACGTGATCAACGATGCCGGCCGCGAGGAGATGGAAAAGCTCGCCGGCGCCATCCTCGAATTGCAGCGCGAGATTCCGCCGGAGATCAACTGGGTGCTCCGGGTCGATGGCCACACCGACAACATCCCACTTTCCGGCACCGGTCGGTATCGCGACAACTGGGAACTCTCGTCGGCGCGCGCGACCTCGGTGGTCAAATTCCTGATCGAGAACGGTGTGCCGCCCGAAAGACTGGTCGCGGCCGGCTTTGGCGAATTCCAGCCGCTCGACCCAGCGGACACGCCCGAGGCGCGCAACCGCAACCGCCGTATTGAGCTCAAGCTCACCGAGCGTTGAGGTAGACGAATGCGGATTTCTGACCGTCGTTGAACCCAGCATCAAACATGAAAACCGTCGCCACTGCCATGCTCAAGCCCCTTGCCCTTTGCATCACCGTCACGGCCGCCATCCTTTGTTCTGCCGCCAATGCCGACGAGGTCGATGACGCAATAGCGTCCTTCATAAACGCCGACGGCTTTGCCCAGGAGGATGCCGAAATCGTCGACGGCGAGCTTGTCGGCCTTTTCTCAGGCTCTGGGGCGATGCGCCCCGACGGCGCGGCCAGCCCCGTGGAGAAAGCGCTTCTGCTGATCGATTCCATGGAAGCACCGCTGTCTCGTGTGCGCTACATGGTTCGCTACGGGCAGATGATCCAGGCCGACACGCCGTTGTCGTTCGTCACCGTCGAGCGATACAATTTCGGGCCGATCATCCGCCAGCAGGTGATCGATGCCTACGGTGAGGAAAATGCGGATACGCCCGACGCCTTCGGGGTCGGGCCGCACGTCGCCTGGCGGATTGTCACCATGCCGTTGATGGGCCAGACGGCCGCCGTCATCGAGGCCGCAAGGCGAGAGATCGGAGACGAGGAGGCGGAGGGATTGGATTGCGGCGGCCGCGGGTGCCTCTCCTATTCGCCGACCCCCGACGAGATGCAGCTCTGGGACGAGGTCGACGGCCCGCAGCCGATGGAGACAGCCTACGAGGAGTCCAGCACCGACGATGTGGCGGTTCCGGCGCGCGCGGCGGCGGAGCTGACGGTCGCGGCCAGCCTGGCGTCGAACGAAGGCAACTTTTCCTGGCATGGTCCGGAGCAGCCTGAGGCAGCGCGCGGCGCCGAGCCGTTCCTGTTCGTCACGATCGATCGCGATCTCGGCCAGGATACTAGCGTCGATGCCGTGCTCGGCCAGACGCTGCTCAACGACGATGCGATCGACGCGCTCTGGCACCGACGCGCAGAGTTCCCCGGTTCGGTCTATTGGATGCGAGCAGCCACGCAGAAAAGCAGATAGCCATGTCATTCGAAAAACTCGACGACCTCTACCGCCGCATCGACGCGATCGACCATGCCCTGTCGATCCTCGGGGCCGACGAGGCAACCAACATGGCGGTAGGTGGCGGCGAGGCCCGTGCCGAATCGATGGCGACTCTCGCCGGCATGCGCCATCGCATGGCGACGGCGCCGGACATCTCCGGCTGGATCGAGACCGCCGAAGGAGAGGCGCTGAACGAAGAGCAGGCGATAGCGCTGCGGGAATTCCGCCGCAGCCATCTCAACCTGACCTGCCTGCCGCCCGAATTCGTGGAGCGCCAGACACGCACCCGCATGCGTTGCGAACAATTGTGGCGCGACATGCGGGCTCGCAACGACTGGGCCGGTTTCCAGCCGGCGCTGACCGGTGTGGTGGAACTCGCGCGCGAGGAAGCCGCGTTGCGCTCCGACGCGCTCGGGCTTGAGCCCTATGACGCGATGATGGAGCAGTACGATCCCGGAAATCGCGTCGCCGACATCGCGCCGGTCCTCGATGAACTCAAGGCCTTTCTGGTCGATTTCGTGCCGAGAGCCCTGGCGATCCAGGAAGAGCGCCTTTCAAGACACCCGCTGAAGCCTTTGTCGGGCGCCTATCCCATCGAGAAGCAGCGGGAACTCGGCCTTGCAATGATGGCAGCCGTCGGGTTCGACGTCACCCACGGCAGCCTGTCGATATCGCACCATCCGTTTTGCGGCGGCGTCCCGACTGATGTGCGCATCACCACGCGCTACCGCACCAGCGAATTCCTCTCGTCCTTGATGGGCGTGCTGCACGAGACGGGGCACGCGCTCTACGAGCAGGGGCTGCCGCGCGAGAACGCACACTGGCCGTCAGCCAAGGCACGCGGCATGGCCATGCACGAGAGCCAGAGCCTGTTCGTCGAGAAGCAGATCGGCCGCAATCCCGCCTTCTGGCAATGGGCTCTGCCCGTGGTCGAGCGCTATCTCGGCGAGAGCTGGACCCTCGACGATATCCTTCCGCACGTCCATGGCGTCGAGCGCGGGCTGATCCGCGTCGATGCCGACGAGGTGACATACCCGCTGCACGTCATCCTGCGCTTCGAACTGGAGCAGGACCTGATCTCCGGGCGGCTCGAGGTCGCCGACCTGCCCGAGGCCTGGGACACCAAGATGAAGGACTATCTCGGGCTTTCGACCATCGACGCGCCCGCCGATGGCCCGATGCAAGACGTCCACTGGCCCGCCGGCGCCTTCGGCTATTTCCCGTCATACACCTTGGGGGCAATGATCGCCGCGCAGCAGTGGGCGGCCATCGAACGCGAATCTCCCGATATGGGCGACGACTTCGCGCAAGGCCGCTTCGACCGGGTCAATCAATGGCGATCCGACCACATCTGGTCGCAGGCGTCGCGCTGGTCGACGCCGGAACTGATCGAGCGCGCGACCGGCGAGCCGCTCAACGCGGATCATTTCCGTCGTCATCTGGAAAAGCGCTACGGCACGGCCTGACGCGGCAATCATTTATTAACCATAGCCAAGCCTGCCGACGCCGCATTTGGCGACCGGCTGGCCCGTGAAATGGACGTGTTCCTCTACGTCAAATCATGGCCGCGCCCCGAGCATTCGCCATAAGTGCCTATTATTGCGCCATGAATCGCGCTGAGCCGATGACGAAGATATGATGATCTTGAGAGCGACACTGCGTTCACTAAAAAAATTTTAGTCGACGAAACGGTTGTATTTCAAGTGCTTGGCTATCGCCGAACGGGTGTTGCTGCCACGTCATTTGACGTGATCGCTTGAACGGGAACCACCGGCCACATACCTGCAGAACAGCCGGGACAACCGGGTGCATTTTGGAGAGAGTGCAGCCCAGAGTTGTCTGGACGGCTGGTTCTGGATTGGCGGCTCCCAACGCCGATCCGTCACAGTGGAATAAACGAAATGACACATACTATCCTCAAGTCAGCACTCGCCGCCCTCATCGTCTCCGCACCTCTCGCTGGTGCCTTTGCCGAACCCCTGACGAGGCCGTCACCCGCTGACGTCACCTACTCCCAGTCTCTCGCCACCGGCATCGACAACATGAGCACCAGTGCCATCAACAGCAATCGTCTGGGTGCAGCCGACGCGGTGCGTCAGTCTCCCGCCGATGCCAGCTACGAAGCTTCGGTAAACACTCTGCAGAGCGGGTCGAGCGTCACCTACGACAAGCTCCTCAAGAGCCAGATCAAGGCCGCCGAGACAGGCGTCATCAACGCCCGCCAGAATGGCCCGGTCAATGAAGCCGAGGTCGCCCGGATCCATTCGCAGCTCGATTCGATCCGTCAGGCCGCCGCAGACCAGGCAGGGTCGCTGAGCGAGGGAAGCTACCAGACGCTTTCCAACCAGCTCAATGCCGTGAACCAGGGCATCTACGCCCTCACCAACGGCTGATTGGTTCCTTGAACCGCTTCGCCACAGAAGGCCGCCCGACAAGGCGGCCTTCTTTTTTGCTTCCGCGTTGACCCTGCAGGGAAAACCGCGTCAACGTTCCCGCGCATGAATGCGGGAGGAACCATGGCGCAGGATGCGGATGCAATCGTCATCGGGGGCGGCCTTGCCGGTCTCGTGGCGGCATGTGAACTGGCCGACGCCGGCAAGCGCGTCGTTATCCTTGAACAGGAAGGCGAGCAGTCGCTGGGCGGCCAGGCATTCTGGTCGCTGGGCGGCCTCTTTTTCGTCGACAGTCCTGAACAACGCCGGATGCGGATCAGCGACAGCCATGCCCTTGCGCTGGGCGACTGGCTCGGCTCCGCCCAATTTGACCGTGCGGAAGATTTCTGGCCGCGACGCGTCGCCGAGGCCTTTATCGACTTCGCCGCCGGCGAGATGCGCCAGTGGCTCCACGCCATGGGCATGCGCTGGTTTCCGGTCGTCGGCTGGGCCGAGCGCGGCGGCGCCCACGCCCATGGACACGGCAATTCCGTTCCGCGCTTCCACATCACCTGGGGCACAGGTCCCGGCGTGCTGGAGCCGTTTCTGCGCCGCATAGCCGCGCACCGAGACAGCGGCAGGGTCGACATTCGGTTTCGCCATCGCGCGGGGCGCCTCGTCACCACCAACGGCGCCGTCACCGGCGTGTCCGGCGATATACTCGAATCATCGGAGGTCGAGCGCGGCCAGCGCTCCAGCCGCGAAGTGACCGGAAGTTTTGAGCTTTCGGCTGGCGCGATTCTTGTCACGTCCGGCGGCATCGGCGGCAATTTCGACCTCGTGCGCAAGGCTTGGCCGGTGGAGAGACTCGGTCCGGCTCCGAAAACCATGATCGCCGGCGTCCCCCACCACGTCGATGGCCGCATGGTCGCGATCGCGCAGCAGGCCGGCGCCGCGCTGATCAATGCCGACCGCATGTGGCACTACACCGAAGGCGTGCGCAATTGGTCACCGATCTGGCCCGAGCATGGCATCCGCATCCTGCCGGGGCCGTCCTCGATGTGGTTCGACGCCCGCGGCGACCGTCTTCCCCCGCCCTGCATGCCCGGCTTCGACACCCTGTCGACTCTGAAACACATCCTTGCCACAGGCCATGACTATTCTTGGTTCGTGCTGACTCAGTCGATCATCGAGAAGGAATTCGCCTTGTCGGGCTCCGAGCAGAACCCTGATCTGACGTCGAAGAAATGGCTGCAGGTTCTCAAGAGCCGGCGCGGCTCCGGCGCGACGCCACCCGTCGAGGCTTTCAAGGCAAACGGCGCGGATTTCGTCGTCCGCGACACCCTGCCCGAACTGGTCGCCGGCATGAACGCGCTGACCGACGTGCCCCTTCTCGATCATGAGCACCTCGCGATGCAGATCGAGGCACGCGACCGCCAGATCGACAATCCTTTCTCCAAGGATGCACAGGTCACCGCGATCCGCGGCGCCCGCGCCTATCTCGGCGACAAGCTCATCCGCACTGCCCGGCCGCACCGCATCCTCGATCCGGCCCATGGGCCGCTCATCGCCGTCAGGCTGCACATCCTCACGCGCAAGACGCTGGGCGGCCTGCACACCAACCTCGATGCCCAGGCGCTCGACGGCGCCGGACAGCCCATTTCCGGCCTTTATGCGGCGGGAGAGGTGGCGGGCTTCGGCGGTGGCGGCTATCACGGCTACAACGCGCTCGAGGGAACCTTCCTCGGCGGCTGCATCTTCTCAGGCAGGAATGCCGGCAGGCACGCGGCCGCAAATCTGTAACGACAAGAGAAAAGACCAGTCATCCATGCAATTGACCAACCAGGACATCGCAGATCTCGTCGCCTTCCGCCGTGAGTTGCACCGGTTCCCCGAGATTTCGAACGAGGAGGAGCAGACGGCACGGCGCGTGGTCGAGTTTGCCGCCGACACGGGTCCGAGCGAAGTTCTGACCAATCTCGGCGGATACGGCGTCGCGCTTGTCTACGACAGCGGCATACCCGGTCCGACGGTTCTGTTCCGCTCCGAGCTGGACGCCCTGCCGATCGAGGAACTGTCGGAGATCCCCCACCGCTCCACCGTTCACGGCAAGTCGCATATGTGCGGCCATGACGGGCACACGGCGATCCTTGCCGCGCTCGCCCGTCAGTTCGGGCGGCAAAAACCCGCCACAGGGCGCGTGGTGCTTATGTTCCAGCCTGCCGAAGAGACCGGCAACGGCGCCGCCGGCGTCGTCGCCGACCCGCGCTACGATACGATCCGGCCGGACTTCGCCTTTTCGCTGCACAATCTTCCCGGCACCCCGCTTGGGCATGTCCGGCTCAAGCCGGGCGTCGTCAACTGCGCCTCTCGCGGCATGCGCATCATGTTCGAGGGCAAGACTGCGCACTCCTCTATGCCTGAAACGGGAACGTCGCCGATGATGGCGATGACCCATCTCATGCCGGCGCTTGCATCGCTCGGCGGCGGCAGTTTCCATGAAGACGATTTCGCCATGGTGACCGTCACGCATGCAAGCATGGGCGAAGCCGTGTTCGGCATCGCGCCGGGCCATGCCGAGGTGTGGGCAACGCTGCGCACGCGGCTGGACGAGCGCATGGAGGGCCTTTGCAGCGCCGCCGAAGCGCTGGCGCAACGGGAGGCTGCCGCGCACGGTCTGCGCCACACCATCGACTACCACGAGATCTTCGTTGCCAGCCTCAACGCGCCCGAAGCCGTCGACCACCTGCGCGCCGCGCTCGAAGCCGAGGGCGTCGCCCACGACGGAGAGGAACTGCCGATGCGCGCTTCGGAGGATTTCGGCATTTTCGGACATACGTCGAAATCGGCGATGCTGTTTCTCGGCGCGGGCGTCGACGTCCCGGCGCTGCACAATCCCGACTACGACTTCCCCGACGACCTCATCGCCATCGGCGCGGGCATCTTCATGCGCACGGCGAGAAACCTGCTGGGTTGAACGACGGTCCTCGAGGCGACCTCACAGGCTGCGGAAAGGATTGGCGATCCGCAGCCGCTGATCGACCAACATTCCCGCCTGCATGTCCTCACTCCAGAACGTGCTGCAATCGCCGCGCAGAGCGCTTGCCAGCATGAGTGCGTCAAATACGGAGAAGTTGTGCTGGGAGGCTAGCGCCATCCCCAACGCATGCGTTTCCAGATCGACAGGGACGATTTCGCGGCAAAGCGCGCGTAGCACTGCCAGAGCCTCATCCACCTCCCGCCAATCCATCAGTAGCTTGCGGCGCGCGACATTGGCGAACTCGTTGAGCCCCTGAACGCTGATGACGCATCCTCTGGCCAGCAACGCCTCCGCCGCCGATGATTTCACATCGGTGCTGAACGCATAGACCAGTATGTTGGTATGAAGGAATTCACGCGGCGCGGTCACCGCGTCGTCGCCTCGTCGCGATCGAATTTCCATCCGGCGGGCAACGGCTTGCGTAACGACCGCAGCCGCTCGAGAGCTTTTTCACGGCTGCGATCACGTTCGACGTCAAACGCCCGCTCCCCTGCGACATGGATCTCGATTTCGTCGCCCTCCTTGAGTTTGAGCGCCTCAACAACCGCTGCAGGCAACCTGACTGCGAGGCAGTTACCCCATTTTGCGACTTGCACGGCAACCTCCAAGATATACTATAAGAAAAGTATATCCTCCCGATGCCGTGCGGAAGTCTCCTACTCCGCCGCCCGCGAAAAGGCTTCGCCGCCATCGCCGAACTGTAGTTTCGCGAGGCGCGCATAGACGCCCCCGGCGGCCACGAGGCTGCGATGCGTCCCTTCTTCGACGATACTTCCGTCTTCCATCACCAGGATGCGGTCGGCCTTCAGGACGGTCGCGAGCCGATGCGCGATGACGATCGTGGTGCGGCCCTCCATCAGCCGTTCCAACGCTGTCTGCACCAGCGTCTCGCTTTCGGCGTCCAGCGCTGACGTCGCCTCGTCCAGCAGCAGGATCGGTGCATCGCGCAGGATTGCGCGCGCGATCGCGATGCGCTGGCGCTGGCCGCCCGACAGCATGACGCCGCGCTCGCCGAGCTGCGTGTCGTAGCCGGCGGAAAGGCGCGAGATGAATTCCTGCGCGTGGGCGTCACGTGCCGCGGTCTCGACCTCTTCGCGGCTCGCACCGGGACGACCGAACGAAATATTCTCCGCCGCACTCGCCGCAAACACCGTCACGTCCTGCGGCACGATCGCGATGCGGCCGCGCACGTCGTGCGGGTCTGCCTGGCGCACGTCGATGCCGTCGATGAGAACCGAGCCGGCTTCGGGATCGTAGAAGCGCATGAGCAGCGAGAAGATCGTGCTCTTGCCGGCACCCGACGGACCGACGATCGCCACGGTCTCGCCCGGCGCGACACGGAAGGAGAGTTTCTTCAACGCGGCCTGGTCGGGACGGGCGGGATAGGCGAAGGCGACGTCGCAGAAAGCGACCTCGCCGCGCGCCGGCTTCGGCATCCGCATCGGAGCGGCGGGCGCCTTGACGGCTGGCTCCTCGTCAAGCAGTTCGCTCAGGCGCTCGGCGGCGCCTGCCGCCTGGCTCAGCTCTCCCCACACCTCCGACAACGCCCCCAGTGCGCCGGCGGCAAACACCGCATAAAGCAGGAACTGGCTGAGGGTACCCGGTGACAGCGTGCCGGCGAGCACGTCCGCTGCACCGAACCACAGCACCGCGACGACCGACGCGAAGATGGTGAAGATGGCGAAAAAGGTGAGAAACGCGCGCGCCAGCACCGACGACCGCGCCGCTGCGAAGGCCGTCTCGACGGCGGCGCCAAAGCGTCCTGTCACCAGCGCCTCGTTGGTGAAGGCCTGAAGCGTGCGAACGGCACCGATCTGCTCGCTCGCGTAGGCGGACGCCTCCGCCAGCGTATCCTGCGCGAAGCGCGACCTGCGGCGCACGGACCGCCCGAAAGCCACGAGCGGTAGCACGATGACCGGTATGGCCGCTATCACCAGGCCCGACAGCTTGGGACTGGTGATCACCATCATCGCCAGCGCACCGAAGCCCATTATCAGGTTGCGAAGCGCCACCGATGCGGTGGCGCCGACCGCAGACTTGATCTGCGTCGTGTCGGCAGTCAGGCGCGAGACGATTTCGCCGGACTGGATCGTATCGAAGAACCCCGGTGAAAGCCGCGTGACATGGGCAAAGACGTTGCGCCGGATATCGGAGACGATACGCTCGCCCAGCGTGATGACGAAATAATAGCGCCCCGCGGAAGCCAGGGCGAGGACGCCGGCGAGCACCACCAGCATGGAGAAGTAGTTCGAGATCAGCACCGAGTCGGAATTGTTGAACCCGTGGTCGATCATCCGCCGCACCGCGAGCGGCAGCGTCAGCGTCGTCAGCGCGGCAGCCAGCAATGACACGATCGCGCCCAGGACGAGCGCGCGATACGGCCGAACATAGGGCACCAGGCGTCGCAGTGGCCCGATCGAGCGACTACGCCTGTCGCGTCCCTGAATCGGTTCTGTCATCCACTCCGTCCCTCCTGGCCCGGCCAGGAATTTGCCGCGCCATCGGCCTTGTGCATTTTCACCGGCTCCTGTATAGGCCAGCCGACCGTTTTTGAAGCTGCGGCCCTTCCTTAGCTGCGCCTTCAGGTTTTGATAGTGGGCGCATCGCCGCAGCGAAGTGCCGCGCGAAAGCCCCGACAGCCAGGACGAAGCCGATGAAAACCGATATCCATCCCGATTACCACACCATCAAGGTCGTCATGACCGATGGTACCGAATACATGACCCGCTCCACCTGGGGCAAGGAAGGCGATACGATGAACCTCGATATCGACCCGACCACGCACCCCGCATGGACCGGCGGCACGCAGACGCTGCTCGATCGCGGTGGTCGCCTGTCCAAGTTCAAGAAGCGCTACGAAGGCCTCGGCATCTAGGCTTTCCGCATCTTGCCGGCTTGCAGAGAACCCGCCCTCGTGGCGGGTTCTTCTTTTGTCGGCACAATTCCTGGAACCCGCGAAGCCGCTTGCGGGTTGTTGCTCAACACATGACCGGGAGATCAGTAATGAGCTACTCCGATATGGGCGTGGGTATAGCGGTCGGGGTCGGCGTGGGAGCCGGCATCGGCGTCGCGATGGACAATGTAGGGGTGGGCGTGGCGATCGGCATCGCACTTGGCGCCGCCTTGGGCGGATTGTGGGGCCGGCACGGCAGCCGCCACCACTGAGCCGGACACGACCGCTATTTCAGTCCTTGCGGTCGGAGTGCCCCAGATCGCGCTCTGGCCAAACCCGGTCTCTCACACGCTGCTTCAGCACCTTGGCTTCCGGAAATCCGCCGTCGCGCTTGCGCTCCCAGATGACCTCTCCGTCGAGCGTGATCTCGAACACGCCACCAGTTCCCGGCACCAGCGAGACCTCGCTTATGTCGGGTCCGAACGTCGAGAGCAGTTCCTGCGCCATCCATGCGGCGCGCAGGAGCCACTGGCACTGTGTGCAATAGGCAATACGGATGACGGGCTTCTGCTGGCTCACGCCGCGCTCAGCTTCGCCATCGTCTCGTCGTCGACTTCGAAATTGGCGTAGACGTTCTGGACGTCGTCGTCATCGTCGAGAGTCGCGACCAGTTTCAGGATCGAGCGCGCCCGATCCTCGTCGACCGGCGTCGAGGTCTGCGGCTTCCAGATCGTCTTGACCGATTCGGCTTCCCCGAGCGCCTTTTCGAGCGCAGCGGTCACGTCACCGATATCCTCGAACGCGCAGAGGATGACGTGGCCCTCTTCGTCGGACTGGACGTCCTCGGCGCCCGCTTCGATGGCGGCTTCCATCACTGCGTCGGCATCGCCGGCCTCGATCTTGTAGACAATCTCGCCGACGCGATCGAACATGAAGGCCACCGATCCCGTCTCGCCCATCGCGCCGCCCGCCTTGGTGAACGCGGCGCGCACGTTGGAGGCTGTGCGATTGCGATTGTCGGTCAGCGCCTCGACGATGACGGCCACGCCGCCCGGCCCGTAGCCCTCGTAGCGGACCTCATCATAGGTCTCGGCATCGCCGCCCGACGCCTTATTGATGGCGCGCTGGATGTTGTCCTTCGGCATCGACTGCGCCTTGGCGTTCTGCACGGCAAGGCGGAGACGCGCGTTCATGTCCGGGTCAGGCGCGCCCATCTTCGCGGCAACGGTGATCTCGCGCGCGAGCTTGGAAAACATCTTCGAACGGACGGCGTCCTGCCGACCCTTGCGATGCATGATGTTCTTGAATTGTGAATGACCTGCCATGACACCCCTGTGCGGACGTATTCGCGATTTTGCCGGATGGCGCGCCTTATAGAGAAATCACCCTGAAACGTCCAGAAGGCCTCGCGAGCCGGCTACTCTCGCGAAATCGTGACTGCCGTTGCGTCCAAAAGCCGTGGCGCGCCCGCCTCCAGCGGCTAGGCTCGATATATTCGCAGCCTCGGAGAACCGCCATGCGCCTTGTCCGCCGCCTTGCCCTTTCATTCCTCTTCCTGCCATTCGCACTGCCTGCCCTTGCGCAGGACGCCGATGCGCCCGTGCCCAGCCAGTGCCTCGCCATGGCCCAGGCGCTGCCACGCGCCACCTATGCCAGCTTCACCCCCGCCCAGGCCGTCGACGACGGCACGGTCACCATCACCTATGCCGGCCATTCCACCTATGTCATCGAGACGCCGGGCGGCGTGCGCATCGCCACCGACTTCAGCGGTGTGTACGGAAGCGATCCGCTTCCCCGCGTCGTGACCATGAATAAGGCGCACCGCACGCACTACACGGAAAATCCCGATCCCGCGATCGAGCATGTGCTGCGCGGCTGGAATCCGGAAGGCGGCCCTGCCCGCCATGCCGTCGTGGTCGACGATGTCTACATCCGCAACGTGCCGACCGACATCCGCCGTTGGGGCGCCATGGAGGAAAGCGGCAACTCCATCTTCATCTTCGAGGTTGCCGGTCTGTGCATCGGCCATCTCGGTCATCTGCACCACCATCTCGAAGACGAGCACTATGGCGCGATCGGGCGGCTCGACATTGTCATGGTGCCGATCGATGGCGGCATGACGCTATCGGTCGGCGCAATGAGCGAGATCGCCAAGCGGCTGTTTTCGTCGCTCATCCTGCCCATGCACCGCCACGCCACGCCGATCGGCGAATTCACCGGCAGCATGGGCGAGACCTTCGACGTGCGCTTTTCGGAGGAGCGCTCGTTTTCCGTCTCGATGCGCGACCTGCCGCGCCGCCCGACGATCCTCGTGCTCGACGGGATATGACCATGCGCACTCGGCGACAATTCCTTGTCGCGCTGGCAGTGCTGGCGGCCCCGATCGCCCCTCTCGCCGCCTATGCCGAAAGCCGTCGAGAGCGGAGCCGCCGCATTCTCTTCCAAAGGCTGGGCAGCGCGGCGTCACAGGACGAAGGCCGGCGCGCGGAAGACGACATCTGGCGCATGTGGATGGCGCTGGCGCCAACGCCCGCCGTCGAGGAAGCGGTCGCCGAGGCGATGCGCAAGCGCGAACGCTATGACTGGGACGGCGCGCTGGCGATCCTCGACGTCGTCGTGCGCGACGCGCCCGCCTATGCGGAAGGCTGGAACCAGCGCGCTTTCGTGCGCTTCCTCAAGCAGGATTTCGACGGGTCGCTCGAAGACATCGAGCGCGCCCTCGCGCTCGAGCCGCTGCACTTCGCCGCGCTGGCGGGAAAGGCGATGATCCTGATGCGCCAGGGCCGCATGGAGATTGGCCAGGCAAGCCTTCGCAGGGCGGTGGAGATCCACCCCTGGCTGAAGGAGCGCTCGATGCTCATTCCGCAGCCCGGCGAGATTCCGCCGGGCCCGGGAAAGGACATCTGACTCTTCTCAGACGCCTTCGGGAGCTTTGGGCTTGCGCCTGCGCCGCGCCAGCATGTTGAGCACCTCGACCAGGGCCGAGAAGCCCATGGCGGCGTAGATGTAGCCCTTCGGCACATGGAAGCCCATGCCTTCGGCAATCAGCGTCATGCCGATCATCAGCAGGAAGGCGAGCGCCAGCATGACGATCGTCGGGTTTTTGCCGATGAAGTTGGCGAGCGGTTCCGCCGCCAGAAGCATGATCGACACCGTCACGATGACGGCAATGTACATGATCGCGATCTCGTCGGTCATGCCGACTGCGGTGATGATCGAGTCGATCGAGAACACCAGGTCGAGCACCAGGATCTGGGCGATCGCGCCGGCGATGGAAATCTTCACCACCTCTCCGACCATGTTTTCCTTGCTGTCTTCCGGGTCGACCGAATGGTGGATTTCCTTGGTCGCCTTCCACACCAGGAACAGGCCGCCCGCGATGAGGATGAGATCGCGCCATGAGAAGCCGTGACCGAACAGTTCGAACACCGGATCTGTAAGCTGCACGATGAACGAGACCGTAGCCAGCAGCGCAAGGCGCATGACCAGCGCGCCGCCGATGCCGATCCGGCGCGCACGGGCCTGATGTTCCTTGGGGAGCTTGTTGGTCAGGATCGATATGAAGATCAGGTTGTCGATGCCGAGAACGACTTCCAGCACGATCAGCGTACCGAGCGCGACCCATGCGGCCGGACTGTTCAGCCAATCAAAATGGCCGGCGAAAAACTCGATCATCAAAGCCCCCGGATTACCGATGAAATTCAGATAACAGTTAAGGACGCGCGACGAGCCCGTCAACGCCAACGCTGACCGCCTTAATGCGCGACGTTCATTGCGGTTCCGTGACCGCGCCGACCGTCGGACTCAGTTCCAGAAAGCGGGCACCGTTTCCTCGAGCCTCGGCCCCAGCCGCAGCGGTGCGATGCGCTCGCACAAGCCGGTCCGGTCGGAGATGTCGAGCCCGACGCCGCAGATCGTCGCCGGGCCGCCTGCCGCTTCGAACCGCCCCTTCGGCACCTTCGACAGGAACCGGTTGAGCGGCTCCTCCTTCTCCATGCCGAGCGAGGAATTGTAGTCGCCGCACATGCCGGCGTCGCTGAGGTAGCCCGTGCCACCATCCAGGATCTGATGGTCGGCCGTCGGCTGGTGCGTATGGGTGCCCACGACAAGGCTGGCCCTGCCGTCGACGAAGTGCCCCATGCACATCTTTTCCGAGGTGGCCTCGGCATGGAAGTCGATCACCACCGCATCGGCCACGTCGCCCAGCGGACACGCGGCCAGTTCGCGCTCCGCGGCCTGGAACGGGTCGTCGAGCTCGGGATGCATGAAGACGCGCCCCATGATGTTGGTGACGAAGACGCGCGCGCCGTTCTTGGCCTCGTACAGCCCCGTCCCCCTGCCCGGCGTTCCGACGGGAAAGTTGGCGGGCCGGATGAACCGGTCGGAGCGTGATGCGAAGTCGAGTGCCTCGCGCTGGTCCCACACATGGTTGCCGGTCGTCACCACGTCGGCGCCCGCCTCGAGCGTTCGCAGGTAGATGTCCTCGGTGATGCCGAAGCCTCCAGCCGCGTTCTCGCCATTGACGATCACGAAATCGAGCCGATAGTCGGAAATCAGGCCGGGAAGCCGCTCCCAGACCGCCGTGCGGCCGGAGCGCCCGACCATGTCGCCAAGAAATAGAAGCCTCATCGCCCCTCTATAGAGACAGCGGAAATGCGCGCAAGCCGCTTTCGCTCAGCAATTCGCCGAGCTGCACGTCATGATCCTCGTTCGGCACCGTGTCGACGAGCTGGCAATCGAAGGCCACCGCGATCAGTCGCGGCTGGATGCCCTTGTCGTGAAGCCGCTCGATGGCGCGATCGTAATAGCCGCCGCCATAGCCGATGCGATGGCCGCGCGCGTCATAGGCCGCGAGCGGCATCAGCATCACGGTCGGGTCCAGCACTTCCGCTTCCTCGCCGGGCCCGGCGGTTCCGAACCCCATCTCGACGAGCGGCGCGCCGCGCTTCAGTTCGCGGAAGACGATCGTCGTCTTGTCGAGGATCGCCGGCAGGCAAAGCCGCGCGCCCCTTTCCATCAGCGCGAACATCAAGGGCCGCACGTCGACCTCGGAGCGCATCGGCCAGTATCCCGACACAACCATGCCCGGCTCGACGTCGATCAGCCCGGCCGCCTCCGCCATCGCAAGCGAGGCTTCCACCCGCCACACCGCATCGAGCCCGTCGCGGCGCGCAAGCGCTTCGGCGCGCAATGTCTTCTTCAGGTCAGCGGCAGGCAGGACAGGCTCCTCGGCAGGTTGGCCAGGATGTTATAAGGCAGTGATACGAACAGGCAACCGACACGAATGACCCAGACGCTGAACATACGTCCGGCCACCCCACCGCTTCGCGCTGCACTCGAGAATCTCCAGCGGCGAGCCTCCCTGGTGTCCGAAACCTATCGCGCGCAACTGCTTGCCCATCCGGAATCCATCCACCTGCCGGCGCATCAGATCGCACACGGCAATGTCTGGGTCGCCGAGGCAGAAGAGAGCATCGTCGGTTTTCACGTCCTGATCGCGCGCGGGCGTGATGAGATGGAGCTGGACGGTCTGTTCGTCGAGCCGGCAAGGTGGCGCGCCGGCATAGGACGCGCGCTCGTCGGCCACGCGGCGGAACTGGCCGGCTCGCGCAGCGCGCGGGTGCTTGTCGTTGTTGCAGGCAGGGACGCCGAGCCGTTTTATCGAAAGGCGGGTTTCGCGGTTTCGGGCACCATCGCCACCCGCTTCGACACCGCGCTCGAAATGCGCCGGCCACTCGCCTGAGAGGCGGGAAATGACGATCCACGACGACCGATGTCGCGGTTGATCCCGGGTGCCTACAAAGTAGGTGGGCGCCGTGTGTCCGAACCCACGAGTCCGGCCAGGGACAGCTCCCTAAGGATCAGTAAGGCCCCGGGGAATAAGTGCTCCTGTCGGGAAGCGCAGATCGCCACCGCCAATATAGGCGCAGCCGCGCTCACTTGCCAGAGGATTGCGCGGCCCGTTGCGCTGGTGCGGGCGATTTCGGTTTGATGCGACAATTGGAGTTGACCACAGGCAAATGAACATCCGTAATGACCCGTCTCAGGGGAAATCACGGCAGCATTCTTGCTCACATGTCTAGACGCAATGGGTTCGCTCATTCAGCACTTGGATTTATAGCCGGGTTAGGCTTGGCGCTGCTATTGCTCGTATGGACGGTTCCAGAGTTTAGCCAGCCCACGGTCCCCAACGAACAGCAATTGAACGAGACCGATCGCAACGATCGTATAGGCGAGCCTAGCGTCAGCGCAGATGAGCTAGGATGGCGATACTGGTTCGAACGCTTGGTTAAGACAGAGGATACGCTTGCGCAATGGGCTATGGCCGTGTTCAGCGTTGCCGCCACCGTTCTCACCGCTGTTGGTGTTGTGCTGATCTGGAGGACCTTGGTCTACACCCGACGCGCCGCGGAAGCCGCTGCGGCCACCGTCGAAGAGGCGAAGAACGCCACCACTGCCGCCAAAGATGCCGTCGCCGAAACGAGGCGCATCGGTGAAGCGCAAGTTCGTGCCTATCTCGGAATAGAGGCCTGCACTTTAGAGCGAGGAACTGGGGACGACTTCCTTTTGAAGATTGCCGTCAAGAACAGCGGCCAATCACCCGCACGGGATGTCACAATCAGCGCTCAAGTATCTGTCACGGTTCGTCGCGGCCCTGATGCTCAAAGCCTTCAACAGCGTTGGCGCTGCAAATCTGACGTTGGGCACCTCGCATCGGTCGAACGAAGCCTGTTCAGAAACCGTACCCATTTCCCCTTTATCTCAGCGGGGACCGCTGTCACGATGAAGCGCCTACTTACCACTGCAGATGGGCTTACCTTCGCCGTGTCGGATGCTCAGATCACTGAAGCCGATTTCACCTTCACAGTTGATCTGAATTTCTCGGATGTCTTCAGGGCTCTCTGGCGCGAAATCCACGAATGGCGAGCTTCCGAATATCGCCCAGTTGGCGAAGGCGACCTTATTGAAGCCGCACCCGCCCGTGATATGCCTGACACCGGAGAACACTTCGAAACTTTCCGGCCAGACCCAATCAATTAGCCCGTCGCCGAATGAATTCAATGCGATCATACCGTTGTCCATTCTACGGGACCCGGCCAGTTCGACAACTATGCCCACCACGCGATTCTATTGGCCTCCTGCCAGGCCATTAAGACAATCGCCGCGTCCGCCCGCGAGAAAGCCGGTCTGAGCGTTTGCGGTGGAGACCGACCGATGCCTTGCCCTTGGGCGTTGCCCTCACTACTGTCCCCCGCGACGAATTGGAGAGCATGAATGCGTTTCGAAGGAACGGCGGCCTATGTCGCCGACAAGGATCTGATGGTCGCAGTCAACGCGGCGATCGCGCTGGAACGGCCGTTGCTGGTCAAGGGCGAGCCCGGCACCGGCAAGACGGAACTGGCCAGGCAGGTGGCAGCGGCTCTCGGTCTCGACCTGATCGAATGGCACGTCAAGTCGACCACGCGCGCGCAGCAGGGCCTTTACGAATACGATGCCGTCTCGCGCTTGCGCGACAGTCAGCTCGGCGACGAGCGCTTCAACGACATCTCCAACTATATCCGCCACGGCAAGCTGTGGGAGGCGTTTACCGCCGATCGCAAGGTGGTGCTGCTGATCGACGAGATCGACAAGGCCGACATCGAGTTTCCAAACGACCTTCTGCAGGAACTCGACAAGATGGAGTTCCATGTCTACGAGACCGGCGAGACGGTCCGTGCCCGGCAGCGCCCCATCGTCATCATCACCTCCAACAACGAGAAGGAACTGCCGGACGCCTTCCTGCGCCGCTGCTTCTTCCACTATATCCGCTTTCCCGAGATGGAGACGCTGCAGCGCATCGTCGACGTCCATTATCCGGGCATCAAGCAGCGCCTGGTGAGCGCGGCGCTGAGCCAGTTCTATGAGATCCGCGACGTTCCAGGCCTCAAGAAGAAGCCGTCGACATCCGAGGCGCTCGACTGGATTCGCCTGCTGGTATCCGACGACATCAGCCCGGAGGATCTGCGCGGCGACGCCAAGAACGCGCTTCCCCGCCTGCATGGCGCGCTGCTCAAGAACGAGCAGGACGTGCACTTGTTCGAACGCCTCGCCTTCATGGCCCGGCGTCAGGGATGAGGCACGTTCCGTCAACGCAATTGACCGAACTGGACCGTTGCGCGCGACGGATGGGGTCAGGCATGGATCCTCGGGTCAAGCCCGAGGATGACGAGGTTGAGAGGTTTGTGAAAACCGGGTGGGTCAGTAGGTAGGGCCTTCATTCCCACCTTCGTCATCCTCGGGTGAAACCCGAGGATCCATGCCTGACCAATCCCGCAGCCACCACAGTGAAAGTACCCACCGATGACTGTCACCATCCGCCCCCTCGCTCAATCCGATCACGCCGACTGGCGCAAGCTGTGGACGGCGTATCTGGAATTCTATGAAGCGACGGTGCCGGAAACGGTCTATACCGCAACCTGGGAGCGATTGTTCAGTGACGGCGAATTCGAGCCCCGCGGGTTCGTGGCGCTTGCCGACGGCAAGACGGTCGGGCTGGTGCATTATCTCTTCCATCGCTCCTGCTGGTCGCTGGAAGGCAACTGCTATCTGCAGGACCTGTTCACGACGCCGGAGGCGCGCGGCAAGGGTGCGGGCGAAGCTTTGATCGAGGCCGTTCGCAAGGCGGCAGCCGAACGCGGCGTCACCAACGTCTATTGGATGACCCAGGAGACGAACGGCACCGCACGCCGCCTCTACGATCGTGTCGCCCGCAAGACCGGCTTTATCGAATACGACCTGCTGTAGGCGCCCATGTTCCTGCCCTTCTTCCTCGAACTCAAGGCCGCCAAGGTGCCCGTGTCGCTGCGGGAGTACCTGTCGCTGCTCGAAGGCATGGATGCGGGTCTGGTCGAGTACGACGTCGAGGGCTTCTATTATCTCTCACGCGCGGCGCTGGTGAAGGACGAGCGGCACATCGACCGCTTCGACCAGGTATTCTCGCATGTGTTCAAGGGGCTTGAGGCGGTATCCGGCGAAGGCCACGTCGATGTGGCCAACCTGCCGGAGGAATGGCTGCGCCGGCTCGCCGAAAAGCACCTGACCGAAGAGGAAAAGAAGCTGGTCGAGTCGCTGGGCGGCTTCGAGAAGCTGATGGAGACGCTCAAGCAGCGTCTCGAGGAGCAGAAGGGCAGGCACCAGGGCGGCTCGAAATGGATCGGCACCGCCGGTACTTCGCCCTTCGGCGCCTATGGCTACAATCCCGAAGGTGTGCGCATCGGCCAAGCTGAAAGCCGCCACCGTCGCGCGGTCAAGGTCTGGGACAAGCGCGAATTCAGGAATTTCGACGATTCCGTCGAACTCGGCACCCGCAACATCAAGGTGGCGCTCAAGCGCCTGCGCCGCTGGGTGCGCGAAGGCGCGGTGGAAGAACTCGACCTGCCCGGCACAATCACGGCCACCGCCGAGCATGGCTATCTCGACGTCCAGACGCGGCCGGAGCGGCGCAACGCCGTCAAGCTGCTGATGTTCTTCGATGTCGGCGGCTCGATGGACGATCACATCAGGATCGTGGAGGAGCTGTTTTCGGCGGCACGCGTCGAGTTCAAGCACATGGAATATTTCTACTTCCACAACTGCCTTTATGAAGGCGTGTGGAAGGACAACCGCCGGCGCCATGCGGAAGTGATCCCCACGCTCGACGTGCTGCACAAATACGGGTCCGACTACAAGGTCATCTTCGTCGGAGACGCATCGATGAGCCCCTACGAGATCGCTTATCCGGGCGGCTCGGTCGAGCACTGGAACGAGGAACCGGGCGCAACCTGGCTGGCGCGGGTCACGGCGCAATGGCCGAACGCCGTCTGGATCAACCCCGTACGCGAGAAGCACTGGTCCTACACCCATTCCATCAAGATGGTGGCGGAGCTGTTTTCAGAGCGCATGTATCCGCTGACGCTGGACGGGCTGGAACGCATGACGAAGGAACTGTCGCGCAAGCATTGAGGCGCGGGGTGCCGCGCATTACATATGCGGCGACCCCCTCTTTCAGGAGCAACCATGATGGATGCCAAGACCTACCCCGTCACCCGCACCGATGCGGAATGGCGCGCGCTTCTGACGCCGGAGCAGTATCAGGTGATGCGCCAGCACGGCACCGAGCGGCCGGGAAGCTGTGCGCTCTTGTACGAGAAGCGCCCGGGCACCTTCACCTGCATCGGCTGCGACCAGCCGCTGTTCGAATCGACGCTGAAGTTCGAGAGCGGTACCGGCTGGCCGAGCTTCAACGATCCGCTGCCCGGGTCCGTCGAAGTGACCGAGGACCGTTCCTACGGCATGGTCCGCACGGAGGTTCATTGCGCCAATTGCGGCAGCCATCTCGGCCATGTCTTCCCCGACGGCCCGCCGCCGACCGGGCTGCGCTATTGCATCAACGGTGTGGCTCTGGAGTTCGAGCCGGCGGTGTGAGCGCCGCCTCCACCAGTCGCACCCAGTAGCTGATGCCGGCGGGAATGATTTCGTCGTCGAAATCGTAGGCCGGGTGATGAAGGCCGGGAGTGTCGCCGTTGCCGATGAAAACGAGCGCACCCGGCCGCGCATTCAGCATGTGCGAGAAATCCTCGCCGGCCATCACCGGCCGAACGTCGGCATCGACCGTTCCGGCGATGTCGCGGGCGATGCCTGCGACAAAATCGGCTTCCTCCGGCGTGTTGAACGTCACCGGATGGGCCTGGTCATAATCGACCTCGATCTGAGCGCCCGATGCCGTGGCGAGCCCGGCGCATATCTCGCGGATACGCCGCTGCGCCATCGCGGCATCGTCCATGTCGAGCGCGCGTGTCGTGCCCCAGATCTCGATCGTCTCGGGGATGATGTTGTACGCCGTGCCGGCGATCACGCGGGTTACCGTGACGACCAGGGAGGCTACTGGGTCGGCCTGCCGCGCCACGATAGTCTGCAGCGCGTCGATGATCTGCGCCCCTGTGACGATCGGGTCGATCGTGAAATGCGGCCGCGCGGCGTGTCCGCCCCGGCCCGCGATGCGGATCGTGAATTTGGCGACGGCCGCCATGATCGCACCGTGACGCATCGCGAACTGGCCGGCGGGGATGCCGGGCATGTTGTGCATGCCGAACATCCGTGAAATCCCAAAACGCTCGATGAGCCCGTCGCCTAGCATCGCAAGCGCGCCTTGGCCGATTTCTTCCGCTGGCTGGAACACCACCGCCACGGAGCCGGCGAAATTGCGGCTTTCGGCAAGGTGTTTTGCCGCGCCGAGCAGCATCGCCATGTGACCATCATGGCCGCAGGCATGCATCTTTCCCGGTTCATGGGACGCATGAGGGATGCTGGAATCTTCCAGCATGGGCAGCGCATCCATGTCGGAGCGCAGCCCGATCGTGGGCCCGTCGCCAAGCCGACCGCGAATAACCGCCACGATGCCGGACCCGCCAACGCCGCGCACGATCTCGTCGCAGCCGAACGCCTCGAGCTTTCCAGCCACGAAGGCTTCGGTTTGTGTCAGGTCGAAGCCGATCTCCGGGCGCTCGTGCAGCCATTGCCGCCACGCGGCGGCCTCTGCCTGCATTTTATGCGCGCTGTTGAGGATCGGCACGAAAGATCAGGCCATGCCGAGCGCGGCCATGTAGAGGTCGAGCATCGCTTCTTCCTCCTCGCGTTCCGCCTTGTCCTTCTTGCGCAGCCGGATGATGGTTCGCATCGCCTTGGTGTCGAAGCCGGTGCCCTTGGCCTCCGCGAACACTTCCTTGATGTCATCTGCGATCGTCTGCTTCTCTTCCTCGAGACGCTCTATACGCTCGATGAAGGCGCGAAGCTGGCCAGCGGCCACGGTCTGCGCAGAATCATCGGTAATGTCATCAGCCATGTCGGAACTCCGAAATCTTGAACGCCGCCGACTCGGGGCGAATTGAGGATGGCGCTTGGTTGCCCGACACGCGAACAGGAATCAATGGTCTTTTGGCCGGTTTCCTTCAAACGAGGCCTGCTGGGCAGGTGTTGCTTCAGCCTGGTATTTCGATCGCCAATCATCATACGGCATGCCGTAGACGATCTCGCGCGCCTGCGCCTTGTCCAGGGGCGCACCCGCCTCGTTGGCAGCGTCCTGATACCAGTTGGAGAGGCAATTCCGGCAGAAGCCGGCGAGATTCATCATGTCGATGTTCTGAACGTCCGTCCGCTCTCGCAGGTGCTGCACAAGCCTGCGAAAGGCGGCGGCCTCGAAGTCGCGTTTCTGGTTCTCGGTCAGGTCTGTCATCGCGCGTGCTCCTTCACAACGGTCCCGTACGCGAGCCGTACTGCTTCACAACGTGCATATCGGGCATGCGGTTGATGCCTTCAAGGATTTCGGCAAGTTGGATGCCCCAGGCCTTCGCGTCGTTCTCGTTTGCAATCAGGTCCTGCCTGATCTCGATGAGCACATGGGCATAGCCGTTGACGATGGCGTGGCGGAACATCGTGTCGCCGCGCAATGCCCCATCATAAGGCTCGTTGTCGCCGACCACCATGTCCGGATACCGGCCCAGCATTTCGATGAGCGGTCGCACGGCGCGGTCATCCGAATCCCACAGCACCCCGACATGCCACGGACGGGCGCGTCCCTGCATCGTGGGGGTGAAGGAGTGGATCGACACGATGAGCGGCGCGGCGCCGGTTGCCTGCGCCACCGACGCTACCATCGAGCCGACCGCATCGTGATAGGGTCGATGGTATCGCTCGAGCCGGCGCTCGCGTTCCTCGTCGCTCATCGGATAATTTGCCGCAATGACGGTGCCGTCATAGAGCTGGCGGATGAGCGTCGGATCGTCTTCACCACGGTTGGCGTCGATCAGAAGCCGGGAAAAATGCGCCATTACAGCCGGTGCGTCGAGTTCCAGCGCCAGTGCCCGCGTCACCGCTTCGACGCCGATGTCATAGGCGATATGCCGGTCGAACTCGGTGGCCGGAAGACCGAGATCGCCATATTCCTCCGGCAGCGAACGCCCCGCATGGTCGGCGATGATCACCAGCCCGCGGCCGCGATCGCCTTCGATGATCTCGAACGGTGCAAAGAGGGCGTCGCGCGTCATTGCGGGATCCGGTGGTTTGAACTTGAGCCAAACTGTCTTCCATGAACAAGCCGGCCATGCAATGCCGCTGTTTCGCCAAGCTTTTGGACAACACCGCGAGGCGATGGCGGACAGCACACGCAAGACGGCCTAAATCGGTTCGCTTCCAAAGGCTCGATGCGTTGACACGCGACCGGACTTCTTCGAAAAGAGGCTTGTGATATGGCGATTCAGGCGGCAACGGTCATGAAGACGGCTTTGAGGACTGCTTTGCGATCCTGCATGCTTGCGGGCATCGCGGGGCTGGGCAGCCTCGGTGCCGGCCTGGTGCTGGCCACCCCGGCTCTGGCCGATTTCCGCGTCTGCAATGCCACCCAGAGCCTCGTCGGCGTCGCCATCGGCTATCGCGCCAGCACCGGCTGGGTGACCGAAGGCTGGTGGCATGTCGAGGGTTCCACCTGCAAAACGCTGATCGAGGGCGCGCTGTCGTCGCGGTTCTATTACCTTTACGCCGAGGACGCAGAGCGCGGCGGGCGCTGGGACGGGCCTGTCAACATGTGCGTGGCCGAACGTGAGTTCAAGATCGCCGGCGCCGGCGACTGTTTCGCCAGGGGATTCCAGCGTGCAGGCTTCCAGGAATACGACACACAGGAACAGTCGAGCTGGATGGTCCAGTTGACCGACGAGCCTGCTGAAGGCGGCCCGGCCGCCATTACGGGAACAGGCAATCCATGAGACGCAGCCGCAAGGTCAAGATACTCGCAACGCTCGGCCCCGCATCCTCCGAAGAACACATGATCCGCAAGCTTTTCGAAGCCGGCGCCGACGTGTTCCGAATCAATATGAGCCATGCCAGCCACGAGCTGATGCGCACTCTGGTCGAGCGATTGCGCAAGATCGAGAAGGAGGTCGGCAGGCCGATCGGCATCCTTGCCGATCTTCAGGGCCCGAAACTGCGCGTTGGCAAATTCGAGAACGGTTCGGTGGAGCTGGTACCCGGGGAGACCTTCATCCTCGATGCCGATCCCACGCCCGGCAACAACAAGCGTGTGCACCTGCCGCATCCGGAAATCCTCAAGTCGGTCGTCCCGGGCGATCGCCTGCTGATCGACGACGGTCGCCTGCAGCTCAAGGCCGAGAAGACCGATGGCAAGACGATCACCTGCACGGTCGTCTCCGGCACCAAGATATCCGATAAGAAGGGCGTCAGCCTTCCCGACACCGACCTTCCCGTTGGCGCGCTGACGGAAAAGGACCGCAAGGATCTGGACGCTGTCCTTGCGACGGGCGTGGACTGGGTGGCCCTGTCCTTCGTACAGCGTCCGGAAGACGTCGCCGAGGTGCGCAAGATCGCCCGTGGTCGCGCTGCGATCATGTCGAAGATCGAGAAGCCGCAGGCCGTCACCCGCCTGGCGGAAATCATCGAATTGTCCGACGCACTGATGGTGGCGCGCGGCGATCTCGGCGTGGAGATGCCACTCGAAGCGGTTCCCGGCATCCAGAAGCAGATCACCCGTGCGGCGCGCCGTGCCGGCAAGCCGGTGGTGGTCGCCACCCAGATGCTCGAATCGATGATCACGGCCCCGGTGCCGACCCGCGCCGAGGTCTCCGACGTGTCGATCGCGGTATTCGAGGGCGCGGACGCGGTGATGCTTTCGGCCGAATCGGCAGCCGGCGATTATCCGGTCGAGGCGGTGGCGACGATGAACGCGATTGCGGTGCAGGTCGAGAAGGATCCGCTCTATCCCGGCATCATCAACGCCCAGCGTTCGGAACCCGAGGCAACGGGCGCGGATGCGATCTCGCTCGCCTCACGCCAGATCGGCGAGACGCTGAAGCTTTCTGCGATCGTCACCTACACCTCGTCGGGAACGACGGGGTTGCGCGCCGCCCGGGAACGCCCGCAGCTTCCGATCATCGCGCTGTCGCCGGTCGTAGAGACCGCGCGGCGGCTGTCGCTCGTCTGGGGCACGCACTGCGTCGTCACCGAGGATGCGAGCAATCTGGACGACATGGTCGATCGCGCCTGTCGTATCGCTTACCAGGAAGGGTTCGCGCGGGCCGGCGACCGTGTGATCATCACGGCAGGTGTACCGCTCGGCACGCCAGGCGCCACAAACATGCTGCGCATCGCCTATGTCGGTGCCGATGGACAGGGCGGCCACTGACAGCGGCACCACCTGACGCTACTGCGCCGGGCTGAGTTCCGGCGCTTCTTCCCTCGGCTCGACCGGCCCGAAGGCATCGTGGGCGATACGCGCCTCCACGACGCGCGCCGCCGCCTGGACGTCCACAGGCCGACCCGCAGCTTTTTCGATCGCCACCGCGACGAGATCCGGCGCCACCCAGTCGGGTTTGTGGCCGAGATTGTCGACCCAGACCAGTTCCGCACCGGGAATGTCGCGTGCAAGACCGACGGAGTGGATCCGCTCGAGGACGACGGTGTCGCGATTGCCGGATATGACGATCGTCGGGACGGCGATCTCGCCATAGCGCGGCGCGGTCCGCACAGCGTGATCATAGAGTCCGGCAACGTCGATCGCATTGGCACGAAACGCTGCCGGGCGCAGGACGAGCCGGATGCCGGCATCCTCGACATAGCGCTCGGGCTTCTCGTTGGGAGAAAACACGCTCGATGACGCCCCGTCTATCTGCAGGACGCCGCCAGGCCAGGCAAGCGTCTCGACGAACAGCCTGCCGAGGAACGGAATTGCCGCAATGTCGTAGTACCAGGACGTGGCGCCACCCGGCCATGGGTGAGTCGCGCCCGAGAGAAAGACCACCCCCTGAACCTTGTCGGGATGCCTGAGCGTCAATGCTGCGGCAACGGCGGCACCAAACGAGTGGCCGACGATCACCGCGCTGGCGATGCCGCGATTGTCCATCAGCGCCGCGATGGCGTCCGCCTGCCCGTCGGGGTCTTCATTGCCGGACCCGCGTTCAGACCAGCCATATCCTGGGCGGTCCATGAACAGCATCTCGGCCCGGCCTTCGAGCAGTGGCCGAGCCGGCCCCATCTGGTCGAGCAGATTGCCGCTTGCGCCATGGATAAAGACGATCGGCGGCAGGTCGGCATCCGTATCGGCGGCGACGTGAACATAGTGGAGCCGGGCGCCGGCGATGTCGGCGAATTCTCCCACCGGAGGATTGTTGCGCTCGATCGCCCATGCGCCAACGCGGCTTGCGCCGGCGAGCAACAGGGTCACGGAAAGCAGAAAATAGACGGCCGCCAGGACGAGATTCATATGCAATTGCCGATCGGGAGAAGCGACGGGTGGGCAGGAGACGTCAGATGCGTTCGCCCGTCAACTCATCGGCGAGGCGTCCCAATTCGCTCTGCGCCGGACGCATCATCGGATAGACCTGCAGCAGGCGCTCATAGGCGTGCATCGCGGCTTCGTTGCGCCCGGTGTTCTTGAGAATTGTCGCCATGCCGCCGAGCGCGCCGAAGTGGCGCGGCTCAAGCCGCAACACACGCTCGATGTCGGCCATCGACTTGGCATAGTTGTCCATCGCGAAATGCAAGGTGGCACGCCGGTTCCACCCCTCCGCATAGTCGGGTGCGAGCGTGACCACCTGGTCGAGGAAATCCATCGCAGCGCCGTTCTTCTTTTCGTTCATCGCCTCTTGCGACCATTGCATGAGGAGATCGATCGAGGCGCTGCCAGAACGCGCCCATTCCTGACGGATGCGCGACGAGATGCGTTCGGCCGCCTGCTCGTTGCGCGCCTTCTTCAGCTCGTCGAACAGGCCCTCGATCCGCTCTGCGGGTTGTTCGGCAGCGATGCCCGTAGATGACCGTCCGGTCGTCTGGGCGATTGCCGCAGAGGACAATCCAACCAGAATCGCGATGGAAATGACAAAAACGTTCCGCATGCACGGGAATCTACCCGCGCATGTCGGAACGTCAAACTGAATTTCGCGTGAAGCTGCGCTTGGGCCTATCAGCCCTGGCGCGCCTTGAAGCGCGGGGCGCTCTTGTTGATGATGTAGACGCGACCCTTGCGACGAACCATGCGGTTGTCACGGTGGCGGCTCTTGAGTGCCTTGAGCGAATTCTTGATCTTCATCGGTCCAGCCCGTTCTCGAATGCCCATCCGGGCCAACACAAAGGCGCGCTCAAGGCGCGCCGAAAACTGGGCTGGCTCTTAAACGAGACTCCGGTGCCCTGTCAACCGCGAGACGCTGTCTCAGCCGCCGAGGCGGGTAAAATGTCCCATCTTTCGGCCCGGCCGGGCCTGCGCCTTGCCATAGAGATGAACCATCACGCCGGATTCCGCCAGCAGGTCCCCAACCCGCGCCACATCCTCGCCGATCAGGTTCTCCATGACGCAGTCGCTGTGCCTTGCGGGATCGCCCAGAGGCAGGCCGCAAATGGCGCGGATATGCTGTTCGAACTGTGACACCATGCAGGCCGCCTCCGTCCAGTGGCCGGAATTGTGCACGCGCGGCGCGATCTCGTTCACGATAAGCGCGCCATCGGACAGAACAAAGAACTCGACGCCGATGACGCCCACGTAATCGAGCCCTTCGAGGATCGTCGCGGCAGCATTCCGCGCTTGCGCAAGCGTCGCTTCCGACACCTGTGCCGGAACGGTCGACGTATGCAGAATGCCATCGCGGTGAACGTTCTCGGCAGCATCATACGCCACGACACGACCGTCCTGCCCGCGTGCGGCGATGGCCGACACCTCGCGCTCGAATTCGACGAAGGCTTCGAGGATCAGCGGCGCATTGCCCATGGCCGCGAACACGCCGGCCGCATCTTGCCGCGAGGCGTTGCGAAAGACGCGCTGGCCCTTGCCGTCATAGCCCAGCCGCCGTGTCTTCAAGACGCCATTGCCGCCAAACCCCTCGATGCCGGCAGCAAGCATCGTGTCATCGTCGACCGCGAGAAAGCGGGCGGTGGCGATTCCCATGGCGTTGATCGCCGTCTTTTCCGCTAGCCGATCCTGCGCGACTTCCAGCGCGCGGGCGGGCGGAAACACCGCTACGTCGGCGGCAAGCGCTGCAATCGCCTCCACCGGAACGTTCTCGAACTCGTAGGTGACGACAGCGCACTCGCGCGCCAGTTCCGCCAGGCCATGCGCATCGTCATAGGCGGCCACGATCTGGCGATTCGCGGTCTGTGCCGCAGGACAGTCTGCCTGGGGCTCGAGCACGATCGTGCGATAGCCGAGCCGGGCGGCGGCCATCGCGAGCATCCGGCCGAGCTGACCACCGCCGATGATGCCGATCGTCGACCCGGCCGGAAGCGGCGTGATCATGCGTCGTCCGTGGGTCGCGCGGCGACCTTTTCCGTCTGGGCGGCGCGGAACGCGTCGAGGCGGGTAGCCAGCGCCTCGTCGGAAAGCGCCAGCACCGCCGCCGCGAGCAGCGCCGCGTTGACGGCCCCCGCCCTGCCGATCGCCAGCGTGCCGACAGGAATTCCCGCAGGCATCTGGACGATGGAAAGCAGCGAATCCTGTCCCGACAGTGCCTTTGATTCGACTGGCACGCCGAATACCGGCAATGGCGTGAGCGACGCCGTCATGCCAGGCAGATGCGCGGCGCCGCCGGCGCCCGCGACGATGACCTTGAAGCCTTTGGCCTTGGCGCCGGTGGCGAAGTCGTAGAGGCGCTGCGGCGTCCTGTGGGCGGAAACGATCAGGCTTTCATGAGAAATGCCCAGCGCATCGAGCGTTTCGGCGGCATTGCGCATCGTCGCCCAGTCGGACTGGCTGCCCATGATGATGGCGACGTCGGCGTTCGGACCAGACATGGCGTGCTCTCAGGCGATGATATCGGGAATGATTCGGTCTTCGAGCTGCTGGAGCCTGTCCTTGAGCGCGAGTTTCTTCTTCTTCATCCGTTGTATCTGCAGCGGGTCGCACCCCATTGCGATCATCGCGTTGATCGCGGCATCGAAATCGGTGTGTTCCTGCTTGACCTTGGCAAACTCGAGCCGAACTTCGGCCTGTTCCTGTTCCGACATGCTGTTCCGTCTGCAGAATTTCGGCGACAGTTCGCCGATCGGGAGGGTTCCGGAGCCGTCGCCTCCGGTGCGTGTTCATAACACATTAAGGCCCGTCAGGAAACGCTACCAAACAGCATTCGACAGCTACGTCTTTCGATGGCACACTGTCATTGTGCTGTCACGAAAGGCGGCCTGCGGTGGCGGCCTCGAGACGGCACATCGAGGAACCTTGAAGGGAGAGTCCAACATGTCTCTTGCATCCCATCTTGAAGAGCTTCAGCGTAAACACGGTGATATCGAGCGTGAAATAGACCAAGCGTTGGCGCATCCGTCATACGACGATCTCGAACTCGCCAGGCTTAAGCGACGCAAGTTGGCGCTCAAGGATCAGATGGAAAAGCTTCGCGTGCCCACACGGCACTAGAGCCCTCCATAAGACAGGATCCGGCGCGCGGATATGCCCGCGCCGGACAGAGCAAGCGGATCGCCGTTCCAGCATGATTGGTGCCCGCGCAATTCGCGAAATTCGACATGGGTCGAATCATATCATCACTTGGCAACCCCGCCGGTGGCGCTCGCGCCATCGGCTTCGCCAGCAGGCCCCCTCGCGACCGGCCTCAAGCCTCCCAAAACTGGTCGATCCACACGTTTAGCTTCAGGAAGCCGTCATTGCTGACGGCGTAGATACGCCTTGTGCCATCGGAGCGTACCGTCACCAGCCCTGCATCGAGCAGCACCTTGAGGTGCTGCGACACCGCCGGCCTCGAGACCGGCAGGCCGTTTGCGAGTTCGTTGACCGTCTTTGGCCCTCGCCGCAGCTCTTCGAGAAGATAGCGGCGGTTGCTATCCGAGATGGCCGTGAACGCATCCGGTTGGGTCATGGCTCATTTTGTAACCCACCAGAGCGTTCGAACTCAATCGGCTTATGCCGCTTCCTTTCCGGCCACCGCATCGCCATTCCCGTCGGTGTCGCTGCGCGGATCGAGCAGCACCGCTTGCGGGGTCACCGCACGCTCCGCCGGCAGCGTCTTGAACGCCTCGCGATCCTCGATCGGCACCGGCGCGCGGGCACGGACACGGATGAGGGCGTAGACGGCGAGCAGGAAATGCGGCAGGGCCGTCGCAAGGAACAGGCTGTCGGGCCGCAGCCGCTCCATCAGCACCGCGCCGAGCACGGGCCCGATCATGGTGCCGAAGCCGTAGAGCAACAGCAACCCCCCGGAAACCTTGACGAAATCCTCCGCACTGGCGTGGTCGTTGGCATGTGCCACCGCGATCGAATAGAGCGTGTAGGCCATGGCGCCGTAGGCCGCCATGAGCACCAGGATCGCCACCGACGAACGCGGCGAGAACACGAACAGCGACAGCGCCACGATCGCGCAGACGAAGGCAGCACCCGCGAGCACGAAGCGGCGGTCGGTGCGGTCGGATATTCGGCCAACGGGCAACTGCGACACGGCGCCGGAAATCACTACGAGGCTCATCATCACCGCGATTTCCGGCGTCGAGATGCCGGCGCGCGCACCGTAAACGGCGCCTAGCGTTCCCCAGGCGCCGTTGGCCATGCCGATCAGCACGCAGCCGACCACCGCGACAGGCGAGTTCGCGTAAAGCCCGCGCAGATTGAGCCTGACATCGGCGAGCGGCTTGGGGCTCGCGGCCGAAGAGACCGAGACCGGGACGAGAGCCGCGCAGAACAGGATGCCAGCCCCCATGAACAATGAGGCGGTGCCGATGTCGGCCACGACGACGATCATCTGGCCCGCCATGATCGCCGCATAGGTCACCATCATGTAGAGGCCAAAGACAGTACCCCTGTTCTCGTTGGTCGACCGCTCGTTGAGCCAGCTCTCGATCACCATGAACGCTCCCGCCATGGTGAAACCGGTACCGGCGCGCAGCAGAATCCAGATGAATTCGTCGATCCACAAGCCGGTCAGCAGGGCGATGATGGCGGCGGAAGCCGCGCAGGCGCCGAAGGCCCGGACATGGCCGACACGTCTCACGAGCCATGGAGCAAAGAAGCAGCCCGCCATGAAACCGGCAGCCCATGCCGTTCCCAGCAGCCCGAGGGCCGCCGTCGAAAAGCCTTCGGCCTGCCCCCTCAACGGCAGGAGAAGCCCGTGAAGGCCCGACGCGCCCAGAAGGAAGGCGGTGCTGCTGAGAAGCGAGAAGATCGGACGGTAGATGGCGAGCATGGTGTGCGATCGGCCTTTTATGCGTGAATCTGGCCGGCGACCTCGAATCGCACAGCCACTGCGAACCTAGTCATGAATGGGGCGAAGCTTCGTCGGATTGCGACATGCGCCCGGCGTTTTTCTCGGTTCGCTGCTATTCCCTGCGAAACAGGGCTTCGGCCGCCAGCTTGGTGGAACCCTTTGCGGCCAATTCGGTCTCCATGCGGGCGATTTCGTGTCTGAGCTGGGTGATCCGCTCCTCGATCTCACCGACCGACAGCATCGAAAGATCCTGCCCGATCTCGTGAACGCGCTTCGCCTTCACGGGTTCATCGTCGAACAGCGCCATTTTTCTGCTCCTTCGTTTTGCCCCGGGCTTTCGGCAAGTCTACATAGAGACGGCGGGTGGACGCAAACCGCGCGCACGAGATCAGGCAGGATGAAGGCGGAACGCACATGGCGAATGAACCACTCCCCGAGAAGATGACGGCGATCGCGATCACCGAACCCGGCGGCCCGCTGGTGCTGAAACCGGAAAAGAGGGATGTCCCGACCCCCGGCGCTGGCGAAATCCTCATCAAGGTCCGCGCCGCCGGCGTCAACCGGCCGGACGTGTTGCAGCGCAAGGGCGCCTACCCGCCGCCCAAGGGGGCGTCCGATCTTCCCGGGCTGGAAGCGGCCGGCGAGGTCGTGGCGCTTGGCGACGGTGCACGCCGCTGGCGGATCGGCGATCCGGTTACCGCACTGACGCCGGGCGGCGGCTATGCCGAATATGTCGTCGTCCACGAAAGCAATGCGCTGCCAATTCCGCACGGCATCACCTTTACCGAGGCTGCCGCGATCCCCGAGACCTTCTTCACCGTTTGGCACAATGTCTTTCAACGCGGCGGACTTCGCCAGGGTGAAACGTTCCTGGTTCATGGCGGATCGTCCGGCATCGGCACCACGGCAATCCAGCTTGCCTCGGCATTCGGCGCCTATGTGTTGACGACGGCCGGCTCGGCGGAGAAATGCGCCGCCTGCCTCGAGCTCGGAGCGGACCGGGCGATCAACTACCGCGATGAAGATTTCGTCCGGGTCGCGAAGGAAGCCACCGACGGCAAAGGCGTGGACGTCATACTCGACATGGTCGGTGGCGACTACGTCGACCGCAACTACCATGCCGCCGCCATGGACGCGCGGATCGTGCAGATCGCCACACTTGGCGGCGCCAGCGCAACCGCTGACTATTCTCGCCTCATGGTCAAGCGCATTACCCATACCGGCTCGACGCTGCGGCCGCGCTCGGTCGAATTCAAGGGCGAGATCGCCGCCGAACTGGAGGCCAAGGTCTGGCCGCTGCTCGCCAATCGTCGCATCGCGCCAGTGATGGACATGATCTTTCCGCTCCGGGAAGCCTGGCGTGCACACGAGCGCATGGAGGAAGGCGACCATATCGGCAAGATCGTGCTCGACGTGGCCTGAGCGTATTACCGCGCATAGACCCTGTTGCGGAAGGGTACGCCACCGTCGAACGACATTCTCACGCCCTCCCCGCTCACCGGATCGACGGCATGGATGTGGAGATGCGGTTCCGTCGTGTTGCCCGAATTGCCGACTTCGCCGATCGGATCGCCGGTCGAGATCGGCTCCGCCGCGTTGACCGCGACACTGCCTTGGCGAAGGTGCGCCAGTTCGACCAGGAGGTCGCCACAGGCGATGGTGACGTGGTTGCCCGCTGCGTTCTCCGGATCCGCTGCTGGAGGCACAAGGTCGGGCAACCCGTCCACCGCCTCGACGACTTCGCCGGCGCAGGGGCTGACGATCGACGCGCCGAAGATGGCGTAACGTTCCAGCACATCCGGGAGCAGCGACGGCGCGCGGAAGCCGGTAGGACCGATCGCCGTGATGTCTGCGGCATATGTCTGTGCCGGGTGCCCCGAATGATGGTTCACGAGCCAGTTCCCACCACCTTGCGCCACCATGAACCGGCCATCGCGCAGCGGAAAGGCAAGCTCTTGCGCAGGCCCAACAGGGATCAGACCGGCCACGGCATAGGCGAGTGCCAGCGTAAACGTAGCCAGCGTCGCGCACGTCGCCCAGTGCCGCCGCAGAAACGATGAGCCCTGAGACGGTCGCCAAGGTCGTCCGGCGTGACGGAACAAGGAAACCACGACAGCCAGCACGAACACCATAGCGAGAACGAACGGCGTATAGATTCCGGCGATGTCCCACCGGCCGACGAGAAGGATAAGCGCCACGAACACCGCGGAATCCGCTGTCAGAAGCAGCCACGCAGCGCGGTTCGGCTCGTCGAGGCGCCATACCCTGACGGAAAATGCCAACGGCATTGCCACGAACACCGTCACCGCGATGACAAGGGACACAATCATGTCAATAAGCCTCCTTGAGCCCTCTCCCGCCGTGCCATCGCGGAACGCCATCCACGGCTTTTCGTTGCGAAGGCGGGCGAATGCGGTTATATGCGGTGCTGATTTCCCATACTGGTGGCTTTGCCCACCGCCCGCGACAGGGACGCGGGCGAACGAGAAGGATTTTCTTCATGTCCAACACCCTCCTGATGCCCAAGGCGACCGCCGTGTGGCTGGTCGACAACACCGCGCTGTCGTTCGACCAGATCGCACAGTTCTGCAGGCTGCACCCGCTTGAGGTGAAGGCCATCGCGGACGGCGAGGCAGCGCAAGGCATCAAGGGTCTCGACCCCGTGATGACCGGCCAGCTCTCGCGCGACGAGATCGCCAAGGGCGAGGCCGATTCCGAGCACAAGCTCAAGCTTTCCGACCCCAAGGTGCGCGTGCCCGAATCCAAGCGGCGGACGCCGCGCTACACACCCTTGTCGAAGCGCCAGGATCGGCCTAACGCGATCCTCTGGCTGGTGAAGAACCATCCGGAACTCAAGGACGCGCAGATTTCGCGGCTCGTCGGCACCACCAAGTCGACGATCGAACAGATCCGCAACCGGAGCCACTGGAACTCCGCAAATCTCGTGCCGATGGACCCGGTGACGCTTGGTCTGTGCTCGCAGATCGACCTCGATCTCGAAGTTCAGCGCGCCTCGCGCGGCATGCCGGCGGCCGCTCCCACCGGCGATACGCTCCTGCCAGCTTCCATGACCGAGTCGCTCGAGGTCAGGGATCGCAAGGCCGATGGCGACGAGGACGAACTGGACGCGGACGCCGTGTTCGCGAAGCTTTCCTCGCTCAAGTCGACCACGCAGGACGACGACGAAGACTAGCCGCAAGGCCGAAGCCCGCGTCAGTTCTGCTCGCGGGCTTCCCAGGTGCGGTAGAAGTCGGTCAGTTGCTTGCCCCGTTCGGGTCGGAACGTACGGCCGGACGCTCCTGCCTCCGCGATGCGGTCGATACGGAACGCGCGGAAATCATTGCGCAGTTCGCACCACGCGACGAGAGTCCAGACCTTGCCCCAGAACCAGAGGCCGAGCGGACGCACGTCGCGCATCGACCCCTTGCCGGCTTCATCCTTGTAGTTGAGGCTCAGCACGTCCCGCGCCTCGATCGCGCGCTCCAGCAAGTCGATACTGCGTCGCGTCGCATCATCGACGACCCAGCCCGGCATGTGGATTTCCGTGCGGGCAATGCGCGCCTTTTCCTGCTCGGGCAGTACCGCGCCGATCTTGACCAGCGCTTCTTCGGCCGCACGCGCCATCTGGGCGCCGCCGAAGGCCCGCACCATGCGTGCGCCGGCCACTAGCGCCACGATCTCGTCACGCGTGAACATGAGCGGCGGAAGGTCGAAGCCTTCCCGCATCAGATAGCCAACACCCGCCTCGCCGTCGATCGGCACGCCGGTCGACTGCAGATCGGCGATATCGCGGTAGATGGTGCGTTCCGACACTTCCAGGCGCTCGCCGAGCATGCGGGCGGTGACGAGCCGCCCGCCCCGCAGGTGCTGGACGATCTGGAACAGGCGATCTGCGCGGCGCATGACGATACGTCCTCCAATGCCATTCGCTAGAGGCGGCACCAATATCACACCCTCCTGACAACATTCTGTCAGGAGGGTGGCGGGAGGAAGTATCATTGGTGCTCATTTCAGAAAGGCGAGCCGTCATGCGAGAGGCGACGGCGGGCGCGGTCCGGCAGGCTGTCGGGCCAACCAATGTCTTTGCGCATCTGAGGCGACAGGCCGGCCACAATGTTCCGCGTGCGCACGCTCTCGCGATGGCTGCGCCAACGCGCGACGACGTCCTCGACGAAACCGAGAAATGCAATGTTCTGCGACATGACGGGTCTCCTTCTCTTATGGGAGACCGTTATCGCATACCCCAACCGACAGCCTGCCGTCAGGAGCCGCTGGTGGCAGCGTCAGGCAAAACGCCTTGCAGCGTCCACGGCCAGCCCGAGGCCCACCGCGCCGAAGCGGTCGGACTGCGAAATCTGGGCATGCGGAAAGCGTGCCACCGCCGCCTGCCAGACGACCGGCACCTGTGCGCCGCCGCCCGTCATGACCACGGTGTCGATGGCCTCTGCGGCAACGCCGGCATTGGCGAGCGCGGTGTCGATCGCCGTACCGATCCGATGGACAAGTTCATCGACGGCCGTGTCGAATTCGGCCCGGCTGACCGGCACGTCGAGCAGGAAGCCGTGTTCGGCCAGCCGGATGGAGGCTGCTTCCGCGTCCGTCAGTTCGATCTTGGCCTTTTCGACTTCGGCCGCCAGCCGGTGCCCGGATCGATATGTCAGGAGATGCTCGTAAAGCTCCAGCTTCTCGGGCTCTGCCGCTTCGCGCTTCAGCGCCTGGATGTCGCGCATCGTCTTCGGCGCATAGAGCTGGTTGATCTTGTGCCACGTGGCCATGTCGTTGAAGTACCAGACGGGCAGATGGCGCTTGCCGTCGCGGGTCCGGCTGCCCAGGCCCATCCGTGGCATCACCTTGGCGATGTTGAGCTGCCGGTCGAAGTCGGTACCGCCGACATGAACGCCGGACGTGCTCAAGATATCCTGCCGGCGATCGGTCGCGCGGCTCCGTTCTGGCGACAGGCGCAGGACGGAGAAGTCCGAGGTGCCGCCGCCGATATCGACCACCAGCGCCAGTGCTTCAGCGTTCAGCTCGCGCTCGAAATAAAGCGCCGCGGCTACGGGCTCGTACTGGAACTCGATGTGCCTGAACCCTTCGGCACGGGCGGCTGCCTCGAGCTGGTCCTGCGCCGTGCGGTCCGCCGCCTCGTTCCCATCGACGAAGAACACCGGTCGGCCAAGCACGACGCTCTCCGGCAGGCTGCCTTGCTCGGCCTCGATCCTGGTCCGCAGATGCCGCAGAAAACGCGCGATCAAGCCC
Source organism: Mesorhizobium sp. CAU 1741 (assembly GCF_039839275.1). Lineage (NCBI taxonomy): Bacteria > Pseudomonadati > Pseudomonadota > Alphaproteobacteria > Hyphomicrobiales > Phyllobacteriaceae > Mesorhizobium > Mesorhizobium sp. CAU 1741. Next base: position 74,578 of record NZ_JBDOQP010000007.1, on the reverse strand, counting down.
TGGAACGTCATGCGGTCGCGGCCGACCTGCGTTGTCTCCTTCATCAGGCTGGTGCCGAGGATCGACTTCAGTGCCCGCATGAAGCGGCCTTCCGCCCCATCCATATATTCATGGACCGCGGAGCGACCGAAATGAACGCTGCCGTCCTCCAGGCTGAAGAACAGGGCGGACGGGATCGTCACCTGTTCGCCCTCGACGGGGATCAGGAACGGATCGGCGCCGGCCGCACACAGGCCGACGGTGGAGTTGGTGGTGCCGAAGTCGACACCACAATGGAAACCGGACATGGAGAACAGCTCGCAAGGCTTCGCCAACGCAACGGCGCAGCGACGATGAATTGATCGAAGAGGGTCGCCCCTCTACCGCATCGCCGCCCCGTTTGAAACCCCGAGGCTGCGACTAATCCTCGTCAGGCACCGGCACCGTGTAGTTGAGCGGCAGGCGCCCGCCATCGGCATAGATCGTCTGGCCGGTCACGTAGCTCGCATCCGACGACGCGAGGAACGCCGCAACCGACGCGATCTCGGACGGATCGCCGATGCGGCCCATCGGCGTGCGTGAGAGGATGCGGTTCTTCGCTGCGGGATCGGAGTTCACGCTCGCGAGCATGTCGGTCATGATCGAGCCCGGCCCGATCGCGTTGACGCGGATACCGTAAGGCGCGAGCGACAGCGCCATGACCTTGGTCAACTGGCTCATGCCGCCCTTGGAAACCGAGTACGGCACCTGGTTGGCGATGGCAAATATGGCATTGATCGACGACATGTTGACGATTGAGCCGGGCTCGCCGCCTGCCTTGACGCGCTCGACCATGATTTTCGCTGCCGCCTGGCCGACGAGGAAGGCGCCCTTGAGATTGACCCGCAGCACGCGGTCGAAGTCTTCTTCGGCCAGGTCGAGGAAATCCGCGCCATGGACGATGCCGGCATTGTTGGCCAGCACGTCGAGGCCGCCGAAAGCATCGATCGTCGCCGCCATCAGCGCTTCGACATCGGCCTTGTTGCCGACGTCGGTCCTGATGAAGCGGACTTCGCCCAAGGCACCCAGCGTCTGTTCGGCCTTCGCGCCCTTCTCGGCATCGACATCTGCAATGACCACCCGCGCGCCTTCCTTCAGGAAGCGCTCGGCGATCGCGTAGCCGATGCCGCCTGCTCCGCCGGTGACGATTGCCGATTTGCCGTTAAGTGCCATGGTCTGCTCCTGTCAGTATCTCGCGCGGTCGTAGCCGTTCCGCCAAAGATCAAGGACATAGGCGCTGTTTCAGGCGACGGTCAACCTGCCAGCAGGCCTACCCCGATCGGCCACCGAAGCCCCTTTCCTTCAGGGCTTCCGTGATCTCGTCCAGAATCGCTGGATCATCGATGGTCGCGGGCATCGACCAGGCCTCGCTGTCGGCGATCTTCTGCATCGTGCCGCGCAGGATCTTGCCCGAGCGCGTCTTTGGCAGCCGCTTGACCGTGACCACAGACTTGAACGCCGCGACCGGGCCGATACGGTCGCGCACCAGCGCCACGACTTCTTTCTCGACCTCGCCATTGCCGCGCGAGGCACCGGCGTTGAGCACCACGAAGCCACAGGGAACCTGGCCTTTCATCGCGTCATGGATACCGACGACGGCGCATTCGGCCACGTCGGGATGCTCGGCGACGACTTCCTCCATCGCGCCGGTGGAAAGCCTGTGGCCGGCGACGTTGATGATGTCGTCGGTGCGCGCCATGATGAAGAGGTAGCCGTCCTCGTCGACATAGCCTGCATCGGCCGTCTTGTAGTAGCCGGGGAATTCCGCGAGATAGGCATCATGAAACCGCTGGTCGGCGTGCCACAGCGTCGGCAGGCAGCCGGGCGGCAATGGCATCTTGATCACCACGTTGCCCAGCGTGCCGCGCGGCAGCTCTTTCCCTGCATCGTCGAGCACCCGGATATCATATCCAGGCATCGGAACGGCCGGCGACCCATACTTCACCGGCAATTGCCCTAGCCCGATCGGGTTCTGGCTGATTGGTGCGCCGGTCTCTGTCTGCCACCAATGGTCGATGACCGGCACGCCGAGCTGCGCCTCCGCCCATTTGATCGTCTCGGGATCGGCTCTCTCGCCGGCAAGAAACAGGGTGCGGAACGCCGCCATGTCGTATTTGCCGACGAATTCGCCCTTCGGGTCCTGTCCCTTGATGGCGCGGAATGCGGTAGGCGCGGTGAACAGCGCCACCACCTCATGCTCGGAGATGATGCGCCAGAAGGTCCCGGCATCGGGCGTACCAACAGGCTTGCCTTCGAACAGGACCGTTGTGCAGCCGTGTAGCAGCGGCGCGTAGACGATGTAGGAATGGCCCACCACCCAGCCAACGTCGGAGGCGGCCCAGAAAACCTCGCCCGGCTTGACGCCGAACTCGTTCCACATCGACCATTTGAGCGAGACGAGATGGCCGCCGGTGTCGCGCAGGACGCCTTTGGGCTGGCCGGTGGTGCCCGAGGTGTAAAGCACGTAGAGCGGGTCGGTCGCGGCAACCGGCACGCATTCGACCGCGCTTCGCGCCTGCTTGGCACGCGTCACCGCTTCGGCCATGTCGATGTCGCGGCCCGCCATCAGTTCGCAACGCTGTTCGTCACGCTGCAGGACGATGCAACCATCGACCTTGTGGCTCGCCATGCTGATCGCGCCGTCGAGCAGCGGCTTGTAGGCGACGACGCGGCCTGGTTCGATGCCGCACGAGGCGGAGACGATCAGCTTGGGCTTCGCATCATCGATGCGGGTGGCCAGTTCACGAGCGGCGAAGCCCCCGAAGACGACCGAGTGGATCGCGCCCAGCCGCGCGCAGGCCAGCATCGCAAACACCGCTTCTGGCACCATAGGCATGTAGATGATCACCACATCGCCCTTGCCGACGCCCTGTGCCCTCAGCACCGCCGCCAATGCTACGACCTCTTCCTGAAGCTCGCGATAGGTGAAGCTCTTCTTGGCGCCGGTGATCGGGCTGTCATAGATTAGCGCGGCCTGTTCGGCGCGAACGCCCTCGACATGACGGTCAACCGCATTGAAGCACGCATTGCACGAGCCGCCGACGAACCATCTGCCGTAGACGCCCTGTTCGGGCTCGAAGACTTTCCGCCACGGCTCTACCCAGTCGATGTCCTGCGCCGCCTCGGCCCAGAACGCTTCCGGATCGTTCTGCCAGGCCGAATAGACCTCGTGATATCGAGACGCCACGTGCTTCCTCCCTGCTGCGTGTTCTCGGCTGCGATTATGTCGCCGCCCGCCGCCCGCGTCCATGCGGCACATCGCGAATGCCGCAGCCGGCTTTGACAGTCAGGGACTATGCTGCTCAAACGGATGCCACAAACGGGACACCCCACTTCGCATGAGCAAGATGCTTTCCCTTCTGATCGTCGGACTGATGATCATCCAGATCATCAAGCCCCTCGGCCTGCCCGGGCTGAAGCGCCGGGCCGACTTCTGGAAACTGGCGGTGCTCGCCTTCATCATGATCGTCGCAACGGCCGGCCTCAGTCATGGCGGCTGACGGATGGCGCGGCTTCGTCGGCCATGACGAGTTCTTCGAGATGCTCCGCCCAGGCCCGATAGCCCGCCTCGGAAGCATGGAACCCATCGCGTGAAAAACCTGCCTGCGGATCGAGGATCGGCAGGCGCGTCGCCGGCACCACGCCACGTTCCAGGCACAGCCTCTCGCCCGTCCGGTTGATCAGCGAGGCGCGGATTTCGAGCAGCCAGCCGAGCGCGCGCGGCAGCGCCGGTATCAGCGCCATGTCGACTACGGGCGACCACACGATGCGGGCCTCGGGCCATTTGGCCTTCAAGGCGTAGATCAGCCCGCCGAATTCCTTCTTGAAGCGGCGCGTGGTGTGGAAATTCTTGGCATCGTTCGTGCCCACGGCGAGCACGATGTGGCTCCATGGCTCAGGTGCCAGATTGGGAACGACGTAGTCGCGCAGTTGGCCGGCGGTCGCGGAATTATACCCTGCCGCGCGCCAGACCACCTGCCGACCGGTGCGGTTGGAGAGGCACTGGGCGAGACGCACGGCAAGCAGGCCGTCCGTCGTCTCGATGCCGACGCCCGCCGCCGATGAATCGCCGACGACGAGAAGCCGGATGGCCGGCTCGGCGCCAGGGATTTCGTGCCGTACCATTCCGCGCGGTGGCGGCAGCCGCAGCGACCGCATACGCACGCGAACGCCCTGCCAGATGTAGACAGGAAACGCGAGCCAGGACAGGAGAGCGCGAAGAGTCATGCGGCTGCGTTTACAGTCGCCGTTCTGAAAGGTGAAGGGGAAGCGCAGCCCGCAGCTCGCCTTAAGTGCTGCGGGATGCCTCGAAGATGCTGTCGATCGCCGAGCTCAGCGCGGCATCGAATTCTGCATCGCTCTGCTTGGCCGAAAGCCCCTCCGTCAGCGCGCGCGAGAAGCTGGCGATCATGCCCGCATTCTGCTTCAGCTTCGCATTCGCGTCGTCACGGGAATACCCGCCCGACAGCGCGACCACGCGCATGACGCGCGGATCGTCGATCAGCGGCTTGTAGAGGTTTGGTTTGTTCGGAAGCGTCAGCTTGAGCATCACCTGCTTGCCGGCGGGCACGCTATCGAGGTGCTTCCGGATTTCCACGAGCAGCATGTCCTCGGCTTCCGCCTTGTCGGCAATCGAGATCGTCACTTCCGGCTCGATAATCGGAACGAGCCCGTGCGCCAGGATCTGCCTGCCCACCTCGAACTGCTGCGCGACCACGGCAGCGATACCCTCCGGGTTCGCGGCGTCGATGACCGAGCGCATTTTGGTCCCGAAGACGCCTTTCTCGACGGCGCGCTTCAGCAGCGCCTCGAGATCCGGCATCGGCTTCATCAGCTTGACGCCGTCCTTCTCGTCGGCAAGGCCCTTGTCCACCTTCAGGAACGGCACGACGCCGCGCTTTTCCCAGAGATACTGCGCCGTCGGCGTGCCGTCGATGTCACGATCCATGGTCTGCTCGAACAGGATCGCGCCCATTACCTTGTCGCCTGTGAACGCCGGAGACTTGATGATCCGCGTGCGCATCGCGTGCACGAGGTCGAACATCTCGGCGTCACTCGACCACGCGCCCTCGTCGACGCCATAGAGCTTGAGCGCCTTGGGGGTGGAGCCGCCCGATTGATCGAGCGCGGCAATGAAGCCGTCCTTGTTCGCAGCCTGCGCCGCCATGTCGTCCCGACGTCCGCTCATTATCCTGCCTCCTGTTCAAGCCTTGAAGGCCGATTACCAGAAGCATGAAACGAACGGAATGCGCGCCGGTTCACTCGAATCGATTGAAAGCGATTTCAATTGTTTAAGTGAGAGATGGAAGCGCCAGACCTACCTGAGAAGAGCGGTCACGCCCGGGAGGTCCTTGCCTTCCATCCATTCGAGGAAGGCACCGCCTGCCGTGGACACATAGGTGAAATCGTCGGCCACGCCGGCATGGTTGAGTGCCGACACCGTGTCACCGCCGCCGGCAACGGAGACGAGCTTGCCGGCTTTGGTCTGGTCGGCTGCGAAACGCGCGGCTGCCACAGTGGCCGCGTCGAAGGGCGCGATCTCGAATGCGCCGAGCGGCCCGTTCCACACCAGCGTCTCGGCGCGCTCGATCCATTGCTTGACCGCTTCGACCGTCCTGGGGCCGACGTCGAGGATCATGCCGTCCTGAGGCACCTCGCCGACCGGCACTGTCTCGCTTGCGGCACCCGCCTTGAACTCCTTCGCCACGACCGCATCCGTCGGCAGTACGATCGCGCAGCCCGCATTGGCCGCCTCGATCATGATCTGCTTGGCCGTCGCCGCAAGCTCGTGCTCGCAAAGAGACTTGCCCACATCGGTGCCCCTGGCAGCAAGGAAGGTATTGGCCATGCCGCCACCGATGACGAGCGCGTCGACGCGCTTGACGAGGTTCATCAGCAGGTCGATCTTGGTCGAAACCTTTGCGCCCCCGACAATCGCGACGACCGGCTTGGCCGGCTTGCCGAGCCCCTTCTCGAGCGCCTCCAGTTCCGCCTGCATGGTCCGGCCGGCATAGGCCGGCAACACCCGCGCCAGCCCTTCGGTCGAGGCGTGGGCGCGGTGAGCGGCGGAAAACGCGTCGTTGACGTAGAGATCGCCATTGGCGGCAAGCGCCTTGACGAATTCCGGGTCGTTTTTTTCCTCGCCCTTGTGGAAACGCGTGTTTTCCAAGAGCAGCACATCGCCATCGGCCATCGCGTCAACGGCCCTGGCCGCTTGCTCGCCGATGCAGTCGCCCGCGAATGCCACCGGCCTGCCGATCACCTCTTGCGTCGCCTTTGCGATCGGTGCGAGCGAAAACTCCGCGCTTGGCTCCCCCTTGGGACGGCCGAAATGGGCAAGAAGGATCACCTTCGCGCCCTTGCCGGACAACTCGATGATCGTCGGCGCGACACGCTCGATGCGCGTCGCGTCGCTCACCGCGCCGTCCTTGGTCGGCACGTTGAGATCGACCCGGACGAGAACGCGCTTGCCGGCGACGTCCGCCTCGTCGAGCGTGCGAAATCCTGCCATGGATCGATCTCCCTGAATGGGCCTCAGATGGTCTTCGCCAGCGCCACGGCCGTATCGGCCATGCGGTTGGAGAAGCCCCACTCATTGTCGTACCACGACATCACCCGCACGAGGTCGCCGTCGATAACCTTTGTCTGGTCGAGGGCGAAGGTGGACGATGCTGGGTTGTGGTTGAGGTCGATGGAGACGAGAGGCTCGTCGGTGTAGTCCAGAATGCCCTTGAGCTTACCGTCCGCCGCGGCCACCAGAGCCTGGTTGACCTCTTCAACCGTCACCTTCCGCTTCGGCACGAACTTGAAGTCGATCACCGATACGTTCGGAGTCGGCACGCGGATCGATACGCCGTCGAGCTTGCCCTTGAGTTCCGGCAGGACGAGACCGACCGCCTTGGCGGCGCCCGTCGATGTCGGGATCATCGACACGGCGGCAGCGCGGGCGCGGTACAGATCCTTGTGCATCGTATCGAGCGTCGGCTGGTCGCCCGTATAGGCGTGAACGGTCGTCATGAAGCCCTTTTCGATGCCGAACGCGTCGTTGAGAACCATCGCCACCGGCGCAAGGCAGTTGGTGGTGCACGAGGCGTTGGAGATGACGATGTGTTCGGAGGTGAGCTTGTCATGGTTGACGCCGTACACGACCGTAAGGTCCGCGCCATCGGCGGGAGCCGACACGATGACGCGCTTGGCACCGGCGGTCAGGTGCGCCGAAGCCTTGTCCTTCGACGTGAAGATGCCGGTGCATTCGAGCACGATGTCGATGCCAAGTTCGCCCCAGGGCAGCTTCGATGGATCGCGCTCGGCAAACACCTTGAACGAGTCCGAGCCGACCCTGATCGTGTCGCCGTCAACCTTCACCTCGCTCGGGAAGCGGCCATGAACGCTGTCATAGCGCAGCAGATGGGCGTTGGTCTCGACCGGCCCGAGATCGTTGATGGCAACGACGTCGATGTCCTTGCGGCCGCTCTCGTAGATGGCGCGGACGATGTTCCGGCCGATGCGGCCAAATCCGTTGATGGCGACTTTCACGGTCATGAGACGGTCTCCCGGGGTGCTGAAGAAGCGTTTTACGGCGGTGCGATATGGGGCGCGCCGCCGAGGCAGCGTTTCCATAGCGGCGCGCCGCACAAGAATCCAGCACCAGTCCGGATAAAACCGATTAGCACAAAATCAGCGGCAGACCTTGCCCGGTTACGCCCGGTTCAGGCGCTTCTCGACCGCCGCGACGACAGCATCCGCGGTGATCCCGAAATGCTCGTAGAGGTCCTCGATATTGCCGCTGGCGCCAAAGCCGGTCATCCCGACGAAGATGCCGTCGGATCCGATGATGGCGTCCCAACCCTGGCGTATGCCCGCCTCTATCGCGATCTTCACCGGCGCACTGCCGAGCACCGATGCGCGATAGGCATCGTCCTGCGCGGCGAAAAGCTCGAAGCTCGGGACAGATACGACGCGCGCCGCGATGCCCTTTTTCTCCAAGGCGCCTCGCGCCGCGACAGCGATCTCCACTTCGGAGCCGGTGGCGAAAATCGTCGCCTTGGCGTCGCTTGCCGCTTCGAGCTCGTAGGCGCCCCTTGCCGAAAGGTTCTCGTCGGCATGCGTGGTGCGCAGGGTCGGCAGGTTCTGGCGGGTAAGCGCCAGGGTGGCCGGCGCGCCCGTCGATTCGAGCGCGATCTGCCAGGCTTCCGCCGCCTCGACGGCATCGGCGGGACGCAGCACGATATGATTGGGAATGGCGCGCAATGCCGCCAGATGCTCGACGGGCTGGTGCGTCGGACCATCTTCGCCCAGCCCGATCGAATCGTGCGTCATGACGAAGATCGAGCGGATGCCCATCAGCGAGGCAAGGCGCATTGCCGGACGCGCATAGTCGGAGAAGGTGAGGAATGTGCCGCCGTAAGGAATGACCCCGCCATGCAGCGCCATGCCGTTCATGGCTGCCGCCATGCCGTGTTCGCGAATGCCGTAATAGACATAGCGGCCGGAATAGTCGTCGGGCTTGATCGGCCCGGTCTGGCTTGTCTTGGTGTTGTTGGACCCGGTCAAGTCGGCCGAGCCACCGATCGTCTCGGGCATCAACGCATTGATGACCTCGAGCGCCATTTCGGACGACTTGCGCGTCGCCACCTTGGGCTTGTCGGCCGACAGCTTCTTCTTGTAGTCGACGATCGCCTTGTCGAAGCCTTCCGGCAGGTCTCCACGCATGCGGCGCTCGAACTCGGCCTTCGTCTCGGCATCGGCAGCGTTGAGACGCTTTTCCCAGGCAGCACGCGTCTCGGCGCCGCGCGCGCCTGCGGCACGCCATGCGTCGAGAATGTCATCAGGCACGACGAATGGCTCGTAGTCCCAGCCGAGCGCCTTTCGCGCGCCGGCAATTTCTTCCGCACCGAGCGGCGATCCATGCGCCTTGTTGGTGCCCGCGCGCGTCGGAGCCCCGAAGCCGATCGTGGTCTTGGCGGCGATCAGGGTCGGGCGATCGGATGTCTTCGCTTCCTCGAGCGCTGCAGCGATCGCGTCCGGGTCGTGGCCATCGACTGCCAGCGTATTCCAGCCGGATGCCTCGAAGCGCTTGCGCTGGTCCGTCGAATCCGAAAGCGAGATCGCGCCGTCGATCGAGATCTTGTTATCGTCCCAGATGACGACCAGCCTGTTGAGCTTGAGATGCCCCGCCAGCGAGATCGCCTCCTGGCTGATGCCTTCCATCAGGCAACCGTCGCCCGCCAGCACATAGGTGTAGTGACCGACTATATCGTCGCCGAAGCGCGCGTTGAGAATGCGCTCTGCGAGCGCCATGCCGACGGAATTCGCCAGTCCCTGGCCTAGCGGTCCCGTAGTCGTTTCGATGCCTGCCGCATGCCCATATTCCGGATGGCCTGCGGTCTTGTAGCCGAGCTGACGGAAATGCTTGATCTGCTCGAGGTCGATGTCCTCGTAGCCCGTGAGGTAGAGCAGGGAATAGAGCAGCATCGAGCCGTGGCCGGCGGAGAGCACAAAACGGTCGCGATCGGCCCAATTGGGCTGCTTGGGATCGAAGGCAAGGAAGCGCGTGAACAGCACTGTGGCGATATCCGCCGCGCCCATCGGCAGGCCGGGATGGCCCGAATTGGCCTTTTCGACCGCATCCATGGAAAGGAACCGGATCGCATTGGCCATGCGGTCGTGCATTTCGCGTGTCGTCATGATCGCTCGCTCGTCATTCGGCGCGGGAATTGAGCCAAAACAGGCCCGGAAAAGCGAGGCGACACATAGCAGGCACGGGCCCCGAGTCAACGTTTCAGCGGGCGTACACCTGTGGTTTCCGACGTTGGCGACGCGTTTCACGGGGATAGATCGGTGCGACGCGTTGACGGCTGTTTCACACGGCGCCTAATGTTCCGCTTCTAACGTGCTGGGAATGCGCTCGATTCGGCGCCACGTCGACGGCTGGAACGCTAACGATGACCGGGGAAGCCACCCTCAAGGAAGTTATTGCCCGTCTCGCGAAGGCGATCGAGGCGCTTGAAGACGCAGCCGCGGCCCGTCTCGAGCGCGAGCAGGACTATGGCGAGGCGGAGGCCGAGGTGCAGCGCATGAATGCCGACCGCGCGCGCCTCGCCCAGGAGCTCGATGGCTCGGAAGCGCGCAGCGAGCGGCTCGAGGAAGCCAACAAGGAAGTCTCGCGCCGCCTCGTGACCGCCATGGAAACGATACGCGCGGTGCTGGACAGATAGGACATTTGCCATGGCGCAGGTAACGGTGACGATCGACGGCAAGGCCTATCGCATGGCCTGCGACGAAGGCCAGGAAGAACATCTCATCGATCTCGCCGGCCGTTTCGACCGCTATGTGAACCACCTCAAGGGCTCATTCGGCGAAATCGGCGACCAACGCCTGACGGTTATGGCCAGCATCATGGTCATGGACGAACTGGCGGAACTTGAAAAGCGTACCAAGGGGATGGAGAGCGAGATTGCGACTCTTCGCAAGACCCGCGACGATGCCCTGACCAAGGCAGACAAGAACGACGCCGCGCTGACCGGCGCGCTCTCAAGCCTGGCTGAACGCATGGAAGGCCTGGCGGTGAAGCTGAACGCGGACCGAACACCCGCGTGAGGCTCAGAAACCTTGAAACAGCATGTCGAGCGCGGCGGTTACCTGATCCTGATCGATGGATTGATGCGGCATGGGCTTGGCGAGGATTTCCGTCGGGACCGCGCTTATGAGTTGTGTGGCCATCACATAGAGCTCGCCTCCGATATCAATCTGAGGGTGCAACCGGGGTATTGCCGGAGGGATCGCTCCAGCCGGAAGGAGAGGAACGACGACGCGTGTCCCAAGCACCTCTATGAGGTCCGACTGGACGTCCAGAAGAAATCCCTGCCCGTCGGGGTTCTCAAATACCTGAAGCTTTGCCATCAGAACTGCCGGTATTTTGCCAGTGGCAAGCCATTGTCCCTAACCCACTGGTTCCAGCCTTCGATCGCTTCGTGATTCTCTTCCTTCCAGCGCCGCTCCTTCTCCTTGCGCACGGCTTCCGCGATGCCAGCCTCCGCGGCGCGGGAAACATTGACGGAAAGAGACTTCGCTTCACCGAGCAGCGTGGCGTCGATCGACAAGTTGGCGGCCTTGCGACTAGCGAGGGCTTCGTTGCGCATGGGAAACACTCCTTCTATGCGCAAACAATATGCGCATGACCGACGTCTCGCAAGGTCAGCCTTCAATCTCCTCGCGCAGCATTTCGAGCTCGAGCCATTCTTCTTCCATCGCGGTCAGCTTTCCGCGCAGCGCGTCGATTTCGGCGGCGACCCTCGCGAACCCATCTGGATCGCGTGTGTAAAAGGCCGGATCTGCCATCTTCTGCTCGAGCGTGGATATCTTCGCCTCGGCCTCCATCATCTGCTTGGGCAATGTCTCCAGCGCGAACTTCTGCTTGTAGGAGAGCTTCTTCGTGTTCGCCGGCTTCACGGGGGCGGCTGGCTCTTTCTTCGCCGGCTCGTCCTTCCTGGCACGCTGCGCGCGGTCATCGAGCTTCTGGCCGCCCCTTTGCGCCAGCATGTCGGAATAGCCACCGGCATACTCGATCCAACGCCCCTCGCCGTCTGGCGCGACGATGCTCGTCACCGTGCGGTCGAGAAAATCGCGATCGTGACTGACCAGCAGAACGGTGCCGGGATAGCCGGCAACCAGCTCCTGCAACAAGTCCAGCGTCTCCATGTCGAGATCGTTGGTCGGCTCGTCGAGCACGAGGAGATTTGCCGGCCGCGACAATATCCGCGCCAGCACGAGGCGCGCCCGCTCGCCACCGGAAAGTTCGCGCACCGGCGTCCTTGCCTGCTCGGGCTTGAACAGGAAGTCCTTCATGTAGGAGACGACGTGCTTCTGTTCGCCATTGACGATCAGGCTGTCGCCGCGACCGTCTGTCAGATAGCTGGCCAGCGTCTCGGTGGGGTCAAGAACACGCTTCTGGTCGAGCGCCGCTATCTCCAGATTTGCGCCCAGCCGCACGGAGCCGGAATCGGGCTTCAGTTCGCCGATCAGCATCTTCAGCAGCGTCGTCTTGCCGGCGCCGTTCGGCCCAACGAAGCCGACGCGATCGCCGCGCTGGATGCGCGTCGAGAACTCCTTCACCACCACGTGGTCCGCGAAGCTCTTCGCAATCGCCCTGGACTCGATCACCAGCTTGCCGGACTCACTGGCTTCCGCTGCCGCCATTGAGGCAAGGCCTTCTGCGCCCCGGTGGGTACGGAAGCGCTCGCGCATCGAATGCAGATCGCCGAGGCGGCGCATGTTGCGCTTTCGCCGCGCCGTCACGCCATAGCGCAGCCAGTGCTCCTCGCGCACGATCTGGCGACCGAGCTTGTGCTGCTCCTTCTCTTCTTCCTCGAGTATCTGGTCTCGCCATTCCTCGAAATGCGCGAAGCCTTTCTCAAGCCGCCGGGTGACGCCGCGGTCCAGCCATACCGTCGCCCGAGAGACGCGCTCGAGGAACCTGCGATCGTGCGAGATCATGATCAGCGCCGATTTGGTGCGCTGCAGCTCGCCTTCCAGCCATTCGATGACCGAGAGGTCGAGATGGTTGGTCGGCTCGTCGAGCAGCAGCACGTCGGGCTCTGGCGCCATCACCCGCGCAAGCGCTGCCCGGCGCGCCTCGCCACCCGACAGCGTCTTCGGGTCTTCGTCTCCGCTCAGGCCGAGGCTCTCGATCAGATAGGTGGCACGGTAGGGATCGTCCGCGGGGCCGAGCCCCGCCTCGACATAGGCGCGAACGGTTGCAAAGCCCTCCGTATCGGGCTCCTGCGGCAGGTAGCGCACTGTCGCCGATGGCTGGCGGAAAATCTCGCCGTCCTGCGCCTCGACCATGCCGGCGGCGATCTTGAGCAACGTCGACTTGCCAGAGCCATTGCGACCGACGAGTGCGATCTTGTCCCCCGCCGAGGCGGACAGCTCCGCCCCGTCGAGCAGCGGTGTGCCGCCGAAGGTCAGTTTGATGCCGTCGAGGGAAAGAAGTGGAGGTGCCATGGTCACATGCGGAAATAGGAGACGGGATGGGCAATCAGCATCGCACGGCCGGAAGAGAGCCGCACGGTGAGGTCGCCAGCAACTTCGTTGGACAAGGTGAGCGACGAGCCGAAGGAAACGGCGCGATCTGTGAGCGGCCATTTGGCGCCGGACAGCGTCAGCCCGACAAGGTCGGAGAACGCCAATATGCTGAAGACGGTGCCGGAGGCGTAATCGAACGATCGGCTTCCCGGCAACAGCGGCACGCCCTCCTGGCTGCCGCTCGTCAGCAGGCATGGCGTTCCGCCTTCCGCAAGTCTCAACGCGGCGGCTTGATGCAGGAAGGCATGATCGGCCCGCGCGCCGCCAAAGGCGCCGACAAGCAGGAGGTCGGTGGCGCCACGCGAAAGCGCGGCATCGATGGCGATCTCGCCATCGGTCTGGTCCTTCTCCGGGGGGAAGGCTTCGACCGGGACGTCGCGGTGGGTGGTGCGCATGGAGTCGTCGACGGAATCGAAGTCGCCGGTCCACAGCTCAGGTGTCACGCCCAAGGCATCCGCGTGCCGAATGCCGGAATCGGCCGCGATGACCCGCAGGCCTTCGAGCTGGCGCGTGAGCCGGGGGGTTGCGACGAGGTCGCCCCCGAGAAGGATGGCAAAGCGGGTCATTGGCCCCGCCTCTATCATGCATCGGGCAGCAAGCGAAAGCGCTTGCGCACGCTCCAAACCCGCCCTATGTGTCGAATTGCTCTAACGGGGTGCCGGGTGCGGTTTTGCCGCCCACCGGCTGAGAGGCAAAAGGGGTCACCCTTGCCAACCCGCTGAACCTGATCCGGCTCATACCGGCGGAGGGATTAGACGCTGCAATCCAGGCGCCTGATTTCCCTTGAACACGAACCAAGGAGGCGCCTAATGCGCACATTGCTGACATCGATTTCTGCCCTGACCGTGGCCTTTCTGGCGCTGCCTGCCGCGGCGCAAGAGAAGCTCACCGTCTACACCTATGAGAGCTTTACCGCCGACTGGGGACCCGGACCGGTGGTTGAAAAGGCCTTCGAGACCGAGTGCGGCTGCGACATCGACTTCGTTTCCGTCGCTGATGGCGTCGCGCTGCTCAATCGGCTGAAACTGGAGGGCACGGGAACCGAGGCGGACATCGTTCTCGGCCTCGACACCAATCTCACTCACGAGGCAAAGGAGACGGGCCTGTTCGCCCCGCATGGCCTCTCACTCGACAAGGTGGACGTACCCGGCGGGTGGGACGACGACACCTTCGTACCGTTCGATTACGGCTATTTCGCCTTCGTCTATGACACCGAAACGATCGACACCCCGCCGGCAAGCCTCAAGCAACTGGTCGATGGCGACCCGGAAGAGAAGATCGTCATCCAGGACCCTCGCACCTCGACGCCCGGCCTCGGCCTGCTGTTGTGGGTGAAGTCCGTTTACGGCGACGAAGCACCCGAGGCCTGGGAAAAGCTCAGCCAGCGCGTGCTGACGGTCACCCCGGGATGGAGCGAGGCATACGGGCTCTTCACGAGTGGAGAAGCGCCGATGGTGCTGTCCTACACCACCTCCCCCGCCTATCACGTAATTGCGGAAGACACCGACCGATACAGGGCCGCCGCGTTCGAAGAAGGCCATTACCTCCAGGTCGAGGTTGCCGGCATCACGACCAAGGGGGCCGAGAACCCACTCGCCGCGCAATTTCTCGAATTCATGACCGGACCCGGCTTCCAGGACGCGATTCCCGAGACCAACTGGATGTTTCCGGCCGGAGAAACGTCGAAGCCATTGAACGCGGCCTTCGACGATCTCGTGCAACCGGCCGAGACTCTCGCCTTCGACCCGGAAGAGATAGCTGAAAACCGCCAGGCATGGGTCGACGAGTGGCTCGCGGTCATGAGCCGGTAATTTTCGACCATGACCGATCGCCGCATCCTTGCCGGCACGATCAGCCTCGCGGCGGTCGGTCTCCTGATCGGCGGAGCCTTCGCCGGTCTCGTCTCCGAAGCGCTTCTCGACTGGTCAGGCGCGGCCTCCGCATTCAACGCCTATCTCTTCCGCATCGTGCGGTTCACGCTTTGGCAGGCGGCGCTCTCGACATTGCTGTCGGTGGTTCCGGCCATGCTGGTTGCACGCGCGCTGGCACGGCATCCGTCATTTCCCGGCCGTGGCTTGATGCTTCGGCTGTTCGCACTGCCGTTGGCCCTGCCGGCAATCGTCGCAGCGCTCGGCATCCTGGCACTGCTTGGACGGGCCGGCCTGTTCGCCGATCCGCTCGGCGCGATGACCGGCCAACGATGGCAAGGCATATACGGCCTGTCCGGCATCCTGGTGGCCCATGTCTTCTTCAACCTGCCGCTCGCCGCGCGTCTCTTCCTGCACGCGATTGAAACGGTGCCGAACGACCAGTGGCGGCTCGCAGCACAGTTGGGAATGGGCGCTCGCGCATCATTCCGCTTCATCGAATGGCCGGTGATGCGCGCCGCCCTGCCCGGGGTCGCGGGTCTGGTCTTCATGCTGTGTGTGACGTCGTTCACGATCGTCCTGACACTGGGCGGTGGCCCCCGCGCCACGACGCTTGAGGTGGCAATCTACCAGTCGCTTCGTTTCGACTTCGACCCGGCCCGCGCCGTCGCACTGACATTTCTGCAGGTCGTGCTCACCGCGCTGATCGTTGTGTTGCTGATACGGCTGGGCACCAACATGGCCGGTGACGCGAACCTCCCAATCGCGCCTCGGCGGCCTGTGCTGGCGGGATGTTTGGAAACGCTGATCAACGGTGGAATTCTCATTATTGCACTGCTTTTCGTCGCCGGACCGCTGGTTGCAACCGTCATCGCCGGCTTGCGCGCAGATCTGGCCCGATTGGTGGCCGACCCGGCCGTCCACGCCGCGACGGCCACGAGCCTGTTGCTCGCGTCGGCTTCGGCCGTTCTGTGCGTTGCATTGTCGCTCAGTCTCGTCTCGGCACGGCGCACGATGGAATTGCGCCGCGCGCGGACGGCCCGGCCCGGCCTGCTGGAGCGAGTTCTCGACACCGGCGCCGGCTTCGTGCTGGTGATTCCACCGATCGTCGTGGGGGCCGGCTGGTTCGTGCTGCTGCGCCAGACCGGCCTGGTCTTCGCCGTTGCTCCGATTATGGTGGTCACCGTCAACGCCGTCATGGCGATGCCGTTCGCGATCCGCGCGATCCGGCCCGCTCACGACGCTGCGAGCGAGCGCCATGAGCGGCTGTGCGCGCAGCTCGGCATTTCGGGCCTCAACCGGTTGCGGCTCGTCGAATGGCCTTCATTGCGCCGCCCCGCTGCAACCGCACTGGCGTTCGCGATGGCGCTCTCGCTGGGAGACCTCGGCGTCATCGCGCTGTTCGGGTCGGATTCCGTCCAGACCTTGCCGTATCTGCTTCTTGCGCGCATGGGCAGCTACCGCACAGAGGACGCAGCAGGCATCGCCCTTTTTCTCGGAGCGTTATGTCTGTTGCTGATGATGACGATCGATCGAACCAGGAGCCAATCATGACCCACGGCGCGTCGGTCCGGCTCGAAGACGTGGGCTTCAGCTACGATGAAACGGAGATGACGTTCGATCTGGCCGTCGATCCCTCCCAAATCGTCGCGGTGATGGGGCCGAGCGGTTCGGGAAAATCAACGCTGCTCAACCTCGTCGCCGGCTTCGAGACGCCGGCCATAGGCAAGGTACTGATCGGCGAGCGCGACGTGACCGATGTACCGCCGGCGGCAAGGCCTGTTTCCATGGTGTTTCAGGAAAACAACCTGTTTGCCCATCTCGACGTGCGCAGCAATGTCGGCCTGGGGCGCTCGCCGGCCTTGCGTTTGTCCAACACCGATGAGGCAGACATACGCGAAGCGCTGTCGAAGACTGGGCTCGCGGGAAAGGAGCGGCGCCTGCCGGCGGAACTGTCGGGAGGCGAGCGCCAGCGCGTCGCGCTCGCCCGTGTGCTCGTGCGCAACCGCCCGGTACTTTTGCTCGATGAACCATTCGCCTCCCTTGGACCGGCCCTGCGCCGTGAAATGATCGAACTCGTGCGCGCGCTGCACCGCGAGCGCGGCATGACGGTTCTGATGGCGACTCACCATCCAGACGATGCACAGGCACTTTCGGACAGCGTCGCGTATATCGAGGATGGGCGCGTGGCAGCCCATGCCTCTACTCAGGAGATGTTCTCGTCGAGCGCTCCGGCTGGTTTCCGCGCCTATATCGGCATCTGAGCCACCATTGCCTGCAAGCCGACACAATTGCGAGGCAGAGCTTCGCAAAGTTCGCCTTCGCACGGTTGTTTCCCGCATGGGACTGTGGCTTAGCTGAGCTGCAACCCAATAGGCTGGTCACACGTTGAAGACGGTATATTCGACGAAAGGGCGCGATTCTGCCAAGGCCAAAGCGGGATAGGTCGGGCGACCGGGGACATTCGCCGGTTGGAATATCCATGCGTGGCACGATGGTGGCCGCGCTTGCGCTGGCGCTTGCGGGTTGCCAGGTGCTCGGCGGCGCGCAGAACAGCGACGCATTCCGCCCCTCGCAGAACCCGGTCACGGTAGACACCGTCACTCGAAACGATCGCATGGCTGCGATCGCGCGCGAGCAGCATCCGCGCATCCTTGCGACCTATGGTGGCGAGTACTCCAACGCAAAGCTCGAGCGCATGGTCGCCAAGGTAGTCGGCTCCCTGACCCTCGACCCGGAAAATCCGAACCAGACCTATCAGATAACGATCCTCGACTCGCCGAACATCAACGCCTTCGCGTTGTCGGGTGGCTATCTCTACGTGACCAGGGGACTTCTCGCGCTCGCCAACGACTCGGCCGAGCTCGCGGCCGTTCTCGCCCATGAGATGGCGCATGTGACGGCGAACCACGGCATCGAGCGCCAGCGGCGCGAAGCCGAAGAGGTTCTGGCGTCGCAGGTGGTCAACGATGTGCTCGGCGGCGACCCTGCGGCCAGCGTCGCTCTTGTGCGCGGCAAACTGCGACTGGCGCAGTTCTCGCGCAATCAGGAACTCGAGGCCGACGCGATCGGCATCCGCGCCATCGCTCGCGCCGGCTACGATCCTTTCGCGGCAGCGCGCTTCCTGCAGTCGATGTCCGCCTACAGCGCATCGCGCAACGTGACCGACGGCACCGACCAGAACCTCGATTTCCTGGCCAGCCATCCCAACGCGCCGCAGCGTATCGAGCTCGCCCTGCGCCATGCCCGCCAGTTCGCACGACCAGAGCAGGGCAATCGCGATCGCGACACATTCCTCGACGGAATCGACGGGCTTTTGTTCGGCGACACGCCCGAGGAAGGCTACGTGCGCGGACGCACCTTCCTGCATCCGAATCTCGGCGTTTCGTTCACGGTGCCGGAGGGTTTCGTGATCGACAACTCCGCCGCCGCGGTCACCGCCGCCGGCCCCGGCGACATAGCCGTACGCTTCGATGGGGTCTCGATCGACAGACGCGCGTCACTTTCCGATTATGTTCGCAGCGGCTGGGTGGCCGGGCTCGAACCAGGCAGCATTCGGCCCGTCACCATCAATGGCAACGAGGCCGTCACGGCGCGCGCGCGCGCCGAGAGCTGGCAATTCGACGTCACGGTCATCCGCGCTGGCGGCCAGGTCTACCGCCTGCTGACCGCCGCGCCTGAATCGAGCAATGCGCTCGAAGCGACGGCGAGCCAGGTGCGCGATAGCTTCAGGACGTTGTCCGGTGCCGAGAAGGCTGCGCTGCAGCCGCTACGCGTGCGCGTCGTCCGCGTAGAGCCCGGCCAGACGATTGCCACACTCGCTGCCCAGATGGAAGGCGTGGACGGAAAGCTAGACGTATTCAGGTTGATCAATGCATTGAGCCCCGGCGCGACGGTGTCGGCCGGTCAGCGGGTGAAGATCATCACCGATCGCTGATGAGGCAGCATAGGAATTTGTGGAACCGGCGTCGCCGCCGGTCTCACCGAAACTCAGGCAGCGCTGGCGATTTCCGGATGCTGCCGGACCAGCGCGTCGCGAAGCTTTTCCAGCGCGCGGCCTTCGATCTGGCGCACGCGTTCCTTTGAAATTCCAAGCTTGGCTCCGAGCGCCTCGAGCGTCGCTCCTTCGTCCTGAAGCCGTCTTTCGTGGATGATGCGCAGTTCCCGATCGCTAAGCGTCGTCAGCGCGCTCTTTAGCCACGATTGGCGTCTCTCCGTATCGATCGCCTCGCCGACGACCTCGTCGGGCAACGGCGCATCGGATACCAGCAGATCCATGCGCTCCGCGCTCTGACCTTCGGAATTAGCGCTCAATGGTGCGTTGAGAGAGGTATCGGGACCTGAAAGCCGCGCATCCATCGTCGCAACATCGGCCACCGCCACGTTGAGCGCGGCAGAGACTTCGCGATACAGGTCGTCATTGGAAAGAACGCGGGAATCCTGAGCCAGCCGCGCCCTCAACCGGCGAAGGTTGAAGAACAGCGCCTTTTGCGCCGAAGACGTTCCTCCGCGAACAATCGACCAGTTGCGAAGGATGTAATCCTGCATGGAAGCCCTGATCCACCACGTCGCATAGGTCGAAAATCTTACCTGACGGTTCGGTTCGAATCTGGCCGCCGCCTCAAGCAGCCCTATATGGCCCTCCTGGATGAGGTCGCTCATCGACAGACCGAAGTGCCGGAACCGGGACGCCATCGATATGACGAGGCGCATATGCGCGACGGTTATTCGGTGAAGAGCCTGCTGGTCGTGTTGCTCCCTCCATCGCACGGCGAGGTCGTGTTCCTCGTCACGGGCGAGATAGGGGGCCTTCATCGCTTCGCGGATCATGCTGCGCCGTGCTGGGTCGTCCATATCGCGCTCCCTCTGAATTTGCGGGCGCCACTAACGGACCGTCGAACAATTCAGAGCGTCGGTCCGCGCGCCCCCGCAAGGAAATACGTATCATCAGCCGGATTGGTTCCCTTCGAGGGACAAATTCGCGCCAGGACCGCATTTCGACGCCGACACATTGCCGTGATCGATGGAAGAAGAACGCTGAAACGGAAAGACCCGGCCGCGAGGGCCGGGTCTTTCAGTCGAACACTACAAACGGGAAGCAGCGTTTATGCTGCCTCTTCCTGCTCGGATTCCTCGTTGTCGGCCTTTGCGCCGCGACGTGGTCCCTTGTTGAGATTCACCTCGATGAGCCGCACCGCTTCCGTATCGGACATCTTGTTGACGGCCGCGATCTCGCGCGCCATCCGGTCCAGCGCAGCTTCGTAGAGCTGACGTTCAGAATAGGACTGCTCGGGCTGGTTCTCGGCGCGGTAGAGATCGCGCACGACTTCCGAGATCGAGATCAGGTCGCCGGAGTTGATCTTCGCATCATATTCCTGCGCGCGACGCGACCACATGGTGCGCTTCACGCGGGCACGACCCTGAACGACCTTCAAAGCGCGGTCGACATAATCCGTCTCCGAAAGCTTGCGCATGCCGATGGACGTCGCCTTGGCGACCGGCACCTTGAGACGCATCTTGTCCTTCTGGAAGTCGATGACGAACAATTCCAGCTTCATGCCCGCGACCTCCTGCTCCTCGATGGTCGCGATCTGTCCGACGCCATGCGCCGGATAGACGATGTACTCACCGGTCTTGAAGCCATGTCTGGCTGCGGATTTCTTCTGCTGGGTTGCCATACGCCCTGTACTCCTTTTTATGTCGCGAACCATCTGGCTACGCGCTATACGACTGGGGCCGATGAGTCGGCCTGCCACCTGCCAGGGACAAGACAAAGGTGCGCGCCTCGAAAGCAGTTCACGATCTGAGGGAGACGCGATCACGCTCTCCCGGTCCAGATCTCACTGGTCCCGAATGCGTTCAGCCTTTCAATGATTGGTGCGCTCGCGCCATCTATCGACGTCTGTCATAGGCATGTTGATTTTATGTAACACGAAAAGTGGAAAGAATCAACAATTTACCGCACGAGCGAGCATGGCCGCCTTCGGGCCATGTCGCCGAAGCCGAAAAGAAATCGCGGTCAGGCAGCGATGACGCAAGGTCAACGCAAGTGGCTCAATCACCGTCCCCCGGCTCTGCGGAGAAGTGGTTCTCGAACTTGTTCGCCACCCCGTCGAACTCTTTCGCGTCCGCCGGCGGCTCCTTCTTTGCCGTGATGTTGGGCCATTTCGAGGCGTATTCGGTGTTCACCTCCAGCCACCTCTCAAGGCCCGGTTCGGTATCGGGCTTGATCGCGTCCGCCGGGCATTCCGGCTCGCAGACACCGCAGTCGATGCACTCGTCGGGATGAATGACGAGCATGTTCTCGCCTTCATAGAAGCAGTCGACCGGACACACCTCGATGCAGTCCATATACTTGCACTTGATGCAGTTGTCGGTGACGACATAGGTCATGTGGCTGCTCCCGCCGTCGGGCTAGTCTGTTGTCCGGCGGTGAGGTAGCGCCTTTGCCGGGCCTGTGCAAGGGTGACCATTGCGCGCAATCGCCGTGGCGCGGAACGATATTCCGGCACCCGATTTCCGGCGCATCACTCATCGTCACGCAAGGCGTCGATACGCCGCCGCTCTTTCTTCGTCGGCCGGCCGGATCCCTGCGCGCGCACTGGCACCAATGCGTCCGGTAGCGAATCGTCCCGTGCCTCTGCCGGCGGCGTCATGTCCTCGTAGAGGGTGCGCGCCTCCTCGGCCGGACCACGCCGGACCCCCGACGCCAGCACCCGCCATATGATGACCCGGCGCTCCAGCGTTATCGTCAGCACGTCGCCGATCTTCACCGGATGCGACGGTTGGTCGATCTTGTCCCGGTTGAGCCTGACCCTGCCTGCCTGCACCAGTTTGGCCGCGAGCGATCGCGACTTGATGGCGCGCGCGAAGAACAGCCATTTGTCGACGCGCTGGCGGCCTTCGCCGGGCATCTACTTCTTGAGTTGGTCGCGCAATGCGGCGAGCTTGGCGAAGGGCGAGTCCGGATCGACCTTGGCCGGGCGTTCGTCGCGTGGCTTGCCGGCGGGCCGGGTGTTGGCCTGCCGCTCGCCATTGCGCTCGTGGCGGCGATTCTCACCGCCCGGTTTGCCACCGCCACCCGGCTTGTTGCCCTTGAACTTGCCACGGCCGTGACGCTGGCGCGCGCCTTCGCCTTCAGGCCGAGCAGCCTCGCCTTCCTCGCCGCGCGCATTCTGCTGGCCCTGGGGACGGCCGCGACTCTGCCCGTGCCGTTGCCCTTGCCTCTGTCGCCCCTCGAAACGTGCCGGACGCCACAAAAGGATCGGTTTCGGCTCCTCGGCGGGTTCGGCAACGGAGGCAGGCTCTTCCGTGACGGCCTCTTCTGTCCCAGGCGTCGCGACAACCTCGGCCGCCGGCGCCTGTTCAGCCGGCACGGACGCCTCGACGTCCGGCTCCGCCGGGACGGTAGCGCCCGGCCCCGCAGTGGCGGGCTCGACTATCGTTTCGCCGTCCGTGGCCACCGCCTCGACTTGTGCAGCGGCATCCGGCGCCGACCCTTCGTCGGCCACAACCGCGGCCTCTACGTCGGCAGCCTGCGTTGCGGCGGCTTCCCTGGCAGCGGCCTCTGCCGCCTTGGCGGCGACGCGTTCACGTTCCGCGGCGTCCAGCGATTCAAGCCGGGCCTGCACCTCGGCCGCCGGCTTCGCCTCGGAGCGATAGCCAAGGCCCTTGAGGATTTCCTCGATGTCCTCGGAGGTTGCCCCGAGGATCGACATCATCGCCGGCGTTACGATGAACGCGGCACCGTCGAAAGCGCCTTCCGGACGTTGGCCGGTGCCCGCGCGCCATGACAGCGCCGGACGGATCAGGTCGGCGAGCCGCTCGAGAATGTCGACCCGAACGGCACGACGACCAAGCGAGCGATAGCCCGCAAGGCGGTAGAATGCCGGCTCGAAGGCCGTGTCGACCACCAGCGATGTGCGCCCGGACGCCAGTCCGTTGACCACGTCGCCGAAACCGGGCTTGTCCTTGCCGTCGTTCTGAAGCGACCACAGCAGGGTCAGAAGACCGGCCGGCGCCGGCTTAAGCAGCGTCGGCACGAAGATGTGGAAAGCGCCGAAGCGCACGCCCAGCCGACGCAGCGCGGCACGCGCTTCCTGGTCGAGAGACTTGACCTCGTCCGCGACATCGCGGCGGTTGAGCAGCCCGAAATTCTCCACCAACCTGAAGGCGATGCCGCGAGCGATCCCGCTCAACTGGTCGGCGTTCTTGAGGTCGAACAGCGGCTTGAGCAACGTCTCCATCTGGTAGCGCACGAAGCGCTCCGCCCGGGCGGCCACCTTGTCTCGGGACGGACCCGTCAGTTGCTCGTCGGCGAGCAGGATGACGCGCGGCGCGAGCGGGTCCTCGCCGCCGGTAAGGGTCGCGACAGGCGCGCCGATCCAGCGCAACAATCCATCGGACGCCAGCGCGAAATCACCGTTGGCGGCATTGGCGAAGCGTTCGGCGCGCGCGTCGAACTCGCTGGCGAGCGCCTTTTGCGCGGCGGCCTTCACGGCCTTGGCATCCTCGCCTCCCGCGGACTGGTCGGCTGTGAAGCGAAATCCTTCGAGCGCTCCCACATGGTGTCCCTCGACGACGACATCGCCGGACGGATTGATTTCAGCTTCAAGCATCGCGTTTTCTCTCAGGCGCCTCATCAGCACGGATGTCCTGCGGTCTACGAAGCGTTTCGTCAATCGTTCGTGAAGC
This sequence comes from Mesorhizobium sp. CAU 1741, assembly GCF_039839275.1. Classification (NCBI taxonomy): domain Bacteria; kingdom Pseudomonadati; phylum Pseudomonadota; class Alphaproteobacteria; order Hyphomicrobiales; family Phyllobacteriaceae; genus Mesorhizobium; species Mesorhizobium sp. CAU 1741. Next base: position 50,912 of record NZ_JBDOQP010000007.1, on the reverse strand, counting down.
GCATCGGACAATCTATCCTCGATCTCGCGCGTTTTTTCCTGCCAGTGTGCCGGATCGGCAAGCCATCCAGGACGGTGCGAGACGAAAGTCCAGGTCCTGATCTGCGCGATGCGGTGCGACAGCGTGTCGATGTCGCCCTCGGTCGTGTCGGCGCGCCGAACCTGCTCTGCCATGTAGCTTTCGTCGACATGGCCCTTGCGGGCAAGGTCGAGATAGATCGAGCCGATGATGTCCGCATGCTGGGCCGGCGCGATGCGACGATAGTCGGGCAGCGCGCATGCCTCCCACAGGAGCTCCACCCGTTTGGCGCCGGTGGCGAGCTTGCGGATCTCCTCGTCTTTCGAAAGATGCTCCAGCGCGCGCGCGTCCACCGCCGGCAAGGCCCGCGTCAGCCCTTCAACCGGAGGGATCACGTCGATCGAGCGTTTGAGCGCATCCAGGCTCGAAAAATCGAACCGTGCGCTTCGCCACTGCAGCACTTTGACGGAATCGAAATTGTGCGATTCGATCCGTTCGACGAGCTCGTCGGACAATGGATCGACCTGGCCGGTGACGCCGAACGTGCCGTCGCGCACATGGCGTCCAGCGCGGCCCGCGATCTGGCCGAGTTCGGCTGCGGTGAGGTCGCGATACTGGAACCCGTCGAACTTGCGATTCTGCGCGAAGGCGACGTGGTCGACGTCGAGGTTCAGGCCCATGCCGATCGCGTCGGTTGCGATGAGATAGTCGACATCGCCGGACTGATAGAGTTCGACCTGGGAATTGCGCGTACGTGGGCTCAGCGCGCCGAGGACGACCGCCGCGCCCCCGCGCTGGCGGCGAATGAGTTCTCCGATGCCGTAGACCTCGTCTGCCGAGAACGCCACGATCGCGGACCGGTGCGGCAGGCGCGTCAGCTTCTTCGATCCGGCATAGGCGAGTTGCGACATGCGTGGCCGGGTCACGACGGAAATCCCGCGCAGCAGCTTTTCCAGAATGCCGCGCATCGTGGCGGCACCCAAGAGCAGCGTTTCCTGCCGGCCCCGCAGGTGCAGGATGCGGTCGGTAAAGATGTGGCCGCGTTCGAGATCGGCGGCAAGCTGGACCTCGTCGATGGCCACGAACGCGACGTCCGTCTCCCGTGGCATCGCCTCGACGGTGCAGACCGAATACCGTGCCCCGGGCGGAACGATCTTCTCCTCGCCCGTCACCAGCGCGACCTTGTCGGCGCCGACGCGGTCGACCACGCGGCTATAGACCTCGCGCGCCAGCAATCGCAGCGGAAGCCCGATCATGCCGCTCTCGTGCGCGATCATGCGGTCGATGGCCAGATGCGTCTTGCCGGTGTTTGTCGGCCCAAGGACCGCAGTGACGTCCCTGCCGGTAAGCACGAGGGGCGCGTCTGCTCTGGTGAGGATATTCATCGTGGGAGGTCGGGCCTCTTGGCGCATCATCAGCGGACGCTCCAACTATCATGCGGGCCGGGTGGAGCGGAAGAGACCGGCGTGCCGATGCGAAGATAGGTGACTGCCGCCCCCACGCCAATGAAAACTGCACATATTAAGGTTTGGAACGAGTCTGGAACGAATCAGCGACGAATCACCTACCTGCGCATATTCCTGTTTTGTTCACCACTACATCTGGTGAGAACCGACACTTGTCCGGGCACATGCTGAATCGCTGTTTGCCGCGATCGAGAGCAAAGCGGCAGCGGCGTTAACTTTTCCCCGTAAGGCCGTCAGCCTCCCCGAGCGGCCGCGCGACTTCTCGGCTAAGCTTCAGATTTCATTAGGGAAATATTAACACCGGCTTAACCTTTTGCCGGTTGCGGGGTGTTTCCGGTTAACGTTCCGACCAAACCCGGAACGAATCGGCGACGAATCACCCCTGAGACAATCTTCCCGGTTTGTTCCACACAAGATGTAGTGGCTTCCACAGGCAGCGCACAACTAGTCCACAGCTTGTCCACCGTGATTCGCACAGGCTTTCGCCGTGCGCGTTAACCTTTGGGCACGAAAAATGCCGCGAGACCGACCGGACGCGCGGCATTGATTGGAATTGGGAGGATGCGGGACGTTCTGCCTTAGACGAAGAACTGGCCGCCATTGGCCGAAACGGTCGAACCTGTGATGAAGCCTGCTTCGTCCGACGCGAGGAAGACCACCACCCGCGCGATCTCCTCCGGCTCGCCCAGGCGACCGACCGGAATCTGCGGGATGATGCGCTCGTTGAGCACCTTCTCGTCGATCGCCTTGACCATCTCGGTGGCGATATAGCCGGGACAGATGGCGTTGACCGTGATGCCGGCGCGCGCGCCTTCCTGCGCCAGCGCCTTGGTGAGGCCGAGATCGCCAGCCTTGGCGGCGGAATAGTTTGCCTGGCCCGCCTGGCCCTTCTGGCCGTTGATCGACGATATCGTGATCACCCGGCCGAACTTGCGGTCGCGCATGCCGGACCACAGCGGATGGGTCATGTTGAACACACCGGTGAGATTGGTGTCGATGACCTCTTTCCACTGCTGCGGCGTCATCTTGTGGAACATCGCATCGCGGGTGATGCCGGCATTGTTGACGAGCACGTCCACGGGGCCGAGCTCGGCCTCGACGCGGGCCACACCATCGACACAGGCCTCGTATTCGGCGACCGACCACTTGTAGACCGGAATGCCGGTCTCTTCCTTGAACTTTGCCGCTGCGTCGTCATTGCCGGCATAGTTTGCCGCAACCTTGTAGCCTGCGTCACGCAGGGCAACGGATATGGCAGCGCCAATACCGCGCGTCCCACCTGTAACGATTGCCGTTCGGGTCATGTCATTCTCCTCCCTCACATGGCTCTTCTGAGAGTAAGGGATGGCGGTCCCGGCCCGCTCTTCTTCCCTCACTCCCTGTCTGCTTGTTGTCTCAGTTCATAGCTTCGACGCACATGGCCACGCCCATGCCGCCGCCGATGCACAGGGTCGCGAGCCCCTTGTTCGCACCGCGACGCTTCATTTCGAAGACCAGCGTGTTGAAAACGCGCGCGCCTGACGCGCCGATCGGGTGGCCGATCGCGATCGCGCCGCCATTGACGTTCACGATCTCCGGGTTCCAGCCCATATCCTTGTTGACCGCGCAGGCCTGCGCGGCGAAGGCTTCGTTGGCTTCGACCAGATCCAGCTCGTCGACCTTCCAGCCGGCTTTCTGCAGCGCCTTGCGCGACGCGGGGATCGGCCCGGTGCCCATGATCTGCGGATCGACGCCCGCGGTGGCCCACGACACGATGCGCACCAGCGGCGTGATGCCCCGGCGCACGGCTTCTTCCTCGCTCATCAGCACCACGGCGGCCGCGCCGTCGTTGATGCCGGACGCGTTGCCGGCCGTGACCGTGCCTTCCTTGTCGAAGGCGGGCCGAAGCTTCTGCATGGCCTCGATCGTCGCGCCGTGGCGGATATATTCGTCCTGGTCGACCACGACCTCGCCCTTGCGTGTGGTCAGCGTAACCGGAACGATCTCGTCCTTGAAGCGTCCGGCCTTCTGCGCGGCCTCGGCCTTGTTCTGCGACGCGACGGCGAATGCATCCTGCTCGTCACGCGAAAGCTGCCACTGGCGGGCGACGTTCTCGGCGGTATTGCCCATATGGTAGCCGTAGAAGGCGTCGGTGAGGCCGTCCTTGATCATCGAATCGATCATCTTGAAGTCGCCCATCTTCACGCCGCTGCGCAGATGCGCCACATGCGGAGCCATCGACATCGACTCCTGACCGCCGGCGACGATGATGGCGGCATCTCCGGTCTGGATCTGCTGCATGCCGATAGCGATCGCGCGCAGGCCCGAGCCGCAGAGCTGGTTGAGGCCCCAGGACGTTGCTTCCTGCGGAATGCCGGCAGCCATCGCCGCCTGGCGCGCGGGGTTCTGGCCCTGGCCCGCCGAGAGGATCTGGCCAAGCACCACCTCGTCGACTTCCTTGCCGTCGACGCCAGCGCGCGCCAGCGCCTCGCGGATCGCAACCGCACCCAGCTCGTGGGCAGGCGTGTTGGCGAAAGCGCCGTTGAAGGAGCCGACGGGCGTGCGGGCCGCGCTGGCGACGACGATGGCGGAAGCGGACATGGGCTTTCCTCGCTTATTCACTGGATCAGTTGTTTAGCGGCAGTTCTTGCCGTTTCCATGGTTCAAGTCAAACCGGAATATAGGAACCCTTCCCCGCTCCTGCACTGCACAAACCGCTTTCAATTGCCGTGCATTTGCGCATATCCTCTTGGTTCGGCTCGCGCTCGGGCCGCCAGTTTGACGTCTGATTACGTTGCGTTCCTGAATTCTGGGAGGTCATGAATGCCCGCAAAAGACGATACGGTGGTAATCAAGAAATATGCCAACCGCCGCCTCTACAATACGGGCACCAGTACCTATGTGACACTCGACGACCTTGCCGAAATGGTAAAGAAGGGTGAGAACTTCACCGTTCAGGACGCCAAGTCCGGCGACGACATCACCCACCCGGTCCTGACGCAGATCATCTTCGAACTGGAGAACAAGGATGGGCAGAACATGCTGCCTATCCCGTTCCTACGCCAGTTGATCTCGTTTTACGGCGACCAGATGCAGATGGTCGTGCCAAGCTTCCTTGAACAGTCGATGATCGCCTTCGCCCAGGAGCAGGAGCGGTTTCGTGACCAGATGAAGGACGCGATGGGCAAGTCTCCGATGGAGATGATGCAGATCACCACGCCGATCAAGGCGATCGAGGATCAGGCCAAGCGCAACATCGAGCTGTTCCAGAACGCCATGCGCATGTTCACACCGTTTCCGCCGCAGGCCACGCAGGCGCAACCGGAGACGCCCGACGCGGCAGCCACAAGCAGCAAGGGTGACGATCTTCAGGACCTGAAAGAGCAGATCGCCGCCATGCAGCGCAAGCTTGACCAGATCGACAAGGGCTGAGAAGCGCGGGCCAACTAAGTCTGCCGGCTCACCAGCCCAGCGCACACCCGTCCTTGCGCGGGTCGGAGGCGCCGATGAGAAAGCCACTCTCACGATCGATGGAGATCATCTGACCGCCGCCATGAGGCGCCGAGGCTGCACGCACCTCATGCCCCATATCCGACAGCGTCGCGCGGACGTCGTCGGAGATGCCCTGTTCGGCCTCCAGCACGCCGTCCTCGCCCCAGAACAGCCGAGGATGGTCGAGCGCCTCCTGTGGGTCCATCCCGTAGTCGACGAGATTGGAGAACACATGCGCATGTCCCATGGGCTGGTAGTCGCCGCCCATCACGCCGAACGACACCGCCGGCTTGCCGTCCTTGAGCGCCATGGCCGGGATGATCGTGTGCATCGGCCGCTTGCCGCCACGCAGTTCGTTGGGATGCCCCTCTTCGATGGTGAAGCAGCCGCCGCGGTTCTGGAGTGCAACGCCTGATTTGAGCGTCACCAGCTTGGCGCCGAAGCTTGCATAGACCGAGTTGATGAAGGACACCGCGCGATGGTCCTTGTCGACCACCGTGAGATAGATCGTGCTGGCGCGCGGCATGTCGGGAATGGTGATCGACGGGTTGCGCTTGTCGCGCGACACTTGTGCGGCCAGCGCGTCGATGAACCTGTCCGACAGGAGTTCGTCCGGCGTGCGCGTCATGGTCGCGGGATCGGACACCAGATGGTCGCGCACCGAATAGGCGAGCCGCCCTGCCTCGATCTCCAGATGGCGACGCATGGCACTGCCCGGTTCGAGCTTGCCGGTCTCCAGCTTGGCCATCAGCCGCAGCAGGATCAGTGCCGTGATGCCCTGCCCGCTTGGCGGGATTTCAAGAACGTCGTGGCCGCCGTATGAGGTGGAGATCGGCGTAACCCATTCGGCCTCGACGGCAGCGAGATCGGCCTCGCTCATGAAGCCGCCCCTGGATTGGACCGTGGCCACGATCTCGGCTGCGACTTCTCCCTCGTAGAAGGCCTTGGCGCCGCCTTTCGCGATCGCCTTCAACGTGCCGCCCAACGCAGGAAAGCGGAAGCGCGAGCCGTGTGCCGGCGATTTGCCGGAAATCAGGCAATGTGCCCGCCCGCCTTCGTCGGCGCCGAGCGCGTCGACGGCCTTTGCCCAGTCGGTCGCAACGCGGCCATGAACGGCAAAGCCGCCCTCTGCATAAGAAATCGCATCGGCGAACAGCCGGTCGAAGCCGAGCGTGCCATGCTTTGCGAGAAGCCGCGACCATGCGTCGACCGCGCCTGGCACGGTCACGGAATGAGCCCCGGACTGGGGCATTTTTGTGTGGCCGTTGTCCCGATACCAGGCGGCATCGGCGCCCGCCGGAGCGCGGCCCGAGCCGTTTAGGCCGTGGATCGCGCCGTCTGGCTCCGCCAGGATCACGAAACAGTCGCCACCGATACCAGTCATATGTGGCTCGACGACGCACAGCGTGGCAGCCGCGGCAACGGCCGCGTCAACGGCGTTGCCGCCTTCCTTCAGGATCGAGATGGCGGTGGCGGTGGCAAGCGGATGCGATGTCGCGGCCATGCCATTTTCGGCAATGACGGGCGAGCGGCCGGGCAGGTCGAATGCGCGCATTGGATTTTCCTGGTGTCTAGCGGAGGTTGACGTCGCGGGAGGCCGCCCGCAGCGAGATCGAGAACCCCGCCAGCACATCGATGAACGCGACCGCGGTCAAGATGAAGAACAATGATGAGGCTGCGCGCTCGACCAGCAGGAATTCGACCAGGAACGCGATGAACACCAGCGTCGACAACATGTGGTCGAGCAGCGAGGCGTTGGAGGTTCGGGTGGCCTTCAGCACCTCCACGAACAGAAGCAGCAGGGCCAGCAGCACGAAAAGGTCGGCAATGGTCATCGTCCAGGTGCCGCCCGACAGCATGCCGACCGAGAACACGTCGGCTGCCCACGGATCGCTCAGGTCGCCGAACAGCCCCGCAAGCCCGATATTGTAGAGAATGAACGGCACGATCATCAGCGGGATATGGGCAAGCATGGGCGAGAACTCCGTTGCGGAACCTCACCTTCCTAACCCGGCCGCCAGCGCCCGACAAACAAAAAGACCGGCGCGGGAGCCGGTCTTCGAGCTTGCGATGGCGCATGAAAGGAAAGCTCAGCCTTCCTTGGGCTCCAGCACCTGACGGCCACGATACATGCCGGTCTTCAGGTCGATGTGATGCGGGCGGCGCAGCTCGCCGGAATTCTTGTCCTCGACATAGGTCGGGACCTTCAGCGCATCGGCCGAGCGGCGCATGCCGCGCTTCGACGGCGAGGTCTTTCGTTTAGGTACAGCCATTTGTCCTGCTCCGGTGTTCGGTCAAACGGCCGCTGCCGCCCTCGATGAAGGGCCATGCATGGCGGCCGAAATCCAAGAAAGTTGGCTGCCTATACACGCACAGGCGGGTTTTGACCAGCACCGGGACGCAAATTTTTCGAGCCTGCCTATTAAAGGCAATGGTTGTAGCCACCGGCCTGTGCCGCACGTCTTTCGATGGTCGCCGCCAGCCGATTGAGCCCGGGACCGGGATTGCCCGGCGTGCGCTCGAGGGGATTGGGCAGGGTCACTGCGAGAAGCGCCGCCTGCCTTGAGGTAAGGTCGCCGCTCGACTGGCCGAAATGGTGCTGTGCGGCGGCTTCCACGCCGTAGATGCCAGGCCCCCACTCGGCGATGTTCAGATAGATTTCCATGATCCGCCGCTTCGGCATGACGAAATCGAGGTAAACGGCGTACGGCAGTTCGATCGCCTTGCGGATGTACGAACGGCCATGCCACAGGAACAGGTTCTTGACGGTCTGCATGGTGATCGTCGAGCCTCCGCGCGTCGCCTCGCCGTCGAGGAAATCCTCCATGATCGCGCGCATCTCACCCAGATCGATACCGTGATGCGAGCAGAACTGGCCGTCCTCCGACATCATCACTGAATGAACCAGGCGCGGGCTGACGTCGTCGAGCCCGACCCAGCGGCGGTCGTACCCCGAAAGGGTGGCGAGATCCTTCATCATCAGTGTCGACAGCGGGTGAACGGCCGAAGGCAGATAGGCAATCGAAAGCAGGGCGGGCAGGAAGCCAAGCACGACGACGACCACGACGAGGCGACGCAGCCATGTCAGCATCCGGCCGCGCCTGCGCGTCCGCTTCGTCCGCGGCCTCACTTCCGGCTCGATCTCGATATGGTCTGGCGGCAATGATCCGTCTCGCACTTCATCATCTTCGAATACAGTCGCCTCCACCGGAGCGCAACGCTTCGCGCCACTTGACCGTGGCTAGTTTTGGCGGCATCGCTCGCGCCGATGAAAGCGAACCCTGAACTCGACTTCGAGACCGCGCTGGCACAGCGGGCCCTGGCTGTCGAAACCATGCTCGACCGGCTGCTTGGTTCGGCCCTGTCTGACGGCGAGATCAACCGGCCTCCAGAACTCCTGGCAGCGATCCGCCATGGCGTGCTCAATGGCGGCAAGCGCCTTCGACCCTTTCTTCTGATGGAAAGCGCTGCCCTGTTCGACGCGGATGGCGAGGCGGCCTTGCGCGTCGCCGCCGCGCTGGAATGTGTCCATTGCTATTCGCTGATCCATGACGATCTGCCGGCAATGGACGATGACGACCTGCGCCGTGGCCAGCCGACCGTTCACCGCGCCTTTAACGAGGCGACCGCGATCCTCGCCGGCGACAGCCTGCTTACCTATGCCTTCGACATCATCGCCGACGAGGCGACCGAACTTGCGGCGCAGACCCGCGCGGAACTGGTGTTGCGGCTGGCGCGGGCGTCGGGCATCGGTGGCATGGCGGGAGGACAGGCGCTCGACCTCGCCGCCGCCCGCGCACGGCCCGATGAGGCAGGGATCGTCACCCTGCAGGCGATGAAGACGGGCGCGTTGATCCGGTTTGCCTGCGAGGCGGGCGCCATGATCGGAAGCGCCAGCAGAACCGAACGCGATATTCTGGCGGAATTCGGCTCCGCCATAGGCCTTGCCTTCCAGCTCGCCGACGACCTTCTCGACGCGACTTCCAACGCCACCGTGCTCGGCAAGGCCGCCGGCAAGGACAAGGAGGCCGGCAAGGCAACACTCGTCGACATGCACGGCGTCGACTGGGCGCGCACCCAGCTCACGGGCCTGGTGAGGCAGGCGACCGAACTTCTTGCCCCGTTCGAAGCGCGCGCGGATCGCCTTCGCCAGGCCGCGATCTTTGTGGCTTCCCGGACGTTCTGACGATTCTTCTGTGCTGCGAAGAGACAATTCCCTTCGATTAACAGCACTTTAATCCCATTGCTCGATTTTGAACGGCATGTCTTTTGTAACGAGTGGCATGGACCGATGTCGTTTGCAGTAACACGCGCTTACATGCGCGGCCGCCTGATGTTCATCATGACGGGCTTTCTGCTTGCCGTGATGATCGGCGCCACGATCATCTATTGGCTGGCAGGCGACGCCCGTACCAACGTCAAGGTGGGAGCCGTCATCGGCGTGATGGGCGAGGCCACAAGCGACGTCATTTACCACGCGCTCATGCTCGACCAGACCCGGCTCAAGGGTGAACTTGCCGAAGAACGGCAGCAAGCCAGAACGCGCGATATTGAACTCGGCCTTGCGACGGCGCCGTCAAGGTCAGCGGCCGCGCAGAGCATCGACACCGATGCCGTGACGGAGGCGGTGCGCGGCGACCTTCGCGACGCGATCAACCGGCTGGAGCGGGCCTACCACGCATTCGGTTTCGCGGCCGACGGCGACATTCAGATGGGCGAGAGCGAACGCATAACCGATGGTTCGGAAATCGCGGCCGAGCGGTCGACCGATGCTCTCCAGGCCGTTCTCGACGACATCAGGGGTGTCACGGTGCCCGCGTCGCTGATGCGCATCTGGGAAGGTGAGAACGGCAACACGCCACTCAAGCGCGACGTGCTCGAGGTGATCACGCTCGCCGATCGCCTCGACATATTCTCCGACTATTCACTGCCGGCCGCGCAACGCGTCTTCGCCCAGCTTCAAACCCTTGCCAAGGATCGCGTGCGGCCGAACATCGAGGCGACCGATGCCGAACTTCGCGCCGACATGCTGGAAGGCTATGACCGGCTACAAGGCGTCATGCTCGTGGTTGCCGCGACGATTTTCCTCGTCGGCATCACGACGACCATGTGGGTGTTCGTGCCGATGATGCGCAATATTGCCAAGGCGCATGACGACCTGCAGGAAGCCAATGAATCGATCGAGGCGGCCCGCATCAAGGCGGAATCCGCGGACCGTGCCAAATCCGAGTTCCTGGCGAATATGAGCCATGAAATCCGCACGCCGATGAATGGCGTTCTCGGCATGGCGGAGCTTCTGATGCGCACCACGCTGGACGGCCGGCAGAAGACCTTCGCCGATGTCATCCTCAAGTCGGGCAATGCATTGCTGACGATTATCAACGACATCCTGGATTTCTCGAAGATCGACGCCGGGCAGCTCAGCCTCGACCCGGCACCTTTTCGCCTCGCCGAAGCGATCGAGGACGTGGCGACGCTGGTCTCCACCCGAGTGGCGGAAAAGGACCTTGAACTGATCGTGCGTGTCGACCCCGAATTGCCTGCATGCGTCGTCGGAGATGTCGGACGGATTCGCCAGATCGTCACCAATCTCGTCGGCAACGGCGTCAAGTTCACGGAAAAGGGGCATGTCCTTGTCGACGTCAGCGGTCATGTCGAGGACGCCGTGGCGCAGTTGACTGTCCGGGTCGAAGATACGGGCATCGGCATTCCCGAGGACATGCAGGCCAAGGTGTTCGAAAAGTTCAGCCAGGTCGATGCGTCGTCGACGCGCCGCCACGAGGGCACCGGTCTGGGTCTCGCGATCGCCTCACGCCTGGTGGACCTGATGGGCGGCGAGATGGGCATGTCGAGCACACCCGGTCGCGGATCGACGTTCTGGTTCACCGTGCCCCTGCCCGTGCACGAGGATTTCAGGCCGGCCAAGCCGGTTCCGGTCGACGTTACCGGAGCTCGGGTGCTTGTCATCGACGACAACCGCGTCAACCGCGACATCCTGCTTGAGCAATTGCGGAGCTGGCACTTCGACTGCGCCGCCACCGAGAATGGAGAGATCGGCCTCGCTTTCCTTGATCGTGCCGTCGAACTCGGCGCCAAGGTCGACTGCATCATCCTCGACTACCAGATGCCGGGCATCAACGGGCTCGAAGTTGCGCGCCGCATCGCGGCCAATCCCGCGACATGGAACATCCCTGTGCTGCTGTTGACCTCCGTCGACCAGGCCATCACCGGCAAGCTGACGATGGAGTCGGGCATTGCCGCCCACCTGAACAAGCCCGCCCGCTCGTCGGCCCTGCTGGAGACGCTGGTGACACTCATGCAGACAGCACGGTCGGCGCCGCGGCATGCACGGGCGACACCTGTTCCGCGCCCGGCGCCGAAGCCGGTATCGAACCTTGCCCCGCAAGCCCCCCAGCAGGTCGTGCGCAAGAGCGCTGTCCGGCAGCTCGACATTCTCGTGGCGGAAGACAACGAGGTGAACCAGCTCGTCTTCAGCCAGATTCTCGACTCGCTCAACCTGAATTACCGGATCGCCTCCAACGGGCGTATCGCCGTGGAACTGCAGCGCCAGTTCAAGCCGCGCCTCATCCTCATGGACGTGTCGATGCCGGACATGAACGGCTTTGAGGCGACGGCCGCGATCCGCCACGCGGAAGAAGGAACCGGGCAGCGCACACCGATCATCGGCGTCACCGCCCATGCGCTCAAGGGCGACCGCGAAAAATGCATCGAGTCTGGGATGGACGATTACCTGTCGAAGCCGGTATCGCCGAACAAGCTCGCCGCAAAGATCAATGCGTGGATGACTGAAGACAAGGTCGCGTTGAGCGCCTAGCGCCCGGCGTTGTATCGGGGGCTGCTACTCGGCCGCCTTGCGCTGGCCCTGGCCGAAACGCTGCTCGATATAGTCGGCGACCATCTGCTGGAAGTCCTGGGCGATGTTGGAGCCGCGCAGCGTGGCCGCCTTCTGTCCGTCGATGAATACCGGCGCGGTCGGCGTCTCGCCCGTGCCCGGCAGCGAAATGCCGATATCGGCATGTTTCGACTCGCCCGGACCGTTTACGATGCAACCCATCACCGCGACCTTGAGCTCTTCGACGCCGGGATAGCGTTCCCGCCACACGGGCATGTTGCGGCGCAAATCGTCCTGGATGCTGGCCGCGAGTTCCTGGAACACCGTCGACGTGGTGCGCCCGCATCCGGGGCAAGCAGCCACGATCGGCACGAACTGGCGGAAGCCCATGGTCTGAAGCAGTTCCTGTGCGACCTGCACCTCACGCGTTCGGTCGCCGCCCGGCTCCGGGGTCAACGAGATCCGGATCGTGTCGCCGATGCCCTGTTGCAGCAGGATCGCCATGGCCGCAGAGGAAGCGACCACACCCTTGGTGCCCATGCCGGCCTCGGTAAGACCGAGGTGCAGCGCGTGGTTGGAGCGCTTGGCGAGTTCGATATAGACGGCAATCAGGTCCTGGACCTGGCTCACCTTTGCCGAAAGAATGATCTTTTCGCGCGGCAGGCCAATCTCCTCGGCGAGTTCCGCCGAGATCAGCGCCGACTGGACGATGGCCTCACGCATCACGTCGACCGCCGTGAGAGGCGAGCCGGCCTTCTGGTTGTCATCCATCAGACGGGTGAGCAGCTCCTGGTCGAGAGATCCCCAGTTGACGCCGATGCGCACCGGCTTGTCATGGCGGATTGCCGTCTCGACGATCGCGGCGAACTGCTTGTCCTTCTTGTCCTTGAAGCCGACATTGCCGGGATTGATGCGGTACTTCGCCAACGCCTCGGCACAGGCCGGATGATCGGCGAGCAGCTTGTGGCCGATATAGTGAAAATCTCCGACGATCGGAACCTCGACGCCGAGCCGGGCGAGCCGGTCGCGAATCTTCGGCACTGCGGCGGCGCTCTCGTCGCGATCGACGGTGATGCGCACGATTTCCGAGCCGGCGCGGTGCAGCGCTGCGACCTGGGCCACCGTCGCGTCGATATCGGCGGTGTCGGTATTGGTCATCGACTGCACGACCACCGGTGTATCGCCACCGACCATGACGTCGCCGACGCGAACACCTACGGTCCTGCGTCGTGCGAGGGGGCGGTCGAGGAAATGCTGCATCGGGATCGGACTCGTTCTGTCTGCCTGATCGTCACTGCTATCTAGGCCTTGTGGGCTCCTAGCACAATCCGGCAATTCTGGCACCGGCAAGACGCGTACCGTGAAAACCCCATCATGCTTGCAACTATGTTGCGGTGCAATATGTATGGTCCGACACATAGAACACAACATCGCAGGAAGGAAATGCCATGCTGACGGGAAGGACGGCCATCATCACCGGTTCAACATCGGGCATCGGCCTCGCCATCGCCAACGCGCTGGCCGAACAGGGATGCAACATCGTCGTCAACTCCTTCTCCGACAAGACCCAGGATCATGCCGTCGCGGCAGACCTCGCCAGCCGGCACGGGGTCGAGGCGGTGTACATCAAGGGAGACATGAGCAAACCCGACGAGTGCCGCGCGCTTGTCCAGCAGGGGATCGCGCGCTTCGATACGCTGGATATTCTGGTCAACAATGCCGGCATCCAACATGTCGCGCCGGTCGATGAATTTCCTGTCGAAAAATGGGACGCCATCATCGCGATCAACCTGTCGTCCGCCTTCCACACCAGCGCCGCCGCGATCCCGCATATGCGCGAGGCTGGCTGGGGCCGTATCGTCAACATCGCTTCCGCGCACGGGCTGCGTGCGTCGCCGAACAAATCCGCCTATGTGGCGGCAAAGCATGGCGTGGTCGGACTGACGAAGACCGTCGCACTGGAACTCGCGGGCAAGGGTGTCACCTGCAACGCGGTTTGCCCCGGCTTCGTGCTGACGCCTCTGGTAGAAACGCAGATCGCGGATCGCGCCCGGGAAGCCGGGCTTGACCGTGAGACCACCATCCGCGACGTCATCCTCGAGAAACAACCCTCCAAGGAATTTGCGACCGTCGAGCAGATCGGCGCGTCTGTTGCGTTCCTGTGCTCCGACGCCGCCGCGCAGATCACCGGCACGACGCTGTCGATCGACGGTGGCTGGACTGCCCAGTGAGCGAAAAGGACGTCATCAAGTCTGTCAATCTGGCGCTGCAAGGCGGCGGTTCGCACGGCGCGTTCAGTTGGGGTGTGCTCGACAAGCTACTGGAAGACGGGCGCATCGAGCTGGCGGCCATCTCGGGCACGAGTGCCGGAGCCATGAACGCCGTCGCGTTCGCCGACGGCTGGGCGAGCGGCGGCGCGGATGGCGCCCGCCAGAAGCTGCATGATTTCTGGAAGGCGGTCGGCCGGACAGGCCGTTTCAGCCCTGTGAGGCGCATGCCGTGGGATGTGTTGTGGGGCAACTGGACGGTGGAGAATTCGCCCGGCTATCTCTGGTACGAAGCGTTCTCCCGCGTCTTTTCGCCCTACAGCGCCAACCCCTTCAACCACAATCCGCTGCGCGACGTCGTTCGAGACGAGATCGACTTCGAGCGGGTGCGCCGATCCAAGGGGCCGAAGCTCTTCGTCTCGGCGACCAATGTCGAGACCGGCCAGTTGCGTGTCTTCGAGACCGCCGAAATGACCCTCGACGTGGTGATGGCATCGGCGTGCCTGCCGCAGATCTTCCAGGCCGTTGAGATCGAGGGAACGCCCTATTGGGATGGCGGCTACGGCGGCAACCCGGCGCTCTACCCGTTCTTCTACGCCACCCCCACCGACGACGTGCTGCTCGTGCAGATCAATCCGGTGGTGCGTGAAGGCGCACCTCGTTCGGCCCGCGAAATCCAGAACCGCATCGACGAGATCACCTTCAATTCGGGCCTGCTTCGCGAATTCCGTGCCATCGCCTTCGTCAACGAACTGATCGACAACGGCCGGCTCGACCGGGAGCACTATCGCAATATCCGGATGCATCGCATCGATGCCGACGAAGCCTTCAAGGACCTGTCCGCATCCTCCAAGGTCAACGCCGAATGGGCCTTCCTCGAATATCTGCGCGACCTCGGGCGCTCGGCCGCGGAAGACTGGCTGGCCGAAAACTACGATGCAGTCGGCGAACGGGCGACGATGGACATTTCAGGGGAACTCACGCCCGGCATGGCGATCCGCAAGAAGACGCCGGGCGCCCGCGTTCGCAGTTTCCTCGCGACCCGCAAACGGCCCCCTTCAGCGAGCCATCACCCTACCGGCGAAGCGCGGCGGCAAGAACCCGCGCACTCGTCTGTGAAGCCTCGAGATGACACCGAGGCCCGCTGAGCCGCGATTTCATTCCTTCGAGCGAGTCGAGGAACACTTCGGCCAGCGCCTTCGGGGTAAGTTCGCAGGCGGCAAGGTCGACATTGGCTGTGCTGGCTTCGTCGGCGATGGCTCGCTCCAGCAGTTCGACCATCCGCAGCCTCCAATCCGCCATCAAATCGCCGGCAAGGCTGGTCTTGATGTCGAAAAGTTCCGAACCGTGCGGCGACTCCTCGATATGCTGGAAGAGATCGAAAAAGGCGAAGCACGTCATGTGGTCGAGGCGTTCGAGCAGTGTTCCTGGCCCCGCAAGCGCCATCTCGGCCCGGCGAAGAACCTCCGCCAGAAGGCCGCGCCCAAGCTCGCGATAGATGTCGGTCTTGTTGCGGAAGACGAGGTAGAGCGCCGGACGCGACAGTTCGGCGGCCCGGGCGATGTCGTCCATCGTAGTGCGGCCAAAACCGTAGGCGAGAAAGACCTTCAGCGCGCCGTCGAGGATGCGCGTGCGCTTGGCGTCTGCGCTCCCAGCGGCGGCAGTTAGTGTCCCGGCAACTGATTCCATGGATCCACTCTTGACAAAAATACAGAATTTGTCAACATGTTCGCGCCATAGGTAAACATGCAGCCACCGTGTTGGCAGCATTGATGATCGCTTCAATAATTTCGACTATATTGCAGTGCAAAAAAGGCGTAGAAGTTCCCGCCTTTCGCCAAGAAGACGAAAGAACGGATTGAATGGCGGCAAGACCGCTCCCATATCGACGGCTTCCCTTGGGATAACTGACCGGGACAGCCCGCCCGCGGATAAAGTAAATGGCCAAGCTAAAGTTCCACAAGGTAGCGGCAATCGCCGTTTTCATCGTCACTGCGGCATGGGTGGCGACCGGAGAGTTCTCCTCGGTCGGCAGCGCTGCTGACGAGGCGCAGACGCCTGCCGAAAAGGAACCCGCAAAGGAGGCAGCGCTGCTGCGAACGGTGGGAGTGGTCGATGCACCACGCATCGAGCATGCCCGCGCCATCCGCATCTCCGGCTATACGGATGCCGACAAGCGCGCCGTGCTTGCCACGCGCGCAGCCGGCATCGTGCGCGAATTGCCGATCAGCCTCGGCGATCGGGTCGAGGCCGGCGAGCTCATCGTCAAGCTCGACGCGGAAGGCAAGGAAGCGGCGGTCGAGACCGCGCGCCAGCTTCTCGCCCAGCGCGAGGCGGAAGCCAACGCGTCGCGTCGTCTCGCCGAGCGCGGCAGCATTCCGAAGCTGCAGCTCGACAATGCGCTGTCAGCCCTCGCTGCGGCGCGATCGCAGCTTGAATCCGCTGAAGCCGATCTTGATCGCAACATCGTGCGCGCGCCATTTGCCGGCGTGGTCGACAAGGTCGACGTCGAACTGGGCAGCTCCGTGCAGGCTGGCGCACCGGTCGCCACGGTGCTCAATCTAGACCCGGTGCTTGCACGTGGCGAAGTCTCGGAACGTGACTTGGGCTACGTCAAGCCGGGCGATCCGGCCCAGATACGCCTCGTCAATGGCCGCGAACTGGAGGGCGAGATCCGCCACATCAGCCGCGACGCCACCTCCGCCACACGTACATTCCGCGTCGAGGTAGCCATTCCCAACGAGGATCGCAGCGTCCCCGCCGGCATGACCGCGGAGATCACCTTGCGCGCCGAGCCCGTCCTCGCGACGGTCCTTCCGCGCTCGGTCGTCACGCTCAGTGCCGAGGGCGATCTCGGCATCCGTGCCGTCGACGCCGAAGACATCGTCAAGTTCTACCCGATCGACCTGGTCGACGACACGCCCGGCGGTCTCGTTCTCGGCGGTATCCCGGAGGACGTCCGTGTCATCGTGGCGGGCCAGGAGCTGATTTCGGAGGGGGACAAGGTCGATCCGGTCGAGGCCGATCCCGAAACAATCAAGAAGCTGGTCAGCGAAGCGACCGGCTCGACCCAGTAGCCCCCGGGGACGCAAGACGTCATGGACATCGTCAAACTCGCCATCCGCAATTCGCGGCTGACCATATCGGTGCTGCTGTTTTTCCTGATCGCCGGCGCGCTCGCCTACCAGTCGGTGCCCAAGGAAGCCGAGCCCGACGTCGCGATCCCGATCATGTATGTGAGCCTCGCCTATCAGGGCATTTCGCCGGAGGATTCCGAGCGCCTGCTGCTGCGGCCGATGGAAACGACCCTCAAGACGATCAAGGGCCTCAAGGAGATGCGCTCCGCCGCCTATCAGGGCGGCGGCTACGTGCTGCTGGAGTTCGATCCGTCGACGGACCTCAAGACAGCGCTCGACGACACGCGCAACAAGGTCGACGACGCCCGGGCGGACATCCCGCAGGGCGCCGAGGAGCCGACCGTCAGCGAAGTCAATATCTCGGAATTCCCTGTCCTCGTCGTGACACTGTCGGGCCATGTTCCCGAACCGGTGCTGACGAAGGCCGCACGCGAACTGCGCGACGGCATGGAAGAAATTCCAGGCGTGCTCGAGGCGACGCTGCAGGGTGCGCGTGAAGACCTTGTCGAAGTCGTCATCGACCCGATGAAGCTGTCATCCTACGGCTTGCAGCTCGACCAGATGATCCAGGGTGTCGGCGCGTCCAACAGCCTTGTCGCCGCCGGCGCAATCGAAGGCAGCGAGGGCAAGTATTCGGTAAAAGTGCCGTCGTTGATCGAGACGGTCGAGGACGTCGCCAACCTGCCCATCGTCGCCGGCCCGAATGCCGTCGTTCGTGCCCAGGACCTGGCAACGATCCGCTCGACCTACAAGGACGCCGAGACGGTCACCCGCATCAATGGTGAACCGGCAATCGCGATCGAGGTGAAGAAGCGCACCGGCGCCAATATCGTCGATACCATCGTCGGTGCGAAGGCGCTCGCAGACCAATTCGCGACGCAGTTGCCCGAGGGCATGAACGTCACCTACACGCAGGACAAGTCGGTTTTCGTCAACCAGCTCCTCAACGACCTGCAGAACCACGTCCTCATCGCCGTCATTCTGGTCTTCATCATCATCCTTTACGCGCTGTCCGGCCGGTCCTCGATGCTGATCGGTCTGGCGATTCCGTCCTCGTTCCTGATGGGCATACTGGCGCTGACGATGATGGGCTACACGATCAACATGATCGTGCTGTTCAGCCTCATCCTGGCGGTCGGCATGCTCGTCGACGACGCCATCATCGTGACCGAGTTCGCTGAGCGGCGCATGTCTGAAGGCATGCCGCGCGAAGAGGCCTTCGAGTTGGCAGCAAAGCGCATGGCCGGGCCGGTCATCGCCGCCACCATGACGCGCATCGCCGCCTTCTCGCCCTTGCTGTTCTGGCCGGGCATCGTCGGCGACTTCATGAAATACCTGCCGATCACTTTGATCGTGACGCTCGCCGCGTCGATGCTCTACGCGCTTGTCTTCACACCCGTGCTGGGCGCCAAGTTCGCCAAGGCGCATCACGAGCCCGAAGAAGAGCATCGCGATGGCTGGTACATGGCGATCGTCAAGCAGGCGGTGCGCTTCCCCATAGCGGTGCTGCTGCTAACCGTTGGCCTGCTCGGTGGCGTGTTCTATTCCTACTCGCAGTTCGGCGCCGGTGTCGAATTCTTCCCCAGCGTCGAGCCCGATTACGGCCTGCTCTATGTCCACGCACGCGGCAACCTCTCGCTTGCCGAGATGGATGCCGCCACGCGCGAGGCTGAGAACCGCCTGCTCGGCTGGCCCGGCATCGAGTCCGTCTACACCCGCGTCGGCAAGACACAGGGCGGCGGCCAGGAGATCGCCGAGGACGTCGTCGGCGTTATCCAGTACGAATTCGTCGATTGGCGCGAACGCAAGTCCGCCAACGCCATCCTCGACGATTTGCGCGTGGCGATGGCCGGCATTCCCGGCGTTGACGTCGAGGTTCGCGTTCCCGATGCGGGGCCGCCCACCGGCAAGCCGGTTCAGATCAGGCTCTCCGCGTCCGACCCAACCAACCTCAACGAGCGCGTGACGGACGTTGCGGCACGTCTTGCCGATGTCCCGGGTGTCATCGACATCTCCGACGGGCTGCCGCCTCCGGGCGTTGACTGGGCGCTGTCGATCGATCGCACCAAGGCCGCGCAGTACGGCATCAGCCCCAATGCCGTCGGCACCGTCGTGCAGCTCGTGACCACCGGTCTCAAGCTCACGGACTACCGGCCCGCTGGCGCCGATGATGCAGTCGACATTCGTCTCCGGCTGCCCGAGGATCGCCGCACGCTGTCGACCCTCGACCAGTTGCGTGTCGAAACGGCGCAAGGCGCGGTACCGATCTCCAACTTCGTCGTGAGGGAGCCGGAGCCGCGCACCGGTACGCTCAACCGCATCGACGGCGCGCGCACCGTGGTGGTCCAGGCAAACGTCGCGTCCGGCTTCCAGGTCGCCGAGGTCCAGCAGCAGGTCACCCAGATGATGGAAGGCATGGATCTGGGCGAGACGCAGTGGAAGCTGGCGGGCTCAAGCCAGGAAAGCGACGAGGCCAGCGCGTTTCTCATGAACGCGTTCGGAGCGGCGATCTTCCTCATCTTCCTGGTGCTGCTGGCACAATTCAACAAGTTCACCAGCGTGTTCCTCGTGCTGATGACCGTCGTAATGTCGACGATCGGTGTGTTCCTCGGCCTGTTGCTGACCGGCCAGACCTTCGGCATCGTCATGTCCGGCATCGGCGTGATCGCGCTGGCGGGCGTGGTGGTGAACAACAACATCGTGCTGATAGACACCTATGACCGGCTGCGCGAAGAAGGCTGGTCGAAGGTGGACGCGGTGCTCCAGACCTGCCGGGAACGCGCGCGGCCTGTCGTGCTGACGGCGGTATCGGCGATCATGGGCGTGCTGCCCATCGCCTTCGGCCTCGGCCTGGAACTCTTCCATCACGAGACGACGATCAATGCGCCGTCGACCCAATGGTGGATTTCCCTGTCGAGCGCGATCGTCTATGGCCTCGCCTTCGCGACCGTGTTGACGCTCGTCGTCACGCCATCAGCCCTGATGGTGTTCACCCGCGACAAGCGACCGGCCGGCCATCGCAGCCTGCTTTCGCGGCTGTTCCGCCGGGGTGGCTCATCGCAAACATCCGAAGCCGCGGCTGAAACGCCGGCATCGGTGGAAACCGGCATCGAGTACCCGAAGGCAGCGGAATAGACAGCCCATTCCCGGCGGCGGCGCATCGCCCGCCGCTGCCGGGAACCTTTCATGACAGCACCGCATTGACTTGTCGTTTCAAGCCATTTCCTTGGAGGGATCCGTCATGTCACTCGGCACAATTCTTCTCATTATCCTGATATTGATTCTGCTTGGCGCCATACCCGCCTGGCCTCACTCCCGTGGCTGGGGCTATGGCCCGTCGGGTATTCTTGGCGTCGTTGTCGTCATCGTGCTCATCTTGCTGTTGATGGGCAGGATATAATCAGCGACCAAACCGGTCTTGCCTGATCATTCGGCCGGCTGGCGCGCGACGAAATCCGCAGCGCGCGCCAGCGGCGCCATCAGGCACACCACGATCAGAATACCGGCGAGCACGACAAAGATCGGTCCAAAACCGGTCCGCTCGCCGATGAAGCCGATAGCCGACGGCGCGACGAGAATTCCCGAATACCCCATCGTGGTCACGATGCTCATGCCCGTACCGGTCGCCATGCCGGGCTGATTGCCGGCAGCGGAGAACGCGATCGGCACGAGGTTTGCGATGCCGAGGCCCGCAAAAGCGAAAGCGGCGATGGCCAGCCAGGGCTGCGAGGACAGGCCAGCTACCATCATTCCCGTTGCGGCGATCAGGCTGGAGACCCGCACGGTGGTCACTGCCCCAAGCCGATTGCGCACGCGGTCACCCAGAAACCTCAATGCCGCCATGGTTCCCGAAAAGGCCGCGAAGGCAAAGCCTGCGGTCGCGATGTCGGCGCCGCGCTCCTGTTGAAGGTAAAGCGCTGCCCAGTCGAGCACCGCGCCTTCGGGGATCATGGCAAACAGGGCGACGAGGCCGACGAGATAGATCATCGGATTTCGCGGCATGGTCGTGCGCCGGGCGTCGTGTGCTTGCGCCTTCGGCTGATGATCATCGTCGAGCAGGAACGGTATTGCACCCGCGACGAGCCCGAACGCGACCAGGGTGACGAAGCCGGCATGGGCGAGATAGCCGAAGTTCTGGATCGTCAGGCCACCCAGCGCGCCCCCGAAGAAGCCGCCAAGGCTCCAGAAGCCATGCGAAGCCGACATGATGGCGCGGCGCAGGCGTTGTTCCACAGCAACTGCATTGGTGTTCATGGCGACGTCGGTGCCGCCGACCACCCCGCCCATGAAGAACAGCGCAGGGCCCGCCAGCCAGACGGACGGGGCCAGCACCGCTGCGCCGAGCCCGAGGCATGAAAGCAATGCAAAGCTTCGCAGCACCTTTCGCGAGCCGTGGCGCGCCATCAGGAATCCGCATGTGGGCATGGCAGCGAGCGCGCCAAGACCGAAAAGCAGGATCAGCACGCCCAGTGTCGACTCGCTTATCGAAAGGCGGCTCACCAGCAGCGGAATATGGGGGGCCCAGCTTCCGATGATGAAGCCGTTGACGAGAAACATCGCCGTCATGGCCCAGCGCCCGCGCCGGGCCGCCTCGAATTTGGTCACA
The DNA here is from genome assembly GCF_039839275.1 of Mesorhizobium sp. CAU 1741. Lineage (NCBI taxonomy): Bacteria > Pseudomonadati > Pseudomonadota > Alphaproteobacteria > Hyphomicrobiales > Phyllobacteriaceae > Mesorhizobium > Mesorhizobium sp. CAU 1741. The sequence goes on along the minus strand of NZ_JBDOQP010000007.1, from coordinate 29,094 downwards.
GCAGTCATCGCTTGGAGAATCCGTTCAGAAGGCGCGCAGGCTAAATCGGTTTAAGCCGCAGTCAAGCCCTCGCGTCCGACGTTTGTTTGCGCTGGGTGCGGATTGCCCCAATCCCGACCAACACCAGCCACATTCCGATTCCATGGAAGATGGAGCCCGCGCCGTCGGGCAGAACAAGGTTAGGGACGGACGGGCGACCTGCCCGGTTTGGAGAACCGACCGTGAAGAAGTCTTCCAGCATGAAACAGAACAAGGACCAACCTTTCCTCTCGCCGCTTGGTACCGAGCGCGGATTCCGTGCCCGCTGGCGCCGCATCCACGAAAGCCTGCCGGATTCCGCCGCCCCGATCGCATTCATGCTGGTCGGTGGGGTTGCGGTGATCGCGCTGTTGGGCACGCTGCTTTCCGGCGACCCTGGCCAATCCGCACAGATCGATGCCGCCCAGCAACAGGAGCGGGCGCAGACCACGCCTGCCGAGACCGCAACGGCGGACGCACCCGAGGAAGCCGTCGCATCGGCGCGATCGCGGCCTGAGCCAGAGCCTCAGCCATCACGGGTCTCGGAGGAGCAGCAGCCACAGGCCGATCTCGAACCCGTAGAGGCACCTTCAGACGAACCCGATCCGGAGCGCACGGCCTCGATCCTGTCGGCCGCCCGCGACGCCAACGCTTTCGTACCAGACGTGGAGATTGCGGAGAGCGAGGAAGAGATTGCCGCGCTCGAGGCGATCCAGCGCGAGGAGGTCGAGGAAGACGTCGGCCCTCCGTCGAGCGAACAAACAGCCGCGATCCCCGCCCAACAGACGCGTGCCGCGATCACCACCAACTACGTCAACATGCGGGCGCAGGCGAAGGACGACGCCGAGGTGCTTGAAGTCGTGCCCGCGCTTGCCGAAATCGAAGCACAGGACGATTGTGACTGGTGCGCTGTCACCTATGAAGGCCGCTCGGGCTACATCTACAAGACCTTCATAAGCTATCGCTAGCAGCGGGCGTCATTCCGCAGCGTAAACGACCAGCAGGTCCTTGGCGTCGATCTGGTCGCCGGCGCTGACAAGCACCTCGGCCACCTTGCCGTCCTGTTCGGCGTGCAAGGCCGTCTCCATTTTCATCGCTTCGATGGAAAGTAGGACGTCGCCCGCACTGACCGCCTGGCCAACAGCGACCGTGACCGCCGACACCACGCCGGGCATCGGTGCGCCGACATGGGCAGCGTTGCCCGCCTCCGCCTTGCGACGCACCTTGCCCGCACCCGCGCCATGCGCCCTGTCCGGCACCTTGACGCGGCGCGGCTGGCCATTGAGCTCGAAGAAAACGGTGACCATGCCCTTGTCGTCCGTGTCGCCGATCGCAAGGCAGCGGATGACGAGCGTCTTGCCGCGCTCGATCTCGACGAAGACTTCTTCCTCGGGCTCCATCCCGTAGAAATAGGAAGGCGTCGGCAGCACGCTGACAGGGCCGTAGTCCGTCTGTGCCGCCGCAAAGTCGGTGAACACCTTCGGATACATCAGCCACGACGCGAACTCGGCGTCAGAAAGCGTGCGCTCGAGCTTTTCCTCGATCCCGACGCGATCCTTGTCGAGATCGGCGGGCGCCAGTAGCGAGCCTGGTCGCACCGTGATCGGCTTCTCGCCTTTCAACGCCTTCTTCTGCAGGGCTTGCGGCCAGCCGCCCGGCGACTGGCCAAGATCGCCGCGCAGCATCGACACGACGGAATCGGGGAACGCGATGTCTTTGGCGGGGTTCTCGACGTCCGCGACGCTCAGGTCCTGGCTCACCATCATCAGCGCCATGTCGCCGACGACCTTCGACGACGGCGTGACCTTGACGATGTCCCCGAACATCAGGTTCACGTCGTGATAAGCCTGCGCCACCTCGTGCCAGCGCGTCTCCAGCCCGAGGCTGCGGGCCTGCTCCTTGAGGTTGGTAAACTGCCCGCCCGGCATCTCGTGCAGATAGACCTCCGAGGCCGGCCCCTTGAGATCGCTCTCGAACGCGGCGTACTGGTTGCGCACCGCCTCCCAGTAAAACGAGATTCGCCGGATCCAAGAGGGATTTAGTCCGGTGTCGCGCTCGTCTCCTCGCAGCGCTTCGACGATCGATCCGAGGCATGGCTGCGACGTGTTGCCCGACAGCGAGTCCATTGCCGCATCCACCGCATCCACGCCCGCCTCAACGGCGGCCAGAACGGTCGCGGCCGCGATCCCGGACGTGTCGTGCGTGTGGAAGTGGATCGGCAGGTCGGTGGTTTCGCGCAGCGCCTTGAACAGCACGCGTGCCGCCGCCGGCTTCAGCAGCCCGCCCATGTCCTTCAGCGCGATGATATGCGCGCCGGCTGCCTCGAGTTCCGTGGCCAGCGCCACATAGTATTTCAGGTCATATTTCGAGCGGTCGGGGTCGAGGATGTCGCCGGTGTAACAGATCGCCGCCTCGCACAGCTTGCCCTGCTCGATGACGGCGTCCATCGCCACCCGCATGTTTTCCACCCAGTTCAGGCAGTCGAACACGCGGAAGAGGTCGATCCCCCCTTCCGCCGCCTGGCGCACGAAGTAGCGCACGACATTGTCGGGGTAGTTGGTGTAGCCGACGCCGTTCGCGCCGCGCAGCAGCATCTGCAGCAGCAGGTTCGGCGCGCCCTCGCGCACCCTGGCGAGGCGCTCCCACGGATCCTCGGTCAGGAATCGCATGGCCACGTCGAAAGTGGCGCCGCCCCAGCATTCGAGCGAGAGCAGTTCCGGCAGGGCGCGCGCATAGACGCCGGCGACGCCAGCGATATCGAAGGTGCGCATGCGGGTGGCGAGCAGCGACTGGTGGCCGTCGCGCATCGTCGTGTCGGTGACCAGCACGCGCTTTTCGGCCCGCATCCATTGCGCGAACTTCTCCGGGCCCAGCGCATCGAGCTTCTGCTTGGTGCCGTCGGGAACCGGCGAATCGACATAGGGAACGCGCGGCGCGGCGGCATCATCCTTGGGGGCCGGCCGCCCACGTGTTTCGGGATGTCCGTTGACGGTGACGTCGGCAAGATAGTTCAGCAGCTTGGTGGCGCGATCCTGCCGCTTCACCTGGCTGAAAAGTTCCGGCGTCGTATCGATGAATTTCGTGGTGTAGGTGTTGTCGCGGAATTTCTGGTGGCCGATGATGGCTTCCAGAAACGTCAGGTTGGTCGCGACGCCGCGAATGCGGAACTCGCGCAATGCGCGGTCCATGCGCGCGATCGCTTCTTCGGGCGATGGCGCCCACGCCGTCACCTTCTCGAGCAACGGATCATAGAAACGCGTGATCACCGCGCCGGAATAGGCGGTGCCGCCGTCGAGGCGAATGCCGAAGCCGGTCGCGCCGCGATAGGCGGTGATGCGGCCGTAGTCGGGGATGAAATTCTGCTCCGGGTCCTCGGTGGTGATGCGGCATTGAAGCGCGTGGCCGTGGAGCTTGATGTCGGCCTGCGCCGGCACGCCGGAAGCCGCGGTGCCGATTTCCGCACCTTCGAGTATGTGGATCTGCGCCTTGACGATGTCGATCCCGGTCACTTCCTCGGTGACGGTGTGCTCGACCTGGATGCGCGGATTGACCTCGATGAAGTAGAATTTGCCGGTGTCTGCATCCATCAGGAATTCGACGGTACCGGCGCCGACATAGTCGGTCGCGTGCGCGATCTTCAACGCGTGCCCGCATAGTTCTTCGCGCTGTGCCGCGTCGAGATAGGGCGCGGGAGCACGTTCCACGACCTTCTGGTTGCGCCGCTGGATCGAGCAGTCACGCTCGAACAGGTGGACGGCGTTGCCGTGGGTATCGCCAAGGACCTGTACCTCGACATGGCGCGCCCGCTCCACGAGCTTTTCGAGATAGACTTCGTCCTTGCCGAAGGCCGCCTTCGCCTCGCGCTTCGCCTCAGTGACTTCGCGCGCGAGGTCGGCTTCTTCGCGGATCGCGCGCATGCCGCGTCCACCGCCGCCCCAGGATGCCTTGAGCATCACGGGGTAGCCCACCTCGGCAGCCATCTTCCTGACGGTTTCGATGTCGTCGGGCAGCGGCTCGGTCGCAGGGACGACGGGAACGCCCACCTCGACCGCGAGATTGCGAGCGGCAACCTTGTTGCCGAGCCGGCGCATGGTGTCCGGCCGCGGGCCGATGAAGGTGATGCCGGCCTGCGCGCAGGCCTCGGCGAATTCGGGACTTTCGGACAACAGGCCGTAGCCGGGATGAATGGCATCGGCGCCGGAGAGCTTCGCGACCCGGATCACCTCTTCGATCGAAAGATAGCTTTCGATCGGCCCCATATCCTTGCTCAGATGTTGGCCACGGCCAACCTGGTAGCTTTCATCGGCCTTGAAGCGATGCAGCGAATATTTGTCCTCTTCGGCCCAGATCGCGACGGTCTCGATCCCCAGTTCGTTGGCCGCACGGAAGACCCGGATGGCGATTTCGGAACGGTTGGCGACGAGGAGCTTCTTGATCTTCAAGGACGTGGACTCCGTTGAATGCAATTGAGGCGCGCTATCCTTAGCCAGAAAATGCTGCACTGCAAACTCCGGCCGCAAAGAAATGGCCCGGCGCGATGCGCCGGGCCAAAGTCACATCGATACCTGTTGCAGCTTACTGCTCGAGATAGTCGTATGCGCCGTCCTTCCACTCGTAGAAGACGTAGCCCGGCAGGGTGACGTCGCCCTTGTCGTCGAAGTCGAGCGAACCGAGCACGGTGTCGAACGTACCGTCGTTGAGCGCCGCAACGACCGGGTCGAAGTCGACCGAGCCGGCTGCTTCGACGGCTGCTGCCCAAGCCTGGATCGCGGCGTAGGTGTAGAGCGAGTAGCCTTCGGTGGAGCGGCCGGCGGCCTCCATCTTCTCCACGACCGGAGCAGCCACTTCGTTCTTGCGCGGATCCGGCGAGAAGGTCATCAGCGTGCCTTCACCAGCGTCGCCGGTGATCGCCCAGTACTCGTCAGTCACCAGCGCATCGCCAGATACCAGCACGGTGTCCATGCCCTGCTCGCGCATCTGGCGGGCCATCAGGCCTGCCTCGGTGTGATAACCGCCGACATAGAGCACGTCGACGCCCTCTTCGTTGAGCTTCGACACAAGCGCCGTGTAGTCCTTCTCGCCAGCCGTGTAGGCTTCGTAGAGCGCCGGCGTGCCGCCAGCTTCTTCGTAAACGGCCATCGTGGCGTCGGCGAGACCCATGCCATAAGCGGTCTTGTCGTGGACGAATGCGATCTTGGCGTCCGGGAAGTTTTCGCGCAGGAACTTGCCGGCGACTTCGCCCTGCTGATCATCGCGTCCGCAGGTGCGGAAGATGCCCGGGCCCGGACGCTCGTCCGTGAAGGTCGGGTTGGTCGACGCCGGCGATATCTGGATGATGCCTTCCTCGGCGTAGACGGCAGACGCCGGGATCGACGAGCCCGAGCAGAAATGGCCTGCCATGAACACGACGCCGTTGCCGGCCATCTGGTTGGCGACCGAAACCGCCTGCCGCGGATCGCAGGCATCGTCGCCGACTTCAAGGGTGAGCATTTCGCCGTTGACGCCGCCGGCTTCGTTGATGTCTTCGACGGCCTGTTCGGCGCCCGCCTTCATCTGCTCGCCGAAAGCGGCGTACTGGCCTGTCATCGGACCGGCAACGCCGATCGCGATGTCCGCAAATGCGGGGCTCGAGAAAGCGAAGCCGAGCGCTACGCCTGCCAAGAGTGTCTTCTTCATGATTGCTCCCATAAACACCTGAGAAAGACGCGCCGATGGGGATGGTGTTCTGACCCCGGGACGGCGACCTGCGGGTGTTCCCAACCCGCTTGAACGACATACAAGCCCAATTTCCGAATGAAATAAAGGCTCGATCGTCGAACTTTTGACGGAAGTACAACCCCCGTCTTGTCTTTTGGCTTGGCTTTCAGCGACCGCTTCCCGCGGTAAGGAAGCGGTACTGTCGCGACATTTGCTTGGCGCGTGTCATCCGGAAACCGAGCGTGGCGATCACGATCAAGACGATGAGATCGACCAGGTAGTAGTGCACCGACAGAAGCGTACCCTGGAACAGGGCGAAATGGATGAAGCGGGTCGCTGCGGCCAGAAGGACCATGTAGGCGACCACATGCTTGGTTCCGAGCCATGAATTGGCGATGGCGCGGCCCGTGAGATAGGCTGCCCCGCCGGCAAGCATCACCGTGACGAACAGAAATTCCCAGAAGGTCACTTCCCAAATCAGCGAGTTTTCGTGTTCCATCGTCTCGTCCCCGCTCAGTGGCGTCCGCCTTCGAGGTAGGCGGCGCGCACTTCCTCCCGTTTCAGAAGTTCCGCGCCGGTACCACTCATGGTGATGTTGCCGTTGACCATCACATAGCCGCGATGCGCGAGCTTGAGCGCATGGAATGCGTTCTGCTCAACCAGGAAGACCGTCAGGCCCTCATTACGGTTCAGTTCCTTCACCGCCTCGAAAATCTGCTTCACGATCAGCGGCGCGAGCCCAAGCGACGGCTCGTCCAGTAGAAGCAGCTTCGGGCGGCTCATCAGCGCGCGCGCGATCGCCAGCATCTGCTGTTCACCGCCCGACAGCGTGCCGCCGCGCTGGGAAGCGCGCTCCTTCAGGCGCGGGAACAGCGTGTAGACCTTGCGCAGATCCTCGTCGAAATGCTTCGGGTCGACGAGTTGCGCGCCCATCTGGAGATTTTCCAGCACCGTCATGCGCGCGAAGATACGCCGCCCTTCCGGCGACTGCGCGATGCCCATGCGCATGATTTCGTGCGTCGGCATCGTGGTGATGTCCTGGCCATCATAGACGATGCTGCCGGTGCGAGCCTGCGGGCTGCCGCAGATCGTCATCATCAGCGTCGACTTGCCTGCGCCGTTGGCACCGATCAGCGTGACGATTTCGCCACGCTCGACATCGACATCGACCCCCCGCAGGGCGACGATCTTGCCATAATAGGTTTCGACCCCGCGAACCGAAAGAAGCGGGGATTGCGCCGCAGTGCTCATTTCGCGCCTCCCGCCTTGCGCCCGTTCGTCTTGGCCAATGCCTTGGCCTGCCCGACCCAGTCCTCGCGCTCGATGCGTCCGGGGAAGGCCAGATATGAGCCTACCCACTCGACCTCGGCCTTCTTCCAAGCCGAAATCTGGTCGAAATGCCAGATGCCGAGGCCGTTGAGCTTTTTCTCGTTCACGGGACCAACACCCTTGATCCGGGTCAGCTTGTCTGCGCCGGCTTCGCGCGGTGCAGACATCCCGGCGGGCTTCTTGCCGGGATGCTCGGCCTCGCTGGAAATTGCCGGCGAAACCGTGGCCGTTACATCGGTGTCTGCCTTCCCGGCTGCGTCCTTGCCGAGGCCTTCCTCAACCAGAGACGCGACCTCGGGAACGACCTCGATCTCTTCGTCCTCGACGCCGAGATAGGCGGCGATGACGCTTGGATCGTTGCGCACGAAATCGGCGGCGCCATCCGATATCTTCACGCCGTAGTCGAGCACCACAATGTGGTCGGAGATCTCCATCACCACGCCCATGTCATGCTCAATGAGCAGGATGGACGTCTCATGGTTGGCACGGATGTATTGAAGCAGCTCGTTGAGCTCTGCGGATTCGCGCGGATTGAGACCTGCGGCGGGTTCGTCCAGGCAGAGCAGTTGCGGCCCCGTGCACATCGCCCGTGCGATCTCGAGGCGGCGCTGGGCGCCATAGGGCAGGTCCGCCGCCGGGTCGTCTGCGCGGTCTATCAGCCGCACCTGCTCCAGCCAGTAGACCGCCCTGTCGATCGCTTCGCTCTCCGCCTTGCGGAAACCGGGGATGCCGATGATGCCGCCGACAGTGAAGACAGACGCCTTCATCAACGCATTGTGCTGCGCCACCAGGAGGTTCTCCAGCACCGTCATGCCGCCGAACAGGCGGATGTTCTGGAAAGTGCGGGCGACACGCGCCTGCTGCGAGATTTCGAAGTCGGGCATGCGCTCCAGCAGGAACACGGCCCCTTCCTGCGTCTTTTGCCATTTCAGCCCGCCTGAGGTGAGCTTGTCGATGGCCTCCTGCTGGCGGCCGGGGCCATGACGCATCACAATGCGGCCCTCGGTCGGCTTGTAGAAGCCGGTGACGCAGTTGAAGACGGTCGTCTTGCCCGCGCCGTTGGGGCCGATCAGGGCGGTGATCTGGCCACGCCCGACATTGAAAGACAGGTCGTTGATGGCGACAAGGCCGCCAAAGCGCATCGTCAGGTGTTCGACGCTAAGAACGGGATCGACATCCCAGTTCTTTTCTCCGCCGGCCACGGCCGGCGCCTGCATCGCTGCGGAAGCCATCAGTGTCCCTCGCCCTGCGCGACCATGTCGGCGCCGATCTTCTTCTTCTCCTTGAGCACGGCCGAGGGCTCTCGAGTCGAGACCAGGCCGCGCGGCTTCCAGACCATGATCAGCACCATGGCGAGGCCGAAAATCAGCATGCGATATTGCGTCGGATCGAAGCCCGAGCCAAAGATCTCGCCGAGGAAGCCGATATTGCGCAGCATTTCGATGCCGCCGATCATCACGATCGATGCGATCACCACGCCGATTTGGGATCCAAGACCACCCAGCACGACGATCGCCAGGATGATGGCGGACTCGAGGAAGGTGAAGCTCTCCGGCGAAATGAACCCTTGCCGCGTGGCGAAGAACGACCCGGCGAAGCCGCCGAACATCGCGCCGATGGCGAAGGCCGTCAGCTTCGTGTTGGTTGTGTTGATGCCCAGCGACCGGCAGGCGATCTCGTCTTCGCGCAACGCTTCCCAGGCGCGCCCGACGGGCAGCCGCCGCAGCCGCATCGTCACGATATTGGTGATGATCGCGAGCAGGAAGATGATGTAATACAGATAGACGAAGCGGTGGATCGTCGAGAATTCGAGGCCGAAGAAGTCGGCGAAGCCACCCTCCCCGCGCGCAAATTCGAGGCCGAAGAATGTCGGCTTCGGGATTCCGGAAATACCGTTCGGACCACCGGTGAATTCGTACCAGTTGAGAAGCACCACTCGGATGATTTCGCCGAAGGCCAGCGTCACGATGGCGAGATAGTCACCGCGCAGGCGCAGCACCGGAAAGCCGAGGATCACGCCCCAGAAGGCCGCCAGGATGCCGGCCAGCGGCAGCGCCACCCAGAACCCGATGAAGTCGAAATAGGTCGACAGCAGCGCGAACGAATAGGCGCCGACGGCATAGAAGGCGACGTAGCCGAGATCGAGCAGCCCTGCGAGGCCCACGACGATGTTCAGGCCCCAGCCGAGCATGATGTAGGTCATGATCAGGATGGCGAGGTCGATGTATTGGCGCTGCTGGGACGGGAAGAAGATAATGAAGAAGAACGGCAGCACGATCGCGAAGGCGAAGAGCGCCCTCCCGAGCCATTTGCCAAGGTCCGGCAAGGCCGTCCCGATCCCGCTTCCGGCCCCCGTCAGCATGCGCGTGACCGGACGGTCGGTGTTGAACACGAACAGGTTCAGCAACAGACGGCCCGCGAACACGATCACGATCGCCGTGAACCAGAGACCCCAGCGGGTGGTTATGTCCAGCCCGCCTGGTGCAATGTCGGTACGAAGCGCGAAGAAGAAGATGCCGAGAACCGCAACGAGGAATGCCGCCACCGCCGCGCTCTTGATGGACGCGGCAAGCGTGTTGTCACCGGACGCGTTCGCCTTGAGCGGCGCGGCGGCGCGACGCTCGGCATCGCGCTGCGCCCCGACGGGCTTCTGTTCGGAAGATGGAGGAGTCGCCGTCGCCATTACACCTTCTCCACTTCCGGTTTGCCAAGCAGGCCCGAAGGCAGGAAGATCAGCACGATGGCGAGGATGGAGAACGCCGCCACATCCTTGTACTCCACACTGAAATAGCCGGACCAGAAGACCTCGATCAGGCCGATGAGCAGCCCCCCCAGCATGGCGCCCGGCAGCGATCCGATGCCGCCGAGGACCGCGGCGGTGAAGGCCTTAACGCCGGCGAGGAAGCCGATATAGAAGTCGATGACGCCGTAGAGCAGCAGGAACATCAGGCCCGCGACGGCCGCGAGTGCTGCGCCCATCACGAAGGTCAGCGAAATCGTGCGATCGACATTGACGCCAAGCAGTGCCGCCATTTTGCGGTCCTGCTCGCACGCCCGCTGGGCGCGACCGAGCGAGGTGCGCGAGATGATCAGCGTGAAGGCCGTCATCAACGCCAGCGTCGTGAGAATGATGATGATCTGCATGTAGGAAAGCTGAACGGCCATCTGCCCGCTCTCTGCTGAACCTTCCCACAGCGTGATACCGCCCTGGATTTGCGGCGGCAGTGGCTTGACGCGCGCGCCTTGCGTCACCTGGACGAAGTTCTGCAGCACGATCGACATGCCGATGGCGGTGATCAGCGGCGCCAGGCGGAACGAACCGCGCAACGGCCGGTAGGCCAGACGCTCGACCGTCCACCCCCAGGCCGAGGTGAACAGCATGGAGACGATCAGAACGATTAGAAGGACCACCGGCAGGAAGGCGAAGCCGAGCACCGTCGTCAGGACAAGGAAGGTCGCAAGGGCGATGAACGAGCCGATCATGAAGATGTCGCCATGGGCGAAGTTGATCATGCCGATGATGCCGTAGACCATCGTGTAGCCGATCGCGATCAGGCCATAGATGGAGCCCAGCGTCAGCCCGTTGATAAGCTGCTGAACGAAATATTCCATTGTTTACGCAACCCCTCGAGAACGTCGCCTTGCCGGCGCATCCTTTTATTTGGTTCCCCTAGTCCTAGCCCGTCGATGCCGGATTGCAACGATTAAATTCGCGCTACCCGGCAACTTTCGCACTGCTGATCGGACCCCTGCCAATCCTGCGGTCGAGTATTGAGCGCGGCGGAAACTATCACCGGACTGGCGCAATGTCCGCGCATCGAGAGCCGATATTGCGCCGGTGGCATGCATGTTCACCGGGATTTTCCCGTGCTGTTTGCAAGTTCGACTGATTCCGGCCCGACCGGATCGACATGCTTCACAATACGGAAAAGCCATGCGCGAACGGATCGCGGTCTTCGATGAAGATGGTGTTGAGGCCTGTCATGCGGGCCCAGCCGGCGATCGAGGGAACAATGCCCGACTTGCTTCCCACCTGCACCTCGCGCTCGATCCGGCCCTTGAACAGCGAGCCGATGATCGATTCATGGACAAAGGCGTCGCCCGTCCGCAGCTTGCCCTTGGCGTGAAGCTGCGCCATGCGCGCCGACGTGCCGGTACCGCAGGGCGAGCGGTCGATCGCCTTATCGCCATAGAAGACGGCATTGCGGGCATGGGCACCCTCCACCGTCGGCCGGCCCGTCCACAGAATGTGCGTGAGCCTGTCGATCGCCGGGTTCTCCGGATGCGAGAACGAATAGGCTTCGTTCAGCCGCTGCCGCAAGACCGGGCTCCACGCGATCAGTTGGCCAGCCGTGTGGTCGGCGATGTCGGAGAAATTCTCCTGCGGATCCACGATTGCATAGAAATTGCCGCCATAAGCGACATCGACGCGCAACGGTCCCAGATCCGGACATTCGACCTCCAACCCTTCTGCATAGAGGAAGGATGGCACGTTGGTGATGCGTACTTCCTCGACATGCTCTCCGTCCTGGCGATACTCGGCAACGACCAGCCCCGCAGGCGTATCGAGGCGCAGCACGCCTGGCGTTTTTGGCGTCACGAGCCCGTGCTCGATCGCCATCGTCACCGTTCCGATGGTACCGTGCCCGCACATCGGCAGGCAGCCCGACGTCTCGATGAACAGGATGCCGACGTCGCAATCGTCGCGTGTGGGCGGATAGAGGATCGATCCCGACATCATGTCGTGGCCGCGCGGCTCGAACATCAGCCCCTTGCGGATCCAGTCATATTCGGAAAGGAAATGCGCCCGCTTTTCCATCATCGTGGCGCCATCAAGCCTAGGGCCTCCACCGGCCACGAGGCGGACGGGGTTTCCGCAAGTGTGTCCGTCAATGCAGAAGAAAGAGTGGCGCGGCATCGTTGCCTCAGAATCGTTGCGGTGAGAACGGGGTGAGATTTAGCGCCGGCGGGCGGGCAGCCACAAGCTCACTGACGAGCCGGCCCGTTGCGGCGGCCTGGGTGAGGCCGAGATGGCCATGACCGAAGGCATAGAAGACATGGGGCGACGAAGCGGCGCCTATGACCGGCAGGGAATCCGGCAGCGACGGGCGATAGCCCATCCACGCGCGCCCACCCTTCGGGTCGATGCCCGGCAGGAAGCGCTGCGCCTTCTCGAGCATGGCCTTGGAACGGCGATAGTCCGGCGGCCTCTTCAGCCCCGCAAGTTCAACCGCGCCACCAACCCGGATACCCGTTTCCAGCGGCGTGACGACGAAGCCGTGGCCCGAGAAGATGAGCTGGCGCTTCAGGTCGAATGCCCCCGCTGGCAAGGTGGTGTTGTAGCCGCGCTCGGTCTCAAGAGGTATGCGATCTCCTGCGAGTCGGGCCAGCGTGTGCGACCACGCGCCGGCGCAGATCACCAGGTCCCAGCATCTCAGGACCTCGCCGTCCCCGAGCCGAAGCTCGATCATGCTTTCCGATTGGCCCGTCGCTACCGTCCGCAATTGCTCGACCGTCGCGATCCGCAACTGAGCACCCAATCCCTGCGCGTATGTCCACAGTGCCTTGCCCAGCAGTTTCGGGTCGGCCACCGTCTTCCAGCCTGGAACGAACGTGCCCTTCACGAATTGTGGCGCGAGGCCGGGTTGCAGTCGCGCGAGTTCGTCGCCCTCGACATGGCAGAATTCGACGCCATGGCTTTCACGTGCTTTCCAGCCGGGCAGCGAAGCGCGAAACTCCGCCTCGCTCTCGTAGAGCTCCAGCGAACCGTCCTCGCGCAGCATCTGCCGCGTGCCTGACCGGTCCATCAGCGACATCCATTCGCTTTCGGCAAGCTTCATCAGCGACGCCTGGGCCGCGAGGCTCGATTCATGACGGTCAGGCCATCCGGCGCGCCAGAACCGCATCAGCCAGGGCAGCAGGCGCGGCAGGTACGCGGGTGGGATCGCCAGCGGCCCGAGCGGATCCATCAGCCACCGGGGCAAGTTGCGCAACATGCCCTTCTGCGCGAGCGGCAGGATGTCGGAAAATGCGAGCGCCGCCGCGTTGCCGGAACTCGTCTCCTCGCAGATGCCGGTTCGGTCGATCACGGTCACCTGACGCCCGGCCTCGGCGAGGTGAATTGCGGCGCAGATGCCGATGATCCCGCCCCCAACGATGACGACGTCTGCTTCCCGTCCTTCGAGTCCCGCCACTGCTGTATCCTTGCAACGCAACTTCGGCTTGTTCCGACGTTCTGCACGAGATCGTTTGTCACGTCGAGATATGGAATACGTGATGCACAGTCTGATATATCAGTGATATATCTAGGCGCGGAGAACCCTGTCAATGCGACTCTCTCCAATGGACATTTCTGTGTGAGACAGGACTTCGTTCAGCCATGGAAAAGGCATCCGACCCGACTTCTGCTCGCGCCTATCGTGCGCTCGAGCGGATGATCGTCACCTTGGAACTGCCACCGGGCAGCGTCCTGACGCAAGCCGATCTCATCGAACGTCTCGCGCTCGGCCGCACACCCGTACGCGAGGCGATCCAGCGTTTGGCATGGGAAGGTCTAGTTGATGTGCGGCCCCGCTCGGGTCTTGCCATCGCGCCACTTCACGTGAGCGACTGGATGCTCGTGATCGATGCGCGAATGGGGGTTGAAACCGTTCTGGCGCGCTCGGCAGCCCGGAACATCATGCCGGAGGGTGCATCGCGACTACGCCTGGCAGCGATGGCCATGAACAAGGCGGTCGTGGCGGGAAACGTTCTCGCCTTTCTGGAAGCGGACAAGCTCGTCGACGAGATCATCGCGGCGGCGGCGGAGAATATCTATGCCGCCAGAGTGGCGTCGCCGCTGCAAACGCACAGCCGCAGATTCTGGTATCGCTACCAGATCGACTCAGGCCTCGCGCAGTCCGCCGAGCACCATGTCGGACTCATCGGCGCCATCCTTGATGGCGACGAAAAACATGCCGCGCGCGAGGCCGAACGCCTGATGGCGATGCTTCGAAAACTCGCCGAACAGGCCCGGGCCAGACGTTAACTGCATCAGGCGTCGATGCCACGCACCAGCGTCGTGCTCTCGAAGCCTTCACCGGCCGAAACGATGCAGCTCTGGCCATCCGTTCCAGTTGCAAGAATGGTCCAGCTGCCCGTCTCCGAGACCAGGATTTCGACCACAGCATTGCCGTCGACCTGTCCAACCGCCATCGGCTTCTCGCGGAACTGCTGGGCGAGTTCGGTGAGAACCTGATCACGGTCGCCGCACATCGACATGCTGAGCATGTTGGCGCTCTCGGCGGGCAACTGCTCCTGCACGGTCTGCACGGGAAGCGGCTGCGGCGCAGCGGGCTCGCTGTTGGTTGCGGATGCGAGGGGAGAGGCGGCCAGAATGGCGCCGGCGGTCAATGCAGACAGGATAAGCGAAACGCGTGCCATTGCAGCCTCCTTATGCCGGCATCTCGATCTGGTGCACGGCTCTCTGGGTTCGCTATTCCGGCGCTTTCAGCGTCGGGAACTTGCAGATTTAAAGACTCTCGGCCCCATATCGTTCCATCACGAATACTTGTCGCCGCTCCCTGCCCCTTGCTGGCTCATACGAAACGGGCGCCCGCAGGCGCCCGTTGAAAGCAGTTCGACGTTGCGATCAGTTCATAGTGGGAATGACGAATTCCGCACCATCCTTGACCCCGGACGGCCAGCGCGAAGTCACCGTCTTGGTCTTGGTGTAGAAGCGGAAAGCGTCGGCGCCGTGCTGGTTCAGATCGCCGAAGGACGACGCCTTCCAGCCGCCGAAGGTATAGTAGGCAATCGGCACGGGGATCGGTACGTTGACCCCGACCATGCCGACCTGAACGCGGCTTGCAAAGTCGCGCGCGGCATCGCCGTCGCGGGTGAAGATCGCCACGCCATTGCCCATCTCGTGGTCGTTGGCGAGCTGGATCGCGTTTTCGTAGGTGTTGGCACGTACGACAGCCAGCACCGGCCCGAAGATTTCTTCCTTGTAGATGCGCATGTCGGCCGTGACGTCGTCGAACAGGCAGCCGCCCATGTAATAGCCGTTCTCGTAGCCCTGCATGGTGAAGTTGCGCCCGTCCACCACGAGCTTGGCGCCTTCCTTGATGCCGATATCGACATACCCTTTCACGCGTTCCAGCGCCTGCTTGGTCACCAGCGGCCCGAAATCGGCAGAATTGTCGGTCGACGGCCCGACCTTCAGGCTCTCCACGCGGGGAACCAGCTTTTCCAGCAGCCGGTCGGCGGTTTCCTTGCCCACGGGCACCGCGACCGAGATCGCCATGCAGCGTTCGCCAGCCGACCCGTAGCCGGCACCGATCAACGCATCCACGGTCTGGTCCATATCGGCGTCGGGCATGATGATCATGTGGTTCTTGGCGCCGCCAAAACACTGGGCGCGCTTCCCGTTCGCTGTGGCGCGGGAATAGATGTACTGCGCGATCGGCGTCGAGCCGACGAAGCCGACGGCCTTGATGTCCGGATCGTCGAGGATCGCGTCCACGACTTCCTTGTCACCATTGACGACATTGAGGATGCCGGCCGGCAGGCCCGCCTCGATGAAGAGTTCGGCGATACGCATCGGCACGGACGGGTCGCGCTCCGACGGCTTCAGGATGAAGGCATTGCCGCAGGCGATCGCCGGGGCGATCTTCCACAGCGGGATCATTGCGGGGAAGTTGAAGGGCGTGATGCCGGCGACAACTCCGAGCGCCTGGCGCATCGAATAGACGTCGATGCCCGGCCCGGCGCCATCGGTGAACTCGCCCTTCATCAAGTGTGGCGCGCCTATGCAGACTTCCACGACCTCAAGCCCACGCTGGATGTCGCCCTTGGCGTCGGCGATGGTCTTGCCGTGCTCGCGCGCCAGCATCTCGGCCAGTTCGTCATACTCGTTGTGGACCAGATCGAGGAACTTCATCAGCACACGCACACGGCGCTGCGGGTTTGTTGCCGCCCATGCCGGCTGCGCCGCCTTGGCGTTCGCGACCGCTTCCCGTAGCTCGTCCTGCGAAGCGAGCGCGATCTTGCCGCGAACGCTTCCGTCCATCGGCTGCATGATGTCCTGGCTGCGGCCGCTCTTGCCGGCAACGCGCTTGCCGCCGATGAAATGTCCGATGTCGAGCATGATGTCTCTCCCTGGCGTTTGGTTGGACACATTCAACTCCTTCGTCTGCGGCAATGCAACGCGAGCCCGCCCGCAACCGATGTGCGCGGATTGATGCCCTTGTGCTTTCGCTCTTCATTTGCTGCAATACTTGAAGTCAGGAGAGCTTCATGAACTGGGATGATGTGCGCGTCTTTCTCGCGGTCGCGCGGGCGGGACAGATCCTCGGCGCGGCGCGGCGACTGGAGCTGAACCACGCAACCGTATCGCGGCGCATCGCGGCACTGGAGCGTGCGCTCGGCGCAAAACTCTTTCGCCGGCTAACAACCGGCTCTGAATTGACCGAGGAAGGCGAGCGCTTCCTCGCTGTGGCCGAACGCATAGAGGCGGACATGATCGCCGCGCGCGCCGAAGTCGCAGGCGAAAGCGACGAGATTTCCGGCGTGGTCCGTATCGGCGCACCGGATGGATTCGGCGTGGCGTTCCTCGCGCCCCGCCTCGGCGCGCTGACGGAACGCTATCCGGAACTGTCGATCCAGCTTGTGCCGGTCCCGCGCTCGTTTTCGCTTTCACGCCGTGAAGCAGACATCGCCATAACCGTGGAGCGGCCCACCGAGGGTCGATTGATAGCCGGCAAACTGGTTGACTACACGCTCGGTCTTTACGCATCGCGAGCCTATTTGGACACGCACGGCGTTCCGGACACATTGGCCGACCTCAAGCGGCACCGGCTGATCGGCTATGTGCCGGACCTGCTGATAAGCCTGTCGCTGGACTACGGACCGGAAATCATGCCCGACTGGCAGGCGAGTTTCGCGGTTTCCTCGGCCCTGGGCCAGGTCGAGGCGGTGCGCTCAGGCGCGGGGATAGGCATCCTGCACAGCTTCATCGCCCGGGTTCACGACGATCTGGTAGCGCTTCCCATTTCACCGCCCATCCGCCGCGCATACTGGCTTGTGTATCACGAGACCGTCCGCCCGCTGCGGCGGGTCCAGGTGGTGTCGGCCTTCATCGCAGCCGCCGTCGAGGCCGAGCGGACAAGTTTCGCTTGAACCATTGCCGGACAAAGCCCGACCCAATAGAACGCAAGTCGACGCAACCAGAAGGAACGATCCATGGACATCATCCGTCACGAGTCCGGCCCGCGCATGAGCCAGGCCAACATCCACAACGGCGTCGTCTACCTCGCCGGCCAAGTGGGCGAAGGCACCAGCGTGAAGGAGCAGACCCAGTCGATCCTGGCCCAGGTAGACCGGCTGCTGGCGCTGTCGAACTCGTCCAAGGAACGAATCCTGTCGGCACAGATCTGGCTGTCGGACATGGCGGATTTCGCCGAGATGAACGAGGCATGGGATGCGTGGGTCGCGCCCGGCAATGCGCCCGCTCGCGCCACCGGCGAGGCAAAGCTCGCCGCGCCAAAATTCAAGGTCGAGATCATCATCATCGCCGCGCAGAACGGCTGACCTACGGAATCGAGATGACGTGCGCCCGGCCCCGGGTGCGCGTCGGTCTCAGCGTCTACGCTGACTGGCGGTCTCTGCGGCATCGACCTGGTCGCCGTCGATCGCCACGCCGAAGAGGCTGCGGGCCTGCACTGCCGTGTAGTAGCCGAGCCGCACGTCGTCGAGCACCGTCTCGGCGGCGCGCGCGAATGGCTCGCCATAGCCACCGCCGCCTGGTGTGCCGACCCGCACCCGGTCGCCCGCCGTCATCGCGATGTCCTGCTCCTTGGACAGGTGCTTGGGCACATGCGCTCCGCCATCGCGAAACACCGTCACCGTATTGACCGCACCATCCTCGCCACCGAGCGCCCCTGGCGGACCGAAGCGCCCATGGTCCATGACGAAGGACGCCCGCGCGTCGCCGCGCAGCAATTCGATCTCGTAGTCCAGCCCCATGCCGCCACGATGCTTGCCCGCGCCGCCAGAGCCCTCGCGCAGGCGATAGTGATTGTAGAGGATGGGGTAGCCCTGCTCCATGATCTCGACCGGCGGAGACTTGGAGATGCCGATGGTCGAGCAGCCGTTGCAAAGCCCGTCATGGTCGACATTTCCGCCATAGCCGCCGCCCGAAAGCTGATAGAGCACGAACGGACGGTTGCGCACCGGATCGAAGCCGCCAAGGCTGAAATTGCCGCTCGAGCCGGCGGGCGCGGCGGTCACCTTGTCCGGCAGTGCCTTGACCATTGCCGAAAACACCGCCTCGGCGATGCGCTGTGACACTTCCGCCGCACAGCCCGACACCGGTCGCGGATAATGCGCGTCGAGGAAGGTTCCTTCCGGGCGCCTGATCACCAGTGGCTCGAACGCACCAGCGCTGATCGGCACGTCCGGGAAGATGTGACGCATTGCCAGATAGACAGACGAGTGTGTCGTCGCCAGTACCGAGTTCATTGGCCCGATGCACGGCGGGCTGGACCCGGCGAAATCGAACGTCAGGGTTTCGCCCTGCTTGGTGATTGCAAGCCGTATTTCGAGCGGTTCGTCCACGACGCCGTCGGAATCGACATAGGCAATGCCCGAATAGGTGCCGTCGGCCATCGATGCGATCTTGCTGCGCATCTGGCTGGCCGCGCGATTGCGCAACTCCGCGATCGCATTTATGACTGTTTCGTCTCCGTAACGATCCAGCATTTCGAACAGACGCATCTGCCCCACATGCAGCGCCGCCGCCTGCGCCTTGATGTCGCCGATGCGTTGTTCCGCAATGCGGATGTTGGACGTGATGATGGCGTAGATTTCCGGGTCAAGCACGCCCTTCTTGAACAGCTTCACCGGCGGCAGGCGCAGCCCTTCCTGTTCCACCGCCGTTGCGGATGCAGAAAACCCGCCGGGCACCGCACCGCCGATGTCCGGCCAGTGCCCGGTATTCGACATCCAGCAGAAGATGCGCCCATCCCGAAAGACCGGCATGGCAAAACGCACGTCCATGAGATGCGTGCCGCCGAGATAGGGATCGTTGACGATGTAGACGTCGCCCTCTTCAGGCGGCAGGCACCGACCGCCGGCAATCATCTCGATGATCGTGCGGGTCGAATATTGCATGACGCCGACGAAAACCGGCAGGCCACCGACGCCCTGCGCGATCAGTGAGCCGTCCTCAGCGGAATAGATCCCGTCCGAGCGGTCGTTGGCCTCGGCGATGATCGGCGAAAACGCGGAGCGCGAGAAGGCGAGGTCCATCTCGTCGCAGACCTGCTGCAACCCCGCTTCGATGACCGACAGGGTGATGGCGTCGAGCACGGTCATCGTCCCACCTCGATGATGATGTTGCCTTCGTGGTCGCCTGTCGCCCGGTCGCCCGGCTCGATCACCGTCGTCGCGTCGAGCTGTTCGAGGATGGCTGGCCCGGTGATGGCGGCGTCGAGAGGAAGTTTCTCGCGGGCGTAGACAGGCGTATCGATCCACTGCCCGTCGAACCAGACCGGCCGCATTTCCAGCAGTGCCGCCTCGAGTGTCTCTTCGCGGCCGGCGGGATCGATCAGGGTCGACAAGTCGATCTCGGGCCGCACGCCGATGACCGAGGTGTTGAGATTGACGAGATTGGCGCGGATCTCCGGCAGCGATACCTTGAATCGTGCGTAGTAGGCCTTGTCGAACAGCTCCTGCAACGCGTCGCGTCCGATGGATGGGCCGGGAAGCGGCACGTTGATGAGATGTGTCTGGCCAACGAACTGCATGTCGGCGGAGTGGACGAAGCGCAGCGAATCCGGCTGGATCGCTTCCTTGTCGATCAGCGAGCGGCCATCTTCAGCCTGCTGCCGCAGGATCGCGGCGACGTGGTCCTCGTCGAGTGAGGCGACCGGCCTGTTGACGGTGCGCACGAAGTCATGGCGCAGATCCGCGACCACGCAGCCCAGCGCATTGGTGATGCCCGGCCTTGCAGGCACGAGCACACGCGGGATCGACAGTTCCCGAGCCAGCGCGCATGCGTGGAGCGGCCCCGCTCCGCCGAATGCGAAGAGCGCAAAGTCGCGCGGATCATGACCCTTGGCGACGGATACCATGCGGATGGCACCCGCCATCTTGAGATTGCCGAGGCGCAGCACCGCGCCCGCCGCGGCGACGCCGTCCAGTCCTGCCGGCCTGCCGATCCGATCCGCGAAGATGCCGGTGACCGCCTCCACCGAAACCGGGCTGTCGACGGCGAGCAGCTTCCTTGGGTTCAGCCTGCCCAGCACGAGATTGGCGTCGGAGATGGTTGGCTGCGTACCGCCTCGGCCGTAGCAGATCGGCCCCGGCGTCGCGCCCGCGCTTTCCGGACCGACACGGATGAGCCCGGCCTCGTCGACGCGGGCGATCGATCCGCCGCCGGCGCCGACGGTGTGGACATCCACCATGGGCACATGGATCGGCATCGCGTATTCGATCTCGATCTCGTTGGAGACCGAGGGCTGGGCGTTGCGGATCAGCGCGACGTCGGTCGAGGTGCCACCCATGTCGTAGGTGACGACGTTGGGCATGCCCGCGCGGCGCGCCGTGTAGGCGGCGGCCATGACGCCGGATGCAGGACCCGACATCACTGTCTTGGCCGCCTCGTCGGCAACGAACCGCGCCGAGATCATGCCGCCATTGCCGTTCATGACGAGGAAGTCGCGGCTGTAACCGCGATCGCGCAGTTCGTCCGCCAGCCGGCTGACATAGCGCTTGAGAATGGGCTGGACCGAGGCATTCACCGCCGCCGTCACCCCGCGCTCGAATTCGCGCGCTTCCGACAGAAGCGAATGACCCGTCGTGACGTGTTCGTTCGGCCACACAGAACGCGCGATTTCGGCCGCGCGGAGTTCGTGCGCCGGATTGGCATAGGAATGCAGGAAATGGATGACCAGGGACTCGCAGCCCGCATCCAGAAGCTGGCGCACGGCGGCACGCACGCCGTCCTCATCAAGCGGCACGCGGACGGCGCCCGACGCTTCCAGTCTTTCCGCGACTTCGAGCCGGAGATTGCGGGGGATGACAGGCACGAAAACCCCGGTCATGCCGTATGGTTGAGGACGCGTGCGCCGGCCGAGCTCGATCACGTCGCGAAAGCCGGCCGTGGTGATCATGCCGGTTCGGGCCAGACGACGTTCCAGCACGGCATTGGTTGTCGTCGTCGTGCCATGGACGATCAGGTCGATGTCGGCGATCGGCACTCCGGTCTTTTCCAGCGCGGCAACGACCCCATATGACTGGTTGTCGACCGTCGTGGGGACCTTGGCGACCCTGACCTTGCCGCTGGCCTGCTCGACAAGCAGCAAATCGGTGAAGGTGCCACCGACATCGATGCCGACGACAGTGCCACGGGCTGTCGTTTTCTCATTCATCGCACGAATCCGGAATGAACAACCTGCCCTGCACGTACAATTTGGAACACCCGACCATGCCCTGATCTTGACGCATTATTCATTTGTATACTAATAAACTTCAGTGGCAAGCATCGACCCTTGCCCTCGCTGCGACATGTTTCGCGATACGGCTCCCAGCCACAGTATCAATCGACAGGACGGCAGGAATGAACACAGCCGCGCACCCGGACACCAGCCTCGCACGGCCCACCGAATTTCCGATCCCCGCAGGCGTTCACGCAGAGCGCGTGGTCTCGGTGAAGCATTATACCGACCGGTTGTTCTCCTTCCGCATCACCCGGCCGCAGAGCTTCCGCTTCCGCTCGGGCGAATTCGTCATGATCGGTCTGCCAAACGCGGAAAAGCCGGTATTCCGCGCCTACTCGATCGCCAGCCCCGCCTGGGACGAGGAAATCGAATTCTATTCGATCAAGGTTCCGGACGGCCCGCTGACGCAGCACCTGCAGAAGATCCAGCCCGGCGACACCGTGCTGATGCGCCAGAAGTCCACAGGTACGCTGGTCCTCGACGCCCTCACCCCGGCCAAGCGCCTGTGGATGATTTCCACCGGCACCGGGATCGCCCCGTTTGCCAGTCTGATGCGCGATCCGGAAACATACGAGAAGTTCGAGCAGGTCTTCCTCACGCACACCTGCCGCGACGTCGGCGAACTCGTCTATGGCAACGACCTTGCCAAGGGCTTGATCGAAGACCCGCTGATCGGTGAACTGGTCGATGGACGCTTTCGCCATCACGCGACGACGACGCGCGAGGACCACCCACGCATGGGGCGGATCACGACGCTGATCGAGAACCGCGCGCTGTTTTCCGATCTCGGCGTCGAGCCCTTCGATCCCGCGGTCGATCGGGTGATGATCTGCGGTTCGATGGACATGATCCGCGACGTGAAGGCGCTTGTCGAAGGCTTTGGGTTGGTGGAAGGCTCCAACAACAAGCCCGCCGAATTCGTCGTCGAGCGCGCCTTCGTCGGATAGTCAGGCCACTGCCTGCAACTGCGTGACGACCCTGTTGCGACCGCCATCCTTGGCGCGATAAAGCGACTTGTCGGCACGATGCAGAACTGCTTCGAAGCTCTCGCTTTGCCCTGAAACGAACGCCACGCCGGCACTTGCCGTGGCGATGATCGTGTGCCCGGCGGTTGTAACCTTATCGTCGGCGAATATCGCACGGATCCGCTCGGCGGTGCTTGTCGCCACCTGATGCGACGCGTGGTGCAGAACCAGAACGAACTCCTCGCCACCGGTGCGCGCCGCCATGTCGCCGTCACGCAGGTTCTGGGACAAGGCCATCGCAAAGCGGCGAAGCACCTCGTCGCCCGCTGCATGGCCATGGCGATCGTTGATGGCCTTGAAATGATCGAGGTCGAAGGCGATCACGGCATGGCCGGGGTCGAGCCGAGCCCGTGAGAACCCGTCGAAGAGGGCGCGGCGATTGAGCAGGCCGGTCAGCGCGTCGGTGCGCGCTTCGTCGCGATGCCTGCGTGCAGCGCGGGCGTTGTTCAGCCCCAGCGACAATGCCCCGATACCGGTGATGCCGATGATGCACATGATCGCGTTGAACTTCTCGGCCCAATTGTCCGGATGGCGCAGAAGCACCCAACTGCCTTCATGAAGCATGATCGTGCCGCAGGCGAAAAAGGAGAGTGCGGTAAGCACATACAGCGCAGTCAGGGCCGTGATGCTCGAGCGAGCCTCTGCACGCACCGACCAGTATTGCAGCCCGGTTGCGGCCAGAAAGGCACCTGCGACGAGATTGTAGACGGCGATGCCGATACCGTCGAAGCCGAATACGATCGGCACCGTCACGGGCGGAACCGCGACCAACAGCGCCAGTGCTGTTCTGCGCGACGCCGCGCGGCCAGTAAATTGCCGAGCGGCGAGATAGACGACCACGAAACCGATGGTCTCCAGCGTGAAAGCCATGGCGACGATCGCCAGCCGGTCGGCCGGATAGCTGTAATTGAGGAGCACGCCTGCCCCCAGAAGCAGCATGCCCAGCGTCCAGCCGGCGAGGAAGTCATCTGCGCGGTTGTGAACCCAGGCGCTCAGCATCGTCAGCCCCAGCGCCGCGCAGCAGATCCCCGTCGCGATGAAGAGTGAAGCCTGGTCGATTGCCATGTTTTCGTAGCGCCTGCCGTTGAGTGGCAGACGCTCTAGCATGCAAGCCGTCCGCGGATCGCCAGCCCCAATATTCTTGGTGAACCGCTGCTTAACGCGCTCACAGCGGCAGCGCCGTCTCCTGCTTGATGGTCTTCAAGACGAGATTTGTCCGCACATTGGCGATGCCCGGCAGGCGAAACAGAAACCCTTCAAGGAATCGGTTATAGGCGTCGAGATCCTCGCAGGTGACCCGCAGATGGTAATCGGCCTCGCCGGTGACCGCAAAGCAGTCCAGCACCTCGGGGCGACGTTGCACCTCCGCGATGAACGTGTCGACATGGCTGTGATCGTGCCGCGCCAGCATGACGTGAACCACCGCATGGAACGCTTGCCCAACGCTTGGCCCGTCAAGAATGGCGGCGTAGCGCCGGATGGCGCCCGCCTGTTCCAGCGCACGCACGCGTCGCCAGCATGCGGAGGCCGACATCCCCACCTTTTCGGCCAGTTCCTGGTTCGAAATTCGCGCATTCGCCTGCAGTGCGGCCAGAAGGCGCCGATCCTGTTCCGTTAGTTTCTCCACCTAGCCCTCCATCGGTCAATTCTTTCATTTTTTGGCATCGTTTGGGTGATCCTATCACATACAGGCGACACTGGGGTCAAAATGGAAAGTTCTTCCGCTTCGTCTGGAGTAGAATTGCTCTAGGCACCGCAAGGAGGCACCCATGACCGCTCACGAACCGCGCCGGGACCTGTCCCGCTATCGCCTGGACGATCGCTATGCGCAGCAATCCGGCCGGGTCTTCATGACAGGCACACAGGCGCTGGTCCGTATCGCGCTCGACCAGTCACGCAGGGACCGCGCCGCCGGTTTGAACACCGGCGGCTTCGTCTCCGGTTATCGCGGGTCTCCTCTTGGTGGGGTCGACCTTGAACTATGGAAGAACACGCGACTCATCTCCGAAGCCGGGATCGAGTTTCTGCCGGCGGTGAACGAGGACCTCGCCGCAACCGCTGTTCTGGGGTCGCAGCAGGTGGAAACGAACCCGGAACGCACCGTCGATGGCGTGTTCGCCCTTTGGTACGGCAAGGGTCCCGGTGTCGACCGGGCCGGCGACGCGCTCAAGCATGGCAACGCCTATGGCTCGTCGCCCCATGGCGGCGTGCTGGTGGTCGCGGGCGACGACCATGGCTGCGTCTCGTCCTCGATGCCACATCAGTCGGACGTCGCCTTCATGGCCTGGTTCATGCCGACCCTCAATCCGGCAAGCGTGTCCGAATACCTCGCATTCGGCGAATGGGGTTACGCCCTTTCACGCTTTTCCGGCATGTGGGTCGGCTTCAAGGCCGTCTCCGAAACCGTGGAATCCGCCGCATCCTTCGACCTCCAGCAGGACCGCGCCTTCCACGAGCCTGACTTCGACGGGCCGGCCGGCGGTCTGCACTATCGCTGGCCCGACCTGCCGGGCCCGCAGATCGAAGAGCGCATGGAGGCCAAGAAGCAGGCCGTTCTTGCCTTCGCCGACGCCAATCCCATCGACCGTCACATCTACGACGTCCGGGATGCGCGCTTTGGCATCGTGACGACCGGCAAGGGCCATCTCGACCTGATGGAGGCGCTGCGGCTGCTGGGCATCGGCGAAGCAGAATGCCGGGAACTCGGCATCGACATCTACAAGGTCGGCATGGTGTGGCCGCTTGCCCGCCGCGACGCGCTCGACTTCGTGCGCGGCAAGGAAGAGGTGCTCGTCGTCGAGGAAAAGCGCGGCATCATCGAAAGCCAGTTCAAGGAATATTTCTACGATTGGCCGGGCGACAAGCCGAAGCGTATGGTGGGCAAGCGCGACGAAGCCGGCGAACGTCTCGTACCATGGACCGGCGAATTGTCGCCGCGCCTGCTCTTACCGATCGTGGCAAAGCGGCTGGACGGCCTTTTTCCGGGGCGTGACTTCGGCGAGCGCGCTGCCCAAATATGCGGCGCGCCAGCCATTTCGATCAGCGTAGAAGGCGCGACCCGCACGCCCTATTTCTGCTCCGGTTGTCCGCACAACACGTCGACCAAGGTTCCGGAAGGCTCCAAGGCGCTTGCCGGGATCGGCTGCCATTTCATGGCGAGCTGGATGGATCGTGAAACCACCTCGCTGATCCAGATGGGCGGAGAAGGCGTAAACTGGGCGGCATCCTCGCTGTTCACAGGCAAGGGCCATATCTTCCAGAACCTGGGTGAGGGCACCTGGTATCATTCCGGATCGATGGCGATCCGGCAGGCGATCGCCGCAAAAGCCAACATCACCTACAAGATCCTTTATAACGACGCAGTCGCGATGACCGGCGGCCAGCCTGTCGACGGGCCGGTCTCCGTGCAAGCGATCGCCCATGAGGTGCGTGCGGAAGGCGTGGAGCGCATTGCGCTCGTCAGCGACGCACCGGAGAAATTCTCCGTGCGCGACTTCCCTGCCGGCACCACCATCCACGGCAGGCGTGATCTCGACGCGGTCCAGCGCGAATTGCGTGAGGTCAAGGGCGTCTCCGTGCTCATCTACGAGCAGACATGCGCCACCGAGAAGCGTCGGCGCCGCAAGCGCGGCACGATGGAGGATCCGAAAAGGATCGTCGTCATCAACGACCTTGTCTGCGAAGGCTGCGGCGATTGCTCGGTGGAGTCGAACTGCCTGTCGGTCGAGCCCATCGAGACTGAATTCGGCACCAAGCGCGCCATCAACCAGTCGTCCTGCAACAAGGACTTCTCCTGCATCAACGGCTTCTGCCCGAGCTTCGTCACGCTCGAAGGGGCCACGCGACGCAGGAAATCCGGCGTGGAAATTGACCTGGCTGGAGTGTCGGCGAACCTGCCAGAACCCGAACTGCCGGCGCTCGACCGCCCGTTCGATCTGCTGATCACCGGGGTCGGCGGCACCGGCGTCGTCACCATCGGCGCGCTGGTCACCATGGCGGCGCATCTGGAAGCCAAGGGGTCTTCCGTCCTCGATTTCACCGGCTTCGCACAGAAGTTCGGGCCGGTCCTGTCATTCGTGCGCATTGCCTCGTCACCGCAGGCGATCAACCAGGTGCGCATCGACGAAGGCGCGGCCGACGCCCTGATCGGCTGCGACGTCGTCGTTTCTTCGTCCCCCAAGGCCTCGGCCAGCTATCGGCCGGGCATGAAGGCGGTGGTCAACCTCGCAAAGATGCCCACCGGAGACATCGTGCGCAGGCGTGACGCCGACCTCGCCGTGGACCAGCGGATTGCCGCCATCAGGGGCGTCGCGGCGGATCTGGCCGCGGTCGACGCCAATCTATTGGCCGAGCGCCTGATGGGCGACGGCGTGTTCGCCAATGTGATGATGCTCGGTTTTGCCTGGCAGCAGGGGCTTGTTCCGGTCGGTGCGGCTGCACTTGCCCAGGCAATCGAGTTGAACGGAGTCGCCACCGAAGCCAATAATCGCGCCTTCCTGCTCGGTCGCATCGCGGCTGCGATGCCTGATCGCCTCGCCGACCTTATCGCGCCCGCGAAACCCAAGGGCGAAACCCTCGACGATCTGATCGCTCGCCGGGCGGAGTTCCTGACCGACTACCAAGATGCGGCCTATGCCGCGCATTACCGCATGGTCTTGGACCGTGTTCGCGCCGCCGAGGCCCCATGCGGCTCGGAGCAGGTGACAACGGCGGTCGCGCGGTCTCTCTTCAAGCTTATGGCATACAAGGACGAATACGAGGTCGCGAGACTGCATTGCGAGACCGGATTCGCCGAGGCGTTGAAGCGCGACTTCGATGGCGAGTTTCGCATCGTCCACCACCTCGCGCCGCCGTTCCTGAATGCAGCGCGTGATGCGCGGGGCCGCCCCCTCAAGCGCAGTTTCGGGCCATGGATAAGAATGCCGTTAAGGCTGCTTGCCCGCATGAAGCGTCTGCGCGGCACCGCCTTCGATCCGTTCGGCTACACTGCCGAACGCCGGATGGAACGCGGCCTCATCGATTGGTACGAAAAGGTTATCGACATGGCGCTGGAGCGTCTGTCTGCGCAGTCTCATTCCGAGCTGGCTCGACTGCTGTCGCTGCCGATGCAGATACGTGGATATGGACCGGTCAAGGACCAAGCCGCACTTCGTGTCAAGGCCGAGGTGGAAGCGGCGATGGCGGGCTGAACGAACGCCCGCCGCAACGCTTATTTCCGTTCAAATCGGTCGATCCGCCTTTCGGCAGACGGACCAATTCGGCTACGAAACGACGCCTCATAACGTTAGGGAAAGCTAATTTTGGCGGCTTTCGATCGCTTCCATTAGCATCTTATTAATCTTGTCAGACGATGTGTTAGGAGCGCATTGATCACGATGCGCGAGGGGCGCTCCGGTGATTCGGCGGAGCACGAACACGAATTACGGGGGTCTCGCGTGTCCTTCTCAAATCTGTCGATATCGCGCAAGCTCGGGCTTGCCTTTTTTGCGGTCGTTGCAACCATCATCTTGATGTGTGCAACGATGGTCTGGAACCTGCAAAGGTTGGAACAGGCAGTCGAGGCCGAAGCCACGGCGAGCCGCTCCATTGATACGA
This sequence comes from Mesorhizobium sp. CAU 1741, assembly GCF_039839275.1. Lineage (NCBI taxonomy): Bacteria > Pseudomonadati > Pseudomonadota > Alphaproteobacteria > Hyphomicrobiales > Phyllobacteriaceae > Mesorhizobium > Mesorhizobium sp. CAU 1741. Next base: position 950 of record NZ_JBDOQP010000007.1, on the reverse strand, counting down.
TCACCAACGCTCAGTTCCGGCTCTCGCGGCAGGAGAACAGCTTCCGTGGATTTCTGCTGAGCAACGACGCTTACTATATAGAGCGCCTGGCAAGCCACCGAGCCGCGTTCGACGAACAACTCAACAACCTGCGTGAATGGCAGCGCGGCCACGATAATGAGGCCGAGATGGTCGCACGGATCGACGCCGCACAAGCTGCAATGAGCGCTTGGCAGGCAGAGATCGTCGATGCTGGCGTGATTCTCGCGCGCGATCCGATTACCCGCTTTCGCGCAATCGAACTCGTAGGCCAGAGCGGCAAGGCAGACGGACTCATTGCTCCCATTGAGGAATCGATGGACGCAATGCAGGCTGACGAACGCGCCGAAGTGGCGGAAGCGGTGGCGATACGCAATGCCGCGGAAGCATTGACCGAAACCGTGCTGTATCTGGGACTTCTCGGTGCCGTCCTGATCTCGATAGTGCTGGGCTACCTTCTCTCGCGAAGCATCGCTCGCCCTGTCAGCGCCCTTACCTCGGTAATGGGCCGTCTGGCGTCTGGCGAGAACTCTGTCGAGGTTCCTGCTGTGTCGCGCAAGGACGAGATCGGCGAGATGGCGCGTGCTGTGCTGGTGTTCAAGGAAGCCGCGATCGAGAAGCTGCGGCTTGAGGGCCGGACCGAGGAAGAGCGCTCGCTGAGCGAGGCCGAGCGGGCCCGCAACGAGAGCGAGAAGGCCCGTGTCGCCGAGGAGGACCATGTTGCGATCTCCTCGCTGGCCGATGGCCTGTCGGCGTTGGCTTCTGGCGACCTGACCTATCGCATCACGGCGCCATTCGCTCCGAAGACGCAGAAGCTGAAGGACGACTTCAACCGCACCGCCGACCAGCTCGAGGAGACGATGTCGACGATCTCGGGCGCCATTGGCGGCATGCGCTCCGGCACCAGCGAAGTCAGCCAGGCCGCCGACGAC
>NZ_JBDOQP010000006.1:0-325342 GCF_039839275.1 Mesorhizobium sp. CAU 1741 | reverse complement strand
GGCCCGGTGAAACGGCAGGTGTGGACTATTGGGTCGGCCAGATGAACGCTGGCGCCTCGCGCGAGGCGATCTTGCTCAATTTCGCCATCAGTGCCGAGAATGTGCAGGCAAGCACCGTCGGAACGCTTCATGAAGCCGCGCCTGGATACTGGGACTTCGGTTGATCCTGCTATTGGGGACGCTGTTGCCCCATGCATTGCCTGCAGCCCAGGGTCTGCGACAACTGAAGGGTCCAATTGGAGGTTGTCGAGAGGTGTCTCGAGGGGCCGTATTGCCCCACGAGATGCACCGGACACTTTTCCAACAGCCCGCTGCCGGAGGCGGTCGACGCCTGCATCGTTGCGCGTGACCATCAAAAAGCCACCCGTCGTCGCCGTCAGCGCACCCTGAGCCGCCGCTTGCGACAGTGAAAGAGCTGGTTGGGCTGAACGGCATTGCTCCGCGCCACCAGGCTCACCGTCACGTCCGGCGCATAGGTCTCCTCGACCATCGCCAGTTTCTCAGCCGTCGTCCATCTCCGTAGGCGCTCTGGCCCGTTCAGGACCTCAATTGTCGGATTTGCTACCAGTCATAGGACAGGACACTACTCCTAAATCTTGTCCAAGAGGGAGATCGTGACCGGATCTTTCAGGGCCTATTTCAAGGCACCGATCCGCTGCATCTCTTCGCCCTGATCAAGGATCTGCGCAGCCTGTAGCGCTGCGCCGTCGCAGGGTCTTCTCTCCCTCATCATCACCCTGATCGCCCTCGGGCCATCTCTCCTTTCGCGGGACGTTAGGGCGCGCACTCTTGCGGCCTTCATCACGTCTGTCCTGGCAGGGCGCATGCGCCCTTGCAACGGCATGCGCCATCTTTCCGCTTCGCCCGCCCGCTCGCTGCCGCTCGGGGTGCAAGGGCGCCTTCTCCCTGCCTCTCCGGACGCCATCAGGCCGCGGCAGTCGCGACCTCGAACACGCGAAAGGAGACCATCATGGCCCGCAAATCAGAAAAGTTCGATGTCCATCAGGAGATCACCAACCGCATCGTCGCCGCACTCGAAGCCGCCGGCGAATTCCAGCTCCCCTGGATCAGGAGCAAGGGCGGCTCGATGAAGCGGCCCGTCAACATCGCCTCGGCGAAACCCTATAACGGCGTCAACATCCTCTCGCTCTGGGTGGCAGCACAAGCGCAGGACTACCCTTCCAACCTGTGGGGCACCTACTGCCAGTGGCAGGAACGCGGCTGCCAGGTCCGGCGCGGTGAAAAATCCTCGCTCATCGTCTTCTACAAGAAGATCGAATTCGAACAGACCGATGATGCCACCGGCGAAACCAAACATGCCGAACGGCTGATGGCCCGTGCCAGCACCGTCTTCAACGCCGCGCAGGTCGACGGCTTCACCCTGGAAACCGACGAGTCGCTGCCGGACGACCCCACCTTTGATCCGATCGAACAAGCCGAAGCCTTTGCAAAAGCCACTGGCGCCGTGATCGAAGAAGGCGGCGATCGCGCCTGCTACATCCCATCGAGCGACAGCATCAAGATGCCAGAACGCCGACGCTTCACCGGCACTTCCACCACCACGCCGGCCGAGAGCTTCTATTCCACGCTCTGCCATGAGCTGGTGCATTGGTCGGGCGCAAAACATCGCCTGGACCGGGACATGACCGGTCGCTTCGGCAGCGAAAGCTATGCAATCGAAGAACTCGTCGCCGAACTGGGGGCTGCCTTCCTGAGCGGCGATCTCGGCATTACCCAGGAGCCCCGGGCCGATCACGCACACTACATCGCCACCTGGCTCAAGGTGCTCAAGGACGACATGAAGGCCGTGTTCACCGCCGCCTCGAAAGCCAGCGAAGCCGCCAACTGGCTCGCGAACATCGATCAAGGAGACGCGCCGTAAGGCGCGCTCCAGACTCCGCGCAAGGTTGCATCCCTGCCGGTAGCCGTCTATCGCAGGAGACAAGAATTTGCTGCATCGGAAATCGCAAACGGGACACTCCATGACAGAGCAAGGTGAACGCGACCAGATAACAATGCTGACCGCCGAAATCGTATCCGCCTATGTTTCGAACAACCCGGTACCGGCAGGTGATCTGGCGAACCTCATCGGCGATATTCACAAATCGCTGGCGACACTCTCGGCCGGGGATGCTGATGCTTCTGTCGAAGCGCTCAAGCCTGCTGTCCCTGTGAAGAAGTCGGTCCAGGACGACTACATCGTCTGTCTGGAAGACGGCAAGAAGTTCAAATCGCTGAAGCGTCATCTCAGCGTCCACGGTCTGACGCCAGACGAGTACCGCAAGAAATGGGGCCTGCCCGCCGACTATCCGATGGTCGCGCCGAACTACGCTGCGCAACGTTCTGCCTTGGCAAAATCAATCGGGCTTGGACGAAAGAAAGTGGCACCGGTGCCGGCGAAGCGGGGAAAGAAGTAGATCATGCAGCACAATCTGAGCGCCTGGTTTGTGTGCCGAGGGTCACCGGAAGGGGGAGAGCTGTATTGAGCACGCCTGACCGAATCGCCGCGTTGATCACTGAGGCCCGTGAGCTTGCGAAGGTGAAGAATGCGCAGATGCTCGCATACTTGCTGGATTTGGTGCTCGTGGAAGTTGCATACGCATTTGGGCGGAAGAACCAGCAAAATCAGACCGGCGGCAGCCTGAACTAGGACTCGCCGGCCGCCATATTAGTCGAAACCGATCGAGCTTGCCGCCAGCACCCGCGTACGTTCGTCCGTCGTCAGCCTCCGTGCTTGCCGATATGCGAAAGATGATTTTGGCTATTGCCGTCGCTCGCTCTCGTTGGGCGGTACCCATGTCCCCATCCGTCGCTCTACACTGGCGCAAGTCGTGTTGCGCAAAAAGCGCCCCGCCACCTTTCGGCAGCGGGGCGAGTTGGAGCTCTTGCGGGGTGTGTCAGGCGACCGTGTAGCCGTCGTCGATGACCTGGCCGACGAGTTCGACGTTCTCGGCACTTTCCGAGAAGCCGAGCAGAACGTCGGCACGGTCCTGGCGACCACTGTCCAGTTCACCCAGCCAATAGTCGGTGCCCGCGCCCTCGGCGGAGCGGCCAAGCACGTTCTCGTAGATCTCGGCGACGAATTCCTCGTCTGAGAGGCTGCCATAGGTGGCGGCGAACTCGTTGGAGAAGATGAAGCCGGCTGCGGCGTCTTGCGCGGACAGCCCCTCGTCGAGTTCTTCAACCCAGAACTTCACGCCATCATTGTCAGGCGTGCGGTTGAAGGCGGCCTGGTAGAGCCGGTATCCGATTCCGGCGTTCTCTCCGGCACCCGTATCCAGGTAAAGGGCGCCTTCGAAGAAGGTGACGCGTTCGACATTCTCGAAGTAGTACGGCGTGTCACCGTCGGCAAAGACCACCGCGTTGGAGCCACTGGCGAAGGACAGGCCCTCGACCGAGCGGCCGAGATTCACCACGTCCAGCCCGCCGCGACCGTCGACATAGGTCGAGCTGTCCTCGGTGATCGAGAAGGTGTCGCGCCCGTCCGTGCCGATCAGCACCGTCTCGAACTTCGAGGTGTCGACATTGCCGTCCTCGTCGAGATAGTCGTCGGGATCAAGGGAGCCGTCGGGCGACAGCAAGCCCAGAACGCCGCCGAGAAGGCCCGACAGATCGAGAAGGCTGTCGGACCCGAGCAAGCCGCTCAGGTCGAGCAGTCCCCCATCGCCAAGCAAGCCGCCGAGATCAAGCACGTCGCTCTCGCCGAGCACGCCCTGGTCGTCGATGGTGACGATTCCGCCATTATCGGGCAGCACGGCAACCTCGGTGCCGAGAACATCGAGGACGACGACGCCTTCGTCATCGAGAAGATTGAGCCCAAGTATCGACTGCGTCGGGTCTTCGCCGAGCAGGCCATTGCTGAAGAGATTTCCAAGGGGCGAAGAGCCATTGGTGCCCCGCAAAAGGTTGGCCAGAGCGTCAACGACGTCGTCAGACGTACTACCCACGCCTGGCAGCAGCGGGTCCACCAATCCTTCGACTGTATCGCCGACGCCATCGACGAGATTTCCGACGCCGTCCAGTAGGTTTCCCAAAGGCATTACACTTCCTTTCCCGATTGACTATCTGTCCCCGCTACCGGCACGTGTCGACCGGTCGAATGCAATCTGGAGTTGCCGGATTAAAATTGGAATAACCTAAGCGTGCAGATTTTAGCCATCGACAACCGAGGGTCGTAGACCGGTCGGAACGCGACAGGAATGACAACAGGTCAATGGCGCTGGCATAAGTTACCGAGCGCGCTATTTTACTGTGAAGCCGACGCAATCAACTCTTTGACGCAGTGCACAAAGTAGAGGGTGCTCGCCAAAAGAAAAAGCGGCGCTGGTGGCGAACGTTTGTTTTGCAGCATCGAGGAAAGTTTGTGTGATGCCGCTACGTCACCCCATCCTTGATGCAATTTTTTTGGAGAGACTTAGCGACACAGGAATTCTTTGATTGCGCGCCAAGTAGTTCTGGCTAAAGTAAGCGGGCGGGAGGCATTGATGAATATCGAATCGAATGCGCCGGTGGGGTCCTGGGTCTGGGTTGTGGATAGCGACAAGGTGTTCGCCGATCGTGGCCTTGCATCGTACTTTGGGATGAAGCCCGTCGACGCCGCGAGAGGCCTGCCGATCAGAGCTTTTCTTGGATCAGTTCACCAGGCTGATCTGGAAGGCGTTGAAGAAGCAATCATCAAGGCAAGTGCCACGGGAGGGGCGTTTACGCGTAGCTATCGCGTCATGACTGCTTCACGAGGATGGCGACACATCGTGGCTTCTGGCACGTGTTTCCTGCCGGAGGACGGATCACCGCGCCTTTTCCCCGGCTGGATTGCAGATGTCAGTCAGGTGATGGATGGGCAGCGCAGCACTCTTGAGCGCATGCACTATATGGTCACGAAGGCAAAGACGCGGTCAGCCCAGCGGGTTGTCAATTACACGCTCGATGATGTCTTGCTGTCGATCGAAGAATTGCTGCGGGGAAACTAGGTTGCGCGTAGGCGCCGCTCTACTTCCACGCGCACGAGACGAGCGAAAAACGGGTCTGATTGGCGCTGTTCAAGAAGCTTGGCGCGATCCAGAGCGCCTGCACCATAGGATGTGCACAGCAGGTCGGCCGCCTCGATCACGGACGCACGCACGGCCACCGGATCTCCATCGCGCTGCTCCAGATCATCCGAGCGCTCAACGACAGCGGCAACGAGACCTTGCAAGGTCGCAGGTTTCGTACGCTCATCCATCTCCAGACTTTCCCAACGTCTTGTGATTCTCGAAAGACGCAGAATTTGGCAGCAAATACAGGGTTACACAACCCGTTAACATTGCAACCCATTGCGCGCAAAGCGTGAGAAAATGCGTTGTAACACATTTATGAATATCTTGGTATCGTTCCTCAGAATCACTTCTTCGTGGGGAGAATAATGATGAACTATGACCAAGCGATAAAGGTTGAGACAAAAGAAGCGCCAAGTGGTGCAGAGCGGGAATATCTCGAAGCGATAAACGGCCTAACGCATGCGAAACGGCCAACCTTTTCCCACGAGGAGGAACTTGACTACACTGCTCATCTTCTCTTGGGGTTGCTTGACATGGCCAAGGCCCGCCGCGATCGAATCCGCGCATATTTCATCGAAATGGCATATATCGAGACCTGTGATCAGCTGCGCGCACTGCATGCGAAGCGGCAGAGGAAGCTAAGTGCTGCCTAGAGCACTCACCTGATTCGGTGCCGCGCGCTTGAGCGTGGAGGAAATCCGTGGCTGTGGACGATTACAGAAGGTCTTTGGGGCGGCCCTTGGTCGAGGGCGATAAGGACGTGTTGGTTGCAGATCTTCGCCAGCTTCTGGATTTCGCGCGGGAACACAAAATGCACCAGCTGACGCAGCGACACCTTGAGAGACTTTTGACCATCGTTGCGGCGGCACGTTCATCGGGAGACGTACAGTGAAGATTTTGGTCACCGGCTCCTATGGTGCCGAAACCTCAGCATGGCGTACCAACGTGGAGATCGGCCTCGTCGCGGAAGCAAAAACGAAGCATGAGCCGGAGGAGTGCGCATGCGCGCTTGCGACAGAACTTCTGGATGTCGACCCGCACGCGATCGAACTCCAGCTGGCCGCGGCAAAAAACAGATATCCCTTCACTTGGCTGCTGCAAGCATGGCTCTGGAAAATCTGAAGTCGTTCTTTGACGATCTGTGTGAGGAGACGCACGGGGATTTTTCGCAGACGGACATCAACCAAAAGAAGGACTGATCGGTAAGTTGTTTGGCAGTGAGGGTTCCTGACAAGATGGTGAATGATTATCGCCAGATGGCAGGGGACTACGGTCAGATGGCGAAAGATCATCAATAAGGCGGCTGCAGCCCGGTCATGCAGGTGGAGATTGCGCGCACCGCGTCGATGATAGGAAAATGACAAAGGGACGCGCACGCATCATCGAAATGCTGGAGGAATCGCGCCGGCTCGCAGAGCAAGAGGGCGCCGCTATGCTGTCCTACCTTATTGACGCAGCACTTACGGAGGCGCGGAACACTGAGCCCGTATCGCCGACGAGAGGGACGGCCCACTGATGCGGACCGCGATCGTCTCGTTGTGCTGCTCAAGGCAACTCCCACGCGCGTGATCGATCTATGCGCCGGCGGCGACAATAAGGCGCGGAACGTGCCTGGTCGATGGCGACACCGGCTGGGAGCGCGGCGAGAAATGGCGCCTGATTGACATCGATACACCGGAAAATGCCGCGCATGCCAAATGCGTGAGTGAAAGTAGCGTCGTTCGCGCTCGTGTATCGTTGTTGGAGGCATGATCCACATCGTTTCGAACAGGCGGATTTGCAGCCGCGTTGACGCTTTCGCTGTCTGGTGGCCACTGCTGCGCCACCATGGCTGAGATCGGTATGGCCGGCGCTCGTCGTTCGCCCCGTTGTCGCTTGCCAATAGCCCGGCAAAGCCATTGGTCGGTTCCTTCCTCGTCTTGCCCAGCGCCGACCCATCTGCGGGCTCGATAGGGCAAGTCCGACCGAGGACCGGCTACGCCTCGATCTTGATCGCGCAACGACCCTCGCGTCTTTCTTCCCCTGCCGGACCTCACCCCGCGTCAAGGCGGGCTGGGCCCCGAAGTGCCGGCATTCCTCGCGGTGCAAGAAAGGCGCTCGTGCCGCCCTCCACTGCGTTGCGGCCCTGGCGGGTGCGGGCCTGATCGTCCCCGGTCTTTTTGACTGCCATCGAGGCCGCGAAGGGCGCGGCCCGAAACTCAGGAAAGGAATATGACAATGGCTACCATCGGGACTTTCACCAGCACCGCCAACGGCTTCAATGGCTCGATCAAGACTCTCTCCCTCAACGTAAGGGCTCGCTTGGCACGCATCAGCAATCCCTCCGACAAGGGCCCGCACTTCCGCATCTACTCCGGTGCTGTGGAATTGGGAGCCGCCTGGCAGAAGCACTCCGAACAAAGCGGTCGCGACTACCTCTCGGTCACTCTGGATGACCCCAGCTTTCCGGCTCCGATCTACGCCACCTTGGTCGAGGTGGAAGGCGAAAAGGATCTGCAGCTGATCTGGTCCCGCCCTAACCGGGACTGAACCGAACGAGCCCCGCCGGAACCGGCGGGGCTCTGCATCGAACGAAGGATTGCCGCAGCAACCGCAGCTGGACCTGTCAATCTGGTTGAACGATCGCGCGCGGCCGGTACCCCCGCCGGCGCTTGGCCTGCAGAAGTTTAAGGAAGAGATCCACCGCCTCCTTTTCGTGGCTGAACGAATGCTGGACCACGCAACCAAGTGTTCCGATCCTGCCCCATCGTCGTACCAGGCAGGGTTGGCCGAAAAGCGTTTCTTCGATCGAGAGCGTATAGAACCGCGCCATGTTTCGGCCCGCGTCGCGGCGTTCGATATAGAGGTGATAAGGCTGCACGATCATCACCAGTAGAATCGCGCAGTGCGGAATCGCTGTCCAATGACAGGTTTGAATCCACCGGGCCGGATCGATTCATGACGCTGATAGGTCGGGCTTGATCAGCAGGCCAGGCCGCGGTCGATGCAGCCTTTGCCTGAAACGTCGCGCAGAGGGAATGCTGCTCCGCCAGGGTCGATCCGCGGGTATCCAGCATTGCTCCCTTGAACCGTCAAACTGCAGCGTTGCAATCGGGAAATTCGCCGCGGCACCCCAATACCCAGAGCGAATTCGATAAGCGCGTCGGTTGTCGGGCTTGGCCATGCGCGGCCCGCCTCCTGATCGGCCAGACCTGGATGGATGGTGCGCGCAGGACCCGAAGGTTCTTCTGCCTGGAGACAAAACGCCGGACGCCATTGGCTTTGATGAGGCCTTTGTCGGCCTGCCGCTGCGTTCGTTCCCCTTGCGCCGCGTGTCGCTTTGCGAAGTGCCGGAGTCGCAGACGGCGTCATGCGGCCCGCGATACTCGATCTGCACGCTGCGGTTTACTGGGAAATGCAGTTGCGACAAACCTCAACGCACCGGGATGGCTGGTTCTTTCGCGACAGCAGTCATCGCGGTATCATCACCGAAGAAGACCGCCTCCACTCACCCACCCCGCCGCGCGAACCGGTAGGGGCAACACGAAAACGTTTGGGCGCAGTCCTCGCCGTCATGAATCCCTCGGGGTGGCATGCACCCCAAGAGACCCCACCCTTAGGCCCGAGGCTGCTTTTGTCCGCGACCACCGGCCTTTTCCTCCTGGCCCGCGCTGTCCTCGAGCTTCACCATACGATCCTTTCCCACGACGGCACTCATGTCCCGGCGCCGAAACCAGATGGCGCGCCCACATCGCAGCGGGGCATTGCCGGCGGTGAAGATGATCTGTTCGTCGGCGCGCATGCGCAGCACGTCTTGTGAGAGAATCAGCGCCCGTGCTGCCAGTTGTTTCGATCGTGTTCTTGACGATCCCGACTTTGTGGAGGATCGGCTCGTCTGGTCGACCTCGACGGTGGTGTTGCCACAGCGCCGCGAGATGTAATCAGCAGTGTCGGGATCGTTGATGGCGGCGAACGACACCCATGATGCACTCTCGAACCATTTGCTGGTCGCGTCGCGGCCGCCATAAGTCTCGCGCATTTGTCCGATCGATTGGAACAGCAGCAGGAGGCTGATGCCATATTTGCGCCCAGCATCGCGGGCCGTCTCCAAAATGCGCAGATAACCAAGGCGTGCAACCTCATCGAGCAGAAACAGGGTCCGGCCCGGCACCTTGCCGTTGCGGTTGTAGATCGCATTCAGCAATGCACCGATGATCGTGCGGGCAAGCCCCGGATGTGCCTCAAGCGTCTTGAGGTCGAGACTGACGAAGACGTCGGTCGTGCCATCTGCAATGTCGTTCGTCGCGAAACTCGCGCCCGACACGAGCGCGGCATAGTTCGGATAGCTCAACCAATGGGTCTCCTTGACCGCATTGGCGTAGACCCCGGAGAATGTCTCCGGCGTCATGGCGATGAAGGGGGCGACATTCTCCCTGACGAAATCGCTCTGGGAACCGTCGTAGATCTTTTGAAGCCGGGCGCGCAGCTTGGGCTCCGGCTCCGAAAGGTTGGCGCGCATCTGCCGCAGATGCTGGCTTGCCCGTTGCGTATGCCCGGACAGGCAGACATCGGCGATCAGCGCGGTGATAAGCTGGAGCGCTGAAGCACGAAAGAAGTCGTCGCGGATCGAGCCTGAGCGCCCCGTGTCGGTGACAATCCAATTGGCCACTGCCACCACATCCTCTTCTTTCGTGCCGCCAAAGCGTCCGATCCAGTCGAGAACGTTGAAGCCGGTCGTGGGGTCCCGGGGATCGAGGATGAACACATCGCGACCTGCGTCCCGCCGATGCTGGATCACCATCGGCGCGACCTCGTTCGATGGGTCGAGCGCGATGAGACCGCCACCCCATTTCAACGCGGTCGGTACGGTGACGCTCGTCGTCTTGAAGCCGCCCGATCCGGCAAAGACGAGACCATGCGTGGAACCGAACGAGGCGTCGAAGCACAGGAGCGGCGATCTGCCGCCGGCTCCCCAGGTCTCACGATCATCGGCGCGAAAGGTGCGGTCACAAACCGTGTCTTTGTCGACGCGAGAAGCCTCACCAACGACGATGCCGCCCTTGTCCGGAAACAGCCGCTTGGCTTCACTGATATCCATCCAGCTCGCCTCGCCGTGGATGGCCCGCTTGCCGCCCACCCGGCGTGGCGCCGATGCGGCGAAGGCTCCATTGCCAAGCAACGCAACGCGTCCCGCGAACGCGCCCGTCAACGCGACGATCAATGCGCCAATCGCAATCGCCGGATCTGCATGGGCAAGGACTGTCTGGCCGGGGGGAAGACCATTGGCGATCCCGCCCAGCCTGGTCAACTCACGCAAAGCCGCGATCGTCGTGACTACGATTGCTCCGATGAGAACGCCAAGCCCTGCCGGTGTGATCGCAGCGCGTCCTTTCGCGGCGAACACAAACATCACGCCGACGCTCGCCGCCAAGCCATAGGGCAGTGCTGTGCCGATGCGGCCGAGTATCATCTGCATCTGTTCGCTCGAACCAGACCGTGCCGTCCAGTGTTCAATGCCGGTCAGCAGGAACACGATGCCCGTCATGAGAATGGCTGGCGTTGCGAGGAACGCGATCCTAGTCGGGCTCACGCGTGAAGGCCTTCTCGCCGATCTCCATCAGGCGCGCCCGCTCAGACTCGTCCCCTATGATGCGATGCCGAGCATCGATCAGGAGGCCAAGCAGGAGTGCCCGCTTTTCGTAGCGCAGTCCCGCTTTGGCAACGAGGCCGCCGAGCGCGATCTTTTCGCGCGTATCCTTCTTGCGTGCTTCGGTGGTTTTCATCCGGTTCATCCTTTCAAGTTGCGCCATCCTGCCCCTGAGCCGCGCCAGACGTGACCGTCGTCGGCTTGCCCTGCCGCCGGCCCCTGTCTTGAAACCTCTTCGCAATTTCCGCGAAGGCTGCGACCATGTCGCTTTCCTCGATTTCCAGATCACCGAGGCCTGCCTTCACGGCGATGCGACCGATGCGCTCGGCCTCGCGCGCTTCCGCGGCCTTTAGCTGCTCGTGGAGTTTGACGATCTCTTCCCTGATGCGTGATGACGGCTTCTTCATTTCGGTTGCTCCTTGTCTGCGAGCAGCTCGCTGCAGAGGTGAGAATGGGTCGGGAGCGCGCGTAGCGCGACCCGGCGAAAAAGCCAGGTCGGCGAAGCCGACGCTTTGAGAGATCATCCCGGCGTTCCGAAGGAATGTTCCAAGGGCGCAGTAATACGTCGCTCACGCGACGTGGCTTCCCAGGCTCTTGCCAACGCGATCAATCGGCCGGAACACCATGTCGCCAATCGCCGGGAGCTGCTCCTTTCATGGCAATCACGCATTTTTCGCCGCAGATCATAGGGCGCGCCGAGGGGCGCAGTGCCGTGCTTTCGGCCGCCTATCGCCATTGCGCCCGGATGGAGCATGAAGCGGAAGCACGCATGGTGGACTATTCGGCCAAGCAGGGTCTGGCTCACGAGGAATTCCTCCTGCCGGCCGATGCGCCGGATTGGGCACGGCGACTGATCGCCGATAGGTCAGTGGCTGGCGCCGCCGAAGCCTTCTGGAACAGGGTCGAGGCATTCGAAAAGCGCGTCGATGCGCAGTTCGCCAAGGACTATGTCATCGCCCTGCCGGTGGAGCTCAGCCTGGTGCAAAATATCGCTCTGGTCCGGCAGTTTGTCGCCGAACAGGTGCTGGCGCGCGGACAGGTGGCCGACTGGGTGCTGCATGACGAGCCGGGCAATCCGCATGTGCATTTGATGACCACCTTGCGGCCACTGACCGACACAGGCTTTGGCGGCAAGAAGGTCGCGGTCATGGGCGATGACAGTCAGCCCGCCCGGACCGAGGCAGGCAAGATCCGGTATCGGCTCTGGGCCGGCGAAAAGGGTGAGTTCCTCCAACAGCGGCAAGGCTGGCTTGACCTGCAGAACCTGCATCTCGCGCGCGCCGGTCTCGACATCAAGGTCGACGGCCGTTCCTATGCCGAACAGGGCATCGGCTTCGCGCCCACCACCCATATCGGAGTGGCCGCCAAGGCGATCACACGAAAATGCGATGCCGCAGGGCGCGTTGCCGATCTCGATCGCGTCTTCCGGCATGAGGCGACGCGACGGGACAATGCACGTCGGATCGAGAAGCGGCCCCAAACCGTTCTCGACCTGGTGACGGCGGAAAAGAGCGTCTTTGATCAGCGCGACATCGCCAAGATCATTCATCGCTATGTCGACGATCCGGGGTCGTTTCAGCGACTTCTGGCACGCGTTCTCGCCAGACCTGAATGCCTTCGCCTCGATGTGGAACGTGTCGATCCGAGGACAGGTGCCCTGACCCCGCCAAAGCTGACAACGCGCGCGATGATCCGCACCGAAACGGAGATGGCCGCGCGCGCATCGTGGCTCGCCCGAGCGCGCGGATTCAGCGTCGCAGAAACGCTCCTGGCTGCAACGCTGGCGCGTCATGCCCGGCTTTCGGAAGAGCAGAAGGCGGCGATGTGGCATGTGACGCGCGCCGAGCGCATTGCGGCCATTGTCGGTCGCGCCGGTGCGGGCAAGACGACCATGATGAGAGCGGCGCGCGAGGCCTGGGAAGCGGCCGGGTACAGGGTTGTCGGTGGAACGCTTGCGGGCAAGGCGGCTGAAGGTCTTGCCAGCGAAGCCGGCATTGCATCGCGCACCCTGGCGTCCTGGGAACTGCGTTGGAAAGAAGGCAGGGACCGGCTCGATGGCGGTACAATCTTCGTTATGGATGAGGCTGGCATGGTCGCCTCACGGCAGATGGCAGGCTTTGTAAAGGCAGCCAGCCAGGCCGGTGCGAAGCTGGTTCTGGTGGGGGATGCCGATCAGCTGCAGCCCATCGACGCGGGTGCCGCCTTCCGCGCCATTACCGAGCGTATCGGCTATGCCGAACTGGAAACCGTCTATCGCCAGAGCGAGACATGGATGCGGTCCGCTTCGCTTGATCTGGCACGCGGCAACGTAGCGGCAGCGCTCGCCGCCTATCGCTCTCATGGCAAGCTCGTCAGCTCTCCGCTCAAGGCCGAGGCGGTTGAAAAGCTGATCTCGTCCTGGAACCGGGATTACGATCCAAACAAATCGTCGCTCATTCTTGCACATTTGCGCAGGGATGTTCGGGCATTGAATATCCTTGCCCGCGAGAAGCTGGTCGAGCGCGGCATGGTCGGCGCGGGGTTCACCTACACAACGCAAGATGGTGCGCGCCACTTCGATGCCGGCGACCAGATCGTCTTCCTTCAAAATGACCCAGCGCTCGGCGTCAAGAACGGCATGATCGGCAGGGTGCTTTCGGCTGCGCCAGGACGGATCGTGGCGGAAGTCGGTGAAGGACATGGCAAGCACCAAGTCGAAGTCGTTGCGCAGCGCTATCGCCATATCGATCATGGTTACGCCACGACGATCCACAAATCGCAAGGTACAACGGTCGACCAGGTCAAGGTGCTGGCATCGCTCTCGCTCGACCGTCACCTGACTTATGTCGCCATGACACGCCATCGCCAGGATCTCGAGGTGCACTATGGCAGGCGATCGTTCCAAATCGCCGGCGGGTTGGAAAGGCTCCTGGGGCAGCGCAACACCAAGGAAACAACGCTGGACTATGCCGATGTCGGCTTCTACCGGCAGGCACTGAACTTCGCCAATCGTCGCGGTCTGCACCTGATGCGCGTTGCGCGCACACTGGTTCGCGATCGGCTCGACTGGACGTTGCGCCAGAAAACCCGTCTTGCGGAGCTGGGCCAGGCCCTTTTGTCGGTTGGTGCTCGCCTGCGCCTTTTCGATGCGAATGAGCCGGCCAGGCCCCAGCCAACACACAGCGCGGCGCCCATGGTCCAGGGCATCACGCGTTTTGCCATGTCGGTCTCCGACGCGGCACAACAGCAGCTGCAGCTGGATGCGGGACTTGCCAAGCAGTGGGATATTCTGTCCGGACGCATCCGTTCAATCTATGTTGAACCGGATGCCGCATTGCGCGCCATGCGCTTCGAGACACTTCTGACGGATGCCGAAGCGGCACGCAACACTGTGCTGCAGATAGAGCAGCGACCGCGATCGTTCGGACAGCTGCGTGGCAGGGAAGGACTGTTTGCCGGCAAGGCGGATCGGAGGGACCGTGAGGTTGCTCTGGCAAACCTTCCCGCCCTGCGGCGCGACATTGAACGCTTTGTGCGCATGCGCGAGGCGGCGATGAACACGCTGATCGCAAACGAACAGGTGAAGCGACAGAAGGTGGCGATCGACATCCCTGCTTTGTCGCCGGCAGCGACCGCGGTCCTTGGAAGAGTGGGCGACGCCATCGACCGCGACGACCTGCCGGCCGCACTGGAATTTGCCCCTGCCAACGGCACGCTCAAGGCTGAGATCGACGCCTTCAGCACGAAGGTGTCTGAGCGGTTCGGGGACCGGACGTTGCTGTCGTCTGCGGCAAAAGAAGCGCACGGTCCTGCCTTCGACAAGGCCGCACTCGGTCTGCCTGCAAGTGAAAGGCGCAAGCTCGCCACGGCCTGGCCGTTGCTGCGCGCTGGCCAGCAGTTGGCAGCGCATGAGCGCAGCGCAAAGGCGTTGCAGGAGGCCGAGGCCTTGCATCAATCGCAGCGCCTTGGTGTGGCACTCAAATGAAGCGGGGGCGGGTCGGCATCATATGCGTGGCGCTGCTCGTGGCTCTGCCGATCGCTCTGTCTGGCTTGGGGTGGCTGGGAGGGTTCCGTATCAATCTTACACCGAGCTATCCGCTCGGGCTGTGGCGCATCATTCCGCTCCATCGTCAGGTCGGCATCGGCGATCTGGTCTTCATATGCCCTCCCCCCACGCGGACCTTCGAGCTTGCGCGTGAGCGCGGATATGTTCGATCCGGCCTTTGCCCGGGCTGGATCAGCCCACTGATCAAGACGGTCACCGGCTTGCCCGGGCAGCGCGTCGAGATCGGCAACGCAGTGACCATCGAAAACGAGCCGATCGTTGCGTCCACACTCCAGCGAACCGATGGCGAAGGCAGGATGCTTGCCGCGCATTCCGGTGGCTTCGTGCCGGACGACCACGTCTATCTCCACTCCGATTTCGCAGGTTCTTATGACTCTCGCTATTTCGGACCGATCCCCGCCGACGGTCTGCTCGGTCTCGCCTGGCCGGTCATCACCATGGCGCCATGACATGTTCATATCCGTGGGGCTGACCATCGTCGCCATGGTCGCGGGGCTGATTGGTTGGAGCGGTGATCCCCTCCTTTTGCCAGTTGCGGTGCTTTTTCCAGCACTCTGGTCGATGGCACCAAGGCGGGCGGTGGCGGTCACGGTGGCGGGGGCCTATTTTCTTGCGGCTTCCCGCGGGTTGCCGCAGGGCGTGGCGAATTTCTACGGCACCGACATGAGCGCCGGGCTAGCGCTCTGGCTGGCTGCTTCCGCCGGCTTCGTTCTGGTTCATTCCATGGCCTGGACCGCTCGACCGGGCTGGGGACGTGTTGGTCGATATGCCTTCGCCGCGGCTCTTATGAGCGTTCCACCGTTTGGCATTGTGGGTTGGGCGCATCCCATTACCGCGGCAGGAATACTGTTTCCGGGGTGGGGTTGGTGGGGACTGGTCGCGGCGGCGATCGGCCTGGTCGTCATGACCACAAGATATCGGTCGATCGCCATTCTCACACTTGGCGGGTTCTGGTGCTTGTCCGCCGCCACATGGACACTGCCCGAAAGCCTGCCGGGATGGGTCGGGGTCGACACGCAGTTTCGCGGCGGCTACGGGCACGCTGCGGGATATCGACAGCATCTTGATACCATCGGGCTGGTGCGGGAAGCGGCGGCCGATGGAGCCAAAGTCATCGTCCTGCCCGAGGGGGCTTTGGGGATCTGGACCCCGACGACGGAAAAGCTCTGGGGCAACGCACTTGCAGGCTTGAATGTCGTCGTCAATGCCGGCGCCGTTACCATCGTTCACAATGGCTACGACAATGTCATGATGGAGATTTCCCGACATGGCGCGAAAACGATTTACCGGGAAAGAATGCCGGTCCCGGTGTCCATGTGGCAACCATGGCTGTCATGGTCGGGGCAGGTCGCGGGTGCAAGAGCGCACTTTATCGCCAACCCAATCGCCAGTCTCGCAGGGCGGCAAATCGCACCGCTGATCTGCTATGAACAACTGCTCGTCTGGCCGATCGTGCAATCAGCGGTGTTTTCTCCAGACATCATTGTCGCCACCGGCAATGGCTGGTGGACGCAAGGCACCAATATCGTCGCCATCCAGAAGGCCGGGATCAGGGCATGGGCGCGGCTCTTCGATCGCCCTCTCGTCCTTGCCTTCAACACCTAAAGGAGCCGCCACGTCGGCGCCCTGTCTTTATCGAACCGAAAGTTCTGCACGTGCGCCCGCCGCTTGCTTGGTTGCCCTGACAACGCCAAGGCATGAGACGAACTGCGCTTAGATGGACATTGCGCAGCAGTTTGCCGCGGAAGGTCCTGACGCCCGCGGATCTGCCGGGTCTAGAGCCGCGCTGGCCGTCAATCCCGGAATCTGATGAGGGAAGGGTTACGCCGCGCCAACATACTTGCCCCATCGACTGTGAGGACGGAGATAAACGTGGGAGCGGGCTCGAAATCGAGGCGAAACAGCCGTACTTCCCCACACCACGGTGTCGGGATGGCGATTGCTCATCATGGAGAGTTGCTGCAAGGCGTCTTCGAAGACGAAAACGGGCGGCTGCATCGCGGTCTGGTCACACTTCCTCTGCCATGCAAGACCGCGCGGGCCAATTTCCAGCCCGCCGCTTCACGCGTCATCACCGTCCATGCGCGTGGCAAGACCAAGGCCGTCACTGCGGCGCGTTTGACGCTCGATCATCTCGGTATCGCTGCAGGCGGAGCGCTCGAGATCGACAGTGACATTCCGGTGGGTCATGGCTATGGCTCTTCCACTGCGGATGTTGTTGCGACCATCCGCGCGGTGGCGGCAGCATATTCCCAGCCATTGGCACCACCTCGCATCGCTCGCATAGCGGTCGACGCCGAACAAGCCAGCGATGCCATCGCGTTCGATGATCAGGCCGTCCTCTTCGCCCAAAGGGAGGGTATCGTCCTGGAGGATTTCGGCGGCGCCCTGCCGCCCATGCTCGTGGTCGGCTGCAAGGCCAATGGTGGGCTGCCGATCGACACCTTGAAGTTATCACCCGCACGTTATGATGGTCAGGAGATCCAGCAATTTCGCGTCCTGCGCGGCCTGGTTGCTCATGCCATCCGTCATCAGGACCCGATCTGTCTTGGCCGCGCGGCAACCGCGAGCGCATGGATCAGTCAGCGGCGGTTGCCCAAGCAGCATCTCGAACAGGCTATGGCCATCGCACAGAGCGCCGGTGCCTGTGGCATTCAGGTGGCGCATAGCGGCTCGCTGGTCGGCATCTTGTTCGACGTCGCCGACAAGGATGTGTCGCAGCGCAGCAGGCGCGCCGCGGCAACTTTGCAGACGGCCGGATTTGTCGATGTGGAGATCTGTCCGACCCATCGTGGCGGGGCGGCATGGTAGCCTTGGGCGCCGATTATTTCCGGGCGCTGGAAACCCCGCGTATGGCCAGGCTGGCGCCCAACGTGTTCGCAGCAGCCTTCCCACTCATGAAGCTGATGCCGGCGCGCTATATCCTCGATCGCGCTTGCGCAGACGGCGTGCTGACTGCTGGGACACGCATTGTCGAAACGACATCCGGCACTTTTGGAATGGCGCTTGCTCTGCTCGCCGCCGCCCGCGGATATCCATTGACCTTGGTCACTGCTGCAAGCCTCATTGACGCGACCTACGCAAGACGTCTGCAAATGCTAGGTGTAAGCTTGGTCGTCAGCCCGGACGAGCAAGGCAACGGTGATCAGCGAGCGCGCCTCGATGAGGTCAATCGCATTCGACGCTACGAGCCGGGCAGCTTCTGGCCACGGCAATATGACAATCCGGAAAACGCCATTGCCTATGCAAGGCTCGCCGAACTCTTGGTACGTACGGTCAGCAAGATCGACTATCTGGTTGGGTGTGTGGGAAGTGGCGGCTCGCTGTGCGGGACTGGCACGTTCCTGCGGGCAATGTTTCCGGATCTCGCAATCATCGCGGTCGACACACATCGTAGCGTCCTGTTTGGCCAGCCAGCTGGCAAACGGCTCCTTCGCGGTCTCGGCAACAGCGTTCTGCCCGCCAATCTGCAGCATGACCTCGTTGACGAAGTGCATTGGATCGGTGCCTACCCTGCTTTCAGGGAGGCAAGTCGATTGTTGCGACAGCATGGCATCTTTCAGGGGCCAACAAGCGCGGCCGCCGCGCTGGCTGCCCGGTGGGTGGCACGCAGTCATCCCGACGCGCGGGTCGCGCTCATCATGGCGGACGAAGGATATCGTTATGTCGACACCGTTTTTAATGATGCATGGCTTGCCAAACTTCCCGGTTGGTCCTCGCCGACGTTGCCAGAACCGATCTTGCTCAGCGCCATTGAACCTGCGTCCGAGGCAGAATGGACCCGGTTTGCCTGGGAAAGGCGGAGTCTTGCCGAGGTCGTGGGCGCCCATTCAGACAATCAGGAGCCTGCGCCGGGACGGTCTTGAGACCGATCAGACTTGAGGAGCCATCAACGCGGCACGGTTGCGACCCAGCCACTCCCAGGCTCGATCTGTCGATTGAAAGCTCACATCGTTCGCCGACTGCTCGACCGATCGATCAAGATCCTTCAATCCGCTGGCGGTGACCACCGCGACCACACGATCATGGGAGGCAATGACGCCCTCGCTGCGCAGTCTTGAGATCGCCAGAAGCGGCGTGACGGACGCCAGTTCGGCAAACAACCCTTCACTGCGGGCCAGACGCTCCTGCATGTCCACAAGCCCATCATTGTTGACGGGTATTGCGCAACCGGAGGAGTCGCGCAGCGCCTTGAGGGCCTGGTAGGCACTGCGCGGCGCGCCAATCGACACGGCAAGGCTTTCGAACCCGCCATCGCGCTCTTCGAGCATGTCGCTTCCTGTGGAAAGCGCGCGTGCCAGCGTGCCGTGCACCTCGGCTGCCACCATCCTTGGCAGTTTCACAATCGTGCCTTGTGCAAACAGTTCCAAGAAACCTGCCCAGACACCGGATAGAGCGTCGCCATAACACACGGGCAGCACGCACCAGTCGGGCGCCTGACCGTCCAACTGCTCGACAAGCTCATAAGCAATCGTCTTGTAGCCTTCGATGCCCAGCGGGTGGCTGCCTACGACTGGCGCGCGGTAAGGCGATGCGATGAACCAACCATGACGCTCTGCGGCTTGCGCAAGCAGCGTCCACCGGTCCATTTTGTCGACCAGCGGCACTACCGTGGCACCATATTTCCTGATCTGGGCCAGCATCGGGCCGGCCGATCCAGTAAATGTGGTCACGACACAGCGCAGATCCGCGCGTGCGGCGTAAGCGGCAAGCGAGGCGCCGGCATTTCCAGATGAGGCCGTAGCGACGACCCGCGAGCCTCTGGCGCGCGCGACCGATACGGCCACCGTCGAGAAGCGATCCTTGTGTGACCAGGTCGGGTTGCGGCCCTCGTCCTTGATGGCAAGATTTGGCACGCCCAGGTAGCGGCCGATGCGTGTCGCTTCGGTAAGGGGCGTCAAACCCTCACCGAGCGAAACCGCGTCGTGTGCCGCGCATGGCAGGACATGGTCATAGCGCCAGAGTGAGTGTCGTGCGCGCTGTGCACCCGCTGACGGCGTCGCAGCCGCGGCATAGCATGGGCGTAGATTTGAGGGAGCTGTCTCCCGGCAAGCCGGGCATCCTGTGGAATCAAGTTCGATCGTCGCCGGATAGGACGCCTCGCAACGCAGGCATGCAAATCCGACGACTTGGGATCGGTCCAGTTTCGACGGATCGCTCCTGTGATCGGAAAGCCACCGTGGCCGCCCATCAGCGATGGGCTCGCTTACATTGTCCAAAGGCGTGCCGAGAAGGTCGGGGGGCATTGTGTCTCCCATATCCGGGGTCGCTGTGTGGCAGCCGGTTCAAACAGTCAGGGGCCACTGTGTCAACGCAGAATGTGCATTATAGTGTGTCGTACTAAAATGTGCATCGGCACAGTCTCGCGGCATGAATCTTCGCGCTGTGTTTGGCTTGAACGTGCAGCGGCTTCGAAGGGAAAGAAGGCTATCGCAGGAGCAGCTGTCTTTCGTTTCGGGCCTGACGCGGGCTCACATAAGCAATGTTGAGGCCGGACGGCAAAACGCCACTTTGGACACGCTCGAATCTCTGGCCCGTGCCCTGAATGTCAAGGCGCACGAGTTGATCCTGGATCATCGGCCACGGCACGGGGCTCGCTGAGCATAGCTGTCACAACGCACTCATCCCAAAACGACGACGGCACAGTGCGCCTTCGAGCCATGCTGTGCTTCCCTTTTGAAGTCATCATGGGGAGGAGCCTGCAGCCGATGCGACCAAGGTCAAGACCTCCCACTTTACCAGATGTCGCGTCGGTGAAAAATCAGGCGCGCCAAGCGCGTCTGGCGTGCGGGTGCGCCCTCCTCTTCAACGGTACCATCGGGGTGCAGCAATCCAGATGACACCCTCGCCTGACGATCTGACAGGTGCGACCGACTGCATGAAACAAAACTGAAGCAGTTGAGCGCCATGCCTCAATGTGCCGCCCAACCATGCCTGACCGCTGGCAAATCATCACGCTGTGCACACCGATCGGCTCGCGCAGTCTTCGCGTGAGAAAAGCGGGGGAGAGGCGCAGTCGAAATGTCGAGCCAGAAGCACGATAGACGAACGTCATTCAGCATCCAATTCGATACAACATATATGGAATGCGATAATCGCGGAGATTAATGCGTTTCAGAAACGGATTTCCGAACATCATCAGTTGAACATGACTACTAGAGTAAACATTCGACACAGGCGGCGTTGAAGATCGCAAGGAGGCGTATCTACTATCTCGCTCATGCGAGATGGGCGGGAGAAATCTTGATGGAAGCGGGGCTTGCGGGGCTTTTCGACACCATATCCGCAATCGATGCGGCGCTGACATCCCAAGACGTACTGGCGAGATTCCGTGCCGAGTTGAACAAGTTCGGCTTGGACAATTCGTTGATCACAGGATTGCCGGTCCCCCACGACAGTATTTGGCATCGTGCAGTCGTTTACGACGGATGGTCCCCTGAGTGGTTCGAGCGCTACGACGCACAGGGTCATTTCGTTCATGATCCGTGTGCGGCACACAGCCGCTTGAGCGACAGACCATTCTTTTGGCACCAGCTGCCTGAGGGCCGCATGCGTGGACGCGCCAGGCAGGTTATGAACGAAGCGACGGAATTTGGCATGAGAGATGGGCTTTGCGTTCCTATTCATATCCCTCTTGCAGGGCCTGCAGTGGTGACCGCCGCCGGCGAACATGTGGAGGTCCCTCCGGCCGCACTGCCGTTCATTGAGACGGTCTGTGTGCACACGTTTCGTAAGCTCGGCGGGCTGGAGACCGCCGTCGGCGATGAGGATCGACCGCCCCTGACACCGAGGGAACGGGAACTTCTGCAATGGGCCGGCCAGGGAAAGTCAGGCGAGGATGTGTCCTGCATACTTGGAATCACCCTCAACACCGTCGAGAGCCATCATCGCAATATCCGCAACAAGCTCGATGTCAGCAACATCCTTCACGCCGTGGTGAAAGCCATCCGAAGGGGTGAGATCCAGATATAGCAATGCCGGAATTCCGTCATTCGACATCCCGCAGCGCGTGACTACCATCCAACTGCGGGAGAATGTCATGGTTCGCATACAGGTCATCACCTGGGAAAACAGAAAGAAGCACCGGCGCATCCTCGAGCGCTATTTTCGCATTCGTCATGAGATCTACGTGGACAAGCGCCAATGGCGGGCTGTCGCACGCCCGATCAACATCGAGATGGACGCGTACGATAATCAACGCGCCATCTACTTGATTGCGCTGGATGACACCGGCAAGATCGTGGGCGGCTCTCGCTTCGGCCCCACTTTGCACCCTCACCTTCTGGCAGACGTCTTTCCGAGCCTGGCACGCGGCAATCCGCCAAGGGCTGCGGACATCGTAGAATGGACTCGCTTCTTCGTGAGCCCCGCCTTGCGCGTTCGCGGCCGATCATCCCCGGTTGCAGGGATCGTCCTTTGCGGCGTCATGGAGGTGGCGTGCAAGATCGGTATGCGAAAAATCACGGTCGTATGCGAGTCGTTCTGGCCGAAGCGGCTGCGCGCGCTTGGCTGGAGCGTGATCGAGCTCGGCGACGTTCTGGACCATCCGGATGGAGACATCGTGGCCCTCCAGATCGATATTACCGCCGAGGCCCTCTCGAGCACACGCAAGGCCTATGGCATCAAAGAGCCAATCGCGATCGACATGCCGGGGCCAACCGACGCGGCCTGAACAGTGGTCGCCTGTTTGCCAAATTAGGCGTGGCTCGAATTGAAGCTCGGGGGTCTTCAGCAACAGCTCACACTGATAGTGAAGAAGGCCGACGCGGCGCAACGCCCGCCTCTCAATGTCGCTCAGTATTATGGTGAGGGAGTGGTTGGCACTCTCCTGAAGGTATCCGAATGAGATGATCACCGCTATGTCGATCCCGAAATTCCGCTAGGTGCGATTTGTCGCCCGCCTGACACGACCTGATTGTCAAAGCAGAAGGTGGTGCCAGATGACAGCCATGTTGATAGAGATCGGCTCCGATGATCAGGATATTGTCGCGGGTCTTGCCGTCGATCCCCTGTCGGAGGCTTACGCGGGCGGCTCGATTGGCGATGTGTTCGATCGCCTGCGCGCATCGCCGCCTCTCCAGACTCCGTTCGCTCTCTACGACGAGGACAAGGTCGTGGGCTTCATCGTCCTCAGGGAGGCCGATGCCCTGCCCGACTGGGCAGTTCAAGGCTGCATAACTCTCAGCAATCTTCGCATAGACAAGCAGTGCCAGGGCCGAGGCTATGGCAAGCTGGCGATCCGTCTCGCCGCCCGGTGGATCATGGCGAACAGACCCCAGGTGACCACGATCATGTCGAGCGTCAATATGGCCAATGATGCAGCGCTTGCATTAAACGCGGCTTGCGGCTTCACAGCAACGGGACGGATCGTTCAAGGGCTGATTGGCCGCCAGACGATCTTGAGTTCCCCTGTCGAGCGGCTTCGTCACGAACAATCGGCGCCAAAGTCGAAATGAAGTTCGAAGTTGCAATCGGACACCCCAAAGGAGAGCGAGCGTGTTGACGCGCCCGCCAGTTGCCTGCCGCTGAGCGCTTCACAGCTGTGGGGCCGAACTGTTCTCTTTGTCCGAAATCCAATCAAGGAAGAGTTCAGGCATGAACCCCCGATTCAACCGTTCCAAAGCGCGCTGAGCATAGCTGCGCGTCGGAAAAACCACTGCGAGGATTTTGGCGGCGTCGGAGGGCTAAACGTACCGCATTCGCAACGCTCCTGCGCCAGGTTGTCCGCAGGTTCATCCCGAGGCTTTGTCGTTGCCGTCGGACACCCATCCGGCGCGATGGGCCAGCGTGTCGATCTCGCCACTGGCCGCGTATTTCGATTCACGCATCAGACGGATCGCAGGCTTGAGCAGGAAGAGTGCGGAGCCGCCGATGAACAGATATGTGCCGACCGTCTTGGTGTCCTCCCACAGGAACAATATGCTGCCCGCCAGGAAACTGACGGCCGCGCCGACGTCCACGATCGTGTACCATAGCTCGAAGGCGGCATAGATCCGCTTGCGACGCTCGTTCTGCGCGGGATCGTGGTAGTTGAACATTCGTGAGATCATGGGAACGTCTCCATTCTTCGAGACGCCGCCGACGCTTCTTAGCGCGTGGCGAGCGCGACACTCATGCTTCCGTCGCTCTCCAGCATTAGGGTCGCGACATCCTCTATGCGATGGCCGCCGCTTGATCGAATGGCGCTGAGAGCTTCATTCTTCGTGATGCGTTCTCGGCGCATGGTGGCCTCGCAGTATCGTCCGTCCTTGGCCAGCAGCGCGGGTTCCGAGCGTACGATATCCGCAAATGTGGATGAGCGCACGGACGTGTAGGTGACGGCAAATTGCGCGGCGATGAGCAGTGCAAGTGCAACCGCTCCTTCCGCAAGGGCGATCGACTCTTGCAGGAGAATGGCGGAGAGCGTCGAGCCGAGCGCCACGGTCACTACCAGGTCGAATGCGTTGAGTTTGGCGAGCGTTCGCTTGCCCGAAATGCGCAAAAAGATCACCAGGACGACGTAAGCTAGAAGGCCGACGATCACCGTCCGCACGATCCCTTCCCAGTTCTGGAAGAACATGTCGCTCCAGTTCATGTGGATCTCCCGCTCAGTTGTTCGCTTCAAGGCCTTCGAGATCGGCGATCAGAGAATTCATCTCGTCAATCTCCCGGACCTGGGCCTCCAGGATCTCATCAGCCAGTTGCCGGACGCGCGAATCGCTGATCCGCGCTCGCTCGCTGGTCATGATCGCGATGGAATGATGCGGTATCATCGCCTTCATGTAGGCGACGTCGCCAACAGTCGCCTGGCTCCGGACCAATGCGAGCGATCCGGCGAAGACGAGTGCTGCGCCGACGAGAATTCCTAAATTGGCGATCTTGTTGTCATACATGCCCCACATGAACAAAAGCATGACCACCGCCATTGTCGCCCCCATGACAAGTGCCATCCAGCCGCGGGTCTGGCTGAAGAAGACGTGATCTGCCGCGTAGGTGTTCAGATACATCAAACCGAACATCACGATCGTGGAAACGGCGATCATCGCCGCGAAACGGACGTAGCTCATCGGAACCTCTGACTGCTGGATCAAGTCCAACGAAGGCTGCGCGTGTGGAGTTCCATATGCCAACCCAAACGAACCGGAGACTTCTCGCAGTTCACACGGAACGTGCCCGACCCTATGATGGCGGCCTTTCGTTGGGACGGCATCCTCACCCGAGTGACCAGATTGCCGACCGGAAGGGGCGGCGATGGAAACTGCACAGTTATTCGAGAAAGTGGGAGACGCGGTCGGACTGGGCTGTTTCGTCTGGTCGGTCTCTGGCAAAGCGCGAGGCTTTTGCTCCGATCAGGCCAGCAAGATTCTTGCGGCTGACGTGGATGGTCCCGCGGCGCTCTAGGCGCTGCTCGATCCTGCCGACGCGGAACGAGTTTTGGCTGCACTTGCGTCGCAGTCGAGCATTTCTCTCGAACTCACATTGCGGAATGGCCGCTGGGTCGAACTGAACGCCATTGTCGAGGCCTCCGATGGCGAGCGACGCTGGCTGGGGACTGTCGCCGACATCACGCATCGCGTCATGCAGCTGGGCCGCTCGGCTGGCGAGACCATCTACAGAAACATGGCCGAGAATTCGCCTGCCATGCTCTGGATGGGTGACGAGAACGGAAAGTGCATCTTCCTCAATTCCGCCCTCAGGGGGTTCTGGGGCGTGGATCCCCCAAGACCTTTCCACCTTCGATTGGTCGTCGACCACTCACCCGGACGACATCGAGAGACTTGAGACGCCCTTCGTCAAGGCGATGGCAGATCATGCGCCATTCACGGTCGAGGCGCGATATCGCCGTGCCGATGGTCGATATCGCACCATGAGGACGGAGGCGCGCCCTCGCTTCGATCGGACGGACGGCACATTTCTCGGCATGAGTGGCGTGAACGTCGACATCACCGATCGGCTGGAAGCCGAGCAGCAGGCAGCGGAAAGCACGCGTTTACGCGAAGCAATAATGCAGGTGTCGCCCGATGCGATCGTCACGGTCGATGCAGAAGGTCTCTTCATTGACCTCAACCCGGGCGCTGAAGAGGTGTTCGGCTATTCACGGGAGGACGTGCTCGGGCAGGAGATGGATCGCATGATCGTTCCGGCTTCGTTGCGCGACGGACATCGGGCCGGCATGAAGCGCTATCTCGCGACAGGCGAAGCCAGGATCCTCGGTCAGCGCCTGGAAATGCCAGCGCTCAAGGCAGATGGTACGGAGTTTCCGGCAGAGATTGCGGTAGGTCACAATCGTTTCGGTGATGCGGGGAGCTGGGATGGACTATCTCGATTTCGTCGTTCTTGTCGTTCCGGCCGCGATCGGTCTTGTTGCCACGTTGCTTTCAGGTGCGAACCGAGGAGCGTTGATCGGCTTCGTCGTAATGGCGATCGTCGTCTTCGTCCTACTGCTGTTCCAGGTCACCATCCCAACCACCGGCCCGGGGGCGCAGAACAGTCGTGACAGCTTTGCGTGGTCGCTGTTCCTGTTTGAATGGTTACGATGGGCGCCATCATTCCTCGTTGGCGCAGCGAGCGGGGGTGTAGTGCACCACGTGAGGCGCAAAAGTGTCCGACTCTGATCGGTCATCGGCAACAGAGGGAGGTAACCAGCTGGCAGGCTCCATCGCAAGCGACCCCTGCCCTGTTGGCCGACGCATCAAAGAGCGCATTCGCAATAGGAACTGACTGTTCTGCGCTGACGAACACGCAGCAAAGCTTCCCCCCGTCTGACTATCGGATCGCACCGGAAGCTAAATCGCCGGAAGCTGCCAATGACAACAAGCACAACTCATTGGGCCCGTACGAAAACCGCGAGAAGCGGCACCTCTTGTAGTGTGGTTTGCCAGTTGAAAACATTGGAATTTTAGAAAATTCAGCTAATGCTTATGCGGGCTTCGGCCCTGCCCGCCGAGGTGGCGAACCCAAAAAGCCCCGCATGCGTCGCCTCGGTGGGCACTGACACATCACCGCATTCTCAGTACCGCGATCTTCCTTCAAGTTCGTGCCTGCCATTGCCGATCTTCCTCGCGTTCCCGCCAATTTCATTGGCGCTGGCCATGGAACGCCTCCAGCCGGGACATGGGCAGCTCGCTTCCAGTTGGGCCGGCAATTCTCTGCCTCATGGCTGGTGACCGCAGACGTGAAAGTGGGTTGAAGACCGGGTGAGCCGCCACTATTCACCTTCAGGATCTTGCTTGATACTTCAGAATACGGGAGACCGTGCATCCCGGCAGGATCAGCAAGACACTGGAGATCCACGCGATGAAAGACATACCATTCTTATCGGCCATCGCCGCGAGCGATCTTGTGTCGGCGTCAGTCCTTGCGTCAATGATTGGCATGCTCGGGGCAAAAGGCATTCTGTCGGACGAAGAGGTGCGCGAAGTCTATGTTCAGGCTTTGCACCTGTTGGATCAGCAGCAAGACGACGATCACGCCGCATCGGAGATTTGCGCCGCCGCCCGTGAAATCATTGAGTCGCAGTTGCGATGAACCTCACCGTTCCCCTTTCCGCTGATGAAACGATCGCCCTGAATCGGGCGGCGGCTGAGTTGGGCATCGATCTGCCGGAAGCCGCTCAGGCTGCGCTTCGAGACTGGCTCATTGGCCATGGCCATCTGGAGCTCCCGGATGCCGATAACGACAACGCAGATTGACGCCGAACCTGCGAGGATACCTGCGCGGGTAAGCGCGTGGCCGGTAAAGGTCGACGTCAAAGCGCCGTGGGGGCCACCATGTCCACCGGGCTTTGCGCCCCTCGGATTTCGCACCGAAAACCAGTGCGCCTACAAGCGCACTCGTTGTGTGCGTCGGCGTTCACTTACATTCCGCCTGCCCGGGATCTACCGCGTGCGGCCAAATGTATAGGTGAGGCCAAGTCCTCCGCTGAACTGGTTCTTTGAGGCGGTGACCGGGCTGTCAGACGCATCGCTCAAGAGGCGCGAGTAGCCGAGCTTCGAATTTACCGACCAGCGTTCCGTTAGCTTGTATTCGCCACCGATTTCCAAGCTGACATTCTTGAAACCGGATTCGGCGTCAAACACGGGAAGACCCGCAACAGACGCTGCAGCCTGTGCAGGCGAGATCGAGAAATGAGCGTCCATATAATCATCGGATGCATAGACTGTGGACAGATAGGCCCGTCCTGTCAGGCGCTCTGTAATCTCATCTTCCCAGCCTGCGCCGATACGGATGGTATGACCTAGGTCAGTGTCGCCGGTAATCTGGGTCACATAAGCAGCGTCCACATAAAACGGCGCTAGCCGCAAAGCTGCAAAACCGCCGACATTAAAGCCTCCATCAATATCGCCGAGGCCGGTAAGCAGATCGGCGTCGTCCTCGTCACGACCGAAGCTGTATCCGACAACTGGACCAAGATCGAGTTGGCCAAAGCGAAGAGCGGTGATACGGACATCATCAATGCCCTTGAATGTCACGCGCGAAGCTTCCAAAGCATCGTAGTTGTCGCCGTAGTATTTGGGGATAATAAGCGGATAGCCGACAAACCGGTATTCATCCGAACCCTCATAGGCCGGCGCGAAACCCGCAAAGCCACCGACGGTC
Source organism: Mesorhizobium sp. CAU 1741 (assembly GCF_039839275.1). Taxonomy (NCBI): domain Bacteria; kingdom Pseudomonadati; phylum Pseudomonadota; class Alphaproteobacteria; order Hyphomicrobiales; family Phyllobacteriaceae; genus Mesorhizobium; species Mesorhizobium sp. CAU 1741. The sequence goes on along the minus strand of NZ_JBDOQP010000006.1, from coordinate 297,057 downwards.
ACTCCCCAGCGAGCCTCTGGAAACGCACTGGCCACCGCGTCGTCTGAAAATTGATCGGCTGCCATCCCAGGCCCCGCAGACAAGAGGAGACCTGTCAGAATTGCCAGTGATTTGATTTTCGCCACGATGGAGAGGTTCCCTACGGTGTCACCGAAATCGGCGTTGCATTGGCTGTCACAGGACAGTGCGTATTCATGCCTGTCAATCATCTATGACTGAATCGGGGTCAGTAGGAAGACACTGTGCCTGATATGATATAGATGCACTCGCTGACGATTTCGGAAACCCTTTGCAGTAGCGGGAGCCACTTCCCGACCGCTGGTCGGCATCTCGTCACGCGCCAATGCTCCAACCCCTATCCGCCCGATGCTTGAACCGCTTGCACACTCCCAAGGGGCGTCCACAGCGCCGCCGGCAGTTTGCAAAGGCGGTGCGATCGGCGGCTCCATAGCGCCAGGTCCGGCGGGTTTGCGACCGACCTATTCGAGCTGCAAGCCGAGCCCTCATGGAAAGGCAGGCCGTCCCATAACCAGCAATAAAAGTCTACGAAGACGGTCGGCATATCGATTACGCAGCACTAGACAACGGTGCGCTGCCATCATGAAGCGCCAAGTGCAACGGCGGCGATCAAAAGGGCGACGTATCTCAGCCACCGATTCACGCCGGTCCCTTGGTGGTCTCTCGTTGCGCGAGACCTTGGTGCAATAGCCCCGTGCGGCAGTGGTGAGTGCGAAGCACGCGCTAAAAGGAGCGGGCCGTGCCAACCGTCTAACAAGCCGCGATGATAAGCAATGGGATCTTCCAGACCCGAAAAATCACACGTGGCGAAGCCCGAGCCGCCAGTGGCCGATCAGGCGCATACGGTCTTCACCCCCTGCTGATGCGCTTGATCCGATTGTTCAGATTGCTATTGTTCGATCGGGGCGTTGCCGGAGAGTTAAGTAGAATGCAGGTGTCGAAATATGATTGGTCCGGGGAGCGGACACGCCATCATCGCTTGAGGACGTGGCTCATGCGCGTGGTTGTCGGTGTTGGCGTGATGGGCATTGCGACGGTGGTCGGCTACCAGGTTCTGGCCTTGGCCTAGAGCCCATGGGCTTTATGGAGATTTCAGCTATTGATTGTGCGGGCTTCGGCCCTGCTCATCGGGGCGCCGAACCCCAAGCCCCCCGCGTCGCTGCCTCGGTGAGCTCTCGACAGCTTTACAATCGCGACACCGAAATCCCGTTTTCGGGCCAAGCTTCAGTGCCATTGTGAGCTTGCGCAATGTGCGCATGGACGTGGCCTGAATGCCGTTCGATGGGGTGGTCTGTGAACTCTCGTTTGAGGTGTCCCCCACGCCGGTGGGATTGTCCGACGGGTGGATCGTCTCCCAATGGTAAACGGAAACCATGTGGCATGACTAGCACTGACCGGCAACCTCCCACTCACGCCGGTTTAGTCGGCCAGCGCCACAACCAAGTGTTGGACCTTGTTCACACCGCAGCGCACGCAGCCCCGAACAAAAAATCGCCGGCCCATTCCAATTGTCAAAGTACGAGGGTGCCGCCAACTGGTCTTGGGGTCCTGCGGTTACAAAGTCGTTGTCAGAGACGTCGAAGGCCCCTGCCAGTGGTCTTATCATTCGTGCGGGAGTGGGGCGCTCAAGTAGCATATGTCCGGAGAGTGGGATTTTTCGAAGGAAATCCGTCGGTGTCGCTAAGCAGCTTCATGCCGATGCCGGGCCGCGGCATACGCGTTCACCTTCACAGGGCGATCGTGCCGGGTGCCGCGTATGGCCGCAAACCACGCATCCTCGACGCAGCTAGCGGCATGTCGGGCCGAACGATCCACGCCGTTCGTGGGGCCGCAGTTGCGTGATATTTCGTAGTCGTCTGCTGTCATAGACCACAGCCATTCCCTGTCAGCCTCACCCGCCTCGATGAGAAAGATGCACCCGACCGCGGCGCCAAAGCCCGGTGCGTAGGCGGTATAATGCGCCTCCTTGTCCGGCCAGGTCTGACGCCAGCGCAAGCGCAGTTCGATTTCCGACGCAGCTCCGCCCGTCGCTGCCGGGGTGGCTTCGGTCATGGTGTCTTCTCCTTGAATTGATGGTTGAGGATGGCCCAAGCCGATTGACCGGTCAAGGATTTTGTTCCTATTTCGTTCTCATGCCGGAAGAATACAGACCGAAGCGCGGGATACAGCCCTTGATGCTCAGCGGGGCCATCAAGAATGGTTCGCTGATCAACGCCCGCTGCGTTGGATGTTCACCTCCACGCTGGTATCATCCGACTGACCTGATGCGGCTCTACGGCGATGTGCCGGCGGTGAACCTGGAGCGGCTGATGAAATGCGGGAGTTGCGGCTCTGCTCTCGATACCGCTGTTGTCACGCCGACAGCAGACGAGCGCCAGAAGATCCGGCTCCGTAGGCTCCACAAGGTGTGGTGGGTGAGGCGGGCGACGTGGCGAGAAGAATGAGGCCGGCGCGCCCGCGTGGTCCCAGGCGTACTGACCTCGGCTCGCCTCTCGGTCCGCCGCGCCCAGATCTTGCGGCAGGGGGCGGGCAGGGTAAACCCAGCAGAAATGCCGGTGGCCGATCTAGGACCGAGCGCGCCTCGACCTTCAGCGCGTGGATGGCGTGGAAGAAGCACGGGCGCCAATAGGGTTGTGCCTCCCGATCGTCAGAATACCACGAACAAGAGAATTATCACGATAAGCGGCACGCCCATCATCCACATAATCAATCCACCAAGCATTTAACGTCTCCTCAGTTCGAAACTGCATTACCAACCATCGCGGCACGTGATCGTTCCGTCGCCTAACCGCGCTTGACAGATATGCGAAAGCGCATAGCGTCATTGACATGACATTTATGATGTTCGACGCGCGTGTTTAGCTTGTTGTTTGGCGGCGCTCATCTTCTTTTTGCGTTCCCATCACTGGCCGCCGAGGGGTAGCCGTTTAAGGGGACGATCGACATGAACAACTCGCACCCTCCGATAACCTTGAGGCCGACATCAACGACGTTGCCCGTAGAATTTGCACGGCAGGTATCATTTTCGAACGCGCGATGGCCCACGTTGACAATCACCGCTCGAGCACCGTCGCGCAGTTCCCCGATATCGTCAGGACGGATCACGAGGTAGCCGTCGACACGATCGCCGGCGCCGGCATCCTGGTCCGCGACCTGCGCGATAAATTCTATGCGGAATGGAAAGACGCGGACGCTCCGACAGACGGATAAGTTGGCCCACCGTGTCGGCTGCCCATGCCATTCATCCCGGCCTTGCGAGAGCTTTAGAAAGAAACTGCAGCGCCTGTGATGGAGGTCCTCAGTTGGACTTTCGTTGTTGCGGGAGTTCCCTCCCGGTGATCAGCAATTCATGCTGTTGCACTTGGTGTCTCGGCTCAGCTTGGTGGCGGGGATGCCGTTCCCAAGAGGGGAGCGACAACCACCCTGTTACGTCCATCTCTTTTGGCCTTGTAGAGATACTGATCGGCAACCCTGTAGAGTTCGCTGAACGTCGTTGTGGATGAAAACGGCGCAGCACCAACGCTCACCGAGATGGGCCACGGCTCACCCTCCGGGAGGAAGGCCACGTCTCCCACGGCCAGACGTATCCGATCACCGATGCTCTGGCATTGCTCAACGCTGGCTCCGGGCAGAAAGACGCTGAACTCTTCGCCTCCCAGGCGACCAATGATGTCTACACTCCTCAGGACCGACCGGATCGATCCTGCAACGAGCTTGAGTGCCTCATCGCCATGATCGTGTCCAAACGCATCATTTATGCCCTTGAAATGGTCCACGTCGATGATGAGCATGGCACCCCTATTGTGATGCGGTGATGTGGAGAACCGCTCAAGATACGCCTCTACCAACGTCGCGAAGGCAGCGCGATTAAGGCACGACGTCAGGCTGTCGGTCGATGCAACGGTTTCAAGTCGGTGATACGCGATTGACAATCGACGCATCTGCGTAAGCAGAAAGTAGAGTAGCGGTGGCGCTACGAGAAGAGGAATGATGACATTGTTCCACGGGCGAGCCCCCCATCGCCAACCACCGTCATCAAAAGAATAGCCGTCGATCGCCAGCGCAATACCAATGCAGATCAAGGTCCCCAGCACTGTCAGCAGCACGACGCGAAACTGGCTTGTCAGCCAAAGATTCAGCTTGTTGTACCACATGCTTCACACCTTCCACTCTTACGCATTCCGCGTAAGCGTGGCATTGATCGAGCCGGTCCAATCCGTCGGGCTCGTCGGAGCCGGCTTCGCGCCGGTTGTGCACTGAACGGGCAGCTCCGTTCGTTCTAAACTAGGTGGCAAACCGGCTTCAGAAGGCTTGACCTCCCGTCATTGTCAGAAACTACAGATGAGCCAAAAAGCGTCGAACATCTTCGTTGGTTCCCAATTTCGACTCGTCATGAGGAACGCCGCTGCCGAAATCTACGCGCATCAGATGAGAATAAGGATCTGTGGGACCTGACGCCGCAAGCGTTGCGGCCGCATCACCAGATTTGGTTGGCTTGCATGCTGCCGCAAGCCGCGAATTCGCCTTGCCGTGAATATTGGATCCCACGAACAAGCGTGCCTTCCCCGCCTCGGCCAAGGGTGAACTGCAAGCCGCGGCGCTATGGAACTGCTTAATGGCGCGGATACGATTTGGGAGAGCCGTGGCCGCGATACTGGCTGGGTTGGCGCGTGTAAGCGGCGATTATCGCGGTCCGGGCAAACACGCAGCGCGCCCTTCTTGCCCACCTACGAACGCAAGGAGGCCCAAAATGAGCGATAGTTACCCAACGTAATCTCCGCCAATGCTTGATGGAGAAGAGTCTACAGGTCCGTTTAACGGGTTTTTATGGCCATTCAGTCTTAGCTCATGCGATTAACTCATTTGGGGGTCGCGATGCGTTCGCTCGTTACTGTCTTGGCAGTCCAGTTTTTTCTCGTGTTTGGATGCTCGGCTGCCTCGGCCAAGGACTGGGTCGTTACGCGAATTTCCGGAACCGCTTGGCTGCAAGAAGGTGCACTGCGGCCCCGCGTGCTGACAACTGACATGAAAGTGCCGGAAGGCGCCTCTGTTCAGACGTCGAGCAATGGCCGGGTGCAGCTTCGCAGCGGCGAGAACGTGATGTCGCTCTCGCCAAGCTCAGTTGCGGAAATCAAGAAGAAGACCCTCTTTCGCCTCAGGACGACTGTGTTTCAATCCGCCGGCACGGTGGCTTTCGATGTGGAACACAAGCGCAAGCCCCATTTCGAGGTTCACACGCCATTCATGGCAGCAGTCGTCAAGGGAACTCGCTTTTCGGTGAGTGTCTCGAAGCGCTCGACATCGCTCGACGTCGATGAAGGCTTGGTCGGTGTGACGGATGTCTCTTCCGGCGACTCGGCAGATATTGGTGGAGGGCAGAGCGCGACCTCGGGTGCGTCTGTCTCTGGGCTGTCCACCTCTGCCGGCGTTTCCCACTCCTCGGCAAACAGCACAGCATCGCAGCAAGGGGCGGTCGGGAACCCGTCAGTCCAGTCGGATCCATCCGGCTCGAGCCCCACGGCAGGCAGCAGCGCCTCCGCCAGCAGCGGCGACGGCTATGGCGGCGGCCAGGAGTATGCTGGCAACGGAAACGGCGGCGGTAGCGGAAACGGTGGAGGCCACGGGAACGGCGGCGATAACGGGAACGGCGGCGGCAACGGGAATGGCGGCGGCAACGGCAACGGCGGCGGCAACGGGAACGGCGGCGGCAATGGGAACGGCGGCGGCAACGGGAACGGCGGCGGCAACGGGAATGGCGGCGGCAACGGAAACGGCGGCGGCAACGGCAACGGTGGCGGCAACGGGAACGGCGGCGGCAACGGGAACGGCGGCGGCAATGGGAACGGCGGCGGCAACGGCGGCGGCAACGGGAATGGCGGCGGCAACGGAAACGGCGGCGGCAACGGCAACGGCAACGGCGGCGGCGGCGGCAACGGGAACGGTGGCGGCAACGGCAACGGCAACGGGAACGGCGGCGGTAACGGAAACGGTGGCGGCAACGGCGGCGGTGGTAACGGAAGCGGCAATGGCGGCGGCCACGGCGGTCGCTCTTAGAAAGTCGCAGGATGAACGCTACTTTCGTTTCGTACTGCCACTCACGTCTGGTCGACCTGTGTTCGAAGTTCGGACTGCGAACCGTCACCATCGTAATGCTTGTAACCATCGCGGTGGTCGCGGATCGAAGTGGTTGGGTAGACCGTCCGAATAATCGCCTGACAGATCTCAGGTTCGAGCTGACAAGCCGCGCCCCGTCTGGACAGGTGGTGCTGATCGATATTGACGGCCGGAGCCTCGACGAAATCAACGTGTGGCCTTGGCCGCGAAGTCTCTACGCCGACTTTGTCGAAAAGGCAGGTCACCTGGGTGTCGAGAGGCTCGCCTTCGACATCGACTTCAGCGCATTGGCAGATCCCCATGAAGATCAAATGTTTGCAGACGCGCTTTCGACCTCAAAGGCAGAGGTGTTTCTCGCCGCATTCATCCAGCGCGGGGCTTTGGGTTCATCGGAATTCGTCACCAGCCTGCCGCATGATCAATTGATTCAATACGCCTGGCCGGCCGTCGTAAACGTCGCTCCCGACAGCGACGGAAAGGTTCGCGATTTTCCAAACCTCGTGCGTATCGGAACCGAGGATCTCGCTTCGCTGCCCGTGGTCTTGAGCAATGGCACGCCTTTACAGCCGGCCACGAAAATCGATTATTCGATATCGGCACACGAGCTTCCTCGCATTTCGTTCGCCGATTTCATGACGGGTGAGATGGAGCCGGAATCCCTGTCAGGGAAAACCCTGATCGTCGGGGCCACCGCAATCCAGTTGAACGATATTTTCGCCGTGCCAGTTTACGGGCACGTATCCGGCTCAACCGTCATCGCACTGGCCACCGAAACGCTGTTGCAGGGCCGTCAGCTTGTCGAGCGCGCTCTTCCACCTCTTAGTCTCGTTCTCATTGGCCTGTTCACGCTGACACTTGCCTCGATCCTTGCCTCACGAACCGCACTGCTGGTCCTCCTCGCCGCATCTGCTGGCATTGAAGCTCTCGCCATCTACCTGCAGGTGGTCGGCAACTCCGCGGTTCAGACGGCTGCCATCCATCTGGTGCTGCTGAGTGGCGTTCTATCTATCCTTGTTCATGAGTTCGATCTGGGCCGGCTCCTCCTGTGGGTGGAGCGCATCAACGTCTCGAACGCCCGCAATATGCTCGAGCGCGTGATCGACGATGCTTTTGACGCAGTGATCATCCTCGATGAACGGGGCAAGATCGTCCGATGCAACAAGCGCGCGATCGCGCTTCTTTCCGCCGGCACTGCCAGGCACCTCAATGAGCTTCCTCCGCAGGTTTCCCGACTTGTGAGAGAGGCCAGCGACCAGCGGGAGGGTGGCGTGCCCGCAGGCCAACCGGTGGAACTGGAAATCTCCTCGGAGGACGGCACAACCCGCACGTTGGAGTTCAGCATTGTCCCGTTTGTGTTGAAGACGGCATCGATCGGTTCGGCAGTTCAAGTTGGAGACACAACGCACGTTTGTGTAACCGCCCGTGACGTCACCGCCAGAAAGCAGGCGTTACAAGAAATCACCCATATGGCGCTCCATGACGGGCTCACAGGCGCCTTCAATCGACGGGGTCTTGATACATGCTTCGCACAGGCTATCGCCAAGGCGGAAGATGCGGGCTGGGCCCTTCTCTATTTCGATCTCAAGGGCTTCAAAAGCGTGAATGACGGCTTTGGCCAGACGGCCGGTGATCAGATTCTCGTGGAGGTCGTAGAACGTACCAATGCCCTCTTCCCTGAAACAGAATGCATCGCCAGGATGGGCGGAGATGAATTCCTCATTCTCTTGAAGTGCGCTGGAGAGGACGAAGCTTCAGACTTCGCAGAAAGGCTTGTGGCCACGATCGACCAGCCGTTCGTGGTGCCGGGAAACACATTGCGTTGCGGCGCGCGCGTGGGCGTCCGATGGTGGACGACCATGGAAGCGTCGATCGAAACATACCTTCTTCAGGCGGATATGGCGCTGCACAAGGCGAAGAAGGAGGGCAGAACCATTTTGATGTTCACCCCCTTGCTGCAGATCGCGAGCGACGAGCGGCGGCAGTTCGAACGCGAACTGGAGCAGGCGCTAGAGGGCGACCAGTTCGAGCTGGCCTACCAACCCCAGCTTGACCTCAAGAGCGGCAAACTGGTGGGCGTCGAAGCCCTGCTGCGGTGGCGCCATCCAGTGATTGGCAACGTCTCACCCGCGAAGTTCGTACCCGTCGCCGAAGAGATGGGGCTCATCGGCAGGCTGGGGTTCTGGGTGATGAAGCGCGCCTGTCGCGATGCTGCCGCGTGGCCCCTTCCAATCAAGGTGGCCGTCAACGTCTCAGCATATCAGTTTCGGACACGTGATGTCCTGGCCGACGTCAAGGATGCAATGGCAGCGTCACACCTGCCCGCCGAGCGCCTGGAGATTGAAATAACCGAATCAGCCTTTGTTGATGAAGTCGATCGGCTCTGTTCGACATTGAACTGCCTGCAAGACTTCGGGATTCGCTTCGCCCTTGATGACTTTGGGACCGGCTATTCATCGCTGGCCTATCTCCACCGCTTCCCGATTTCCAAGATCAAGATCGATCAGAGTTTTGTCCGTGGCCTGCCGGGCGATGCGCAGGCGGTTGCCGTGCTGCGATCGATCCAGGTTCTGGCCTCGGACCTGGGAATTAAAACCATCGCCGAGGGCGTTGAGACGACCGAGCAGTTGCAGTGTCTGCAGCTGTTCGGCTGCAACGAGGTTCAAGGGTATCTCTACGCCCGTCCAATGGATAACGCGGCACTTGTAGACTTCATGCAAAACGCCCAGGATTTCTCGCTTGCGCGCGCGACCGGTTAGCACTCAGTCACATCGCACTGGCTGACCTGCTACTTCCTCACCAGCCGTTGCGCTTCCACCCATGCCTTGCGGCCGTTGTTCGAACGAACAGTCCGGCTGGCGACGGCAAGGTCTTCGAAACACACGCGTGCGACAGTCGAGCTTCGCGCCCATGCTGCCACCGACTCGATCTGGCCGGCAGCGTCCAGCAGCTAGATGCAATACCCATCGGCATAGGTGTTGACCGCTGAGCGCCTCGTGCCCCGGGGCACGATCTTCTGAGACACGTTTCGGTGCTTTGCGATCGCGTTGCAAATTCGTTTGGTTTGAGCGGCAGCGTTGAGATAAGCCCACGGTTTGACGGTAGTTGGACAGTGCTCGATGCTGAATACCAGACCGTCCGCAACCGCTCCCGAGGGCGGAATTTGTAGCCGGAAGGAGGGGCAGCTGTCGGGGCGTTTGCTAATCAATGTGAACGACTTGATGGGGGCGAAAGCCATCGCTGAAGCCAGCCAATGCCAGACGGCAGCTATTTGAACTTGAAACAGAGGGGCGGACGGTCCGCAGTTGGCCCGGATGAATAGTCCTCCTCCTTAAACGTCTGAGACCGGGAAAAGGTGGTATGGCTCACGCGCTGGAAATACTGACCATGTGACGCTGCGGCCCCTTGCGCAGCGTCGGGTAGGATGGTTTGAGGCGGCTCCCTGTTCGCGCGACCTGGAGTTTCCGCATGATCCGCCTCGAAAGCATCGGCAAGCAAAACGGCAAGCAGATCGTCTTCATCGATGCGTCGGCGGCAATCCAGCGTGGCGAGAAGATAGGCCTCGTCGGCCCGAATGGTGCGGGCAAGACGACACTGTTTCGCATGATCACCGGCGAGGAACTGCCGGACGAGGGCCAGGTCTCGCTCGATCGTGGGGTGACCATCGGCTACTTCAGCCAGGATGTCGGCGACATGGCCGGCCGCAGCGCGGTGATAGAGGTGATTGACGGCGTTGGACCGGTCAGCGCGCTGGCTGCCGAGATGGCGGAGCTGGAAGCAGCCATGGCCGATCCCGACCGCGCCGACGAGATGGACGAGATCATTACCCGCTACGGTGAAGTGCAGGGACTTTACGATGAACTCGACGGCTATGCGCTGGACGGGCGAGCCCGCGAGGTGTTGGACGGCCTCGGCTTCAGCCAGGAGATGATGGACGGCGATGTCGGCAAGCTCTCCGGCGGCTGGAAGATGCGCGTGGCGCTGGCCAAGATCCTGCTGATGCGGCCCGACTTGATGCTGCTCGACGAGCCGTCCAACCATCTCGACATCGAGAGCCTCATCTGGCTCGAAACCTTCCTGAAGGGCTTCGACGGCGCCGTTGTGATGACCTCGCACGATCGCGAATTCATGAACCGCATCGTCGGCAAGATCGTCGAGATCGACGGCGGCGCGCTGACGTCCTATTCTGGCGACTACGAATTCTACCGCCAGCAGCGCGCGATTGCCGAGGTGCAGCAGCAGGCGCAATTCGAGCGCCAGCAGGCGATGCTGGCCAAGGAAGTGGCCTTCATCGAGCGCTTCAAGGCGCGCGCCAGCCATGCCGCGCAGGTGCAGAGCCGGGTCAAGAAGCTCGATAAGATCGAGCGCGTCGAGCCGCCGAAGCGCCAGCAGACCGTGCGCTTCGAGTTCCAGCCAGCACCGCGTTCTGGAGAGGACGTGGCGACGGTTAAAGGCGTGCACAAGCGTTACGGCGACCTCACGATCTATGACGGGCTCGATTTCCAGGTGCGCCGACGCGAGCGCTGGTGCGTCATGGGCGTGAACGGGGCCGGCAAGTCGACGCTGCTCAAGCTGATTGCGGGCGCCGCGCTACCCGACTCCGGCACGGTGACGCGTGGCCCGAGCGTCAAGATGGGCTATTTCGCCCAGCACGCGATGGAGCTGCTAGAAGGTGAGCGCACCGTGCTGCAGTCGCTGGAAGACAGTTTTCCGCAGGCGGGGCAAGCGGCGCTGCGCGCGCTGGCGGGCTGCTTCGGTTTTTCCGGGGACGAGATCGAGAAGAAGTGCCGCGTACTTTCTGGCGGCGAGAAGGCGCGGTTGGTCATGGCCAAGATGCTGTTCGACCCGCCGAACTTCCTCGTTCTCGACGAGCCCACCAACCATCTCGACATCGCCACCAAGCAGATGCTGGTCGAGGCGCTGTCGCGGTTCGAAGGCGCCATGCTTTTCGTCAGCCACGACCGCCATTTCCTGGCAGCGCTCTCCAACCGCGTGCTGGAGCTGACGCCGGACGGCCCGCATCTCTATGGTGGCGGCTACACCGAATATGTCGAGCGTACGGGGCAAGAAGCGCCGGGACTGCGGAGCTGAGCCTCATATGGCTCTGAGCAATTCTGGAAGCAGAAGCTCTGCGGCCACACCAGATCGCCGACGAGAACCAATACCTTGAGCCCGTCGTCGAAACGGCCAGGTTCCTCGGGCCTTGTGACTGGCAGCTTGTGGCACGCAGCCAGCGCTAATCGGAGAGCAGAACACAAGCCGGCAGAATCCTCTCCTGGGCACCACCTTTCTCCTAAGGTGTTGACGCTGCTAAAAAAATAGCAAATTGATACACTTAGGGTCGCCCGATTGCTACACACGGGTGATACACATGGTGCTGTCGATGAGCCGTCCCTCCAAGCATCCAAGAACTGGTGTTTACTGGCTGCGCAAGCGTGTTCCCGCCGACCTAGTCGAGACCCTAGGCAAAAAGGAAGTCACCAAGAGCCTCGACACTCGCGATCCTGACGAGGCGAAGCGTCGACATTCGCAACTGCTGAGCGATCTAGAAGCTCAATGGGACAATCTTCGGAAGGGGTCGCGCACCATTAGCGACCGAGAGGCCCATCTGCTGGCCACTAAGGTAGGCTCCAGATGGTTCTGGAATTTTCGGGAGAACCCAAGTTCGCAGTTTTTGTGGCACACCAATTTATATGAAGGGTTGTGGCGCAATTTGAATAGCCCCGGGTTTCGTGGACACCCTCGGGTTACATTTCCTGCTGCCGTTCGAACTCGACAGGTGACAGCATTCCGTTTCTGACGTGCTTGCGCTTTGGGTTGTAGAACATCTCGATGTAGTCGAACACGTCCTGCCTTGCCTCCTCGGGTGTTCGGTAGGTCCTGCGCCGTATCCTCTCGCGCTTGAGGAGATTGAAAAAGCTCTCCGCCACGGCATTGTCATGGCAGTTGCCGCGACGGCTCATCGAGTGCTCAAGATTGTGGTGCTTCAGGAACGCCGCCCAATCCATGCTGGTGAATTGCGAGCCTTGATCGGAATGGACCAAGACCTTGCTCTTCGGCTTTCGACGCCACACCGCCATGAGCAACGCCTGTAACACCACGTCGGTGGTCTGGCGGCTCTGTAGCGACCAGCCGATGACGCGCCGCGAGAACAGGTCGATCACCACGGCCAGATAGGCAAAGCCCTCCTGGGTCCGGAGGTAGGTGATATCTGTCACCCACGCCCTGTCCGGCGCATCGACATCGAACTGCCGGGCAAGGGTGTTGTCGACCACGACCGACGGCTTGCCACTATAGGAGCCGGGCCGACGCTTATAGCCGATCTGTGCCTTGATCCCGGCCAGCCTGGCGAGACGAGCGATGCGGTTGGCGCAACTGGTCTCTCCCTGATCGAGGAGATCGTCATGCAGCTTGCGATAGCCGTAGACCCTGCCGCTTTCCTTCCAGGCCTTGCTGAGAAGCTCGGTCTGACGTGCATCTTCCAACGCCCGCTTGCTCAGCGGGTTCTTCAGCCAGGCGTAGAAACCGCTGGGTCGGATGCGCAGGCAGCGGCACATCGCCCGAACCGTGAACTCTTGGCGATGCTCGGCAACAAACGCGTATCTCACTTTGCATCCTTGGCGAAATACGCGGTGGCTTTTTTTAGGATGTCGCGCTCCTCGGTGACGCGCGTCAGCTCTTTCTTCAGACGCCGGATCTCTGCCGCCTGATCGCCATCGCCCCCCGATGGCTTCGCGAACTTCCTCTTCCACGTGTAAAGCGAGTGCTGGCTTACCCCCAGCCGCTTCGAGACCTCCGCGACCGGGTAACCCCGCTCGGTGATCTGCGCGACCGCATCACGCTTGAAATCGTCACTGAAATTGCCGGTCCCCATCATGGCCTCCTTGCCTCAAATTTTGGGAAGAAGGCGTCCACAAATCTAGGGGCGATTCACGGCGATGATATGAGCGCCGGATATGAGTTCGACGATCGCGCCTATGTGCATTTCGGCGACGGGCCACTGGCCCACAGCGATGACGGCGAGGCGTGGGAAGAGGCGGCGGCGCCGAACCTCGCCGCCAAGGCGTACTTCGGCCGCTGCGTGACGAAAATTGGCCGGCGCTTAGGCCGGCCAGTTTTGGGTCACATGGGAGTGTTGTGGCAGGTCCGGGGGAAAACCTGCATCCAACAAACATCCGAACTTTAAGAAGGTTCCACGCTCAAAAAAGAGGCCGGCGCTAAGGCCGGCCAAGTTGGTCTTCACAGTGGTGCAGGCGGGGCAATGCCTGAAGAGGCCAACATCCACGATCGCGAAAATGTTCCAGCGCTCACCGGGGCAACTTATCGGGGCAGGGCGTTGCCGCCCCGGTGAGCAGGGCAAAAGCCCGCATTAGAATTAACTGAAATTTCAATCAAGCCAAGGCCTTTACGCTAGGGCCATTACCTCCCAGCCGAAAACTGCCGCGACGCCCGTAACGGCAACTCCAAAAGCCCAAAACATCATCCGCTTCTTCAATTGATCGCGGCGTGTACGCTCTCCAGACCAATCATACTTCGACACCTGCATTCTGCTTGGTCCTCCAACCTCGCCCCGGTTGGACAATACCGATCCCGACAAACTGATCAACTGCCCGGAGAACCGGAAGGAGACCGCATGCGACTGATCGCCGACTGGCGACGGGTGCGTGGCCGCGCGGAGCCGCCGCCTGATGATCGCTGCCGATCCTCGACGGCTTCGTCATGGAAAAGGTCACTGTCGAAGTGACGACGCTTCGGCCGAAGGCGGAACGGGCGGGGACGCTTGGCAGGTGGACTTTGACGGCAGGCGGGTCCGTCTTCTGCGGTGCCAGCGGGCTCGGGCTTCTCTACACGCGGATGACCGGCAGTCCGCCGCCGTAGCCCATCAATCTGGGCGCAAAAGCTAACTGGCGCCGCTGGCGGAAGCTGGCGGGACTATTTGATTTTTGCCCACGTTCAGCGCGCACGGCTATATCATTTTTTACGTCGCCAGGAACGGTCGCGGTGGTTTATAGTTCCGTACGAAAAGGCCAGCCAATGCAGCACGTGCGACAGACGATCGAGCAATTGCGCCGCTATATTCAGTCGAGCAGCAAGCGGGAGGATTTGGAGGAAGTGGACGTCCTTCTTTCGGTCGCTCTCGATGAATTGCGGAGAAAGCGTGTGATTGAGGAGCGTCTGGAACGAGGGCAGCGTTCGCCGGACAATTGACTCGCCATTGTCGCATTACAATGGGATACTGACCCATCGTCAGCATGTGAAACAGGGACTGGCGACCGTCTGCGATCATCGTGCATGCGCCTGAAAACCACGGGGAGCGCGGCTTTGACCACGATAGATATCTCGGTACGAAGAGCGGAAGCGCTGGCCCAAGAGTACACTCTTTCCGTACAAGACAGAACTCAGCCCATTTCGACGAAACAAGCGATACAGGCAATCAGGTCGATCATCCCTGACGGCTCGCTAAGCGATAAAGACCTGGCGACGATCATTGCCTCGCACGCGGTGGCTCAGGGCCTCATGGTGGATTTCGACGCCGGCTGACCAGTCATCAGTTTGCGCTATTATTTCCAAGCGGCCTAATCTTCGGTCGCCCGATGTGGTCGGTTTCCGCTATCGCGAGTTCGAGCAGATAGGCGAGAGTCTGCTCATCCTCCCGGGCCGCTAAGGAGTAAGCTTCCGTCAAAAGCTTCCTGATCTTTTCGGACGTCTTCAAAAACGAGGCTCCTTGACCACCGGCAGCGAAGGGAGAATGCGAGCTTTCTGCCGCTTCTTGGAGGTGTCGCCCCGGATTCGAACCGGGGATACGAGGAGTTGCAATCCTTAGCGTGTCCATCCCGCCCCAACACCGTCGAGCGAGATTGGCAGATTGGCTGTTACCATCTGGTTGACAGAATGCGAGTTTACCTTGGCGGGCCCCATTATCGATCCGCTGTGGGCCGACTGCTGCCTAAGCTTCCTCTGGGGTCTCGCCATCCTCTTGAGGATCATCTGCCAGTGCGGCAGCGGCGTCGAGCAGCGCCTGCCGCACCGCCGCCTTGGCGGATGGACGAATATCCCCTTGAGTGAGAACCAGTGGTGGCACCTCTCCGCTGATGAGGATTGCGCCGTCGGTCAGGTTCTTGCGGAGCGTAAATTCAACGACTTCCCGTTCACGATCTAGTTCAGCTTGTTGAATTGCATCTGGCTTTCGTCAGGCATCGACGTTTCATCCGCTTGGTGGTCTTGGCTAGAGCCGTTTACGCTGGGTCTGGAAGAGGTTTAGAGCAGGGGGGCGCTAGCGGCGCAAGCGTGAATTCGACACTCGGCTGAACCCAGAAAGGAAGGGTGCTACCGGTGGGTTCTTATGAAGTGCGGTGCGACGTCCACCCACATCCGGCGAGCGGTTTTGCTGCAGCAGAAGTCCCATTCGAGCAAGATGAGCGGTAGAGCCTGCGCCACCCGGCCAGCGGCGGCGACTTCGTTGCCACATACCCGAATGATGTTCAGGGCTTTGTGTTTGTCGCCAGTGGGCGTAACGCCGTACTGTCTTGCCAACTGCTTCATGTCGTGGTCAATGGCGACGAGCACAGCAAAGCTTTTCTCTGCCGTTATGCAGACGATCTCGTCGGGGGTTCGTTCCGGCAGCACCTCTCTGTGGAGGAGCACCTCGAAGCCCGCTTCTGAGAATACTCTTCCGACGGAATCAGGAACGCCGGCATCCAACAGCAGTCGGAAGGGCGTTCCTGCCGCAGTCAAGCAGCTTCGTCTTTCGCGTCGATCACGGCGCGAACGTCGGCTTCGGTGAGCGTCGGGTATTCTGCTACAATCTGGGCCGGTGTATACCCAGCGTCGGCAAAAGCTTTCACGCTCCGCACTGGAATTCTGGTGCCGGCGATCACGAGCTGATTCTGCGCAACTCCGCGGTTGCGTTCAAATTTACCGATCTCCGCTTCGTCCCGGCGGTTCAGCTTTTTCACCTCGGCCTGCATGTCGCTGGCCACGAGGCGCAGCGGGATTTGAAGCACTTTTTGCTTCGATCCGACCTCTTCGAGATCACCGGTGGCGGGATCCTCGAAAACAACCTTCTTTCCCAGGACGTACAGAGTGGCCCCAGTCCACACATGATCTCCTAGGTGCGAGAGGAATGACTTCACCTCCTTGAGGTGCGCCATAGGGATTTTGCGTGCGTTGCGGAGCTGGGAAAGCACCTTGAGACAGACGAGATCGCGGAAAGAGTAGAGACGGCTGAAGTTGCGCCCGCGATCAGCGAAATGCTCAGGCTTGAAAAACCCGTTCCGCGACCATTCAGCAAGCTGACGGCGCGAAACACCGGTCAGGCGGGCCGCCTGATCCTCGGTGAACACTCCAATTACATTGCCGGATGTTTGGGTCATGATTCCAATATTAGCGCATGCAGCGGTTAAGAATATGGCCCGTAGGATCAATTCTTTTGTTGCGTCAACCCGCCCCATCGTCGTTGCCCGCCTCTGGCAATTCCAGATACACATGCCCGATGAGCCAGTCTCGGATCACGGTCTTGCCGCGTCTTCGTCAGAACACCCTAATTCGGATGCCATTCGTGCAAGAGCGCTCACTTCATCGGTGGAGAGGGTGAATATCATGACGGAGCCTGTCGGGTAGATTCCCCACCCTCATCCCCATCAATATCGCCGCCGTAGGCGTCAAGGATGGCTTGAGCTATTACAATCGCAAGAAGCTGGCTGTCGGCTGCAATAGATTCCTCGTTCAGTCCACGAGCGGATTGAGCAAGGGCAGCGCCTTCGCGCTTCACGATGGCCTGAGCCCTGCGTGCGGCACGGTGCCGGACCTGGGCATCAAAGTCTTCGTCGGAAAGTTCATCGTCATCCATGAGCGGCCTCCCGATTATTTCACCTACTCTATATCCGGCACTTCCCCTGCTTGAAAGTGCACCGTCGGCGGCCCATACTCGCCAAAATCCATGTTCGCCTCTCGGCTCCGCGCGATCACACCGGGGTGCTTGCCGGCCACTTCAGGCAGTGGCGGGGCTGCGGGCTGAAGCGCGTTGCCTTTTCGCCAACAACAACGCCCTCAGACGATGCCTAGGCAGCCTCATGCCGATGCCGCGCCGCCGCATACGCGTTCACCTTCACCGGTCGATCGTGCCGGGTGCCACGTATAGCAGCGAACCACGCGTCCTCGACGCAGCTAGCGGCATGTCGAGCCGAGCGATCCACGCCATTAGTTGGGCCGCAGTTGCGCGCTATTTCGTAGTCGTCTGCCGTCATCGACCGCAGCCATTCGCGTTGGTCGTCACCTGCTTCAATCAGAAAGATGTACCCGACCGCGGCGTCAAAGCCCAGTGCGTAGGCGGTGTAATGTGCCTCCTTGTCCGGCCAAGTTTGACGCCAGCGCAAGCGCAGTTCGATTTCGGACGCAGCTTCGCCGCTCGCTGCCGTGGTGGCCTCGGTCATGGTGTCTCTCCTCGAATTGATGCGAGGACGATGACCTAGCCCGATTGACGCGTCAAGGAGTTTGTTCCTATTTCGTTCTCATGCCGGAGGAATACAGACCAAAGCGCGGGCTTCAGCCCTTGATGCTCAGCGGCTCCATCAAGAATGGATCGCTTGTCAATGGGCGCTGCGTTGGATGCTCACCTCCACGCTGTTATGATCCGGCCGACCTTATTCGGCTCCATGGCGATGTGCCGGCGGTGAACCTGGAGCGCCTCATGGAATGCGCGGTAGCTGCGGATATGCACTTGATATCGCTGTGGTCACGCGGACAGTAGATGAGCGCCAGAAGATTCGGCTCCGTAGGCTCGACAAGGTGTGGTGGGTGAGGCGGGCGACGTGGCGGGAGGAATGAATAGCAGCACACCGGGCGGGGTTGAGGAGTACACTCAGATCGTAGTTCGCTTATCAACGTAGTTGACGTTTGGTAATGTACACCACATCCTAGGCTGAGAGGATTTTTACGGGTGCATTAGGATCGAACTCTACGCAATGTGGTAGCGGCTAGCTGCCATGTTGGGGCTCTTTGCATGTACTGTATAGTGGGGAAAACATGGCGCTTCAAAAGGACGAGATCAGAAAGATCATCGAGAACAAAGGAAAAATTTCCTTTAGGAACAATCCTTCTGGTCGGCAGGCGAATATATCAACTGGTATAACGGATACGATTGTCGAGACAAATTACACGAAATCATCTCTTACAGTTAATGTCGGAAGTAATGAGATAATTGTTGCTAGAGCTGATAACTCTAACACTGATAACAACTGCATCGATGTTCAGACGATTGATGCATTAGCAACGGCCGGTTCGGTAAGAATGCCGGGATATGTTTATACGGGGAACTTCTCGGGATGCGTATTCTATCTTTATAGAACCGGACCAAATGAGGTAACCGGGGTTCATGCCTATAGCGGATCGCAGCCAGTTTACGGGAAGAATGGATTCTTCGGGAAGAAGAAAGTGATCGGTCAGGCTGTCAGGGAGTTTAGCCCACAAGATTATTTCAAGCGAAATCCGGCGCAGCTAATATGTAGATACCCAACTCGCCAAGAGTTAGACCTTTCGACAGGAGAACAAAGTTTATCGTTTCTCTCGTGCGTTGAAAATAATACTGCCACCACTTATTTGTTTAGCGCGAAAGGCGCAGGAACCGGCGCGCAAATTTGCCGCTTGATCCGGGCGTATCATGTGCGGTTTTAATTCGGGGAACGTTGTCCACCTATGCCCTTGCGCGCACACGGTGGAGGACACCCGCAGGTGCCACACAGCGCTCAGGTTTTGGCGCCTATTGATGCCGGCAAGGCCACCGCGCGCGCTGGTGGCCGGTGTCAATGGCGGCGGAAGTGTGGGCGGTTCGAATGCTCATGCCAGACATTAAAATGTCGGATCGCGATATCGCATACATCATCGCAGAGAAGTCAATTGAGCACGGCCGCGTTGGGATAGCGGGCGCGCATCGGGGGGCTCAGGGTGAGCGCGCCGCCCAACGGCGCTGAATAGGCCCGCCGCAGACACAATTTGCGAGGGGCCGCGCTGAAGGTCAAGGCGCGATCGGGCATAAAAGTCACGGGTTGGCGAGGTCAGGAAAAGGACGGGCCAAAGCCCGCCCTGTTCAGGGGCTCAGATAGGCGCGCCCCAATACGGCACGATACCATAATAGTCGTAGACGCTCCGGCCGCTCTTCTCCGACCAGTCGAAGTCTTCATTCGCGGCATATTTCGGTGCGCCCTCGACCTGCTCACGCGAGATATCGACGCGAAAGCCAGTCAGGCCTTCGTCATAATCGAGTTTGGCCCATGGTAGCGGATAGTGATCGTGGCCAATGCCGAGAAAGCCGCCGAAGCTGAGCACGGCATACGAAACCCGGCCGCCGCGCTTCTCGAGGATTAGCCTTTCGACCTTTCCTACGTGCTTGCCTTCGCGATCGTAGACGTTGGTCCCGACAACCTTGTCGCTCGCGATCAGGTCATGTGTCTCGTGAACATCTGGGTCTGCCATGGTCATCTCCTATGTTGGTGTAGGGCAACGACACCGCGGCGCGAACGTTCCGCGTTCTCGCCACCAGATCCATGCTCGCCACCCGGCAGAAATGCCGGGTGGAATCGGCCGGTGCTGCCTGCAACGATCACCCTCAAACAGGAGGTGATCATGCTGAAACTTGTGGCGCGTGTGGCGCTGGCGATTGCCCAAAAGGACAATTCGCGGATTTTGGATGGATCGGAAGACGGCACTCGTTTGTGGCTGATCAGCTGCGAACACTATGCGGGGTTGGCCGTAGTCGCTTTAGACGCGGTAGTCTCACACGGGCTCGGTGAAGGGCCTCAGCCGCGTAAATTGCATTGAGCTGCTGCCGCCGGCCGACATTACTAATCTATTACATGCAGCAGGGCACCAAGCGCTTCAAAGTTTGCGGGACTGGGTTCGTCGCTTCAACGAAGCCGGTCCAGAGGGGCTGAAGGAGACTTGGTGTGGCGGGCTCGAACTTGGGCAATCGCCTGACAGAAGGAGGAATTGACAGCGATCGTCGAGGCGGGACCGGCCCCGAGATCGACGGCGTGGCCTCGATGCTCGAGATGTTGGGAAATTCTTGCAGATCGGCATTCAGTGGCCAAGCGCAATCACCAGCCCCTAGTTCACTGTGACAAAAAGCAAAGCGTCGATCAGCTACCACTTGGTAGCGCCGGCCCGTGCCTTTCGCCAACCCGCCTTGCGAGCTTCTTTCTCGCTACAGAACCAGCGCTCGCCGTAATCTGGTGAAATACGCGTCTCGTCATAGTATTTCTGGCCCGGTACATGATAGATGCGTTCGCCAGTATTGATGCTAACGTTGCCCTTAATGTTGCATCCCGATCCGGGCATCAGGGCCTTAAGGCCGTCGGTGGAGAAGTCATCTGACGTGTACCCGACTCCGAACGCTCCGACCATCATTAATCCTGCCAACATGTGAGGTATAGTTGCCCGCCGCCTGCGGCGCGGCCGTGGATGGCCATGCCGGTTAAGGTCTTCAGCCAGCACTCTAAACTTTGCAGTCGGATCGCCCCACTTGAGACGACGAAACTTCAATACCTCTTGGGTCATCAGAGGATAATTCACAAGGCGGACTGACTTCTGGTGAAGCAATTGGTTGGCATTTGAACGATCGAAAGAAATAGTCACTCACGCTGCAGTGATGTCTCTGGGCCGCGTGCGGGAGCGGCTACAGGCTATCCGAACGGAGGGACATCACTTAGGTCGCGCTTCTCAAGCTGCCATACTGCATCGACAGGGTAGCACATCAGTGCTACACAGGGCGCTGACTCGGCGTCCCTGATGCATTGATTTCTTTATACTTTTCGCGCTGTCTGCCCCATCCAGACCATCAAGCGCTTCGGTCGCTTCCCTCATCGTAATGCCATTCTCGGTCCGGAGACGACGCCGGCCGAAGCCAGTTTATGGCTGAGAGCGCGTGGGCGCCGAATTAGGCTGAAGGACGACCGAAGCCTCCGCTCACGCAGTGTTGCTTGGGGGATGAAATGAGGACTGGGCACCTCTTGGGTCCCATTCGCCAAAAATCAGAGGCTCAACTGGCGACCGCAACGAAATTGCCCAACGGGTTCAGTTTAACGGCATCCTGAAAGTGAAGCGGGTCTCATCGGAACCCGATTCGACTTCGATGCGTCCGCCATGCGCTTCCGCGATCTGTGCGGCGATGTATAGACCAAGCCCAAGACCCTGCAAGCTCGTCTCCTCCCCGCGATGGAACGGCTGAAAGAGGCGCTCCATGGTCTGGGGCGCGATCGGCTGCCCCCCATTTGTCACCGCGAGATTGAAATGGCCACCCTCGATTTGCGCGTCGACGACGATGGGCTTTGCAATGTCGCCATGCGTGATCGCGTTGCCCAACAGATTCGAAAACAGTTGCGCAAGACGCGCACGGTCAACGTCGACTGCCTCCGAGAGATCGAAGCGCATGTCAATCTGGTGATCAGGATGCCCTGCTTTGATTTCGTTGACCACCTGCGCGAGCAATGGCTCGATCCGTTCTTCCTTGGACTTCGTCAATCTTATGCCGCCGCCAAGACGGCCTCGGGCGAAGTCCATTAGGTTATCGATCAAGCCGCCCATGCGACCGATGCTCTCGCTCATCAAGCGGAGGATTCGCACGGACTTCGGGTCGGTATGGATGGTCCCAAGCATGCGCACGCCACCGTCGATAGCCGCCAGTGGATTACGCAAATCGTGCCCTAGCACCGCGATGAACTGTTCGCGCAACAGTGAGGTCGCCGCAGTGTCGTCAGCGCGATGTTCCGCCGCCTCTATGCGGTCCTCGGCATCCAGGTGATGAGCGACCAGCTCGGCAAAGAGCGTAAAGGTCCCAATGATCTGGGGATTGTTTACCGCGTGAGGGTTTGGGTCGATCGCGCATAATGTGCCGAAGAACCGGCCATCTGAGGTGATGATTGGCACTGAAATGTAGCTCTGAAGGCCATAGAGCCGTGGGGTATAATGGTCGCAATATTTTGTATCCTCTGCCACGTTATCGATGGCGATGACTTCGTGATGCTGCCGAACCTCATGGCAAAGCGTCGTCTCGACCTTCAGCTCTCCGCCTGGTGGGAGGCCAAAGGCAATGTTGTCTAGTACCTGGCAGGCGATCCAGCGGTCGTTTGTGACGCGCGCTATTGCCGCAAAGCCCATTCCCGTAGCGCGGCAAACGACATCGAGAATGGCCGGCACCGCGGCGATGCGCTGCACTGTTTCAATGTCATGTTGTAAATCGTGTTCCACTGGATTGCCGATCGGATTCGCTGCCATCGAAACCTTTAGCAAGCAAGGTCCGATAAGTCATGATCGGAACGTTATCAAAAGATCGACGGCGCTCGTCAGCATCGTCTCCAACGCGGGATTGAACAGACCAGGTTCTGGAACGCGATGACGGCGATCTCGGTGTGAAGCGTGAACACGACATGGACATTGCCGAATGGCGGCAGGTCGGCCTCGCGCTGCACTAGCCACGTGCGTGCCGCCGGGCCGTGGCACTCCGGGCAGTGCCAGTTGCGGCAAGAGTTATGGGCGATCCGCCAGGTCACCATCAACAGAAGTCTTCATGGGCCTCGACGTGAGCGCCGAGCGTCGAAGTGGGCAATGCTCGATCGCCGACATGACCTTGAGCTGTGCGACGCTCCGGTGCCCTTTATGGGTGCCCGACACGCGGGCCTGGCAGCGCCGCGGCCACCACCGATCATGCGACCCTCGGTTCCCGCAAACCCGAGAGCTAACCTGCTGAGCGCTGGACGGGATCAGGTAACCGATGCACTCCCAGTGGTTACAGAGGCCGTTCGTTGGAGATAGGTCTTTCAGCCTCGCACATTCTTTGCATGGCAGCGATGGAACGGGACGTCGCCGTACTCGAGACCGCGCTGCCGGCAGCAGTCGGGCACACCGATCTGGCCAAGGGGAACGGCGCCGTGACAAGTCAATAGGCACTGGCATAGAAGGGGTCGCGCAGCCTCAGCTGACCTTCACCGCATTCATCGCCGCAGTCTTGCCCAATACTCTTTGGGCAAGGGCACAAGCGAACGTTGATGGAGCGGCTCACAACGCTGATCAGACGCTGTCAGGGTCATCATACCGAGCCAGGTAGGATTGGATAATGCGGTCGAGAGCCGCCCTGGTCACCTTGTTATAGCTTTCGGAGAACCCAAGCGATGCGACCATTTTCCAGTGGCCGTACATCAAGCTGACGAAAAGGTGCCCAATCTCCCGGCAGGCATTCTGACTGAGGCCTGGGTTGGAAATCTGGACTTCGTAGGCGATCGTCCACTGGAGCTCGCTGTACTGATCGTGGAGGTTCATCTTCAAGGCACTCGATCCCGCTGCCAAGGAAAACAGCGCGTCATAAACCTGGTCGTCAGCAGGTTTCTTGAGGTCCTTGCGCGACAGGAAGTTGAAATAGAAGTCGAGAAACAAGGACAAGCGTTCGGTAGCCTTAGCCTCAAGAATGCCCGTCGTCAGAAGTTCACGATATTTCGACGCCAAGGCGTCAGCCAGGGCCACCATCAAAGATTCCGGTGTTGGAAAGTAATGACGGATCAACTGCCGCGACATATCCGCTTCCTTGGAGATGTGATCGTAGGAAGGCATCGGCAGCCCGTGCTTCTTTATGGCCTGGAACGCAGCCTCGAGGATTTCGGGTTTTCTGACTTCGGAAATAGGTTTCGGCATGTGACCCGGTAGTTATGGGAAGCACTCAACGTGCGGCATTTAACATTGGATTGCGTCGTCAGCATGGATAAATCGCGAACCCCGCCCTCTGGAGTTCTGTTGCGCAGGACACGCTAGAGGGTCCAGTTGGAATATGGCCTCGCTTGCTGACCGTATGCAGCACTTACTTCGTTTGCGGCGCAGATGTTAGCCTGCTTGAGGGGCAAGCGCTGTCACACGCCGCGTGTACTGGCAATGACAGCTTTTGAGCCTCGCGCCTCGTGGTGCCCTTCAATTGGTGAGCCAGTCACGCAGACTTCTTCCCGCAGGAACGAACGCGACATTTCTGTCGACCAATCCCGTTATGCCTCCCACCCCCTTCTTGACGGCGTTCTGCCAGAGCGCAAACTGGTTCCAGCCCCCCACTAACTGTGGCGCTGTGCTTCGCGGGGCCGCGCCGCCATCTGCGGTTTGTGGACCGTAGTGCGCGATCCACAATTTGTAGGTGGCAGAAAAGGCCATGCTGTTGGCCATGTTGTGGTTCCAGAAGGACGGATAGGTATAGATCAGCGGTCGAACGCCAAAGGCCTGCTCGAGAAGTGACAGGAAAAACTGCAGGGACGCGGACGCCTGCGCGGCCGAGACACCGGCGGGAAGCGATTCAATGTCGACCATGGGCGGCAGCTCACCCGGTCCACCGGCAGCCTGCAACGTGTTGATGAAATGGTCGACCTGGCCCCGCATCTGATCGGGCTGGCCATGAGCTCTGAAATAGTGATAGGCGCCGCGCGGCAAATGCCCCGCTGACGCTGCCCAGTTTGCGGTGAATCGGTGGTCCGTGCCGGCGTCGTCGTGCGTGGCGCGTATATAGGCGAAGCCCGCAACTTCACCATCCGAAGTGCCTTGTGTTGCGACCTTGGTCCAGTCAATTTGGCCTTGGTAGGTCGAAACGTCGATGCCAATCACCTGCTCGAAATCAGCCCCGACGACGACCGGTCCGGTCAGCGAGACAGTCGTCTGCCCGCTTGCCCGGTCCCAGGAAATCAGGCCGCGTTGGAAATCGCTCGTTCGGCCGATCGCCTTCAACCCGCCAGCGCCGTTACCAACAAGCGTATCGTATTCGCCCGAGACAGGATAACCGAGAGCACCCTGCGGCCCTCCCTGCGCAAGATAGGCAGCCAGAATTGCTCCGTAGACCTCATGGGCGCCGGTGGCGGCATGCCAGTAGATCGTGACAGGGCCGATGGTTGAGGCGAAGGTGAAGAACCTTCCTGCGAAGTCCGGTAACGGGATCTCTATTACGGGAAGGTCGGGCACAGGAACAAACCCTGCTGCCTTCAGCTGCGCATATTTGTCTGCGATTGTAACCATCAGATTCTCCTTTTCAGGTGCCAGGGCCCGCTTGGTGCGGCGCGTAGGCAGCCCGTTGCGCGTTACCCCTCACCGCTTTCCTCCAAAACGTCGAACATGATATTGCGCGCCGGCGGTCCACGCAGGATGCGGCGCTGTCGTTCGATCCACAAAACCGGCTGGCCGTTTATATCGCGCGCAAGTCGCCATCGCCGCTCAAGCTCGATGCCTCCGCCAGACAATGCGGCAGCGGCCACGCGGTGCAATGCTGGCGCGTCGGGCGTGCCAGCTTGAAGAACCCTTGCGCGCGGTCGGGGCAGTGGTTTTGGCCTCTGAAGGGAATAGTCGGCAAGCCCGCCTTGCACATAAGTCGGCCCTCCCTCCTCCTTATGGTCGAGCGTGTAGGGGTGCCAATGCGTTTCAATGCCTTGTGCCGGCTTGTAGGCGTAGTCTCTCGGTTTGGTGAGGTCTCCTGAAGGTTGGCTTGGCGGATAGGGCGGGTTCGCGTTGTCCGAAGCGAGAGGACCGCGCGCGGCTTCACGCGCATCAACAATTCGCTCAAGCGCCCACGTCACGTTGGAGTGCTCATCGACGCCGAACTGCACCCGCTCGATCGCTTCGCTCTCCAGTGGTCCTTCTGCCACCAGCCACAGCACGAGATCGTGCTGACGGAGCCCCGCGCAGCGAAACAGCGAGAAGTCCTCAGGAGCGTGCAGTCCAACATGGCGCAAGGCACCATCTTGGAGCGTTTCCTGCGAGCTGTAGATTTCGCCAAACGCGTCCGTCACGGTCACCGATTCAATCGCAGCAACCATGCCGGCATGAAGCGTGACCGGGAACAAGAACCAGTCATCGGAATGGGAAAAGATCAGATCCACAAGCAGCATGGTCGCAAAATGTGCCGTGTCTGGCGCATAGCCGCCAATGTCGACGGCTGCGTCCTCGATCTCCCAAAACCGGCTCAATGGTGCTGCGGGGTATTCCAGAGGCGTCGGCACAAGCACGAGGTCAAGTGGCGACGACGGCTCACCGGTCGCCGATGACGGTTCTCCATCTGCAGAATACCAGTCCAGGGGTCCACCCCGGTGATCGCGCACGGCCAATATGCCCTCGGGAGTGTCGAACGTCGTGGCGTAAGACAATAGCTGCGGGTCCCAATGGTCAGGACTGTCCTGCGCCGGTGCGTCGTGGCCAAATGCTCCAGCGCCGATCCCGAGCCGCTGTCGCGACAACCAGACCGCGCGCCCATCCACCATGCCATCGAACGCTGAATAGGGCGGCGGTGGATCTCGAAACCGCATGGCCGGCATTTCCGCAAGCCCCAGTTCTGAACTGGTCGCAAGCCTTGCCCCGACCCGGATCCGCCTCCCCATCGTCCACCAGTCCTCAAGTTCGGATTCTACAAGTGCCTCTGCCGGCACCATGGCCGGATCGAAGGCAGGATTGCCGTCAAGCGGTGCAATCGGCTTACGCGAGACCGAGCATTCAACCTTCACCGGAGATGTGGCGTTCTCGCCTTGATGCTCGCCCATCTGCCACTGGCGGGCAAGAAACCAGACCGGGTCGTGTAGACGGGCGGCAAAGCCATTATCCAGATCGCGCGCTCCGCGTCGCGGTTCGAGCCTGTGATACATATCTACACGCGAAACCATGGCCGCTACCTCGTGTATTGCGTGCCGTCGAGCATGACCCGAAGGGGGCCCGACGCTTGAAGCCACAGTGATGATTCGATCGGGTTCGGGGCACCGTCCTGCGGCCGCGCAGCGCGCGCATGCGCCAACCGCCGCGTCTCGATGACGGTTTCGAGTATGTCTTGTGGCTGCATGCGATGGTCGGGTTTGGCAGGGACACCCAGGATGATGGCCTGAGGCGCACGAGCCGCAGGGGCATTGAACCCGAAGGCAGCATAGGTAGAACGCTGCGGCATCGGCACTGCCTCGCTGAACTGATCCACCAAGCCGACCGCGACGTGCGAGCCTCCAAATGCGTCGGCTGCGCCAAAGGCGTGAACGAGCCGGCTCATTGAGAGCGAGGCGAGATCTTCGGCTCGTGCACGCTGGTTGTCGGCTATCAGCTTTGTCCGCCAAGGATCGCCAGGCGGAGCCGCCGTCCAGGCAGCAAGCGGCTCGAACCGCTTCATAGCCCACGCTTCAAGCTGAACGGCTTCGAGCCGCGCCAAGGACGGTCGTACCGCCGCGATTACCGACAGCCAGTCGGTGTCGAGCGCAGTTTCCGGCTCGGCACGCAACCCGCTGCGCTCGCGAAGTGTCGCCACGGGCCAACATGCGGTCACGGCAATCCTGCCGCCAGGAAGCAGAAGCTCCGAGATGGCACGCGCCAACACCGTCGCAGGCACTCCCTCCAAGGTGGCTGGGTCCGGGGCCTGGTTGATGCGCGCAATGAAGGTCGCCCTTGCAGCGTTCAACAGGCTGGCTAGCGCGTCATGCGCTGGTATCACCTCGTCAAAAGCGGCGCCTATCAACGCGTGCCGAAGCGTCGGCTCCGCCGGACCGACGACGCCCCACGCCAGGGCCTGGCGAAGATAAGACACGACCTTTACGGGATCGTTTTCCGCGACCCCTTCCGCCAGCACAGAGCAAGCAGCGTGAACACCGAGATAGCGCCGGGCGAGCTCCTGGCTGATCTCGAGATCCACCTCTGCATCAGCCGGACTGTCCGGCACAGCCGAGATGTCGGTTGCGACTGCCGGTTGCGCGGCAAGCATTCCAATTGCCTGACGCATCAGCCGATGTCCGTCGAGCTGCGCAACAGTGGCATCCGGCTTGCCCAGGCGCGCGCGTGCCGCCTCGGCAAGAAAATCCTCAGGTATCAAGACGGCTTGGAGCGGGGTCAGGCCGAGCTCGGCGATCGTCACATCCCCTTCAGCGTCGCCACCGCCATCCTTCCATCGCGCGCGGATGACCCACAAAGACGCATCACCAAACCGCTCGGACAGGAATGCTGCAAGCGATGCATCGGCAATCTCAATCGGCGCACCGTCTGTCGCTGCTGGGCGATATTGGATGACCGACACGGTGCTGGTGACAAGGCGGTAGCCGGATGGCGGTGTCTTGACAGCGTCGAAGGATGGGGGGCGGGCAAAGCCCGCAGCAGCGTCCATGGCATCTGCGGCAAGCTCGGGGTGACCTGCAACGACGCTGAAAACGCCCTCGACCAGAAGCAGATCGGCGAAGGCTTTCAGACCTTCGTCCAAAGCGACAAGGCGCTGTCTTTGTGTGTCGCGGACGAAATCGTCATCCGAAAGCACTCCGGCAAGGTTCCCCGCCAGAAGCCCCTCAAGAGCTTCCATCCCCTGGCACACATCGCGCGGGTCCGGTCTCTCGGGGCGAAGTGGCTTTAACGCACGCAGTCTTGCAATCCGGTCACGGCCCGCGACAATCTCCTCGACGCGGCGACCGACAACCTCATAGAGGTGGAAGTCGAGCCTGATCTCTTGTGCGATTTCGAGGGCCGTCCGCACGCAGGCGGAGTCTAGCTGGGTGCGCCAGATGTTCTTGCCGTCCGCACCCTTCTCACCTTCTGCCTGAAGCTGCTTGTCGCGCATCACGATACTGGCGAGCGCCTGAGTGTAGGAAGGCGCGTGGAGCCTGCCTGACCCGTTCGGCCCTGGCTGGCCGATGAACGGGCCATCGAGCCAGCCATAGGCGCCGAGCCGGTGATGTGCTCGCCCGCTCTCGAGCTGCGAATTCAGTCGGTGCCATGCAATCCCGGTCGCCCAAGGATCGAGACGATGGGAGGCGGTATCGAGCGTCGCGCGCAGGGCCCGATCCAGATCAGCATGCTCGTTTTCGGGCATGTCGAGAACCCCAACTGTCTCGCCGGGATGGTAGGGGTCATCGTCCTCACGTTGGAACTCACTCAGCCGGGAGGCAAGGTTCATGACGTGATCCCGGTGAGCCAAAACGAGCTCTGCGGCCGGTTTCTCACCGAGGCCGTTCTGCACCGCCCAGTCGAAACCCATCTGACCTCGGGCAAGAGGTGTCCACTCATCCGGATCGTCCCACCACACCGGGTTGACCAGCGTTTCGGCAGGCGACTGGTGAGACTGCATGTACCAAGCCTTGGCCGCCATGGCAGACCAGACCATCAGCCGGATCAGCAGGCTGTCCGGCACGATGGTTCGTTTGCCTTCGCCAAACAGATGCTCGCCGAACATCTCCGATTCGAGCGTGTAGAGCTTGTGGAAGAAATCCTTGAGCGACATCGGCAACATCCGCTGGGCACCGATCAGTGGAAGCGTCAGACGCTGCGCGTCCCACACGGCAAGGTAATCTCTCGTCGGATCCCCTCCCACGACGTCGGCCGCAGGCCGCCACAAGGATGCCGCCACCTCGTTGAATTGAGCCTGCGCCCCCGGTGCGAGGATGGGAGCGAGAATCTCGGCCGGCACGAACGTCCTGTAGTCGTAGTCGGCGCTGACCCCGGTGCGTGCAAGCCGGTCCAAAAGGTCTGTTTCGTCCGCCCCGCTCACTGCGGCGCTGTGCTCGGCTGCATGCGCGCGCTGCTGGATAAGCAGCACAAGTGAGCGGACAAGACGTTCCTCGGCCGCATCAAACGTGTCCCCCGCGGGCTGCCAGCCTTCGAGCACCATGACAGGCAGGAGCCCATAAGGCTGTGTGTCGATGCGTAAAGGCGCCAGCGGACCCTCAGGCGCGACCCAGTGATTGGCCCAGTTCCACATGTCGTGGGCCTCGTCCATGCGGCCCCAGACGTCGCGCATCCAGTGCCCCCACAAAGCCGGCCAAAGCGCCTGGACAAGTTCGCGGCTGCGGCCCGTGAACGTGTTGCCACCAGGAATGTCGGCGACAGCCTCGCCGCTTCCACAAAGAGCCCGTGCGGTTGCCTGGGTGCCAGAGCCCCGCAGATCGCACATGCGGTTGACCGCCACCCGGCGCCAGGCCACCGGATCCTTCCCAAGATCCGCTGCCTCGCCGCCTTCGATCGAATTCGTCGCAGCGCCCGGCTGAAGCAACCCCATGACACCGGCATTGGCATGGCCGCAGAACAGCTCGTTCGCCGGTTCGTCACCGACACCGTAGACATAAAGTGCTGCAATACGCTCGGGTCCCCATCCCGGCGGCAGCCAAAACTCTTCTCCCAGACCCACCGCCTTGGCCGCCTGCCAGTCTGTCAGCCAGTTGGGCCCTGCCTCCTCCTCGCCCGGCATGACGAGCGGGATGTCACTGTTCTTTGGGATCAGAAATCCGACATCGAGACGCTGGCCATCAAAATCAAAGGCGGTGATGGCAAGTTCGGGAGGCAGACCGGCAACATGCGGCGGTGGGTTGTTTCCAATGCGTTCGTCGGGAACCGTGCACACGAAGGCGCCATCCAGCAATACAGGCGGAAACGCGGCAACCAGGAACGCCGCCCGGGCCGCTCCGACCTGATCGCACAATTCAGTCCAAGCGATCGCACCTTCGCCCTGCGCCTCCCCCGCCAGCCATTCGGCGGCGATCGTCGAAGGCACTATTTCCAGGCTGTGCGACCGTTTCCAGAATGCGACCAGACAATCTGCCTCGATCTGGCTTACCTGGGGCCCATGGCGTTGAATGGACGGTTCATCTGGCGTGGCCCTGACAAGCAGCCTCCACTGTGATCGGTCCTCGGACTTGAAAAGCGTCTCGAGCCTGAGCGGCAACAAAACCGCCACGTCCCGAACGGGATTGGACCGCTCGCCTTCGCGCAGCCACGCGCCCAGCGCGATACCGGCAAGTTCGATCTCCGCATCCTCGCCTGCTCGCTCCCGCACCATACGAAGGAGGTCATGGCGCGTTGCAGAGCTGCGCGGCAACGCTTGCAATTCAGCTGCAGTCCCCTCAGTCAGAGAAGGTGCCAGATCAAGCGCACGCAAGGCCGGATCCTTTCCAGCGGCCTCCCGCATTCCGCTCGTCTTGTCCCAGGTCCAATCCGCCATCAGCATTGAGACGAACACATCACAGACTTCGTAGCGGTCCGTCCGCAGTTCCTGCTGCTCCTTTTGCAGATCAGCCAGCAGTCTGCGCCGCAAGACGCCATTGAAATCGGAGTAGGCGAACTTGCCCTGCCTGGGGGCAAGTGCCGCCTTCCCCTTCAAGGGCCCGCCAATCGCCTTGATCGCTGACGCAACCAGCGCCAGCCTGGCGTTGCGATATGCAAATCGCATCATGGGGTCTCTCCCGCCATTGCTTCGAGAGCACTGCCGCTGATCACAACACGTGTGGGGCGGTCGATCGTCTCCTTGGCGAACAAGGCTGCATTGCTGCCGGCAGAGCCGCGATCGTTGCGAAACCGCAGCTCGGCCGGCGGCTCGTCGAGGACCAGCCAGTATTGTTCGAGATTTGATGGGTCGACGTCGAAGGCGAAGAAGACCAGATGCGGCATGATCTCACCTTGGAAGATCGGCCCGAAATACCGCCTTGCGTCGCGATCAAGAGGTGCCTCCTCGAAATTCGGCTGGTCGGCCAGTAGCGTATCGAGATCGGCTTCGGCGAGCCCCGCTGGCGGGCGCACGAGATAGACCAGCGTCGAGGGATAACGACGAAACAGTGATGTGGAAAAGGCGATCACCAGGTCCGTCTTTCCCGTCTCGTCGCCCGATTTGAATGCCTGGTGCGACAGGTCACCGATATCGTCGGCCTCAGGCGCGCCTGCCGGTTGTGATGGCCAACTGCCAATCGGCTGAATGTCGGCGTCACGTTTGCCGGTGGTGTAATCGACATAGCCCCAAAACATCCTGAGCGGCGTGCTGACCCGGGGCGCCGGCAGCCCGCGCCACCGCATCTCAGCGAGAAATTGCGTGTTGAGCCCGACCATGAAGGCGTCAATGAAGGTCGGATTGGTTCGCAAGGCGACAATGGAATCGGTCTCCATGTCGCTCACGCCTGGGAGCAGCCATTCGCGCTCGTTGTTTCTCAACAGCGTCCAAGCCGGATAATCCAGGCCGATCGGCGCCTCGGGTGGAGCCAGTGATCCCAGTTCCAGTCCCTCAATCGTGCTTTCCACCCGAGCGCGTGCGATCGGCTGCACAGCGGTCGGGTCGATCGCCGACGCCACAGCCGCGCAAAGACCATCAATGTTCACCGCTCGCCGGGGATCAGGTGGGGACGGGTGCGGCAGCATGCCAACGAGCCAGAACCACTCCTTGCCGCCGCGACACGCGTTCAGCGCACCGATCAGCAGATCGCGTTCGAGGATGGCTGGCCACGGCGACAGTGAATCAAAGTACATCTGTATGAAATCGCGGCATCCCAGCCCAAGCACCTCCTCGACAAGCTGGATGAAGTAGTCCCTGACCTCATCCGTGTTCGGCTGGCCGTGAAACTTCTCGATCAGCCCCCAGGCGTCTTCGCCCAGCTTTGGCAAAGCTGCGCGATCGGCCAGAGTGGGTGTGCCGAGTTTCAACGATGCGAGGTCGGCGTGGGGAACGCCTTCGGCAGGACCATCTGGAGAAACAGGCAGCTGGTTGGCGGCTTGTAGGAGCGCCACACGATCCACCCGGCTCTTGCCGGCTGCGCGCGACCGCGCTGTGGTCTTCCGGGTCAAGCGCATTCCGGCACTGGAAAAGAGACTGCGCTCCAGAACGCTTCGCTGCGACGTCACCTCGTCAAGCACGGTCCCGCCTGTGTCGGCCATCATTCGCGACATCGCCGGCCCGAAGATGCACAGGCGACGTTCGGGTGCCTCCGGCAGCCGCCGCCGCCAAAGACTGGACGACATGCCAAGGCCAAGCGCCAGAAAGGCGATGCGCTGGGCCGCATCGTTCAGCGCTCCCGCCTGCTCCACGGCGGCAGCCATCAACGGTTCCTGGCCGACAATGCCCATCTCGAGCCCGAGGCCGGATACGCCGCGATGGCGTGGATCGTCATTTATGCTGCGCGTCCACTGCACCGCCTCGGTATCATGCACCCAAAGACCGCCGTAGCGCGGCAGTTGCATGATGTCTCGCATGGGCGGCGGCGGCGCCTCGTGCGGTTCGGCTGCATCCTCGAGCTCCGAATTGATCTGGCGGAGATCGGCCCGCGCTATGTCAAGCTCGGCAGTCTGATCGGGAAGGTCCGCCAGAGATGTGATGGCGCCGCCCAGCTTCAGCGTGACGTCGACATCTGCAACCGGGCGTGCATAACGCACATTGGCGACGCCCAGGCTGCCTGCGCGCCGTACGCGTAAGGCAGCCGCCAGAGTTTCGAAATCGCCCTGTTCCCCGGTCTGAAAGCGCCAGCTGTGAAGCACCGCAAGGTGCTCGCCGACAAGCTCGCCATCTTGCCAGGCCGGATGGCCGGCCGCATCGAAGGCGGGAACGACTGCAGCGACATATCTGCGCAGCGGCAACAGCCGGCGGGGCGACAACAGGCGCGCGATGGCGGATCCATCCTGGCCGTGAACGTGTGCCCAGCGATAAGATTCGCCAAGCGGGTGGGCATCAAGAACCGCCTTGGCGGGAACGACCACACCACCGCGTACGTCAAGTTCCGACGCTTCGCCCACCAAAAGCACGATCCAGGGCCGCAATCGTGTGCGGATTCCTCCAGGAGCCTCGGGTTCAGGGACCGCGGGGCTGTAGCGCCACGGCAGGTCCGGTTCGGCAAAATCGATGTGGACGAACTTCGTCGTCTCGGCATCCGCGGTCGCGGGGCGTGGCGCCGTGTGGCGGATCGCTTCAGGCTTCAACGCCGAGACATCCGCCGCACTTCTGAACGCAATGGGAACGGGAAACGCCCTTGGCGGAGCGTCGACAGCCGGATCGTCCAGTGTCATCGCAATCGTCCCGCTCAACCGGCCCTCGGCGAGCGTGGCGTTGTCCATCAAACTCGAACGGCGCCAGCTGTGAAAGGTCATCGTCGCCATGTCACAACACCCCTTGAAGCGAAACAGTGACCGCCATTGCCGGCTGCGCGGTTCCCCCGCGCTCGCGGGCCGTCATGAACGCCTGGGTGGAGGGCAGCGCTGTCGCCACCTGCGATCCGTCATTGGCAAAGGCATTCCATTTTTCCGCAACCGCTCTGACGCGCGGGCCGCCGGAGGTCACGCGGGCACCGCCGGACCGCTCGGCAGCCGCGCCAGCAAGTGCGGGGGAAACATAGCTGCCTGTAAACATCCGACTGCCAAGAAACCTTCGCTTCGGCAATTTGACGATGTCGATGGTCACGTCATACGTCACGTCGTCTATGGTTGTGTGGCGGCCGCTGCCTAGCCGGACGCCGGACTGCAATTGTACAAACCGTGTATTGTTGAGCGCCTGCGCGTCCGACACGTCCATGAAGCTGCCGGACCCAAACCAGTCGTCTTCCACAGTGGTGTCTGCAGCGACCAGGTTGAGTCGATGCGCCTGCCCGTTGATCCCACGCGCCAGCGGCGCCCCTTCGAAGCGTTGCAGGTCATGGCCCAACGGTGCACGCTTCTGCTCCCAGATCACCGGTCCGGTCACGCCGACCACTGCACGTCCACCAACCTGCACGGGCGCCTGCGGCCTCAGTGCTACCGAAACGTCTTCGCCTTCGGCGCGGATGTTGGCTGGATTGACAAATTCCGGCGCCATCAATGCGACCAGATCGAGCGGTGCGCGCAAAAGGTCGCCGCCTGCGCTGCCGAAGCGAATGGTGACGTCCTTGGTGATGCGCACGAAAAGCACCTTCACCGAAGCGCGTGCGTTAAGAACCAGCGGTCCTGGACCGCTGAGGTTTCCTGTCACCCGCACGCCGCAAAGCGAGACGCCCTTCACCTCGACATCGAAACCAGCATCGACGCGAGCCGTGAATCTGAACGGATCATACTGGGCCATCGCATCGAAGCGGAACCAGCCATGGGCCGCGATCGGTCCGAGCCTGACGCCCGCCTCCACGCCTGCTCCGATCTGGAACGTGTTGCTGGTCAGCGCAAAATAGGTCTCGAGCTTGAGCCATGCGAGCGAGACCGAGGTGCTCGTTCCAGCCCGCGCCAGCGCTGGAAGCTCCAGTCCACCGGGATTGAAGGAGGGATGAAAACCACCGACGCTGAACAGGAAGTAGCCATTGTCGCCATAGGCAATGCGTAAGGCGACCCCGCCCGTCACCTTGAAGACCTGAAGCACCTGCGAGTTGACGAGAGCGGCATCAAAATAGATCAGGCTCTTGACCAGATCGACACCGCCGACAAAATCCACACGCAGGTACACAAGTGCTGCATGTTCGCTACCAATGACCAGCCGTGCCGAGCCTGCGACAAAAATCTGGCGCGGTCCCGGCAGTTCGATGAAGAGGCCGGCATCCAGCTTGAAGAGCTCGAGCCACGATATCCTGAAGGTCGGGCCGATCAGGAAGACACCGCGTGCGGCTGGAAACAGCCGCGGCAACTGCCTGACCACTGACAGACCGCTGCGAGCGGGATCGTCGCAAAAAAGGATGTCGGCACTGGTGCCGCTTACAATTTGCTCGCGAAGCACGTCAGTATCTGCCCGCCGATTGATGCCGACGACCCCGCCCACCCCGGTGACCGCAAAACCAAAGCCGATCTGTACACCTGGCATGGGCAGACGCACGCCAAGCACCCCGACGAACGCAGCTGCGTCGTCCGCCTTTCCAAAAAGCGCAAACGCGCCGACCCCGATGCCGATGACATTGAGGGCCAGCCCGCCGGCAAATTGCTGGTCGGCGAGCGTGGCAAGCATGCCACCGCCCGACACCGGCCCCGCCTCGAGAAAAACGGCGACTTGCGTTGGTGCATAACCACCGAAGGGCGCGCTGTCCCAACGGCCAAACCATCCCCCTATCCCGTCCGCTGCGATCGTGAGCGGACCGAACCGCCCGCTCGCGCCTGCCCTCACCCCGATGCGCGCTTCCAGACCTGTCGTGGTAGGGCGCAGGTCAAGACGCGCAAGCACGTGGTCGATGCCCAGACCAGATCCCGCCGACCCGAGGTTCAGATCAAGCGGCAGCGGAAGTTCGACCCCGAACGTCCCATCGCCTCCTGCTTCCATCTGCAGGCCCTCATTTTGCCGGTAAAAGACCGACAGGTCCCCCTGCAGCCGGATCTCATCGGGCAGTGGCAGAACGTCGCCGAGCAGACCAAGATCACTCTTTGCCAATACGAACGCCACCTGTTCAACGCGCGCCCGGATGGAAAACAGCGGGGTCGGTGCCGGTGGTGGTCCGGCAGCCTCGAACCGGAAGGTGATGCCCATTGGTCCCGCCTCCACGCGGGTGCCATTGGGTGGGCCGACAATGGCCCTGCCTGCCGAAGGACGCCAATCCAGCTTGACGTCGAAACTCGTATCGTTGCCTTGCGAGCTATCAAGCTTGCGACCCGACATAACGAGCCGGAACGTCTTTGCCCCAGTTCCGGTGGTCGCGCCAGACATCGTCCAGCCGCCGCCCAGGTCGAGCGTGCGCGCGGCGAATTCCTCAACCTTGTTGAGCTTCAGCTCCAGGCCGAACCCTTCCAGGCGGTCGGCGTAGGGTGCTTCGGGACCAAGAAGGGCGATGGTGTCGCTGTCGGGATGCTGCCTTGCCCAGCTCACTCTTTCCAGCAACTGAGCATAGTCGAGCGAGGCACCGAACGGCAGGGCAATTCGCAACGGTGAGTTGATCAGCTCGGCAATCACTTCGTCCAGATCGACGACGCCGTCGCTGCTCGGATCCGGCAGCGCATCGAAGCCCTGGTCTGTGTATTCCATTCGCAGAAGCTGGGCAGGCGATGCCAGCAGTTCTGCAAACAGAATTTGGGCGACTTTGAAATCATCGATGTCCTGGACCCGCGTCAGCAGGCTGGTCAGGATCGCCTCGCCGGGGCTCTCGAGATAGCTGTCCAGCCTGTCCCATACGAAGGTGAAAGAATAGGCGCTCGATTGGTCACCCGGCTGGTAGTTGACCTTGATCAACCCGCTGGCGACAAGCGCCTCTGCAAGGCGGGGCGCCTTGACCTGGATTGCGCGGATGATGACGGTGTCGCGCAACTCGATGTCGCCGAGATGTTGCGTCAGGACCAACAGCCAATCGGCCGGGCCGTTATTGCCCGGCTCAAGGTGAACTGAGCTCAGTTGCCGGATGATCTCGGGAATATCGGAAAGTTTGCCGGGCGGCGGCGGCACATCTGCCCCTCCAACCAGATTGTCGGCGATAAATGAGACAACACTTTCGACAAGCGATTTCACGTCCGCCGCTCCCGATCCGGCAACCGATACGGTTGCAGCTCAATTCGACCATGGCTCAGAAGGGGGACGCGGGTGGCGCCTGGCAGTGGATAAAGGCAAATGCGGCTGTGGTGCGCGGCTGACGCGGCACCGGTGCAACGCAAAGCGGTTTCATGGTGAAATCAGCTTCTACGAAAACCATAAGGGGCACCTTCCTGCCGGCCAATGCCCCACCTTCCCTTGCGTAAATGTGCATTTTTGCGTCGCGCAGGCAAGTGGTTTTCTCGCCCTTTCAGCTGCACGCGAAAAGTGCATCCGCCATTTACGCATTGGTTACCAATCGCTGCTCGCAGCGTTGACACGCGCGTCAATGTGGAATCCCGATATGCCCGCCGGGCATGGTTCAGTTGAACCGCGCCGCGCCAGCGTGATCCGATCAGGAGAGCGGCGAATGAGTGCCATTCAAGTCAAGCTTGCGCAGCTGCGCGCGAACGGCTGGACCATCACCGATCTGTTTCTCGTTGAGACCCCGTTGCCCGATGGCGGCGCAATGATGATCCTCCCGTCCGTCCCCGCGACGATCTTCCAGGCTCCCGGCGCCGCCATGGCCTTCGAAGTCCATGGCGCGATTCTGGGCGCATATACGGCCCAGGGCGGTCCGGCCGGAACGCTCGGTTATCCAGAGTCCGACGAGGTCGGCTGGTACGATTCCCACTCGCGGATGAGCATCTTCCAGCGCGGGGTGATAGGCTGGACCGCTGCACAAGGCACGATCATCCATAATGATAAGGTGGTTCACCATCTTGGTCTCGCCGCTGCGCGCGCGTATCAGCTGCTTAATCTGGCAACGGCCGATGCATCGGCCACGGTGCATCGCGAAGAAAACATCGCTGCAGGCGTGAACTGGTGCGGCTATGCCCTGGCCAACATGATGAAGGCGGGCGGCATGGACAAGGCACACACCGCACTCTTCGCCAACACGCAAGGGCTGCTCGACTACGGATCCTATTATACCCTCGACATCTATGGGGCGTCGCGCCCGAGGGCACGGGTCACAAAGATGCTGCCCAGCGGACTGGACATACGCGATGCCCATAGCGCCCGCAGATCCCAGCGCCGGATCGTCTTGTGGCCGGAGATCCAGCGCGAAACACCGCTTGACATCGCGCCCGGTGACATTGTGCTCGTCGACCACGATGCTGGCGGTGGACCCGACCACATCCAGATCGTCTATCACTGGCACCCGGCACAACGCGTGCTGACCACGATCGATGGGAACGGCGGCAGCTTCGTCCTGCGCAGCGTGCTCGAGCGTCAGTTCGGCGCACAGCTCAGGCCCAACGTGCATTTTCGCCCGGCACCGACAACGCCGGCAGCCGGCAGTGCGGTTGCTCCAGCCACAAAGCAGCAACACCTCAGGGCACTCGACGGTCTTGACGTGCTGTGGCCAATGCCGCAGGCAGGCTATGTCTCGATCGGCTGCCATGTCCTGACCGCAGCCGGACAGGTCAATCCCCCCGCGCCGACCTCTACAGCCCCACACTCGCGCGTCTTTGCCATCATACGGCCATCGATCATGGATTTCGAACACCACCGATACCAGAACATCTGACCGCGCAACGCACGATTATTCGCTCGATGGGCACTCGCTTTGACGATCGCGCCGGCATCCCTTTTCAAGCCCAGAAGTCGATTGCAAGCTGTTTCGAGGTAACGCCGCACGCCATGGCCATCGTCGGTTGAAAGATCGAAAATCCGCTTCATCTCCACGATCAGCAGTCGAGGTCGAGCTCAACGGCGGGTGTCAGGGGTTGTGCGAGTTTTCGGAGGCGGAGCAGTGCGATCGACCGCATCACAAGACCCATGGCGCTGGGACAACATTTGCCAAGGTCCTTATGACGGATCTCGATCTTGACGCTGAGTTTGCGCGTCGCGCCTGGTTCGAGTGCAAGCTGAGAAAAAGTTCGAAGCGTGGCGCGCAGGACCGTGGCGATGCGTACTCGGTCTCCATTTGGTAACACGTTCCAGGCTATCACTGATCCCATGGGCGGAACGATTGATCCCTTCGATGCTGTCATTATTGCCGTAGCCGCCATCGTGGTATGGGCCCTTCTTTCGCGTCTGTATCGCGGCAGGGCTGGGGCCCCACCATTATCGAAGCCAGAAGCGGAGCACCGGTTCGCCACGGTGTTCGGCTTGACGCCGATCGAGCGTCAAGAAGCGCTCATCAGCCACTACATGGCCAAACATCGCTGCAGCCGCCGCGAGGCGATGGACATTGCCATGGAAGCGCGTCACACCGATGAAGAGCACTGGTAACGCTTGATCTCAGTCGGGCCTTTGCCAAGCGGTCGATACCGGCGTTCCTCGAGACACTGTCTGTGGGGCTCCGTTTAGGCGTCGCCTGACTTTTGATGCAGGCAGTATAGTTTCTTCGCAATGCAGATTTGGCCTCTCGCGGGGCACGAAGCGCAACGCGCATCGGCAGGCGGCCTTAACGTCTCCTTCAGCTAATGCGGCCACTATCGTGTGTACGGATGAGTATTGAGTTCCGTCAGGCAACAGAGCCCCGTCGGCGACAGCTGGCGGGGCTTTGTCACGTTGCCAAGCCGCTCCCGACACAAGATGTTGCCCGAAAGGAGTAGAGCCGCGAAGAATGCCAATGACCGCCCGATTCAACGTATGATAACGGGTTTGGGCGATGCGGGTCCCTATGCGTCATCCTGAGATAGGATGGTAGCTTCGCCTGCCGAGCCGTTGCGGCCGTCAATCGGCATCGTTTCGTTTTGCAACTGATTTCTGCTGGTAT
This sequence comes from Mesorhizobium sp. CAU 1741, assembly GCF_039839275.1. Taxonomy (NCBI): domain Bacteria; kingdom Pseudomonadati; phylum Pseudomonadota; class Alphaproteobacteria; order Hyphomicrobiales; family Phyllobacteriaceae; genus Mesorhizobium; species Mesorhizobium sp. CAU 1741. Next base: position 257,008 of record NZ_JBDOQP010000006.1, on the reverse strand, counting down.
CGCCCCTGAAGGGGTCTCTTCCCTTCTCTCGTGTCACCTCATTTGATATACATAAGGCATATCAGACGGAGCGTGCGATGCGAGCCCTTGTCGATATGAACGATCAGCAGGTCGAGGCCCTGGACATTCTTGCCAAGCGAGTACGCCGGTCGCGTGCGGCCCTCATCCGGGCGGCGATAGACGATTATCTCGACCGCCATCACCGCGAGCAGGTCGAGGACGGTTTTGGTCTGTGGGGGAAGAGTAAAGTTGATGGTCGAGTCTATCAGGAAAAGCTGCGCAGTGAATGGTAGGCGCACTTTTCGACACCAATACCCTCATTGACCATCTGAACGGTATCCCCCAAGCCCGAGACGAACTCGACCGGTTCGACAAACGCGCCATCAGCATCATTACCTGGATGGAGGTAATGGTAGGCGCAAGCGCCGATCTTGTCGAACCGACCCGGCTGTTTCTCGACGGCTTTGAAGTCATCGCGCTGGACGACGCGATCGCCAACCGCGCAGTTGCGTTGCGGCGTGCCCATCGCATCAAGCTACCCGACGCAGTGATTTGGGCCACGGCACAGACAGCAGGACGCCTGCTTGTGACCCGCAACACCAAGGACTTTCCACCGGACCATACGGGGATACGCGAACCCTACACCTTGTAGCGAACTCGCTGGGCGCTGCACAGAGTGTTCAGCTGGCAAGGGTGGTGGGCTGGCGTTCGGTCAAGCGCCGCCCGCCGACCGCCTGTTTCCTCGTCAGCCTCCGGGACCCCGCTGGAGCCCTGCATCGTTCTTTCAGTAGACGATCCGATTTGGCCACGAGACAATTCTTCGAGGTTGCGTAAAACGATAAAGCTTCGCGCTCACCTGCCCCAGCTTGAGGGGGTCGATTGCGTCCAACTGTGGGACGTGTGAGCATTCGGTGCGGCACCACGCGTATCGTGGGCCGCGTGTTACCTGTCGTGCTGACCAACTGCAACGGGCCGGCGCGAAGCATGGAAATGGCGTCGTTGCCGCCGCCATGAGCGGCCCTGGTCAGGATCAGTCGGCGTCGATATCGACGAGAAGTTTGTAGAGACAGTCACCCGGCACCGTCAGCATTGGGGCACGAAGGCACGCGACCATGCCGCTTTCGCTGAAATGCACCGGCTCCGGCTCCAGCCACGGACGATCGATGGTGTGAATGAAACCAGCAATCTGTCCGGCTTGCACGGCATCGCTCAACGCGGCCGCCGGCTCGAAAAGCCCCTTGCGCATGGCATAGACGAAGGCCCCCCTGCCCCGAACCCGCATGAAGCGCGTTTCCGGTAGCGGATCTGCATCATCGTCGGGCAAGATCCCGTAGTGTTTGAGAACACTGCGCAGTCCCCGTTGCGCAACGGCAAGTCCTTCCTTCGATAGCGACGCCCGACCGCCAAGTTCAGCGGTCAGCACCGGCACGCCAAGGTCACCCCCGGCCGCCGATAAAGTGGTACGCCCGCCTCCTCCAGACCCATCACTGATGGACGTGACCGGGGCAGCGAAGGCGCAGGCAAGCGCGCGCAGATCTTGATGCTCCCGCGCTCCCCCGCCGCTCCGGATCAGGGCGCACGGAATGTAGTCGCACGATCGACCGCCCGCGTGCAGATCGATGGCCACATCGGCCATCGGCAGCAGCACAGTGGTGACATAGTGCGCGATCATCGCGGTGGGGCCGCCGACGGCATTGCCGGGGAACGAGCGATTGAGGTTGCCGTCGTCCAGTGGGGACAGCCGCCGCCCTGCCTCGACAGCCGGAGCGTTCATGGAGGGCAGGATGATGATGCGGCCCTGTATGGTGGCCGGGTCGATCTCGCGTGCCAGTCTTGCCAGGGCCACCTGGCCTTCATACTCGTCGCCATGACTGCCCGCCATCAACAAGGCCGTCGGGCCCGCCCCGTTCCTGATGCAGATGACGGGAACGGGCACGACACCATATCCTGACAGGTCAACCGAGTGCGGCACTCTCAGCCAGTCGCATTGCTTGCCGTCGGCTTCGAAATCGACAGGGGTCCACACCTGTGTTTGATCGCTCATCAGGCTGCCTCAGTGCTTCAGGATGGTTTCGAGGAAAAGCCGTGACCGGGGATGGCCGCTGGTGCCGAAGAAGTCGCGCGCCGGAGCCCTGTCGAGGATCGAGCCGTCATCCATGAACACGACCCGATCGGCGACCTCGCGTGCGAAACCCATTTCGTGGGTGACGCACACCATGGTCATGCCATCGCGTGCCAGCGCGACCATGACGTCGAGCACCTCCTTGATCATCTCCGGATCAAGCGCCGATGTCGGCTCGTCGAACAGCATGATGCGAGGATTGAGGCACAGTGCGCGGGCGATCGCGACGCGCTGCTGCTGTCCGCCCGAGAGCTGGCTTGGATACGAGCCCGCCTTCTCCGGGATCTTCACTTTCTCGAGATGCGCCATCGCGATGCTTTCTGCTTCAACGCGGCTTTTGCCCGCGACACGGCGCAATGCGAGCGTGCAGTTGCCCAGAACCGTCAGATGCGGAAACAGGTTGAAGCTCTGGAACACCATGCCGGTCTGCCGGCGCGCGGCAGCCGTCTCCTTGCCGCTGAGACCAAGTGTGGTGCCTGCGAGGCGCAACACTCCCTTTTGGTAGCTCTCAAGCCCGTTGATGCAGCGGATCAGGGTGGATTTGCCCGACCCCGATGGTCCGCAGACAACGACCCGCTTGCCGCTGGCGACGCTGAAATCGATGTCCTTGAGTACGTGCAGGGCGCCAAACCATTTGTTGAGCCCCTGAATGTCGACGAGTGTGTCCGATTGTGGGTGCATGCCTTGATCCGGTTGATTTGGTTATCGTACGCCGACGGCAAGCAGCCGCCGCTCGAGCCGCTTGACGGCCTGCGAGATCGCCAGCGCGAGCGCGAGGAAGATCAGGCCGGCCATCATCAATGGCTCGGTGTAACGGTAGGTCTGCGATGCGATGTCGAAGGCGCGGCCCAGCATCTCCGGGACGGCAAGCACCGCCAGGTATGGGGTCGCCTTCAGGATGGAGACAAAGTAGTTGCCGAGCGGTGCCGCGATGTTTCGCAGCATCTGTGGCGCGATGACGTGGATGATCGTATCACGCCGGCTAAGCGACAGGGCTTTTGCCGCTTCCGGCTGCCCTTTGGGGATCGCGTCGATGCCGGCCTTGAAGACTTCCGCCAGATAGCCGCTGTAATAGATGCTTAGCCCCATGACGCCGACCGTCATCGAGCCAAGGCGGATGCCGTAGAATGGCAGGACGAAGTAGAGGAAATAGAGCCAGCCAAGGAGCGGCGTCGATCGGATGAAGTCGACCGCGAACCCGATGAGGAAGCCCGTTACGCCGCCAAGACGGCGAACGATGTCGAAGACGAAACCGATCGCGGCCGCACCCACGCAACTGAGTAGCGCGACGAAAAGCGTGGTTCCGACGGCGCCCAGTATGATGGGCACGCTGGACAGCGCGAAGTGCAGGTCAAATCCCACTGGTGCGCCCTCCCGGTACGCCGACCCGGCTTTCAAGCCAGCGGCCGAACAGGGCGATCGGGTAGCAGACCACGAAAAATGCCAGCAAAAGCGCGGTGTAGATGGCGACCGGATTGTACTCGATCTGCGATATCTCCTTGGCGCGGAACGTCATGTCGGTCAGCGTGACCAGCGACACCAGCGCCGTCCCCTTCAGAAGCTGGATCAGCGTGTTGACGAAGGTCGGGCTCATCGCGACCAGCGCCTGGGGCAGTTCGATCAGCAGGAGGATGGCTGGACCTGAAAGCCCAAGGGCGCACCCGGCCTCCCGCTGGCCTGACGGAAGCGCCTGAAGACCGGCACGCACAGCCTGACTGGCATAGCCGCCCGCGTTCAAGCCCAGCACCATGGCGCTGACTGTCATCGCCGAAAGCGTGACGCCCACCACCGGCAGGGCATAATAGAAGACGAACAGCAAGATGATGACGGCGGAGCTGCGCCAGAATTCAATGATGCAGGTCACGCAGAAACGCACGACGCCGGTCGTCAGATATTGCGCGACGCCGAACACCAGGGCGAAGGGAATGGCGAAGACGAGGCCATAGGCGGTGACCGACAAGGTAGTGCCGAGCCCCTCCAAGATCCCCAGCCATATCTCGAACATGCTCATCGACATCGTCAGGGCCGAGCGTTGCAGAGATCGTCGGTCGTGATGCCGTCAGCCACCGTCTCAGGCTCGCCGAAGCCGTATTTGGCCATGATGTCGGTGAACGCATCGGTGGTTTTCAGCTTGGCCAGCTGCTGGTCATAGAGATCCCTCAGATCAAGATCGTCTTGCCGAAATGCGATCGCCGCATAGTTGGTGCTTGCCTCGCCGACGTCGAATGGCAGCGCCCGTTCGAGACCCGTGGAGCCATTGCCGGCCATGAGGCCGATGACGGTGGGAGACGCCATCAGGGCCGTATCGATCCGCCCTGCCCGCAGCGCCGACAGATTTGCCTCGATATCGGGGAAGAGCAGCATCCGGCTCTCAGGAACGCCGGCAGCTTTCGCATTGGTGACCACCACACTGCCGCGTCCGGCACCCATGATGATGGTGTCGTCGGCCGCGATGTCGGCATAGCCCTGGATGTTCTTCGGATTGCCCTCCAGGACGATGGCGGCGTCGGGAGCCTGAAGGTCGGGCGCGCCGAAGGCGACCTGCGCGCAGCGCTGGGGCGTGATGGCAAGCCCTGATGCAACCGCATCGAAGCGTCCGGCCAGGAGGCCTGGAATGAGGGCGCCGAACTCGGTGATCTGAAATTCCAGGTCGTCGACGCCCAGCTCCGCGAAGGCAGCCTTGAGGATATCAGGGTGCCATCCCGTAGCCTCCCCGGTACCATCCTCGCGAAAACCCCATGGCGAGCGGTTGTGGATGCCGACAACGATCCTGCCTTCACGAAGAACCCGTTCTTTCGTGGTTTCGGCATGAGCCTCGCCGAACGGGCTCCACATGACGAATAGTGCGGCCGCTGTCGCGACCATTCCCTGACCAATCGTATTGCGCATGAATAACCCTCCTTGTTTCTCAAAAAAAGCCTTCTCCCCGCGAGGGCGTTGAAGGCGGATCTTCCCGGCCACGACTGTTCGTGACACGGAAACAGAAATGGAAAGATGTGTGCGTGGCGCGTTCTGAGCTGGCTGTTGGACGGCTGCACAGATGCGAATGTTTGTTCCCCTTTAGTCGGCCGAAAGGGTGTTGAGAGCCTTGTAGGTTGAGACCCAGATCCGATACCTTTCCTCGTCACCGCGCATGCGCGCTTCAAACGCACACCAGGCAGCGACAGTGGACGACCCCACCGGGTGGATTGGGTTTTCTAGGAGGCCTGCGGCCGGGTATGCCGACCCCTGCCCTATCCTGGCCATGATGCGATGAAGATCGCTCATCGCGGAACGGATGAGGTCGATCGGAAAATCACTAAGATCCGTGTCGTCTTCGCTCTCTCGAACAACGACCGAGAGCTTGGCGGCAATACCGGTAAGCGACGTGGCCTGTATCTGGGAAAGCCTACTCAAGAGTTGCTGCTCTCGCCCTGCGGCAAGCGTTTCTTCCGCCTTTGCCGCCAGATAGGCTTCTCGGACGGAGACGCGCGGTTTTCGGTGGCCGGTGCAAGGCGTATCAGCGGCATCTGCCGAGTCGGCGCCAAACATGAGCTGGGTTTCCAGCCGCTGCTGTTTGCTGCAGTGACTTTCCCTGGACGCATGGGCTTCAGTCCAGGCAAGCGCGACGGTCACGGCAGGATCGGATGAGGCTCCGGGTTTGCCTTGGGAGATTGCGGACAATGCCATGAAGTTTGTTCCGTCATGTTCGCAGCGCGTGACGGAAGGCAAAGTCGTGGTATGGTCGGAATCAGCCATGATCCGAGCTCCAGACAGCTTGGTTTTGGTCAGGTCGAGTGATGTGTTGCAACCACATTCGCTCGACCGCTCGTACGTCCAACAAGGTTAGTTGGAGAACGCGATAGTGGGACCATATGAGAACGCGGGACGCAAATCAAGCCCTATGGCATCAAATGATACTTTTGGCGTAACCTTAACTGGTACGCAGCTTCGTGCGGCTCGGGCTCTCTTGAAGATGGACCAGAAGTCACTTGCAGATTTGTCTAATGTTTCGATAGCCACCATTAAGCGCGTCGAGCCGCAAAGCGATCCGATAAAGGCGAATAGAGTAACGATATTGGCGCTTCGACAGGCTTTGGAGAATGCGGGGGTCGAATTTATTCCCGAGAATGGTGGCGGTGTAGGCGTGCGCTTGTCGAAGCGTTCGACCTCACTTTGACGTGCTTTATGCGGGGTGCCGAGGGCCTGTTGGCATAGTCCTTGGGCCAAATGCGTGATGCGGCGAGGCACAGGCCAAGAAGCACTTGGCGGTTTTGTCGTAGAGTGTGGCGCTGCGCCGTGCCTGGTTCAACCGGTTGAACAGAAGTTGGATGCGATTGCGTTCCCGTTATTGGAAGTCACAGGCAGCCCGTATTCGACGGTTGGCCTTCGGCGGGATCACCTGCATGACGCCTGTCAGAAGCACGGACTGGCGAACCTCGTCGCCGTCGTAGCCCTTATCGGCTAGGATAAGACCTGACTTGCCAACGGCCATGGCCAGAAGGGTGCGAACGGCTAGGTAGTCGAAGGGCTCGCCGCCTGTCAGTACGAAGCCAAGAGGGCCCCCTGACCGTACGTACGGGCATGGATCTTCGACGTAAAGCCGCCCAGTTTTCGACCAAAGCCCTGCGTATAGGTCCCCTTTTAGCGCCTGCTGCCTGCGAATGGCCGCGAACAGTGGTGGAGTCGATCATATGCTGCCAGTCGTCTGTCAGCCCGCGTTCCACGAGTGTCCCCAACATTGCATCCCAGATGCCTTGCTCGGACCAGCGCCTGCCGTACATAGAACGAGTTCTACTTGCCCTATCGATCGTGTGTGCCGCGCCACGGGCAGCCGGCCCGCAGGGCGGGCAGCATGCCGTCGAGAAAGCGATGGTTGTCGTGCGACGCGCGAGCCTTGCGACCTCGCTCGCTTGGCAGAAGCTCGTTGATGACGGCCCATCCCTCGTCCGAGAGATCGCCCCGCGCCAATGCCGCCTCCTAAAAGGAAGCCGTGAATCACGCTTCAGACGATCTGGGAATCCATTCTGTCAACAGGGCCTAATTCCTAGCAGCGTGGATCGCCGCTCGGCCCCAGCCGCTTGTTAGGTAGGTGAGCAGGTCAATGATCATTCGCGTTTGTCTTTTCAGTTGCTTATCTAATTCGGGGCTGCCTCCCCTCCTGGTGGAGTTGAGTGAGGGAACGCAGATGGTCTCTTATCGCACTACCGGAATCCCGTGATGGTCAGATGCATTCCGTCTGGCTAACTCCAACCCCTGAACATTTCGAAGCACCGCCGCGACTGAATGTGGGGAGCGCGGCGCCCATTACGGCTTAGGGGAGCAGCGATGGATAAGCGCCGTGACAGACAACTCATGAATCAGGTGGCCTCGCTTCTCGACGGGTTGGAAACGTGTCGCGACGAGAAGCATTTGAAGTCAGCGTTGCACCGCTTTACACGGTCTATTGGGTTCGAGCATTTTGCATATGTTTGCGCCGCAGGGCAGGATGCCAAGACGGTCACCGATCTGCCGGTCGAGTGGGAGCGGCGATACAACAACGAGCGCTATGTGGTGGTAGACCCGGTGGTGCGGCATGCACGACAGTCGTCGGCCCCCTTTGTCTGGTCGCTCCCAACTCTAGCCGACAAGAGTGGCGCCAGTGCCAAATTCCGGGACGAAATTGCAAAAGTCGGCGTCGTGTCAGGGGCAACTATCCCTATGCAAGCGGGATTTGGGCGAACTGCCATGCTCTCGTTCATTTCAGCCGAACAGATGCAGCCGCAGATAGGATTAGATGCACTGCAAAGTGCTCTCGTAGCTGTTGCATACACGCATTTCCATGTCATGCAGAAAGTCCCGCCGATCTCGGCGCGGCACGATCAGCGTCTGACACCTCGCGAAAAAATGTGCGTGATCTGGACATCGCTCGGGAAGCGCCAAGCCGATATCGCACAGATCTACGGCCTGTCTGAGAAAACGGTGCGTTTCTACCTGGATAACGCAAAGGCGAAGTTCAATGCAGACAATGTCGCGCATCTGATCCGCCTCGCGGGTGAGGCAGGCATACTGACACGCTAGTAGAGTGGCCCTTCTTTGTCACGGTTGCCGGCGGCGGTAGGTCAGAGTGCGGATGGTTGGGTTGCGGACGCGGCGACTGACATTGACCACCAGGCAGTGCTTCGCAAAATGAAGGGCAAAATCACCGAAATCGACCATCTTTTCCAAACGTGCAGGCAGCGGCCAAGCTGCTACCTAAGTAACCGGCCACCTTAGACGTTGGTTAATCAATTTAATTGCAGTATTATAATCACTCGTTCGCTAGCAGCCCCCGATGGACCAGTCTTCATGGATGGTTCGCACATTGGAATGAGAGGAGAAAGCCAACTTGGGCAGGCGATGGATGGACATCACCGGTGAGCGCTATGGCCGTCTGGTCGCACTCGAGATTTTGCGAGAAAGGCAAGGCACCAATACGCTTTGGCGCTTCAAGTGCGACTGCGGCAACGTCACCATACAGCCGCTGCACAATGTGAGGCATGGCACCACTGAGAGCTGCGGCTGTCTGCGCGACGAGATACTGGTAGCGCGCGTGCAAACCCATGGCCACCGAAAGGCCAGCCAAACGAGCCGCACCCTCAACCAATACAACCACGCCAAGAACCGCTGCTTCAATCCGCGCAACAAGCGCTACGCAGAGTTCGGCGGCCGGGGGATTTCGATGGACCCAGAATGGAAGGCCGGCTTCGTCAATTTTCTTGCCACAATGGGAGAATGCCCGCCCGGTCTCTCATTGCAGAGGATGGATAAGGACGGCGACTTCGAGCCAGGAAACTGCTTTTGGGCGCCGGCTCGAGAGATATCTCGGCGCGTCGATGTCCGAAAGACTCCGCCAAAGCGTGCTGACGCGGTCGATGCCTGAACTTCCCTCTCTGTGGAGCACTGTCACTATTGCCGATAGCACGGCAGCTACCAATGCGCCTCATTTGAAGAGGCCGAGGGGATCAGGTCGCGTGCGTTTCAGGCTTGACGTTCATCCACAGGCAGTTGAGAGATTCGACGACGCTTGAAGAGAATCTCTGGTGGTTGCGTTGGTGGGGACCAGCAGCGCGCTGATGTCGAGTTTGTCGTCACGGATGACCTCGCATTCTTCTACGTTGTAGCGGTCGTCCATTTCGGCACCGCGCGTCTCGCCAAAACACACGGTTGCACGCCGAAGCGCTGAAATGGGCGCGATCTGCACACTCAATTCTTCAGCCTTCTCCTCGGGACAATTTCATTGGTCATCTAGTGTCGTCATCTGTGCAGTGAGAAGCAGTACGATTAAAGCGGCGGTGGGGTTAGTCGGGAGCGAGCATCACAAAAGTTGCGTGCGTCCTCAACTACACCGTCGTCGATCGGCCAAGCGATCTCTATGGCAGATGAACTCCGGCAGCAGTCATCAGGCGGGTGGTTCACCCACGGTGAAGCGCCTGCCCACTATTAACAATGAGGCGCATTTGCACTCCTCCTATATTGCTGTGAGATTTACTTTGTGATTATGTGTAGGCGGCGCGGCGTTAGCCAGTCGGGGCGGCCTCCGGTGACACGGGTTCGCACGCCGCGAGGGGGGACGAATGGCCTCTCGCGGCCGCCACATTTTCCGGAAATACTTCGCCCCTGGGGCGACTGACTTGGTTATCCGCGATTGCGGATCGGGTCGGCGTCGCGTGTCGAACCTCGGTTCTCGCCACCACAAAACTGCGATGGAACGTATCGGGGCATCGCCGGTTGAATATGCACAGGTGTTTACCCGATGCCTGTACAGTCTGCCCGATGCATGATGCCCCACTCCCAAACGAGCAGCGTTGGCTTTACTTTGAGCCGGCCGATCTTTGTCAGGTGCCAGCCGCGCTAGGATTATGGTTTTGCGAGCTGGAAAGACAAGCTGTGCCAATCGCCACCGCGACTGTTCCACATCCGCCGTCCGCCGACCTCTCTGACCGTCGACGAAGAGGCGCCACCTAGCGTGTCGGCGATCTGGGTGCGGAGGCGGGCGGCCTTGGAACATTCCTGCATCGTCGGCGCTAAATAATCCACTCCGTTCAGCAATTTTCACATATGAGGGTGGTCAGGAGCGCGATGGTTATCACCGAGGCATCGCCATGGATTGTGAAACTGGGAGCACCTTTGCTCTTACCTACATCCGCCGCCATGTCGGACATTAACACGTTGCAGTCGAGGCCATGAAGTGGCTCAGCTAAGCAACACCGTCTCGCGATAGCCCAGGCGAATGCCAATGATTAAGTTGCGTGCGGCGGAGCGTAGAAATCTGCCAGCCTAGCGTAGCGAACAATTCCTGCTGGTCAAAACCCGGCGCCACCGGTCGGTCCAAGGAATGTCGATCCGCCATTGCAGCCAGTCAATAGGCGAGGCCAAGCGACCGGGGAAGCCCGCGATGCGAGTATGATCAAAACCGCGTTGGTCTTGTTTGCACCATGTAAACCGGCCGGAGGTTTCCCTCTCGGCCCGCATTATCGATGCAACGATCGTTGAGTTCGAGGCTGGCGCTAGGCCAGCTTGTTCATCAACTTTTCCAGACGCTCGAGCCGCTGTTCCAATGTCTCGTTAGCGCGCGCGCGCTCCTCGATGCGAGCCTCGGTGCCGAAGATCAGCTCGTGATGCAGCGGATCGTAAAAGCGCAGCATCTGGATCGCGAAATCGCGGACCGACACGTTCAGCGCCTCCGCAAATGCCTTGGTCTGCCCGGGCGGCACGCGGCCGCGGCCCGATTCGATCTGCGAGATGAAGGTGTAATATTCTAGCCCTACGCGCTTCGCCAGCTCGCGTTGTGAGTAGCCGGCTTCCTCACGAAGCTTGCGCAGCCAGGAGCCGGCTTCCTGCCGCAGCTTCTGGACTTCCTCCTGATCCATGCTTTGTTGTGGATGCGTGTACATTTTTGACCCGACGCCTTTGATTCTATCAGCCCTTGCGCCACGCCTGGTATGCCCCCGGCTGTAGCCATCAAGGCGACACTATTCAACATCACGCAGTTTGTCCAGTGATTACATTACACAAAAATGGGAGCAGGCGTAGATGGCGACCGTTCTTTTTCATCGGCCTTGGTAGGCTCAAGCGCCAGTAAAACAAGGCGTTAACGGGTCATTCACTCTAAGACGGCCACGAGAAACGATCATTGTAAGCTTCACTAAGCACCACCCGGAGGTAAAGCTCGTGCGACGAAAAAAATAACAGTGAACGCTTGACGAGCCCCGCCGACGCGACTACAAACCCCGCTGACGATAAGTCGTCTTTTCTATAAAAGAGGAATCACACCATGGCTAGTATCCAGGGCATTTATGTAGCCCTTTTCGGGCGCCCGGCTGACCCGCTCGGCCTCGCATTCTATAACGAAGCCACCAACGAAGGTGCTGACCTGACCGCCATCGGCGATCTGGCTGCTACCGCTGAGTACGAAGCTCGCTTCGACGATATGTCCTCGGCGCAGATCATCAACTCTCTTTACATCTCGCTGTTCAACCGTCCTGCCGAAGCTGCTGGCCTTGCGTTCTTCGCCAACGCTCTGAACTCCGGCGAACTGACGATCAACAACATCGCCATCGCGATTCTCGACGGTGCACAGGGCGCCGACCTCGATGTCGTCAATGCGAAGATCGCAGCGGCTGACCTGTTCACCGCCGCTCTGGACACCGACACCGAGATCGCTCTCTACACGGGCGAAGAAGCTGCTCAGGCTGGCCGCGACTTCCTGACGCCGGTCGTGTCGGAAGCCACCATCCCGACCGCTGAAGCAATCGACGACGCGATCGAGAATCTTCAGAACGTTCAGTTCCCGGGCAACCCGGATGTCGTGCTGGTAGCCGGCGCTGATTCCATCACCGTCAATCTCGACTCCGCAAATGCGGGCGTTGATGAGAGCACCCCGTATGACGACACCATCACAGCGGCTGTCGGCACCTGGGAGACTGGTGATGAGATCGACGGTGGCGACGGTGTCGATACTTTCAATGCAACGGTTGACGGCACTGCGCTCGTCCTCACTGAGGACAGCCTCGTTAGCGTCGAGATCGTCAACGTCAGCGTTGACGGCGGCGCTCAGGCACTGAACTTCGAGGACGTTTCTGGCGTTGAGCAGCTCTGGCATGCCGGCGCACTTGCTGCGACTGACGACCTGACTGTGACGGAAATCGCGGAAGGTATCACTGTCGGCGTCCGTGGTGACGTTAATGGCGCAACTTCCTCGTTCACTTTTGACAACGCTGACGAGGCCACTCTGGCGCTTGAAGACGTTGCGAATGGTGATGTAGTCGTCAACGACACGGACGTCGTCAACGTTATGGTTGACGGTGACTCCGCAGCTGATCTTTCGACCGACGGTGAGTCGATTGTGATGACCGGCGAAGGCGACTTCAACGGCTCGATCATTGCTGCTGGCGACTTCTCCTTTGACGCTTCCGGCCTGGACGGCGTTCTTACGGCCAGCTTCGCTGGTGTTGGCGCTGCTGCCGATGAGGTTACCGTTACCGGTACTTCGAGCGTTGACTCGATCACGCTTGGCAGCGCGGCGAACACGACCGTCGTTTACACCACGGAAGAGAAGTCGATCTACGCGACCGTCGAGACGCTTCTGGCGTTTGACGTCGGCACAGACGCGATTGACGTCTCGGCGTTCGGCCTCACCACGGAAGACTTCGTTGTGTTCGGCGCACTGGTGGACGGTTCCGCCTACACCGATGCCTCGATCGGCCTGTACGACAACGGCGCTGGCGACACCTATGTGTTCATCGACAGCAACAACAACGGCACGCTCGACCTGGCAAGCGACACGGCTATCCTGCTCGACACCGTTGCGATCGGCGCTCTCACGGACGCCAACTTCGTATTCTCGGCTTAATCGGCTCTGAGCATTCGAATAAAGACCCCCGGCAGAAATGCCGGGGGTTTTTCTTTGCGCCGAATCTTCTGATCGCCAGTCCCGAGATGATCAGCATGTAAGCTTGGCTGGCTCTGCGCAGATGCCAGCCGAATGTACCGCTCGCCCCGGGGTTCCAATGCGACTGCGGCCGGGAGACGATCGCGCTGCTGCACGATGTGCGCTTCGGCAACACGCGGAGCTGCGGGTGCCTTCGTGAGGATTTTGGCGAGGCGAAGGTTGTGCACGGGCATCGCCGCGAGCGCGGGACGAGCCGTACGCTCAATCAATACAACCACGCCAGGCGGGCCTGCTTCAACCCACGCTACAAGCGCTATGCCTCTATCGGCGGGTGGGGGATCGCGAAGTGCGAGCAGTGGCGCGAGGGGTTCCCGAACTTCCTCGCCGACATGGGGGCGTGCCCCTGACGGGCTGTCGCTGCGGTGGGTGGATGAGGACGGTGACTTCGAGCCGGGCAACTGCATCTTGGATAAAGAACCGGGTGCACGGCGATAAAAAAAGAGCCCGCACGAGGCGGGCTCTCTGAGTTCCCATAACGCGAGCGTTAGAGGATGAAGTTGTCGGCGGTCAGGTTGATATGCCCGACGAGATAGAGCTCGAAGTCAGTGCCGCCGCTCTGGGTGTTGTCGGCCTCAATATATGTGACAGCCCTGATCTGACCATTCACCCATGCATACGTATGATCCCAGACAAGCTCACCGTAGCTTGCGTTATTGTCCTCGCCACCGTAGCTGAACGCCTGGTTGCCAGGCTGGCTCAGCCTCGCATCAATGTCGGAAACATCAATCTTGTCAGTGTTCCGATCAAAGCCGGAGATCGCGCCCTTGTAGCCCACTGTGCTGTATTCGTAGATGGTGCCTTCTGCGACATCCGTGACGTCAACCGAAATGGTCCCGGAAACGTCGCTGAGAGAGCCGTCCGATGCCGTCACGGTCACGGTCTGGTCGCCATCCGTCTCGAAGTCGATGCCGGACTTTAGATAAAGGTCGCCATCGTAGATTTCGAAGTTGTTGTTGCTGACGCTGAAGGTGATGGTGTCGCCATCCGGGTCAACGGCAGAGAGGTCTGCAATCTTGACCCGCGAAGCGTTGTTCTCTGCGACTTCGTTTTCAACCTGAGTGACGGTCAGAACCGGCGCCTCGTTGACATCATTGATGCTGATCGTGACCGACTGCGTGGCGACGTTGCCGGAGAAGTCAGCTGCCAGAACGTCAATCGAGTAGGTTGTCTGATCGGCTTCGAAATTCTTGGTGTCGTTGATGGTCACGACGCCAGTCGCGGTATCGATCGTGAACTCACCGGCATCGGCACCAGCGAGCGAGTACTGGACAGCACCGCGATCGTCGTCTGCAACCGCCGTGTAGACCACGGAGCCAGCAGCTTCGTTCTCGTCGATCGAGCCAGCGTCACCCGAGGAGAACACCGGAGCAACAACGTCGCCCGCGCCGCCGCCGCCGCCGGGGTTCTGACCGGCCTGCGTCTGGAGTTCCAGAATGAGTGCGTCGATTTCAGCTTCGGTGGGAACATTGTCGGTGTCGACGCTGTCGAAATACTGGCGGACGAGGTCGGCGGCGTCTGCGCCGTCATAAGCTTCCACTTCTTCGTCTTGATCGAGACGCTCGAGGAAAAGGTCCGCAGCAGCGATCTTGGCGTTGACGGTGTCGAGATCAGTGCCCTGGGCGCCGTCGAGGATCGCGATGGCGATGTCGTTGATGGTGTAGGTGCCGTCTGCGAGACCATCGACGAAGAACTGCACGCCTTCATCTTCGCCTTCACGCTCGAACAGGCTCAGATAGATCGACTGGACAATCTCTTCGTCGGACATGCCGGTGAAGCGGTCCTGGTATTCTGCCGTGGAGGCCAGATCACCTATGGCGGTGAGGTCGGCGCCTTCGTTGGTCGCGTCGTTGAAAAATTCGAGACCGGCCGGGTCTGCCGGGCGCCCGAAGAGGGCGATGTAAATCCCCTGGATCGTTGCCATGTTAAACTCCCTGTTACGCTTCTTGCGTGAGACGCAAACCATTTGCGTAACGATCTCTTAACCCTCTGCCCGTGGGTTAATCAATAGTTAATGCGCCATATGGTTACTTTTGGCCGGCCCTGATGCAAAGTTGTATCGCCCCATCGCCGGCCTCTCCTAAGAAGTAAGCTGAGAACTCCGAGCTAAAAACGCAGGGGTCTTCGAAGGGGTACGAGCGCCTAGGAATATTGCGTGACCGCGGCAAACAAATCCGACGCTCTGGGCATGAAAAGCGCTGATTCCAGTACATTAAATTGAAGCTCACGCGGCAAATGTTCCGCAGAGGAAGGTTGCGATAGACGCCCTCCGCCACCGCTTAAGCCGCCTTCAACCTCCGCGCGCACTCTGTCGGCCGCGGTACGAGGGAGCTAGTCGGCGCTCACGCCTCTCGTGGTAATCCACCGTCACCCGGACGTCATCTTCGGGCGCGTCAGGTCGGCGCCTTCAAGGCCTGCGCTCCGCGAAGCGGTCCCCGCAGCGCAGCAGGGATAACCAAGGTTCCTTAACCTGCGGCTGAGGTTCATCGATACCGGAGTAGAACTGCTCACAGCCTTCGAGACCGGTTTGATTGCGGTTAACCTGACATAGCTCGCGACTTGGATCAGCACCCACGCCTCGCGAAACCGAGCCGCGTCTGAACCATTCTTGGCGCGCGATGGGTAGCCCGTGCGGCATGTGCGCTGGGCACTCCGCCAGGCCGGGCCAGTCGCCGCAACACCAGATGATCTTCCCACGCCCGCCAGTGCATTGAGGATGCCGATGGGCACGCCCGCGCCGGAGCGAGCTCGGTTCGCTTTGGCGAGCTTCGAGATTCACCGCCTTCGATGGTGATGTCAGCCGCTGCGCTGAAAAAGTTGAGGTCGATACCGTCCAGTGCCGTCAAGAACTCAGTAATGGATTGTCCGCGAACTCGATCGAGACCTCTCGGATGTCGCGGCCGATCTGGTAGATCCGGTTGGAAAGCCGCGCCAGTTGCAGCACACGGCGCCCACACGCATCTGTGGCGTTTGTCTGACCAGGGATTGACGGAACCACCGAACCTTGCTCGCCAAGTTTCGGGAGCGCGCACTATAGCCCACAGGCCGGATCCAATTGTGGCCGCTTAACCCGCGCCACATTGCCCGCGGCCACGCCCAAGCGATCGATACAGCTTAGATCCTCGGGAGGTCATTCCGACGTGTGTGCGCCGCGCAACTCGGACCCGATAGCGTAGCGATCAGATGGTCTGAAGATTGACTGCTTTTGGACCCTTGCCCATTTTGTCTGGCTCGACGTCAAACTGGACTTTCTGGCCGTCCACCAGGGTACGGAGACCCGAGCGCTCCAAAGCGGAAATGTGAACGAACACGTCCTTTGCGCCGTCATCTGGTGTGATGAAGCCGAAGCCCTTATCAGCATTGAAGAATTTTACAGTTCCGGTCGCCATTAGAAACTCCGTCCAACTCAGGCCCAGCGTCGATATCAAGCGGGACTACCCGCCGCGAAATCCAGGCTCTTGCGCGACGCTCAACGCATTGGCCCCAGTCAGCGTTGCTTTTCAGCCGACGGGCCGCACTATTGCGTGAGCGCGCGCAGTTGGCAAGCCGCGGGCATTGCATGTCACGCACCAGTCGAGAATAGCGGGCGCCATGGGGCAAAAGCTAAAAGCTATTGTCGGCGACTGCGTGTGCATCGGACGCCATTCGGTATCGAACCCGGCACAGCAACAACAGCCATATGATGCCTCCGAACAGCAGAGATGACACGCCGATCTGTCCATAGGTGGAGGACGCCCAGTTTGATCGCCAGATATCGGCGATGACGGGGGTGGACAACAAGACGATACCCAGCCAGCCGGCGCCGCGCAGGATGGGGGTCGACCAAGCCGGATCGTCTCGCCCGACGAAGAATGCGAAGGGCATCAGGAACCATGTATAGTAGTGCGACCATGAAATCGGGCTGATGACGCATGCAAGGGCCACGATCATCATGAATTCCACCTGAATTAGCGCCAGTGGGTGCGCCTGCCCGGAATCTCTGCCTGCGGGCATCAGCAAGGTGAGCACCACGAACGCAGCAATGCCTCCCACGACAATGGTGGAATAGAACCAATAGGCAGGCTCGAATGGGATTGGGCTCCAGTCGAACCATCCGTCGAGCCCGACCTGCATCCTCAGGAAGAACGCCTGAACGGACTGCGAATTGAACGCGGCGATTGGGTTGTCGCTGTAGGGCTTGATACACAGTTCGTACCAACTGACGTGCATGGCCCACCCAAACACCGCGAGTGAAAGCAGGCCCGCCGCCGCGCAACTGAGGGCACCACCTGCCACCACTGACCATCGCCGCCGAAAAAGAAAATAGATGCCGACAAGCAAGAGCGGCGGCTTGATCACCGCGGCGAACCCCAATAGCAAGCCCGCCGAGAACTCTGCTCCGCGCCGCAACCAGGTCAGGGCAATTGCGAACATCAACAGCAGTATGTGGCTGACATTGCCTTCCTTGAAGCCATAGATCATCGGCCCGTTGATCGCGAACACAAGCAGAAGCAGGACGGCGCTCTGCGCTTCAAGTTCTGCAAGGCGAACCAGCAGCCACCACGCAGCCAGGACGCAAAAGACGCCGATAATGGAAAACAGCACTGACGCCCAAAAGACGGGCAAGAGGCCAAGCGGCCAAAACAGATAGGCGATGATGGGCAGGTTGACGAAGCCGTCAGTGCCCCTTGCGATCATCGGCGACAATCCGTGCGGGCCCGCCTGGACTGCCACTCCAGCGAGATAATAGGCATCCCTGAAGTCCTGCAACACAACCGGCGGGTCCGATACCACCAACAAGAGCAGTGCCAGCCCCCCGCTGAACGCCATTGGCATCACAAACAGGCAGAGGACCGTTTGCCAAGGCGTCGCGCGCCATCGCGCCAGCAGGTTTGCGGGGACGTGATGTGAGGGAAGCGAACTCATGTTGCGCCGCGGATGTTTTCGCGACACGCTACCGCTTTGACAGCATCCCGGTGGCTGAGAGCCGATGACGACCCGCACAACCGGGGTGGCCGATCGCATCCAGCATAATTGTCGCAGATGGGGCGAAGCGCCATCGATCGTTTCCCAAGCCCGAGGCGGGCGACTAGGACTTCAGCATGAAGAACGTTCATTCTCCGCGCAACGGTTGATTCAAGACGATCTGAATTAAAGAAGACGAATTCGACCGCTATCAACCAAAGTTATTTTTTGCCACCTTAATGAGGACAATCGATTACGCGCCTTCGTTCGGAGGCTGTCGGGGCCCGCCGCAACTTGCAATTTTGTGTTGCTTCGCAACAGTGAACGAATGCCCTCTAGTCAGATTTAACCAATGAATGCAACGACAAGTGACAGGGTCACGCAGCTATGCTAGGACTTGCAGAAGCCACAAACTCGTCGAGTTCATAGCGACTAGAGCACGGGCGTTGGGTGGTTCATGGCCTTCAACTCGATCGAGTATGTTCTCTTCTTTGCGACCGTCATTGTCGTATATTTTATCGTAAATCAAAGATTTCGCCTGGACTGGCTTCTTACCGCAAGTCTATTTTTCTATGCATCTGCTGATCCGGTGCTTATCGTACATTTCATCATTGTCATTGTCGTCACCTATTTTCTGGCGTTGCGGATTGACGCACAGAGCGAAAAGGACAAGCGGAAGCGCTGGATGCTGATTGCAGTCGGTCTGCTCGTCTTCAATCTTTTCATCTTCAAATATACGATGTTCTTGAGTGATACTCTTCGATCACTCTCCGAGGCTAGCGGCGTCCCTTATCCGGTGCCGACGTTCCGCATCATGTTGCCGATAGGCATCTCGTTTTACACGTTTTCGCTGATCAGCTATGTTATTGATATCCAAAAGGGAATGCCCGCCGAGCGCCGCTTCAGAACTTTTGCGCTGTATGCGTCGTTCTTCCCCAAGATCGTGGCTGGCCCGATCGAACGCGCGAAGAAACTGATCCCACAGTTCGATGTTCCGCACAGTTTCGACTATGAGCGTGCCTATCTCGGCCTGCAGCTGATCTTGTGGGGCGCGTTCAAGAAGATTGTTGTTGCCGACAACATCGCGCCTTTCGTTGCGCGGGTGTACGACAACCCGCAGGGTGTTGATGGCGTCGCAGTGGTCGCGGCGACGGTGCTCTACGCCTTCCAGCTCTATTGCGATTTCAGCGGCTATACCGATATTGCAATAGGGTCCGCACTGATGATGGGGTTCCACCTCAGCCCCAATTTCAACCGGCCCTACATCGCCACGTCGATCCAGGACTACTGGAAGCGCTGGCATATATCGCTTTCGTCCTGGCTCACCGAATACGTCTATACGCCCATGTCGCGTACCACCTGGATCAAGATGAAGTGGTACAATCTCATGTTGCTCAGCCTTTTCGCCACATTCGTTGTGAGCGGGCTCTGGCACGGCGCTCAATGGACTTTCGTTGTCTGGGGAGCGCTCCATGGCAGCTATATCGTCATCTCGCAGTTGACGCAGAAGCAGCGCGGTAAGCTGGTGCGCTTCGTCGGTCTCAATAAATACCCCAGCGCGCTTCGTGCCTGGAAAATTGGCTGCACATTCACACTCGTGTGCCTGGCCTACATACTCTTCCGCTCCAGCAATCTTGCCGACGCAGCGGAGCTTTTCGCTCGTCTTCCTATCGGATGGATGAATCCGATAGAGGGGCTGAAGATTGTCATCGCCGGTTATCGCACCGAAATCCTGATATGCATCGCCGGCATCGGCGTGGTCTTGCTGATCGAGGCGATGCAGGGCAAGGCGCAGACGGGCCAAATCGCATTGTCCTCGCGGTGGATGCTGAATTACACCGCAGCGACCGCAATTATTCTCTTCGGCGCTCTATATCAAACAGATCAGCAATTTATCTATTTCCAGTTCTGATGGACAAACGCGCGCATGAGTACGGTAGTTGAGCAAAAGATGACCGAGGCGCAACCTTCACGCCCATTCGGCCCGGTGCGTTTCGTGGCGATGGTTGTACTGCTGGCGATGAGTGTTTTCGCAACGACAGCAGTCGCCGTTGTGCTGATCCCCGACGCGACCGACTATGTGCGAGCCGGCGTCATGAAGCACGATCGCCTGGCGTCGCTGCCGAGCCCGAAGATTGTCCTGATCGGTGGCTCGAACCTCGCCTACGGGACCGACGGCGCCTTGCTCGAACAAGAGACCGGATGCCCCGTCGTCAATATGGGTCTGAACGGCTATCTCGGCGTGCGGCTGATGCTGGCGGAAAGCGCGCCTCAATTGCATGCATCAGACATCGCGGTGATCTCACTAGAATACCAGAACTTCTACAATCCCAGCAACGGGGACCCCGTGAGCCAGCTCATGCTCGCCAAGGACAACCCGGAGATCATCCGCTATCTGTCTTGGTGGCAAAGGCTTGCCTCGCTCTCCCAACTTCCCCACGTGGCGCAGGAAAAGGTTCTGCGCGTCATGCATTCGGTCGTCTCTCCTCCTTCCGATAATCAGGAAGTGATCACGATCAAGTCGATTGAATCGCTTTCCGGCTTCGATAAATATGGCGGCTTGACCAGCCATCTCGGGGTCGAGTGGCCATACGCGGAGGTCGACAGGTTCGACCTGTCAGCAGCCACCATCGTTCCCGATGTGCTGCCACTTCTGCGGTCGTTCTCAGAAGAGATGAACGCACGCGGGGTGCGCGTGATATACTCGTATTCGCCGGTAAAGCGTGACTTTTTTGATGAACACGCGAAAGCGATCAATGCATTGCACGAACGATTGGCGGAGTTGCCTTCGCTCGTGGTGACCAGTCTGCCGGAAACCTTTGCCTATGATAATTCTCTCTTTTTTGACTCGATTTATCATCTGGGCGCCGAGGGCCGTGAACGGCGCTCGAAACAACTTGCAGCAGACATCAGGGATGCCGTATTTCAGGGCGGCGATTGCGTTGCGGGACCACTCGGGAAACAAGGGTAAATTATATCATGACTGAGCAGGACGTCCTCAAGCAGATCCAGGACATCACCAATCGCATTTTGAGCGATAAGGGCCTCGGCGAGGCCAACATCTCCAGCAATACGGAGTTGCTCGGCGGCGAAGTTGCAATCGATTCCCTCGACCTTGCCACGCTGGTAAGCGAACTCGAGGAGATCAACGGCTTCGATCCTTTCGCCAGTGGCTTCATCGAATTTCAGACCGCGGGCGAATTGGCCCGTCTCTACGCTCGATAATCATCGCCGATGGGAGCGCTGCTCGGTGCCGATGACGCGCTTGCCCTTGTCGCGAAGGGCGCGCAGAGTTTCTCGCGTGGAGATGTGCGTGCAAGGGCGGATGCCCTAGCAGGCATACTGAAGACCGGATCGGTGGCTCGAGCAATGGTGTGCAGTGACCACCCGATCGACATCATCCGTGCCATCGATGCCTGCGCGCGGTCGGGGACCGATCTCTACGTCGCACACACCAGCACCCCGGAGGCGCAGTTGATGGATATCGTCGAGGCATACTGCATCCAGTATCGGATTGGAGAGACAGACGAGTTGACGGGAAAACCCGCAATCGAACCCTCGGTCGGCGAGCCGCGGATTCACATGATGACGTCAGGCACGACGGGTGTCCCCAAGATCGCCGCGCACACGCTTGCATCACTGCTGAGCCGCGCCAGGGCGGGCGCCGAGCACCCGGCAAACAAGTCGGCAAAGTGGCTGCTCACTTATCAGCCGAGCAGCTTCGCAGGCGTGCAAGTGATCCTGACTGCCACGATCACCAACGGGCTGATCGTGGCGCCAGTCGAGCGCAACCCGCGCGGTTTTTATGATGCCGCGAAACGCTGGGAGGTGACCCAGATCAGCGGCACACCAACCTTCTGGCGGGCGTTCCTGATGTCTGGCGATATGGCAGCGTTGGCGCTGCGGCAGGTCACAATGGGTGGCGAAGCCGCAGATCAGGCCACGCTCAACCGTGTCAAAGCAGCCCATCCGCGTGCACGCGTCACCCATACATACGCTTCGACGGAGGCGGGAATGGTATTTGCGGTGCACGACGGGCTAGAAGGCTTTCCGGTATCCTTTATCAACCAGATGTCTCATGGCATCGAATTGCGTATCCGCGATGGTTTCCTGCAGATCAGAACGCCGAACCGGATGCGCGGATATGTTTCGGAATCAGCGCAGCCGATCATGGACGACGGTTGGCTCTCGACAACTGACTCCTGCGAGATCGTCGGCGACCGTGTCTATATCCTGGGACGAGCCGACAACACGATCAATGTAGGCGGCTACAAAGTCTATCCGTTGGCCATCGAAAAGCTGATCCTGAGCGTATCGGGCGTAGCGGAGGCGCGTGTATACGGCGCCCCCAACCCCATAAGCGGCGCGCTCGTTGCTGCCGATGTCATGCTTTTACCGGGCCAGGATCCAGCTGTGGTTCGTCCGGCAATTCTCGCCGCGTGCCGTGCGCAACTGCCATCGTTCCAAGTACCTCGGGTCCTGAAGATCGTGGACGCCATCACGCCAGGTGCGTCCGGAAAAAAGGGTTAAGACATGGGGCAACGCCACATCATTGTGACGGGCGGAAGTCGCGGTCTGGGCACGGCTTTTGTCGAGGCACTGTTGGCCGACGGGTACAAGGTTTCCACCTGCAGCCGTTCAAAATCCGGTCGGATCGAGGAATTGCAAGCCAATCCACTTTACGCATCACGCCTTTACTGGGCGCCATGCGAAGTTGGCAACGCCGACGCAGCAAACCGGTTCGTAACAGATGCGGCCGAGTGGGCCGGCGAGGACGGTATTTATGGTCTCGTCAATAATGCCGGCATCGCTCAGGCGGGGATCCTCACATCCTTTCCCAACGTCGAAAGCGAAAAGCTGATTCAGGTCAACCTGCTCGGAGCAATCCATTTTGCCCGGGCGGTATCCTTGCACCTGATCCGCGGAAAGGTGGGTGGCCGCATCATCAACATCAGCTCAATCATCGGCAGTCGAGGCTATAACGGACTGGCGGCCTACAGCGCCTCGAAAGCGGGGATGGATGGACTGACTCGCGCACTAGCAAGGGAACTCGGACGACGCAATATCACCGTGAACAGCGTCGGTCCCGGATATGTGAAGACCCAGATGTCTTCGACGCTCACCTCACCTCAGCTGTCACAGATAGTGAATCGCACGCCGCTCGGGAGGCTCGCCACCGAAGAGGACGTGACCGCGCTTGTGCGGTTCCTTCTGAGCGACCAGGCCGGCATGATAACGGGGCAAGTGATACTCGTAGACGGCGGCGTGAGTTGCTGAGGCACTACCGTGGATGACTCTTCTTCTGCCGTCTGGTGTCGGTTAGTGGACACCGATAAGGGTACGGACCTGAAGACAATTCCGAGCAATGAGGGCTCGGTTGAGGAGATCGCCGCGAACGAGCTGCGTGCAGGCGAGACAGTACGCCCGCCCAGCGCGTCTTTGCTGATTGCGAGGCGCGGCTACCGACCGTCACTTGCTTAATGAAGATCTGAACGTCGTTCGGAACTGAAGTCGAGAGTGAGAATCTCCCCGTTGCTGTGACGCCGATTTTGCATTCACTCATCTTGAGCTGTCTTTGCAGCCGGCGGTATTGACAGCTTATGAATGCTGGGAGATCGTATTCATCTCTTGGGTGGGCCGATCTGCAATCCCCCATCGGCACGATCGGGGGGCGCATGCTCGAACGTTACCGCCATAGCGTTGAGGAATTTTTCGGCTCGACGCTAGGTTTGAGATGGCCTTCGCGTGGCTTTGTCACGGACGCCGGGCTTGCGCTGGTCGCAGGACTTGTCGCGGCCGGATTTGCCGTGTGGCTCTTCTTTCGTCTCGATTTCGAGGTTCTCTGCCGCAATCTCGACGTATGGTTGGATTCCGATCCCGGACGCGTCGTAGCGGCGTTGTCCTCGCGCTTTGACCAAGCTCATCACCGTACGAACCTCCATCCGCTGTGGTCCATTGGGGTGACAACGCCTTTCCTGGCCCTGACAAAACTCGGCATTATGGACATGAAGGCGATGGTGACCACCTATGTGGCGCTATCGGCGGCGTCGTTCGGCGCTTCGATCTACATCGTGCTAAGGCTCATGCGGGTTCAAAGGATCGACAGTTTCCTCGCGCTCGGTTTGTGCCTGTCCACGTCAAGCGCGTGGCTATGGTTCGGCATCCCGGAACTCTTCCTTCTCGGCGGAGTGAGTTTCATGGTCCCGCTGATATGGCTCGCCACCCCGCGCGGACAACATGACGCTTGGTCCGGTCCGCTCCAGTCGGCGGTTTCGTTAGCCATCACCATAACAAATTGGGTCGCCGGTCTCTTCGCCGCTCTTCTAGCACTGGGTCTGCGGCGCGGGGCTCTGACAGCCTTGATCGCCTTCGCGATGACCGGCTTCCTTGCCATGTTGCAATACCGGTTCTTCCCGCAGTCCGGGGCGTTCTTCAACGTCTGGACCGAGAGTTGGGTCGACTACGGCACGCAAGGGACGTTCCTCCAACACGTCCAGGCATTCTGGCTGACGACGATCGCCGCGCCGATGCCGGATATGGTCACCGTTGGTCCTGGCTTCGTGTTTGAGTTTGGTGATCGCCTTTCGCGTCTACAATTCGTTGCACCTTCGACCTCCCCGATCGCGCTCGCAACGATCTGTGCGTGGGGCATCTTGGCTGCGCGCGGCCTTTGGGTCGCCGCCCGCGGCGCAGTTCAGCCGAAGGTCGCGCTTTTTGTTCTCACCATGATCGCCTTCAATTTTATCCTCCATGCTGTCTATGGTATTGAGACCTTTTTGTATTCGCTGCATTATCTTCCCTTCTTTACCTTTATTGCGGGCTGGGGCTTGCTTGCCGACTATGGTCGCCCAGCAATGCGCGCGCTGGTGGTGGTGGGGATCTTTCTCGGGAGTATCAACAATATGTCGGTCTTCGAATCCATGATGAACTGGCACAACGCCATTCCGCCCGAGACGGTCGCCGACTGGCGCTCCGTCAAGTCCTGCAAGTGAGGCCGAATGCAGGATGTTTCCAGCACCCTACCCCACGTCTCCGTCATCGTTCCGGCATATAACGCTGCCTGGTGCCTTGAACGGACGCTCATCTCGATTGCTGCCCAGACCTACCCCAATTTTGATGTCATCATAGTCAATGACGGCTCTACCGACGGAACCGAGGCCGTCATCGACGCTTTCATCGCCGGGGATGTGCGGTTTCGCAAGCTTTGCCAGTCCAACAAGGGGGTCGTCGAGGCGCGCAATTCCGCGTTGCTGAAGACAGATGGCGAGTTTGTTGCACCGATTGATTCTGACGACCTTTGGGCTCCCGACTATCTTTGCGAACAGGTGAAGGCATTGCAGGCCGCGCCGCCGGAAGTGCCTTTCTCGTTTTGCTATTCCTTATGGATAGATGAGCAGGACCGACTTCTCTCTGCGAGCGTGCCTGACAAACCACCAAGGACAGATCTCATAGGAATTCTGCGGGAGAACTCTGTGGGCAATGGCAGCGCAGCCGTATTCCGGCGTTCCGCACTCGAGGCGGTCGGAGGATACGACGCCACGCTCATGCCGCGTGGTGCCAGAGGTGGGGAAGACTGGAAGCTTTCGCTCATGCTCACGGCTGTGCACAGCGCAGTGCTGGTTCCAAAGCCGCTCGTGGCCTACCGCATTACGGCTGGAAGCCTGTCTGCGGACGCCAATGCGCAGGCAAAATCGCTACTCATCGTCCTCGACGATGTGAAGAAGGCCTATCCGCAAATCTCCGCGCATAACATGAGCGTTGCGCGGACGGACTTCCTGGTTTGGCTTCTGCCGCGCTGGGCGCGAGCCGGCAATTGGCCGGCCTTCGTCCGGCATGCGTTTATTGCGTATGTTCTCAACCCGAGGGCAATTCTGAACGGAAAACACCGGGCAGCCCTTAAAGCGCTCGTCCGCGAGTTGTTGTCCGGCAGTCCCCCTCCCCTGGCGCCGGTCGACGGACGCACGTTCCAAGAGTTTGTCAGTTCAACGGTTCCTGTTTCGTCCGGCAACGATAGGTGAACTTCTCGATGTTGGCCGTCGCGACATGTCGCGGCTGCCAATTCAATAACCACCACCGTCGGCTTCACATCTACCACCATCCTCGCTCGCTCGCGGGGGAGTTTTTGGCCTCATTGTCACTGTCATCCCGCTCTGGCGATTGTGATCGCGCTCCGGAACGTGGCTGCAACCGCTGTCTTGTTCAGCGGATGGCTCCGAGCCTGTCAACGACCGCGACCATCTTGGCCATTCGGCGCTCTGCGCCACGCCTTGGTGTGGGCGCGCCTCTCTCTTTGTGGGTGGCCAACATGGAGGAGTTGAGGAGGGTCGCCGCGGCTGTTCCGTCGGTGATCTTGACGATTTGCCGGATGTGGATACTCCAGCGCGGGCCGGGTGAAGGTAACGACCACTGCCCCTCAAGCGCTTGCCCGCAGGTGCGGATCGGTGCAGGCGGTTCATTGGTTTCCACTAAGGTCGACGTCGGAGTACGTTGAAGAGGGCAAGCCTAATCCGATAGGTGCCGGATGCAAAATCGCAGCCCATTTGCTCGTAGGACGCGGATTGCGCATGGGCCTCCCCCGCTGCGCCCACCTGGCCAGCTGTGGGAGTGAACGATCGCACAGCGCGGCGGCTTTATTTGCCGGCGAGACAGACGCTCACGCCTAGCATTCCTGAATCCTGAAAGGCGCTGCCGACGATCAGCTCAGGATGCAGCGTCGCCACGCGTAACATCTGCGTTACTTGGCTACCTCTACGGGACCCAAGCATGTGTCTGGAGCGCAAATGCCGCCCCTCGATTGGCAAGCGGCAGCGCCATGTCCTAGTGCAGGTCGTTGATATAAAAAGGAATCTTGTTCCGTCCTAGCCGCCGCCCCCATGTGGTCCACCTGTTTTGGCGACTGTTGCATATTAACTTCATATTCGAATTCTCTTATGCGCAACCTTGCGATGTGAAAATGCATGCGATAGCGTGTTAATAATTCATTAACCGGGTTTGCCATGAACGAGCAGGCTATACTTCAGAATCCTGTAAAGAGTGCTGGGAACATTGTAAAAGTGTCAGCAATGAGAGGGGGCGTCAAGCGGGCACTTGACGTGGTAATCTCCTGTATTCTTTTGGTCGCTTTCTTGCCTGTACTGTTCATCATATCAACAGCAGTCTCCATCGATGGAGGGCCGGTGCTTTACGGGCATCGGCGGGTCGGCCGCAATGGCATCGATTTTCTCTGTCTGAAGTTCCGGACCATGGTGATCGATGGCGACGAGGTTTTGGCTTCCCATTTCGAGCGTAATCCGGCGGCGCGAGAAGAATGGCTTGCGTCGCGAAAACTGCGCGATGACCCACGCGTAACCTTTATTGGAAATCTCTTGCGCAGAACGAGCCTGGACGAGTTGCCGCAACTCCTGAATGTGCTGCGCGGCGATATGAGCCTGGTTGGTCCTCGCCCCATTGTGCATGATGAGATCGTCTATTACCGCGACTCCTACTCCTACTACACGAGTCTGAGGCCAGGACTGACCGGCGCTTGGCAGACAAGCGGCAGAAGCGATACATCCTATGATGAACGCGTTGCCTTCGATGTCGACTACGCCAAGAACCAGTCCCTGTCGCGGGATCTGCATATCCTGCTTCGCACAATTCCCGCGGTTTTAATGACGCGCGGGTCGTTCTGATCCATCGTCGGCGCAACCAAACGCCGGCTAATTGGGACTACATATGATTAAGCTGGGTTCCTCCATATTCGCCATACTCCTGTCGGCCTGCGTTCCCGTCTTTGGGCAATCCTATGCGATGGGGCCGGAGGACAAGATCCGCGTGCGTGTGGTCGAATGGACCGCCACCAGTGCCCAAGCGACGAACTGGGATGTCCTGGCGGGCGAGTATGTGGTGGGCGCAGATGGCAATCTGGTGCTGCCTTTGATCGGCCTGATATCGGTCGCCGGTATGACGCCTGAGTCACTTGCGGTTCGCATCGGCAGTGACCTCGAACAGCGTTATGGCTTGCTGGAGCGGATCAGCGCGGCTGTTGAAGTGATTGAGTACAGGCCCGTATACGTCTTGGGAGGCGTTGCTAGCCCTGGTGCATTCGCATATCGGCCGGGGCTTACCGTTCTTCAGGCGGTGAGCTTGGCTGGCGGTCTTTACCGCGGAGGCGACCTCGCCATCCAGTTCGAACGCGACGCGATCACCTCGGCAGGTGATCTCCAGGTCCTGCAGCTTCAACGCAGCAGACTGCTTGCGCGAGAGGCGCGACTGAGAACAGAACTCGCCAAGGGCGAGACTGTCGCGATGACTGACGCGTTGCGTGAAGAAGGCGTTGGTGAAAGCGTCCTTGCCGATGAAAACGCGCTGTTGCAGGCAAGGAGGCAAAGCCTCAGTTCGCAGACGGAAGCGATCTCCAGGCTCCAGGAACTTCTTGAAGGAGAGCTGGAAGCCATTCAGCAGAAAATCGATTCTGAAAACAGGCTTCTGACTCTTTCGCGAGAAGAGCTCGCAAGTGTCGGGAACCTCGTCGAACGGGGTTTGGCTGTCAGTTCGCGCCAACGGGAAATGGTCCGCGTCGTCGCCGAAACAGAAAGTCGCCTGATCGATTTTCAGACACTGACGCTTCGCGCTCGCCAGGAGATGAGCCGGGCGCAGAGGGACCTGTTGCAGATTCAGACGCAGCATCATGCAGGGATCGTCACGGAGCTGCAGGAGACGCAGGCGCAGATCGATGAGAACGCAGCCAGGCAAACGACCGCCAGGCGCGTGCTCAACCAGGTGTCGCGCGTCTCTGGCGCCACAGACGGTTCGGGGTCTTTGATCTACACAATCGTCCGGCCTGGTTGCCCACAGGGGGCGATAGCCTCGGCCGACACCCCTCTCAGGCCAAGTGACACGCTCCAGGTTTCCAGCGACAACGCGGAGCCAACTTCTTCGGCCGGGATAAACAGTGACTGTCTCGCGCAATCCAAGGCGGACCTGCCTTCGCGCGAAATGGCTCATCGCACCAATTGACCAAGCCCCTTTGGTACGAACCCATGGTCGCGTGCTGAAGGCGGGACATTATTGACCTTGCGCCGCGTTGTAGTGCCGGCTCGGGTCCTTCAGCCAGGTCAAACGCATGAGCGATAGAGATTGTCCCAATATTGGGCCGCCGCCTCCGCAGAAAAATCATCGCGGATCGTTTCAAACGCCGCTCGCCGCATGTCCACGTAGCGTTCTTGGTCATTAAGCAGAGCCTCCATGCGATCGATGGCCTCGACCGCAAAGCGTTCGACATTTTCAGCAAACAGGGCCTCAAATTCGCTGTCAGCACGTGAATGAAAATCCGGGCCCCAGTCGTCGCGTCCAGCCGTGCGGGCGGGGTCGAGCAAGACGCCGCTTTCGCCGTCGATGATGAACTCCGGTAGCGCGGCTTGACGTGACGCAATGACGGGCGTTCCCACGGACATGGATTCGATCGCACTGTAACCAAAAGTATCTGCGAACGTCGTCAGAATGCTGAAGTGACTTCCTCTCAACAACTCAAGAACCCCGGAATTTGGCAGGCTTGTAAAATGCCTGACGTTGGGCAAAGAAAGGAGCGTCAGATAGGGCTGATAAAAACTGGCGTCTGTCGGGTCTGTCCAAATGCTTCCGCCACACTGCAACGACGAGACGATGTTGAAGACAAATGGCAGTTTCCTCTCAAGGCTTATCTGCGCCATCCTGACCGTCGAACATCCACCCTTTCTCGCGAAATGATTGCCAACGAACGTGACTTGAACCGCGTTGCCGGGGGGGGATGAAAGCTGGGGGGCTGTCGCAGGCTTCATGTTTGGAAGCCGGACCTCCGTTTTGTCCTTCAAGACAAACCGCTCAGCTGACGTCAAGGCGCCGACGTCGAGCTCATCAAGAAACGTTCTATGCGCATGCTGGGAAATTGCGACAATCCGCCGACACCTTGGGGAAAGCAGCTTTTTGTAGAGGAACTTTCGATAGCCAGAACTTTCTATGCCGAACGTGCGTGGCAGATGCGATTCAAAGCCAATGATAAAATCTTTCCCGTTGAGCGGTATTCTGTTGAATGCATGGATGATGTCTGCGCCGGCCGCATCCCAGGGACCGAATAGCGTAAAGCCATCCAGTTCCTGCTTCAGCCTGTTGAAGGGCAGAAAGTAGACCCTCTTTACGTTGTTTACCGACGATCGTGGTCCGTTGAAATCCCACGGATAGCCAATTGGAGCAACGATGTTTAGTGATGACATATTTGTTCGGGTCCGGAGATGTAATCGCGTCTATCGTTGCAAGACAGAAAATGGCGTTCTGTTGATCTTCATTGTCCGTCGCCTCTCACGATGTCTTTCGCTCACCGTTATGAAAGCGATATAGTAGACCAGAGAGTCGAGACTGAATTCGAAGAATGTGGAGACCTCCCCAAAGCTCCGGATGATTGTCAGGGCCATAAATGCGCACCAGAATATATTGTCATGCGTGGGCTCGACCAAAGAAAGCCTGATGCCGCGGATGAGGCCGATATAGAAGATGAAGACCTGTAGCGTGATGCCTACCAAGCCGATCTCAACCGTATTGGAAAGATAGGTGTTGTGGAAATTAAAGCCGGAGCCGGACGGCAGATAAAAGGCAGCCCAGAGGGCTTCTGCATCGAGGTTACCCACAACCCAAAACGCTTTGTATCCCAGCCCAAACACCGGTCGTTCGGCAATGAGCTGTATGGCAAAGTTCCAGAGATCCGTGCGTCCTGTGAGGGTGGGATCCTTTCCAAAATATTCCAGAACGCCCGCAAGAATCTCCTCAACATATAATGATGCGAATATCGCTGTCGTAATCGACGCGAGAAAAATGAAAATCATAAGAAACGCCCGCTGGGCATCTCCAAGGTATTTATTGAACCGGAAAACGAAAAACAGTGCCACTACCGGAATAATGGAAATGATCATTCCAGCAGACGCCGATCGAATAAGTGCGTACAAACAAAAGATAATTTGTAAGGTAAATAGCGTGCTGATCGCCAGTCTGTTTTCGCGAAAGTACAAAAGCGAGATGCCCATGAGCAAAAATATTGCGACGATGGACGCAAAAACGTTCTTGCTCTCGTAAATGCCCTGCCAGGAAGTCGCTCGACCTGACGTGAGTTCCACGAGGGTGGAAATCACGACAGCGAAAGCGAGCGCGCAATATAGGCCCCGCATTATGGTCTCGGACCGCAATTTTATCGCGACTGCCATGGCGATGATAAGGGTAAGCGCAAGCTGCACGGAATGCCGCAGCGTCTGAGCGGGATAGTCGGACCAAAGGGTCGAGACGATGCAGTATGTCGGAAGAAGCAGGAGCGGCCAATATCGCAACAGCATTCGCGATTTCGATCGTAATGCGGAAATGATGAGAACGGCGCCAAAGCTCAGAAAGAGCAATGCGGAAAACGACAGAAATATTCGCTCTAGAACGATTGCGCAAAACGCGCAGAAAGCAAGCACGGCCTGCCAGTTCACAGGAATGACATAGGGAGATGCACGGGTAAAATCGTGCCTCATCGAGCCCATCACCGTTTCTCCAATTGTTGTTTCGCCGTCTCGGGAGTTTTTGAGAGCGAAGCCACAATCCATTTTTCATCGACACAGGATGAATAGCATGAAGCGTCAACATTAATAGGCGGCTCCGATCCATGATGGCTGACACAAACCTGCTTTGGTCGCCCGGTCCTGCCGCAGGCCGTCGCGCGCGACGTCCGTTTGATACGCCACAGAGCGGTCACGGGAAATGAACGTGGATGCATCGTCGACCGGTCGACGGCCGATAGCCGTGCTCGAGAAAAGCCCGTTGGAGCGTGGCGGCGATGTCTTCGCCATCATCGTTGGAAAATGCCTGCCAAGAACTGTCTGATCGAAACGGCGCATCATCGGGAACATGTGCCGCGTGCGGCGCGTGCGCCATTGAAGAATGTGGCAGGGTCAGAATTGGTCTCGGGCGACCATGCGCTGCCAAGCGGCTGCAACGGGCAGAATATCGAGATCAATCGCCTTGGCGAGGGTGATCAGCCGGTTTAGATCCAACGGGCGGCATCCATAAGGGGTCGGCCGGTCGCCGACGTCATGGCCATAGGCGATCAACCAGCCGCGTCTGGCCCTGGTTTGCGCCAGTAAGGCTTCCAAATCGTATGAGGGAAGACGTCGAGACTCCAAGCCGATCGCTCGAAGATTCAGTCGGTCAGAACGGCCGGCGTTCACGCCGTCGAGCGTGCCACGTGCGCACGTGAAGCTGGCATCGATCACCTTCTTGGCAGCAAGGGCGCAGTCGCCATAAGGGTAGGCGAAAGTCTGCATCCGATAGCCATCCAGCCGATCAGCAATCCAGGCGGCATTGCGCTCGAGGCTGGCACGCAGGTCTGTTGGCGACAGCGCCAAAGTGCTGACATGCTCGAAGGTGTGGCAGCCGACCTCGTGGCCGGCAGCGCACAGCGCCTGCAAATGTTCGGTCGTAAACTGCGGCAGGCCGAGATTGCGCCGGCCCGAAAGTCCGCCTGCCACATAGTAGGTGGCCTTGACCCCGTGCTCCGCCAAGATCGGTCCGGCCTCCGTCCAGGCCGAGACCGGAATGTCATCGAAGCTCACGCTGAGCATTCCGCGCTCGGAGCGGAGGGCGCTTCCCCCGACGCCAAAATGGCGGCCGGCGCGACGACGCAATTTGGTAATAAGGTCACCCACGTGCGCTCCATGGCTTCGGGTCGCTGTGAACAAGAGGCTCATGAGAGTGACCTTGCAAGGTCAAGTCCCAAGGTGACTTCAAAATGTTCAAGGCTTGCGACTTCACGACTCGCAGTCCCAACGGCGATTTCTGGTTGCTCTTTTTCAACATTTGAACTCGGGGCGTTCCGTCCTAAGGGCGTCCGCGAAGCCGGCGCAGGCGTGCGCGGATCGGCAGGCGCAACAGCAAGGCCCCTCTGGGATGCGCGATGGCTGCTGCAAACGCACTTCCAAACCGCCGCGCCTTCACGTGATCGACTATGGTCAGATAGGCTGCCGCCGCCTCAAGGCCGGCCCGCCGTTTCGCCAACGCGCTTTGCCATTCCGGCCGCAAGTGGTGTCGGTCTTCAAAGGCTGACTGGGCGCGAAGCATCTGGTTCACATGGCTTTGCGCGGTCCGAGATGAGATTGAGCCCTCGCGGACGGAATAATTGTATCGGGGAACGGGATCCACGCACATGCGCGCGGAACTTGCGAGACAATCGGCGAGGAAGATGAAGTCCTCGCCAATCTGGATATCGGTGCGGTATGACATTGCGTTGCTAAGCACAAAGTCGCGAGCAAACAGAGGCTTCAGATAGCCGAGCGTCCACCGTTTCACGAAGAGCCTCTCGGATGCGACAAGATCCTCAAGATGGAGAATCCCGTCCCGCGGGAAAAACTCCGGCCCGAACATTGGCGCTCCGGAGGGCATAAGCCGGAGATTATCTGCCACGATCGTCACGCCCGCGCTGTCCGCAAGGTCGACCAGGTGCCGAAGACGGTCCGGTTCCATTGTGTCGTCGGCATCCAGAACGGCAAGCCAGCGTCCGGTCGCCTGTGCGAACGCGGTGTTGCGTGCAGCTCCCGGTCCAGCGTTTCGGGTGTGCCTGATGATGCGTACACGCACATCAGCAATTGCGGTGACGACCTCCACAGTGCGATCCGTCGATGCATCGTCGACGACAATGACGTCAACAGTCACGCCTTCCTGGCCGAGCGCACTGCCAACCGCATCTTTGATGAACGCTTCGCCATTCCAGACTGGGATCACCACGCTGACATCAGGCGTCATGGTTGCGGCCATAAAGCGAAAGCTTGTTGACCCCGAGGAAATGGGAAACACTACCCATATGGAACGCGGCCCGCATCAAATAGGGCACGCCCGTCTCAGGCCGAACGACGGTGCAGACCCCTATCAGCGCCGTCACCATGAATTTTCCCGTGGCTTTCGCGAAAACGCTCCACGAAGCAGCTCCCGGGGACCGGGAATGGGTGAGAATTTCAGCGTGCGTCTGACCCATGCGAAATCGCCGCTTGAGCAGCCATGCCAGGCGCGCGCGGTCAGGTGGCACCGGTTCATGCACAATGGCGGAATCTGCAAAGGCAATGCTGCCACCGCGTCTTGTATAACGTGCAAAGAAATCGCTGTCCTCGCCGCCGCTTTGGCCAAAAACCTCGTTGAAACGCAGTCCCGTTAGCGCGGGGTCGTCCATGCGCAAGAGGACATTGCCACAATAGCCGGTCTGAATTCGTCCGCGCAGCCACACCGGCCTTGCGGAGTGAAGATCCGCGCGTCGCATCCAAGCCGGCGCGTTCATGTCATAGATCGCAACGACCGGCCCGAGCACCACGCCGCTCGCCTCTGATCCAGCCTTTGCCAGGAGTGCTGCGAGCCACTCCTCGGAGGCGACCTCGTCATCATCAATGAACGCAGCCAGATTGCTCTGGCACGCGTCAAGGCAGGCGTTGCGGGCACGAGAGATGTTGCGAGCAGGCGTGTGGAGATAGGTAACATCGAGCTCGTACCCCGTGGCAGCGCTTTCTACAATCGCGCGCGCGCTTTCGATGTGGTCATTGTCCGCAACAATTGCCTTGATGCGCGTATTCACGGGCAGACGCTGCAAGGCGAGCGACCGGAGCGTGTCCGCGAGCGACCCACGCTGATATGTGCAAACGCAGACCGTAACCACGGTATCCGACACTCTCGACACCATCAGATCCGGCCCTCCTTGCGCCCTTCGAACACGCCTTGCCAAAAGCCCAGCGACCATGCGGCGTGCATGATGACGGCGACGAGGCCGGACATGGCCTCGCACGCATTGCCGCGTCGGATCCCGAGGCCGAGGCCGTAAGTCAGGCACAACACCATCCAGCCTGCGGCAGGAAGAATGGCTGGCCAGAACCACGGGCTCGCAAGAGCAAGCATCAATGCGGGGACTACCCCGGCCGGCACAATTTGTCGGGCAGATGGACGCAGCCGATGCTTGAGCAAGGTTCGCATGCGTCCGCGGCCATAATTGCGATATTGCGCAAAGAGCCGGCCGAGGCTGGATCGTGGAAAATAAACGGCGGCGACTGCCCCTGTGAGCCAGATCTTGTGGCCGGCTTTCACGAGCCGATGGTCGAGTTCTGCGTCCTCGTTGTGGGTGAAGGTCTCGTCATACCCACCCACCTGAAGAAAGGCCGATGTCCGAAACAGGGCGTGGTGGCCGTGGTTCACGAAGGATCCAGCCGCCACCAGACGATGGGGCGAGCCGCCGTTTCCCAGCCGCGAGTTCTGTGATGCGGCGACTGCACGCTGAAAGCAGGCCGACCCGATCGACGCCAGCGACACCACGACGGACGAAGCGCCAATGCGTTCGCATTCTGCAACCAGCTTGACGCAATAGTCGGGCGGGTAGGCGCAATGCGCGTCAACGCGTATCAGAAAGTCCGCGCCGTCAGCCATGCTCGCGGCGAGGTTGATCGCACAAGCCTGCAGCCGTTTCGGGTTATCGACCAGCCTTATGTGCGGATTTGCTCTAGCCAGTTCGGCAACGATACCCCTCGTGCCGTCGACGCTGCCGCCATCGAGAACGAGAACCACGGCGTCGAGGCTCTCCGCTTCCGCGGCAAGTCCCGCAAGGACCGTCGCGATGTGTTCGCATTCGTTAAGGCATGGCACGGCGATAACGACCCGCGGCGATGCCGGTTTCTCCATCAAAGCACCGCGCTTTCAACGGGCTTGCCGCCCGCGACCGTTTCGAGTGTCTCTAAAAGGCGCCGGCAATCAGAGGCGTCGTAGACCCAGCGAGAGGGCGAGATCGCTGTGACTTTTGCGCGCTCGACCGCATAATTGACCGCAGACAGGCGTTCGAAAAAACTGTGAAGGTCTCGCCTGATGTCTTTTCCAAGAAGCACGCCGATGCCGGCATCGGCAAGAAAGCGCCCCGTCTCGACGGCGGCTTCGGCGATGGGAACCACGCCGTGTCGCCCGCCTTCGTAGATGCGGTTCGGCAATAGCCAGGCAGAGTTGAAACCTTCTTCGAAGAAGTCGACGGCCCATGCAAAATGGACCTCACCGTAGATCTGCGCCAGGTCGGCGCTGCCATAAGGCCCAAGGAAAGAAACGTGCCTGTATCGTCCGACTTCCGCTTCGAAGTCGGCAAACTCGGAATAGGCGGGCCTACCGCGGATCACCACCTCCACCTTGCCGTCCATCTCTTCTGTCAGGGCTCCAAGCGTGGCAAGGCTGCGACGGCAGCGTATGGCACCGAACCACCCGATCCGCCACGGTGGCGCAACGGCAGAAACGACCGGAACCGCGACAGGATCTGGTTCGTCGAGCGCCAACATCTTGTTTTCGACCAGCAACACCGGCAGGCCAACCCGCGACCGTGCGACGAAGTACTCTCTCACGAAGGCGCGCGAACTGGTAATGAGCAACGAGGCTGCTTGAGCAAGCTGCCCCTCGATCCAGCGCAAGAGCAGCGAGGCAACGCCATTTCCTGTGAGGAGCCGGTGAATGTCGAGCGATTCATAAACGACAGGTATCGCCAAGCCGCTACGCCGCCTGTGGCGCATCGCGATCGCGAGCATTTCCAGATTTCGCGCGAGGATGAGATCGGCACCCGTCAAGAATGCATCGGGAAGCCGCGCTGCGGCCACCGAGGCAACACGCTGCAGGAGCCTGGCATCCTTGGTGCGTCCCAATACGATCGGAACGACCCCGTGAATGGGAACGACGTCACCATCCCCTCGCCTGAACCCCGCAAGGTCGACATCTGCCCCACCTATCTGCATCATGCGCACGCGTCGCGCGATCGCGGGATCGTCCAGATTATGGGCAAGATATGCGATGCGCATCGCCTACTCCGGCATCGAGCCGCAAGTTATCGACGCCGGAAATCGGCAGGATTCGCCCGCAACGGTGAAAGCAACCCATTCCACCTCCATGTCAGGCGGCTGTGTCGTAAAGTCGAATGAAGCCAGCCAGGCATCAAGCATTGCCGTGCCGTTCCAGAAGCTGAGATAGATCTTGCTCGGATTTACGGGGATGCGTTCGTCCGGCGCTGTTTCATGGACAAGCGTGCCGTCGACAAACCACCGAATGCGATCTTGGGACCATTCAAACGCAAGTTTGACGAAGCCATCGGCATCTTTCGGCACAGCTGGCACGAAGACCTCATTGCCGCCTTCGCTACTGACGAAGAAATTGAGCTGAACCTTCGCGATATCCCGCCCCACGAACTCGAAATCGATCTCGTCGTGCGGACGCCCATGGACATCCCCGATATAGGTGAAGAATGCGCTTACCGTTCCCGGTGCTGCAACAGCGCGCATGCTGACCTCGTAGGTGCCGTAGCCATAGATTGCACGCGATTGCAGTTCAGCGCAGTTCCACTCAGCCGGGTTTGCCGTATCCTTTGTCAGCGCCAGAGAAAGCCGTCCGTCCGCGACAGACAGATTCTCCTCGCGCCACACGCAGCCCTGATGTTCGCCGTTGGACCAGCCGTCAGAGGGGTACCACTGGTGCGTCAGGTCAAGACTGTTGAAGGCCTCGAAGAACGAGCCGCCCGGAGGTCCGAGCGTCTCGACAGCGGCGCTGTGCGATGCGGCGAACGTAAAGCCAAGCAAGGCAAGGAGACGACGTCCGAAAAGTGTCATCGCAATCACTTCCGCTTCGAAGGGGCCGCATAATACATGTATTCCTCACGATGCAGTTCGGAGGAGCCGAATGTCAGGTAACGGCGTATGCGGCGCGTATTGACGCGATTGAGAACCGTGCCGAGCAGCTTGGCATAGATCGTCGGATCCCCGAAGACCGTATCCTGGACAAGACGGCGTGGTGTATGGCCCCAGCGCACGACGAGGAAGAATCCGTCGATGCGCGAGGCAAGCGCACGCGCATCAGCGACAACGCCCATGGGCGGCAAGTCGATCACCACATAATCGAACAGCTCGCCTAGTTCTTCCAAAAGGCTGTCCATCTGCGACGAGGCGATGAGCTGCCCGATGCGCTGGGTGTCGCTGTTGTGGAGAACGGGAATGACGGAAAGTCCGGTTTCCTTGTCGGCCTGCATCACCGCCTCAAGCGGACTTTCGTCCATGAGCAACTCGACAAGCCCGACCAAGGGAGGTGTGGTCAAAGTGCCGGCGATGCCTGGCTTGCGGAAGTCGACGTCGATGAGAACGGTCCTCTTTCCCGAATTGGCAAGACGACGCCCAAGATTGATCGCGAAGGTTGTCTTTCCCTCTCCGGGCAGCGCGGAAACGACGCCTATCACCTTCGGCTTTCGCCGGCTCATTCGCTGATCGCATATCAGGAGAACACGCCGTAACGTCTCGGCGGTGTCAAAGTGCAATTTGTCGATCCACATCTTGAGCGAGTTGTCTCGGCTCTTGAACAATGCGTGATCATGACGTGCGCCGAGCGACCAGCCGAATCCGCGCCGCATGGTGGGCAGAGAGCCGAGAAATTCGGTGCCGAAATCCCGCGTGAGCTGCTCGCCGGTGCGATAATACCTCTCACGATACTCCCTCAACACGGCAACGACGGCCCCCGCCATCAAACCGAGCAGCAGACCGATAAGCACGATCTGCATCTTGCGCGGCGAAACTGGCACGATCGGGCGGTTTGCCGGCGAAATGACTTGGGCCGTGACATGGGGAGCCGATCTTACGAGCGTGCTCTCGTGATATCGGTCGAGATAGCTGGCAAGCAGCGTGCGATAGCTTTCTGCCGTCTGCTGGAGGTTGCTCAACTCTATCATTTTCCTGGTGTCGGACTTGTTGAGCTCGATCGCATCGGCAAGTTGTTGGCGAAGATAGTCCACGCGCCCTGATGCGATCTCCGCACCATCGCTGACCTGTTGCTGGATAGTGAGCAGTTGCGAGACCAGACGCTCGCGCAACAGGTCCAACTGTGCCGACAGCGCAATTGCTTCGGGATGATCGGTGCCGGAGCGCGCAACGATCTCCGCATGCCGCGCTGTTGCGGCTGCAAAGTTGTCCTTGAGCGTCCGAGTGGCTTCGCCCGTATCGCCGGTCAGTATATCGGCTGGGATCGCCGAAAGGCGGACAGGGTCCGTGCTGTCTATGACTTCATCGAGCTGGGCGGAGCGTGCCTTGACCTCACCCAACTGAGACAGGGCTGCAACGATCGTCTGGTTGAGGTCGATGATCATGCGTTCCGAGATCAACTGCCCGCCAGGCTGCGCCAGCCCGTTTGCTGCACGGAACGCCTCTGCCGCAAGGTCCGCCTCGAAGAGGTCTTGGCGCAGGCCCTGCATGCGCTCTTCCAGCCAGGCGATGGATTCGTCGGCACGCTGACGCAGAACCTCTTCCTGATCGGCAACATATGCGCTGGCGTAGGCGTTGGGTACGCGCGCAGCAAGCTCGGGATCAGGGGACGTGAAGGCGATCGTAATGGTCGGACTCCTTCCCACCCGCTGCACATAGATCGAACGCTGAAGCGAAAGCGCCGCTGCGAGTTTTGGTTCGGTGACGACACCGTAGTTTGCCGCCTCGTCGTACGGTCTCAATACAGTTCGCACCGCCGTACGCAGCATAGCCAGCACAGAGGGTGAGACCGGCACATTGAAGGCTTCGATACCGATATCATCGACCACCTTGAGTGCAATCCGTGTTGATCGCAGAAGTTCGATCTGGCCCGCGATCCTGGTATCTGCTTCGACGCTCGAATCGAAGCCCTGCTCGCGACTTGCGGAAGTGCCGCCAAGGATGATCTCTGCCGACGCACTGAAAAGCGGTTGCGCATTCAGCGCATAGACCACGGCGAGACAAAGGCCAATGAACCCCAACATTGCAACGACCAGCGCGTTGCGTC
Source organism: Mesorhizobium sp. CAU 1741 (assembly GCF_039839275.1). Classification (NCBI taxonomy): domain Bacteria; kingdom Pseudomonadati; phylum Pseudomonadota; class Alphaproteobacteria; order Hyphomicrobiales; family Phyllobacteriaceae; genus Mesorhizobium; species Mesorhizobium sp. CAU 1741. The sequence continues at coordinate 217,178 of NZ_JBDOQP010000006.1, read as the reverse complement.
GAGCGATCAGCAGGAGACGCTCAACGTCGATCGTATCCTCCGCTGGTGGCAGCGGCGTTACGTTGGTAGGGTGGGGCAATGGTGCATTCTGGTGCAAGAGATCACTCGATAGACTTGAATATCTCCCCCACGGGGATGTAGACTTTTACTCGAATGCCCTTATAGAGCAAGATAACTGGGCGATCACAAAAAAGAGCCCTCGTATTTTGACGATGTCGGGTGCAGGCGCTCCCCTCTTTTGGCGATACAAGGTTTCACAAAAATGCCCGCCGGCCCGGTTATGGATGTCGTCGTCATCGTTGCCGCGCGCAATGTCGAGGCGACAATCGCGCATGCGCTGTCGTCGGCTCTTTCCCAGCGTCAAACTGCCGAACTCATCGTCGTGGATGACGCTTCCACCGATCGCACTAGCGAGGTGGCGCGCGGCGCAGAGGACGGTACCGGTCGTCTCAAGGTGCTCACCCTTGACAAGCAAGTTGGCCCATCTCGCGCTCGCAACATCGCGATCGACGCCAGTCGGGCAAACCTGATCGCAGTGCTCGATGGCGACGACGTCTTCCTGCCCGGTCGTTTTGACTGGCTGCTGCAAGATGATGGCTGGGACCTGGTTGCCGATAACATCGTGATGTACCGCTCGATGGAAACGCCCCTCGACACGGCGGTCAAGGCTTCGCGCGGCGGAGCGTCTTCTTCGCGGCCTGTTCTGACATTGAAACGGTTCGTCGAGGGAAATATCTCCGGTTTCCTGCCACGCCGGGAACTCGGGTTCCTCAAGCCGGTCATGCGCCGTGATTTTCTCGACCGCGCTGGCCTGCGCTACAACGAGGCGATCCGCTTTGCCGAGGACTATGACCTTTATTGCCGAGCGCTTGTCGCCGGTGCACGCTTTACCTTCGACCCGCGGGCCGGATATGGGGCGCTGGTGCATTCCAGCTCCCTCAGTTCGACCCATTCGAGCAGCGATCTTGGAGGCGTGATCGGCATCGATGAGCGTCTTCTTGCTTCCGAGAGCCTCGATCCGGGATCTCGTGATGTATTGTACCGCCACTTGCGACAGGTCACCTTCAAATATCACTACCGGATGCTCCTCGACCGCAGGCAAAAATATGGCCTCGCCTCCGCTGTGCGGGAGATCCTTGCAACGCCGACACTGATCCCCGCTACGTTGATGCAATTTGCCACCGATAAGCTGCGTCCGTTGTCACCAGGCTTGTTCCTGAATTCTGGTGACACCCCAAATCTGCTGGTGTCGCCCGACTTTCCAATAATATCGAGATAGTTTGGACCGCACCGCGTGTGTGCCTCACGCAATGCCACTCAGGTGAAGCACCAACCAGAGCAAGAACGCGACCCAGAAAAATACGATAATGCCGCCGACCAAGAGCATGGCGATCAGCGGTCCGCGGTTTTGTTTTTTCGCGGGGGCGTCCGGTTGCTGATCCGGATCGCTTTTCTTAAGCACATTATTTGCCACTTAACAGTGAACTCCAAGGGTCCACCTCATGCTGTCAGCAATTGCGGCCAAATTCTACATTCACTGGTTATTAACCTAAAAAATTAAACTTAATCAATATATCAAATTTTACATATCAACTGCGCGCTACAGCAATTACGCCGACGAGAATTGCGACGATTCCTACAATCCGAAGCGCTGGCAGCGCTTCTCCAAGCAACAGATGGCCGGCGGCAGCAGTAATCGCAATGCCCAGGGCCACAAATGGGTAAGCCTGCGACACGTCGATACGCGATAGAACCAGAAGCCACACGATCGCGCTCGCGCCAAAGCTTGCCAGGCCGAGGATGATCGCCGGCGAGGTTGCGATGGCCAGAAGCGCGGCAATTCCGCCATCGACAAGCGCCAGTTGGATCCGTGTCGTCGACATTCCCATCTTGAGCAAGACCTGTGCCGTTGACGAAAGCGCTATACTGACGGCGATCAGGAGAAGTGAAGAGAAAGCCATGCCAGCTCCATTTAGGGAATGTTCTCGCTGCTGCCCAAGACGGGATCTATCGAGAATGCGGTAAAAGTAAAAGAGGTTTCGCACGCGGCTTCCAACGTGCATCACAACGATGACCCGGCCATCAGGGGATGCACCTGCAGCATTGCCCTATCCGATCCCCACAAGAGCGGCCGTTCTGCGTCCAATGGTTTCATCGCTCAACCAATCTTGCCATACGAGCCGTCTGCGAGGGCACAAGCATGTATTGACGTGCATGTCTTGAGGGGACCTCTGAAGTCTCTGTCTTGGCTGTCATTGCACGTTCTCTCGATGAGATCGCGCTCCGAAAACGCAAGAACTTGGCCACGACAGAATCGAGCGCTGAAGGCACTGCAAAAAGTATTCACCTTCTCAATCTATCATTGTGTCTTGAAGTCGGATGTGGGGCATCGTCACCGTTGTCGTCGCGACGCTCCCACCCCGATGAAGGCGCTGTTTCGATCCACGATCATGCCAAATACAGCATGGTACACACCCACACCAGCATTGAAGTTTGCTAGACCGTGCGATCGCAACTGATATCAGGTTCGCTGTGGCTGACAGGTGCCAAAGTCTGCACCACCGCTGTGGGCTTTCTTTCAACCATCATCCTGGCGCGCCTTCTTGTTCCGGAGGATTTCGGGTTGATCGCCATTGCCGCGGCATCCCTGGCCATCGCAACGGCGGTGACCGATCTGCCGGTCGCTGCAGCCTTGGTCCAGCTGGAAGAGCCAAGCCGGGCAGACTACGACACCGCATGGACCATCAGCCTGTTGCGCGGCCTGCTGGTGATGCTGACACTGACTGGTGTTGCTCCTCTGATCGCCGCAGCCTATGGCGACGAGCGATTGATCGGGGTGCTGGTCGCACTTTCGCTTTCGCCGCTCCTTCTCGGAGGGCTCAATCCATACATGGTCATCTTCGATCGCCAGCTTCTCTTTTCCAGAAGCTTCATATTGGAGACCGTATCCAAAGTCGGGTCAGTCCTTGTCTCGGCAATCGTTGCATTTCAGTTCAGAAACTATTGGGCGCTTGTGGCCGGCCCACTGGCCGCGGCACTCATTGCTCTCGTGCTTTCCTACGCATTGGCACCCTACCGCCCGCGCCCGGCTCTGGCCTCGCTCCGTGTGTTATGGGGGTTCTCGAGCTGGCTTACGCTTGTTTCGATCGTCAACACCTTGAACCTGCGGCTGGACCAGTTCATCGTTGGAAGCGTACTTGGCCAGCGCACGCTCGGTCATTTCAGCGTCGGCTCCGACATTGCCAATCTCATCCATGCACCGGTAATGCCCATCATGCGAACCCTGTATGCAGGGTTCTCCCAACTGCGTGGCGATCGGGCGGCATTGTTCAACGCATATCAGCAGAGCCAGCGGTTTCTAGGCAACTTTGCTCCGCCATTCGGAGTTGGGCTTGCGCTGGTCGCGGAGCCCATGGTGCGGATAACACTCGGCGATGTCTGGGTGCCAGCCGCCATCGTCATAGAAATTCTCGCGCCGGTTTTCGCGTTTGAACTCATCGCCGGCGCGACCTATCCGATGGTAATGTCGCAGGGAAACACGCGAGCGCTCTTCTGGCGTGACCTCACCGTTCTCCTCTTCCGCCTGCCTTTGATGGCTATTGGCATCATATGGTTCGGTCTGCTCGGGCTTCTGATCGCTCGAGCGGCCGCCAGCGCCTTTGGCCTCGCTCTCAACATCCAGCTTGCCCAGCGTGTTATTGGCCTCACCTACAAGGACGTTGCCGCCGGCGTGTGGCGGCCGCTGTGCGGCGTCACAGCGATGAGTGTCATCGTGCTTGGATTGCGCAGCGTGCTGGATCCCACAGCTGCGCCTTTGCTGTTCATCTTGATCGCAATACCGCTTGGAGCCGTGGTATACAGCACGACCGTTTTGGGACTTTGGATCCTTGGCGGGCGCAGGCAGGGTTTCGAGGCCGACGCATTCGCCATCGGCAAGAATCTGCTCGGGAGATCCAACTAGTCTGGACGGGGCCGTCCGGCGGTGCGTAGATTTGCAACCGCGTCTGCAATGGCGGCACCCCAAATTTGCCGCATGAAGCGAACAGCGGGCTCATCCGCCCCAGATGGCGATGGCAACGATAACGGCAACAAGCACGAAGACCTGACGGCTAACGCGATCCTTGAGCGCAAAGACCACCGGATCGTCGTGCATCAACCGCCTGTGCGACTGCATCAGGGCGCGGCCTATCCAGTACATGAGAATCGGGCAAAGAAGCCACAGCACCTCTGGGCGCCCGTAGTGTTGTTTGACATAGTCGGATGACACATAAAGCGCCAGAACGGTGACCGCATTGAAGCCGGATGACGCCGCCATCGCCATGACGATGTCCAAGTCGCCGACCTGATAGTTTCGGTTTGAAGGGTTGGGCAGGTTCGAGTCCAGCCGCACGGCAAGCTCACTGTACCGCTTGATGAGCGCGAGTGCCGTGAAAATGAACATGGAGAAGGCCAGCAGCCACTCCGAGACAGACGCGCCGATGGCCACCGCGCCGCCGAGCACCCGTGCAGAATAAAGCATCGACAGCGCGACGACATCGACCAGGAATTTGCGCTTGAGGTAAAAGGTGTACGCCGTCGTTAGCGCCAGATACGCCAAAAGCGCGGCAAGAAACATCCACGAAACCGCTATGGCGATCAATGCGGCTGCGGCCAGCAGGACCGGTATTGCTGCAACGCCCGCCCATAGCGAAATGTCACCGCTGGCAAGCGGCCGGCGCTTCTTGGATGGGTGGGCGCGGTCCGCCCCCAGATCAACCAGATCGTTGAGCACATAGACGCCGGAGGCGCATAGCGAAAAAGCGATGAAGGCGAGAAGCGCATTGATGGCGGCTGCGATCTCAAACTGTTGCGCCGTGATCAGCGGAAGGAAAACCAGCCCGTTCTTGGCCCATTGGTGCACGCGGATGAGTTTTGCCCACACGCGAAGCGACGGAGCCGGATCATCGAGATAGTGGGCGGACGGCGAGATGCGGTCCAACGCCCGGCGGACCGACGGCGATGCGCGTCGCGCGATCGCTCCATCGGCAACCTTCCAGACGGCCAGATCGACCTTGTCGTTGCCGATATAGTCAAAGCCGCGCTCACCGAAACGCTCGACGAGCTGCGCTGCTTTCACCGCTCCGGAAAGATTTGTCATCTCATCTGAAGAAATCCAGCCGTCGAAGACGCCCAGATGGTCGGCTATCGCTTCGACAAGACGTGTCGTGCTGGCGGAGGCCAGATAGACTTGTCGCCCTTGGGAGCGCGCTTGGTGGATAAGGGCCAGCACTTCCTGATCATAGGGAAGGACCGAGGGATCGAAATCGTAGGGTTCCGCAATACGGTGCTTGAGCGCTGCCTTGCCCCTCCGCAGGGACCGCAGCATGTCGACAATGGACTGAGGGCGCTGCCCCAATTCGGCGAAAGCCGTTTCCAAAAGCAGATCAGAACGCACCAATGTGCCATCGAGATCGACGATCAGTGGTTTGGCTATCGCGTCGGCAGTGTTCATTTACGCGACAGCCACCCCGACGAAATCAAAACAGACTGAAGACCAGCCGCAAGATAAGAAACCACAGTGTCAGCGACACCACAAGTGCGCCAATCCAATACCATCCGCGCGGTAGGGAAGAACGCTCAACAAAGTCAAAGATCCGCCGCTTCGTCCCTTTCCAGGTATCGAGCATCTATACGCTATCTCCCTAGAGCTTCCACGGGCCGTCCCGACAGCTCGCCCCTTTTTCACGCCGATCGCCAAGGCCTTGCCGAAGCTCAACAGCATGCTAGCGCCACCCCGCGACTCCAGCATGGGTAACATGCCAGACTCACGATGGTCTTGAAAGGTGGGCGGGGAAGAAAACTCCGCTGGTCACGGTCTGCGTCCATCCGATGATCGGACTGAACCTGACTTGACCGTGGCAAGTAAATCGAAAGGCGTATTCTGAACGTGGAGGCATTCCCCGTCACTTGCAATACGCAAGTTCCACGCAGCGTCTCGCGGCCAGGAAAGCGTCGAAGATGCCTCGCCAACCGGAACAACGACATTGCTGCTAGCGACGGATTAGAGCAGCGCTATCAAGCAGAACGCTGAATTGAGCTCTCAATGCGCCCAGTTGTGCTGTCCGCCGCTCGCAATAGATCAATGCAGATTCCACCTCGTCCAGTTTGCGCTCAAGCTTGCCGGAATTCCCCTCGCTTTCCAGCGCGAGCAGGACTTCGGTCGCCTTTTCTCGCGATGCCGAATGCCGAAGTGTAAGGCCGTCTATCTCTCGCTGCAGTTCACCACAAACGGACGAAATGGTGTCGGCAACGAGACGTATCCGCTGCAAATCCTGCTCTTGATCGCGCAGTGCGGATCGCGGAATGAAAAACGCCATTTCCTGCTCCAACCTTGCTCGGCGCAAACTCCCTTTCGCCAAGCTTCTGACAACCCATGCCGTCTCGTCTGTCGGGCTACCATTGGCAAGAACCACGACCCGTAGAAAATTCCATTCCAGCCGGCCCAGCTTCTGATCTGTCCCGGAAATGCCTCACTGCCGCAGCGTCACGGCTCCACAGTCGTGAGGAATTCTCGTGCCATCGTCCGCAGCACAATCTTGAGATCGAGCGCCAGCGACGCGTTCTGCACATAGGCGACATCATGATCGATACTCTCTAGAGCCATGCTGGCAGATGTCGCTTGCACATAATATCCGTTCGCTTGTGCCCAACCCACGAGGCCCGGGCGAACCTCATGGCGAAGATGGAAGTACGGAACGATTTCCTCGTAAGGCATATTGCGAAAGTTGAGGTTGCTCAGACGCATCTGCGGCGCATACGGACGGGGCCCCACGAAAGACATGTCGCCGCGCAAGATGTTGAAGAGCAGAGGCAGGTCATCCATCTTCGTTGCGCGCAAGAACTTGCCGAGCGGCGTCACGTGTGCGCTGTCGCCAGCATAGATGTGCCTGACGACCTGAGCCCCGGCCTCACAGGGGACCGTGCGAAAGCTCATCATCTTGTAACGAGCGCGATTCAGCCCTTCCCGCTCCTGCGCGACAATGATGGGTCCTTTGCTCGATAGTTTAATGGCGGCAGCGACCATCACCATCAGCGGCGCAAAAAGAAGAATGAGCAGCAAGGAGCCAGCGATGTCGAGCGCACGCTTGGATGCCGCGAGCCGCGCATTGCGGATGGTAAGCAGAGGCTTGTCGCCCCCTAGGTAAAGCGGGAGACCGTTTTGTGATCGCGATCGCACCTCAACGGCCGGCCCAACCGACGCGAAAGGGTATTGCCGCACCATCGAGCGCTTGCTCTGCTGAGACTTTGTGCCTTGCAGTGCGACCACATTGGATGATGTGCCGGTGAGATTGACGGCACTCCGTTGCGCATGTTCCCGCATTAAAGACCCCATACTAAATGCCCCATGCATAACTTACGTTACCATGCGCTAAATAAGATTCCAACGGCTTTAACGTTCTGTTAACCAAAATCATCAAGTAATCGTCCGGCAATCTGCCGTTTGGGTTAACGGGGCGACTGAGTGATCCGCGCTGGTCTCAAATCTCGCTCAACAGCGACCCCCACGGTGGATCGGCTCCGACGCCGAGAGGGTAACCTGGCCAGCGACCACAATCGTTGGCAAGGGAGGGCCTCGTCTAGCGCCCAGCTTCACGGTCTGCGTTCTTCTACAGTCGTCGCGCGCGCAAGTAGGCGTCTGAACAGCAAGGTTGTTGGATCATCGATTTCATTAGATGCCGGGCAGCATGACCGCACTTGCGTTCATTGAGCAGCGAACGGGTTGCTCAATGTGCAAAGAGGCGAGGTCGTGTGGCTCACGCGGCCGAAACGGGCCGAGGGAACCTGGGGCAATTCATGACACGCGCGCAAGAAGACATCATCGAACTGCTGGAAGAAGCGCATCGCCTCGCACAAAGAGAGGGTTCCGCGAGGCTCTCTTTTCTCATCGAGGCGGCGCTTGCAGAAGCAAAAAACACCAAACCTGTATCGCAATCGAAAGGGAAGGCGCATTAGGCAGATCGCCGCCCGCATCAAGTGCGATGCAAGTGGCGGCCATGGTGCCAACCAATCCATCGCCGGCAATCTCGGACGCGGCGAGCCGACGCATGCCGCAGTGAAAACGTTGCGCAGCGCATCCAACCGATTTCGTGGGAGCGTCTTCTGGGCGTCCCACCACCTCTTGAAGCAATCGGATTCCGCCCTCACCCGGCGGACCCACTACACGACCGTCGTTCTCGTGTTTGGGTTGCATTTGTGAAAGAAGCGCGATGAGCCTGCGGTTCGACCTATTCGCTTGAAGCACCAGCTCGCATAAAGGACAAGGAACCCGCTGAGATCGTTCACAGAGTGTGATGTCAGCGTCCCAGATCCGTCGTCAGCTCGCAAGACAGCGATCCGCACCCTTTTCACTGCGAAGTAAGAAGTAATGTGATGGTCCTCTGGCGCACTCAATGTCGGGGTTCGCGGATCATGAGGAAGTAGGCTGCAGACCCTAGAAAAATGCGCTCAATGCATTCTCATCCTGATTGGTCGCGATCGGGGAGTGTCGTAGAAGACTCTTATGGTTGAAGATTTTGAAGCGATATCGAGTTTCGATAGCCTTGCCACCTGCGACGTCACAATCGTTGGAACAGGGCCACTTGGCCTGGCGCTCGCTCACGCATGTCTAGTGCGCGGCTTTCGCGTCATGATGCTGGAATCCGGCGGCCGCAATCCCGATCAGCAAGCCAACGCGCTTTCGCGTGCCGCCAAGATGGATGGAACAGCACACGTCCCCCTCGAAGAGGGATGCGCACGTGTGCTCGGGGGCAATTCCCACCTTTGGGGCGGCCGCTGCGTGCCCTTTGACGCGATCGATTTCGAAAAGCGCGACTACATCCCGTTTTCCGGCTGGCCAATCCCATACGCTGAGGTCGCGCGCTGGTACGCCGAGGCTTCGCAATTCCTCAAATGCAGTCAATCTTTCAAAGTGGAGCCAATCTGGCCACACAGCGACGCTGTGCGCTTCGACACCATAGAGAGCTGGATGAATGACAGCAATGTTTCCACACACCACAATTCCTGGATCGAAAATCACCAGAATCTCACCATAGTTACCCGGGCTACCGTTACAGATTTCGTGTTTGACGAAAATGTACGACGGGTTGTCGCTATCCGTGCAACCGACGGCACGCGCACTGTGGAAGTCCCCGTTAGGCGGCTCGTGGTGGCCTGCGGCGGCGTGCAGACGCCGCGGCTGCTGTTGGCCGTGCAGCGCGCTCATCCAAACCTCTTCGGCGGTCCCGAAGGGCCTTTGGGGCGCTACTATATGGGCCACGTCTCCGGAAAGCTTGCCGAGTTGAAGCTTGCGGTTCCCGAAAAGGCTGACACGCTCGATTATATGCGCGCAGAGACCGGCTTCCTTCGGCGGCGCATCACCCTCACTGAAGCCGTGCAGCGCGAAGAAAGGCTTGGTCAGATCAGCTTTTCTTCCGGCAATGCCGTTGTCTACGATTCTTCCCACCGTTCCGGTGCTCTGTCTCTTTTGTGGTTCATCCTCGCCTCACCGCTTGGCGCGCGCTTCGTCAATGCTCCGCTGCGCAGCGTCTATCTGGGTGAGACAAAGCCTGCGGTCTGGCCCCACCTCATGAACGTTCTTCGCGAGCCGATCGCCACGATAAGCGGCGTGTGGAGCGTCTACACGCAGATGTTCCGCCAGCGGCCGAAGAAGCCCTCCGTATTCCTCCCGAACAAGGATGGTCGCTACACGCTCTACTATCATGGCGAACAGAGCCCCAACCCCGAGAACCGCATCACACTGAGCGAGGAAGTTGATGCGGTGGGGATGCCGCGGGCAAACGTTGCGTTCAACTTTAGCCATGCGGATGCCGAATACGTCGCAAGCGCTCACAAGAGCGTTGAGAAGGCGGTGAAGGAACTGGGCATCGGCGGGCTTGTCTACAGCGTGCCAGAGGAGAATCGTGTCGCCGCTATCCTCTCCCAGGCGCGCGACGGCCTCCATCAGATTGGGGCGACGCGTATGTCGGACGATCCCACTACCGGCGTTGTCGATTCTGACCTGAAGGCGTTTGGCTTGGACAATTTTTACATTGCCTCGACGTCAGTGATGCCGACCTCCGGGCACGCCAATCCCACCTTCGTGGGCGTTGCGCTTGCGCGGCGCCTTGCAGCCCACCTCACTGGAGACCTTGAGCGTCACGTGGACGGCGCTCCCGAGACGCTGGTGCAGAACGACGTGGCTGTTGCGGCCATGCGAAGGTTCGTGGGGGAGCCAAGCGAGAATGCTGTGAAGGTTCTCGTCACCGGTGCCTCCGGCTTTGTGGGTCGTGCCGTATGCGATCTATTGCGCAGCCGTGGGCATACGATCCGCGCTCTCACATCGCGCCGAGACCAGGCAGACACAAGGGAGGACGGCATCGAGTGGCGCTTTCACGACTGGCGCGAAGACCTCGACTTCGACCGGCACGTCACAGGGTGCGTGGCGGTCATCCATCTCGGCGCGGAAATCTGGCGCACCGATCGCATGGAGCGCGTCAACGTGGAGGCGACGCGTGCCTTGGTGAAAGCCGCGGCCCGATCGGGGGTCAAGAGCTTCGTGTTTGCGAGCTCGGTTGCAGTTTACGGTTCGTCGAAATCGCCGCGCGTGGACGAGAGTTCGCCCGTTGTAACGGCACAAGGTTATGTGCCCTCGGAGTATCGGGGCAAAGCAAACGTCCTGGCCTATGGTCGCTCGAAAGTTTTGGGAGAGATCGCCGTTCACGATGCGTGCAGCGTGGGAGCCCATCATGGACGCCAGATGAACGGCACGATCCTGCGTCCTACCGTGGTTGTCGACGAAGACAAGATTCTCGAGACGACCAGGATCGGCAGGGCTGCAAAGGAAATCGGCGCCAACCGCAGAGTGAACTTTGTCACATTAACGGACGTCGCAGCCGCGTTCGTCTGGGTCATGGAAAAGAACTATGCCGACGACGCACTGCCCGGCGCGCGCGTATTCAACCTGTCCGACGACACGACGCCTGAACTGACCTATGCAAGACTCTACCGAAAACTAGAAGCACTGTCTGACGTGAGAGGACTTCGCGAACGGTTTGGCGCGCCCCGACAATGTTACAACCTTGCTGATATGCTGCGCAATAAGCGCCCTTCGCGCCGACTGCCGCTGGGCATGATGCACTTTCCAAACGATGCCCTGAAAGCTACGGGGTTTCGGCACCCATACGGGGTTGAGGACACGATTGCGCGCGCAGCGCGACGGCTCAGCAACAGCTGACCTTGCATCTGAGGTCTCATCGAGGACGAATCCACGCTCATCGACATGACAGGCGCATGAATCGCACTTCGCTCCAGTGGCGGAAACAACTCACGACTGGATCGAAGGAGGCGCTTCCGGAGATATTGTATAGCGAGGAGCGTTGTAATGTGACGTCATAATCCAGCCGGTAAACGCAAGCCAGGTCAGCGCGAATAGATAAAGAGCGGTATCTGGAATATGCATCACGGAATCAAATGACCAGCCCCGGGCAGCCATGGCCACGGCGAAGGGTGCGCCCAGCGCTAGACCCGTCAACCACCGCGACAGTGGTGCAGAGGGTGCGACTGCCGCGAAGACGAGCAATAGAACCAGGTACCAGGGCCAGACATGCGGAAGGATCGCAAACATCCCGGCCGACAATAGGGCCAATGCGAATACGCGTCGCCTGGGCTCTTTCCTCTCTTTCACCCATTTTACGCCTTGGTAGATCGCAATGATGGGGAAAACGGCGGTTGCTGCCCACTGCGCCGGGCGTCCTGCAATAGCGACTGCGCTAGATGGTGTGAGGAATTCCCAGGTCATGGCACGCGCTGCATCAAAAAATTCGATCCCGCGATAAAACAACACGAAGCAGGCGATCACGAGAAGGCTTGAAAACAGATAGCCAATGAGCAAGCGCGCATTGAATGGCTCGCGCGCCAGAAGAAATATGAGTCCCAAAGGTCCACTTACATACTTGATGCAGACAGAGGCAGCCAGAGCGATCGGGTTTCTAATATAGAATGCAAACAAGGCGAATACGGCCATGACTATATCGTTATGGCCCTCCGAAACGCTAAAATACAGAACGAGCGGCATCCAGCCAACAATGGCAATTGCGGTACATTGATCTCGAAATGGCAGAGACTCCGTCATTTTGCGAACGATGATCAGCGCACCGGCCCAAGAACCGGCTATGACTGCCTTAAACAGCGAAAACACCACCCACGGGTGGTTACTCACTGTCATCACGAGTCCTGATATAATCGCCCACAGAGGCCCGTAGGTCATTCTAGTGGGATTGAGATCGGCGTACCAACGCGCCGCGATATCGTGAGGAATGTCTTGATGGTAGGGGTTGAGCCCCGTGGCGATCATTTTCCCCCAAGCGGCAGAAAGCCAAAAATCCTGAGCGAGTACCGGGATGGCAGGCAGGCAGATCACGCCGAAAACAAAAGTCCAAGAAAAGACGGCTCTAACAGTTGATTGCGATGGAGGCCGCCTCATGATCTGAAAAAGAAGGGCCATGGTGCAAATGCTAGAAACTACCAGCGGAAGGAAGAACAATGGAAGCCAATATCGCGATTTTGCCAACCAATCGATAGCCTCGATACCAGTCATGTCGGCATAAAGCTGCTGGCCTGACACCACACCGCCATATGCGAGCCCGGCCGGTGCAAGCCAATAGCTTGCTATAGTTTGGATTATCCACGCAATCGCTGTAATCGATCCAAGAATATGAACCGCTCGGTTGGAGAGCGGATTGTGTGTCGAAGCCTCGTCGAACGTGCTCATCATCCGCTTTAACCCTTAGAGAGAGTGCGAGGCCTGTCGATGATTAAGTTTCAAAGTGGATTTTGACACGATCGATCGCGTGTGTCTTTGATTTCTTGTGCCATAAGGGCGATAGACTGGCTTCTCCACGGGTTTGTGAAGTGCTTCGCACAATACATGGGTCCAGTTGCGGAGGGGTATTGACCTTAAGGGGCGGGTTCCCTGCCAGACCAAGGGCTGCGTGCCGGCGGTAATCATCTTCTCGCATAGCAACGGACAGTCGCCCTGCGCCACCGGACGGCCCTCAGATTATCGAGCGGGCAATAGTTTTGTGGTTGTCCAGCTAACGCATCTGTACGCGCGGATGCTGGGCAAGCGCGCAGAGATCGCCAAGCTTGCGCTAAACCCAGTTCTGCGCCCCTATGTCGAAGAAAGGCTTGCCGGAACGATCGCGGCCCCTGAGGGGATCGTCGTTGCTGGTCCTACGGTCCCTTGGATTGGTCGCCGACACGGGCAGCAGAAGGACAGAAGATGGGGCAAGGCGTAGAGTCCAGAGCAGATCAACCATCGCCAGGGGATCGACTACCCGGATGATGCGACGATGCGGAATCAGCCGCGAAGCCATCTATCAGTCGTTCTTTATCCAAGGCCGAGGAGCGCTGCGTCGAGAGCTGACGGCTTGCCTGAGGACCGGGCGAGCACTACGGACGCCTCGGCCGCGCGTCGGCTTGCGTGCAAGGGCTTCGTGTCGTCCGAGATCATGATCAGCCAGCTCCCTGCTGAATCGAATGGCCGCGCAGTCCCCGGACATTGGGAAGGGGATCTCATTCAGGGGCCTGGCAGTTCGGCGACGCTCTGGTGGAACGCACGACACGGTTCACGATGTTGCTGCATCTACCGCGACTGGATGGTCACGGCGAAGCACCTCGGGCTAAGAATGGACCGGCACTCGCGGGGCATGGTGCAGAGGCTGTTCGTGACGCCATCACGCCCACCATCACAACCCTGCCCGAGGAACTTCGTCGCTCGTTGACATGGGACCAGGGCGCTGAGCTGTCCCAGCATGCTGCCCTCACAATCGACACAGGGATCGAGGTCTACTTCTGCGATCCCCAGAGCCCCTGGCAGCGAGGCACCAACGAGAACACCAATGGCCTGCTGCGCCAATACTTTCCAAAGGGCACGGACCTGAGCGCGCATAGCGCCGAAACGATCGCGGCAGTTGCAGCGACGCTCAACGCGAGACCTCGAAAGTCATTGGGCTGGAAGATGCCCGCCGAAGCGCGTGACCAATGGCTGGCGCAGGGGAACACTGCTGCTGCGACGACTGCTTGAATCCACCTTGGCTGCCCTGATCAAAATGGTGCAGCAGGCTGTCGGGCTTGCCCCGGCGCCAGATTGTCATGCTGACGACATCTGTCACGCGCGGTCATTTCGGCCTCCATCGCCCAACCGACGACACGGCGGGAGAATAGGTCGACGACGGCGGCAACGTAGAGCCAACCTTCGGCGGCCCAGATCTAGGTGAAGTCGGCGATCCACTTCTGGTTCGGTGCCGGTGCCTCGAAGGCGCGGTCGAGAAGGTTGTCCGAGACGGCCGTTCGCTCGCCGGTATCCTTCGGCAGCCCACGGCGGCGCGACCGTGCACGCAGCCCGTCGTGCTGTTAATGCACGTAACGCGTCAATGACAATCTCAGCAACTATGGAATATTGGCCCTCAGGAAACAGAAGATAAGGTCCGTGAACTTGGGGTCGCATACGGCCGGTTCATCGGCGGACAGCCGACCACAGCGGATGTTTCCGATACGTCGATAGCGTCGATACCTCCGACCTCATGCGAGATGCGGTTCGCCATCTCGCGAATGATCGGTCCCAGTTTGTCCGTCGCCTATTCATGGGTCCAGACGCAATCTGGCACGGACACTCTGACTGCAGCAATCGGTTGATGGACATATCCAAACTACTGGCGAACCGCGAGTGCGCTCTCCAAGCATTCAGCGCCGGTCAACGCGAAACCGATTTGCCCATGTCCCCAAGGGATGTTGCAGCCTGTTAATCGTTGCCCTCAGACCTCGCTGCAACGGAAACTCAACATAGACGGCGAGCGCGATACTCGCCCCTACGACGCCGATCAGGCTGAGGATAATCGCATATGCCACCGGAAGTCCGGCGGCATAACCGCTAGAAATCAGGACGCAGCCGACTGGGAAATGGATCAGATAGAGCGGATAGCTCGCGAGACCGAGCACACGGCTGACCTTCCGGCCGTTGACGTTGAGGACGGCGGAGATCTCTTCCTTCCACCTCGCGCTGGCGTAGATCGCACCTATGGCAACCACCCAGACGGTGACGACGATTGCGCGGGCAACCCAGCGGTTTAGATCGACGACGAACCAGTTCGACGCCACGTTGGCGTCGGTCTCATGAGAGAGTTGCATCAGGCAGGCCACGAGTGCTGGAAGGGTCCACCATGACAGCCGGTTTCCCTTGAGCAGGTGCGCCCAGAGGAAGATCCCGATCGCGAAGAAACAGCCGTGAGGCGCTAGTAGGAGCTGACTCAGGCGCACGTTCTCAATCACGCAGGCCCCCGTTTTCCAGTCGATCCCGCAGCTGTTCAGATTGTAGTAAAGCGACCAGACGGTCAGCGCGATCGCCAGCCCATGCACCCGGTGGAAAACGCCGCAGACGACAAGCAGGAAAACTAGCCCGTAAAAGACAATCTCGATTCCGAGCGTCCAAACAACAATGTCGAGCCAAGGCTCGAAGGGCCAGAAGGTGATTTGGCGGATAAGCCGGCCTGCGATCTCCTCGGGTGTGTAGATTGCAAGGGAAGCATAGACGGCCACGCTAATAAAGCTCGAAACAACCAAGGCAGGCCATAGCCTGACCACACGGTCTCTTGCAAAGCTGAAGGGTGTCGCCCGCTCGGCCGAGTAGGCAATAACGAAGCCTGAAACGACAAAGAATATCTGGACGCCTACGAACCCGAACCAGGCGCTAAACCATGCCGCACCCGCGAACTCGACGGAAGGCAGCGGATAAGGAAACTCAACCGCCCAGACGACGAGGGCGAGATGATAGACGGCGACCGCCACAGCCGCTCCGAAACGGATAATATCGAGACCCACGACGTGGGTCTGCCGACCACGGTCCATGCTATGCCCCACCTGTCTTCCCCTTGGTAGGAAACTTATCGAAGACGGTGCCCAAAGCCTAGTACGCTCACGACGTCCAGCTAACATTATCCGCCGATGAGCAGTCGGCAGATTCCCTGGCGTTGTTGCCGCTGCCGGTCGTGCCGGACAGCAGCATTCTGCTGAACGAAACATGCCTGCCACCTTTCGGCAAAGGTGGTGCCGGTTTTTGAGACAGGGACATACGTGAACTGGACTACCTTCGTCGTGCAGCGCGGAAATGCGCTGGCATCGATCTTTCGGCGCATGTTCCACATCAACAAGCGCGCATCGAGTTTCTTCAGCGAGACTTCCTTGTTGATATTGCGATGCGCCCATTTGCCCAAAGCCTGCACCACCGGCTTCAACTCATCGGCCACGGGGGGCGTCATGTAGCCTGGCTCACCGGGGTCGCTTTCGACACGTCGAACCAGGCTGTGGTGTTCCATTTCCTTCAGGCGTTATGACAGGGTCGCTGGCCAAACGTCGGCTTTCTCAGTATTTTTTGGCCATAACCGGACAGTCAACAGACAGCCCCGTTGAAGCTGAGCTGCAGATGTCCTTCGAATGGCGAGTTTTGAGCGCCGACGGCGGAAGTCCGAAGCCTCAATGAAGTCGGTTGGATGACGGCAGCCCGCCAAAACCTGTCTCGGATATGCGGCCTCGAACGCCTAGGTCGATGCGACGCCTAAACCGGCTGGTTTCCTGCCGGACCGATCATGGGCAAGGGAACGGACATCGAGACTTCACGGAGACTGGGAAAGCACGTCCCTACAATCTGCCCGGCTCCAGATCGGTGTTCGTGAAGCAAGGGTGCCGTCACGGCTGCCCCGGCCCTTCCATACAGCCCTTGAGATCCATGCCGGTTGCAAGCAGGCGGGACCGCGCTTCGGGCGGTGCCTTTTCGAGTTGCTGACGCATCAGGTCCCGCATCGCGGCAGGAAGCGTCCGAAGATAGATCGGGGTGAGCCGCTCGGCTTCTTCCGGCGATATGTTCGGGCAACCCATGACCCCGGGAAAACACTCCTGCGCGCATGCCGCCGGGACCGGCCCGCCGACACCGCCGCCCGCGCCTGATGGCCCGCGGGTCGCGTCCCATTCTTCGAGAAGCTCTCGTTGGGTGGCGACGGCCTGCTGCACCAGCGCGTCATAGTCGACCGCGCCCCAGCCCGCCGCCGGCAGGCCGGCCCAGACCTGGTAGGCTGCGAGGGAAGGATCGACCGGCTGCTGGGTGATGTCCTCGTAGCGGGCGGTGAAGTCGCCCGAGACCTGCCCCGTTGCCGGCCGCGCGGCGCAGGGATCCTTCCCGACCTCGTGGACATAGTTTTCGAACAGGTCGGCCGAGAAGGCACCGCGGATCCAGCCCTCGCCGACGTCGTCGATCCTGACCCGGCCGGTGGCCGGCGGTTGCGAGCGGCAGGCGTCTTGCTGGGGCAGCGGCCCGCGGCTGTGCATGTCTACGTTTTCGTCGCCCGCCATGGTCCCCACAAGCGCGGTGACCAGCGCATCGTCCCAGACCATGCCCTGTTCGATCCGCCCATCGGGCGCGCGGAACCGCAGCGCGACCTCCGTGAACTCCGTATCGGCCAACTCCATCGCCATGGCGCCGAGATCTTCGGCATTGCCGAAGATGCCTGAAACATCGATCTGCCGCACGGCCCCGTCCAGCGCAACGAGTGCGCCGCCGCCGAGGCGGTTGCCCATTGCGGTGATCGTCTCGAACCGCTCGTCATACTGGCCGAGGTCGATCTCGATCTGCGGGCAACTATCCGGCGAGGTCCCGCAATCGCTGATCTGGCGCGGCGTCGCGTTGCGGGCCTGCCGGCCGCGCGCGCGGGCCGACGTCGAGTTGATGGAGACGTTCTTGCCCGTCGATGCCCCGGACGGCGCCGCAACCGGGGCGCCCGGCGCGGGAGGCGGCGGCGGGACGGAGGACGATTGCGGGGATGGCGCCATTTGACCGGTGGCAGATGCTGCACCAAGAACGAAGTGGACGTGAAGATCGACGGGCCGGGTGCCGCGAACCGGCCCGTTGCCACCCTGGGCATGGACGTTGGTCACGACGACGCTCTGATGGGTCATGTTGCTGCGCGGCGCGAAGGTGATCGGTGCTGATAGTCTGCAGGAGGCCACGGAGCCGGTCATCGACCGGGCCAGGTTTCTCTTCAACGTAACCCCGTTCGAGCCGAGGCCGACGGCCTGGCACGCGTACTCTTCATCCGCGCCACTGGCGGCGACCACGTTGATGTCGAAAGCGCTGGGTGCAGCCCCCTTCACAACAACGCGAAAGCAGGTCGACGCGAAACGGTCGATCGATACGCGGGCGGAGACGGCGGCGGCTTTGCCACCCAGTTCGATCACTTCGCAGTGGTCCCGGCCTGGCTTGCCGAAGGTGATGGCCGTCCACGTCTCCTCGTCGAAGTTCGGATAGGTCTTGGAGAATGTGCCGTATCTGGTGATGAAAGGCAGGTCCGCCTGCTCGGCGATGAACTCGGCATAGGCCTGCGGCAGTCCTCCCGGAAAGCGCTTGCGGCCGCCCTTGCCATAGAGCCTCTGGATGTTGATGTGGACCTGCTGGATGATGCGGTCGGGAGTCACCGCACTGCCCAGATCACCACGCAGGATTTCGCGAAAGGCGGGCAAGCCGGTCGTCTCGGTTGCCAGGAACCGCCAGAAGCCCGAGGTCCAGTAGGTCTGGTTCACGTAGCTCTGCCTGGCGTCCCAGCTCGGATAGGGAAAGCGGGGAAAGCTGGATGGCGGGTCCATGTGCAGAGGCCCCGAGTAGCGACGACCGCCGGCCAGCGTCATCTGCATGATGTTGTCGCCACTGAACAAGCCCGGGTCCGGCCTGAAGCCAGCAATCCCGTCCGCGGCAAAGAACGCCGCGGCATCCGCCGTTCCCTCGATCACCCAGTCGTGCCGGACCAGACCGTACTCGCCGCCACCCTCGCGCTCGTCCTTCATCATCTGCGCGCCGAAGGTAAAGGCTGCCTGCAGCGCATGAAACATCTCATGTGCCGCGGTGTGCGGAAACTTCGCCGGCCTCCGGCGCAATTGCTCGACGTTCAATCGAATGTGGTACGTGGCGTCTGACAACCACCCTTCAGACTTCACGGCATAGGTGCCCCCTTCGAGGGGATCATCATACCGCAGGAGATGGACGATGTAGCGCCCGCTCCTGCTGTGCGAGACGAGCGGTTCCGGAAAACCGAAGGCGCGGTAGCGCTCAAGGATCAGATCCATCATCTGGCCGACCCGCTGCGCCTCGGCGACGGTTGCACGGTCGGAGAGCGTTTCCGGCTTGAGCGGCACGAATGCGCTGTAAAGCGAGAAGTATTTCGAGTCGGCAAGGAATTTGGCCTGCGCGGGACCGGACAGCGCCAGTCCGACCAGAGCGCACAGAAAGATCGCGATTCGGCGCATGCACCTCATCCCTGCCAGTTCCACGTCGCGCTGGTCCGCGAGGTGCAGTTGCCGTCGCCGCCGCCGATGAGGGCCATCATTTCGGCTGGCAGTTGCATCGAGAAGCGGCTGACCTCGCGCAATTCGGTTTCGGAGACGACGGTCAGTTCATAGCGGGCCTCGACGCTGGCCGTTCCCATCGAATCCTGGACCAGATTCGCTTCCCAGCCACCGGGGCCGGTCTTGCGCCAGTCGACCTGCATCTCGGCATCCTCCATCAGCGGCGCCGGATGGAAGGGATCGGCGAATGTGATGTCGCGCGATGCCGCGCGCCCCTGCATGCCGGCATTGCGGATCTGGTCGGCGATGATGGCCGGGCATCCCTGCACCGCCGTGTTGCCGATCGAGACCGTCCAGGTGCCGTCGCGCGGCTGGATGTCCCGCCCCGACACGGATTCGGGTGACGCCTCCTCCAGATAGTCCACCACTTCGACCGGCACCTCTGCGAAGCGCCACAGGTTCTGGTCGGCCAGCCGCATCATCCACCGGCCCGTCTGGCGCGGCGCATCGACGGTTGTGGACGGCGTCTGCGGCAGGAAATGCTGGCCGGTTTCCAGGATCTGGTTTTCCCCCGCGTCGGGGCGGATGAAGCCGAGTATCGGCTTTTCGGGGATCGCGCCGCGCACGGAGACCGGCACCTTCGAGCCGGCAAGCACCTTGGCCGCGACGGAGATGACCGGCGCGCCACCGACGCCACCCGCATCGACCGTGTCGCCGCGCGCTCCGATGTCGAGATCGACGCCCGCCATCACCCGCTCGCCGCCAGCGCCGCGCGCGATGTGGACCATTCTGTGCGGACCCGACAGGCCATCCGGCGTGCGGAAGCGTCCCAACATCGTTTCATCGACGGACGCCCGGGCCAGTTCGCGCCCTTCGGATGTCACGATGGCAATCGCATCGTCATGGGCCATGCGGCCATGCAGATTGACCGTCATCGGGCGCCCCGGAAATGGTTGGGCGTTCCAGTCGGTGAAGCGCATCTGCGGATCGGGCGCGACCCGGATATCCGACACGCCCTGGACAATGCGGTCGCCCTCGCGCAGCAGGGCGATACGGTAGTCGCCCGGCTCGGCCGGCATCTCGACCGAGCCGTAAAAGCCGCGCCCGAGGTCGCGGTTGCGCGTCAGGATGGTCGTTTCCGACATTGGGCCTGTTGCCGGGAAGACGGCGATCTCGTCACCTTCAAGCGCCTGGTCGCGGCGCACGATGAACACGGTCTTCTCGCCAGCCGCGTAGGGACCGCGCGGGTCGATCGTGGTGCCGGCCTGTTGCGCGAAGACAATGCCGCCGGTCGCTGCGGCTCGACTGTCGATGCGGGCGTAAAGACCGGCGGTCATCATCGCCAGCTTCGTCGAATCCGGCGCGCCGGCGAAGTGGCAGACGCCTCCGATGAGTGTAGACTCGCAAGGCCCATTGGATGCCAGCCACTGATGCGGGTTGAACTCGAAGCGCTCGTCATCACCGCCGTCGATCTTGAAGAAGGAGATGCGCGGATTTTTGATCGGGTTCGCGCCTGCCGTGGCCGAGACGAAGAAAGCCTCGCCCATCGCCCAGCCGGCTGGCACGACCATGCGCAGGCCCGTATGGGGATCGAAATAGTTGCAATTCGTGTCGCCGTCGCAGAGCACGGCGACGTCGGTGCCTGCCTCCAGCACGGTGTCGGCCGGTGGCGCGCCCGGCGAATGCAGCTTCAGCGAGGCGCGGATCACCTCGAACGGCTCGAGCAGGGCGGGAACCTCGACAATGTTGCGGCACAGGCTGCCGGCGCTCGTATCCACGCAGGGACCGAACCTCTCGTTCCAGTCGTGTGGATTGAGCCTGATCTCCAGGTGGCCCGCCTCGTGGGCGCGCAACAGGTCGACGCTCGGATAGTCCGCCTTCACAGGCGACGGTGTCGGGTAGAAGCTCGGATGGGTCATCATCCAGCCATAGGGAACGGTGAGAGAGAGCCCGGTTCGTGGGTCGTTGAAGTCGCACCCCTCATGCGTGCCGCAGATCAGCGCGAGACCTTCCTCGCGTGTGTACTCGGTCACCGGGATGACGAATTGGCGCGCACCCGATGCAGCAACCTCGATTTCTCCTTCGAGAATGAAGTCAGCGCCGTGACCGGTGATCTCATAGCGGCCGGGTGCGAAATCGGTGCTGTAGTCGCCAATCCGATCGTTCATCGCGAATTCGACGTCCATCATCACTCTGTCGAGCCGGACCGCCGACCACTGCACCACCATGTCCCTCTGCTCGGGCGGGAGCTTCAACGTCACCACGATGCGGCCGTCGTCCAGATCGCCGCGCTGTTGCGGCGGGTTCTGCTCCTCCTCGCCGCCGCCGACGAGCGGAATGACGAAGTCGTTGGCCCGTCCCGCAAAGATCTCTACCACGCCGCGGAACTCGACCTCGCCCGGTCCCATCGTGGAGACCTCGTAGCGACCCGGTTCGAACTCGCCCTCGGCGATCCACATCTCTTGCTGCGGCGACCATGCCTGCGGACTCATGTCGGGATCAAGCGGCACCGCCGACCAGGAAAGAGGCACTTCG
Organism: Mesorhizobium sp. CAU 1741; assembly: GCF_039839275.1. NCBI lineage: Bacteria > Pseudomonadati > Pseudomonadota > Alphaproteobacteria > Hyphomicrobiales > Phyllobacteriaceae > Mesorhizobium > Mesorhizobium sp. CAU 1741. Next base: position 195,242 of record NZ_JBDOQP010000006.1, on the reverse strand, counting down.
GGAAAGCCGTCCGGGATGCGGAAGGTGGCGCGCACCATGGGCAGCGCGTCCTGTCCGGGCGCGGCCTGGGTCGCCGCCGCGGCGCGCTCGGCCAGTTCATCGCTCGTCGTCAGATCGGCATCCTCGTAAGGCACCCCGACGCCGAACGCGCGGGAGAAGAGAATTTCTCTGCGATTTGCAGTGATATAGCGCAGCTCATAGATGCCGGCTTCGGCAGGCGCCTTGAGGCTCATGCGCTGGGTCTGGCGGTTGCTGTAGGGATACCCCCAGCCGAGCGAAATATCGTCGGTCGCTGCTCCCGGCCGCGCAATGACGATCCGCTGCTGGAGCTGATTTGGACCGCGCCAGGTGAATTGGAAGCGCTTGTCGGGCTCCACCGAGCCGATCGGGTCAAAGCCGTTCGATGCGGCGACGACTTCGATGGCCTGGCGCGCGATGACGCCCTGACCAGTCACAAACAGGATGAGATCGTATTCGCCCGGCTCCACGGGCGCCTGCCTGGAGAACGGATTGTTGGCGGTGCTTCCACCACCAATGACGCCGTAGGACGGACTGACGTTTGGTGCCCCATCGCCTCGCGGCGTGAAGCCCGCATAATCGACCGGTTGTGCGGTGCCCCTATAGGAAATGCGGTAGGTATGCCCTGCCTCGGCCTTGGGGCCCAGATCGAAGAACGCTTCCTGCGCCGGGGCCGGCTCTGGCTCTGGCTCTGGCTCTGCCGCCGCGATCTGGTTCAGCGCATCCGTCAGTTCCGCACCCGACTGCGGACGCAGCAATTGCCCGCCGGTCTGGTCCGGCACACAGGCAAGCGCATCGGCCTCCTGCTCGGTCAGGCCGAAGCCCACGACATGGGCGCGGATCTTGATGCCTTCATTCGCCAGTTGTGCCGCAACCGCGCAGGGATCAGCGTCGCAGGTCTCCAGCCCGTCGGTGACGAGGATGATGTCTGCCTCTTCCGCCGTGAGCGGGATCTGGCCGGCAGCGATGCGAAGGCTTTCCGAGATCGGCGTCATGCCCCGTGGGTTGATGCGGTTCAGACGTTGCGACAGGGAGGCAGCATCCTGCACACCGGTCGGCGCGATCACCTCGATATCTGCGCAATCCCCGCGCCGGTTGTGGCCGTAGGCGATGACGCCAAGCGGGATCGTCGCGTCGCGCGTGGAGAAGAACTGCCCCATCACGTCGCGCGCGACTTCGATCTTGGTGATGCCGCCGTCCAACTGGCCCCACATCGACCCGGAGGCGTCGAGGATGAGCACTGCCGCCTTATCGGGCGCGGCGTCGGCCGATTGCGCGAATGCTGGGGCCATCATCGGAAGCAGCGAAAGTGCCGCGATGCCGAAAACCGTTCGGAAGCTGGATTGTGTCATGGTTGTCCTCGTATGCGTGCCGCTCAGTAGCGGCTGAGTCTCAGGGCCGGGCGGATCACGTTTTCGGCGCGGGGGACGGCGATGCTGGCGCTGAACGGCAGCGGTTCGGCTGCGTCTTGCGGCGTGTAGCTGCCCTCGACCGCGATCGACCCGTCCACGAGTATGCCGCCGAACATGACGAAGCTGGCCGTGCCGCTCTCGACGCTGCCGGTGGCAACGGTCGCCGGAACGCCATCTGCGTTGCGCCGGACCAGCTTGAAGACTCCCAGGAAGGAGCCATCGGCAGCGGCATCCAGGCCGACCTCGCCGACGATCGGACCGGCGGTGTCGTCGCTCTCGCCGACCCGCACCAGAACCATGCACAGCATGGTCAATTCGGGCGCGTCGTCGAACAGCATGCCCTGTACCGCGACCACGAAACCGCCTGCGTCATCGGCACCGTAGAGCCCGCCGCCGGCGAAGCTGGTGGCAAGAGTACCGCCGATCTCACCCCGAACCAGGTGCGCATCAGCCTTGTTTTCGGCATACGCCCTGAACTGAGAGATGTCGAAGCCCGCCGGCGGTATCTCGCAGGCCACCGGGCCAAGCGCGTCGAACACGAAGTCAGCCTGCGGCTCGACGGCCATGGCGGTCGTCGCCAGACAGCTGAACAATCCGATTGCTACAGCCCGCAGATCGCGCAGGGCATTCCCCGACCTGAAAATCATTCCTCGTCCTCGTTTGGCAGCTGTCGTCCCGTCGACATCACGACCCACGAATGCGGGCCGCATGAAACGGCGGCGTCGATCAGGACTGCGAACGGGCTAAGCCGACCGCACCTGACTGCCGGGCATTGCCGGTTTCGCAAGGTAAGCAGGCCGGCCTCACCCGTCTTGGGGAGAGAGGCAGGAAAAATTTGGGAGAACGGAACAGACGCGAGGCGGATTGCTCAGCGCTGGCGTGCTAGGAAACGGACGTCCTTGGGCGTCATGCCGTAGGCCCGGCGAAAGCGCGTGTTGAACCAGGAGAGATCGCCGAACCCGGCGTTCATCGCTATGCTGGCGATGCTCATGCCTGCGCTAAGCGGGTCGCTCAGCATCCGGTGGGCCCGCGCCATACGCCGCGTGGCAACGAAATCCCCGAACGAGGTGCCCTCAGCCTCGAACAGCGAGCGGATATAACGGGAACTGATACCGTGACGGCTCGCGATCGCGTCCGCCGTCAGATCCGGCGAGGCCAGATGACGTTCGATGTCCTCCTTGACGGCCCGAAGCCGTGCCGCCCGCACACCGCGGCCTGCCGCGACCTCGGCTGCCTCGCGTGTCGCGCCGAGTGCCATCAACACAAGATCCTGCACATGCGACGCACATTGCGCGGCGTCGAAAGGTGTCAGGGCGCCGAGTTCCTGGTGCAGGCTGCGGGCGTAGTTGAAGAACAGCCTCCATTGAGGCGTCAGCGGCGCAGTGCCGCGCAGCATGGAGTTGAGTCCGAGGGTCGCTGCGGAGAGATGAACGCGCGGAACCGAAACGTAGAACCCTTCCGTGGGTTCGCCATGAAACCTGATGACACCGGGAACATCACCGGGATCGGCATAGACGAGACCGGCCCTCAGTTCTGTGCGCACGCCGCCTTGCTGCTCGATCGAACAACTTCCCGAAAGCGGAATGTGGAACATCACGGTGTCGTCTGTGTCGGCGGCATGGGCAATCGTACGCACGGCCGTCGAAATGGAATGTCGGCCATATCCGACGATCAGGTTCTGCAGGACGCCGATCTCGGTCTCGGAATGGAAGGACTCCAGATCGTCAGGCATGAAGTCGACCCGGGTTATCGCCGACACCACATTCTGAAATTCCTCGATGCGCCGGGAAATCTCGAAGTCCTGCGAACGGATCGATAGTAATGTCATGCGCTTCCAAGAATGATGTCCATAATCGAATATGCCGTATAGGTTTCACCAAGGCAACAAATTGACCTTGCGAGCGAGACTCAGGGCCTTTTGCGACGTCATTTTACCCCCAAGGCAAGAAGGCTTGGCGATGCGGGATACGGCATTACCAGTGGCAATTAGATTGCAAGTGGTATTGTGGACTCCACGCGCAACGTCAGCTTTACGATCTTCGACGCCCGAACCGGAATGTCCGGAGTCGCACCCATATTGCGCCTAGTATGCAACCCCCTGCCCATTTCGCGCGAGGACTGGTGACTCACGGCTGTGCTTCAAGCACGGCACGCACCTCGTTCCTCAGCCAAGCATGCGCGCTGTCGCCGTCATAGCGGCGATGCCAGTACATACCCATAGCCAATTCCTCGCCGCCAACGGGGAGTTCATAGAGCTCCAGGCCATGGGAACGAGCCGTGGCTTCTGCAAATTGCACCGGGAGCGATCCCACGACATGGCCTTTTGCGATGGCCAGAGCCAGCGCGTGGAAATGCGGCATCGTCAGGGAGATATGTCGCTTGCGCCCACGCGCTGCGAGCGCCTCGTCGGTCGCGGTCGAGAGCCCACCGTCGGTGAGCAGATCGCCTGAGGCAGCCTGCAAAACAGGTCCAGGGGCACGACAGTTCCCGCTTCGACACCAGCCTCGGCAAGTGCCGCGTTGTCGCATTTCGCCACCATGACGAGACGGGAGTTGAAGAGAACTGGAAGGCTGCCCATTCCGGCGTGCTGACCGGCGGCGAGAGCGCCAGATCGATCGTTCCTTCCGACAGGACGTGAGGCATGGCCCGCGGACCGCCATCGAGAAATTGAAGGAGGACGTTTGGTGCTTGCGCAAGGACGCGTCGCGAAAGCTCCGGCATCAGCATGGTGGAAAAATAGTCCGAACCCAAAATTCGGAAGACCCTCCTTGCCGTCCAGGGATCAAACACAGAGTGCTCGGAAAATACTGTGTCGATGCTCGCCATGGCCTCCCCAATAGCAGTCCCGAGAGCAAGCGCCCGAGACGTCGGCACCATCGTGTTGCCCTCGCGGATAAAGAGCTGATCGCCCACCAGGTGCCTCAGCCGGTTAAGGGCGGAGCTGACGGCGGGTTGGCTCAAACCTATGCGTTCGCCGGCGCGGGTGACGCTCCGCTCCTGCATCAGGGCGTTGAAGACGCGCAGCAGATTGAGATCGAGCGAGGCGATATTCATCAGATCAATCGGCTCCATACCATCATTCGATTTCCAACATGACCGAGCGTGCCGATATCCTCAAGCGCGGCCTCCAAACCGGGCCTGAACGCATGAGGAGTTGAAATGGCGACCTTCGTTATCGTGCATGGAGCCTGGCACACCGGCGAGTTGATGCTGGCAGTTGCCGAAAAGATTTCTGCCCACGGGCATGAGGTCCACACCCCGACTGCAGCCGGCAATCGCCTCGGCGATGACCCGCAGACGGACCTCGATGCCGCAATCCATTCGATCATCGAGTTCTTTGGCCGAGAAGCCCTGCAGGATGTCGTTCTCGTCGGGCACAGCTATGGCGGCATGCTGATTACCGGCGCCGCCGATCGCCTGCCGCCTGGCACCATCAGGCGGCTGGTCTACTGGAACGCGTTCGTGCCCAATGATGGCGAGAGCCTCAATGACCTCGTCCCGGAGTTCTTTCTTGCAATGTTCGACGAGATGGCCAAGCACGACGGCACGGTGATGATGCCATTTCCGATCTGGCGCGAGGCCTTGACCAACGACATGACCGTCGAGGCATCCCAGGCCGCCTATGCGCAGCGGGTTCCACAATCCTATAGGACCTTTACCGACAAAATCCGCTTGTCGCGGCCGCCGACTTCGGTACCTAGAGTGGGTCGATGCCAAGGGGGGAGCGGACAGACGAGTTCCAGCGAAGATTGTCGCTGCACGTCATGACGGCGCATTTACTAGATGGTGCGATAAAATCGAGATGAACGCGCGAAGTCGCTGAAGACGCCGTAGGTCTCGGTGATATCCCATCCAGATGTCGCGCGCAGGCGGCGGCGTCGGCAGGTGCAGTTTGCGGATACCTGGGATCTGGTCGCCGACCACGCGGGGCAGGACGGCGATGCCGACGCCTTCCCTGCACATGCGCCCCTGGACGTTGCGGTTGTTCGATCGCAGGACTGGTCTCGCGTTGGGAAAACTCTCTACGAGCCAGGCGATGTCGGGAAACTGGCCAGTGGATGTGTCATGGGTGATCAGCCGGAAACCGGTCCCGTCGCCAAATTCGGGATCGGCCGCATCCTCGGCGATGTAGACGCCGTATTCGAGCCTGAAGAGCCGCCGCTGAACGACGTCGGCCGCGTCGAACGGAACGATACGAAAGGCCACGTCGGCCTCCCGCTGGGCGAGATTGAATAGGCGCGTGCCGGTGAGGATCTCGATGTCCACCTTCGGATAGCTCTTCGAAAAATCCGCAAGGATCGGCGGGAGGACATATGCCCCGAACCAGTCCGCCGACGAGATCCGCAGACTGCCCTTGAGATCCTGCTCCTGCCCAGCAAGACGGCGCTCCATGGCGAGCGCGCCTTCCTCCATCTGCTCCGCCAGCGCGATGATCCCGTGACCCTCTTCGGTCAGAACGAGTCCGTTCGCGGTGCGCTGAAAGAGCGTGTGGCCGATTGACTGCTCGAATGTGCGGAGGCGCCGGCCGACGGTGGGGTGGCTCGTCTTGAGAGACCGCGCAGCGCCTCCGAGCGTACCCGAGCGCGCGATGGCCAGAAAAATCCGAACGTCACTCCATTCCATCGTTGCTGACCCGCCCGCACATAATTGAACGCCGAGAGTACAGAATCTTTAGTTTAAGAACAAATCCAAACACCTAGATTTCCACTATCGGCTTGATGGTGTCCCTCTGTGGATCACATTTGAGGCCGGGCAATGAGATCGAAGGCGTGCCGAAGGCTGTCTGCAACGGGCTCAACGAAGCCAAACGGGCAGGCCTTGGCAAGACCGAAAGGTCGATCATGGCCGATGTAACGGTATCTGGCGCCGAGACCTTGGCGCCTTCTGACGCGGAGTGGAAGTTATGAAAACATGGTTCATCACGGGGTGCTCAAGCGGCTTCGGCCATCGGCTCGCGCTCGCTGCGGCACGGCGCGGCGATCGGGTCGTCGCGACGGCCCGCAATGTCGAGGCGATCGTGGAGATGGCCGAGCCCTTCGACGGCCGCCTGATCACCCTGCCGCTCGACGTGACCGATGCTGCGGCAGCCAAGGCTGCGGTCGCGAAGGCCGTCGAGACGTTCGGCGGGTTCGACATTCTCGTCAACAATGCCGGCTACGGGCTCCTCGGCGCGATCGAGGAAGGCACGCCCGGGGAATATCGCCCGATGTTCGAGGTCAACGTCTTCGGTCTGATCGAGACCACCCGAGCCGCCCTGCCGGTCCTGCGACGTTCAGGCGGAACGATCGTCAACATGTCGTCCGTGGCAGGCATCTCTGGCGGCAGCGGTCGAGGCTATTACAACGCCGCGAAGTTTGCCGTGGAGGGGATTTCCGAAGCGCTCGCCGACGAGTTGGAGCCGTTCGGTATCCGCGTGCTGATCGTTGAGCCTGGGCCATTCCGCACCGACTTTCTTGGCCGTTCGGTCACGATGGCAGCCAATGAGATGCGGGAATACGCCGCGAGCTCACGCAAGCACTATCGCGAGACGAACGACGGCAAACAGGCGGGCGATCCCGACAAGGCGATCGCGGTAATCCTTCAGGCGGTCGACGCCGATGACGCCCCGCTTCATCTGCCGCTCGGCCCGATCGCGCACGCGGTCTCCGAGCGCAAGCTGGCTTCCTTCCGCAGCGATATCGACGCTTGGCGCGACATCGCGATCGCCACCGATTTCGACCAGCCCTGACCGCCGGCCGAAAACTCGGTTTTCACCTCAATATCCGTCTGGAAGGCGATCATGATCGCAGCCTTGAAGGGGTTTACCCAGCAACTGGTGCCGGTGAATGGCATCAGGATCAACGCCGTTACGGGAGGCTCAGGCCCGCCGATCCTCCTGCTTCACGGCTGGCCGGAAACCTGGTGGGAATGGCATGGCGTGATGCCGTTGCTGGCAGAGAACTTTGGCGTGGTGGCCATCGATCTGCGCGGTGCAGGCTTCTCCGACTGCCCGCAGGGTGGCTACGACAAAGCGACGATGGCGCGCGACGCACATGAGGTGATGATCGCCCTCGGCCATGAGCGCTACGCCGTGTGCGGCCATGACATCGGGGGAATGGTCGCCGTGCCGCTGGCCGCCATCTATCGCGAGTCCGTCACCCACCTGGCCGTCCTAGACGTTCCGCTTCCGGGCTGGACCAGATGGGAGGCCACGATCGCGAAGCTCTGGCACTTCGGCTTCCACATGAACCGGGATCTGCCCGAGTGCCTGATCCATGGGCGAGAACATGAATACGTCGCCGCCTTCATGGCGGAGCGGTTCTACGATCACAGCACCTTCGATCCGGCGAACATCGATATCTACGTGAAGGCGATGGCGCTTCCTGGCCGCACGCGCGGCGGCCTGGAATGGTATCGCACGCTTGGCGCAGATCATGCGGCCGCGCTCGACTACAAGAGGCGGCCACTGGACATCCCGGTTCTGGGCCTTGGCGGGGATCAGCGCTTTGGCCCGCAGATGGTGTCGATGCTCGAAGAGTTCGCCACCCATGTGACGGGCGGCTCGATCGCACGGTGCAGCCACTACGTCGCGGACGAACGGCCCGAAGAGGTGGCAGCCGCTCTGATCGCTTTCCTCAAGACCAGTCGGAACATTGCTCCCGCGTCGTCGGCCGGGCGCAGCGAAAAGATTTGAAAGGATCCGTCATGACCGCCTCCATCCTCCGCGGCGTCAATCACATTGGCATTACGGTGCCTGACATCGAAGCAGCGAAATCATTCCTCATTGAAGCCTTCGGCGGTCAGGTGATCTACCAGTCCTTTGGACCGCAGGATCGCCCCCGGCAGGGGCCCGAATTCGAGCGGGCCGTCGGTGCCGCTCCCGGAACGGTCGTGCGTGCGCAGGCGATGGTCAAGATCGGAACCGGACCCGATATCGAGCTCTTCGAAATGCATGGCCCCGAGCAGGCCCAGCCGGTCCGCCCGAGCGACTTCGGCATCACGCACTTCGCTCTCTACACCGACGATATCGAAGCGTCAGTGGAGCGCTTCGAAAAGGCGGGAGGCACGCCTCTCACCGCGCCCCGCGCCATCCCCTATGCCACCGAGAAGGGTCCCGGGAACCGGGTCTGCTATTGCCGCATGCCTTGGGGCACGACGATCGAATTCATCACTACGCCGGATCGCATGGGCTATCATGACCTGACGGATCTGCGCAGGTGGCAGGACGGTGACTGAGCAAGCAGCGATGAAGGTTCCGTATTGGTCACCTCATTCGGCCGGAAACATCAAGTCATCCCTTGACATACTACCTACCAGTAGGTAGTTAAACGCCATGAGCACATTGACGACCACCGCTAGCGACATTCTGGACTGCGCCCAGTCCCTGATTATGAAGGGCGGGTACAATGGCTTCAGCTACGCTGACATCGCTGAAGTGGTGGGCATCCGAAAGGCGAGCATCCATCATCATTTCCCCAGCAAGGCCCAATTGGTCCGGGCCCTGATCAGCCGCTATCGCGCTGATGCACGGGAAGGCTTCATAAAAGTAGAGACCGTGACCAGCAATCCGCACGAGCAGCTGCGGCTCTATCTGGGGTACTGGCAAAAGTGCCTGCTCGATGGCACCGCGCCCATCTGCATATGCGCCCTGCTTGCCGGTGAGCTGCCTGTCCTACCCACTGAGATCGCTACCGAAGTGCGCCTGCACTTTGAAACGCTCTCGAAATTCCTGACCGGAATCCTGGAGCGCGGCGCAGACAGCGGCGCGTTTCACCTTTCCGATACGCCCGGCGCTGAAGCGGAAGCATTCATGGCAACAGTGCATGGGGGGATGCTGTCAGCACGTGTGGGCGGTGATCCCGAGCTCTTCGGTACCATCACCACCGCGCTTCTTGCACGAATGGCCAGCTAGCCTTTCGCCTTAACTCGACCAAACTAACCCTATCAACCTACCAACTAGTAGATAAGCAAAATGGCAAACATTGCTTCGATCAATCAGATTCACTGGCTCGCCCGCTATTATTTTGGCCGCGCCGCCTTTTCGCTCGCCTGGGTGGCTGCCATCCTCACCGTCGGTCAGCAGGTGCCCGCCCTCAGTGCGGCGCTTCTCGTGATCTATCCGGCTTGGGACGCTGCCGCTAACTACCTTGACGCCAATCACAATGGCGGGCTTGGCGACAACCGCACGCAAGCGATCAACGTCGCGGTCAGCACGATAACCGCCCTAGCTGTCCTCGTTGCCTTGGGGATGAGCCTCAACGCCGTGCTGACCGTCTTTGGCGCCTGGGCCATTTTGGCCGGTCTTCTGCAGCTGAGCACCGCCGTTCGCCGATGGAAGAGCGCCGGCGCACAATGGGCCATGGTGCTGAGCGGCGCCCAGTCTGCGCTGGCAGGGGCCGTCTTCGTCTTCCAGTCCCTGCAAACCGTGCCTGCCATCGCTCCGACGCTGGCCGGCTATGCCGCCTTCGGCGCCATCTACTTTTTGGTCTCGGCAATCGCCCTCCTCTTCAGCAAGCGCACGCCGCAGAGTGCCTGACGCTAACTTCCGGCCCAATGGAAGTTGGCTTAGCCTCAAGACTCAAGAGCAATCGGGAAGAGCGTCATGTCGAACACCGAGCAACAGCCTGAGGGCCTGCGCAGCTTTGATACGATCATCATCGGCGCCGGTCAGGCCGGGCCGTCTCTTGCAGGACGCCTCAATGATGCAGGCATGAAGGTCGCGATCATCGAGCGTGACTTCGTCGGCGGCACCTGCGTCAACACCGGCTGCAAACCCACCAAGACTCTTGTCGCCAGCGCCTATGCCGCCCATCAAGCCCGTCGCGGCGGCGACTATGGCTTCTCCCGCAGCGATGTCACAATCGACATGCCTGCCGTCGCCGCCCGCGCGCGAAAAGTCATTCTCGACTCGCGCAAGGACAACGAAGACTGGCTCGCGAGCATGCCGAACGTGGAACTGATCAGAGGCCATGCCCGCTTTGACGGACCGAAAACTATTGCCGTTAACGGCGAGCGACTGACTGCTCCCAAAATCTTCCTCAATGTTGGAGCACGCGCCTTAATTCCGGACATGCCCGGACTCAAGGACGTACCGTATCTCACCAATTCGAAGATCATTGCCCTCGAAGAACTGCCAAGGCATCTCGTCATTGTCGGCGGCAGCTATATCGGCCTGGAATTCGCGCAAATGTATCGCCGCTTTGGCGCTAAGGTGACGATCATCGAGCGCTCCGAGCGGCTGATTTTTCGCGAAGACAAGGACGTCTCCGAAGCCGTGCGCGAAATCATCGAGGCCGAAGGCATTACGGTGCGTACGGGCGTCACCTGCATCGGCTTAAACAAGCACGAAGCAGGCATCGCCGTGTCAGTCGAATGCGAAACCGATCGATCCCCGGTCGTCGGTAGCCATGTCTTGATCGCCATCGGCCGCAAGCCGAACACCGATGATCTCGGGCTCGAAAATGCCGGTATCACGACGAACGAGCGCGGTTACATCACCGTCGACAGTCGGCTCGAAACCAACGTGCCCGGCATCTGGGCGATGGGCGATTGCAACGGCAAAGGCGCTTTCACGCACACCGCCTACGACGATTTCGAGATCGTCGCCGCAAATCTTCTCGATGGCGACGACCGCCACGTCAGCGACCGCCTTCTCGGCTATGCACTTTACATCGACCCGCCGCTCGGTCGCGTCGGCATGACCGACGCGGAAGCGGAAAAGATCGGGCGCCCCCTTCTCTACTCCAAGCGCCCGATGAGCCTTGTCGGTCGTGCTGTCGAGAAAGACGAAACGCGCGGGTTCATGAAGGTCGTCTCGGACGCTGAAACCAACCGCATCCTTGGTGCGGCTATCCTTGGCACCGGCGGTGACGAAGCCATACATGGCATTCTCAATATTATGAATGCTGATCAGCCCGTGGATGTGCTCCGGTGGGCCGTTCCAATTCACCCGACAGTGTCGGAGCTCGTGCCAACACTACTGCTGGGGCTTGCACCGAAGTGATAGCCGTCAGACTGGCTCTCTTCGTCGATCACCGTGCCGAGACTACGGGCCTTGCCGCCGCCCAAAGCTGCATATCAATCCATCCGCCGAGTGGACGGAGTGGGGTCGTAGCGGCCCGTCGCCATTGCGCCCCCATTCTGGCCGTTCACCCTGAAGGTGACGCTGCCTGAGAGCCGACGTTTACCGGAAGGTTCATGTCGGCTGGTTGCAACAAGGGAGGACCTTCCGCAGGCGCACGGCTGGCGTTCTCGACCAACTGGACCAAGGCGAAATTGAACGTCCAGTCAATGGCAACGAAAAGATAGCAGTCTGGCACTGCCGTGACGAACTTGCCCCTTAGCGCGTCTCCCAGTCCCGGTCGCGGTAGCCGTTGCGCTGGGCTGTCCTGAGCGGCGACTTCTCGCCATAGCCGGCGCCGGTTGCAGCGCCCACCTCCATCTCCATCTGCTTCTTGGCGGCGAAGCCGATCATCTCGCGCAGCAAGTCGGCGTCCGGGGTCTTCTCCACGAACGCGCGCAGGTTCATCATGGCGTCGGTCATCGGTGGTCTCTCAAGTTTGGGGTTGGTGTTGACAACCAGACCCTACCGGAAAGCGCCGATGACCACCGCTAGCCAGTTTCACCACGCGGTGGGACACCATCGGCTCCCAAGCCGACGTTTAAATACGAGGTGTCTCTGACTGCGCTATTGTCGCCAAATGACGTAACTTGAAGCAACTGAAGTCGACTTGGGCGCGTCCTGCCCGGCAAATGGGGAACGTGATAGCTCATCGGATAGCTCCCTCGGCGTTGAAGGCGTCAAGAGATCGCGTCAAGCCCATGTTCAACCAGGCGATCCAGCTGTTTCATCTCGCGACCGCTGATCCTCATCCCTCCGGCCAGTGAGGCGGCGCGCGCGGCGAAGCGACGCTGCGATGGCAGTCGGGCTCCCTGTCCAAGTATCGCGTCGAACAGCGTTTCCGCCCGGACCAACGGATCGCCTGACCGGCCAGATGCAAAGACCCGTGGTGAGAAAGCGACAATGAGTTCCCCATGAAAGGGAGCCAGCGTCGTCGTTCCGAGCAAATCCAGCACTTCAGGGCTCGTCAGGTCGCCGATCATCACGCCGGCGAGAAGTTCGATCATCGTACTGATCGCCGAACCCTTGTGGCTGCCGAAGGGCAACATAGCGCCGGCCAGAGCCGTCACGGGGTCTGTCGTGGGACGTCCGTCAACGTCGATCGCCCAGCCTTCCGGCAATGGCTCCCCTGCCTGACGTTTGAGTTCGATCTCACCACGCGCAGCGACAGATGTCGCGAAGTCGAAGACATACGGGTCATTGCCGGGCCGCGGCCATCCAAAGGCGAGAGGGTTGGTGCCCAGAAGCGGCCTGTTGCCTCCCGTCGGCGCGACGGTCGCGTAGCTGGGACACATGGCGAGCCCGGCAAGACAATTCTCCGTCAGCGCCTCAATCTCCGGCCATAGCGCCGAGAAATGGCAGCAGTCGTTGATGACAAGCGATGCTATGCCGTAGCGCTCGGCCATCTCTACAAGGGCCGGCGCGCCCAGTTCGAAGGCCGCATTGGCAAAACCGCCATCGGCATCGACACGCACGATCGCCGACCCGTCCGATGGGAGAATTCGGGGGATCGCATCGGGTCGGACCTTGCCGACCTTGATCGTCCGAAGCGCGCCTTCGATCCGGTAGATGCCGTGCGACTTGCAGCCGTCGCGCTCGCCGGCGATCAGCACCCGTGTGAGTGCCGCCGCGTTTGCATCGGTCAGCCCCGACTTCCGGAAGATGGCGTTCACCTTTGAGGTGAGTTCGTCGATAGTGACGACACAAGGGTCGGTCATTGTCGCCATGGACATGCTCCCCTCAGTCGGCCACGCAGATCACGATCATCTCGACCTTGAGGTCGCGATGAGCAAGTCTCGCTTCGAAGCAGGCCCGTGCCGGAGGCTGGACGTCAGATACCCACTTGTCCCAGACCGCATTGACCGCGTCCAGATCGTTCATGTCCGTCAGCAGGATTGCAGCAAACATCAGCCTGTCCTTGCCGCTGTCGATCTCGTCCAGCCGTCCCCTGGCTTTGGAGAGAAGCTGGGAGAATTGCACGGCCGTTGTAAGCCCGCCATCGTATGGGGCGTCCGGGGTGACCGCGAATGCGCCCAGACCGTTGGCGGTCACAGCGAGACTGCCGCGCTTGCCAACGCCGAACCTCCTGATCAGCGACGTATTGATGTCCTGTGCGCTGGGTGTCATCATTCTCAACTCTCTTCATTCTCTGGCTGGCAGAATGACCAACTCGTCAGACTTCATCGTCTCTGGAGAACGGCAGCGCCCGGTCCGACCAAGCAAGGTCGAGATACTTTGTACCGACGTCAGCGGCAGGTGACCGACACCCCTGCCATCACGATCAAAGGAAGGCAGTGGCTCTGGGCCCGGGCCGGCAGGCATGTCCGTCTGGGATGGCTTTCGGGTCATCGCTCAGTTCCCCCCGGTACCAGTGCAGACCGGTTTCCGGTGAGCTGGACGATGACAATGACTGATACCGTGACCAGAATGAACAACGTTGAAATCGCAGCGATCGTCGGGTCGATCACATCGGTCAGGGACACGAGCATTCTGCGGCTCAAAGTCGAGGCGCTTCCCGTGGACACCAGCATGCTGATGATGACTTCGTCGATGGATGAGATGAACGCCAGCAGCGCAGCTGTGATCAGTGACATCTTCAGCTGGGGCAAGGTTATGTCGATGACGGCACGAAACTGCGAAGCGCCGAGGCTGACCGCGGCCTTCTCCTGGCTGAAGTCATAGCTCTTCAGGGCGGCCAGCATGACCACGAACACGAAGGGCAAGGCGACGACGACATGGCCGATCGTCAGGCCCGTGATCGTGTTGATCAGTCCGGCCCAGGACAGGACAAAGAACATGCCGACGGCAACGACGATATGCGGCAGTATTGTCGGCAGGACTATGATGGCAGTAGCGACTGAACCTAACCGGGGCGTCGTGCGCGCAACGGCATAGGCAGCCAGAAAGCCGACCGGTGTTGCGATAAGAACCGTAAGCAAAGCGGTGCTCAGCGAGATGGCTGTGGCGCGCATCCATTCGCTGGATGAGAAGTAGCTGGCATACCAGCGCAACGACAATGTCGACGGCGGAAACTCCAGCAGGTTCGATGCGCTGAACGACATTGGGATGACGATGAGGCTGGGAGCCACCAGGAATGCCAGCACCGCCGAGGTCCAGAGATACAGCCAGGCCCGTCTGCCATGAGATATCTGTCGTTCATTGCTAAGCACGGGAGCTGGTCCTTTTGCGGGTGAGATAGACCATGCACAGCCGCATGAAGCCGAGTGTCAGCAGGGTGCAAAGGAACAGGACCGTCGCGAGCGCGCCCGCTGCTCCCCAGTTTGGATAGAGGCCGAGATAGGTGTTGATGGCCTGCGCCATCATGATCACCCGACCTCCGCCGAGGATCGCCGGCGTCACATAGAAGCCGAAGCACAGGACGAACACCAGGAAGCCCCCGGCGAGAAGGCCACTGCGCGCCTGCGGCAGAGTAATTGTCCAGAAGACGCGGACGGGCGTTGCCCCGAGGCCGGCAGCGGCATTCATCATTCCGCGATCGATCCGCCTGAAGCTCACATAAAGCGGCAGGATGAAGTAGGGCAGCATGATCTGAGTCATGGCGATCACGGTCCCGGTCATGTTGTGGGCGAGTTGCAACGGCTCCGTCGTCAATCCGACCGACTGCAGGGTCTCGTTCACGAGGCCGCGGCGCTGCAGGAGCAGCAGCATTGCGTAGGTACGGACCAGCAGCGACGTCCAGAACGGCAGCAGCACCGCGATGAGGAGCAGGCCAGCGACCCTTTGCGGAAGCTCTGACAGAAGGTAGGCGACCGGCGTCCCGAGCAGGATGCACAACAGGGTGCACCAGAGCGCGATGCTCACAGTCGTTTCGATGACGGTGGGAAGTGAAGGATCCGAGATAAGCAGCCAGTAGTTGGCGAGGCTGATCGAGCCCGAGCTGTCGACAAACGACAGCAGCACCATCACGAGAACGGGAATGACCAGCGCGCCGACGACGATAAGGACGGCCGGAAAGGCTAGCGCCGCCCAGGCAGAGGAATGGCCGTCGGCTCTCGCCTGCGACGGCACAATGGCATCCGACGCGCCCGCTGCAACGCTCATGTATCGCCCCTGACTATCAGTGCGTCCTGCCTTGCGAGCTCCAAGGTAACCATCTCGCCCTGTTTCGGGAGTGCGCCTATCGTGGTCGTGCAGCGGACAGTCACTTCGCGGCCATTGGTCAGAGCCGCCGTGACTGCATAGCTGTCCCCTTCGAATGAAATGTTGGTCACGGTGGCCGAGAACCGGTTCGCATCCAGTGTCGGCTCGCCTGACGACGCGAAAAGGAGCTTTTCGGGTCGTGCTACGAGGTAGAGCGGCTCCGCATCGGGAAGCGAATTGCAGGCAAGGATGTCCTGATCCGCAAACGTCACGCCATCTCCATTCCGCGCCAGTGGCAGGATGTTGCTTCCCCCGATGAAGTCAGCAACGAACGCGGTCTTGGGCGAAGTGTAGATTTCATTCGGCGTGCCCAGCTGCTGGATCGCGCCCCTGTTCAGAACGGCGATCCGGTCCGACATGGTCAGCGCCTCGCGCTGGTCGTGGGTCACATAGATCGTGGTGACGCCGAGCGCGTTATGAATGCGCCGGATCTCGACCTGCATCTGGTCGCGCAGCTTCTTGTCGAGTGCGGACAATGGCTCGTCCATCAGGAGGATCTTCGGCTTGAAGACCGTCGCCCGCGCCAAGGCGACACGCTGTGCCTGCCCTCCCGAAAGCTGCCTGATCTGTCGGTCTTCGAAACCCTCCAGATGAACGAGCGACAGGACCTCGGCGACCCGCCTCTGGCAGTCCGCCCGGCCGACGCCGCGTATGCGGAGCGGATAGGCGATGTTCTCCGCAACCGTCATGTGCGAGAACAGGGCATAGTTCTGGAACACCATGCCCACGTTGCGCTTGTGTGGCGGCAGCCGGTGGACAGGCTGGTCCCCGAAGAACAGCTCCCCGCTGTCTGGCCGGGTAAACCCGGCCAGGATCATCAGGAGCGTCGTCTTGCCGGACCCGGAGGGCCCCAGCAGCGTTAGGAACTCGCCGGCAGGGATATCAAGGGTGGTCTCGCACAATGCCGAGACGCCCCCATATCGCTTGCCCAGATCCCGCGCAGTGATCTCCACGCCTCCGGCGGAAAGGGGGACGTCCACGTGCTGCACTCCGCTCATATTACTTCTGCATCATTCGCAACCAGCGGGGAACGACGTCCACCTCGTTTTTCGCCCACCAGCCGGCATCCAGCAGCAGCATCTTCTCAAGTACCGGAGCATAGGTCGGCAGCAGAGCCATCTTGTCGGCGGAAATCGTTCCAACCTCGAACGCCTTGGGGTTCACTGGCCCGTAGGTCGACTGGGCACCGATATTGGCCTGGAATTCGCGATCGATGAAAGCATTGAGCGCCTTCATGGCCGCTTCCCGGTTCTTCGAACCTTTGAGAATGGCCAGGCAACCATTGTCCGCGATGCCTTCGTTCAGCGTGTAGGCGAAATGATCGTATTCGGCGGTGACGGCCGACGCACGGCCGTTGGTAAGCGCCATCATGTCAATTTCGCCGTTGGCCAAAAGCTGGGTGGCTTGGCCGTAGGTCTCGTAAAACACCGTGATGTTCTTGCGGAAACCTTCCATCTTCTGGATCGCGCGGTCGACATCGAGAGGATACATCGTCGCCTTGTCCACGCCATCGCCGAGAAGCGTAAGCTCAGCCATCATGCGAGGCTGGTTGTACATCGCCCTCGTGCCGGGGAATTTCTCGACGTCGAAGAAGTCGGCCCAACTGCTTGGCGGGTTGTCGCCATAGGTCTTCTTGTTCCAAACGAGAACCATCGCATAACGGGTAAAGCCGCCGATCCAGTTCTTGCCCTTGAGATTTTCAGGCATATCGGCCGCATTGGCCACGAGGCTGTAGTCAATATCCTCAAAGAGCGTGGCGGCCTCTGCGGAACGGCACTGCTGCTCGGGCACCTCGACGATATCCCAGGATGGATTGCCGGACTGGACCTGCATCCTGGCGTCCGCGATCGACTTGATGTTGTCCAGATTGACGGTCAGCCCGTACTTTGCCTTTGCCGGATCAAAGGTCGTGCTCTTCATCAGCTCCTGATAGAGCCCGCCAGGCCCCGCGTAAGTGACCTCGTCCGCCGAAGCTGAAGTGCCGCCGACGAGCAAAAGCGACAATGCAAATGCGAATGGTATGTTTTTCATGCCAGTTCCCCTTGTTCTTGGATGTTCGATTATGCCGGCTCTGATGCAAGCCGCTTTTCCTGCTCGATAATGCCGTCCAGTTCGGTCAGCATGCGGGATACGGTGATGATGTCGCCCGCGCGTCCCATCGTGACGACGGGGTATGCGGCGGCGTCCTGTGCGAAAAGTCGCCGCCTGGCGAGGAGTATGTCGCGGATACGGATCAGGTTCGCGACGTGATCGGGGAATCGCGCATGCGCGTCGATATCGGCTTGATCGCTGGCAATTGCAGCGAAATCCGACACTGCATCATATTTGTCTACAGACGGACCCGAGATCAGCACTTTTCTTTCTCCGGTGATGTTGCTCGTGCATAAAGAGCGGGAATATCGGCCTCGTACATCGGCCGTATGGCGGGATCGCTGAGGAACAGGTTGTGGCTGTTGGGATCCGTCAGGCCAGCAGTTGTCGCGCGGGAATATTCCTGGGCCATGTCCAGAAGCGGCCGTATCTTGGCTTCCCAGCGCGCGAGACCATCCTCCACCGCGCCGGCACCAAAGTCGGTATGGCCGAGCGTGTAAGCCGACATCATCGCCGAGCAAGCGCCCTGACCGATCGCCGGCGTCATCCCGTGCGCAGCGTCGCCGATCACGGCACATCGGCCGAGATGCCAAGTGGGCGCTGACACCGAAAAATACTGGTCGAAGTGCCCGAGGCTGCCAGCCTGCTTGAAATAGGTGGCCAAGGATGGGAACGTTTTCGACCAATGGTCGACGTCGATGGGCACGGCGTGCGCCGCCGGGTCGGTCATCATGGAGACGAGGATCACGTAGACCAGACCGCCCGCACAGGGAATGATGCCCGCGCGGCGTCCTTCCGGGTGGTTGAACTCGGTCGCGTGATGCCGGTCACGCTCGCTGAACTGGTCAGGATTCGAGGGAAGCAGCATCCGGATCGCTCCCTTGCGGTGCTTTGCAATCGGTAGATCTCCCAGCAGCGAGCGGCGCGTATTCGAGAAGACGCCATCGGCACACACGACCAGATCGGCGCTGATTGTTCTGCCATCGGCGAAGCTCATCTGGCCTTCTGCCGTAACACCGGCCACACTCGACCCCAGCGAAATCTCGACCCCGAGATCGACCGCGGTGGCGGAGAGCAGGTCGACCAGTTCCTGACGTGTGAAGATCGCTGCCCGGCCACCATTGGCGCTCGGCATGTCGTAGTGCTTCAGGAGACCGTGGGCTTCGTTCCGCACATCCCAAGTCTTGATCTGGTTGCCGACCTTGTCGATGTCGGGCGCTATTTTGAGGGCGCCCAGCACGCGGAGGCCGTTCGCCCATACGACGAAACCGTTGCCGGCCGTCCGGAGACGGTCGCTCTTTTCGTGCACCCTGACTTTCCAGCCGTTCCGCGCAAACGAAATGGCCGCAACAAATCCGGCGATGCCGCCGCCTGCAATTTCTACCTGTCGCATTACCCGCACCTTTAGAAATGTTGTGTCCAGCGCTGCACCAGGGGGCCTTTGGGCCCGAACAGCGGGTCATTTGGCGGGATGGGAACCTGCTGCGCGCGCATGGCCATCTGCGCGTATTCCGACGGGTAGCCAAGCCTGAAATCATGGATGCCGAAACCGGTCGGAAATGCCCCCAGTATGGCGAGCCTCTCGGATTTTCGATCGCCGCAATGGGCTACGCCGGCGGGTATGACGAGGGCATCGCCCTTGCCGAGATGAGCATCGACACCATGCTCACCACCGAGCCGGCAGGTGAACTCCCCATCCATCACGGCGATGAACTCGTGGGCATCGCTGTGGAAGTGATGCCGGGGATACATCCCGTCCGCCGAGAACCAGTCCGGAATCCATCCGTTCCGGCCTAGGCAATCCTTCAGATTGCGAGCCTCGATCCTGTCGTCGCCGAGGTTGCGATACACGGTGATGGGAAATCTCGAATTCGGGACACTTCCGTCCCCGACGACGAAATATTCCTCCACCGACACCGGCGCCAGCCCGTCCTCTTGAAGTATCCCATGCGCATCAATCATGACGAAGACTCGTTCCGACAATTGCTTTTCAGTTTTCAGACATTTCTTTTCAGTTTCCTGATCGTCTATCTCTAGCCATATCAACCTCGTCATGACCTAAATTTGTTTATTGTTACTTTCATCGCATACTGTTGATCGCATCCTGACGATTTCGTCATCATTAATATTTTTGAGATTCCAGATATATTCTGGTCACCTCATCCGTTGAACGTTAAGTCGGCTTGCTCTAAGGTGCTTGCCTTTGACGGACGTAGTTTTGATCAAAACGGACAACACTGCTGGAATGGCGAAAATTGCATTTATCCTCGTGCCAGGCTTTCCCCTCATGTCGTTTTCGGCGACGCTCGAACCTCTGAGGGCCGCTAACCACATTTCCAACCAGAAGCTCTTTGATCTCTCGCTTCACTCCGACGGAGGCGGCTGGGTCAGCTCATCGGGGGGAATGGCTGTCGAGACCCAGGATCTGCCGCAGGCAACAGAGGACCTGTCTCACCTGTTCGTGGTCGCGGGCGGACATGTTGACCAATGGGGGTCGCGCCGCATCGACGCCTGCATACGGCGCACCGCGCGTCACGGCGCGACGAT
The DNA here is from genome assembly GCF_039839275.1 of Mesorhizobium sp. CAU 1741. NCBI lineage: Bacteria > Pseudomonadati > Pseudomonadota > Alphaproteobacteria > Hyphomicrobiales > Phyllobacteriaceae > Mesorhizobium > Mesorhizobium sp. CAU 1741. Next base: position 174,914 of record NZ_JBDOQP010000006.1, on the reverse strand, counting down.
CGGCGGCATCACGGCCGGTCCGTTTTTCCTTGCCCGGGCCGGGCTGTTGACCGACCGAAGGTTCACCATCCACTGGGAACATGTCGACCTTTTTCAGGAGATGTTTCCGCTGCTGACGCCGGAGCCCGCCCGATATGTCAGGGATGGCAAGACGGTGACATGCGGCGGCGGCATCGCAGCACTCGATCTGATGAATTCCTTGATCGCGGAGCGTGCCGACGCAAGCCTGGCGCAACGGGTCTCAGAGTGGTTCCTCTACACCAAGGGCAGTTTTGCAGGAGACCCGCAGCGCGGCAGCGTCTCGGATCGCCACATCGTAACGAACAGCATCGTTAGCGATGCGATAGCCCGGATGGAGGGCAACATCGCCGTTCCACTATCCAGAGAGGAGATCGCCGAAGAGATGGATATCTCGTCGAGGCATCTCGAGCGCCTCTTTGTCAAATATACCGGCGCCACTTTTTCCGAGATGTATATGCGATGCCGAATGACGCTTGCGCAGCGCCTCCTGTGGCAGAGCACCGTCAGCATTTCAGACGTTTCCCTCGCGTCCGGCTTCTCCAGCCTGCCGCACTTCTCCCGCACGTTCACAAAGCGATACGGCAAGAGCCCCAGCCGATGGAGGCAGCAAATCCTCGAGGACTCCCACTGGCTTCGGCGTTCGGGGAATTAGGGTATGCTCACCAAGAGATCGACCTTCTGAAAGGCAAGACGGCAGTTTTGGGCCCCTATTTCAGTCGTTCCGGGCCTTCTGCGCATCTGCCGAAAGCGGACATCGTCGGAAGTGACGCGACGTTGACGCCAGCCACCGCTCTAAACGCCAATCTTCATGCGAAAATCACCGAACGACGCGTCAGTTCAAACCTACTACCACGTCTTCAGTCGCTGTTCGGGAGCCAGCCACATCGGGTCGCCTTCCTTGATGCCGAATGCTTCGTAAAAGGCATCGACATGCTTGAGTGGAGCCACGGTGCGGTAGACATTCGGCGAGTGGTAGTCCCGTGCGGCGAGTCGCAGATACTGGTCGTTGGCTTTCGACGCCCACAACTGTGACCAACCAACGAAGCAGCGTTGCGCCGGGGTCATGCCATCGATCTCGACGTCCTCTTCCGGATGCTCCTCGAGATATTGCATCAACGCATCGTATGCGGCGTTGAGGCCGCCGACGTCGGCCATGTTCTCGGCGACCGTCAGCGTTCCGTTGATCGACAGCCCGGGCAGAATTTCGAAGGCATCCGCCTGGCTTATCAGCTTCTGTGCTTCGGCAGTAAACGCCGCCAGGTCGGCTTCGGTCCACCACGCGCGAAGATTGCCGTCGGCGTCGTATCGCCCGCCTCTGGTGTCGAAACCGTGCGTCATCTCATGGCCGAGCACGGCGCCAAGCCGGCAGAAATTGAGTGCGACGTCGGAATCGGGATTGAAAACCGGCGGCTGAAGAAATGCCGCCGGCACCTCGAAACCGTTCAATTCTGGATTATAGGCCGCGTTGACGATGATCGGCAGAGTGGACTTATTGTCAGCGAACTGGTCACGGACGAAAGGCTTGCCGAGCTTGCTCATGCCCCTGTCGTAATTGAACGCCTGTAGCGCCATGATGTTGCCGACAAGGTCGTCGGGCTTGATATCGACACTGCTGTAGTCGATCCAGTTTTCGGGATAGGCCACATAGAAGGCCAGCCGGTCGAGCTTGTCGAGCGCTGCAGCATGCGTCTCTTCGGTCAGCCAGGTTACTTTCTCCATCCTTGACCGGAAAGCCGCCTTGACGCGCCCGATCATGTCCGTCGCGGTCGCCCGTGACGACTGATCGAAGAAATTGTCGACATAAGCCTTGGAGAACGGGTGACCCAGTTGAAGCTGCAACACGCCTTGCGCCACTTCCTCGCGTGGTGGCAGAACCGAAACACCGGTAAGGGCTGCATTGAGGGCAAGATAGGGTTCATCGAACGCTGTCGTCATGACCCCGGCCATGCGCGCCAGCACCTTGACCTTCAGAAACTCCTTGAAATCGCTCAACGGCCGGGTGCGAAGCATCTCCGACAGCGCCTTGGTGTAGCGCGGCTCGCTGACAATGAGCCGTTCCGGCGCCTGCACGCCGGATGCGACAGCCAGTCTCTCCAGGTTGAGCTCAGGGATCATGGCCTGCAGTTCGGCAAAGCTCATTGCAAAATTGGAATTGCCCGGATCAGCGGATTCCTGTGGCGTCAGCTGGCCCGCGTGAATTTCGCGGTCGATCGCCAGCGTCAACCTTGCGACCGAGGCAGCCTTCTCCGCATCGTACCCCACCAAGGCTAGCGAATCTTCCAGGTATGTCAGATAGGCTGCCACCTGTGGCGATCCGTCGGGCAATTCATACAATCCACCGAAGGACAGGATCGGATCGCCGCTGATGAAGTAAAGGATGAACTGCTGGGAGTCCTGATTGTCGGGATGTACGACAAAGCTCGCAAAGGCAAAGGCTCCCATGTTCCGGGCGTAGTAGCCGAGATAGTCCGACAGATCATCCAGCGAGGAGATGGCATCGATCCGCGCAAACTCGGGCTTGATCGGCTCTATACCCAGCGCATTGATGCGATCGACATCCATGTAGGAACTGAAAAGGTCTCCAACCTGCTGAAGCGGGCTGCCTTTGGGGGCCACCGCCGCTTCTTCGGCTGCCTTGGCCACCACCACTTTCATCTGGGCCTTCACATGTTCAGTCACGTAGGCGAGGAAATCGACCGAGGGCAAATTGGATGGGCGATCAACGCGATCAAGCCACCCGCCCGCCGCGTAGCGATAGAAGTCGGCTCGGGGATCGGCGGTTCTGTCCATGTTTTCGACCGAGAACCTGAGCTGATCAGGTCCGATAGAGCCGACACTTTCGACATCCTGGGCAGAGCCGGTCGTGCACAACGCCAGCGAGACGGTCAAGAGACCCAGGAATTTGCTGATCGATCGATCCATCCGACTTCTCCTCATCAAGGCTTCGAACTGCACACTCGGCACAGGCCGGTTTCAAACTCATTCCCTCCGGCCAGATTGCGAGCGACCTTTCATGTCGATCCGGACCTGATGATTCTCAGCGACATGCTGGTGCGGACCGCGCCATCTTACCCGCCGAACACCACCGCTTCCGGTATCTCGTACCGTTCGACGCCTCCGATGCGGACCAGATAAAGATCCGAGATCTGCTCGAAGGTGATGTCCATGCCAGGATCGGTTTCTACGGGCCTACCGTCGACAAACCGCACATAGCGCTCGCCTCCCGCAGGAAGCGCGATCCAGACGCTGGCGTTTCCGCCATTGCCGCGCGAGGCCCTGAAGGTGCAGTCCCTCGTCGGTTGGCCGGCAGATGGTGAACATGGGACCTTTCCGCTGGACTCGGCTGTCGTACCGCCGTTTTGGGGGCGAGCTGCCTCGACGAGGTAGCGTCCGCTCACCCATCCCCTAAACCGCTGCTCGCTTCCCGCTTCGATGCGGCACCATTTTGATCCGCTGGCCATCTCGCAGCCGCGATTGGCGACAACGTCGCCATCCGCCAGTTCACCCACGATGCCATGCGAAGTGCCCGGGCCAGACCGGACATTGAGCGTGTCGTTGCGGGGAAGACCAGCAACCCGCCAGAAGTCGGGTCCTCCAGCCAAACCATCGGCATAGTCGGGCCCGGGCGCAGCGCCGGCATCTGAAGCGGCGCCGTCGATCGATACCGACAGCTCATAGTCCATCGACTCGTTTCGCCGCGCCGCGCTTCTCATCAGGTAGACGCGGATGCGGTAATCGGCGTCTGCGGGAAGAACATCGGTGTAGCTGTTGCCGGACACCGAGCCGATGTGAATCGCCTGAGGATCGTTTCCCCTCATCAGATTGAAGTAGCCTGCCGGGTTGGAACTTTTGAGATCGATCGACATCGTCTGGCCTGCCCGTGCCCCGAGCACGTAGTCGACGATCCGTTCGCCAGTCAGACTGCCGTCGACGGAGGTACCTGACGCCCCCGCCGCGAACTCGATCCTTACTTCATTGATCGGCTGTGCGAGGATCGGCGTCGCAAGCAACAAGGTGCGACGACTACCGCCGCCCTGGGTAGCACTTGTACCATCGCGCTTCACCTCTTCGGGTTGTTCTGCAGCAGTCGTCTGCCGCTGTTGTGCGCCGCCAGCCCGCAGCCGCTGGTACGGCTGCATGCTATCCGCGCCGTACATGGCTCGACTTTTGTCCCGGGCGGGAGCCCTCAGATCATCCGGAACGAGATAAATCGGCCCGAGCGGGCGAACTGGCATTCGAATGGCGGATTGCCTTCTGTGCCTCGATCCACCGTGCCAGTGACGACAAACCCGCCACTCGTGGATGGCAGTGCAGTGTTAGTGCTGACGTAGTCCGGCCGGGTGTTGAACTCGCCCGCGGCTTCACCGGCGCAGTAGCTTTGCATCTGCTGCGGAGTCAGGCCGGCGGCGGCGGCGGCCACGGAGCTACCCGTACTGGAATCGGTCGTGCATCCCGCAACAACAGTCAGTGCGACCACAGTGGCGCCGCATGCAAACATACTTCTCATAATGTTCTCCCAAGTATCAACGTGACGAAAAGGCATTAGATCAGTATTTCGCCCTGGCGACACGCTCAGAACGACAATCCGATATCCGGCCCCGACACCTCCAAACGATCCGGGCCAGAATTCCCTCTTCGGCCAGAGCCGATAATGCCAAATTCTTCTTGCACGCGATATGTGAAATCTGTCGCGACCTTGCGGACAAAAATCATGTCTCCGGCAGGGCAACGACTATTTGGGAGCCGCGAGGCGAAGCGCGTCGGCAGTTGGTTGCCGCGATATCTGGCTGCGGAACCATCGCACAAGCGCGTCGAGGGCCGGCTCGTTGCGGCGGGTCTCCTTGACGCAGAGGTAGTAGTCCTCATGCGTTGGAATCTCTGTGTCGTCGAGCAGCACGAGTGATCCTGCTTCGACCTCGCGGGCAATCAGAAAATCGGGCACGAGCGCTGCTCCCAGTCCGGCGCGAACCATTTCCAGTGCCGTCACATAATGTGATGCGAACAGCCAGCGTTCTTCCGGGAGCTTGACGTGGTTCTTTCCGGCAAGCTTCGCGTATAGTTTCCAGTCATTCCCGAATTTGCCCTTCGCAAGGTCGGTCGTGATCAGCGGAAACGTACCGTGTCGTTCACTTGAGGGCGACAGGACCGGCACCAGCTTCTCTGGCCAGAGGAGGAGCGAAAAGAACCCCTTTTCATTCGGTAAGGTCGTCACGAATGCATCCGCGACCGCGTCACTCAGCTCTGGATCGCGCGCATACATCTGAAGGTGCAGGTCGAAACCCGGCTTTGATGCATAAAGATCGGCGAGCCGCGGGACTAGCCATCCCGGACCGAAACTGCTGCACACCGCCAGACGAACAATAGGGTCGTGCTTGCCAATCACATCGCTGACAGATCGATCGATCGTTGTGAACGCTTCCTGCAGCTTGACTGCGAGACGCGCTCCAGCTTCCGTCAGCGCAACGCCACGGCCTTGCTTGCGCAACAGGTTCTCACCCACCAGATTGGTTAGGAGGCGCAGTTGGTGGCTGACGGCACTCTGGGTCACGCCGAGCTCGCTCGCGGCATGCGACACAGACAGATGCCGAGATACCGCCTCGAATGCCTGCAGGGCTCGAAAGTTCTGCCTGAAATCCATGGACGTCAGAGTAGTGCCAGGCCCTCCGCTACGCCAAGGCAAAAAGAATGCGCGCACCTGTCTTCGAGCCGTTCTCGCGCAATGCCTTGCCAATACATGAATCCATCATCGCATTTCACTCAAATTCTCATTGGACGGGTGGACGTCGAACCCCTTCAATAAGGACGAGAGAGATGGAGCCGCGCAATGCCATCAATGACATTCGATCTCGACCGCCGACGCCTGATGTTGGCAACGTTCGCAACGACGGGCGCGTTCCTCGCGGGCGACCTTTTTGCCAATGAGGTGTTTAAGGAAATCAAGGACCTGAAACCGGGCGAATTCACATGGCACCCAGACCGGCAGCCAGAAGGACCGGTGGCGGTCGTGGTGTCACTTCCTGAACAGCGCGTTCATATCTATCGCAACGGGGTGCGGATCGCGGTGTCGACCTGTTCTACCGGCAAGCAGGGGCATTCAACGCCGACGGGCGTATTCGTTGTCCTGCAGAAGGACAAGCACCACAGATCGAGCACCTACAACAACGCACCGATGCCGAACATGAATCGACTGACCTGGTCGGGCATCGCTCTCCACGCAGGCAATCTTCCCGGTTATCCCGCTTCGCATGGCTGCATACGACTGCCGATGGAATTCTCCGAGAGACTGTTCGAGATTACCCATCTCGGCACGCCAGTCATCATATCCGGGTCCCACTCTGACCCATGGGAGCTTGTGCACCCAGGAATGGTTCTCAGCGGCTACGCACAAACGGAGTTCGAGCAAGTAGAGGCGGGGCTGGAAGAAAAAAGGCACCCGAAAGACTGGGCTGAAGCGGAAGCCTATCCGGTCACCTCAATCATCGCCTCCTCAGCCGATAAAAGGGCTGTGCTGATCGAGAACGGTGAAGTCATAGCAGAAGGGCAAGCGACCATTAGCGGCAGAGGGCCCCTCGGCAGCCATGTATTTGTACTCAATGGCGCGCACGGTGATAGCCAGGGTATGCACTGGACAGCGATCAGCCACAATACAGACGTCGGTGGCTTCTTTCAGCCAGAAGAACGCGCACTGAACCGCGTTTCGGCCGATGGCAATTTCCTGCAAGCAATGCGCGCACGGCTTCATCCGGGCATGATCTTCATCACGACGGATGCACCGCTTCATCCGGAGCGAAGGTCCGGGCGTGACTTTGTCATCATGTCTTAAGGTCCAGAACACCTTTTGGGCGTGCACCCCACAACGGCTATCCAATGCCTGATCGGACGATAGATTAATGAACGCTGGGAAGTTTTCAGCCAGTTTCCAGTGTCGTGTCATATTGCGATTCTCATGCATCGGCAGCTTGCGTGAAGCGCGGCAGGTGATCCATCAATTGGCCGCATGACGGCTTCCTTGCTGTTTCTGACTGTCAATATTGCTGCGCTGCATCTTTCGATTGCCTCTGATCCATCTCGACTGGTTTGGCGTTGCGCTATGGCGATCGCGAGTCTGGCTGTACTGCCTTTCGCTTTCGGTCCAATCATCCCGATTGCCCATTTCATTTTCGAGTCGACCAGCAGACCAATGCTTTGGGTAACGCAGTCGATCGTTGCTCTTATGAACGCCGCACTCACTTGGCGCATCGTCGCTCGCTTGCGGAGCGGATTCGACGCAAGACTGTATCGATTGTTCGCCGGTGTCTTGGTCGGTCAGATCATCTGGTTGGGTTCTTCGATCCGCGTATCCGACAATGAGCAAGGCGTGACCACCCCGGATGTGTGGGACTCGCCTGTCTACATTTTGGACTGGCTGGCAGCGATTGGCATGTGCATCCTCCTCTCGATTGCGGCATGGCAAGCTGCGCAGTCGGGTACTTTCCTTCGACTGCTCATTGGAGGCTATCTTCTCGTCGTCGTATTCTTGGCAGTTGGTACTGTCGGCTGAGTGCCGTTCAATCGGGCTACATCGGTCTATGGCTGGCGCGGGCTTGCGCGCGACGGCTCAGGCCGCCTCCGACATTCGACGTGCTTCCGCCTCGCGGAAACTCTCGTCACGAACCTTGCGCAGGAGGATCAGGCCACAGATGAAGTTGGGCAATCCCATTGCGATTGGCAGGAAATCCTTGGCAGACCCCAGACCTTCGAGCGCCGCCGGGTTGGCGTCCACCCCGCTAGCCTGGCTTCCGGTTAGAAGAATGAACAGAACGCAGTCCCATAGCCAGTGATAGATGATTGCGGGCCAGATCGATTCAGTGCGGATGACGATCGCCACGAACAGTATGCCGCTCATCGCGGCAGGAACCGATTGCATGAGTGCGCCGTTGAGGTCGCCGGTGTTGAAGACGTTGAGGATGTGGACCGCGCCGAACAGGACAGAACTGACAATGATCGCGGTCCAGATGCGGTACTGCGTAACAAATGCGCGAAACAGCACGCCGCGGAACATCGTCTCCTCCGAGATGCCGACCAACAGCGTGTTGAACGCGATGAATACGATCATCGATGCCGGGGGCAGTCCGGTGAGCAGCGTCACGGAGAAGATGAGCAGCAGCCACGCGACGGGGAACCACATCACCTTCAGGACGGAGTGCGGCGGCCCGAACGCAAGGTCGTTCCATTTGCGGGCGAGGATGAACGCGACCAGAAGTACGATTGCCGCCACGAATTGCCAGCCGATACCGTTCTTCACCATTTCGTCGAGCGGGACTTCCGCTCCGCCGAGCAGGATTTTTGCGCCGAGCAGCGTGACAACGATCCACAGCGCGTAGACGATGAGGCTGATGATGATGCGGGTGTTCATGGCCTGCTCCTTCCTCAAGCGGCAAGTCCAAGGACCAGCTGCGAATATGCACTACAACCAAGTGATCGCGCAATTCGCTAGTGCGTTTGACCCAAATAGAAGTGCAAGAGAGTGTGCTGGTCTTCGGAAATAGCAAGAATGTGCTTTCAACGGGTTGTCGAGCCAGCCTACTGCAACTCAGCTTCAGCTTGTTCATTCTCGTGGTCCCCTGAGCGCAGGCGACTCCACCGGGTGACGGTTTCGTAGGCGACAGCTAGAATGACGGGACCGATGAAGACGCCGATTACGCCCCATTGGGCGAACCCCCCGAGGGCGCCCAAGAACGCAAGCGTGGCGGGAACATCGCGCCCCTTGCTGGCGATCAAGGGCCGAACGACGTTGTCTACAATGCCGACCACGACGATGCCCCAAAACAAAACGAATGCCGCCTGCCAGCCCTCGCCGTCCGCCCAGAGCCAGATCGCAAGTGGAATAAAGACCAGCACGGGCCCTATCTGGATCAGTGCCAGGATGAAGGTGACACCGGCGAGCAGCATCCAGTTCGGGACGCCAACGATGAGGTATGCGACTGTCGCAACAAGCGTCTGCACAAGCGCGGCACCAAGCACGCCAATCACTGTCTGCCGCGCGGTCAAAGCCGAGGCGCGCCCGATCTGCTGCGCGAAACTTCCGCCAAGCTTGTAGAAGAACTGGTCGAGACCGGCGGTCAGGCGGTCGCCCGCGTGGAGGAACACCACCGCAAGAAGGATACCGATCGCAAACTCTCCGACAAAGATCCCGAACACCTCGGCCTCTCCCAGCAGCCATAGGAAGCCGGCCTTGATCTCCTCCCGGAAGAGTGTCAGCGCATGCGACGTGTCTGTGGTCAGGTCGAGCCAAAACTCCCTGATATGCGGTCCGATTGCCGGGAGCTCGGTCAGGGCCGCCGGAGGCTCGACCGGCCCGACCTCCGAGAGCGTGCCGGTCCACGAAAGCATGTTGGGCAGGAAGTCCAGCATCGCCGCCGCAAGCCCCAGCGCGGGTATCACCACCGTTCCTGCGAGAAGGAGACCGACGATCCAGGTGCAGAGCAATCGACGACCGCCCATCCGCCGAACCAGCCAGCGAAACCAGGGGGCGATCGCCACCGCGACAACCGCGCCCCAGATGATCGCGGGCAGGAAGGGCGAGACGGTCAGGAAGACAATGACTATGAGCGCGGCGATGACGGCGATCGGCGCCGATCGCTCGATGATTGCCGAACGCCAATCGAATTTCTCCGCAGACTGATCCATCTGAATTGCCTCAGTGTGCCGGTTCGTAGCCATGTCTTCTGAAACCTTGTTTCTACCGGACACAACTCACGCCGACTTTTTCGAAAATACCCTGAGCGGCGCTGCAAGTCATTGAACCATTCAGGTCGGTCACCAATCGTGCACCCGGCGATACGGAAGACAAGGACGATTGAGCCGGAACAGCTGGTGGTCAATTGACCATACGACGGCAGGTAAACGCATAGTCCGACCTGAAACCGGACAGTCCGCAAGCGGCCCCTGTCCAGTCCTCCCGCGAGAGGCTTCGGTTCGGCTTCATTGCCTGCAGAATATGACGGACAGATTGTTCGCGGGCATCTCATGGATCTCCGGTTGCCCGAAGCCGTGCAACCCGGCGCAGCGGGTGATTTCCTCGACATTGCGCAAACCCCATTCCGGATTGCGCGAGCGCAACTCGCTGTCGAACGCCATGTTGCTCGGTGATGGTTGCACACCACTACGCAAATATGGGCCATAGATGAAAAGAATGCCGCCTTGGCCAAGGACGGTCTCCGCACCACAGATGAGTCCTTCCGCGGCAGACCAAGGCGCTATGTGGATCATGTTCAGACAAATGACCGCCGCCGCAGGTCCTGCCTGCCAAGGCAATTCGGTCACGTCGAGGCGCACTAGGGGTAGAATGTTTTCGAGCGCTTCAGCCGCCATCCACTGTTTGATCCATCCGAGAGAGAGCTCATCGCGTTCGCTGGGCTGCCATGTGAGGTACGGCATCATGCGGGCAAAATGAACGACATGTTGTCCAGTTCCGCTGCTGATTTCGAGCACTGTGCCACGATCGGGCAAGACGCGTTTCAGGACATCGGTGATGGGTCCCTTGTTGCGTTCGGCAGACGGGCTGACAGGGCGCTTGTCAGGAGAGACATCATCCAGTTCCTCGTTTCGCAATCAACTTCCTCCCTGTGTGGATGCCCAAAAGTATGTCTGCGCGAAGAAACGCCGTCTTTCCATGAGGTGAAATGTCTGGGTCGATCAAGACGATTGTCGCGTTCTGGATCGTGATCCCCTGGAGGGTGTTGGCTTCACCCGGATCCGCATTGTCCCGCCCTCGGGATGGTTGATCTCAAACTCGTTCGTCTTTCGCACAAGGTCGCTCAATTTGCGGAAGCCGAAGGTTCGCGGATCGAAGTCGGAGGCAAGATTGGCAAGCTGGTTGCCGACCGCACCAAGCGCTACCCAGCCGTCCTCACTCTCCATCTGGGCAATTACTCGCTTGATAATTGCCGCCGCCGTGCTCGGTGGCTGAAGAGGCGCGGCTGATTGAACGGCATCGGACGCGTTGGCGGGAGCGGTCGGCAGCAGGTTCTCGGTGTAGACGAAACGGCGACAGGCCTGCCGGAAACTCTCTGGGGTCTTTTGGTCACCGAACCCATACACATCAACGCCCTGTTCGCGGATGCGGGCGGCGAGCCGCGTGAAGTCACTGTCGGAAGATACAAGGCAGAATCCATCGAGCCGACCGCTATGAAGAAGATCCATCGCATCGATCACCAGCGTGATATCAGAGGCATTCTTGCCTGGCGTATAGGCAAATTGTTGTTGTGGAATGATGGCGTGTTTCGACAAAATATCCGCCCAGCCCTTGGAGCGGGCGCTGGAGAAATCACCGTAGATGCGCCGAACGCTCGCTTCCCCGATCTTCGCGATTTCCTCGAACAGACCATCGGCGATCTTTGCCGAGGCATTATCGGCATCAATCAACACCGCAAGGCGCGGGGATCGTGGTTCAGTCGCCATCAAGAACTACCATTCACGCGGTCCACTACCATTTCCATCACGACATGATAGCGGCGTTATCGGCAACCCGGAAAGTGGCATGCGGTCCGAAGGCAGCCGTACACCGGAGCATTGTGGCAGCATGGGCTCGCTGGAGCAAAACGCGGCCTCGAAAGCTGGCGATTTGGGTCCGAACACGGGGAATGAAACGGCAGCTTCGACCAATCGGTCGCCTGAAAGCCAGTCTGGAGACGGACCCTGAAGCCAGAATGAATCCTTCCCGGGATAGACGATCAACGGATTCGTATGGGCCTCGATCGGGGTAGATAGCGGACCAGCAGCTTCCCATAGTCGCTGCCGCAAGAGGGGACGACCACAAATTCCAACAACCGCCAGCCCAACAATTGTCAGGTCCGTGCGGCCTTCCGGGCAAATTCAACGAAACTGCGCATGCCCGCGCTCATATGGTGATGCCTGGGGTAATAGAGGCTGAGCCCCGCATAGTGCGGCGTCCAGTCTGGCAGAAGTTGCACAACCCGCTGGTCCGCCAAAGCCCGGCGCGCCGCCCATCGGTTCACATAGCCAAGCCCAAGTCCGGACTGAACCGCAGCGATGATTAGTCTCGAGTTGGTCAGGACCAGCCGTCCGGCCGTTTCGATCTGGATAGCCTCGCCACCGCGTTCGAACTCCCAGCGATAAAGGTTGCCACTGGGCATGCGCAGCTGGATGCAGGAATGGTGGACCAGATCGGCGGGAGACGAGATGGGTGCGGCCACTGCCAGATATTCGGGTGAGGCCACCACGATGTGCTGTTGGGGCGGGCTGATCGGCACGGCGACCATGTCGCCGGCGACGAGGCTTCCAGCCCTGATGCCGCAATCGAAGCCATCCTTGGCAATGTCGACGAGCCGCTTTTCGCCAGCGATTTCGATTTCCATCTCGGGGTAGGCCGCGAGAAACGGCAGGATAAGGGTGTCCATGACCTGTTCGGCGGCTGCCGGATCGGCATTGATGCGGATCTTGCCCGAGGGGCGGCCCGAAAGCTCGCTCAAGGCGGCAACGGCCCTGTCGATCTGCGCCATGGCCGGCCGGAGTTCATCGGCGAAACGCTTGCCCGCAGCCGTCAGGGACACGTTGCGTGTGGTGCGTAGAAACAACTGCACCTTCAGCCGCGCCTCAAGACCTGCTACGGCGTGGCTGATCGCTGAAGGGCTGGCACCGGTGGACCGCGCCGCTGCACGGAACCCGCCATGTTGCGCCACGGCGAGGAAGGCACTCAGCTCCCCGGGCGGCAGCGTACCCACTGTGCGAAATATCTCATCATTGCGTGCCATACTGCACCAATACCCTAAGCACTGAGCGAGGACTATCTCTGGCTCTCCCAACAAGGAGAGAAATGATGACGCGGATCACCACAGACTTCGGCTTCACGAGCACGGCCAGCGAGGTGCTGGCCGGCGTCGATCTGACCGGCAAGACCATGATCGTCACTGGCGGCGCCAGTGGCATCGGTATCGAAACGGTGAAGGCGCTGGCTGCTTCGGGCGCCGATGTGACCATTGCGGCCCGCCGCGTGGACGCCGCCGAGGCGGTGGCTGGCGACCTGCGCGCCGCCACGGGCAATCCCGGTATCCATGTCCGCGCGTTGGATGTGGCCGACCTCTCCTCCGTCCGGGCTTTTGTTGCGGGATGGGACCGTCCACTGCACGCCCTCATCAACAATGCCGGCGTCATGGCCTTGCCGACCCTGGACCGCAATGCGGATGGTCGCGAGCTGCAGTTCGCCACCAACTACCTCGGCCATTTTGCATTGACCCTTGGACTGCATCCTTGGCTGAAGGCTGCCCAGGGCGCGCGGGTAGTCTCGGTCAGTTCCACCGGCAGCCTCTTCGGTTCGGTGCAGTGGGATGACCTCGATTTCCGGTTCACCAGCTATGATCCGGTGCTGGCCTATGGGCAGTCCAAGACTGCCTGCATTCTGATGGCCGTGGGAATCGCTCGGAAATGGTCGGCAGATAGGATTACGGGCAATGCGCTGAACCCAGGCGCGATCGCAACCAACCTGCAGCGCCACACTGGCGGCCTGCGAACCCCCGAGCACCTGCGCAAGACGCCGGAGCAGGGCGCCGCCACCTCTGTGCTTCTTGCGGCCTCGCCACTGTTGGAAGGCATTTCCGGGCGCTATTTCGACCATTGCGAAGAGGCCGAACTCGTGGCCGAGCGCGCCACACCGTTGCAGGGGGTTGCGCCGTATGCGCGCGACCCGGCCAATGCAGACCGCCTTTGGGACATGGCCACGGCGATGATCGGCGGTGCAAAGTGACTGGCAAGGTGTGGTACGTTTCATACAGATTCAGACATGACCGAGCTTCTGACGCCACGCGAAATGCGTCTGTCGTGGGACAATCTTTCTGGCGCCGAGCGTCAGGCGCTGCGCGACCGTTGCGCACTCACGACCGCCGAGGGCGCTGACGCGACCGTGGTAGACGAGGAGACCACCGCGTCAATCGATGCAAGTCCCGCTGGCGAACCCGTGACCATGGCTCAGCTGTGTGAAGAGGTGAACGCTTGGGGACCGGACCAGTAAAAATCGTGACAGAAGTTCTGGAGCGGCAGGCACACGCCTGCCGCTTCTTTTGCTGTGTTCATCAATTCAGTCAAGCGCGAGGACGCGCTGTGAGGTGACTTCGTAGACCGGGCCTGCAAGATGCCCTTCGCACGATCGCATGCGAGTGCAGCAATCGGATTGCGCGGGTTCCGAAGAGGATGGTCGCCCAACCTTCACGCGAGCCACAAACGCTCTTATCTTGGTTGCGTCGAGGACTGCGTGGATAATGGTCGAAAAAACGTGCCATGCTCTGTGTCCCTAGGATATCTTGGGAACATGCCCAGCAACCAAAAATATTGATAGGCATATCTATGCTATGAAGTACTTGGACGTGTTGGGTATGACGCCCCTCCGCAGTATCGCCTTGAGCGCGTGTACCGATCTGCTGCGGCTCCTGAAGGACAATGCGATGTCTGGTATCGAGGGTGCGAACCCATCACGAACGCACTGAAGCGAATGCATGATACAAAGGAGATCCTTGCACAGTATTTAGTGGCGAATGTCGGGTCGATGACCGGGCCCAATCAGAATGACATCAGTGAAAGGGATCATGGTGATCGTCTGACGGGAGGTTTTATCATCGTTGCCTGACGAATGGGTCCAGGGAAGGCTTGATGCGCTGGCCGGTCCGGGTAGAAGCATCCCTGAAAAAGCTCATCGAGATACAGCAGCTGCTCACTGCATCGTCATAGCCGAAGCTTGCCCGCCCGCAGGCAGGATCATTCCTATTCCGATGCCATGGCCATTCCTCAGGCTTCCAACAGCTGCGCTTCGCGAACGGTGCGGGCGCTTCCGCGAACCAGGATGCTCGCGCCTCGCTCGGGCGTGATCTCCACTTCGAGAAGGGATGGAACGCCCATATCTTCGCCCTGGCGAATGGTGATGGCGCCGCCATGAGGCCAGCCGAGGTCACGCAGGTATCCGGCCAAGGCGGCAGCAGCAGCCCCGGTCGCAGGATCTTCCACGACGCCGCCAAGCGGGAACGGATTGCGTGCGTGGAAAAGTTGGGCAGTCTCGGCGTATAGGAGACTGAAGGTTATGAGCCCTTCACGTTCGGCCACTGCTCGACCTTTGTCGAAGTCATACCGCATCGTGCGCAACGTCTCTCTGTCCTTCAGTGCCAGAACCAGATGGTCACCACCGCCATGCGCGATCGCGGGCGGAATGCGCGGATCAAGATCGATCGATGCGAGGCCGAATAGTTCGAATGCGTCATTCAGAACAGAAGACGTGACCGGGCCACTGTGAGTTGGAGGTGACCAAAACGAAGCTCCCCAGCGGGTGCCCGAAAGGTGGCCCTCGACGGTAATGCGTGCGCGATTGATATCGAGCGTGAACAGGCCCGGTCCCTCTTGCTGGGCCAGAGCAGCGCCCAGCGCGACGGTTGCATGACCGCAGAAGTCCACCTCGACCTCAGGTGAAAAATATCGCACCCGCCATGCGTCTTCTACAGGCGTTGCAAAAACGCATTCCGAGTAGCCGACTTCGGTGGCCACTTTCTGCATCATCGCCGCTTCCGGCAATTGATCGCAAATAACGACACCGGCCGGGTTGCCACCGCGCTGATCGCTTGAAAAGGCTGAAATGTGCTGAACTTTTATCATCTGCTTCCGATTGTACCCGCAAGCCATCGTTGATCATAGTAGGTGATCACGCGTTGCTTTCGAGTTTCGTTTTCCCGTTCAGCGCACTCCACGCCCAAGGTCGAGAGACAGTTGAACAAAACAGGGATTGTCAATCTGCTGCCCGGCACGCACCATTGCCGTCGACAACCGCTTACCGTCGCGATCTGTCTCATTTTTCTGATGCATCGGGTGACTCGTCGACAGTTGGTGGTGGCTTTTACCTACCGGATCTATTCATCGTGTTTCGATAGCGGAACTGAAGGCCGCTGGCGCTCAGCGAAGGGCAAATTGCTTGGCCCCTGCCACACATGCGACCACGAAGACTGCGGAGGCAATCATCGTCCACGCAACTGGTTCGCCCAAGAGGACAGCGGCCAGCAGGAACCCGAAAAATGGTTGCAGGAGTTGCAACTGCCCGACCCCGGCAATGCCGCCAAGTGCAAGGCCGCGATACCAGAAGATGAACCCCACCAACATGCTGAAGATTGAGACGTATGCGAGGCCGGCCCAGGCAGGCGCACCGATATTGGCCCACACTTCGGGGATGTTGAGCAGAGCGATCATTGCCATGATCGGAAGTGACAGCAGCAACGCCCAGGAAATAACCTGCCATCCACCGAGGCGGCGTGACAGTGTCGCCCCCTCGGCGTAGCCCAGGCCACACACCATGATGGCCGCGATCATAAGCAGGTCTCCCCCCACAGTTCCCGCCTCGCTCCCGTAGAGGGCGAAGCTCGCGACAGCGGCGGCGCCGGCGATCGAAAACAACCAGAAGGCAGGTTTTGGCCGCTCGCCGGCGCGCAGCACGCCGAAGATCGCCGTTGCCAGGGGGAGTAGCCCGATAAAGACGATGGAATGCGCTGCCGTGATGTGCTGGAGCGCAATCGCGGTCAACAACGGAAAACCTACCACACCACCGATCGCCACCAGTGTCAGCGGGAGGATGTCGCGACGCTTAGGGCGCGGCGGACGAAGCGCCAGTAGAAGGAGCGCGCCGAACAAGGCGGCAATGACCGCACGCGCGGAGGTGAGAAAGATCGGCGAAAAGTCCGCAACTGCAACACGTGTCGCAGGCAGCGAGCCGCTGAATATGATGACGCCCAAGAGGCCACTACCCCAACCCGCTGTCGTGCGATCCATGTGCCCCTCGCTTTTCCGAACCTCCGCAATATCAATTCCATTCTGGCTCGGACAGGAACAGTGAGATACAATTTCGACAAAGTGTATGGTGCATGCAAGCCATACAATGGGCGTGAAATCCGCTAACAGGCTTTCAGATATGACGCGCACCGAAGAACTGATGCACTCTGTCCGGGCTAAGATCGCCAACCGGGTTCTCAGCCCTGGGGATCGCTTGCCATCGGTTCGTCGGTTCGCCAAAACGATGAACGTCTCGCCGTCGACAGTGGTCGAGGCCTACGACCGTCTGGAAGCAGAAGGGACTATTCGCGCTCGCCGAGGCTCCGGCTTCTATGTCACCGGCGCTAACATGCCACCCATGGCATTGGCTCACATCGGGCCGCCGCGCCAGCGCGATGTCGATCCATTTTGGGTGTCCAAACAGTCGCTTGATGCGAACCCCACAACCCTCAAACCAGGTTGTGGGTGGCTACCTGCAGAGTGGATGCCCAATTTTGCGCTGCGAAAGGGATTGAGAGCGCTCGGACGTGCCGACAATGCAGTGCTGTCGGACTATGCAACCACACGAGGGTCTCTTGCCTTGCGTCGCCTATTGCTTGCCCGGTTTCACGATGAAGGTATTTCAGCGAGCGCAGATCAGATCATTCTAACGCCCTCGGGAACGCAGGCAATCGATCTGGTATGCCGTTTGCTGTTGCGGCCCGGCGACACGGTGCTGGTCGACGATCCCTGCTATTTCAATTTTCATGCGCTCCTGCGTGCGCATCAGGTCAGGATCGTTGGCGTCCCATTTACGCCGACGGGCCCGGACGCATCCGCGTTCGAACAGGCACTCATCGACGAGACACCACGTCTCTATATTACGAACTCCGCACTCCATAACCCGACCGGCGCGAGCATTTCACCACAGACTGCGCACCGGGTGCTGGCCGCTGCGGCAACCCGTGGACTGACAATCGTAGAAGACGACATTTTTGCGGATTTCGAGCCGACATCGTCGCCACGCCTGGCCATACTTGACGGCCTCGACCGCGTCATCCGAATTGGCAGCTTCTCGAAAGCGCTTTCTGCTTCCGTGCGTTGCGGGTACATCGCCGCTCGGCCAGACTGGACTGAAAGTCTGATCGATCTTCAGGTCGCGACCAGCTTCGGCGGGCCCAGCCCCGTTGCAACGGGGCTGATCACGAGCATCCTGGCCGGGGGCAGCTATCGCAAACACATGGACGAGTTGCGTCACCGTCTGCTGCGAGCCAGGACAGAGGCGATGGATCGGCTCGCGCCCCTTGGCATCACTCCTTGGATCGAACCACGCGGTGGTTTCTATCTTTGGTGCCGTTTGCCCGATGGACACCATTCCACTGCCATCGCGCGCCACTGTATGGCGGCAGACGTCATCTTGGCACCGGGAAACGTCTTCAGCATCTCGCAGTCTGCGGCCCCGTTCCTCCGTTTCAATGTCGCACAACTCGACGATGAGCGAATCTTCTCGATTCTCGAAAGAGCGATGGAGAACTCTCGAGGGGACTCGGTCGCCATGCTCGGCGAGTGCTTTGGAGAGCGGTCGTTATCACGCACGTGATTATGCTCGTCAGTATAGGGCGAAAGCGCGCGCTAGTTCCGTTCAGTACCCGCGATGCAGCCGCTACGACAACGCGACGCGGACATCATCGTCCACCTGCTTGGCGGCTCGTCCGCTCCGGCCGGTGCCCCTCAGGGGTCTTACTGCTGAGGGGCAACGCTTATGCCCAATAGCGTGGAGCCGGCTGCGCTCGTGACAGCACTTCACCCAGAGCGAGCCGCGCTTCTTCCGGCCGTTTCCAGCCGTCGATATAGACCAGCGCGGGTATGGTAACGAGTTTCCCCTGGTCGAATTCAGCAAGCGCGGCATCGGCGATGACCCACCATCCTGACCTCCATATGATCGTGGCGGGCGTCGGCATAGTCGAACAGGGCCTTTGCATCGCTCGCCTGAAAATTCCGCAGGACACGGCGATCAGTCTCCAGCGCCTTTATGCAATCTCTCTTGTTGAGGCCTCGTTTTTTGCCACAAGTTCAGTGTGCCGCACTCTGTTGGGGGTAATTCCCCAAGGTATAAGTACTTCCGGGCGCCTTTCGATTATGCGCTCTAGCGCATGGAAAGACGGTATACGCGAGGACGTATAATTCAAGCTTAGACGCTTAAGCGTATATTGCGTCGCTATGCGTCTCGGCGTATAATGGCCAAAATTGAGCTCTTCATGGATCAACCCGCCCGTACACCTCGCCAGATCGGCGCGGCGCTCAAGCGCCGCCGCAAACTTCTGGGCATGTCTCAAGATAAGCTCGGGACTAGAGTAAGGCTGCGCCAGGCGACGATCTCGAAACTCGAAGCCGGTGACCCCGGGACCAAACTCAGCACCCTGCTTGATACACTCGCCGGATTAGGACTCGAGCTCGTCATTCGCGAACGATCATCAGGCCAGCCTGATATCGAGGATCTGTTCTGATGGCGCGCCGTGCGCGTCACGCGCCCCTCACCGTCTTCTTGAATGCTCGGCTCGTCGGGCGCCTGCGCAAGGAAGTCAGCGCGCTATAGAGTTTCAGTATGACCGCTCCTGGCTGGATTGGGAGAATACCTTCGCTATCTCCCTTTCCATGCCGCTGCGCGAGACGCGCTACGCAGGCAACGACGCCGCGTCGAGAACGAATATTTCTGCCTCAAGCCTACAGCAGCGCTCGGCCTGCCAAGTGCCGCTGCGCAGATGGCCACATTCAGGGAAAAGCGCGTCCTCATCGTTGAGCGCTTTGATCGCGTGATGCAAGACTCTTGCGGCTGCCGCAGGAGGATTGCTGCCAGGCCTTGGGCGTTGTGCCCACGCGCAAATGTGAAGCAGATGGCGGTCCGGGCATCCCTGTGCTGCTCGAACTCATGCGCGGCGGCGATCTTCCGGAAGAGGACCAGAAGAAACTTCTGAGCGCTGCAGTCATATTCTGGCTGCTGGGGGCAACGGACGGCCACGCCAAGAATTTCAGCGTGTTTCTGTCACCGGGCGGCGGATACCGAATGACGCCGCTGTATGACGTACTGTCTGCTCAGCCTTCGCTTGTGGCCGGGCAACTGCAAAGAAAGCAGATGAAATTGGCCATGGCCGCAGGGGATAGCCGGCGTTACCGCGTTGATGAAATCGTGCCGCGGCACTTCGAGCAAACTGCTGCAAAGGCCGGCGTGGGCAATCCAATCATTGCGGAAGTATTTCAGTCCCTCAGGACGCAAGGAGCAGCCGCGCTTCAACAGACCCTGGACGGACTGCCAGATGGCTTCCCGGCACAAGTGGCCGAACCAATCGGGGAAGGTTTCCTTAGCCGCCTGCGGCTACTCGGCTGACAGGCGTTCAACCTGATGCTGCCTATTGAAGTAGGCGCTGAGCAGGGCGGACCTCTCAATCTTCAAACGACCTTCGATGGAATCGATCACCCAGGGAAGCTTACGCCTGTTGCAGCCGCCACGACGCGATGAGGATCGCCACGGAAGCGTGCGCCACGTTGACGAGGAGCGGTGGTAACGTTCAAGCCCGGGCGGAACGCTAATGCGTGGATCAACAAGGGCGCGGGTTGGTGAGGCTCTTAATGGCCTCGGCAATCTCCGATGCTCACAGCACGGCTTTCGTGAGGCCTTACAGGCCTACGCTGCGTCAAGACCTGCAATAGGAATGTTGTTGATGCTGAGCCACCGTTGTCGCGTGAGCCAACGAAAAGGTCAGTGCGGCGGCTTGTGAGTGAGAACGATCGCGCAAAGCCCCGCAAGCATCATGGTGCGCTTTGCACGGTCCGAAGAGACGTTTCGTTTGATGTTCAAACGTCCAGGATGGCACTTGCGTCGAATACGAGTGCCGTCTGGCCTTCCCGGTTAAACGGTACAGCTTCCGGGCTCAAAATCCTGGTTCCGGGTCGACAAAGCCGGACGTAGAAGGGGACACCGCAACGAGCCGGACGTCCGTCCCGTAGACCTTGCGGTAGCGCTCGCGCCGCGACAACAGGAGTCGGGCAATGGCGCGGCCGACGCCGCCGAAGCCCGCAATTGCGACCTTGAGAACATGCATAGGTTGCCCATACTCGCTGGTTTTCTCATGATCGATCGTCCCGGCGCTCCCATGTCCGTTGCCCTCACATGCAATCCACGTCGGGCTTGCGATTATTCAATTCGTCGACCAGCACGCGAGTGTTCTCTGAATAGTCGATTGGCACATCGACCAGATGAACACCGGCGCCGGCAAAGGCGGCTTCAAGGGTTGGCACGAGATCCTTGACGGCTGTCACCCGCGAGCCTTTCGCACCATAAGCCTCGGCGTAGCGCACGAAATCGGGATTGCCGAAGCTCATGCCGAAATCCCGGAAACCGTCCACCGCCTGCTTCCAGCGGATCATGCCGTAGGCGCCGTCGTTGAGAACGACGACGACGAGGTTCAGTCCGAGCCGCACCGCCGTTTCCATCTCCTGCGAGTTCATCATGAAGCCGCCATCGCCGCAGACCGCCATGACGCGGCGGTCGGGATGCAGCATCGCCGCCATCATCGCCGAGGGAAGCCCGGCCCCCATCGTGGCGAGCGCATTGTCGAGCAGCAGCGTATTGGCGACATGGGTGCGATAGTTGCGGGCGAACCAGATCTTGTACATGCCGTTGTCGAGACAGACGATGCCGTCTTCCGGCATTACCTTGCGGACATCATGGACGACGCGCTGCGGGGTTGGCGGGAAGCGGTCTTCCTCGGCGCGGTCGTTGATGCGGGCGAGGATTCGCTGGCGCAGTTCGAGCATCCCCTCGTCGGGCGTCAGGTTTCCTTCGAGACGCTCGGCAAGTCCCTCGACCGCGGCCCCGATATCGCCGATCACCTCAAAATCAGGATGGTAGACCTGTTCGACCGTGGCGGACTGGTAGCCGACATGGATGACCCTCGGCCCGCCGGCACTTTTCATGAGGAAGGGCGGTTTCTCGATCGTGTCGTGGCCGATGGCAACGATCAGGTCGGCTCGATCGACCGCCTCGTGCACATAGTCGCCTTCCGAAAGCGCCGCGGTGCCCATGTAGAGGTTCGAGCCGCCGGTGACCGCGCCCTTGCCCATCTGTGTGTTGAAAAACGGCAGGCGGCTTCGTGCAACGAAGGCTGACAGCAGGTCGACCAAAGAAGGCCGGTTACCCGCCGCGCCGATCATCACAAGCGGGCGTTTTGCCGCGCGGATCATTTCGGCTGCACTGTTGAGTGCTGCGGCACTGGCCAATGGGCGGTCCATCGTGTGGCGTGCAATGACTGGGATGTTGGCGACCTCCTCGCCCGCGACATCCTCCGGCAGTTCCAGATGGACCGGTCCCGGCCGCTCCTCCATCGCGACACGAAAGGCATCGCGCACCGTGGAGGGTATGGCGGCGGCACTGACGATCTGGCGCGTCATTTTGGTCAGCGGCTTCATTGAGGCGACGATATCGACAATCTGGAAACGCGCCTGCTTGGCGCTCATCACGGGTTTCTGGCCGGTGATCAGGATCATCGGCATCGCACCGAGATGGGCATAGGCCGCTCCGGTCGAGAAATTGAGCGCGCCGGGCCCTAGCGTCGCCAGGCAGACGCCAGGCTTACCCGTCAGCCGTGCATGGGTGGCTGCCATGAAGGCCGCGGCCTGCTCATGGCGAGTCAGGATCAGCCGGATGCTAGACGTCCGCAGCGATTCCAGAAGGTCGAGATTCTCTTCCCCCGGCACCCCGAAGATGCGGTCTACGCCTTCGTTTTCCAGCGCGGCGATAAACAGGTCCGAGCCTTTGGGCATCGAGTTGCTCCTTGCGTTGACTAACTCAATGGAAGTCGGTCACGATCATACATGGGAAGGCGCAATGCGCCACGAGTCGACCACGTGGGTCTGTAGGAGTTCCTCTACACTGCCGCTTATCGCGACTGACCCCGTGTCCAGCCCGAACAGAGGAATTTCCGCACCGAACCCATCACGGAAAATGAAGAGCGCTTTCGTTGGGCATTGCGATCAAATCCCAACAACTTCATATGCTAAGCTTCGACTCAGAAATGGAGAAAAGGCAATCGTCTGCCCGGCGATTTCTGTTTCTGGAGCGGTTGTATGGTCATCCGCGCTTTATGACCAGGCGAGGGTTCCTGCGGCCCCGATAGCCGCGACACCTTTCAGCCAAATCGTTCAAGCGGAGCAAAAAATGAACCTGCAGCCATCGGCGCTGTGTCGCCTACGGATCGACGCGGACGGGCGTATCCGCTACGAGCATTTTCCCAATGGCAGGCCGAACCCCGGCGCCTGCTCCGGCGATATGATTCGGTCGCGCGCCAGAGCGGAATGGCAGGTCTCATAGTCCTGTCCGCGCGCTGCGCCGTACCCTTGACTGAGCGACCCAGCATCCACTCACAATAGCCGCTTGGTTCAAGCCAACATCTTCTGCAAGCTGATCAAAGCGGCCGCGCAATCGAGCGACATGTCGGCGACCATCTCCGGGACGGTAGGACGCCTAGAAGGTGAAGGAGGCAACTCACGCACCTTGAGCGGAAAACGAGCGCGACGTAAAAACCGACATGCTATCGCGCTGATCCTGGAAACGTAATGTCCTGGTCGACCATCACATTGAAGCGGTAACCCGGCCGAATCTCGAGCGTGGGCTGAACGTTCAGGTTCCGCGAAATCGTCTGCTCCGACATTTTTCCGAATGTTTCTGCGAAAGAACGACGAGCTGCATCTTCGGCACCGTTGGCCGTGCCGAATGAACTGCGATCCCGCGGGATCATCGTCTCCGTACCCGCGCCGATCAGCGCTACCAGGATCGCGGCGCCGAAAGTCCTGGCATAATGATTATCCACGCGATCATTGAAGCCGCCATAGCCGGCCGCATCCGTCCCCGCCATCGCGCCGATCTGCAATGTTGAACCGTTTGGGAAAATGATGTCGGTCCACACCGCAAGAACACGGTCCTGGCCAAAACTCACATGTGAATCGTAGCGACCAAACAGTTTCGAGCCTTGTGGGATGAGCAGATGGCGCCCTGTGGCACTGTCGTAGACGTTTTGAGAAACCTGCGCTGAAACAAGCCCGGGAAGATCCGAGTTGATGCCGGTGACAAGCGTTGCGGGAATGACCGACCCGCGCTTGAGCTCGAAACGTGACATTTGCGGGACAACTCCATTGGGAAGATGGCCGAGGTCCTGCATGTCCCGGTTGAAGAAGCGCTCCTTACCTGACTGTCCATTGGGATCGCTGTCTTGTGACGCCGCCCCTGCCTGCATCGCGGAGGCATAGAGATCGAGTGCGCTCGGCGCGCGCGTTCCGTTCGCTTCATTTCCCGGAGGCCGCGACCCCCCGCCCGCATCGGTTTTCGAAAGGTGTTGCAGGTTCACCGAAATCGGGGAATCAAAAGCAGCATCATTGGCCTGAACGCTTGCCATGCGCTGCCGATGCAACTCCCGCAGCATCTGTTCTTCTTGCTCGCGCTCCAGGCGCGCGCGCCAAGCCTCCTCCCGCTCGAGCTGATGTCCTTGCTCGTCATCCACCGGTGTCGGCTTGCGATGCGGCGTGAACGGATTGGCGGCCGGCTTGGCAGTTTCAATCGGCGCAGGGCGATACTCGATCCGTGGCGGGTCGCCGATGATGCCATCCGGCACCCCCTGCTTGAGCTGATCGGCATGGGTAGAAGCTGGGCGGGAGCCCGTTGCGAGGCGGGTACTATCACTGCCAAGTTGGAAGCCGCGCGTGGAAAGGCCATAAAAAATGACGCCGAGGAACAGCACGACGAGCACGATAGCAACAACGATCGGGAGACGGTTGAGACGACGGATACGGGATCTGGTATCCGCGTCGGAAATCCCGAGCTTGAGGGCCTCCGTCATCCTGAGTGTCCAGCGCTGCGATGCATGACTGATAGCGGACTGATTGGCACTGCACCGTTTGCGCCCAGCTGATATATGCGTGTCAGCTCAAGCGATGGCATTGATAGCCGGGCAATGACATTCCCTTGAAGGCCGTCGATGGTATAGGCGACTGCGACCATTGCCCCGCCCTCCGTCTTCTGATCCGTCACAACAGCATAACCGCCACCCTTGAGTGATGCCTCAAGCGCCTGCCCGAAGGCAGTTCCGTCGGTCTGAAGCTGGATGGTGGCGCCACCCGGACCGACCTGCTCAGCCAATCGGCCGACGAGATCGCCGGCAATAGCTGCTGCCGCTTCAGCGGTCAGCTCTGTTGTTACCGAACTGGTGATCAGCCCCGCGTTGCCAGTCGTCTGGCATCCGGTGAGCGGCAAGCTAGTAAGGAGCAGGGCAACAATATATCGCAGCTGGGTCGACTGCATGACAGTTCAGCCTCCCCGCCGGATGGTGATCTTCTGCTGATGGCGGCCGACGCCCGAGACGAGGATTGCGTGATCGATATTGTAATCGACCACCATGAGGGCGCCTTTCAGCCGATAGTTGACGATGCGGTTTTCCCCGCCTGAAACGACAAACAGTACAGGTGCGTCCTGCCCGGAAAGGGAGGATGGGAACTGGATGTACGTTTTGTCGCCGTCGCTGTAGATTCGACTGGGTTTCCAGCGCGCGGTGCCTCTCATCTTGAATGCGAAGTCGAGCTGCTCTGAAGGAACGCTGGTGCCGGGCAGCACACTTGTCTGCATACGTGCATTGATTTCGGCAAAGCGGGTGTCAGCGTCCTGCGGATACTCGAAGCCTACCTTGGCCATGTACCGTATATGATGGGATTTCAGCTGGATATGATAGGCCCGCCGCGAAGTGGTCACCACCATAGAAGTGACAAGCCCACTCTCGGCCGGCTTGACGATCAGATGCACGGCCTGCCCACCGGCAGGGCCGGACGTTGCAGGTTCCACCTTCCAGCGCACGGTATCGCCGAGCAGCACATCGCGCACGATCTCGCCCGCCTGCAGCTCGATATCGCAGACCTGCAGCGGCGAGCACACGACCGATGGCTGCACCTCGCCGAAGAGGAAGATAACCTTCCCATCGGCGCCTCGGGTAACCACCCCCTGCCCTGACTTCCATTGATCGGACAATCTGGTGCCGCGCACTTCATTGGCACTGAGGCTCTGGGCAGCGGCAGGAAGAGACGCGACGACGAGCAACATTATGGCTGACTGGCTGATGGACCGGATTCTGGCAGTATTCATGAAACTATCCTCCCGACACAGACAGCTGCGCCGTCCAATCGAAATCTCTGAGATACAGGCCGATCGGATTGAGCCGGATCACGGCTTCGTCCTGTGGCGGTGTCAGCGTGACGGTTGCAATTCCCCGGAACCGGCGTACGGCAAGCTCCTTGCCCTGCCGGTCACGCTCGTATTCGGTCCAGTCGATCTGATAACTCTGGTTGGAGAGCGGCACGATGTTGGTCACCTCAATGGCAACGGTCAGGGTGCGCGCGCGATCAAAGGGAGAATTGCTCCTGAACCACGCATTGACCTTTTCAGTAGCAGGATCGGAGGTGCGCAATAGCGCATAGGTTCGATCGATATATTGCTTCTGCACAACGGCGTCGGGCGTCACTGACCGAAACGCGGCGACAAAGCCGCCGAGCGCGGCGCGCACAACGCGCGGGTCCGCATATTCGATCTGCTGCGGAAAGCCAGCGCTGACCGCTGTCCCCAGCCGGTCGACCTCTACGATATAGGGCACGAGCTTGACCTGCGTGCTCTGGTAAAGCGCGTAGACGAAACCGATAATCGCCATTGCCATTCCGGTTACACCCACAATCCGCCAGGATGCAGCTGCCTTCACATAGGAGCCGTAACGCTCGTTCCATTCCTGGCGCGCGGCAAGGTATGGATTTTCGGGGGGAATGCGTCCTGCCATGGAGATCTGCTCAAGCCTGGTCGTTGCTGGGTTTTTTGGCAGCGCCTGATCCTGACGCGTGGTCAAGCTTGGCATTGGCGAGCCCGAGAGTGGATGCGCCCCAGGTGCCCGGAACGCCAATCGCCTTGTCACGAGCGGCGGAGGTAAGTGCGCTGCCTGCAGCGCCTGCGCCGGCCACCATCCCCTTGAGCGCCGACTGCCCTAGCGTCCCGCCCGATGCGCGGGCATCGGAATAGCTTGAAGCCCCAGCCCGGGCGCCGCCCCACGCGAGCGCGGCGCCACCAGCCGCGAAACTTGCCGCCTGACCGCCATGGCGAATGGTTTCCATGCCGCCAGTGACCGAGACGCCCTGGACTACGCCCTGCACGATGTTGGGGACATAGATCGAGATGATAAAGACAACCACCGACACACCGCCAATGGCGAGTGTCGACAGGAAGTCATCGGTGTCGGCCGGCTCGGTGGCAAGCCCAAGCAGGACCTGCGATCCGATCCGTGCAATCATGACCAGCGCCATCAGCTTCATTCCGACCGAGAACGCATAGATCAGGTAGCGGACCGCAAAATCCTTGGTGAAACTGGAGCCTCCAAGGCCCAGCATGATCATGCCGGCCAGCAGTCCGACATACATCTCGACCATCACCGAAACGTAGATCGCTGCGACCAGCGAAAAGCTGATCACGACGACGATCATTGCAAACACCGCCGCAATGGCGAGCGCGTTGTCCTCGAACAGACCGAACTGAGCCTTCTCCGACATGGCGCTCGCCACCTGGAGCCCGGCATTGAAGACATCGGCAGGCGAGGCCGATCCGCCAGCCGCGCCGATCTGGAACAGGCTGTCGACCATGGCCTTGGCAAATGCCGGACCCTGTTCGAGAATGAAGACAAATAACCCGATGAACATGATGCGACGCACCAACTCGGCAAACCATGTGTCGAGTGAGGCGGTGGCAAGCGCCAGCCAGACCGCTGCAAGGCCGATCTCGATCCCCGCCAGTATCCAGAACAGCGAGCGCGCTGCATCCATGACGGTCGCCTCCCACCCCTGGGCCGCGCTTATAACCTCGTCTTCCAGACTGGTGAGCAGCGACCCATCCTGTGCGAATGCCGCCGGAACAAGCGTGAAGAGCCCCACAAAAACGATCCCGATCATCCTCATCTCGCGGGCGGTCGATCTCTCGTGACTTCTCCAGCGGCCAAGCGTCTGTCGTCGCCCACCCTTGCCGAACTGGCTGGGCTTCCAGACAGAACTGCGGGCTTCTACTGATCCGCACGGAAAGTCCGCAAATCGCAGGCTGATACTGCTCAGGACGGTAAAGCCGACGGAGCAGGTTGTGATGAAAAGAGATGTGTGCCCGCTCACCAGCGTGGCTCCATCATCTGACCACCCGATATCGATGGGGCAGTTGAAGTGAAGAAGTCCTCGCGCCGCGTCTGGGCGAGATCCCTTGCCGCCTGCTCGGACTGGTACCATGTGGCCATCATGGTGGTCTGCTGGGAGACGAGACCCCGCAGCTTCTGCGTCTGGGCAACCTGCTGCTCCGCAATTTTGTGCCCGACCTGCAGGGCCTGCATTTGCCCGATCGATGATTCTGACATTGAGCGCAGTTGCACCAATGTCGATTCCTCGCTGCCGAACTGTTCGGCCGTCAGCCCCGCCGCGCGCAGTGTCGCCGCGATCGTCTCGCGGTTGGTGTCGGACCAGGTCCGGTAACTAGACGAAAAGCTTTCGCCATCGGGGAGCCCTGTCCGGAACTCGGAAAAGCTTTGAAAGCGCTGCTTGAGCACGTCATCAACATTGCCCATGGCGAAAGCGATGCCCTCGCCCTGGTTGACGAGGTCTTGAAGGCGAGACAGATCGGTCTCGACTTGGCTCCAGATGTGGGTCGGCAATTGCGCCGTATTCTGCAGCATGTTTTCGTAGATACGGATCTGGTTCTGAATCTGCTCGGCAAGCTGCGTGATCTGCGTGACCTGGTTTTGGATCTGCTCTGCCGATTGCCCAACCAGCCCGACGAGCTCTGAATTATTGAGAAGCTGCGTCCATTCTGTTGCCTGCCCCGTGACAGCGCCGGCCCTTGCTGCCTGGCCACTCGCGATGCTGATGGTCATGAGCGAGGCAATCAGAACCCTATGCGTGCGAGAGACGTGTTTCGGCATCGCCGATCCCCCTTTCGGTAAGCCAGGCCGAAGGCCAATTCGCGCCGTGATAGCGACAAAGCTTGTGGATGCGTTTGAGGTCGTCCTTTCCCGATGCACCGGCGAAGGCCAGAGCAACGGGACCAAGTGCCATATCGAACAGACGCCGGCCCTCCGGCGACGTGACGTAATATTCGCGCTTGGGAATTGCGGTGGCGATTATCTCGAGCTGACGCTCGTTGAAGCCAATGCGCTCGTAGAACTCCCGCGTCCCCGGCTCCCTGGCGGCACCGTTCGGCAGACAGATCTTCGTGGGGCAGCTTTCCTTGAGCACGTCGATAATTCCGGAGCGTTCTGCGTCCGAAATCGACTGCGTCGCAAGCACGACCGCGCAATTGGCTTTGCGCAGAACCTTGAGCCATTCGCGGATCTTGTCACGGAAGGTGGGATGGCCGAGCATCAGCCAGGCTTCATCGAGAACGATCAGGCTGGGAGCGCCGGTGAGGCGCTTCTCGATCCGTCGGAACAGATAGAGCAAGACGGGGACGAGATTGCGTTCCCCCATATTCATGAGCTGCTCGATCTCGAAAGTCTGAAAGGCGCCAAGCGCAAGCCCGTCTTCCTCGGCATCGAGCAGCTGCCCCATCGGCCCGTCGACGGTGTAGTGGTGCAGTGCCTCCTTGATCGCGCGCATCTGCACGCCGCTGACAAAGTCCGAGAGGGATCGTCCGCGGGCACCCACCATCAGGGCCACCTGGCGTGCTATCGCATTTCGATGATCAGGTGTGACGGTGATCCCTTGCATCGCCACCAGGGTCTCGATCCATTCGCAAGCCCAAGCCTGGTCACCTTCGCCGGTAAGATCGGACAACGGACAGAAAGCCAAGGCTGCTCCCCCCTCCCCTTCCCCGACCTCATAGTGATCACCGCCGGCCGCAAGCGTCAGCGGCCACATTGATTTGCCCTTGTCGAAAGCAAAGATCTGAGCGCCGGCATACCGTCGGAACTGTGCCGCCAGCAACGCCAGGAGTGTGGACTTTCCGGAGCCGGTTGGCCCGAAGACCAGCGTATGGCCGACATCGTCGACATGAATGTTCAACCGGAATGGGGACGAGCCGGCGGCAACCTGCATCAAAGGCGGCGCATTGTCCGGATAGAAGGGGCATGGTGCTGTCGCGCTGCCCGACCAGACCGAATTGAGCGGGATCAGATCGGCAAGATTGCGCGTATTGACCAACGGCTCACGAACATTGGCGTACCAGTTGCCCGGCAATGACCCAAGATACGCTTCCGTCGCGTTGAGCGTCTCGATGCGGGCGCCAAAGCCCTCGGCCTGGATCATCCGCCTCACGGTTTCAGCAAGGTTGCGCAACCTTGCTGCGTCCGTATCAAAAATCACGATGACAGGCGTGTAGTACCCGTAGGCGACGAGCTGGGAGGACGCTTCTGCGATTGCGTCCTCGGTTTCGGCCACCATCATCATGGCGTCCTGATCCATGGACCTGCTCTGCGTCTGAAACAATTGGTCGAAGAACGGCCTGACCTTCTGTTGCCACTTCTTGCGCGCGCGTTCGAGCTTTTGCCGTGCTTCCTGCTCGTCGAGAAAGATGAAGCGGGAAGACCACCTGTAGGCAAGCGGCATCAGGTCAAGGCTGTTGAGAATGCCGGGCCAGCTCTCGGCCGGGAACCCGTCGATGGCAACAACGGCGAGGTAGCGGTCGTCTACCACGGGCGATAATCCATGCTGGAATTCCGCCGTGGCCAGCCAGTCCAGGTACATCGGGATTTCCGGCAACCTGACAGGATGGGTCTGACCGGTGATGCAGAACCGAATGAACTGGAAGAATTCGTCATAGACCGCCACACGGCCCGTCGCCGGATCAGGAACGGAGCGCGTGGCCATGCGTCGGATCGACAGCACATTGGCGAGATATTGCTCCACCTCCCGTATCGAGGTCTGGAAGGCATCAAGCACAATATCGCCGTAAGCGGCCGATCGGCTTTCGACGTCGGAATAGATATAGCGCGCCATTCCCGAGCGCCGGCGCTCGGGTGGGCGGAACGTCAGGATCAATGCATGCTGGCTCTCGAAATGGCTGCGGCTTTCCAGGAAACGGGCGCGTCTCTCCTCATCGATCGCCTGTGTTACGGTGTCGGGAAAGTGGCAGTTTTCACGTGCAGGATAGCCAACAGCTGGAACACGCAGCGCCTCCACTTGTATCATCCATCCTGATCCGAGCCGGTTCAGGATGGCGTTGATCTGCCGGGAGACCTCATTGCGCTCCGGATTGGTCGAGCTCTCTGAATCCGGCCCGGCAAAGTACCAGCCAGCGGCGAGCGATCCATCCTTGAGCAGGATGACACCGTCGGCGACAAGCCCGGCATAGGGCACCAGGTCTGAGAAAGAGGGACGCAAATTGCGGAACTGCTGAAGCGCGACCATGGCTCGTCAAGACCTCCGCCAAGGAGAAGAGGTCGGGCGATAGCTGGGCTGGTAACCAATGTGACGCAAATAGACCTGTCGCATCATCGGGTCCGCCTTGGCCATCATCCTCAGCGCAGCGAGCACGGAAATCCATATCGTGAGGCCAAACAGTGCAGAGAACCAGGTAAGCACCACAAAGATCAAGATGATGGTGGCAAGCCCTGTTAGCAGGACAAGTTCGCGATCCGCACCCAGGATATGGTTTGGCCGTGAAAGCGCGCGATGTATGCGCGAGCGTGCAAGGGGTGGCGCAGCGTCAGCCATCGGCCATCTCCGCTACCCTGCTCAGGCCGGCGTGTTCGGCAACGCCGACTGAAGCGCCAGATGCGCCGAACAGGCCGACGATCTGCGTCGCGCCGAGCAGGATGCCTGCCACGAGTACGACATACATCAGCCGCCGGGCAAAATCGTTGAGCTCGCCGCCGAAAATCAGCATGCCGCCGGCCACGGCAACGGCGGCGAGCGCAATGAACCCTGCCACCGGTCCGGTGATCGATTGCTGAATCTGCTGCAATGGCCCTTCCCATGGGAGTCCGCCGCCGCCCGAGGCCACGGCAGGCCGAATTCCTGCCAGGGAGACGGATATGAGGGCCATCACGCGCATTCTCGTTCTATCGCTCGTCATCGACTGATCTTTCCTCCAAAGGGGTCCCGATCTGATACTGTCCGCCGGCAAAGCTCTCGACATGGACGACCTCACGAACCCGCCTGCCCTTTGGGGAGCGTTCGATGGAGATCACCAGATCGACAGCCTCGCCGATCACGTGGTGCATGGGCTGCTGGCTTATCTCGGCCGTCAGTTGCTCGAGGCGACGCAGCGCGGAGGTGGCGCTGTTGGCGTGGATCGTGGTGACGCCGCCTGGGTGACCGGTGTTCCATGCCTTGAGGAGCGTCAACGCTGCACCGTCACGCACTTCGCCGACGATGATGCGGTCGGGGCGCAGACGCATGGTCGATTTGAGCAACCGCGCCATGTCGACGGTATCCGAGGTATGCAGGCAGACGACGTTTTCCGCTGCGCACTGAATTTCGACCGTGTCCTCCAGGATCACGAGCCGATGCTCTGGTGCGCTCCGGACCATCTCGGCGATCACCGCATTGGCGAGTGTCGTTTTGCCCGACCCCGTCCCGCCCGACACGACAATGTTGAGCCGAGCTTCGATGGCACGGCACACAAGGGCGTGCTGATCGGCGCCCATGATCGTGCTGGTGACATAATCGGCAAGTGGTATCAGTCGTGACGCCCGCTTGCGGATTGTGAAACTGGGCGCGCTCACGACGGGGGGTAGCACGCCTTCAAAGCGGTGGCCGCCGATTGGCAGTTCGCCCGAAATGATCGGTCGGGCCTCATCAGCTTCCGTCTGAAGCGCATGTGCGACGACCCCTATGATGATCTCGGCAGCACCAGGTGGAAGACCCCCCATGCTGGTGATCCCCTGTCCCAGCCGTTCGACGAAGAGTTTGCCGTCCGGGTTCAGCATGATCTCGACAACTGAGTTGTCCGCCAGTGCACAGCAGATCGCGTCGCCCAGAGCCTCTTCGAGTTTACGGACAAGTCGCGGATGGGAGCGGGATACGGTCATTGGCAATTCACAGTCGCGGTTTCGACCATCGGTCCGGAATTGCTCAGGACAATCGTGTTTGCTGTCGTAGATACCGGCGGCATGCGTGGTTTCGCTCGTTTCGTGACCGTGCAGAGAGCATCATGACGCGATGTGGAAGGTCACCCCGTGAGAAATGCCGGGGCTGAGCGGATTGCTGAGTCGCGCAGAATCGAGTTCGCGAAAAGGCTGCCGGCATTGCGCAAGAGGTACAGGACAAGGGCTACCCCGGCGTTTGGACCGGGGCAATCAAGTCGTCGGGCGTGTACGGCGTGAGATGGTAACCCATTGATATGAAGCGCAGAATCACGGCTAGTGCGGCAAAGAGAGCTGGCGCGTTCCCGTGCCGCGTAAGAGTCTGTTAACCTTAAAAGGCTGGACGCGGCACGGAAACTATGTCCTAAACTTGGCGGGCGGAGGCCGCTAGAACGGCCATATACCGCCAAACAAGAATCGGGACGACAATGCCAGCGACAAAGGTCAGCACGCAAACTTTTGAGGACCCTGCCGACAAGATCGTTCGGCATGCAGCGCTGCTGTCCGATCATCTGCAAGCGCGGCGTGAGCAGATGTATCCGCCGAATGCCGAGAAGACACTCCGCTATTTTATGACCAACGAAGTCTCCAGGCTGACGTCGATACCCGAATCGACGCTCAAACTCATGTCGAATGAAGGCAAGGGTCCAGTTCCCGCCAGGCTCGAGAATAACCACCGCGCCTATACTCTTGCGCAGATAAACGAGCTGAGGCACCTGTTCGCGGAGCAACGGCCCACGGAGGCATTGCGCTTTCTGCCCCGTCGTCGCGACAATGAGCACCTGCAGATTCTGGCGGTTGCGAACTTCAAGGGCGGAAGCGCGAAGACGACAACAAGCGCGCATCTTGCCCACTATCTCGCACTGCACGGATATCGCGTGCTCGCGATTGATCTTGATCCCCAAGCATCGCTTTCAGCAATGTTTGGGTCCCAGCCCGAGATGGACGTCAAGCAGAACGAGACCATCTACGCGGCCCTTCGATACGATGAGGATCGAAGGCCTATCAAGGAGATCATTCGTCCCACCTACTTCACCGGTATCGACCTGATACCCGGCAATATCGAGGTGATGGAATACGAGCACGAAACCCCTCGCCTTCTGGCAGAACGAAAGGCTGGAACGCAGGACATCTTCTTTGAGCGGCTGCGACGCGTGATTGCGGAGGTGGAAGATGATTATGATGTGGTCATCCTCGACACCCCTCCATCACTGGGGTTCCTGACGCTCGGCGCCATCTATGCGGCAACAGGCCTGCTGGTGACCGTCCATCCAGCTATGCTCGACGTGATGTCGATGAACCAGTTCCTCTTGATGATGGGGGACCTGATTTCGGTGATCAGGGACGCGGGAGCCATCCTCCATCAGGATTTCTTGCAGTACGTCGTCACGCGGCATGATCCCAATGATCAATCGCAGGTGCATGTCGTTTCGATGCTGCGTCATCTTTTTGGGGAGGACGTTCTGGTCCCCACCGCGATAGAGAGTGCAGCGGTCGAGACTGCTGGTCTGGCAAAACGCACGCTGTACGAGCTCGAATCTGGAAACATCGCGGCGGCAACAGCCAAACGCGCGCGAGAATCCATCGATGCGGTCAATGAACGCATCCTGTCTCTTGTCACAGCCAGTTGGGGGCGCGCGTGAACAGGCGGTCCGGCAAATCCATCTTGGCAAATTTCGGCGCTTTCGCTGACGTGAAGGACGCCGCGGGTAGCAAAAGCTCTGAATCCGAAAAACGTGAATCTGCTTCTGCACTGAAACCATCGGGGCGCGTTGGCGCGGGGGTCATCGGTGCGACGCAGCGCTCCTTGAGCGAGCTCATCGAACAGCGCGACCGGTTGCAATCGATCGTCGAAGCCGGGGGCAGTATCGAGCTTTCGCCGGACGCAATTGAGCCGTCGCCGTTTCCTGATCGGCTTGCGGATGAATCAGAAGCAGAATTCGCGGAGTTTATGCGATCGTTCGAAGAGAATGGTCAGAAGGTTCCTATTCAGGTCAGACGTCATCCCCAACGCGACGGGCTCTATCAGGTCGTCTATGGGCACCGCCGCTGGCGCGCGGCAAAGCAGCTGGGGCGCGCAGTCAAGGCAGTGGTCGTTGATTTGGACGATTCTGAGCTTGTCGTTGCCCAGGGCATCGAAAATGGGCAAAGGCAGGATCTCAGCTGGATAGAGCGTGCCCTCTTTGTCGCAACCATGGACGGCGCCGGTATCAAGACGAAAGACATTCGAGCCGCTCTTTCCATTGACGATGCGGAACTGGCAAAGATGCGCAGCGTGTGTCGAGCAGTACCGCGTGACGTCATCGCGGTGATCGGACGTGCGCCCGCGATTGGTCGGCCGCGGTGGCTTGAGTTGGCCTCCATGCTTTCAGGGCGACCCGGTGCGGAGGCAGCGCTCCGTCAAACCTTGTCAGACGACAAGGTTTTGGCGCTCGCATCTGATGTCCGTTTCCGGAAAGTGTTGAGCTCGCTCAAGGATGAGACGGCGATCAAGCCCGTGCCGACCAAGCTCCTGACGCCAGGTGGTCGTGAGTTTGGCACCGTGGCCTATTCTAAAGGCGTCGTGAAAATTGCGCTACCGAGCGACAGCGGCCCACAGTTCGCTGATTTTCTGGAGCGCGAGTTGCCCTCGCTTGTTAGCCGTTTTTTCAAGGCGGAAGAGAGCGGCAGCTGAGCAAAAACCTTGTCAGCTGACAAGGTTTTTCGGTGAGGGCGGCATCGTCCGTTCGTTCTAACGTTTCAACTGAGAGAGGATCGCAAGACAAACAGCAAAAGAAAAAGGCCCCCGAAATGTCATCCGGAAGCCCTTCTCTGCGTGTGGTAACCAGAGAATCGCACTTCCGAGAATCACAGTCAAGACCAATCGACGACTGATGTCAGTTCGGCGGACGGATTTCTTTTGCCTAGCGATAGGTGAAGGACAATGCAGACGCACATCACGACCACGCCGTTTGGGAAGCGGGCGTTGACGCTCGCCCAAATTGCGAACCAAGTGACAGCCAAGGCCATTCCCGCAGGGGCAGCGGTCAACAAATGGGATGCTTTCAGGCATATTCGAGAAGCCAAGGACTTGCTGGGTGCGACCGATCGCTCCTTGGCGATCCTCAATGCCCTGCTCTCCTTTCACCGTGACACAGAACTGACTGCCAGCGGAACATTGGTCGTATGGCCATCCAACGAACAACTTTCGGCCCGTGCGAATGGCATGCCGGCATCAACGCTGCGTCGACATCTGGCGGTGCTGGTCGAGTGCGGTTTGGTCGTTCGTCGAGACAGCCCAAACGGAAAGCGCTTCGCTCGAAAAGGCACTGGAGGCGTCGTTGAACAGGCATATGGCTTTGACCTGGCTCCGATCGTTGCACGAGCCAAAGAATTCGAGGCGATGGCAGATGCCATTCGTGCTGAGAAAAAGGCATTTCGCGTTGCAAAAGAACGCCTGACGTTGTTGCGACGGGACATCGTCAAGATGATCGAGGCAGGTCTCGAGGAAGGGGTTCCAGCGAACTGGGCCAGGGTGCAGCAGACCTATCAATTGATAGTGTTGCGACTTCCGAGAACGGCACCCAGGCAAATCGTCGAGCGCGTCTGTGCAGACCTTCAGGACCTGAGTGACGAGATCCGCGAGGTATTGGAATCCTTTGTGAAATCTCAGAATCCTAGCGGCAATGAGTCCCATTCCGGGCGTCACATACAGAATTCAAAAACAGACTCCAATTATGAATCTAATCGCACCGAAAACAGAAAAGAAGCGAGTGGCAGCGCCCCGGACCCCGATAACGTACGGAGCTTGCCGCAGCGGGAGTTGCCTTTGGGAATTGTGCTAGACGCTTGCCCGAACCTGCGAGAAATGGCCCAAGGCGGCGAAATCCGCCACTGGCGTGACCTTCTGTCCGCCGCGGAACTGGCGCGACCGATGCTGTCGATCAGCCCCAGCGCCTGGGGAGACGCCTGCGAGGTCATGGGCGCGCGACATGCGGCGATTGCCCTCGGCGCGATCTATCAACGATCAGACCAGATCAACAACGCTGGTGGATACCTGCGCAGCCTGACCGAGAAGGCGAGAGCCGGCAAATTCTCGACCTGGCCAATGATCATGGCACTGCTGCGCGCCAAGCTGGACGCTGACAAATCGGTAGAGAAGGCCGACCACGAACCGTCAAGCGGCAGCGGGGAAGGGCGGCTTGAGGTCTCGGAAGCTCTTCTTCGATCCCTGAGCAAGCCGAGATCGTCATGAGTCAAGGAGTTTGGGAGTTGGGGAGCGGCAACTTGCTTTGCCTGAAGTGGCCGCCTCGGGAGGTCGGCCAAAGACTTAACCTACCAATGGCGCACTTTAACCCGTCGGTTACAGGAAGCACGATGCAGATCATCGCCGAGACACCATCGTTCATGAAGCAGGCGAGGACGCTGTTCAGCGACGAGGCGGCAAGCGAGAGCCGAAATTGATTGAGATGACCATATTTGGTGCTGATTTGCTCCCCATGGCAATCAACACTGGCGATCGGAAGGCCGCCTCATCTGTATCGTGACGAGCCGGCACGATACAGATCTGAGAGGGAAGATCTCAGCAAGCTTACGACCTGCTGGCAGGCCTGCCAAAGCCTTCCACGATTGGAAGCTGCGGTCTCCTTAAAAGACGGCAAGATAGCGCAGCAGCGAAATGATGCCGATGATGATCACGATCACCTGCGCGATCTGCTTTGCACGCCCATCAATTGGCAGCATCCGGATCAGATAGAGCACAAGAAAGAGTACGAGAACGGTGACGAGAAGACTGATCAGAATGCTCATTGGATATCGCCCTTATTGATACGAACCACCTCAATCGAGTGAGCGTGAAAAGGTTCCGGTGTTCACGAGGGCCCCGACGGGAGGCGTTGCGTTCGTCATTCCGGTGAGCAGGGGGTGGGGGCAGCATAAGCAGCGGCTGAAATTACCATCTACTACAGTGTCAAACGGCACGGTGGTTCAAATGCCTTACGGACGTCGTGAGGCAACAA
Organism: Mesorhizobium sp. CAU 1741; assembly: GCF_039839275.1. Taxonomy (NCBI): domain Bacteria; kingdom Pseudomonadati; phylum Pseudomonadota; class Alphaproteobacteria; order Hyphomicrobiales; family Phyllobacteriaceae; genus Mesorhizobium; species Mesorhizobium sp. CAU 1741. The sequence goes on along the minus strand of NZ_JBDOQP010000006.1, from coordinate 136,996 downwards.
AGAGACATCCCTCTGTTCTCACGGACGCGAGGCAATCGCTCGATGATATTGTGGACACTCTCATGGGGCCGGCGAAGCGAGGAAAGGTCTCCGATTATTGAAAATGCCGGCATAGCGTGCACGACCCGCCAGCGCATGCAGATGCGCCGACAGGCGGTCGCCATTTGTCGGAGTTTCGGCTCCCGGAGAGGGGAGGGGGCTTTTTTCAGCGTGACCGGTCTTCCACCCCATCTCCATCACAACGTCGATGACATCGCGAAGGTCTTCATCGGGATCCATCAACTCTCCGGCCCGATCTGTACGTATTGAATGCGCATGGTATTGAACCTGCCACCAAACCGGCGTATCTTTCCAGTGTGCAAGAGGTACGAGACTGAACATGGCCCGCGCAGCGCTTGATGATACCGACAGGATGAACATCCGGGTTAAGCCGGAGGTGAAAGCGCGCTTGATGCGCGCGGCGGCCCTGCGCCACACAGACCTGACCAGTTTTGTGACCCAGACTGCCTTACGCGAAGCCGAGGCGGTGATTGCCGAAGCCGACGTCGTGAACGCCTCCGAGCGCGACGTTGAACGCATTCTCCAGCTTCTTGACAATCCGCCCAAGCCCAATGCACGGCTGCGTGCCGCCGCCGCCGCGCTTCCAAAGAACCTGTGACGCTTCCGGCGTGGCACGAGGAGGCGATCGCCAAGGCTCACGACCGAAAGGCCTTCGACTGCGGTGCTGCTGAACTGAACATCTTCCTGCAGCGTTTCGCGCGTCAGGGGCACGAGCAGGGGGCGGTCAAGACCTTCTGCGCGGTTTCCGATGATGCCCCGAACAGGATCCTCGGGTACTACAGCATCGCGCCGGCATCGGTCGCGCATGATGCTGTCCCCCAGGCGATGGCAAAGGGCTCGGCGCGCCACAACGTGCCGGGCTTTCTGCTGGCGAGGCTCGCCGTCGATAGGACCGTAGCGGGCAGGGGGCTTGGCGGGCAGCTTCTGCTCGCCGCTGCGTTGCGCTGCATTCGTGTTTCGGAGGATGTTGGGGGCGTGCTGATAATCATCGATGCCAAAAGCGAGCGGGCGGCGACCTGGTATGCCGGCTTCGGCGCCGAACCGCTTGCCGATCCTCCGTTGACGCTGGTGGTGCCGTTGGCGACTTTCGCTGCGGTTCTGAGGGTCAATGGTTATCTCTGACGTGCGCCAGGGGTCGACCGAGCCCGCCTGCACGATCTGGTCGACACCTGACACTCGTTCCTGTGGTTGAGCGGAGCTCCTGTCAGCCTGGTTTTCCATCGTCTGCTCGGCCTGAGAGGCGGATTCGTGGGGCGCGTGAGTTAAGACCGATAATGCAACATTATCATTCGTGATAGCGGCGCGACGGGCGGTGCGGTTTAATGGCCCATACGATAGCATAAAGCGCCCCGAACTGTTAGCTTGCGATCATGAAATCCGCCGCTGATTTGCCCGAGATCGTTCCGTCGCCGGTGCCAAAGGTACCGGTCTGGGCGCGGCCGCGTGGCGACGTTCTGCGAGATGTCGACGCTGGCTATGTCGCCCGCGCAGCCTTGAATTCCTTGGACAATCTGGTACGCAGCGCACCGGCCTGGGGCGACGTCTGGCGGCAGCGGCTCGCGCTGAAATCAGCCGCCTCTGCGACACGCCTGTTAGGTCGAACGGAAGAAGAGTCTGCGCTGCGCGATGCGCATCTGTTTCGCGCTGCCGGCGATGATTCAGGTCCCGCAGGAAAGGTCCTGCTGGCCTGGCGTCGCCTCGCCAGCCGCTCGACCACGCTCGACGAAGAGCTCGTTCGACACATCGCTGAGTTGCTCGACGTGAAATGGGACGAGGCGCTCGCCGATGTCGTCCGCAACGCCGAGGATCTGGCGTCCTCGCCGCCGCCGCCGCCGAAGTCGCCGCCGAGCTTTACCGGGTGCGGCCGGATGCCGAACTCATGGCATTTTGGCTGGCTGATGCGGTGCTGGCGCAAAAACTTCGTTGGCCCATACCCGTACCCTTGCTGATGGGGCAGGTGAACGCCGCCTGCTTCAAAGTGGGTGAGCCGCGCCGACGCATTCGGCCGGGAGGTGAAGGTTGGGGCAGGGCGGTGCTGGTCGCCTATGCGCAAGCGGCCGCGGAGGCCTGTGATCTCGGCGCCGACCTCGGCCGGCGCGCCGATCAGCTTCGCGCGGTGGCGCCGAGGCTGCGCGCCAAGGGCTCGGCCGAGGTGGTGAAGCTGCTGCTCGACGACGACGCGCTCCCGGCGTCATGGTCAAGTGCCAAATTGTCGGCGCGCGGTGCACGGCGGCTGTTCGAGCGGCTGCAGGAACTGGGCGTGGTGCGCGAGCTCAGCGGGCGGCCCACCTTCCGGCTCTACGGGTTGTGACAATGGCCCGCCGCGCGAAACAATCTCAGAGCCTTGGCTTCGACCCTGAGCTCGCCGAGCTGCCGCCGGAAGCCCGCTGGCGCGAATGGATGAACCGCAGCGAGGCCGTGCTATTTGCCGCGCCGCAGCCAGTTGAGCGCCCGGCCCTTGCCCGCATCGTAGGGCGCGATGCCAGTATCGATCTCCTCATCGATGACATCCGCTCCGGTCACGAACCAGTCGATGAGACGGCGCGCGGTTTCCTGAGCAAAAAGTCCGCTGGTCGCGCCGCGCGTCGATCCATCGAGCACGATTGCCAGAAATGAATCGCCACGAATGCCAATGCCGGCATGGTCGCGGTTGTCAGCCGTTCTGGTGCCCTGCTGGCAGTCCCACCGGACGTCGAAGGGCATTCAGTCAGCGCCCGACCGGGTGAGCGCCAATAGTCGCTCGTAGACAATGTCGGCACGGCCCGCGGGTCCCCGGATGTTGCCCTCGAGGAAGTGATCGAAGCTCTGGTCCTCGAGCAGATCAGTTATCTGTTCGGCAATATAGGTTCGGATGTCGGTCTCAGCCTCGGCGACTTCCTGGACAAGCGCCTCTCTGCCGTCTCCCAGTAGGAGAATGTCTTCGGCGTCCCGGCTGCCGATCAGATCCCCACCACCCCGCCCACGACATGCCTCGAGCTTGGTGGCGACAAACAATGGTGGCGTGAGGTGGCGAATGGGGAGCGAATCTTCCAGTTCCGTCTGGACGGCGGTCTCTATACCCTTGCCATACCACCGGTTGCTGAAGCCGAGGATCTTTTCATCGTCCGGCATGAAGTCGACTTTGAGCTCGCCAAGCTTCATGCGGCAAATGACGTTGTCTTCGGCCGATTCAGTAAAGCCGCGCTTGCGCAACTGATCCAGCAGTTCTGCCCACTCGGCAAATCCCGCAAGATCGACGATCAGGTCGACGTCGTCCGTGGCCCTGACCCCTTCGAGCGTGACGGGATCGGTGATGTAGAGCGCTGTTGTACAACCGCCGACAAACACCAGGCGCGCGCGGAGGTCATCGCCGAGGGCCACCGCGACGGTCTTCAGCATATTCTTGAGTTGGCCCTGCACCGTCACCCCAACCTCTCCTTCAACATGTCCGAAGCCAAATTGGCTTCCCGTTGATTGCCCAGACGAATGGCATCGACGAGGGCGAGATATGCGTAAAGACGCTCGTCCCGTTCGGCCGCCTCTGGCACGGTCTTGAAGAGCGGTTCGACCGACTGCCCCATTTCCTCGCCGCGGGCGTAAGGCCATACGTTGATCAAACTGCCGGCGCTGTGGAGCGATCCACGAAGCACCTGCGCTGCGAAAGCGGTGGGCATGCCGCGCTGCATGGGTCCTGGTCGTGCGGGATAAACAAACTTCAGGCCGTGAGCGATGAATTCACGCAACTGGCGCCTATTCGGCTTGGGGCGTCCCGATTTTCGGTCCTTGATCGCGATACCCGAAGCGAGGCTGCGTTTGATCGATGCGCTGACTTCAGTCTTGCTGATGCCAAGCGCAGCCTCTAGACCACGAACGGAATAGGGATCTTCGCCGCTTTCGGGTTCGCGGGGTCGCAGGATGGACCCGGAATCCTGCTCGGCATCCTCCAAGGTAGCCAGCTTCAGCAGGATTACTACGTCCTGGCTTTTCATCATCATGTCGGTGTCCTTTGTCCTCGGACAGAGGACACCTTAAGACCGCAGCGCAAACTGAAAGTCAAGGCATGAGACAGAGGGATACGCTGTAGGCCATGCAGCGCCTCTCATGGACTCGCTGACGCCAACCTCCGCCCGCCATGCCCTTGCTGCGGCGGACGCATGATCGTCATTGAAGTGTTCGAACGCTGGGGGCAGCCGCGCGGACCGCCGCAGGCATCAGCGACGAACCGGGAGACTGACCCATGACCCGGCATGGCATGATCACACCCGCCACATGAGCACGAGGCAATACGCGCGTCTGGTCGACGAATGGGTGACCGCGATTGGACTGCGTCCGGAGGAGTATGGCACTCACTCGCTCCGACGCACGACGGCCTCGATGATTTACAGGGCGACTGGCAACATCCGCGCATCCAGATCTTGCTCGGTCACTCCAAGATCGAGAACACGGTGCGCTATCTTGGCGTCGACGTGGAGGACGCGCTCCTCTTGGCCGAGAGAACCGAGATCTGACGTGAAGGCCATCCAACGCAGCGTGGATGGCTGCTTTTGACTCGCGGCATACCGGGTTGCTCCGACCATCATGGGGTGGATTCCTGTCAGTCCGCTTTTAGGCGCTGACGTTGGGACCCCCAACGATGCCGGAGCGCCCAAATTTGATTGCAACGCATCCCATCAGGGCAATTTAGGCCGCCTCCCCAACATACTTGAACGATCGTTCCGTAATTGCTAAGTAGGCGGGTATGCCGAGACCAAAAACCTTCGATATCGATACGGCCATTGACGGCGCGATGGGCGTATTCCGTGAGCATGGCTATGAAGGCACGTCGGCACAAATGCTCGTCGATGCGATGGGGATCGGGCGACAGAGCCTTTACGATACGTTCGGCGACAAGTGGGAACTCTACAAGGGGGCGCTGCGGCGATACGCGACAGCCGAGAAGCAGGCACATCGAACAGCGCTGAAGTCCGGCCGACGGCCCATCGACGGCATCAGAGCCATGATCGAGCGCGTCGTCAGCGATGCGGCGACACCTTGTCTGGGCGTCGGCTCGATCGCCGAGTTTGGTTGCTCGCAGTCGGAGCTGACGGAGATCAATTTGGCGGCCGACCGGGATCTGCGCGGAGCAATGATTGAGCAAGTGCGGGCTGCGCAGGCGCAGGGCGACATCGCCGATGCACTCGACCCGGATGCGATAGCGACCTTCTTCATTGCAAGCTTCGCCGGCATCCGCATCGCCGCTCGTGGCGGCGCCCGGCCCCAGCAACTGCGCGACCTTGGCGAGATGGCCATGCGGGCGCTGCGCTGAGCCCATTTTTTTTGCGTTATAATGGAATGATCGTTCAAGAAAGGATTGAACATGCGAGCCGTGGTAATGAATGGAACTGGGGGACCGGAGATGATGGAGGTCGTGAAACTGCTCGACCCGGTCCCAGGACCGGGCGAGGTGCTGATCGACGTGTCCGTAGCAGGCGTCAACTTCATGGATATCGGTGTACGGCGAGGCGGCGCCTGGACCGAAGTGCCCAACCCCAAGATACTTGGCGTCGAGGGTGCCGGCCGCGTGGTTTCAGTTGCAGTCGGGATCGAAGATTTTGTGCCGGGGCAGCGCGTTGCCTGGGCATACGCACCGGGCAGCTATGCCGAGCGGATCGCGATCCCCGCGACATCGCTCGTGCCAATACCTGACGGAATTGATGACCGCACCGCTGCGTCGGTGATGATGCAGGGCCTGACCGCCAGCCATTTCGCAACCGACTTCTATCCCTTGCAGACGGGCGAAATTGCCTTCGTTCATGCCGCCGCGGGCGGCCTCGGCCTCTTGCTGACGCAGATCATCAAGCTGCGTGGCGGTCATGTCATCGGACGCGTATCGTCGCGAGAGAAGGCACTCATCGCGACGAAGGCCGGTGCCGATCATGTGATCGTCGATACCGATGGCCGTTTCGCGGAGGAAGCGCTGCGCCTCACTGATGGAAGGGGCGTGGACGTGGTCTATGACGGTTCGGGGCCGGCGACCTTCCAAGGCTCCCTTGATGTGCTGCGGCGATCTGGCACCTTCTGCTGGTATGGCCCCGTCCTGGGTGGCCCCGGGCCGCTCGATATCATGAGCCTGCCCCGAAGCATCAGGATTGGCTACGCGGTTTTCTTCGATCATATCCACACACCGGAACTCCTCCGCAAACATTCGAAGCAGTTGTTCGACTGGATCTTGGAAGGCCGCCTCAGGATTGAAGCCGGCGGTGAGTATCCGTTACCAGAGGCGGCGCAAGCGCACATCGATATGGAAGGCCGCAAGACATCGGGCAAGCTACTGCTCATCCCATGAGCAAGGTCACAACCATCTTCAGCGGCATGCGATGGATCGGTTCGCCGATCCATCGCGAGATACCCTGCCTATCGGTAGCATGGGGCGGCAGGAGGAGATCGCGGTTGTCTTAGCGAGTCCAGAACCGGGGCTTGCGACAGGATTACCATCGATGGCGGCCATGTCCTGTAGCGGACGCCCTTGGCAAGGCCGTCCAGGCCGACGGTACGCGGAGGCTTGGTCGCGCCGTTGGTGAAACGAAGCTAAGCCCTGGTCGCTGTCGCTCGAATGCGAAGGGGAAGCTGTCAAACAACTGCCGACTCCGACTCTACCGTTTTGCGGAAGGCAACGAATGGCAAGTTTCGGGCGTCGAAGGCAGCACTCCCTACGGCGACAATGGCGTCGCAGGCTGACTGGGCAAACTCTGGCTGAGGGGGCAGCCGCAGAACGGCAGCTTGCCGCCGAGCGTTTCCCAAAACCGGACAGGCAGCAGACGGCCCCATTTCTGTCGAGGAAGATCACTACCGGCCAGCACGACACCGGGTCGCCGCGAAAGACGAAATTGTGGTGGTAGGCAGTCAGTCGTTTCAAGTAGCCCCTGCTGAAGCTACCATGGCGACCTTCTCGGAGCGGGTTTGAAGGGAACCTCGAAACGGTCTGCCTCATTTAGCTGGGCGGGCAGCATTCTCACCGTCGGTCAAAGCTACGAGATCAGGGAGCCAAGTTATGATTGTAGAGCTCAGGCCAGCAGCCGAACTCGCCTCGCTGGAGCCGGCGCACTGGCCGAACGAGAGCCCGGAGTACCGCGCGGCGCGCACGGCCCTCCTCGCTGAGGAGATCGAACTACGTCGTCATCTTGGGCGTGTTGCAGAGCAGCGCCGCGCGCTGCCTCCGGGCGGGGAGGTTCCGCAGGATTATTGCTTCAACGGCGCGGAGGGCTCGGTTCAACTCTCCGAACTCTTCGGAATCCACGACACGCTGATCGTCTACTGCATGATGTACGGCCCGCAACGGACCAACGGCTGTCCGATGTGCTCTGCGCAGCTCGACGCCTGGGACGGGGAGGCTCGCCACATCGAAAAGCGCACCGCGCTGGCGGTCATCGCCCGTTCGCCGATCAGTCGCATCCTCGACTACGCCAAGACGCGGAACTGGACGGGCTTGAAGTTCTACTCCGATCCTACCGGCGACTTCTGGGCCGACTACAACGGCGAGCGCGACGCCGACAAGCCCGGTTACCTCGTGTTTAGGCGTGAGGGCGACGGCACAATCCGCCTATTCTACGCGGCCGAAGGCGGAGGCCAGATCGCCGATCCCGGCCAAGATCCCCACAACGCGCCCGACATGAACCCGCTCTGGGTGCTCCTCGACACCACGCCCGAGGGGCGCGGCACCGACTGGTATCCACGGCTCGACGACTAAAGACCAGACGCGCCATCCCGCCCAGCGAAGAATTCAGTTCGCATTTATCGATCGCTCCGGCGGGCTCTAGGTGGCGAGAAAGGTTCGACCAGGACTGAACCGCAATCGGTTCGAGGAGGTTCCGCATGCATCCTGTGATCACGGTGTTCGCTGCCTCTCCGGACGAGGGCCGGGGCCTCGCGCGGGATATGCCCGTGCGCTGGGCGATGGAGGAGGTCGGTCAACGTTACGAGGTCATGCCCGTCACCTTTGTCGAGATGAAAGCGGAAGCTCACCTCGCTCGCCAGCCGTTCGGGCAGATTCCCGTCTTCGAGGAGGGCGAACTGGTGCTGTTTGAGTCAGGCGCCATTGTCCTGCACATCGCTGAGGCCGGCAGCGGCCTTCTACCTGACGACGCGAGCGGCCGAGCACGGGTGGTGGCTTGGATGTTCGCGGCCGTCGGTTCGATCGAGCCGGTCGTCGTGCAGCGCGAGAGCGCGATTTACCTCGAAGGTGACGAGCCGTGGCACGAGGAGCGTCTTGCGATCGTCGAGGATCGCATCGCTGACCGCCTCGGCGAGCTCGCACGCGCCCTTGGCGAGGCCGATTGGCTTGTTGGCGACTTCTCGGCTGCTGACATCCTAATGGTCCAGATCTTGCGCCGGTTGGAAGATTCGAGCCTGATTGAGCTTCATGCAAACCTTTCCGCCTATGTCGAGCGGGGAAAGGCGAGACCGGCCTTCCAACGCGCCTTCGCAGCGCAGAAGGCCTTTTTCGAGCGACGCTACGACTAATCGAGAGGGTCGGTCGTCGTGCGAACCGCTCCAAGCGGCACAGCCACTTTCGAACCTTCCGTCCTGCGCGCCCAATGTCGTAAAAGGGGCCGTTGAACGAACCCTCCCGCGCGAGCGGGTTCGTTCTTCGGCCCCGATCGCGTCGTAGGCAATGCACCGATCCCAAGCAATCCGCCCTGACATTGCATCAAAACGAGCTTTGGAGACTTTTACGGGTCAAGCGGCCATGGGCAGTCAAGTGAATTGAACCTCAATACGTTTGTCAGTTCGGCCGACGACCAGGCATGACCTCTCAACATTCTCGGGCGCGATGATGAGCGTGAATTTTTCGGGAATATCGTGGGGATTCCACACATCAATTTCTGCACCTTCGTCACCAAGTGAGCGGAGCGTACAATCGATCGCCGAGAATCGATTGTTGAAAATGATGCGTCCCCCCTTCAAGACTCGTCGGCGTGGTCCGGCCACAACCGCAGTGCGGAAGCTTACGCAGCGATCGCGACCCTGATCCTTTGCCTCGTAAAGTGCTTTGTCAGCTCGTGCCAACAACATGTCGAGATCTTCGGCCACGCTGTCCATGCCAGCGAGCCCGATGCTGGCCGTGACTTTGATGATGACATTTTCCGATTCTACTCGGATAAGCTTGACTGCCTTCCGCAGCTTCTCGGCAGCTTCGACGGCGTCTGCAAGGCTTGTGTGAGGCAATATCGCGGCAAACTCTTCGCCGCCAAGCCGACCAAGAACATCCGTAGCCCGCAGCTCTCGTTGACATACGCCTGCAATCTCCCGCAGGACCTCGTCGCCAACAGCGTGGCCGTGTGTGTCGTTGACTAGCTTAAAATGGTCAACATCAATCACCGCACATGACACCGGATATTTGTGGCGTAGCCCCAGCATGATCGCGTGAGATGCACGCTCCTTGAATTCCCGCCGGGAAAGCAATCCGGTCAGGACATCTGTGCCCGCTTGCTGGCGCAGTTCGATCTCACCCATCGCCATGTCGGCGAGATCGGTCAGGATTTGAAGTTCGCGAGCGTCGAACTGGCGAGGTTCTGGTCCAACCGCGCAGACGGTGCCGATGGTGTGCCCGTCCCGCGTCCTGAGCGGGACCCCCGCGTAGAAGCGGATGCCGTTATCTGCCAGGACATGAGGGTTGTGAGCAAACAGCGGATCTTGGCTTGCGTCACGGATGACGAGTGATTGACCGGTGGCAACGGGATACTGACAGAATGTGTCCTTCCGTTCCGCCTCGCCGTCCATGCCGCTGGGACACGCCATGTGCCACTGCCGGTGGCCGTCCATCAGCGACACCAATCCTAACGGCACATTGAAGATGTTCTGAATGAGCCTGACGATGCGGGCGAAAGCCTCATCGCGCGGTGTGTCGAGCAAGTCGAGTCGATCGAGAGCTGACAGGCGACCCGCTTCTTGCTGGTTCGCCACAGGAGCTTCTTTCCAGGAGATCTGTGTTGGCTTGGTCATTACGTGCAAGCTCGGCTGCTACTCTTTGCATTAACGGTTGCGGTGGGAATGTTAAGGATTTCTTACAACAGTGGAGCACCTGGTGCCTGCTGCGTGGCCGACCAGGAGTGAGCCGGCTCGGCGGGTTACAAACAACGGCAGCTATGCCTTGCTTGATTCCCAAGACCGGACAGTCAGCAGACGGCCGCTGACCTGCCAGAATGAATCCTTCCCAGGATGGACGGTCAAAGGATTCGTATAGGTCTCGATCGGGGTGGGTTGCGGACTGGTGGACCTACAGCGATTTAGGCACGAAACCGGACATCAGGCGATGTAGCTAACACGCCTCATTCCAGCCATTCGATCAAAACTGGCGTTTTTCTTAAAGCAGACACCGCCTTCTTGCCGCGGGCCGAGACCGGCTCGTGTTGGATGGCCGTTCTTGGGTACAGGATTGCACTCTGGCGAACTTCCCGTCGTACAGGACGAAATAGACACGGGCGGCGAGCCCCCCTATTGCTTGGACTACGGGGGCGTAGGCACGACCTTATCGCTATCTGGGTTCGAGAAGCACAGCAATATGCCGGCTGAGACGCTGCCGGTAGGCATCCGAAGCCATATCGCCTGTTTCGCGACAGCCATAGGCCGCCTCTAACACAAGGGGCTGCATTGAAGGTTGACCGGCGAGCAGCAGGGACAGGTCATGCGCGACATCGCGTCGATAGTTGGATAGCAACTCTCCGGCAAGCCGTCCTTTTGCTTCGAGGAGATCGACCGCGTGTGGGGTTGATCCAAGAAGTCGGGCCGGCTCTCCGACCGCCACGTCGAGATAGGCGACGAGTGTCTCGGTAGTACTGGTGGCTTTTGCCATATGACTTCGCGCGGAAGCCAGCCACTGACGCAGCAGGTGTTCGATGAGGGCATGGAAAAGCTCTTCCTTCGACTTGAAGGACAGATAGAGGCTCCCCTTAGCCATTCCTGCCTCGATCGCGATATCATCCATCGATGTCCGGCGGGCCCCATAGGCCAAGTATAGGCGAGTCGCAGCGTCCAATATCTTCGCCGTTCGTCGGGTGTCGGCTGTCTCTGCCCTGACCTCCTCGTTCATCCCTGTTCCAATCCCTCTTCAAGGCCCAGCATCTTTGCACTGTCACGCCACATGTGAGCGATGGCAGGTTTGTCCCGAGCAAGCACGGATGGGGCCGGAAAGGTGACCTTGCCCCTTTTCAGCAGCACGTAAACCTGATTATCGGGCGGCTCGATCTCGCCAATTGCGACATCTGCAAGCGTCGATCCTGCCAGTTCTGGCGTGTGCAGCGCTGGAGACAACTTCGCCACAAGCGGCAGGACATAACGGAACGCAAGGCCAAGGACCACTCCACGCCCTCCGAGCAGCCCGGTGCCTGGCGTCGGCCCCGGTGAGTAGGCTACCACCTTGACGCGCTTCGCGCGCACCGCGGAATTCCCCATCAGCGCCTGAGCGGTCAACAGATTGCACAATTTGGCTGCTGCATAGGCCCGGCCTGCTGCTGTGGACACCTTCTCGTCCAGTTCGTTGTCCGTTTCGGGATAAGCCAAACGATAAGCGTCCGCATGTTTGGGAGCCGGGACGGCAGCGCCCTCTTCCGGATCATGCGTGCCGCTTGTCGTCACGACGATGCGCGCACCCAAGTTCATCGCGGGCCAGAGCATCCGGATGATCAGGTAATGCGCAAGGTGGTTCACTGCGAAGTTTGTCTCGAATCCGTCGCCAGTCTTTTCCAACGGAAAATTGCCGCCTGCATTAAGCACCAGCAAGTCTATCCCCGTCTTGGTGCATTTCTCGAGGGCCAGGCTGCAAAACCGTCGAACGGAGTCGAGGTTTGCGAGATCCAGAGGCAGGGCCTCTCCTACGAGAGCGGCTCCCACCCCGCGTTTGCCGACGAGGGAGATGTCGCTCTGCGCTGCGATTTTGCGGGCAGCCAGCAGGCCAAGCCCGGATGTTGCGCCCGTCATTACCGTGCAGCCAACTCTGGAAACCATCAAACCACCATATAACAGAAAATGACCATATGACTAGAAACACATATTTGGTCATTTTGTCAAATGGATGCTCTTGGCTCGAATAGACTCCTGATTACCCGTCGATCACTGCATGCGGTGCGAGCCGGGTGCGGGCAGCTTCAACATCGAATGAGCCATCGCCTACTGCCAAACTAGTTTGCGACACGCGCCGGCAAGGGCGACATCATTTGCTCGCCAGACGCTCTTGTCGCCATGCGGTCGAACCAAGCCGCGATGTTGGGGCGTTGGGGTACGTTGAGCCATGGGATTTCCCCAGTCGCCATGTTTGTCCCCATGAAGCCGTACAGCATGACGTCGGCCATGGTGAGCTCCTCGCCAACGATGAAGCTCTTGCCTTGGAGATCGTCATCGAACTGGTTGAGGCCACGGTCAGCAAGCAGACGGTGCGAGCGTTTGGCCTCAGGCATTAGGACGCGGTGCCCCCGATAAGCCTCCTCGGCCGCGTCGGTACCGCGCCACCACGTCACGAAAGGCAGAACGACTTCGAGATAGGCCCGCCGGGTCCACATATGAATTTCCGCGCGGCCCTCCGGCGTGTCACCGAACAATCGGCGGCCGCCTTCTGCGATCTCGTCGAAATAGCCGCAGATCGCCGTAACTTCAGTTATGATGCGGCCATCATCGAGGCGAAGTGCCGGCACCTCCCCCCGAGCATTGATGGTATTCCGATAGGCCGGTTTTCTGTTCTCAAGGCCAGCAAGATCTATCAACTCCACGTCGAACCGAAGCCCGTGGCGCTCATGGACGAAAAGCCGAACGACGGCTGGGTTCGGACCTGGCTGTTTTGCGTCATATAAAATCAAAGCGGTTCTCCTGAATTCTTGATGCCCCCGGCAGTACGGCCACGGCGGCGACCGCCAGGGGATATAAGAAGGATAGCCGCACCAATTTGGACCTGCTACAATCCAGGATCCACACATCATTGGCGTAAGTCCAAATGTCTGATCCGCTGACCCAAGTTGTTGGGCTTCTTCAGCCAAACACTTCCGTGTCCAAGCTCGTTATCGGGGCTGGGGTCTGGGCCGTGCGCCGTTTGGATGACGGGCTCCCATTTTACTGCGCCGTGCTGGACGGCGCGTGCCGCCTGTCGATCGAAGGGCGAGCGACGATCACGCTCCGAAGTGGCGACTTTGTCCTGGTGCCCGCAGCTTATGATTTCGTGACCTCGAGCCTGGTGCCCCCGCCGATTGAGGCCGAACCGGAGATGGTGGAGATGGACCCGGGGATATTCCGTCTGGGCAGTCCCAACGATCGCCCCGACGTCAGGATGCTCGTGGGGCACTGCTCCTTCGGATCGGACGATGCCACCCTTCTGGTGTCACTCCTGCCCCAACTCGTCCATGTTCGCGACGATCGGCGGCTTATGGCGCTGGTTGAACTTGTGAATGACGAGACACGGTCGGACCGCCCGGGTCGCGACGTTGTCTTGGCCCGCCTGCTTGAGGTTCTGCTCATCGAGGCGCTGCGCTTGACTGCGGGGCGAGCTTCTCCACCCGGCCTTTTGCGCGGGCTTTGCGATGAGCGTCTGGCCATAGCGCTGCGGAGGCTCCACGAGCACCCGGAGAAAAGCTGGACAGTTCTGGAGCTCGCCAGGACGGCGGCGCTCTCGCGCTCATCCTTCTTCGATCGGTTCCGCCGCGAGGTGGGAGTCACGCCGATGGAATACCTCTTGAGCTGGCGCATGGCATTGGCGAAAGACCTGCTGCGCGGGAAAAAAACAAGCGTCGCCCAAGTCGCAGAACGCGTAGGCTACGGCTCGGCGAGCACCTTCAGCGTCGCGTTTTCTCGCTATTCTGGAATACCACCGGCATATTATGCCGCTGGCGGTTCGTCGCTATAGATCGAGCAACTGCGCAGACCGATCCCAGACTTGCCGGGCAAGTTCACCATCAAGGGCCCGCGGATTATTCCTGCGAGCAGGCCTGTAGTTTCGAAATAGTTCCCGGAGAGCCAATCGACGCCGGGCATACCCTCGGCGAGCCAAGACCAACTGCCCTGCGCCCTTCTCCGGCGTGGGCAGGAAAGCCCGAACCATGCGGCTGTTGGAGGTGTCCTTTTTCCACCCCGAGCAGGTCTCACTTTTAGGCCGGCAGCGTCTAAAGCAAGAATGGCTGCAATGGGAGAACCTGCGCCATCCGGTAGCAGCTGTCACCAGAACCTTTACGCCTAGTCCGGCCTCGCTGACCCTACGGAATGGCGGACGCATCGACTATCCGAGGGCGGAACTTGCGCCAGCAGGGCACGTCCGTTGGGGTTCGGCCTAGAGCGAATAGACATTTCCCCGGATGTCAATTATACATTTCCCCAATTCGTTACTATACATTTCCCCAACTTCCTGTTATCAGTTCGCCCAGCGATCTAACACGTCGAGGTCAGATTCGATGGAAGACACTCTGCTGCCAAGACACCTGCGCGCCGAACTGCTGGATTCCCTCCGTTCGACGAGGGTGGTCAACATCATCGGCCCTCGACAGGTCGGCAAGACGACCCTGGTTCGGGAGCTCCTTGATGTCGGGAGGTTCATTACGTTGGACGACGAGAACGTGCTTGCAGCGATCGAGGCCGATCCGTCCGGACAAATCGAAGCGCTCGTGTCTGAAGCGGATGACGTTCCGCTTATCATCGATGAGGCGCAGCGATCCAAGCGCCTCGCCCTCGCGATCAAGCGGATAGTCGATGAACGGCGAAGGATGGGGCAGTTCATCCTAACTGGATCATCCAATGTGTTCACGAACGCACATGTTGCTGATTCCCTCGCGGGACGGGTCCAGACATTGACGCTGCTGCCGCTGAGCGGCGCCGAAGTCCAACGCAAGGGTCCGGCGAGAATCCTTGACTGGGCAAGCCGCACTCCCGAACCGTCACTTAGGGACTTACCGAAACCAGAACCCGTCTCGAGGAACGGTTATATTCAGGAGCTTCTGGCGGGCGGCTACCCTGAAATCCGTAACCTGCCGGACCGTAGCCGACAACGTCGCTACCGTGACTATGTGGACACCATTGTTGAAAGGGATGTTGCCGATCTCATTAAGGTACGGAAGTCCGATGCGATGCGCCGCCTGATTGACCAGATTGCCGCTCGAACCGCAAACGAACTCAATGTCCAGGAAATGGGGAGCATCATCGGTGTTCAGCGCCCTACAATCGAGACCTATCTGGACGTGCTCACCAAGCTATCGTTGATGTCGAGGCTCCCAGCCTGGACTTCTGGCGAGGCCGGACGCGATATCCGACAGCCGAAGGTTCACCTCGTAGACACAGGAATCGTCGCGGCACTACGGAACCTGACTTCTGAGAGCTTTCTTGCCGATGCCAATCCGGCAGCGCTCGGTGGAGTGCTTGAAACCTTCGTGCACAACGAATTGTTGAAATCTTTGCCTCATCAGCAGAGTCACTGGCGTCTTTATCATTGGCGCCACCAACGTGGGCGAGAGATCGATATTCTCGCGGAAACCAACAGAACCATAGTCGGCTTCGAGATGAAGGCATCATCGAACGTCGACTTGAATGATTTCCGCCACTTGCAATGGTTCCGAACCGACGGCCCCGGGAGCGCCTGGAACGTCATCGGCATCGTCATCTACCTGGGAGATAGACCTTTGACATTCGGCTCAAAGCTATTCGCCCTGCCACTATCGTCGTTCTGGTCATTTGCCGCTGAATAGGACGTTGGTAGTGGGTTGTTTCTAATGTCGCACCAACGCGCTCTGCCAGAACTGAGCGTTCTTCGTCTCCCAGAACGCTCACAAAACGCCCAATGTATTCCGCATATCAGTTAGGGGCTGGGAGCGATGCCAACCCTGTTTGTTGCGAATGGCCGGCATGATCAGACTTCGCGCGATGAACCGGACTATCCGCAATCGGGTTCGCTTGAGCCGGAAGCAGGTGCTGTATCAACGGCAGGTCTAGGGCGCTCAACAGCCCAGCCTGAAAGATCGACTTGGGGGTCGGGAGCCGTCGACTAGGTCAGTCCGAGTTAAACGGCAGCTATTTGGCCCGCGGCGCCCAAAACCTGACCATCCGGTATCGGGCCCATAGCGGCTACGTAGCCACGGACAATTCGTCAACTTGGCAGCACTACCGCCGCGCTAAGCCCCGGTGCGCGGGGCAACAGGATGATATCGCCGCCGTGCTGGCGGGCGATGGCGCGGGCGATGGAGAGGCCGAGGCCGCTGCCGCCGGTTTCACGCGATCGCGAGCCTTCGAGACGGAAGAAGGGCGCGAACACGTCCTCGACGCTGTCGATCGGAATTCCCGGCCCATCATCCTCGACGAGGACCCTTACGCTCGACGCCTCAGTGACGAGGCTGACGTCGGCGCCGCCCGCATAACGTACGGCGTTCTCGATGAGGTTGCGGATCACCCGCCTCAGCGCGTCCGGGCGGCAGCGATAGGTGATGCGCGCGCTCGGCCTGAAGCGCACCGGCTGGCCGATGTCGGCGAGGTCGTCGCATACGCTTTCCACGAGCGCGGTCAGGTCGATCGTGCGGGTCGGCTCGGTGCTGGCCTCCTGCCGCGCGAGCGCGAGCGCGGAGTCGGTCATCACCTGAATCTCGTCGATCGTGTCGAGCATTCGCGCCTGGAGCTCGCTGTCCTCGACGAGCTCGGCGCGCAGCCGCAAGGTCGTCAGGGGCGTGCGCAGATCGTGGCCGATGGCGGCGAGCATCCTCGTCTGGTCGGCGACGAAACGGTGGATCCGCTCCTGCATGCGATTGAAGGCGACCGTCGTGCGACGGATGTCCTCGGGTCCGCGTTCCAGCAGGGGCGATACGGCCTCGCCGCGGCCGAGCGTGTCGGCTGCCTCGATCAACCGGCGCAGCGGGCTTGCGATCCGGCGAACCGTCAGGAACCCGGCGAGCGCGACGATGATCGCCGCCAGCGTCAGCGACAGTGGCAAATGGGTGCGCCAGATCGACGGCGAAATCGTCTTGTAGTAGGCGGCGTTGAGAACCCGGCCGTCGCCCAAGGGAACGAGTACGCCAGCGCCGTTCATCTTGGCGAAGTCGAGATGCTGTGCCAGGATCGGGAGCTCGCTGTGGTCGTGCGCAGGCATCGTCCATGTCGCGCCGGAGAGGAAGTATTGCTGATCCGCCCCGGCCGGAAGATGGCTCTCCTCCGGAAGGCCTGCAGCGCTCGATCCGCCGGCCGCAGCCAGCAGCTCGGCCAGCGGGATTTCGAACTGACCGAAGGCTTGCCGGACCCAGGTCTCAAGGGTCACGGGGCTCGCGTCGGACACCCAGAAACGCGATGACTCGGTGCTGCTGATGCGGATGAGATCCTGGCGCAGATCCGGCGGTACCGTCTCGACGAGCCGTGACACGGCAGCCGCGCGGCTGCTGATTTCGGCGCGCGCGGCTGCTCGCAGATCGGCCTGCAGATAGTCCCACAGGATCGCGAGGCTGATCGCCTGGGACGCAAACAGCGCGACGAGCATCCAGGACAGAAGCTGCGCCATGAGGCTCTTCTGCCAAAGCGCAAGGAGCGACCTCATTCCGCGTGGACCTCCGGCATGAACGAGTATCCGCCGCCGCGGTGGGTCTGGATGATGGTGGGGTTCTTCGGGTCGAGCTCGACCTTGCGGCGCAGCCTGCTGATCTGGTTGTCAATCGACCGGTCGAAGGGATCGGCTTCCCGGCCCACGGTGAGGTCAAGCAGCTGGTCACGGCTGAGGATCATGCCGGGGTGATCCACGAAGACCTTCAGCAGCCGAAATTCGGCGGTGGACAGCGGGACGCCAACCCCGTCATTGCTCTGCAACTCCCGGCGCGCGAGGCTGAGCACCCAGCGTTCGAAGCGGACGGAGCCCGCCCTTCGCGCTGCGCGCTGTGGCGGCAGGCTGTTGACGCGCCGCAGGACCGCCTTGATGCGCGCCAGAAGCTCGCGAGAGGAGAACGGCTTGACCAGATAATCGTCCGCGCCGAGTTCAAGGCCGATGACACGATCGGTCTCCTCCGCACGTGCGGTCAGGAAGATGATCGGGATGGCAGTTCCTGAGCGCGCACGCAGTTCGCGGCAAAGCGTCAGCCCGTCTTCGCCCGGCATCATGATGTCGAGCACGACAAGGTCGGGAGCGCCCCGATCGACAAGCCGCCGCAGCGCGGTGCCGTTTTCCGCGGTCGAGACGCGGTAGCCCTGCTGCTGTAAATATTTGGCCACGAGATCGCGGATTTCGCGATGATCGTCGACGACGGCGATGTGGGGCACATGCTCCATGACGGGTCCTGAGGCTGAAACACAGTCCCTTATAGCGTCGTGCTTGCGTGCCCGCGCGGACGAAAGTGTAACCGTTTGTATCAGCTTCGCCGGCTTGCGAGGGCCCAAGCATCGCGCCGGATACACTTTGATACGCTTTGCGACAGGCCGGGCACAGGCCGGCGACAGAGCCCGGCTAGCTTCAAGGTCGAAACAGCGGGGGGCCTCCCCAGTACCGGACGCAGCGTCCCTCGGTTCGACGTCCGCCCGCTGCTTCCGGAGCGCGCCGGGCGATAACCCAGCGCCTCTGTCACTCCATCATCGACCGAGGGCGGCGCATCCTATGCGGTCCAGGTCCCACAGCCATCAGGAGCCCGTCATGGTCGCCTTCACCGTCAACGAAACCCCTGCCAACGTGTCGGTTGATCCGAGCAAGCCGCTGCTCTGGGTGCTGCGCGAAGACCTCGGTATCCTCGGGCCCAAATATGGCTGCGGTGTCGCGCAATGCGGGGCCTGCCGTGTTCTGATCGATGGTGTGTCGACTCCATCCTGCGTCATGCCGGTCGGCAGCATCGCAGGTGCCTCTATCGTTACGGTGGAGGGTCTTGCGGACGCGCAGGGGAATTTGTCGATCGTTCAGCAGGCATGGATCGAGGAGCAGGTGCCGCAATGCGGTTTCTGCCAGCCCGGCTTCCTGATCGCGGTCACCGATCTGCTGCGCCAGAACCCCAATCCGACCGATGCAGAGATCGACGCAGCCATCACCAACATCTGCCGATGCGGGACCTACCCGCGCATCCGTCGCGCCATTCACCGTGCCGCAGGCACGATTTCGCAAAGCTAGGAGTTGAACATGGCTCGCCTTATGTCTCGCCGCGGGTTCCTGATGACCGGTGCAGCGCTAGGAGGTACAGCCCTTGTCGCCGCTGTCGGCGGCGTTGGCTATCTCGCCACTGTCGACGTCGACGGGCTGGACGGTTTTCTTGACGGCGACCGCGCCGTGCTGAACGCGTTCCTGACCATTCATGACGACGGCCGCGTGGTCATCAACGTGCCGCGTGCAGAGATGGGCCAGGGCATCCATACCGGTCTCGCCATGGTCGTCGCCGAGGAGCTGGAGCTGCCGTTCGACGATCGTATCCGGGTCGAATTTCCGACCGAGGCTCATCCGGCCTATTCGACCTGGTTCAATGTGTTCCAGGTGCGGCCAGAGGAGGCGAGTGGACCTGTCGTCTGGGCGGGCAGGCGCGTCCTCGGACTGCTCGGCTTCATCTCTACGGGCGCGTCGTCATCGACGATGTCGTTGTGGCATCCGATGCGGGTGGCCGGAGCTTCGGCGCGGCAGATGCTGATCGATGCGGGCGCTGCGCGCCTCGGCGTCCCGGCGTCCGCTCTCGTCACCCGCGACGGCTTCGTCCGCCACGAAGCCTCGGGCCGCAGTCTGTCTTATGGCGAACTTGCAGCAGCCGCCGCGACCCTCCCGCCCCCTGCCGATCCCGTCCTGAAGCAGCGCGCAGACTGGCGGCTGATCGGCACGCGGCAGCAGCGTGTCGATCTTCCGGCGAAGGTGCGCGGCGAGCCGGTCTACGGCATGGATGTGGTCCTTCCAGACATGCTCCATGCTGCTATCCGCCATGCCCCGGTTTTCGGCGCGCGCGTGTCACGCATCCGCAACGAGGCCGACATACGCGCTGAAGCAGGCGTGCTTGATGTCGTCATCATCAACGAGCGTCAGGTCGCGATCGTGGCCGGCTCATGGTGGCAGGCAGAGCAGGCCGCATGGCAGCTAGACGTCGCGTGGGCCGCGACAGCAGACGATGCAACGTCGAGCGCGGACCTGTCCCGGCGCATCCATGCCGCACTCGATGTGGCGCAGCCCTATGAGATCCTCGACGCGGGCGATGCAGCCACCATCATCGATGCGAACGCGCAATCCCTAGTCGAAGCGACATACGAAGCGCCCTTCGTGGCGCACGCCTGCATGGAACCGGTCAACGCAACGGTGATCGTCCGCGACGATGGTTCTGCCGAGGCCTGGGTCCCGTCGCAGGGACCGGTCAACATCCGTGTCGGTGTCGGAACAGGTGCCGGCTGGGCGGGGGTCGAGGTCGCGTCGGTCATCAGCCACGTCACGATGAGTGGCGGTGCCTTTGGCCGGCGCAGCGACCTGGATGTGGTGGCGCAGACTGCCTTTCTCGCCGCCCGTCACCGCGGGCGACCCGTTAAGCTCATCTGGTCGCGTGAGGAAGACATATCGCGCGGTCTCTTTCGCAGCCACGCCGCGGCCAGGCTTCGCATGGCGCTCGGCCCTGACGGACTGCCCCTTGCCTATGACGCGGTGGTAGCTACCCAGTCGGTCATCCAGTCTGTCGCCAGCCGCAATCTACCCTTCAATCCTGGCCCGGACGGAGATCGGCTTGCCGTTGAGGGGCTCGACAAGCTGCACTACGCCTTGCCGGCGCGGCGCGTTCGCAGTCAGGACGTAGCGAGCCACATGCCGATCGGACTGTGGCGCTCGAATGGCTATTCCTTCAACACCTTCTTCACCGAAAGCTTCATCGACGAATGCGCCTTGGCGGCCGGCAAAGACCCGATCGCCTATCGACGGGCCCTTCTGCGTGAAAGGCCGCGGCATCTAGCGGTCCTCGACCGCGTCGCGGAGCTCGCCGGTTGGGGTAACGCGATGGCGCCGGGCCGCGGGCGCGGTGTCGCGATCGAAGAATGCTACCGAAGCGTTGTTGCTCAGATCGCCGAGGTCACTGTCGCCGATGACGGCGAGGTGCGCGTCGATCGCATCTTCTGCGCCATCGACGCCGGCCTCGTCATCAACCCGGATCAGGTGATCGCACAGATCCAGGGTGGCGCTCTCTTCGGCGCAACCAGCGCGCTGATGAGCGAAATCACGGTCCAGAGTGGCGCAGTCGTGGAGACGAATTTTCACGATTTCCCGATCCAGCGCCTCGCCAACGCGCCCGAGGTGATCGTGTCGATCGTCGAGAGCAACGAGCCGCCCTGCGGCGTCGGCGAGCCAGGCGTTGTGCCTGCGGCTGCAGCTATCGCAAACGCCATCTTTGCCGCCACTGGGAGACGCCTGCGCTCCTTGCCACTCGCGGTCACCGAGACGATCGGAGAGCGACGGACGAGAACGGTCCTGGCTGACTGAGCAAGCCCGCTCGCGCCGTATCATATCCCTTCAAGGAACACATCATGACGACCAGATGGACGCTCAAAGACATCCCGCCGCAGCGCGGACGCAATGCGGTCGTGACCGGCACCGGCGGTCTCGGTTACGAAGACGCGCTTGCGCTGGCCCTTGCCGGCGCCGACGTCATCATCGCCGGCCGTAACCCACACAAGGGCGCCGAAGCCGTCAGCAGGATCAGGCAGTCTTATTCGGGCGCGCGCGTCGATTTCGAGGCCCTGGATCTCGGCAGCCTCGCCTCGATCGCAGCCTTCGCCGGGCGGATCGCGACGCGTCGCGACAGAATCGACATTCTGATCAACAATGCGGGGGTCATGGCACCACCGAAGCGCCAGGAGACGGCCGATGGTCTCGAACTACAGTTCGGCACCAACTATGTCGGCCACTTCGCATTGACTGCCAGCCTGATGCCGCTGATGCAAAGGGCGGCGTCGCCCCGGGTGGTGACCTTGTCGAGCGTCGCTGCCCGGCAGGGACGGATCGATTTCGACGATCTGCAGTCCGAGCGGAACTACCAGCCGATGCCGGTCTACAGCCAGTCGAAGCTCGCCTGTCTCATGTTCGCCCTCGAACTGCAGCGCAGGAGCGACGCGGCGCATTGGGGGATCGAAAGCATCGCTGCGCATCCCGGCATCTCGCGCACAGACCTTCTGCACAACGCACCAGGCCGCAACAGCCTGCAGGGGCTGGCCCGGACCTGGCTCTGGTTCCTGTTCCAGCCGGCGGCTCGCGGAGCCTTGCCGACGCTTTATGCTGCTACCGACCCGTCGGTGCGAGCCGGGGGATATTATGGGCCAACGGGTTTCGGCGAGGTTCGTGGCTGGCCGGGCGAGGCAAGAGTTCCCGAGGCCGCGCTAAACGCCGATGCCGCGCGGCGGCTCTGGAACGAGACGGAAACCCTCACCGGACTTACATTCGACGATTTCGCCACGACGCGGCTCCTGCGGGCCGGAAGCTGAGGTGGATCCCCTCGGCGCACTCATTGCCGTCCTTGCAATGGGGGGCATCGGGGGCTGATGGCGCTTGGATTTGCCGAGCGCGTCATCCCCTCCCACGGTTTGCTGGCCGCCGTCGGCGCCGCATCTGCCAAGAGTGTATGGCTGCTCTGGCTCGCGATCGCCGCCACGACGCTCGGTGGCCCAATAGATCTAGCGCTGGCATTGGGCGTCTCAGCCACCTCGGACAAGCGCGCGCCCGGGCGATCTTTGCGGCCATTGCTCGGCTCATAGGACTTCGCGACCAGCGAGCGTTGCCGGTCAGGCGTGCTACGGCCACGCGGCCACGCAGGGTGGCGTTAGAGACCGCTATCGAGAGCGGGTTGGCAAACGCGGAGTCCGCTTCGTGCCGTGCACCTCCTCGCTTCAGCCCGCCTCGCGCCGACACTCGACCCGCCGTTTGAGAGCTTGGTTGAAACCGTCATAGCCGTTGGCGCGGGGTTTCGCGCTCTTTCTGAAAAGCGGCTGTAGCGGCCCCGGACACTTCCGTCGCATGGGGCGCCATGCGCAGTTTGCTTCCAGCAGCAAGCTTTCAACCTGCAAGTATCTCGCGCTTGCCGACGTGGTTCGGCGCGCCCACCAAACCCTCTTGCTCCATTCGCTCGACGATTGATGCGGCACGATTATAGCCAACGCCGAGACGGCGCTGGATGTACGAAGTCGAACACTTCTTGTCTCGCATGACGATCTTGACCGCTTCCTCAAACAGCGCATCGCCGTTGTCTTCTTCTGCGAGGGCGCTTTTGTCGAACACAGGGGTATCATGCTCGGTCGAGGGAGCGGCTTCTTCCTCTGTGGTGACGATGTCGAGATAATCCGGCTGACCCTGAGCTTTCAGGTGCGCGACGACGCGCTCGACTTCCTCGTCTGACACGAATGGGCCGTGAACGCGCGATACCCGACCGCCGCCGGTGGTGTGAAGCATATCGCCCTGGCCGAGAAGCTGCTCGGCGCCCTGTTCGCCCAGAATCGTGCGGCTGTCGATCTTGGATGTGACCTGGAAGGAGATGCGCGTCGGGAAGTTGGCCTTGATCGTGCCCGTAATCACGTCGACCGAAGGCCTCTGCGTCGCCATTATGAGGTGGATTCCCGCTGCGCGTGCCATCTGTGCCAGCCTTTGAATGGCACCCTCGATTTCCTTGCCGGCGACCATCATCAGGTCGGCCATCTCGTCGACAATGACGACAATGTAGGGCATTGGCGACAAGTCGATTTCTTGCTCTTCGAACACTGGCTGGCCAGTGCCCTTCTCGAAGCCGGTCTGCACCTGCATGACGATGACTTCATTTCTTTCGCGCGCAACCGCCGCTCGGGTGTTGTAACCGTCGATGTTGCGGACCCCCAGCTTCGCCATTTTGCGATAGCGGTCTTCCATCTCGCGTACCGCCCACTTCAGCGCAGTGACCGCCTTCTTGGAGTCGGTAACGACGGGCGTCAGCAGATGCGGGATGCCGTCGTAGACGGACAATTCCAGCATCTTGGGATCGACCATGATGAGGCGGCATTCGTCCGGTCGCAGCCGGTAGAGCAGCGACAGGATCATCGTATTGATTGCCACGGATTTGCCCGAGCCGGTGGTGCCGGCGACCAGCAGATGCGGCATTTTCGCGAGTTCGGCGATGACAGGCTCGCCGCCAATCGTCTTTCCGAGGCACAGTCCGAGCTTGCAGGAGCTGTTGCGATATCCCGTGCTTTCGACAAGCTCGCGGAAATATACGGTCTCGCGCGTCTCGTTTGGCAACTCGATGCCGATCACGTTTCGTCCGGGGATCACGGCAACGCGGGCGGAAATCGCCGACATAGAACGTGCGATGTCATCCGAGAGATTGATGACCCGGCTTGATTTAACTCCGGGCGCTGGCTCGAATTCATAGAGAGTGACCACGGGGCCGGGCCGCACATGGATGATTTCGCCGCGCACCCCGAAATCCTCCAGAACGCTTTCGAGAAGGTCCGCCTTCTGCTCGAGCTGTTCCTGAGACATGTAGAAGCCCTGGTCGCCGGGCACATGCTGGAGAAATTCAGCCGATGGAAGCTGATAGTTGTCGGAGTTGGAAACCGGATCGTGATGGTGAAGGACTGCACGGTCCATCAACACGGACCCCTGCGCTGCAAGTTCCCGCGGGATCGTCACGTGTCCATCTGACACGTGTTCCGATTTCGGTGATACGGAAAATTCGTGTGCGACTGGCCGCTCCGTTTTTTGGTATTCGATAACCCGGTAGAGCGATGTGATGTCGGCCGCTTGACGCGCAGCGGGCATAGCATTGCCTGACGAAGGAGCGTGAGCGGCGACGTTGGAAGGCGGATTGTTCTGCAAGGTGGTAGAGCTGTCGCCGATGGCAGCCGGCACCGGCCGGCGCATCGGTACCGCCGGTACATCCAGCTTCGGACCGATCAGTTCGAAGAACGCATGGTCGGAAAGATTCGCCCACCGGCGCAATGGAGCAGACCTGGCGGCTGCGCCGGCTTGTGCGGCTGGTGCGATGCGGGCGGCGGAAGGTGGATTAGGATCATCCGGGCAAGCCGGTTGCTGGTTCATCCTGGGCTTTGAGGCGGGGCTCACACCTGTCGAGCCAGGCGGGGATGCGGGGACGTCATCTGGCTGATAACCCGTGCTTTTACGGGCGGCGTCAGGGGTCCGGGTGAAGCGGACGTTGGGCGCCATGTAGAAATGATTTTCCCATGCCGGCCGTTCCAGGGCCACGTCGGGGTGGCGTGCGATTGTCACGGGCACGGCGGCATCGTTTGCCGCCGTCAGAGCCTCTACCTGCTTCTCGTCACTGGCAGGCGTCCCACCACTGTCCACATTCTTGGGCCCAGTATAATTCGAACGGGAAAGGCGCATGGAAACCTACTCAGACAAGTTTGACGACGCCTTAGGAGATAAGAAGGGATGGTTAACAGGTCCTTCCTTCAAGGTTCAAATTTGAGCTTTATCCACGAGCCGACGTGGTGGACTCTGATCCGTGCGCTGCGCTGAAATCACGATGGCAAAAAGGCCGAGGTATAGACCGCAGGACTGTTAACGCTGCAAAACGCGGAGCGCGGCACAGGGGGATGGAATGCGAACGCTGCAAGACATTATTGTGCTCATCCAGTCAGCGGGCACCAAAGAACTGGCCTTTCAGCGCTTCAATGCGGCGATGGAAGCCTACGGCTATGACAGCAATGTCTATACGCTCATCACCGATCATCCCTCGATAGGCGAGCAATCGACCCATGGTCTGGTTGCGAGCTACCCGCAGGATTGGCTACGCTACTACAATGCCAATCAATTCCAGCGCGCCGATCCAGTATGGCAACGGCTGCTCCAAGGGCAAGCTCCATTTTTCTGGGGCGACATTCTGGAACAGCTTGCCTATCAGGAGGGGCTGACGACGGACCAGATCGCGCTATCCCGCCGGGTCATGGCCGAAGCCGCTGAAGCCGGTGTCGCCGACGGCATCGGCATTTCCTTTGTCAGCCCGCTTGGGGAAATCGCGGCTGTCGGTTTGTCGCGTACACGCCCCGTCAAACAGCGTCGACTTGAGGAGATGGCCGAAATCTATCTGCTGTCAGCCTTTTTCCATGAGAAGTTCATGAGCTTCTATCCGCTACAGTTGATGCCACATTTAACGCCGAGGGAGCGTGACGTGCTGAACTGGGCTGCTGAGAATATGACAGATAATGCAATCGGGGACATGCTTGGCGTCACGACGCCTACGGTACGCTTTCACTGGAAGAATATTTTTGAGAAGCTCGGCGTCAGCGGGCGCGTGTCGGCAGTAGCCAAGGCAGTCCAGTTGAGGCTCATCATCCCCGCATTTATCGGCAAGCCCTATCAAGGTCGATAGTTATGCGTTTCGCAGTGGAGCGCTAGAATCGGCATCGTCCCTTTCACGGGCCTCATAAACACATGTGGCAAATAACTATGCGCAAGGAGAAGCCATTATGAGCGGAAATGGCTACAATCAGGGTGTAAAGGATCAGGAGTCAAATAAACCGAAACCGTCGGCGCAACAGGCCGGCAGTCATGCTGCCCAGCAAAATTATCTCCGGGGACGGGGCGGGAAATAGCGCGTGGAGCACTGGGTGATTGTTCACCCAGTGCTTCTGTTCCGATCCAACTGCTCAAACGTTTTTCTGGGGCAAGAGAATGTCCGATATTGTTCAAAGGGAAAACGAATCCCTTAGAAACTTTGCTCTTCCTGATGGCTTCTCTCACATCACAGATAATGAGCTAGCAAAGAACCGGATTGTCTACGCCGTCTTGTCTTTCGTGCCGCTTGCCTTGCTGATCTATAATCCTGCGTGGCTGTACCTTCCGTTAGGTGTGTTCCTCTCCTTTGTCAGACCAGACGTGCTGACATCTGACGGTCAGCGGCTGGCCTCCCTAGCTTCTGTCGCGTTTGCGCTAATTATCGCGCACGCACTTCTCTATCGCATTTACATGGCGAGTTGCACGATTGCGCGCCCACTGGATCGAATGATCGACCTGCCGTACCTGTATCCCACTGTCTTCAATGGCGAGACCTTCCGGTTTGAAGAAAGTTCTGTCGTGGCCAGTTACGTCCAAGCAGCTAAGAATGCATTCATGAAGTGCGAACTTGAAGATCGGACCATCAAGATGTTTATCGGGCCCGCGACGATGGGCTGGATCATAACGCTTAGTACGATCGTCTATTTGGTCATTTTGACGCGTGGCATGAATATCAGGTCGTCATGATGTGCTGGCGTCGAGGTTCCACACTAATGACGGCAGCTGACTTGTTGGCCGTTGGCGACGATTCCGTCGCCTTCGGTTCCTGAGCGGTCAGGAAGGAGCAACTTCGCCATGCCCCGGTATGAGCGTGAAAGCTGTCTTCCTGGCGAAGGCATGATCGCTTACCGAATGTGCGAAAAGCCAGTCTTCACGCAGATTCAAGGGCAAAGGGCGTGGGATTAGTAGAAATGACTGCTGAGAAACAAACGCTGCCGGCAACCGTTCAGGCAGCCACCTATGATGCCGGCGACTATTCCATAAAGAGCCGACGAATGGCCATGACAGGCTTGATGAGCGTGGTTGGCCTTGCTCTGCTGGTTGCTGCGCGTACGCCACTGACCATGGAAGTGGTGCGGGCCGGTTATGAGATGGCAAGAGATATCGGACCTGGGTTTTCAGAAGGTATCCACTCGATCGCCGGCTTGGCGTTTCTGGCATTGTTCGTCTGGATAGCCCTCAAGGTCATCGTGAAGTTGGCCCAACGCATCCTGATGATACGACAGCGAGAGGACGGTATGCCTTGGACGAAGCTGGATGAGACACTTCCTGCGTATATGGAATTTCTGACCCGCCCTGACGGGAGCGGATATTTTGACTTCAAGGACGGCATGTATGCCGGTGCCGCCTTTATCGTGGTGGTCGCAGGTGCCGCCATTGGTTTGAATATCGGGTGACCCCATGAGTCATCCCGGTCACAACGACCCATGGCGCGCCCAGAAAGACTGGGGCTATCGTGTCAAATATGACACCGACAAGCAGCTTCACGAGCACCGCCAGCAGATCAAAGCCAATGCACGTGAGGCGGAACGGAGCGCAGCCTACTGGCGAAAAAGGCGCGGCAGCAAAGGTGGACGCACATCCGTCAGACGCGGCGGTGGACTGTTTTCCCTGCTCATGCTGGGTGCACTGTTTTGGGGGCTCGGTATTCTTACAGGCTATATCGGCGGGTTTTCAATCGGGAATGGATTGTTCCTGACTGCCATTGGCGGTCTCTGGCTTTGGTGGCGATTGCGCCGAAAATCCCGGTGATGGCGGATCGGTAGACGTGGGCAAGTTCATCCTGATCATCGCAGTTGTTGTTGTCGTCGTCTCGTTATTCCGGGCGGTTGCGCCTTACCTCTACGCAATTGGGCTCGGCCTCGGTGGTTTGGTGATCCTCTTCGGCTACGGCGCATCATCAGAATGGACGTGGCAGCGGCAGGAAGAGCGCACCAATGTTCGCCGGGCGCTTAGCGTCATCGGATCGATTGTCTGGCTGGTCACCATGGCCATCTGGGGGTACTTCGCTTTCAACAACTTAGGCCGCACACAAGGCGAGGTAATCGCGGCCCTTGCCATCAGCGGTGCGGGGTTGCTGGCCGTTCATGGCGCTGCCGGCGCTCTGGTCCGGTTAAGTAATTTGTTGTTTGGACGTTTCCATGGCCACGATCTCGGATCGATACACAGTGCGCAAGATCGAGAGTGGGCGCGGCTACGTCAGAAAAAGCAGGATGAGGAAGCGCAACGCCGGGCTGAAGCCTACGCAAGAGAGTGGATGAAGGCCGAGCGGGAACAGCAGGCGCAGGGACAAAGCCGTCGAAACAGCGACGAGCAAGCGAAACAGGAGCAGTGGGAACGGCAAGAGCGCGCGCAGGAAGAGCCTCGTAACAAGGCGTCAGACACTGGCGGCACAGTCGGTACGGAAAAACTCGCCCTTGAATTGTTCGAGCTATCGCACTTCTATACGCTTGAACAACTCAACAAGCGTCGCCTGGAACTGCTGAAAAAAGTCCACCCCGATCTGGGCGGCTCCAACATGATGGCTCGCATGGTCAATGAGGCCTATGAATTGCTCAAGGCCAGTGCCTGACGATGGTAGGTACAGAATGCGTTCACGCCGAAGCGGATTTCAGCGCGCGGCGTAAAGTCGTGACATCGACCTCCAGTTCGTCGGCGGCTTCTTTGTAACTCTTGGATTTTCGTTCGATCCACCCCCGCGCGGTGGCTAGCTGTTACCTTCGATAACTTGCGGGGCCGGCCCATACGCACACCACGACCGCGGGCCGCGTACATGCCGGCGATGGTGCGCTCGCGGATCGGCTCCCGTTCAAACTTCGCCCGTACGGCGAACAGGCCGAATATCATGCGTCCTTCTGAGTGGCTGGTGTCATCGGTGCGTGCCATCTTTCCATGCAGTAACCCCATACCTGAGCCGCTCTATTTTTGGCCGATGCCCACTACAGCGCGGAAGAAGCGACGATCGTCGTAGAGCGGGGCGTAACCCGGCTAGCGACATAAAGCCCGGCGCAAACGGCCTATCCCGCTGCTAACATTGCCGCCAATAAATCGCCCGGCTCAACGTCGGCGCTGTTTGGCGTTCCCCACTGGCACGTCGATGCCTTACCCGGGCGTCCACCCCTATCAACCTCGATAGTTTTCGGTGGCTCTGAACATCTCTACTGTGCAGCGAATCGTTCCCGCTCGGCTGCTAGGGAACATATCTCTGAGGAGACTATTCAGATGTTCGGATTTTCTCTCGCATTGTTCGTGGGCGGTGCGCTCATCTGGCTGGTCCTCTGGTTTGTTGTCGCTGTTGCGCTGAGTACGAGCTTGGCCTGTTTCCCGGCGGCTCGTGGTGAAGCGTGACATCGAGACACAACGTCCACAGTGACTGGATATACTACCCGTTGGTCATCTTGATCAGTGGAAGGGGAGATAATTGTCATCAATCTCCCGGCTACGACAGCGAAGCCCAGGCGCCGATAGAAACCGATGGCGGCATCATTGCTCTCGTAAACCTCGAGAGTGAGTTGTTGCTTCTCCAATGGCGCATGTTCGATCAGGGACCGTCAGACGCCTTGCCCTTGGCACTCGGGGGCGACGAAGAGGCCACCGATCCAATTAACGAGAATGCCGATAAAGCCAACGACCTCGCCAGCGACTACCGCAACCCATGTCTCGGCTTTCTCAAGGTAGACGTCGCGAACCAATTGCTGTTGCTCTGCAAGCTGCGCGGCCTTGAAGAACGGATGCGCAATTGATGAGGCGCGCAACCAGACGGCGGCGGCACTTGGCTTATCGCAAGCGACGATAGGTCGGATTACCGTCTTGGAGCTTTGCATGGTGTTCTCGTTTGAGGTGGCGAGGTGCAGGCCGCATGAATCAGGCGTTGCAATGCCATTCAACATCAAAGATGAGCGGACGTGACCTTAGCCATCGATCCCCTATGAGAACATTGTCTCCTTCACCTGCCTCAAGGCTTTTGCCGACGAAAACCGGCGTGAGTGGAAGCAGAATGCGGCACTCCAAACTTGACATCGAGGTCACCGGACAGGAAATTTCACGCTGGGTTACGACAAGGCAGTAGGAGGGAGCATTGCTCAGGAAGTTCTTCTCGTCGCAAGATGGTCGCCGGTCGGCAATCGGCGGAGCGTTTCTTTCTGCCCTGGCTGTTTTGCCTGCCTCTGGAGCCTCTGCCAACGACGAACTCTTGCGAGGAGTTATCGGTTTCGGCTCCGCGATTCTGCAGAACGAACTGAACCGACGCAGCGAACAGGGCAATGCTGCGCGCGTCCAGCCATCGGTCGGTGCACGACGCGGCGAGCCCATGCTGTCTCCAGACCAGATCTATGCGCTGCAGATGCGCCTCAATGCGCTCGGTTTCGAAACCGGCACGCCCGACGGCGGCCTGGGCTCCAACACGCGTCGCGGCATTCGTCACTGGCAGAGTTCGAAAGGTGTCGCGACCACCGGCTATCTCACGCAGGACCAGGCGTCGGAACTGCTGGCGGGTGCAGATGCGGCCGTCCAGTCGGCCGCCGGCCAGGAAAACGTGCTGCTGCCGTCCGAGGTCCAGCGCTTCCAGCAGCGCCTGAACGAACTCGGCTACGATGTCGGACGGCCAGACGGCGTGTCGGGGCCGCGCACCGGCCGGGCGATTGCCCGGTTCCTTTCGGACCGAGACCACGACCCCTACCAGATCTCACTTCGCGCCGCCTATGAACTGGCGGTCGACGGGCGCGATCCCGCGACGTGGGCCGCGGCGAGCGGTCATGCGCGGTCGATCTTCGGCGGCGAAGCGATCGATGCTTCGGCGCCGGGAGCGGCCGACTATGTCGCCGCGGTCGAGCCTATTGATCCGGCTGACTACCCGCTGACTGGTCGTGGCTCGCCGATCAATATCGATCACGAGATCGCC
This sequence comes from Mesorhizobium sp. CAU 1741, assembly GCF_039839275.1. Taxonomy (NCBI): domain Bacteria; kingdom Pseudomonadati; phylum Pseudomonadota; class Alphaproteobacteria; order Hyphomicrobiales; family Phyllobacteriaceae; genus Mesorhizobium; species Mesorhizobium sp. CAU 1741. The sequence goes on along the minus strand of NZ_JBDOQP010000006.1, from coordinate 105,623 downwards.
TTCCGGGCGCTAGCGACCATGCCGGAGCTCGCCGACAACGCTGAATTCGTCAGGAAGCTGTTCGAGAGCGAGCATCCCTCACCTATGTATTCCTCGCGCGGCGACCGTACGCCGCGCTCGCTGAAATATTGGGAAGGCACGCAGTTCGACAGGCAGGACGTGCTTGACGAATATGCGGGCGAACTCGTTTCGAAAGCTGAGACCGCGCCGCTGAAAGTCACCCTGACGGAGGAGCTCCTCCTCAATGGCGGCTATCGCGAAGGGGCTGGCTACCCGGTCCGCTTCGGCCTCGGCAATGATCTGTCTGAAGCGGAATACCGGCTCCACAACCAGCTCCTGTCCGACAACATCCTGATGATCCTGCCCAATGCGCCGGTGATCGACTTGATCCCTGCCGCAACGCCCGACGATGCGCGCCGGCTGGCCGATGCGTTGGCCGATCTCCAGAATTCCGAGCGCCTGACGCTGCGTCTGTTTCTGACGATCAACAAAGTCGGTCCCGATCGCCCGGCTGGCCGCGACGGAGATATCGCGGCCGACGCGAGGCTCGACGGTCTCGCCGTCTATGGCTATTCGCGCAGCCGCAAGGAGCAGGTCGAGCTTTACCGATGGGACGTGGCGCCTCGCCAGAGCGTTGCCCAAGGTGGTCTCGACCTGGCCGAGGCGGCCGCGTTCTTCAACCTGCCTATGGCCGATGGCAGGCTGGCGGTGCTGGAGCCCAGCCTCGACCGCGAAGAATCGCGGTCCTGGGAGCGTCTGATGCAAATGGCTCGCGTCGGCGCGCATCCCGAAATCCTCGTTTCCGATGAGGTTGCGCTGGCCTATGCCTTCCGGGCTCTGACGGAGGGTGAGAAGGCAGAGCTTGCGCAAGGCGCGGCCGTTTTCCAGTCCCACAGTGGCGGCATTGAAGTCCTGAACGAGTTCGCACGAGCGCGCTTCTACCATCGCCTGCGCGAGGACTACCTTCACCTGATCCTCGGCCGTGTCCCCAATCTTCCGTTCCCTGTGGTCGAGCTCTTCGAGGGCTTCGTCGGCGAGTATGATTTCGCGAGCCAGTCTTTCCCGCTCACAGCGCGTTCCGTGAGCAACAGTTCCACGACCGACTACATCTCCCCTATCCCCGGGGCCGGCAGCGCGCTCGCTCATTTCCCCTCCAAGCTGGATCTCGATCCGGCAAAGGCGGAGCAGCTGGTTGGCATGCTGCGGGGTCGGCGGGTGCATTTCGCGATCTATTCGCAAATGTCGTTCCAGTCCTACGATGCGAACACGGCCAGTTTCTCGCTCGAGCCGGAGCGGGTGAGCCTGTTCGTCGATCCGGGCCTCACGCAGCACATCGCCGATTTCGAGCTGGAGCCGCTGATGCGGCGCGGCCCAGCGCCGGAGGATCCTGCGATCGTGGCAGCTCGGACCGACGCCCGCTCGATCTACTCCAAGCCTGTTATCCCGCAGCATGTGCTGGCGGCGCTGTCGCGCGACTACGCATCGTCCAACAGCTTTTTCGACGCCTACGTCGACACCTCGCGCCGCTACGGCGATGCGAACGAGTTCGACCGCCATGCCGTGCGAGCCGAAGTCGAGCGCGAAGTGCTCGCATCGCTTGGAAACGAAGCCGAGGAGTTCTGGCTGGGTGGCGAGATCACACTCGGCGAGTACGATTCCGCCCACCAGGCGTTCCCAATTGTGTCCACGTCCATCATGCACATGAGCAGCACGATCGACAGCTTCACCGGAAGCGTGGAGATGGCAATCTACAATCCCGAAGCGTTGTCGACATTGCCGATGACGCCCGATGCGGCGCGCGCGCTGGTCGAGCAGTACCCGGATCGCAAGTTCATCATTCGACTGCTTGTCGAGCCGCTCGGCGCAAGCTGGGACGGCGACAATCCGCGCTACCCCGAGCTCAAGTTCGTCTATCGGCTCAAGGAAGCCTACGTCCTGAATGGCAACGAACGCGATCCGTCCTCGGTAACCGAGGTCATCGCCCGGCTGGAGGCAAAAAAGGCCCCGGACATCGTCGAGGCAGCCAACGCGAAAGATACCGGCGCCACTTGGAAGGGCTCCACCGGCCGAACCATTCTCAATCAGGACATGGTGCTCGGCCTTGCCGCGCGAAAGGCCGCAAGCCTCGACGACCGTTCGTCCAACTGGCTGCTGGCCAACAGGTTCCTCTACGAGTTCGAGGTCAAGCCGTCGCTCGCCAGCCGCTTCTACGCCGATGGCGCCCGCACGCCTGTGCGCGCGACGCGCGACCACTTCATCCAGCCGTTCCGGCAGTGGTTGGACGCGACGCCGGACGCACTGCCCGAGAAGATGACGCTTGTGTGGGAACGGGGTGATCTGCGTTCGCTGGGCGGCAGCTTGGTGGATTCTTCGCTGCTCCGATCGCAGTGCCATCATCTATCCTCATACCCGCGGCAGGACGCGATGCCCGCCGGATTCGCCAGCCCAGAAAAGTCGGAAGTGTTCGAGACGCAGGTCAACGAGATCAACAACCGCAACGAACTTGATCCGCTGATCGTGAAGCCGGCCTACCTAGAATTCCGCTATTCGTCGGCCACCAATTGCGCCGATCGTGGATTTGGCGGCCAGGCCGCAACGCTGATGCTTGACGAATTCGACCTGAGGTCCGACGAGGGACTTCCGGCAATCCAGATTGTGGTCGATAGCCTTCCCATGCCTCCGTCGAGCTCCAAGGGCAATTTGGCTGAGATCGACGTCACACTGTCCTCCGTCGAGTTCATCGACAACGGCCCTGGCATACCCCACGTGCTGGTCAAGACCAGCTTCGATGAGGTCCGTTTCCTCGAATGGAACAGGGTAGACGAGAACGCGAAGCCGACCCTGACGCACCTTGGCACAATCGGGCGCGATGACACGACCAAGGCGACCTTCGCCGAGAGGATCGGAGCGCTACCGGACATATTGGGCATCACGGCCGGCCAGACGCTGGATGAGGCTGACGCGATCCTGCGCGCGCATTTCGACAATCCGCGTGTCCTTGATACGTCTCGCGGCGCGAGCCGGCCCAACCAGTCATTCCAGGACGCCCGCATCTTTCTGCGCCAGGATGGGCTCGAATATGTCGCCTTGCTAAAGGACCCGACGCCGGGCAATGAAGACAGGATCGTCGGCGTGGCACGCCAGATGATCGCGCCTACTTCAGCGCTTTCTCCCGATGCGCTGGTGGCGTCGCTACGTTCGAAGTTTGGTCCCGAGGACCTGTTCAAGCAGCATGAGGCGTCGATGTCGTGGGGCGACAATGTCTACCGCATCGGCCGCAACAACGACAGTCGCGAGGAAACGGTGTGTGAAGTCCGCCCTGGCAACGAGATACCCACCTACTGGGCGATGGACGGGCAGGAGACAGATCACCTCGCGCAGTTCGTGCCATGGAACGACGTCCGCGATTACAGCTTCTTCATGTGGCCGCAGTTCTACAACTTCCCGACCGAGGGACTGGAAGAGTGCGGCGCCTACGCACGTGTCCATATCATACCTCGATCACAGACCGGAATGTGGATGTTCGTCGGCGACATCGGCGCCTATGCGCGTGGCCGTGCCGCGCGCGATGCGGCACCTGCGGCGACCGCCACCGAGGAGCCGAAGCTCGACATCAAGCTTTAGCAGCTGCGCTGTAGGCCGCATCCATGCAGCAATTCGAACTTCAGTAACGAATTGTCAGCACCGATCATCACAGCGAATCGTGGCGTCACACTCTTGTTGGCCCCATTGGCAGACGTCAGTAACCAGTGGGCGTTCAGACATTCCGCTCGGAAGCGGCAGTCGAAGGTTTCGATACAGGCGTCGCCGATCGACTTCCCTGGCCGACTGAAGTCGTACCAGGTCGGATCGGCGCAGCGCACCTGCAAAACTGCAAGTGAAACTGGCGATCGTTGGCTGTGATCGGCGCTGGCCTATTCGAGACACTCACCTACCCCTCCGCGAAATCTAGAGCGGTTCAGCGCTTGATTGAATCGCGAGGGATTCCGGTTTTGTTGATTTCGCGATCCAAGATGTTGGCGGGAAAGGAGGCCAGCATCTGATGACAGCAGCTCTATCCATTGATCTTCGTCAGCGTGTGGTCGGTGCGATTAAAGGCGGCGAGAGCTGCCGGTCGGCGGCCGCCCGCTTCGGCGTTGCTGTATCGTCGGTAGTGAAGTGGCACCAGCGCTACCGGGCGACCGGCTCGGTGGCGCCGGGCAAGATGGGAGGCATCTCAAGCGCGTTCTCGAACCGCACCGTGCGTTCATCTTGGAGCGCATCAACCAGACATCGCATATGACGCTGCATGGCCTGAAGGTTGTACTGGCGGCGCGCGGAGTGGAGGTGTCGCACGACACGGCGTGGAAGTTCCTGCGCCGCGAGGGGCTGTGGTTCAAAAACGCTGTTTGCCCTTGAGCAGGCCCGCGCCGACATCGCGCGGCGGCGAGGCGCTGGCGGTCCTTTCAGGCGGATCTCGATCCACGACGGCTGGTGTTCACTGCGGTCGTGTCTCAAGCCGCATGGCTTTGATGGCGAGGTTGACGTCAACGAGATACACGTCAGGCAAGCCTGTCTGATCGAAACGACTGGCAACCAAGGCCGGATTTCGCGCGCCATACTATACACAACGTTTCCCATGAGCCCGCGCCCGCCACTTTGTACCACCACACCAGTGAGGCCGCGTTCGCCGGCATTGTCTCGTCGAACGAGCTGCGTCTCGACCCCAGCCGACACGCAACACCTCCTCCAGTGCGAGATGACCATGCCGCTCCATCGCCAGAATCAGCAGCTTGATGACAGGCTCCAGCCGCTTGCCGCAGGTTCGGTCAGTCGCTTCCCATAGTAGAACCAGAGCCTCTCGCACAGCCTCGTCATAAATTCGCCGTCCGGGAGGTGACCGGGAGCGCTCCACCACATGTTCACGCCGTAGGAGCCGTTAAGCATGCTTGCGGTGATAGCCAGATATCTCAGCAAACTCCGTGAACCGCAGCTACGTCGTTGCGAACCGAGCTTGTCGTGTCGACATGCGACATCAGCACGACCTTGATCCCGCCATCGGCCTTGGACGCAAGGGTTGTGGCCACCGCTTCCGGATCGGCCGGGCACTGCTTGGCGAAACCCAGGCGCTGCACGGTCACCCCGAGAGCCTCAACCGTCTGCGCCAGCTTCTCCGAACCTGCGCGTGACCAGAGCGAGCGTGATCGCCGGGACTGAACAGGTTCGTGTTCGCCGCTTCCCAGGCACCGTGCCCGTTGGCGATATAGATTTCGACGTAGTGCTTCGTACGCGCGAGCTTTTCAGGTCTTCGTAAATGCCGGCCATGCGCGTCTTTTGATCTGCTTTGGCGCTGTTCTAGTTAGGCGCTTGCGTTTGTGAGCAGCGTGTTGCGCGCGGCGCGGAAGGCGTCCTGCAGCGCCTCGTGGTTATCGAGGCCGTCAAGGGCGTAGCTGTTGAGAAACTGGCGCCCGGCGAACAAATTGCTGTCGACGGGGCTGAGGTCTGCTTCGTCGCAGACCTCTCGCCAGTGTTCGGCGATGGTCTTGATTTGGTGTTCGATCAGCGCGACGGCTTCAGCTTCTTTGAGGTGATAGTCCGGCCTAGCGGCGAGCAGAGTGGTGAGCGTGCTCGCACGGCCATCGCCCTTGATGAGCATGGCTTGCGTGGCATTACTGCCTGTGCGGCCTTGCGGGCAGATGTCGTAGGCAGGCGTGAGCGTCAGCATCCGGCCATCCCAGAAGGCGGCATGGTTGCGGGCATGGTCGTCGGTATTGCCGCACAGCACGTTGAAGCAGATCCGCCCGTAGAGTTCCTTGAGCGTGCCCTTCGGGTCAGTGAAGCGGTGGCGGATGAGTTCGGCGAGGTCTTCGTAAGAGGCGTAACGGGCCATCATCTCATCGAGCCCGAGCATGGTCAGGGCCGAGACCATGGCGCGGCGCGTCCAGCCATCCTTTGTGTGCGTGCGATCGAAGCGCTCGATCAGCAGCACATCCTTATGGGCAGCACGGGTCATCGATACGGGCGCGGCGTTGAGTCCGCAGGCGGCTGCCAGCTTCATCGCGATGAATTCGGCCTTCACGACGCTGTAGGTGTCGTTGGCTGCCGAGAATTTGGCGATGAATTTCTTCGTGCCGTTGTCGATGAGCGCCTTCGGGCGAGCGCCGCCGATCGACGTACCGTGATTGAGGGCCTGGTCGAGTGCCGGGGTCAGGGGGACGCCCTTTTCGACGAAGGTGGCCGCTTCCATGAGCTCGTCAAGCGAAGCCTGTGCGGCGAGGCGGGGGATATACTCTGTGGCCGATGCCTGGAAATCGAGGGCGCCAATCCGGTCGGAGCCCGATTGGAGCAGGAAGGTTAGCTCGCTGATTTCCGGCACGCCGGCAGCGTCGGGCTTTTTACCCGTCAGCCTGTTGATGATGACACGGCGGCCCCAGGCGTCCGGCGAGCCGTCGCGGATGCAGCCTGCCATGGTGAGGCCGTTGATGGGCGCAATGACACCTTCTTGGAGTGGGAGTTCAGGCTCGTATATTGGAATTGCACTCTTACGGCGGCGGTAGCTGGCGCCGTAGGTATAAAGCAGGCGCTCGCCATCCGGATCGAGGCGGCCGGCCACCACCGGTTCCGTCGCCCCCGGCAGCCAGATCCAGACAAAGGCTTCGCTAGCGTCCGCCTTAGAAGTCATCATCGACCGCCTTCACGGCGTGGCGGACGCTCTTCGGCAGCAGCGTCAGTTTTTCGTCGAGACGGGCGCTGTGGATCTGGAGCGTGCCCTCGTCATAGTCGAACAGGCGCACGCCGACGAGAGAGGCAACCTCAAAGACGATGCCGATCTCAGGGCCCGGCGCGCCTTTTTCGATGCTGGACAGGGTGGTGCGGCTGATGCCGGCGCGGTCCGCCAGTTCTTGCGCGGTCAGGCCGCGCTCGGCCCGGCCGACGCGGATCAGCTTGCCGAGCATGGCGAGCGCCTGATGCGTGACTCTAGAGTAGCTTCTTTGACGGGGCACAGCCATTACCTGTATGTTCATTTTGATGGACATGAGGCCTTCTCATGTCCATAATTTTGTACATTGTGCCATGGGGCTGAGTGATAGTCAAGTCTTGTTCATTTGATTGGTCATAAAGGTAGTTCGTGGCCAGCATTTCGTACAAAGCAAATAAGAGCCTGGCCACGGCAATGCGACAAAGTGAAGGGGCGGTTTGGCTGTTATGAAGGTTGGATATACGGAGTTCTCTTTGGCTACGCGTTCACGGAAAATCTAATCCGCGGTTCGGCCACGGCCGCCATCGGCGCGCCGGTCTTTCCCAGCCTCGTGCAGGAGGCGACGCCGGGCTATGACGTGTAGATCGGCTTCCACGCGGTTCTGCTCTTCTTCAGTACACGCTCCCGGAACGAATGACCCGTGCCAGCGCCTTTGAGCTCGCGGGCGGCCTATGTCCCGGTCTGACGCTTGAGTTCTCCAGGATCGCGCTCAACAGCGCGGGACTTTATTTCAGGGCGGAATAGTTCATCGTCACCAGCATCATTGCTGCACCTATCTTCTGCATGCCTATTAGCTGCAGCGACAAGGCCGGCGAGAATCAAACCTCGCAGCAATGGAGCGCCGTAGCGTCCTGGCATTGTGGTTGCTCTATCTGGAGTAGCCCGCATTGTTGGCAACAATTTTGACAAAATTTGCCATTGATGACATTCTGGATAAAAGGAGAGTGCCAATGGCGACGATGAACGTGTCCCTTCCAGACCCCATGAAAATCTGGGTCGAGAACCAGGCGGCAAGCGGTCGCTACAGCAATGCTAGCGATTATGTGCGCGAGTTGATTCGTAAGGACCAGGAACGTCAGGCAGCGATAGAGGCCTTGCAGGCGGCAATTACCGCCGGCGTGGAAGGCGGAACGGCGAAACGCTTCGACGCCACGGCGTTCAAACTGAGGATGCGTGAGCGTCACATTGTTCGCTAAACTGACCGAATTCCGGCTCTATCCGGCGGCGGCGGACGATCTTGACGACATCTGGCGCTACAGCGCCGAAAGCTGGTCCGTCGAACAGGCCGACCGCTTTATCGACGATCTTGTTCGAACCTTCGAACTGCTTGTCTCCGTTCCCGAAATCGCCGGTGAGAGGAAGGAATTCGATCCGCCTGTGCGCATCCACGTCCATGGGCTGCATCTGATCGTCTACGTCATTGCCGGTGACCATATCAGTATCCTGCGCGTTCTCGGGGGCCGGCAAGATTGGCGACAGATCCTCGACGCGCTCGACTAGGTCGTGACAGATCCGGTAAGCCAGTTGTGGGAAAGTCCGGCAGCTCATGCGATGGGCATTCGGCTTTCTCTCAGATGCGATTCTAGCGCAATCAGTCGCCCGTCCTGTAGCCGATTGAGTCCTGGAGCCGGCTGCTCACCCGATCGTTTGCTCAGCTAGGTAACAACATCGCTCACGGCAGCAAGGGGAACCCGCCGCGCCCATTCACGCACGGGCGGGCGCAACTTTTTCTGAGCGCAGGCCATGCTCTGATGACCTTCCTGACGGAAGGGCTTTTCCCCGGGCACTACTGGGATGAGCCGCTGAACTATTCTTAGCTAAGAGTCTATCGCATCGTGGACATCGGCACCGACACAGAGAGCGGGCACGATGCCCACCGCGGCCGTTTTGCAAAGGGCCGCTTTGACGCCGTACCTGCCCGCAACCTGTCTGTCCCCTCCCGTGAAGATCCTATGGGGATGGAAGGCGACCAGCGCTCTGCCAGAGTGAAGTTGCCAAACATCGCCTGGAGGTCAGCATGCACGCCAACACCACCAAGGCCCCGGCAGCTACCCTCGTCGCCTGCACGACGCTCATCGAACCTTCAATGTGGTTGCAATACTGCCCGCGAGGCGGCCTGCAACTATTGGACCGCAGCAACCGCCTGTACCACAGACGATGACGGCCCCGTCAAGGAGGCCTTCGAATAGCAATATGCTATGGAATGCGAAAGGAAAATTTCTTTATCGGCCCTCTACGTTTCCCTATCATCCGTCTCGCATCCAATGAGAGATGCACACAATAAATGGGGAACACATGTCATCTGGTGAGGGCGAAGGCCGTAGCGGCATCACCGATGAAAATCGGCTATCCAACGCTAGTCCCGCGACGTGTCGCTGGCCCGCCGGCTTTCGAACGTATCCCCGATCATTCGCAAGGATATGACGCATGCAAACAGAGTCCTTCTTTTCACTCAGTCGAGCTTGCTTGCTCGCCCTCGGCGCGCTTTTGATCGCCCCTTCTTCAAGCCAAGCCCAGCCTGAGACGCTGCGGGTCGTCATGCAGACGGGACTTCGCCTCATGGACCCCATCATGACCACTGCCTACATCAGTCGGGATCATGGATACATGATTTACGACACTCTTCTGGGGCTGGATTCGCATTTTGAAGTCCGTCCGCAGATGGCGGACTGGACGGTATCGGAAGACGGGCTCGTCTACACATTTACCTTGCGTGATGGTCTGCAATGGAATGACGGGGCGCCGGTCACCTCCGAAGACTGCATTGCCTCGATCCGCCGATGGGCGGAGGTTGACGGAACTGGTGGTGCGTTGATGACCCTCGTCAAAGAGATTAAGCCGTTGGACGAGAGAAGCTTTGAGATCGCGCTCTCGCAGCCGACAGAACTCGTGCTCGAAGGGCTCTCGAAACTCGGCGCGCGACCGCTATTCATCATGCCAAAGCGTGTGGCCGAGACCCCTGCGTCGCAGGGGATTACCGATTACACCGGCTCTGGACCGTACCGCTTCCTCCAGGACGAGTTCCAACCAGGTATCAGGGCGGTCTACGAGAAGAACCCTGATTACATCCCACGTGACGAACCTGCGGATTGGACCGCCGGCGGCAAGGTTGTAAATGTCGAGCGCGTCGAATGGGTGACGATGCCCGACCAGATGACGGCGGTGAATGCTCTGGCAAATGGCGAGGTCGACTATATCCAGCAGCTGCCCTTCGACTTGATACCGTTGCTGGATGCCAATCCGGATGTAACCGTAAAGGTGCTGGACACTCTCGGCTCATGGACGTTCTTCTCGCTGAACCCAAGGCAGCGGCCGTTCAACAACAAGTTGCTGAGGCAAGCCGCGCTGGCGGCTGTCTCACAGCAGGACATCCTTGACGCAATGGTGGGCAACCCGGCGTATTACCAGCCTTGCGCCGCGATTATGGGGTGCGGGACGGTGAACGGCGACGAGACCGGCAAGGAGTGGATCGTCGATAGCGACAAGGACAGGGCCAGGGCCTTGATGGAGGAAGGCGGTTATAACGACGAACCCGTCGTCATACTCCAGCCCACCGATGTCGCGCTATTTTCCACGCAACCGATCGTCATCGGTGAGGCCCTGCGAGAGGTCGGCTTCAACGTTCAGATGAAGACCATGGACTGGCAGTCGGCCATTAGTAATCTGACCAACGACAAAAGCCCGGCTGAAGGTGGCTGGAACATCTTCATTACCGGAGCGAGTATGGCAATAGCCAAGGATCCCTTTGGCAATTCGATGCTGGCAACGGACGGACTTGCTGTGACGCGGCCCGATATACCCGCGATGCTTGATCTGCGCATGCAGTATGCCAAGGCTCCAGATGCCGCCGCCCGCGGACAAATCGCTGTCGAGATCCAGAAGATGGCCATGGACGAGGTTGCCGCAGGTCCGCTAGGCCAGTTCCAGGTTCCGGCAGCCTTCAGCAACGAATGGACTGGCTTCATGGAAGCGCCGGTGACGGTCTTCTGGAATGTCAGCCGAGCTGCAGACTAGCATAAGCTCAATAAGCGGGATCCGTTCTCAAACGAATCCGATTTTCACACATTCGCAGGGGGTCGTCATGCGTCGCACAGACGCATGACGACTGAGAAAGTCTAAAGCACATGCTGACCTACGTGCTCAGGCGTATTGGGGCCGCATTGCCGGTCATGGCATTTGTAGCGATCATCGTCTTCTCCGCCTTGCGGCTGACGCCCAACGATCCGGCCACGATAATGGCAGGCGAGGACGCCACGGCGGCGCAGCTAGAAGCTATACGGGTCAGCATGGGGCTGGATCAGTCGATCATGGTCCAACTTGGCACTTGGCTACAGCAACTTGCGAGTGGAAATCTTGGCGTCTCACTCATCTCCAACGCCCCGGTTCTTGATCTGATCGCAGACAGGATTGGGCCGACGGTCGCCCTTGCAACCAGCACGTTCTTTCTGACCATCCTGGTGGCAATCCCTCTCGGAATCGTAGCAGCCCGCAGGCCGGGCTACCTGCTCGACAGGATGGTGATGGGCTTCTCGACCCTGGGGCTCTCGCTTCCGGTTTTCGTCATAGGCTATCTTCTGATCTATGTCTTCGCCGTATATTTTCGATGGCTGCCGGTGCAGGGATATGAGCCGCTTTCGAGCGGCGTTTGGGCGCATGCACAGCGGCTGATAATGCCGTCCCTTGCTTTGAGCGGTGCATATATCGCTCTCGTCGCGCGCATGACGCGCAGCAGCATCATCGAGGTCAAGGGCGAAGATTTTATTCGCACCGCCCGGGCCAAGGGCGCGTCGGAAACCTCGATCCTAATCCGCCATGCTTTGCGCAACGCCGCCATTCCCATTGTGACGGTGATTGGGGCGGGTATTGCGTCGTTGATCACTGGCGTTGTTGTCACCGAATCGGTGTTCAATCTGCCTGGGCTGGGGAGGCTGGTCGTGGAGGCTGTGCTTGCGCGGGACTACCCTGTCATCCAGGCGCTCATGCTGCTGTTTTCCTTCGTCTATATCCTTGTCAATCTGATCGTCGACATCCTCTACACCGTCTTCGATCCCCGGATCAGATACTGAGCTGCCAGATGTCGCCATTACCAGTGTCGGGCTCGACGCATGATGAAGAAGCCGTTTCGCCAGGGCGGGCACGCAACTTTGGCGCCGCCTTCGCCAGCATTCCGGCTTGTCTGGCGGCCGTCGTGATGGTGTGCGTGGTGGCGATGGCGCTTCTTGCTCCGTTAATCTCCCCTCACAGCCCCACCGCGATAGCGCCGGCGCAACGCCTGATGGAGCCCACGGCGGAGCATATGCTGGGAACCGACGCACTGGGCCGCGATACCTTTTCACGCATCGTCTACGGGTCACGCCTTTCGCTCACAGTTGGTGCAGGAGTGACCTTCTTCAGCGTCGCTCTGGGACTGCTCATCGGTGTCTTTGCCGGGTACTTTCGTGCCTTCGACATGGTTGTCATGCGAGTGATGGATGGTCTGATGGCTATTCCCGGTATTCTCCTGGCAATTGCGTTGATCGCGCTGACCGGCGCATCGCTGACAACCGTGCTCGTGGCCATTATCGTTCCTGAGGTGCCCCGTGTCGTCAGGCTCGTGCGAGGGGTCATTCTTAATGTTCGCTCGGAGGCATATGTCGAGGCCGCCGTTACCTTGGGGAGTCCCGTAGGACGTATCCTGTGGCGCCATCTGATACCGAGCACCGTGGCGCCCCTTACGGTCCAGGCCACGTTCGTCTTCGCGTCCGCTATTCTAACGGAGTCGACGTTGAGTTTCCTCGGCGCCGGTCTACCGAGCGAAATACCCTCCTGGGGAAACATGATGGCGGACGGGCGAATGTATTTTCAGCTTAAGCCGGGCCTCATCCTTCTTCCTGGTTTCGCGCTCGCAATAACACTTCTCAGCGTCAATATCCTCGGCGACGTTCTTCGCGACCGGCTCGATCCCAAAATGGAAAAACGGACATGACCGCTGTGGAGAAGGGCGAACCGACTTCTACGGTTCTCCAGATCAAAGGCTTGTGCGTGGCGCTGGCCGGCCATCGGGGCAAGCAGTTGCTTCGCGACGTCGATCTCGAAGTGAAAGCCGGCGAGATCACCTGTGTGGTTGGCGAATCTGGTTCCGGCAAGTCGTTGACTGCTTATTCGGTCATGGGCCTGTTGGATCGGGAAAGCCTTCAGAACACGGCGGGGGAGATATTGCTCGAGGGCGAAAATGTCCTAACCGCGACCCCACGAAGGCTGCGCGAGCTGCGTGCGACCCGCATGTCGCTCATATTCCAGGAACCGATGACTGCGCTGAATCCAGTCGAGCGCATCGGGGCGCAGATCGAGGAGGTGCTGGAGATTCATTGCAGTGACGATGCCCGCGAGCGGCGTCGTCGAATTCTGGCTATGCTCGAAGCGGTCCATCTGCCTGATCCGCAGCGGATTTTCGATTCCTATCCGCATCAGCTCTCCGGTGGCCAGCGACAGCGCGTCGTTATCTGCATGGCGCTGATCCTTAATCCGAAACTGCTCATAGCTGACGAGCCGACGACTGCGCTGGACGTAAGTACCCAAAAGCAAATCCTCGCACTGATCCGCGAACTCCAGCAAAAGTTCAACACCGCCGTCTTGTTCATCACACACGATTTCGGCGTGGTCGTCGACATAGCTGACAAGGTTGTCGTCATGAACGATGGCGCGGTGGTGGAAACAGGATCGCGCGATGCCATCCTTTGCACTCCTCGCGATGCCTATACGCGCATGCTAGTATCCGCTGTGCCCAGCCTGGTGCCGCAATCACGCGACGAGGTCACCGGCGATGTCGTCCTCTCCATCGAGGGGCTTTCGAAGACGTTCGTGCGGCGCCGCCTTCTGCGGCCCGCCACGGTCGTCGAAGCAGCTGTCGATTGTGACCTGACGCTACGCCGAGGTGAAATCCTTGGAGTGGTTGGGCAGTCTGGATCTGGAAAATCGACTCTCGCAAGATGCATCATCGGCCTGGAGACGCCGAGCGCCGGACGAATCATTTTGTCAGGGGAGGAGCTCTTGAGCCCCCGGGGCAAGGCTTTTCGCGAGCGGTTCAGACGCATCCAGATGGTGTTCCAGGATCCCTACCGCTCGCTTAATCCTCGTGTTCGCGTAGGCGAATCCATCATCGAGGGGCCCACCAATTTCGGTGTACCGCGATCCACTGCGCTGCAGCGCGCCGAAGAGCTGATGGATCTGGTTGACATGCCGATTACCGCTCTAGCCCGCTTTCCACACCAGTTCTCGGGCGGACAGCGCCAGCGCATCTGCATCGCACGAGCGCTTATGATGAAGCCTGAGGTTCTGGTCGCGGATGAAGCCGTTTCCGCCCTCGATGTTTCCGTTCAGGCAAGGATACTTAAACTTCTCGATACCATTCGGATCGAGACAGGTGTCGGGCTGCTGTTTATCACGCACGATCTTCGCGTCGCTGCCGAAATCTGCGATCGCGTGATTGTCATGAACAAGGGGAGGGTCGTCGAGCATGGCTCCGCGGAATCTGTGCTGGTCCAGCCCCGTGATCCTTACACCCGCGCGCTTATCGAAGCCGCTCCGGGCCGTGGCTGGGACTTTCGCAATTTCCGACCGCTTTAGGTTTCACGCCTCCTCGTTCTGAAGCGCCTGCTTCATGCTTCGGAAGAAATGCCATCCCACCGTCCCGTTACGGACCCGAGTGCTTGACAGCATATTTACATCGAACGTCAGGGCAGGTCTTATCGGTACGATCCGCATTCCCGAAACCATAACGGAACGCGCCGTAAAGATGTCGACGATGGTCATGCGGTTGAACTGCTTGGCCAGAAACGGCAGAACGTCGAGCGAATGGCTGACTATCCGTTCATCTGAAACGATGCCGTGACTTGCAAGAGCTTCATTTACAATGTGCCCGACGGCCCCACGTGGCGACATGTTGATCATTGAGATGCCGGGATCGAGCTTGGCGAGCTCCAATACATTGCCTTGAGCGTAAGACGACTCCTCGGGCACGAGCGCCACCAGTCTGCCGCGTCCGACATTGGTCGAATGAAGATCTCGGGTGTCGACAGCGCCAGAGACGAAGCCAAGATCCACACGACCCTCGTGGATGAGCGCCACCTGCTGCTCGGCGAGGCCGATAGTGATCTTCAGGTTCAGGTCCGGAAACCGTGCTAGGACGCGCTCGGCCGCGTATGCGACATGCTCCCGGCCGTAAAGGCTGACGGTGGCGATCGAAAGCTGCTTACCCATCCCCAGCGCCATGGATTCCACATGCCGCTCAAGCCGGGAGATGCCGTGGTTGAGGATACGGCTTTCTTCGTACAGCGAATGTGCTTCCTGCGTCGGATGAAGCTTACCCTGCCGGCGTTCGAAAAGGACGACCTTGAGAGCCGCCTCGAAATCTTGGAGATGCCGGCTGGCGGTAGGCTGCGAAATGCCTAAGTGCCGCGCCGCGACGTTGATCGAGCCGTGTTTGTAGATCGCGCAAAAGACCTGCACGCGCTGGAGCGTCAATCTTCTCATAAGCTCGCTTGTATAGAATAATGCTATAAGATCGCAAAGCATATTCTGTTATCCGGCTTGCCCATCCGGCCTATATTTTCGTGCTTGGAAACCAAGGAGCTCTAGACGCTCCCGCGGCCGGAGGGCTGCTGGTTGGCCTGTGCCGAAAGGACGAACAGTTGAAAGTCGATATCATATTCCGAAACGCCGACATCATTGATGGTACCGGGGGCCCTAGACGCCGGGGCGACGTCGCGATCACCGATGATCGTATTACCGCCGTTGGCGACCTATCGGAAATGGAAGGCGGGCGTGAGGAGGATTGCTCTGGGCTCGCGGTGGCACCCGGCTTTATCGACCCACATGTCCACAATGATCTCGCGGTATTCACCCATCCAGACATGGCGTCGGTCGTCAGCCAGGGGGTAACGACGATTATCAACGGTAATTGCGGCTTTTCGCTTGCTCCTCTGACGGCACCCGACCCGCTACCGCAGCCGCTGCGAATGCTATTCGGTATCAATGCACCACGGTTCGGATCGTTTGGCGAATATTGCGATCGCCTTCGCGCGGAGCCGCCAGCAGTCAACGCAGGCTGCCTGATCGGACATGGGACGCTGCGGGTCAACGAAGTCGCAGATCTGGAACGGCCGGCCGACGAGGGCGAGCTGCGCGCAATGAGCCGCGCTCTCGACAAGGCGCTGGGCCAAGGCGGCATAGGCCTCTCCACGGGACCCTTCTATGCTCCGGCGCGAGCCTCTTCGACCCATGAGCTGACCGAAATGGCGCGCGTCGCCCAGCGGCATGCCAAGCTCTACGTGACACATATGCGCGATGAGGGCGACCGCGTCGTCGAAGCGCTGGAAGAGACTCTTGAGATTGGTCGGACTGCTTGCTGTGGCGTACATATTTCGCACCATAAATGCGCCGGGGTGGCCAACTTCGGCGTCTCGGAGCGCACGTTGGCGATTATCAACGCCGCGATGAAGCATCAGGATGTTGGCCTGGACACCACGCCCTGGACTGCGAGTTCCACGATTCTGAATTCTGGTCGCCACCGCCAGGCACAGCGCGTCATCGTCGCAGAATCCGAACCGTTTCCGGAACACGCCGGTCGCGACCTCGCCGACGTAGCACGGGAATGGGGAGTGAATCTCGACGAGGCTGTCGAAAGATTGCTCCCGGCAACGGGCATCTTTTTCATCATGGACGAGCAAGACGTGCAGAGAATACTGCGCTTCGAGCACACGATGATCTGTTCGGACGGCATTGCGGGGGGCACGCATCCCCACCCGCGCGTCTGGGGTACTTTCCCGAGGGTGCTCGGCCATTATGCTCGTGACGTCGGCCTGTTCTCGCTGGAAGAGGGCGTACGACGCATGACCTCGCTTACCGCTGACCGTTTTGGGCTGAAGGAGCGGGGCAGGCTTCGCGTGGGCAACTTCGCCGACATCGTGGTGTTCGATCCAGCAACGATCCACGAGAGGGCGACTTATGACACGCCCGTTCGCCCCGCCGAGGGCATCGTTTCGGTCTATGTGAACGGCACCGCGGTATGGAAGGATGGGCAAGTCTCGAATTCAAGGCCTGGCCATGTTCTGGCCTAGCGGATGGTGGAGGAACAAAAGTCAAATCTATGAGTGCAAATATCCGCGATGTGTTGCGATGGCGCCCTTCCGACGCCTAAGCTTGACGGATCTTCACGTCCGTTCGTGAATCATGATCAAACCGCACACCGTCAAACTTGAACGCGCCATTGAGGCGCTGCCGCTCGAATATCCTGGGCCGGGCGGTGTTGCAGGCGTCGTGAGCGATGGCGAGGTCATTACCGCGAGAGCCTGGGGCTACGCCGATCTGGCCTGGCATCGGCAGATGTTGGCCAGCACCCGGCTGCCTATATGCTCCATCTCCAAACAGTTTACCTGCGGCGTTCTGCTCGCCCGGCTTGCAAGTTTGGATGAGCTCGAAGGCGGCTTGGGCCGGCTGCTGCCTCGGTTCAAGGAACCCCTGCCGTCCGTGGCGGAACTGTGCCACAACCAGTCGGGGCTAAGGGACTATTGGGCGCTATCCGTGCTGCTGGGGGCCTCCGCCGGCCATACTTTCAGCCGCGACGACGCCATCCGGCTGTTTGAGGGGATGGAGAGCGGACACTTCGCGCCCGGAACGCGCTATTCCTATTCGAACGGGAACTACCGGCTGCTCGCGGAACTGGTCGAGGCGGAAACTGGCTCCCCGTTGGAGGCGCACTACCGTGACCTGATCTGGGGACCGGCCGGAATGGAAACAGCCGTCGCGGCGCCCGACACGCGTTTTCCGGTAGACGAGGTCATCGGATACGAAGGCAATGCGGTGTGCGGATTCTATCCTGCCGTAAATGGCATCTACTGGACTGGTGATGCCGGGATTTCGGCGTCCCTGACTGACATGCTGGCCTACGAAAGCTGGATCGACCGGCACCGCGACGACGAAGGCTCGCTCTACGCACGGATGACGCGCCCGGTAACGTTCAAGGACGGCACGCCGGCAGCCTACGGTTATGGTGTGGCGCGCGGCAAGCTCGAGGATATGGACACAACCGGACACGGCGGTGCGCTACGGGGCTTCAGTGCATACCGGCTGCATATAGCTTCCAGGCGCCTTTCCGTATTCGTGGCTTTCAACCACGAAGCAGACGCGCAGCAAGCCGCTCTCCGTCTCGCCAGGGCCGCGCTCGGGCTGCCCGAGCCCCGGACAACCGCGGCAGACGAAAGCTGGCGCGGACGATGGATGTGTTCAGAGACAGGACTACTCTGCCGTATCGATGCCGGTGAAACAGGAGCGTTCCTGAACTTTTCCAGCAGCGTGGAAAGGCTGCTGCCGGCATCGGACGGAAGCCTTCACGGCCCGGGGGTTGTGGTAGTACGACGCGGGCCGGCGCTGAGGATGTTGCGGAAAAACGAGAACCTCGTATGCCATCTTGAACCGCTCGAAAGTGTCGAGACGGCTGATGCGGGTGAAATCGCGGGACGGTATGTATGCGATGAGCTTGGCGCGGCCATGGTCATCGAGGCGGCGGACGGTGGCGTTTACGCGCGTTTTGAAGGATTCCTCGGCGCTGGGCCAATGGAGCTGGTTCGCCCCGCCGGTCCCGACATGTGGACGGTGGCAACACGCCGGACGCTGGACGCTCCTGCCCCGGGAGACTGGACGCTGAGCGTCAGGCGGGGAACTGCCGGAGCCGTGACGGGATGCGTGCTGGGTTGTTGGCTCGCTCGCGGGCTGCGCTATCACAAGGTCGCGTGATGCGCTGCGCTTCACCGACCGCCATTTCCAACCCCCATCGAAAGCTGCCAGCCAATGGACCTTGATGCATTTGAAGTCGGTTATGACATTCCGGCCCGCCTCGGCCAGCGGATCGACGAGGTGGTAACACCTGCCTTGATCGTCGACCTCGACCACTTTGAACGCAACTTGCGGCGCATGCGCGACTTCATCGAGCGCACGGGCTTGCGACTGCGCGCCCATGCCAAGACCCACAAATCAGCCGATATCGCCCTGCTGCAGATTTCCGAAGGCGGCGCATGCGGCATCTGTTGCCAGAAGGTTTCGGAGGCGGAGGCACTCGTCCGCGCTGGCGTGAGAGATATTCTCGTTTCCAATGAGGTGTGGGGTGAGGCGCGTATCGACCGGCTTGCCCGGCTGGCTGCAACGGCGCGGATCATCGTCTGCAGCGACGACATCCGCTCTGTCCATGAATTGAACGAAGCCGCTCAGCGCCACGGCAGCACGCTTGAGGTCCTCGTCGAAATTGACTGCGGTGCCCATCGTTGCGGCGTCGAGCCGGGAGCCGCCGCGGTCGAGCTGGCTCGGGCGGTGGAAAAGGCGCCGTCGCTTCGCTTCGAAGGGCTCCAAGCCTATCAGGGAAGTCTCCAGCACATTGAGGATCCCGTTGAGCGACGACGGCAGGCTACGTCCGCCGCGCAGGCTACTCGTGCCGTCGTCGAAATGCTCGCCGTCGCCGGGATCGAATGCCGCACGGTCGGCGGCGCCGGCACGGGCTCGTTCGCGATGGACGCCTCCCTTGGGGTCATCAACGAGCTTCAATGCGGATCATACATCTTCATGGATGCCCACTACGACCGCGTGGAGGAAGAAGGTGGCGGAAGGCCGGGCGGAATGGAGAACTCCCTGTTTGTCTTTGCCGGTGTGATGAGCACCGCGATTGCCGGCAGGCCGGTCTGCGATGCCGGCCTTAAGGCGATTGCCGTCGACAGCGGACTGCCGCGTGTCGATAGGCCGGGAGTGAGCTATCTGCGGGCATCGGACGAGCACGGAGTGCTCGATGATCCGGATCATGTCCTCGACCTTGGCGACTGGGTGCGGCTCGTCCCGGGGCACTGCGACCCCACCTGCAACCTGCACGACTGGTATGTCACCATTAGGGGCGAACGCGTAGAGGCGCTATGGCCCGTTACGGCGCGTGGAAAGCTGTTCTGACGGCCTTGGATCGTGGCCGTCTAATGCGATGCGAATGATGAAACTATGATCTGCCCCATCTGAGGAAACATCTCGGGATGGTCCTCGCAAAGAGTCTTGCCCTTCGTCATCAGCGCGATCGTCAGCGCAGGCTCACCCGGCTTCTGGATTCTGGCGAGATCGTGCTTGAAGTAGGAGGTCCGTTCATCGCCGGACCAGGGGTTCCAGCCGCTCTTGCTCCATAGCGACCAGTCTTCCGGCACTGCCCCTCCGAGGTAATTGTCGACCTGAAACTTGGGCATCTTGGCCTCAGGCGAGTTGCGATCCCGAAACATTATCCGTTGCGCGCGTTGGCGGGCCGCGTCGGAGAGAGGCAGATCGCCGTCGAAAAGTTCATGCAGCAGGCGGGCCGACGCCAGCGGCGTCAGCGCATTCAGATAGCCGCCATCAAGCGATGCGTAGGTGGCTTCGCGGCCATAGCGGATGTCGCTCATCAACTTCTGGGAAATGTTGCATCCGGCATATTCGGACCATCCGAGATCGTAGAAGAAACGGTTCAGGCCTTCACGCTTGTCGATCCAGCTCTTCAGCTCCTCGCCGTCGAGCAGCGTGTCGCCGGTGGTCCCGGTCAGAAGGTCGATCACATAATTGGTGGCCGTATTTGACGACCACAGGATCATGTCACGCATGGCCCGGTCGAGATCTTCATGAGGTATGAGCAAGCCAGCGTCGAGCGCATGGAGCGCATGCACAAGATGGAAGGATTTCACCACGCTGCATGGGTAGCAGACCCAGTCGCCCCGCCAGGAAAACCCCTCCGCCTCGGCACCTTCGGCTGGTTGTCTGACGACCACCAGGCCAAAATTGTCGTCTCTCAGTCCACAATCCGCAAATGTTTCGAGGAACGTTGAGACACAAGTAAGGCCCATTTCGGACAGGGTATCGGTTTGTTTGAAGAACATTTCTTTCCCAAGCCTTAGTGACGGCGCCTCACGACGAGGAGCCTGAGCCTAGGGCAACTCCAGGGTACTGGAAACGCAATTTATTTCGGCCGGCGATAGCGTTTTTGGATTGCCCGCATCGCCGGGTTGTTGCCATGATAGCGTGGTCAAACGTCAGGAAGCGGGCTGAACTTGTCGGTGTAGAGCGACAGGTCGCACGCGGACGCCATCCAAGCCTGCCAAACCTGATCCACAGGCTGGCGACGGCTAGCCGGCATCAGAGCTGTTTTGCAGAATGTCCTGGAGGTCGTGACAATCAGGCAGAGAAAACGATGCGCACCCGCTGCCATACTCTGGGCGCCGGCAACCCGCTGGTCGAGCATGGAAGCTTGGGCAATGAAGCTTGCCGATCACCAGGGTGCTCTACGCGCCAAGGTAGCGTCTGCCAGAAGAATGGCGGTCACCCTTCATCGGATGTGGATCGAAGAACAGGACTTCCGCTGGATGGCTGCATAGGCTGGAGCCGCCCACGGGAATTGGCACTTCCACCAACCGGCGACGTCGTTCCTCAAGACACGGTCCGCCCAACCTTAACGTGTCAGGCCACCTCAGGCTGGAGAGATCCGAGGCCGATCCCTCGGCTTCCGATGTGGGATCACGCTTTTCTGCAGTCTAATCTCAATAGACGATGGCGCTCGCAAAGGCGCGTGGGATGGCTGAGGCTCTCGCCGGAGCGATCACCCGATGCCATCCATGCCGAAGCCCGTGATGAGCGAGCGCAGAACAATGTGGCTGGCTGCACTGGTCGGCGGGCTGGGGCCGCTGTCACTCGCCCTGTACACCCCGGCGATGCCGGAACTCGTCGACGCGTTCGCGGCCAACGACGCAGCCGTCAAATTCACTCTCTCGGTATACTTCGCAGGCTTTGCCGGTGCTCAGCTCGTCAGCGGTCCGCTTGCCGACCGGTTCGGCCGCAAGCCGGTGACGATGGCCTTCGTGTCGCTCTATCTCGCTGGCTCTGTCGGCGCCCTACTCACGCTTAGCATCGAGCTGTTCACGCTTTTCCGGTTCGTCCAAGGCGTGGGCGCGGCAGCAGGAATGGTGGTCGGCCGCGCCATCGTACGCGATCTATTTACCGGCGAGAGCTCCGCGCGCGTGCTGAATTTGACCAATATTCTCCTTGGGGCCGGCCCGGCCATTGCGCCAGCGATTGGCGGGCTGGCGATGCTGGCCGCTGGCTGGCGCGCGCCGTTGATCATCATGGTGCTGCTCGGCGTCACCAGTCTGCTGCTGGTTCAGCTTCTGCTGCGCGAGACCCGGCACCCGCGCGCTGGCGCGAGTGGGATCGGCGGAGTGATTGGCGATTATGCGAGCATCGTCCGCAATCCCTATTATGTCTGGTCCACGCTCACCGTCGCCAGCGCTGTCGCGACGTTCTATGCTCAGTCGACAGTGTTGTCGTTCATCGTGATCGGCCAATTGGGATACAGCGCCACCGCATTCGGGTTGCTTATGCTGGGCGTGTCCGGTGGCTACGTGTTTGGCGCGTTCGGCATGCGTATCGCAGCGCCGCGATGGGACGCCTTCAGGCTTGCCCGCTTCGGGGTCAGTGGTCTTGTCGTCAGTACCACCGCACTTGCGCTCTCGCTGGCGCTCTTCCCTCCGAGCCTCGCAGGGGTCGCCGTGTCCATCGGGGGGATGCTGTTTTCCAACGCGTTCGTGCTGCCGGGCATGTACACGGCAAGCCTTGCGCCATTTCCCGACAAAGCTGGCTCGGCATCGGCGCTGACGGGATTCGCCACAATGGCGACGGGACTGCTGGGCTCCATAGCTATCACGCCGTTTGCAAATCCGTCGATCGGGCTGGTAATCGTCAATCTCGTGATGGCGGCGCTCGCGGCGATTTCATATCGCATGTGGTGGAGGCTTCATGCCAGCGCTGAGGCGTGAAGAGCGGGCACGGTGCATCTGGGAGGACGGATGGGCTGGAAGCCGTCAATAATATGTAGTTCTCACACGATCAGCGGGGTCATGCCGGGCAGCCCTTTGCCCACACGGCACGGCTTCCAGTCGCGCGCGGCCGCCTGTGCAAATGCCGGCTATGACGGTCTTTGCCTTCACCTGCGCGATTATCGCGCACTGCGCGCACAAGGGCATGAGGACGCCTATCTCGCTGCTGTGCTGGAACAGCATGGACTGCAGTGCATGTCGGTCGAGTTCCTGCTCGACTGGTTTCTCGAGGGTGAGGCTGCCGGGCAAGCGCGCGATGACGAAGCGACCGCCTACCAGGCAGCGCGCGCATTCGGCGCTTCGACGCTCAACGTCGGATCGGATTTTGCCGGGCGGGGCGTGCCACGCACGACGATGAAAACTCGTTTTCGTCAACTGAGCGCACGGGCAATGGACCATGGCATGTCCGTCGCGCTGGAGATCGTTCCGTGGAGCGACGCGGCAGACGTGGACGCGGCCATGGAGATCGTCGGAGCCTCTGCCAACGCCGGTCTTGTGATCGATTCGTGGCATGTGTTTCGCGGGCGCGTGTCACTGTCGCAGATAACGCAACTGCCCGGAGAGCGCATACTGGACATCCAGATCAACGACGCCGACGCGGAAATTCGCGGGTCACTCGCCCAAGATACGCTGTACCGCAGGCCATGCGGAACGGGTGTATTTGACCTCAAGGCCTTTCTTTCCTCAGTGGCCGCTACGGGTACAACCGCGCCGGTCAGCGTGGAGATAATTTCGCAGGAGCAAGCCACGATGGATGTCGAGGCGGCGGCGATCAAATCTATCGCAGGCGTGAGAGAGCTTGTGGCGCAGGCCAGGGACGGGCTGGCGGACGGGCAATAGTCTGTTCAGCCGATGCAGGCAAACGCCAGCGAAGCCATTGGACGAGATGGCGCAGAGGGATGGGCAGCCGCGCAACCGGGAGGAAGCATGCTTAGCGAGATATTCATCATCGCCGTGCGGGGCATTGCGATCGGGTCGATCTTCGCCCTGATCGCCATGAGCTTCAACGTGACGTTCGGGGCCACGCGTATTCTCAACTTCGCGCAAGGCAATCTGCTCATCATGGGCGGCTTCTTCGCCTTCTTCCTCGCCAATGGGGTTGGACTGGGCTGGTGGCTGCTGATGCTGCTGGCTGCGGGCAGTCTAATCGCGCTGTTCTCCGCGTTCCAGGGCTGGATCACTCTGATACCCCTGCGCTCCTCGGTCGAGCAGGATTCGTGGATCATCTCGACCGTGGCAGTGTCGGTGATCCTCGGCGCGCTCATGCTCATCACGCAAGGACCGTTTGCCTATTCCGTGCAAAGTGTGGTCCCGCCCTTCCGCATCCTTGGCGTAAGGACGCCGGGCGCCTATGCGCTGGCAATTGGCGCGATGGTGTTCTGGTTTATCGCGCTGCGCCTGTTCATGACGCGGACTTTCGTCGGCCTTGCAATCAGCGCGCTGTCGCAGGATTTCGACGCGGCGCGCGCTGCCGGACTACCCGTGCGCCGACTTCAGCTCGTATCCTTCGCGATCTCAGGCCTCATCGTCGGAACAGCGGGCTTTCTCGTCGCGCCGGTGATCGCCATCAGCCCGGACGCCGCGCTGCGTTACGTGCTCAACGGGTTCGTCGCGGTGGTTGTTGGCGGTCTGGGCAGCAATCTGGGAACGCTTATCGGCGGCCCGCTGGTTGGCGTGGTGATGATGCTGACCGCGTACCAGATCGGCGGCGCCTACCAGGACATGGCTTCGCTGCTGATCCTTGTGACCATTCTTATGGTCCGTCCCCAAGGTCTGTTCGGGCGCACTTCGGCAAGGCAGGTTTGACATGAACGTTTCCAACACGATGCACGCTCGCACCGGTGTCGCGGCAGGCGAGCACAGTGCCAAGCCTCGCTTCAGCTCCGACCTGCCGCAACTGTGGATAGGGATCGCGCTCATCGCCGTGACGGGCCTCGCACCGAGTTTGATCGGCAATTCCTACTGGGTGCACACATTCCACCTCGTGAATATCTATATCGCAGCTGCAGTGTTCCAAAACTTCCTGTTCGTGGATGCGGGACAGAAATCGTTCGGACAGGGTGTAATTCTCGGAATCGGCGCATACGTCACCGCTATCGCCTTTGGCCTGCATGGACTGCCGTTTGCCGTCGCATCGCTGCTTGGCCTTGGCGCAGCCGTCCTCGGCGGACTGCTTTTCGCCCTGCCGGCGCTGAGGGTGCAGTATTTCCATCTCGGCTTCGTCACGCTTTCAGCCGCGATCGTCTTTCCGCAATTGCTCATGTCACTCGACCGGTGGACCAATGGCATCAACGGCATTTCGGTCCAACTTCCATGGGCACATTTCGAGCAGTTCCTTGGCTTCTCAACGCTGACGCTTCTCGTGACGCTATGGCCGATGGCGGCGCTTGCAATCCACTACCTGCTGCGTCGCTCGCGGCTCGGCCGACAAATGCGCGTTGCCGCCGCCAGCCCGGAGGCGGCCCGCACGCTCGGGATCAAGCCGGGTCTCATGCGGTTTACAGCCTTCATCATTGCAGCCATCGGCACAGGCATCTGCGGCATCCTCTATTTGCCTGCCACCGGCTATGTGAGCCCGCAGGGCTTCAATGTAGAGCTCTCATTCGTCTTCTTTTTCGCAGTCGTGGTTGGAGGGCGCGGGCAGATGCTCGGACCAATCATCGGGATCTGGATCGTCTTCATCCTGCCCAACATCGCTCTCGCGCAATTCGTGGAGTACCGCCTGCTCATGTACGGTGTGCTGACGCTGGCGGCGATCATGCTCTTCCCAGACGGCATCGTAGGTTCGATCGAGCGTTGGCGCGTCAAGCGTGGTGTGGCGGGTCGCGGCGAGCAGGCTTTCCGGGTCGACTCCTTTCTTGAGGGGCTTGAAGGCGCACAGGAGCGGAAGCCGTCGGATGAAGTTGTGGTCGAGGTCAAGGGCGGGACGAAGCGCTTCGGCGCTGTTGTGGCCGTCGACAATGTCGATCTCAAAATACGCAAGGGCGAAATCCATGGCCTCATTGGGGCCAACGGCTCCGGCAAGACCAGCCTGCTGAACATCCTTTCCGGGCTGTCGCGCCTCAACGAAGGGTCGTTCATGATTAACGGACGCAACTGCACACGAATGCCGGCGGACCGGATTGCATCGATGTTGGGGCGCACCTTCCAGACGCCGCGTATCTTCCCGCAGTTCTCATTGTGGGAAAACCTGAAGCTCGGCCTTGATGCGCGCACTGTTCAGCCCACGCCGGAGATCCTTCGGCTTGCGAGCGCGCTGGAGTCAGAGTTCGACAACGACAGCGCCGAACTGCTGTCGCATGGCCAGCGCCGTTTGGTCGAGGTTATGCGCGCGCTTCTCAAGGAGGCAACCGTTGTGCTCTTCGACGAACCAGCTGCGGGATTGTCGTCAAGCGAACGCGAAAACTTTGCCAAGCTGATCCGCTTCTTGTCGCGTCGCATGCACAAGACGGTCATCTTGGTCGAGCACGATCTGGACCTCGTATGGGGGATTGCGGATCGCATTACCGTGATGGAGCAGGGAAGGGTGGTTGCGTCCGGCGATCCGGCCAATATGGCCACTGACCCTGCCGTACAGCACATGTTCATCGGAGGCCGCCATGCTTGAGGTCAGGAATCTTTACGCGGGCTATGGCAGCGTCCCGGTTATCGAGGGCGTTTCGCTTGAGGCAAAGCCAGGCGAAATCCTCTTGATCGGCGGCGAAAACGGCGCAGGCAAATCGACCCTGATGGGTGCCATAGCCGGGTTCAACAAGCCCACCGGCGGCGAGGTGCTGCTTGAGGGTCGGCCGCTTCAGGGCCTCGCCCCAGAGGTAATCGCAAAGTCGGGCCTGCGGTTGGTGCTCGATGGCCACCGGGTTTTTCCTGAACTCAGTGTCTATGACAACCTTCGCATGGGCGTTGCGGCTCGTCGCTCTGGCGACCGCGCCGGCTTTGCCCTGTCGGTTGAGGAAATCTATGCGGTCTTCCCGATTCTGAAGGAAAAGCACAGACAGTATGCGCGCGATCTTTCCGGCGGCCAGCAGCAGATGCTGGCGCTGGGTCAAGCGTTCATCGCACAGCCCAAGGTGCTTCTGTGCGACGAGCCGTCAATGGGCCTGGCGCAGGCGCTTTTGCCCACAATTCTCGCCTTCCTACGCAAATGGGCGGAGAGCGGCACGGCCGTCGTCGTGGTCGAACAGCATCTGTCGGTGACGGTCCCTTACGCCGACCGCGCACTGATCGTGGAACGTGGACAGGTAAAGTTTACCTGTCCGGCTTCTGAACTCGAGGCACGGCTTGCCGCATCGGCTCGCGAGAGCGCCGTCGCGAAATGACACTATGCGTCGGCAAACCGGGTTCTCATGCTCCCGGCTCAAGCGGGGTCTGCAATACGAGCGCGGGCTGCTGCTGGGCGAGGCGATCAATATGCGCAGCCGGCGGATGAGCGCGTGCGGGTTCGACTTTGTGGTGGTAGGTGCGGGCGCGGCCGGTTGCGTCGTTGCGTCCAGGCTTTCCGAGGACCGCGAACTGCGCATCGCTTTGCTGGAAGCGGGGGGAGGCGACGGGGCGCTAATCATGCGCATCCCCGGCGCCAACGTCGCCACCGGCACCGACCCGCGCTACAACTGGGCTTATCAGTCCGAGCCGGTGCCACAGCTTGGCGGCCGTACCCTCTACTGGGCGCAGGGCAAGGTGATCGGCGGCTCGGGCTCGATCAATGGCATGATGTACATGCGTGGCCATCGCGCAGACTACGATCGGTGGGAGCGCGAAGGCGCGGACGGATGGGGGTACGAAGACGTGCTGCCCTACTTCCGCAAGTCCGAAACCAACGAGCGCGGAGCAAGCGCGCTGCACGGCGGCGGCGGTCCGCTTCAGGTCAGCCGGGGGCGGGGTACAGCCCCGGTATGCGATCTGTATCTTCAGTCTGCGGCCGCATCCGGCTTCTTGATTGCTGACGATCTCAATGCGGACCTTCCCGAGGCGTTCGGACACGTCGACCTCACCATCGGCGGGGGATTGCGCTCCAGCACCTCGGTGGCATACCTGCGCCCAGCCTTGCGACGTGGCAACATCACCGTGCTCACCCGCGCCACGGTTACGCGGGTGATCATCGAGGCGGGCGAGGCGCGCGGCGTGGAGTTCATGCAAGACGGTGCGCGGCAGCGCTTGATGGCATCGCGCGGCGTTGTCCTGTGCGGCGGGGCGGTCAATTCACCGCAACTCCTGATGCTCTCGGGAATCGGCGACGCCGATCATCTGCGGGCGCATGGCATCGCCGTCGCGGTAGACAGCCCCGACGTCGGGCGCAACCTACAAAATCATCCGATGTACCGAATGATGTACGCCACGACGGCTCCGGTCAGCGCATATTCCCACATACGCCCGCTTGGAGCGGCGCGCGCTGGGCTGCAATATATCCTTCGCCGCACCGGTGTTCTGTCGCGCGGGTTGTTTCCCACGTCAGGTTATTTCCACGCCGAGCCCGGCGATCCCTCGAGCGAGGTGCAGGTGTGCATGGCGCCGGCTCTGGTGATCCGTCGCAAGCCGGGACTGCTCGGCATTCTGCCGCAGGAGCATGGCTTCACGCTGCTGCTCAATCACGGTTCACCCTTTAGCCGTGGCGAGGTGAGGCTGAAGTCCGGTGATCCGCTGATGCACGCGGAGATCTCGCCCAACTACTTTTCCGATCCGCGCGACATCCGCATCCTCGCGCGCGCGGCAAAACGGGTGCAGGACATGGTCCGCGCTGGCCCGCTCGGTCGTGTCCTGGGCCGCGAATTGCAGCCGGCGAAGCCAACGGCAACAAACGCTGAGATCACCGCCGACATCCGAGCGACGGCCGCGACGCACTATCATGCCGCCGGTACATGCCGCATGGGCTCCGATCCGCGCGCGGTCGTCGATCCGCAGCTAAGGGTCAACGGCATCTCGCGCCTTCACGTCGCAGACGCGTCCGTGATGCCGGTTCTCGTCAATGGCAACACCTATGCTCCCACGATCATGATTGCGGAAAAGGCCGCCGATCTGATCCGGGCGGGCTGATATTTCAATGATGGAGATTGTCATGGAGAAGCGCTTTCTAGGTCGATCGGGACTTGAGGTTTCGGTCATCGGCCTCGGCTGCAACAATTTTGGCGGCATGGTGAAGTCGCTCGACCTCAAGGGTGCAAGCAATGTGGTTCACAACGCAATCGATGCCGGCATCACGCTCTTCGACACGTCCGATTCCTACGGCACCGACAGCGGTTCCGAGAAGGTGCTGGGCGAGGTTCTGGGCACGCGTCGCAAGGAGATCGTTCTTGCCACGAAATTTTCCTCGCCGCTGAACAGGGCGCTGAGTACCCGCCGCAACGCCTCGCGCGGCTACATCATGACGGCGGTGGAGGACAGCTTGCGCAGGCTCAACACCGACTGGATCGATCTTTACCAATATCACTTCCCTGATCCCAATACGCCCGTCGAGGAGACGCTGCGTGCCCTGGATGATCTCGTGCGACAGGGCAAGGTGCGCTACATCGGTTGCTCCAACATGCCAGCCTGGCAGCTCGTGGACGCGAGCTGGACCGCCCTCACGCAGGGGCTGGAGCGACTTCTCTCCACACAGGTAGAATACAACCTCCTCGCCCGCGAGCCGGAACAGTCGCTGTTCCCGGCGCTGGAGGCGACACGCATGACACTGCTGCCCTATTTCCCGCTTGCCTCCGGTCTGCTGACGGGCAAATACCGCAAAGGTCACGACCTGCCGGAGGGCACGCGCATGAGCATGTCCTATTTCGCGGGAGGCCTGACCGACGAGCGCCTCGACGTCGTGGAAAAGCTTATCACGTTCTGCGAGGCGCGCGGGCGAACCCTCCTCGAGCTCGCATTTTCTTGGCTGCTGGCGCAGCCGCTCGTCACGAGCGTCATCGCAGGTGCGACCCGGGTGGAGCAGGTGCGCGCCAACGCAAGCGCGGGCGAATGGACGCTGACCCCGCCGGAGCTCTCGGAAATCGATCAGATCCTGGCGGCCTGAGTCCGCTCCGCCAGCCATTAGTCTCTTTGGACGATTGCCGCACGGGCGTGCGGCAATATTGCTGCAAGTGCGAAAGGGAAGGCTATGAACGACCTCGTTGAACCCCGCAAGGCAGACATCACCTACGAAACCGAGACCCCCGTTCTCTATGAGAGCGAGGGCGCCATCGCATGGGTGACGATGAACCGCCCCACCTACAACAACGCCCAGAACTCGCAGATGACCTATGCGCTCGACG
This sequence comes from Mesorhizobium sp. CAU 1741, assembly GCF_039839275.1. Taxonomy (NCBI): domain Bacteria; kingdom Pseudomonadati; phylum Pseudomonadota; class Alphaproteobacteria; order Hyphomicrobiales; family Phyllobacteriaceae; genus Mesorhizobium; species Mesorhizobium sp. CAU 1741. Next base: position 75,753 of record NZ_JBDOQP010000006.1, on the reverse strand, counting down.
ACGCTTTCCAGCGCGCCGTCGGCGACGACGCCGTGAAGGTCATCATCCTGCGCGGCGCGGGCAAGCATTTTTCCGCTGGTCACGACATTGGCACGCCGGGCCGTGACGTCGACAAGAGCTTCGAGCGACGCCTCATGTGGGCCGACCACACAAACAAACCCGGTGCCGAACTGCTCTATACCCGCGAGCACGAGGTCTATCTTGGCATGTGCCGCCGCTGGCGCGAGATCCCGAAGCCTACCATCGCGCTTGTCCAGGGTGCATGCGTTGCCGGCGGATTGATGTTGGCATGGGTGTGCGACTTTATCGTCGCCACGGAGGACGCCTTCTTTCAGGACCCGGTCATCCGGATGGGTATACCGGGCGTGGAATATTTTGCGCACGGTTTCGAGCTTCCCACCCGTATTGCCAAGGAATTCTTGCTTTTGGGCGAGCGTATGCCGGCGCAGCGTGCCCATGACTTCGGCATGGTGAACCAGATTGTCGCGCGCGACGGGTTAGAAAAGGCCGGCCGCGACATGGCCACTAAGCTTGCCGGCTTTCCCCGGCTCGGCCTTTGGCTCGGCAAGCAGGCGATCAACAATGTCGAGGATCTGCGCGGCAAGCGCACAGCCATGGATGCCCACTATCACATGCACCACTTCGCCCATGCCCAGAACGACCTGACCACCGGCGACAGGCTGGGCGGTCTGGACGCCAAGAGCATGGCGGCGGCCAACAAAAAGCAGGCGGGCTCGAGTTAACGCGCAGCAGCCCAGCAGGTACAGGATCGCAACAGCGTGGACTTAACCTATACAGACGAGCAGAAGCGGTTCAGGCAGGAGGTGCGCTCCTGGATGGAGCAGCATGTGCCCAAGGCTCCCCTGACGTCCTTCGACGCCAGCCGCGAGGGTTTCGAGGCGCACCGCGAGTGGGAGCGTACGCTGAGCGAAGGGCGCTGGGGCATGGTGACTTGGCCCGAGAGCTACGGCGGCCGCGGTCTCGACCTCATTCAATGGCTGATCTTCGAGGAAGAGTATTACCGCGCCGGTGCGCCGTTGCGCGTCAACCAGAACGGCATATTCCTGCTCGGGCCGACGCTGATGGAATACGGCACCGACGAGCAGAGGTCCCGCTTTCTAACCGCGATGGCGTCCGGCGACGAAATCTGGGCGCAGGCCTGGTCGGAACCCCAGGCCGGTAGCGACCTGGCGGCGGTCAAATCGACCGCGACGCGCGATGGCAACGACTATGTGCTCAAGGGGCACAAAATCTGGTCGTCACGGGCCGTTTTTGCCGACTGGGCTTTCGGTCTCTTCCGCACCGACCCCGGTTCTCAGCGCCACAAGGGGCTGTCGCTGATTTTCTTCAAGCTCGATGCGCCAGGCGTACGCACGCAAGCCATTGCGCAGATAGACGGCGAAACCGGCTTTGCTGAAATTTTCCTCGAGGACGTGCGTGTGCCCGCGTTCAACAGGCTTGGCCCGGAGGGCGAGGGCTGGTCGATCTGCATGGCTACCGCCGGTTTCGAGCGCGGGCTGATGCTACGCTCGCCGGCGCGATTCCAGGTAGCGGCGCGAAAGCTGGTCGAGCTCTACAAAGCGCACGAGGCGGAGATAGAGCCCGGTGTGCGCGACGCGGTAGTGCGCTGCGCAATGGACGCGGACGCCTACGCGCTGTCGATCTATAGCACCGCCTCGCGCCTGCGCGCGGGCGGTCACATCGGCGCAGAAGCAAGCACCAATAAGATCTTCTGGTCTGAGATGGATATCGTGCTGCACAAGACTGCGCTCGCGATCCTTGGTGCACGGGCCGAGCTGCTTCGGTCAGCACCTGCGGCGGGCGACGTCGGGAAATGGCTGGACGGCTATTTCTTCTCATTGGCCGGGCCGATCTATGCAGGCTCCAACGAGATCCAGCGCAACATCATCGCCGAGCGTCTGCTCGGCTTGCCGCGGGCTTGAGACATGGATTTTCGCTTTACAGACGAACAGGAAATGACCGCGTCGGTCGTGCGTGACCTGCTGGAGGATCTATGCCAGCCCGCGGATCTGCGCCGGCTTATGGTGGCCGGCCAGGCACGAGACGGGCACCGCTGGGACAAGATCGTCGAGATGGGGATCGCGGGCATCCTGGTGCCGGAAGATGTGGGCGGGCTCGGTCTCCAGCCGGTGGATTTCGTCCAGTGCGCGGAGGCGTGCGGCTATGCCGGCCTGCCGGAACCGCTGGTGGAAAACGCCGGCGTCGCACTGCCGCTGCTGGCGGGCGCGGCGCCGACGCATTCGTTGCTGGCACGCGCGCTCGCCGGGCAAATCACCGTGGCGCTGGGGCATGGCGCGAACCCCTTCATCGCTGATGCCGACACGGCTGGAGCAATCGTCATCGAGCGCGACGGAGCATTGCATCTGATCGAGCCTGGCGCTGCAAGCCTGACGAGACAGCCCAGCATCGACCCGTTCCGTCGGCTGTTCACCGTCGAATTCGCGCCCGGCGGGATCCCATGTATCGCATCCGCGCACGAGGCGGCCCCGCTACTGGCCGAGGCGTTCGATCGCGGAGCGCTGTTCGCCGCCGCACAGCAAGTTGGAATCGCCAAACGCTGCGTAGACCTTGCCGTGACCTTTGCGAAGGAGCGGCACCAGTTCGGCAAGCCGATCGGCTCCTACCAGGCGATCAAGCACCATCTGGCCAGCGTACAGGTCAAGATCGAGTTCGCGCGCCCGGTGCTATATGCCGCCGCCGCGGCGCTGCCGCAGGGCGACCTATATTCTCGCGCGCGCATCTCGCACGCCAAGCTCGTCGCTACGGAAGCCGCCGACCTGGCGGCGCGGACCGCAATTCAGGTTCACGGCGCGATGGGCTATTCGTGGGAAGTTGATGTCCACTTCTTCCTCAAGCGCGCCATTGCGCTGGAAACGTGGTGGGGCAAGCCGGCGTTGCATCGCGCGCGCGTCGCGGAGCGCGTGCTTGCCGGGGCGCTCGGCCCCGAAAGCATCTTCTTCCAGGAACATGACAATGCCTGAGGCCTATATCGTCGACGCCATGCGCACGCCTGTCGGGCGCAAGAAGGGCGCACTCGCCGCGATGCACCCGGCAGATCTTGGAGCGGTGCCGCTCTCGGCGCTGATCGAGCGCACCGGCGTCGATCCGCACGCGGTGGACGACGTAATCTACGGCTGCACGGACACGATTGGCGGTCAGGCTGGTGATATCGCGCGCACCTGCTGGCTCGTCGCGGGTCTTCCTGAGCATGTTCCCGGCGTCACGATCGACCGGCAGTGCGGCTCTTCCCAGCAGGCGGTGCATTTTGCCGCCATGGGCGTGATGAGCGGCATGCAGGATCTCGTCGTCGCCGGCGGCGTCCAGAATATGAACGCTATTCCCATCTCGGCCGCGATGATTGTCGGCCAGCAGTACGGCTTCACCGATCCGTTCCGCACTTCGCCCGGATGGCTCGCACGTTTCGGCAATCAGGAAATCAGCCAGTTCCGCTCTGCAGAGATGATCGCTGAGAAATGGGGCTGCTCGCGTGAGGACATGGAGCGTTTCGCGCTCGCTAGCCACGAGCGCGCCTTGAAAGCCATGGATGCAGGATATTTCAACGAGGAGATCATAGCCGTAGGTGACATTTCAGCCGACGAGACGCCGCGGCGTGGGACCTCGCTGGAGAAGATGGCAGGGCTTCAGCCGTTGACTGAAGGCGGTCGTGTTACGGCGGCGGTGTCGAGCCAGACCTGCGATGCGGCCGCCGCGCTTTTGATCGCCTCTGAACGCGCGGTGAAGGATCACGGCCTCATGCCGCGCGCGCGCATCCACACCTTGGCCGTGCGTGCCGCCGACCCGGTCTGGATGTTGACCGCGCCGATCCCCGCGACACGCCATGCACTCGAAAAGAGCGGGCTCGCCGTGGACGACATCGACCTGTTTGAGTGCAACGAGGCTTTCGCGTCGGTACCGATGGCGTGGATGAAAGAACTCGGCATTCCGCACGAAAAGGTCAACGTCAATGGTGGCGGCATATCGCTTGGCCACCCTATCGGCGCGACGGGCGCGCGCATCATGACCACAATGCTGAACGAGCTTGAACGGCGGGGTGGTCGCTATGCGCTGCAGACCATGTGCGAGGGTGGCGGGCAGGCAAACGTCACCATCATCGAAAGGCTTTAAGGCAATGCCGGTCTATTCATTCGAAGGCATCGTGCCGGTCGTTGATCCGACCACCTATCTGCACCCCATGGCGGTGCTCATCGGCGACGTCACGATCGGGCCGCGCTGCTATATCGGCCCCAACGCCTCGCTGCGCGGTGACTTCGGACGCATTACCGTCGAGGGCGATTCCAGCATTCAGGACAATTGCACGTTACACACCGGCTCGGGTTCCGACTGCCTCGTGCGGCGCGGCGCGACGGTGGGCCATGGCAGTATCCTGCATGGGTGCGAAGTCGGCCAGAACGCACTCATCGGGATGCACAGCGTCATCCTCGACGGCGCAGTGATCGGCGAGGACAGCCTCGTTGCTGCCTTGAGCCTGGTAAAGAATGACGCCGACTTCCCCGCCCGCCACCTGATCGCAGGCAATCCGGCGAAAGTCGTGAAGGAACTGCCCGAAGCAGCCATTGTATGGCGCAACAATGGCGACGGCGAGTACCAGCGCCTTGCCGACCGCTCGCTTGTCGGCATCATTGAATGCGAGCCGCTGGCCGAGGTCGAACCTGGCCGCCGCCGCAACAGCGGCGAGGCGAGGGCCGTGCGGCTGTCGTCCGACACGAAATAGGATTTGGGAGAAAGCCGCTATGGCTGGCATCTGTCAGGATCGAGTCGTCATCGTCACCGGCGCGGGGCGGGGACTAGGCAGGGCCTATGCTCTTGAACTGGCACGACAAGGTGCAAAGGTGGTGGTCAACGATCTCGGCGTCGGCACGCATGGCGACGCCACCGCAGAAACGCCTGCGCAGCAGGTGGTGGGCGAAATCACCGCGCTGGGCGGACAGGCCATCGCGAATTATGACGACGTGGCAGACTGGGAGGCAGGAGGCCGTGTGGTCGCGGCCGCCCTGGAAGCTTTCGGCGACCTTGACGCCGTCGTCAATAATGCAGGCTTCGTGCGCGACCGGATGTTCGTATCTTGCACGCCGGAGGAATGGGATGCTGTGCTGCGCGTCCATCTGCGCGGCCATTTCTGCATCAGCCGTCATGCGGTCGACTATTGGCGCGCGCGCAACAAGGCCGGCCATAAGGTGGATGCCCGCATCATCAACACTTCGTCGGGCGCGGGTTTGCAAGGCAGTGTCGGCCAGAGCGCCTATTCGGCCGCAAAAGCCGGCATCGCAACGATGACGCTGGTACAGGCGGCCGAGCTCGCCCGCTATGGCATAACCGCCAACGGTCTGGCGCCGAACGCGCGCACGCGCATGACTGAGACCGCCTTTGCTGACTCCATGAAGGCGAAGGAAGGTGAGTTCGACATATTTGCGCCTGAAAACACCGGCCCACTGGTTGCGTGGCTGTGCAGCGACCATTCAGCCGATGTCACCGGGCAGATCTTCGAACTGATCGGTGGCAAGTTGCGCATCTGCCTTGGCTGGACCGATGGACCCGAGTTCGACAAAGGTGCGCGGTTTGAGGCAGCGGAGATCGGCGACAGGATCGAGCGGCTGATGGCCGAACGCGCAGCTCCGAAACCCGTTTACGGGGCGGACTGAAACTCCTCACCTGAATTTTCGATCGGACGGGAGAGGTGCGCACCAATCCTGGCTTCCGGCAGCCTGCCGCTTGCGCGGCAGACTGCCGGTCATGCGCCTTGGGAGGCGGGGGCTCTGAGTTGGTCCTTGACTACCTTGCCCTGTGGGCTTGTGGGTAGAGACGCACGGAATTCGACGGATCGCGGAACCTTGAAGTTGGCGATGTTCGCGCGCGCCCAGGCAATCAGCTCCTGCTCGGTGGCCAACGCGCCGGGGCGTAGCACCACGAAGGCCTTGCCAACCTCGCCGAGACGGTCGTCGGGAACGCCGATCACCGCGATCTGGCCTATGGCGGGGTGGGCGCTCATAAAGCGCTCGATCTCCGCCGGATAGCAATTGAAGCCGCCGGTGATGTACATGTCCTTGACGCGGTCTTCGATGCGCAGATTGCCGTTTCGGTCGAAATAGCCGATGTCGCCGGTGTGTAGCCATCCGTCCGCGTCGATAGTTCTGGCGGTTGCCTCCGGGTCGTTGAAATAGCCACGCATCACCAGATAGCCCCGTACGACGACCTCCCCCGGCTCTCCGTCGGGCAAGAGAGCCCCGTCGGCGTCCATAATGCGAACCTCCGTGTCGGGAAACGCAGTGCCGGATGTGTTGGCGATCACGTCGTCATCATCATCGGCACGGCACATCGTGCCGTAGCCGCCGCATTCGGTCAGACCGTAGCCATTGACGACGCCGGCAAAACCGAGATCGGACCGCATGCGCCTGATGAGCGTTGCCGGCACGACAGACCCGCCGGTAATGCCGAGACGAAGGCTGCTGGTGTCGAACTCGGCCAAGTCGGGGTGCTGCAACATGCCGTGGAAGATTGCAGGTGGGCCAGCAATGACGCTGACCCTGTCACTTTGTACGCGATGAAGGATCTCGTCGGGATCGTAGGTGAGGTGCGGCAAGAGCACGCCGCCCCGCATCAGTGAGACGATCGCGCCCGAGCGGTAGCCAAAGGCGTGGAAGAAAGGCGGGATGACGAGGATGCGGTCGCCGCGCCGGATACCAACACGGGTCGCCCACGCGTCGATGGCGCGCAAGCACTGCCGATGCGCGTACATCACCCCCTTGGGATAGCCCGTTGTGCCGGAGGTGAAGAGCGTGTCGCACAAGTCATCGGGGGCGACGCTCGCGGCGCGGGCGTCCAGCTCGTCGTCACCCATCGCCTCGCCTCGGGCGACGAACGCCTCCCATGTGGTCTCGCCAGCCCCCGCGCCGTCAAAGACGACCATTTCTCGAAGCGGCGCGCGCGCTTCCGGACCCAGCATGTCGGGATAATATTGTCCGAGGAATTCGCCTGTCACCAGAAGCATGGTGGTGCCGCTGCGACGGATGAGTTCGGCCACCTCGGTACCTTTGAAGCGGGTGGAGCAGGGGATGAGGATCGCACCGGCGCTGACGAGACCGAGCGAGGCTGCGAACCACTTCCACGAGTTGGGCGCCCAGATCATCACCCTGTCGCCTTTGTGGACGCCCGATGCGATGAAGGCCTTCGCCAGCCGTCTGCGCCACTGGTCAAGTTCGATGAAGGTGAGGTTGACGCTCCCATCCTCAAGCGCGCGCGCTTCGCCGTAGAGCTCCGCGGCCCGCGCGCTCAGCGCAGGGATCGTCGTGAAGTTCCAGTCTGAGCCTTCAGTCACCATCTTCGTCCTGTCCGGTGGCCAGCGACAGCCGCCTCAGGCGCTGCCAGCCGCAACAGGTTAGCCGATAGAGCGGGCCTTCGAACGTGGCATCGTCCGAAGAGACGAGTTGCGTTGCAGGCCCTTCCCATAGACATTGGCAATCCGGTCCTCGGGGCCGGCCTGGACAGTTCAAACACGGACCCGGCATTGACGAGCAATTCCTTTCTTTTGCCCATGGAGGGACGCGTCGTCCTGGTAACCGGTGGCACCAAAGGCATCGGCCGCCACATTGCGTGCGCGTTTCTTGACGCAGGCGCGCAAGTGGCCGTCTGTGCCCGCTCGGAGCCTGAAAACCTTCCGCAAAGCGGCTCCCGCATTGCGAGTTTCCACACATGCGACGTACGCGACGCAGCGTCCTGCCGCGCCTTCATTGACGCGGCAGGAAACGCGCACACGCGCATAGACGTATTGGTCAACAATGCCGGCGGCTCCCCGCCAGTTGATGCGGCGACGGTCTCGCCGCGTTTTTCGGAGGCGATCATCGCGCTCAACCTGACCGGGCCGCTGCACCTGTCTCAGGCGGTCCATCGCTGGATGGCGGCACAGCCTGAGGGCGGCTCGATCATCAACATCGCCAGTGTAGCTGGCCAGCGACCGGCGCCGACAACGGCGGCGTACGGCGCGGCCAAGGCCGGCCTGCTCAACCTGACAGGTAGCCTCGCCCAGGAGTGGGGGCCAAAGATCCGGGTCAACGCGATCGTCGCCGGACTGATGCAGACCGAGCAGACCGAGCTGAGTTACGGATCTAAGGCCGCGCAGGACGCGCTTTCGGCCGCGCTGCCAGCAAGACGTATGGGGCGTGGCGAGGACATCGCCGCAGCCGCGCTCTATCTGGCGTCGCCTATGGCCGCCTTCGTCAGCGGGGCGTCGCTGGAAGTTCACGGCGGCGGCGAACCGCCGCTTTTCATCGATATAATAAAGCGTCACGCGCCGTCCTCGCACAGCTGACCTGAATGCCCCCGGGAGGCAGGCAGGCCGGGGAATGCCTAGTCTGAATGAGTGATGCTCGTTGCAGGCATGCGCGTAGCCTCCGGGCATCCATCAAGCGGAGGAAGTTTTATGACATTAAACTCTTGCGGTACCCGCATCACGCGGTTGGCGCTGGCGTCTGCGGCCGTACTGGCCCTCGGCGCTACAGGCGCGTCCGCTCAGGAAACGATCAAGATGGGCGGCGTCATGTCGATCACCGGCGGCGGCGCGTCGATCGGTGCGGTGGCGACGGAAGCGTGGAAGCTGGCAATCCAGGAGATAAACGAAGCAGGCGGCATTCTGGGCAAACAGGTTGAACTGGTTCTGGGAGACACCGCAACCGATCCCACGCACGGAGTCAGCGAAACGCGCCGCCTGATCGACAATGTCGGCGTGGAAATGCTCGTTGGCCCTGCCACCAGTCAAGAGACGATACCGATCACGACCGTTTCCACCGAGAAAAAGGTGGCGCATATATCGACGGCCGCGTCGACCGAATTGACGCCTCAGGCTGCCCCCTATCACTTCTCCACCTCGGTGACCGGCCTGTACCAGATGATGCCGAACATCGACTACGCCATTGACGTGCTGGGCATCACCAAGATTGGCCTCATCTCCGACAATGGCGGCATGTCCAAGGCGGCGGTGAGCGAGATCGTCGACTACATGAAGGAAAAGGGCGTCGAACCAGTCATCACGCAGGAGTTTCCCTTCCGCGCGGAGGACATGACGCCACAGCTCTTTTCGATGCGGAACGCCGGCACGGAGGCGATCCTGTTGATCAACTCTATCGGGGACGATTCGCGCAAGCTGCTGGAGAACCGTGCCGATATCGGCTGGGACGTGCCGGTGCTCGCCAATCAGACCATGTCGAACTACGCCGTGGGCAACGCGAACATCATCGGTGCCGACGCCTTCGAGGGTGTCTACAGCACGCAGTTCGTGGGTATGACGTATTGCCCTGACGACGCCGTGGGGGAATCGGACTTTGCCAAGTTTGTGACGCGCGCTGAAGCGTCCGTGCCGAACATCGAGCGGATGGGCGGCGCTCCATCACTCAACCCATACTACATCCAGCCGCTTATCATGGCCGCTGCCGTCAACGGCGCGGGCACGACGGATGGCGAGGCCGTGGCGAAGTGGATCGAGGAGAATGCCGACCAGATCACGGTGCAGATCGGTGCGATTGCCGCGACCGACACCAGCCATTTTCTGCCTGCACCGGAGTCGATCAAGGTGACGAAGAATCCGCACATCCTTCGCGAAGACGGCCTTGTGGAGCGTTTGGACTGCGCATCCTGATCGCTCGTACCACTCTCCAGGAAGGCGTAGAACCCCGCTTCGGCGGGGTTCTTTTTTGCTGCGACGCGGCAAGAATTTGACGCAATGCAGAATTTTGCGACAGCATGACGAATTGTTTGACAGCCTGTTGAATTAGTGACAATCTCGTCGGGCTAGGAGTTCACGGGAGGAACTGTGATGACCCCACTGCATCTCATCAATCGTTATCCGCGCATGCCGGGCTGAGCCAGGGCTGCCGCCCACGCTCGCATTCAAGTTTAAAACGAACAAGCATTTGTGGCCCCGCGACCAGCTCGCGCGGGCGAGGAGGAGTCATGTCGTTTCATTCCAGATCGGCGATCAGTTTCGGCCAGCTGCTTAACACGCTCTCGGTGGAGCTCGTTGACGGGGCGCCGGTCGAGGCCGCGCTCGCGGTCGTGCGCGCGCATTTCGAAGCCGATGTCGTGGTCCTAGAAATCGAGCGCCGGGGGCGGGAAGCGGAGCTTTTCCTTTCCGCCGCTGACGGCGTGGTATGCGACGCCCCGGCGCTGGCGGAATTGCAGGCCGGCTTGCGGAGCGTTTACGCGTCGAGCAATGCCGACGATACACACTATGGGCTACGCTTGTTCCGTGCCACTGATCATGCGTCCTTGAGTCAGGACGACTGCGCAGTCGCCGAGGTGCTGGTCGCCCACATCGCGCGCGCGCTTGAGCTTGCAGCGCGCATAGACGGAAGCGCGGTCGAAAAGAGCCTCTATTCCGACGCTCTTGACCGGTTGAATGTCGGCGTGATTCTGGTCGATCAAAGCGGGCGTCTATGCAGCGTGTCAGCGCTGGCCGAACGCTTCCTCGCGTCGCGCGACGGCATCCAGGCCCAACTCGGTAGGCTGCGTGCAACCAGCGCCAGTGAAGATCGCCTTCTTCAGTCCGCGATCCGGGATGCCATCTCGGGCGACGGCATAGGTGTGTCGCGCGGTATTTCGCTGACCAAGGAATCGGGAGCCCGCACGCTTGGCGTGATGGTTCGGCCGATGGCTGGACGCCGCCCCGGCGCGGTCGCACGTGCCGTTGTGTACGTGCGTGACTGCGACGTGGCGCCCGAAGTGGAAAGCGAGTTCGTACGCCAGATATTCGACCTAACGCCTGCCGAGGCGGCTGTTACACGTCGGTTGACATCCGGTCTGTCGCTGGAGGATGCCGCGACATCGCTCGACATCAGCCGCAACACCGCACGCGCCCACCTGCGCTCAATCTTTTCCAAGAGCGGAATCTCGCGTCAGACGGAGCTGGTGCGGCTGGTGCTGAACAGTGCCGCACTGCTTGGCGAGACAAAGCATCACCCCGCCTGAAGTGCTACGCCTCGCGCTGCATCGTGGCGGCGCGGGGCTCAGCGCACCCGGTTGCCGCGAACCTCGTTGCCGCGCCGCATCGTCTCGATGAACTCTTCTAGCGGCGCCGGCACGGCGATGGGGGTGTCCGCGGGGCCACCCCGCTCCCAGTATTCGTTCCACGACGGAAACAGCGCGTGAAACGCGCCTTCATAAGGCTCGCGCCCCGGCCAGCGCATTTTGCGTGAGCCGATCGGCGGTTTGTTCAGGTCGGTGGCGTACCAGTAGAGGGGCTGACGGCGGGCAAAATGCCAGCGGCCGTCCACCCGACGGTAGCGGTCATAATACATCATCTGCATGATGACCCATTCCGCGCCGGTCTCGTGCTCGTTCTTCGAATAGACAACGCCCGCGGCATTGTCGCTGTCGACGAACTCGATCACCGTCGTGCCGACATGGTGCGACGTACCGTCGAACTGCGTTCGCATGGTCTCGTCAAAAAAGGCGCGCAGGGCCGCGCGGCCAGACTTGTCCGCGCCGACCTTCACGTCGGGAAGGAACAGTCCCGCAAGCGCATCCATGTCGCGCATGTCGAGCGCGATCGAATATTTGGAAATGAGCTGACGGATCTCGTCGCGGGATTCAATGCGATCGAGACGCCGGAGCATCTCAGCCTGTGCCTCGTCCATCACGGGTTCCTTCAGAAATAGTAGCGGCCGATGATGTCGGCCACGCAGCCGGGCTTGGCCGAGCCCTCCAGCTCCATAGTCACGCGCACGGTCGTCTGGACGGCATTGCCGCCGGTCGGTTCTGCCTTCAATAGCTCGGCTACGGCGCGCACGCGCGATCCCACTGGTACGGGCGCGGGAAAGCGCAGCCGGTCAGCGCCGTAGTTGATGCCCATCGACGCTCCTTCCGCGCGCCACAGCTGCGGCAAGAACATGTTGATCAGCGAGAAGGTCAGGTAGCCGTGCGCCACAGTCTTGCCGAACGGGCCGTCCTTGGCCTTTGCGGGATCGACATGGATCCACTGCAAATCGCCCGTGGCGCGAGCGAACTCGTCGATGCGGGTCTGATCGATGGTGAGCCAATCGCTTGCGCCGAGCGACGAACCGACGGCGGCAAGCGCGTCTTGTGGAGACGTGAAGACGACCCCCACGGTCACGCCCTTTGGCTGGAAACGGAGACAATTTCTCCGACCATATAGCCGGAGTAATCGCTGGCGAGGAACATCATGACGTTGGCGACTTCCCACACTTCGGCAGCGCGGCCGAAGGCTTCCTGAGACGTCAGCGCCTCGAGCTCGCCGGGTCCGGCCGCCTTCTTGAGGAATTCGTGCATGGCGATCGACGGCGACACGGCGTTGATGCGGATGCCGTGCTCGGCCGCCTCGACCGCGCTGCACCGGGTGAACGCCATGACGCCCGCCTTGGCGGCCGCGTAGTGCGACTGGCTCTTTTGCGCGCGCCAGCCCAGCACCGATGCGTTGTTGACGATCACCCCCTTCTTGCGCGGAATCATCTTCTTCAGGGCGGCGCGGGTCATGCGCATTGTGCCGTTGAGGGTGACGTCGAGAACGAGGTTCCATTCCTGGTCGCTCATCTCTACGACGCTTCTGAAGCCGCCCATGCCGGCATTGTTGATCAGCACGTCGATCCCGCCGAGCTTGTCTTCTGACGCGTCAACCAGCGCCTGCACCTCGTCTTCCTTCGTGACATTGCACAGCTGCGCGTGAACCTCGGCCGTCCCGCCCAGCGCCCGCAGCCTCTCAGCCGCCTCGTTGAGCCGGCGCTCGTGGATGTCGGAGATCATGATCGCGCGGCAACCCTCCTCGATCGCGCGCCGCGCCGCAGCAAAACCGATCCCTACGCCGGCGGCCGCGGTGATCAGGACTGAACGTCCTTCGAGCAGCGCATGGCCCTGGACGTAAGGCGGTACCGCGACTGTAATTGTCTCGCTCATGGTCAATCCTGCCCGCCCTTCGCCTTGTTGAATTCGCCGTCGCGCTTGTCTACGAAGGCGTCGCGCGCTTCTTGGGACTCCGCGCTCAGATAGGCTTGCGCAGTGAAACCCTGCTCCCAGCGGTACTTGTGCTCTAGGTCTCCGTCTTCGATGCCGTTCAACGCCTCCTTTGCAAGGCGGATCATCGTCGTGCTCTTGGCGGCGATCTTGCCTGCCACTTCCATCGCCGCCGCGCGCAGTTCCTCGCGCGGTACGACGCGTTCTACCGCACCGAGGCGGTAGGCTTCCGCGGCAGTGATTGGCTCGCCGGTGAAATACATCTGGCGTACCTTTTGTACTGGGAATAGCCGCTGAAGGTGCGCGCCCGCACCAAGCGCGCCGCGATCCACCTCAGGCACGCCGAAGGTAGCGTCCGGCGAGCAGAAGAGGATGTCGGCAGAGCCACTGATGCCGATGCCGCCGCCTAGGATATAGCCATGCGCTGCCACGATCACCGGCTTTTGGCCGCGATGGATGGCGCGGAAGGTCTCCCAATTGCCCGCATTCACCTCTGAAATGCGCTCCGGATGCCGTTGCAATTCCTTGATGTCGACCCCGGCGCAGAAACCGCGTCCTTCGGCGCGGATCACCAGCACGCGCACCTCCGGGTTGGCCTGCAGGGCGTCGATTTCCTGTGAGAATGTGCGCCAGCCGACGCTGTCGAGCGCGTTGACAGGCGGGCTTTCGATCACCAACTCGGCAATGCCGATCTCCACCCTGCTCCAGAATTGTTGCTTGCTCATCGAACATCCTCCTTCGTGGCTGCCGCCAGCGCCGACAGGGCGTCGAGCCGCTCATTGGCTTCGTACATGATGCGCGCGATCAATTCCTCACAGCTTTCCAGCTGGTCGATCACGGCTGCAGCCTGACCACCCGGCAGCAGGCCATTGTCGGGATCGCCCCTGACGATACCCTGCTGTACAAGGACGGGCAGGTTTGGCGCCATCACTGTCTGCGCAAAGCTGTTTTCGCCACTGGTAAGGACCTTCCAGCCGAGCTTCGCCATGCCAACCATCCCCAGCCCAGCCTCTACGCCATACTGGCGGGCATATTTGACACTCATTGCAAGTCGTGAGGGCAACGACATCGCCTCCAGCCGCCGGATCTCGTCATTCTCGATGAAGCGCTGTGGCAGGCCGTCGACCGCGGTCGTCACACGGATCGTCGTCGGGTCTTTCGTAGCGATGTAACGGTCGAGTGCGGAGCGTGGAACCGGCGAATCGCTCGTCATAAGGAAACGTGTGCCCATCGCGATGCCGGCAGCCCCGTAGGCCAGTGCCGCGGCAAGGCCGCGCCCGTCGAACATGCCGCCTGCGGCGACGACCGGGACATTCACCGCGTCCAGCACCTGTGGAAGGAGGATCGAGGTCGGCACCGCGCCGGTGTGGCCACCGCCTTCCGCGCCCTGCACCGTAACGATGTCGGCGCCAAGCTCCACAGCCTTCACCGCGTGCTTGAGCGCACCCACCGTGGGCATGCACACCACGTCGGCGTCGCGAAGCCGTTTGATCGTCTTCGCATCCGGGCCACGGCCATAGCTGACAGCACGCACCTGATGCTTGATAACGGCGGCGATGAGTTCTTCTGCGTTGGGCTGGAACATATGGAAGTTCACGCCGAACGGCCGGTCGGTCAGCGCCTTGATCCTGAGAATCTGGTTCTCGACGTCGCCGGGCTCGGTCGTCGCGCCGGCGAAAAAGCCGAAGCCGCCGGCGTTACAGGTCGCCGCCGTCAGTTTGGCGTCGGCCACCCAGCCCATCGCGGTCTGAACCACCGGGTAGCGGCAGCCGAGCTTGTCGCAAAGGATCGTGTGGAGAGTGCTTGCCATGATCTTCCCTTCCGACTGCCCGTCATTCAGATGAGCCCGCGGGTGCAGTGCAACATCGTCTGAATGAACTATGGACCGCCGCTCGGCCCATCTCAGTAGAAGACTCGTCCGCCGTTCACCATGAGGGTCTGCCCGGTGATGAAGCGTGCCTTTTCGCTCGACAGGAAGACGACGGCATTGGCGATGTCTTCCGGTTCCGACAATTCGCCAAGCGGAATCGCGTTCTTCGCGCGCTCATACGCGTCCTTGGGAATGCGCTGCATGGCGCGCGTGTTGGTGGGTCCGGGGCATACTGCGTTGACGTTGATCTTTGACGGACCAAGCTCGCGTGCCAGGGCTCGCGTGAAGCCCAGAACGCCGGCTTTTGCAGAGGCGTAGTCGACGGTGCCAATGTCGCCGTTCATGGCCGAGTCGGAGGAGATCGAAACGATCTTGCCCGATTTGCGCGCGCGCATTTCCTCCACCACCTGACGGGAGCAGTTCAGGGTCGTCATCAGCGATACGTTGACGACGAATTGCAATGTTTCTGGCTTTGCCAGCCAGAATTCGGAGTAGTTCTCGCGTGCCGTCTGCCCGATATTGTTGAGCAACATGTCGATGGGGCCAAGTTCCTTGCGCGCAGCGGCGAACGCCGCCTGGACCTCGTTCAATTTCGTCATATCGCCGACGAAAGGCATGGCTTTCGCGCCGAGAGCTTCGATCCGCGACACGGTTTCGGCAAGCGCGTCCGCCTCGCGGTCCAAAACGGCGACGTTGGCGCCCTCTTGGGCATAGGCGATGGCGCAGGCGCGGCCGATGCCGTTGCCTGCGCCAGTGACGACGGCGACCTTGCCGTCAAACTGCTTGGTTGAACCCATATCCTCAATCCTCCCATGTTGCGCCGTGCCGATCAGCCGGATTGGCGCGCAAACCGTGTCAACAGCGAATAGGACAGGTCGTCCGGTCCGGCCCTGCCATGCGGGCTGCCGGCGGCGAAATCGTCATAGGCGGAGGGATCGACCGGCTGTCTGTGCGCCCAGTCCAGCGTGATGGAGCGCGACAAGAACCGCCACTCGCCGTTGCGGCGCGCATAGCGGTCAAGGCTACGGCTGCCCGTGATGATCTCGTAGGCATCCGCCCCGCCGGTGCGGTGGTAGTTGATCTTGTGTATTTCGCCTTCTGCCTCGTCACCGTCGATCTCGAAGGCCATGTTGACCACGTAGTGCACGGTGGCGTCGTAGGCGGCGATCGCCTTTTCCACGAAGACGACATAGGCATCCGCGCCGCCCGTGAACATGCTGCCGTGATGGTCGAAGGCGTCGTCGTGATAAAGACTGCGCAGCAGCGCGAAGTCGCGCCGGTCCGCCGCACGAGAATAGACGGTGACGAGCCTGCGCAGGCTGTCCCGCGCGATAATCTCATCCATGCTTGCGTCCATGATTCCCATGTGTCGCCCCTCACGAGAGGTTGCCACGGGGCTCACGCGGCATGGCGAGACCCTGTTCGGCGATGATGTTGAGCTGAATTTCGTTGGTGCCGCCATAGATCGTGTCAGCACGGCTGAACAGGAAAAGCTGCCGCAGCCTCTCATGGCGCGGGTCGTCCGACACGACGTTAGCGTCAGGCCCCAAGACGTCCATGGCGAGCTTGCCGAGGTCGCGATGCCAGTTCGACCAGTGATACTTGTAGCCGAGTGTCTCGCGGAGTGTCTCGCCTGACGGGTCACCGGAAAGGACGCGCATGGCAAGATAGCGCATCGCGCGCAGCCCCGCCCAGGCGCGCGCGACGCGCAGCCGCAGCTCCGGCACATGCGCCGCGCCGTTCTCGCGCGCGATCTCGCAGATGAGGTTCAGCTCCTGCGCGAAAGCCATCTGCTGGCCGAGCGTGGAAATGCCGCGTTCGAAGCCCAACAACGCCATCGCGATCTTCCATCCCTCGCCCGGCTTGCCAACGATATCGGCAGCTCTGGCCCGCGCGCCGTCGAAAAACACAGAATTGAACTCCGCCCCCCCGCCGATCTGCCGGATTGGCTGAATCTCGACGCCGGGCTGGTTGAGCTGCATCAGCAGGAAGATCAGGCCGTTGCGGCCGACCGAGCCCTCCTCGCAGCGCGCCAGCACGAAGATCCAGTCAGACAGATGTGCAAGCGAGGTCCATACCTTCTGGCCGCTGACGAGCCAGTCGCCGCTGGCTGGGTCGAACCGCGCGCGGGTGCGGATGTTGGCGAGGTCCGAGCCAGCGCCTGGCTCGGAATAACCTTGGCACCAATATTCGGTGCCGGCGCGGATGCCGGCCAGGAAACGCTCCTTCTGGTCGTTGGTCCCAAAGGCGATGAGCGTCGGACCGATCAGTCCCTCACCGATGTGCCCCATGCGGCCCGGCCCGCCGGCGCGGCCATATTCTTCCTGAAACACGATCTGCTCGGCGACCGAAAGGCCCCTCCCGCCCCATTCCTTCGGCCAGCCCGGACACGTCCAGCGGCCATCGGCCAGCACGCGCTCCCATTCCTTGCGCAGCTCCGGCAGCGCGTCGCCGTCGCCGGCATTGCCGCGATGACGCAGGGGCTCAAAGCGCCCGGCCAGGTTCGTTTCCATCCAGTCGCGAACCTCAGTGCGCAGAGCGTCGCTCATCGGGGCCCCTTTGCACCGAGGAGGCCATCGGCGATCAGCTCGAGATGGGCGTGAGGCGCGCCAAAAAGGCTGGACGCGGCTTGCGCGCGCTTAAAGTAGAGATGCGGGTCGTATTCCCAGGTGAAGCCCACCCCGCCGTGGAGCTGGATTGCCTCCTCAGATGTGCGGTAGAGCAGGGCACTCGCTAGCGCGCGAGAAGCCGCAACCTCACTGCGGCGCTCGTCTGGGGTAGCGGTGGCGAAGCTTGCTGCCGCGCCATAAATCAGCGAGCGCGCCTCCGAAAAATCAACCTCAAGCAACGCACAGCGGTGCTTGACAGCCTGAAAGGATGCGATGGCGCGGCCGAACTGAACGCGCCCTGCGATGTAGTTCAGCGTGATATCCATGACGCCGCGCGCCGCGCCAACCTGTTCGGCGGCAAGGCCGAGCATCGCGCTTTCGATGGCGGGTCGCGCGGCAGCGGCGTCGAAGCCAGCGGCGTCAATGCGCGCGGAGGCGGGGAGGCTGACAGCGTCGAGAGTCAGTTCACCGATCTGGCGTGTGCCGTCCAGCGTGGCAAGGAGCCGCCTTTCACCAGCCTCAGCCGGTAGGCAAAACAGGGCAAGCTCGCCATCAAGCCGCGCCGGCACCAGCACGATGCCAGCCGCCAGCAGGTCCGTCACCTGCGCTGCACGGCCCGCGATGACGTAGCCGCCGCCGTCGGCACGCGCCTCGAACCCGTCATGCGCCAGCGGGTCCACCGCGCCGATGTTGCCCCAGGCGACCGACGCCGCCTCGCCACCGGCGATGCGCCTGAGCAGCTTTGCCTTCGCCGCATCGACGCCGACGGCTGCAATAAGCGGTGCGGCCATGCACGCGGTGGACCAAAGGGGCAGCGCGGCGAGCCGCAAACCGGCCGCCTCCATCAGCAGCATCTGCTCGCTCATCCCCAGGCCCAATCCGCCGAATTCCTCGCTTATCGCCATGGCGCACCAGCCGAGCTCTCCCGCCACCGTCGCCCACAGTTCGGCGTCCAATCCTTGCGCGGCCTGCACGATCTGGCGTACCCGCTCCGAGGAGCTGCGATCGGCCAAGAAACGCGTCGCCTCATCGCGGATCATCTTCTGGTCGTCGGAGAAAACAAGGTCCATGCCGTTGCCGGAATCTATTCGTTGATCATTTGCCGGTTGCATCGGCAGCCTGACCGCAATGCCACCCCGGCCTGCCGCAAGCATCGTCCGAACGGGTGATGGATGTCACCAATTCAGGATGCGGTGAATGTCATCTCGGTTCGGCGATGTGCGAAACGCCAACCATCACCGGTCACAACGAAGCGGTCGAAGTATCGCCCAACCACGCGTGGGGTCAACGAGGCGGGGTCGCTGCGCTTCGTGCCGTGATAGGTGAAAACCGCGCTTCCGCTGGCATTACACTCATCCACGACATTGATGACTATGTTGTGCGCCATGTGGATGGTCACATCCGTGCGCAGTTTGGCGTCCAGATAGGCACGGATCGCGCTGCGTCCGCGGATGGGGCCGCGCCATGTCTCCCAAACGCTGTCTTCCGCCCAAAGAGCCGTCAGTTCCTCGTGACGATAGGCATCGACCAGAAAGCAGAATCGGTGAACCAGTTTCGCGCACGTGTGTTCGATGCGTAGGCTGACAGCCTCGTCCATGGTGCACTCCTCCGTTGAGGAGCAATCTAAATCCGCAAAGCGGCAAGCGGCATCCTGCAAATGAACGATGAGCGCAGCTGTCACCGCGTGGATAGTCGGCGCATCAAAAGGAGCGGCGCAATGGCTGAGAGACACCGAAGGCAGGCGCGTCTGGCGGCGTTGGAGGCGCGTATGCGCCGGCTTGAGGACGAAATAGCAATCTATCGACTTCTCGCCAGCTATCCACTGGCAGTGGATAGCTGCGACGAGAACGCTACTGCAAGTTTGTGGGCGCCGGACGGCACCTACGACTACGGCGGCAGGCCGCATGTCGGCGCGCAAGACGTCGGCAGCCTCGTCAATCTTCATTCCCATCGAGGCTATGTCGCGAAAGGCTGCGCGCATGTCATGAGCCTGCCGTTCATCTCGGTGGAGGGCGACCGCGCGGTCGCCACAGGCTATTCGCGCCTCTACGTCCGCGCCGGCGACGGGTGGAAGATCGAGCGCGTCAGCGCCAATCGCTGGGAGCTGATACGCGTCGCGGGTGACTGGAAAGTCACTTCCCGCACAAACAGGCTGATGGACGGAACGCCGGCCGGTCGCGAGATTCTGTCGCGCGGGCTTGCTGCCAAAGAGTTTCAGGAGATTTCGGTATGAATGAACTGGCGGGTAAGGTCGTGGTGGTTACCGGCGCAGGCGGCGGGCTGGGCGAGGCCTACGCACGGCACGCGGCATCGCGTGGCGCGGCAGTGCTCGCCAACGACGTCGATCCAGCAGCGGTCGCAGAAACCGTCGAGGCGATCGTCGCGGCAGGTGGACGGGCTGCCGCCTGTGCAGGGGACATCTCCAACTGGTCATTCGCGCAAACGCTGATTGACGCATGCTTGGATACTTTCGGCACGATCACCGGCCTCGTCAACAACGCCGGCATCCTGCGCCCCGCGCTGCTGCAGGATGTGACGGAAAGCGACATGCGGCGGATGCTGGAGATCAACGTGCTGGGCACGGCGGCGTGTGCGCAGGCCGCCGTGGGTCGGATGCGGGAGATCGGCAAGGGCGGTTCCGTTCTCAACGTCGCCTCTGGCTCTCAGGCCGGTGACATTGCGCTCGGCGGATATGGCGCCAGCAAGGGCGCCGTGGCATCGCTGACCTACAGTTGGGCGATGGAGCTGCGGGGCAGTGGCATCCGCATGAACGCGCTGTCGCCCCTGGCAGAGACCGCGATGGCCAGCCAGAACGCGCATCTGATGTCGATCCAGGCCGCAGGTCGCGACGTACACTACGCTTCGCTGCCCCCAGCACAGGTGAATGCGCCGGTGGTCAGCTACCTGCTTTCCGACGCTGCGGCAGCGATCAACGGGCAGGTTGTGCGCATTGCCGGACGCCAGCTTTCCTATGTCACTCATCCACTCATAGCCTTTCCGGTGCTCGAGGATGAATGGACTATGGAAAAGGTGGCAGACGCATTTGCGAATACTCTGGAGACACGCCAGCAAAAGCTCGGGCTGGCACTGTCTTCTGCACAATAGTAGCGGTCAGTTGCGTGAAGGCTGGAAGAACGGAGCGGTTCGTAGTAGGCCCCAGTGTCAGCAGAACTCCCAGCACGCGAACAAGCCTCGAAAAGGGGAGTGTGTGAATAGAATGACCCGGACAGCGGATAGAACGGTGCCTTCGCTGGAAGAAGCGAACGCGATGGTACAACCAGCTTCGGACCCGCGCGGCACGAATCCGCGCAAGGAGCTGGTGCGCGAACAGTTGATCGATATCGCGGCGCAACTGTTCGACAGCAAGGGGTATGTCCAGACCAGCATCAACGATATCGCGCGCGCCATCGGGCTCGGTCGTTCCGCAGTTTACCACTACTTCCGCAACAAGGAGGAAATCCTTGCGGCCCTGGTCGAGGCTGAGGCACTCACTCCGTCCCACCAGCTCAAGGACCTGATGACGCAGACCGGCCTTACGCCCGCGGAGCGCTTGCGCCGCGCGGTGGTCGACGGCATCACGCGGCGACTTTCGTCGGGCTCGCGCTTCATCCTGCTCGCGCGTCTGGAAGCGCAGATCCCCGAGGAACTCGGTCCGCTCTACAATCAGGGCAGGCGCGACATCTATGATTTCTACGTCCGTTGCATCGCAGAGGGCATTAGCTGTGGCGAGTTTCGCGAAGTGGACCCCAAGGTGGCGGCATTCGCCGTCATCGGTATGGCCAACTGGACGTCGCGCTGGTATTCGCCCAGCGGGGCTCGCTCGCCAGCCGAGATCGGCGAGATCATCGCCGACATGGCGCTGCACGGCCTGACGGCGCGCGACGGCGTGGTCGACAGAAATGCCGGCGTGCGCGACGCGCTGAAGGGCCTTCGCGAACAGGTAGACTTGCTGGAACGTACTCTCAAATAGCAGTCAGTCGAAATCGACCTTGGCCGCCGCGAGGAAGTCGCCATAGCTGTCGTAGCGAATGATCGGATCGCCGCCATCCCAGGCGCGAATCCGCTCTTGGACGGCCGCTCTGGCCTTGCGCCAGCGTGGCGGGACGATCTCTACCATCGTCCCGACGAAGGAAGGCGAACGGTAGTAAGCTATCGCGTCGTTGTGGCCAGCAACCGGGATCACGAATTCGCGGATATAGCCGGATGCTTCCAGCTGCACACATGCTGCGGTGTAGTCATCGACGGAATGGCACAGATGCTGGAGCCCCTCGCGACCCTCTGCGAGAAATTCAAGATAGGGAGACGGTGCGTTGTTGATCTGCTGGATAAGCTCCACCTGCACATCACCAATAAATCCGAAGGCGAGCCGCATTTCGACGACGACGTGTTGCCCCCGGAAAATGGAGGGGTTCGGCGGCCGCCCAGTGCCCTTCTCAAGGAATAGAAACGGGCCGACCCCCACCCCCTCGACCCAGTGGCGCACGGCGGCATCGAGATCGCGCACGACGAAACCGAGCTGCGTAACAGGACCGAGTGCCGATCGGGCCAGGTTCATGGCGGACCCGTGTGGCGCCTGCCCCGCCATCAGAAAATCTCGAACAGGCCGGCCGCGCCCATGCCGCCGCCTACGCACATTGTGACAATGCCATAGCGCGCCTTGCGACGGCGGCCTTCCAATAGGAGATGAGCTGCGGTGCGCGCGCCAGTCATACCGAAAGGGTGACCGACTGCGATCGCACCGCCATCGACGTTGAGCTTTTCAGGATCTATGCCGAGCCGATCGCGACAGTAGAGCGCTTGGCTGGCAAAGGCTTCGTTGAGTTCCCACAGGTCGATGTCGTCGACCTTCAGTCGATGCTGCGCCAGAAGCTTCGGCACCGCCAACACTGGGCCGATGCCCATCTCCTCCGGCGCGCAGCCGGCGACCGATAGACCCCGGAATGCGCCGAGTGGGGAAAGGCCAAGCCGGGCAGCCTCGACTGCCTCCATAAGAACCAGTGCGGCCGCCCCGTCGGACAGCTGGGACGCGTTGCCAGCAGTGACATGCTCACCCACCTTGATGACTTCACCGTCGGCGAACACCGGCTTCAGCTTGGCAAGGCCTTCCAGCGTCGTGTCAGCGCGGAAACCCTCATCGTGTGTGAGCGTCACCTCCTGGTACGTGGTTTCGTTGGTCTCCTTGTTGACGACGACCTTGTGCGTCGCCATCGGCGCGAGCTCGCTGTCGAAGCGACCCGCTTCGTGCGCTGCGGCGGTGCGCAATTGGCTCGTGAGCGAGAACTCGTCCTGCGCCTCGCGCGTGACACCGTATTTGCGTGCCACGATCTCAGCCGTCTCAATCATGGCCATGTACATGTGCGGCGATTTCGCAAGCACGGCCTGCGCGCGGCTGCGGTAGGAATTCTTGTGCTTGTTTTGGGTGAGGCTGATCGACTCAACACCGCCGGCTATGACGGTTTGCATGCCGTCCAGCACAATCTGCCGGGCGCCGATAGCGACCGCCATCAGTCCCGAAGAACACATGCGGTCCACCGACATGCCGGGCACGGAAGACGGCAGGCCGGCGGCGGCGGCGGTGAGGCGGCCAATATTGTAACCCTGCGTGCCCTGCTGGGCAGAGCAACCCATGATCACGTCTTCGACGCAAACGGGATCGATGCCCGCGCGCCGGACGGCCTCTGCTGTAACATGGCCGGACAGCGTCGGGGCCTCGGTGTCGTTGAACGCACCCCGGAATGCCTTTGCGATGGGGGTTCGGGCGACGGAAACGATGACGGCTTCGCGCAAGGGTGGCTCCAGTTCTCTTCTTTGCGCGCGGGAGCGCTTGAACTAAAGGCTCTAGTGCCGGCGGCCGGGCCCCGGCATCGTCTGAAAAGACTAGCGAAGCCCGCGCGCCCCTCGTCGCGCCTCGCGTATGGCTTTAGCGCCTGCCAGGACGGGGTGTGTAACCGTCGGATTCGATAACCGGTAGATGAGTCCAGTTGTCGTCTGGCATGCGCATCCACGCGCCCGCTGCAAGCGCACCGCCATCGACCACGATGGTCGATCCGCTGACCCAACCCGAGAGTCGATCCGACGCGAGATACAGCACCGCTCCGGCCGAATCCGAACCTTCGCCGAAGCGGCCGATGGGAAACCAGCGCTTCATGTTCTCGCGATTTTCGGACGGTACTCGCGACGTCGCCACGATCTGGGCGGAGTTCGTCGTCTCCGGCGCGACCGCGTTGACGCGGATGCCATGCTGGCCGAGCTCGACCGCCAAGCTCTGCGTAAAGCCGGTGATCGCGGCCTTGAACGCTGAATAAACCACAGTTAGGGGAATGCCGCGAAACGCCTCGATCGTGGAGAGGTTGACGACGCTGCCCCCCTCGCCGCTGCCTCGCATCAGGGGTATGACGGCCTTCGTGACACGGAACATGTGCAGCAGGTTGACCGCGTAGAGCGCCTGCCACTCCTCCTCCGTCGAATTGATGAACTCTCCCTTGAAACCGAGGTAATCGCCAACATTGTTGACGAGCACGTCGAGCCGCCCGAAGCGCGACGACACGGCATCCAGCAGTTTCTCGACGTCGCCATGCTCGCGCACGTCCGCCTCGACCACAAGGCAGTCGCAGCCAGCGCCCTCAAGTGCCTCACGCACGTCGGCGGCTCGCGCCGGGTCGATTTCCGCGACCGCGACCCGCATCCCGGCCTTGGCCAGAAGCTCGGCGCTCGCCCGACCGATTCCGGCACCGCCGCCCGTGACAAGAGCGACCTTGCCGGCCAGCCCGAAGATGGAACGTTCGGTGTCGAGGCTCATGGCGCATCCATTTTTTCTGGTTGGTTTTCGGCCCCGCGTCGGCTGCCTGTTGGGTAGGTGGCGTCGCCGACGACGACCAGCTTGCGGTTCGCGATCAGCCATTCGCCCGCGATCTTGCAGAACATGTCCTCATAGCGCACCGTCATCTCGTAACACTGCTCGACGCCGCCGGAATCGCGATAATAATGGCGTGCAAGCGTGTAGGTTTGCGCCCGTGCGCGCATGTTATCGATTACCGGGACCACGGCTACGACGCCGTGATGTGTGCGCTCGTAGAGTGCCTTCATCATGGGCGGCACGCCGGCCAGTTGTGCGCGTCCCTCAAAGCGGCCACGCGGAGCCTCCAGAACGCCGTCGCCGGTGAATTGCGCGGCGAAGGCGTCAGCGTCGTGAGTGTCAACCGCCAGGGCATAGCGCTCGGCCGTCAGCCGTATGGCGACCAGGTCCAGAAGATGTTCCTGCGATGTCATGCGACGCTTCCCTCAGCCGATCCAGCTGGTTGCCAATGGTATGGGCGCGGCCTTCCATCGCTATGGTCCGAACAGACTAGAGGCAGGTGGCGGCGAAGATGTCGCCGCCGTTAGTCCCATTGGACGATGGCAGGGGCCAATGCCTCCCTCATGTGTCAGCCATGGTGCGCATTTGCGTCGCTCGAAACTGACAGCGTGGTTATACAAACAATGAAGGCCGTCATCTGCAGGGACTTTTCGCCAAGAGCGAACCTGCGCCTCGAGGAGGTGCCGTCGCCTGTGCCCGGCAAGGGCCAGGTGCTGATGCAGGTCCGTGCGTGCGGCCTCAACTTCTTCGACGGCCTGATGGTCGAGGGCAAGTACCAGACAAAGCCGGAGCTTCCCTTCACTCCCGGCAGCGAAGTTGCCGGCGTGGTGACGGCGGTGGGCGAGAATGTTGTCACCCTGCGACCTGGCCAGCGGGTACTCGCGTTCAACGGCATCGGCGGCTATGCGCAGGAAGCACTGGCCGAGGCCGAGCGCGTCTATCCGATTCCCGATGCGATGAGCTTCGAGCAGGCTGCGGGCTTTCTCATCACCTACGCTACCTCGCATCACGCGCTGAAGGATCGCGCCATCTTGCGGCCTGGCGAAACCGTGCTCGTGCTGGGCGCGGCCGGCGGGGTCGGCCTTACGGCTGTGGAGATAGCCAAACGTATGGGCGCGCGCGTCATCGCGGCAGCTTCCACGCAAGAAAAGCTGGATCTATGCCGCGCGCATGGCGCGGACGAGTCGATAAATTATGCGGAAGAGGACCTGCGCCAGCGCATCAAGGACCTGACCCAGGGCCGCGGTGTGGACGTGGTCTACGATCCCGTTGGTGGGGGCCAGACGGAAACCGCGTTGCGGAGCCTCGCCGTCAACGGTCGCCATCTGGTGATCGGTTTCGCTGCCGGCGACATTCCCAAGGTTGCGCTCAACCTGCTGCTTCTCAAGCAGACGGCGATAGTCGGTGTGTTCTGGGGCGCGTTCGCGCGCGCCGATCCCCAACGCCATGCTGCCAACATGGTCGAGCTTTTCGCCTGGTTCGCGGAACGCAGCCTGCGGCCGCATATCTCGGCCAGGTATCCGCTCGACCGCTTCGCCGAAGCGCTGGACGTGGTGATGGAGCGGTCGGCGAAGGGCAAAGTCGTGCTTGTGATGGACGAGGCCGAAGATGCGTGATGCGGAGCAACGTCATATGAACGACGAAACAAGTGAAACCGTATCTCTGGTCAGGGTGGGGCCGGTTCTGGTCGCCACTGTCGACAACCCTCCTGTCAATGCCCTGTCGCATTCGGTCAGGGTCGGGCTGGTCGCGGCGCTGCAGCGTTTCGAGGAGGACGTCGACTGCAAGGCGCTGGTGATCCGTTGCGACGGCCGCACCTTTTTCGCAGGAGCGGACATCCGCGAATTCGGGCAGCCCGTGAAAGAGCCACGGCTCGGAGAACTGATCGACCGGCTTGACCGTTGCGACAAGCCGGTGATTGCCGCAATGCACGGAACCGCGCTCGGTGGTGGGCTTGAGATCGCGCTGGCGTGCTCCTACCGCATCGCCGCGTTGGATGCGCGCATGGGCCTGCCGGAAGTGAAGCTCGGCCTGCTTCCAGGCTCCGGCGGCATCGTGCGCCTGCCCCGCTTGATCGGGGTACCCGATGCGCTGACCATGATCGCCGAAGGCGGCCAGATCGGTGCGGAAGCTGCGCGCGACAAGGGGCTGGTAGACGAAGTCGTCGCAAGCGACCTCAGGAGCGCGGCGATCGATTTCGCGCAGCGATTGGCTGACGTCGGTGCGGTGCGACGTACCAGCGATCTTCCGGTGCCGGCATTCGATGAAGGACTCCTCGATTCCAAGCGCGCAGAACTGGCAAAGCGCCACAAGGGCCTGAAGGCACCGCAGATCGCGGTCGATCTGATCGAGATGATGACGGTGACGCCCTTTGTAGAAGCCGCCGCAAAGGAATATGCCACCTGCAGGGAGTTGATCTCCTCGCCGCAATCGAAGGCGTTGCGCCATCTTTTTGCGGCCGAGCGCGCGGCGCTCAAGCTGGAAGATGTGCCGACAGATACGAAACCGAGAGACGTTCGAAAGGTCGGCGTGGTCGGTCCCGGTGTGATGGGGCGTGGCATTGCCGCGTGTTTCGTGGATGCCGGCTTCCCGGTGATTCTGGTCGGCCGCAGTGCGGAGAGCCTTACCAAGGCTCAAGCGGCAATTCGCAAGCTCTATGGCGGCAGCATCAAGCGTGGCTCGATGACCGAGGCGCAGCTTGACGAGCGTATGACGCTGCTGGAAACCACGACCAGCTACGATGGTTTGGCCAACGTCGACCTCGTGGTCGAGGCAGTCACGGAAAATCTCGACGTCAAGACGGAGGTGTTCGCGCGGCTCTCCGCGGTGCTGAAGGCCAACGCGATCATCGCCACCAACACGTCGTTCCTCGACATCGAGGCGCTGGCCTCGGCGGCATCGCGGCCGGAAAACGTGGCGGGCATGCACTTCTTCAACCCCGCCAACGTGATGAAGCTTCTGGAAAACGTTCGTGCCGTGCGCACGGCCCCAGAAGTTCTCGCCACCATCACGGCGGTTGGAAAAAAGATCGGCAAGGTGCCCGTCATGGTTGGTCGCTCGGAGGGTTTTGTCGCCAATCGAATGCTGTCGAAACGATCCCGCGAGGCGCAGTTCCTACTCGAAGATGGCGCAACGCCGCGGCAGGTGGACAAGGTGCTGTCCGGTTTCGGCTTTCCGATCGGACCGTTCGCGCTTGCCGATCTCGCAGGCATGGATGTGATGGCTGCCGCCCGCAATGCGCGCATCGCCGGAATGACATTGCGCGAGCAGAGTTGCAACATCGTCGACAAGCTGGCCGCAGCCGGCAGGCTCGGTCAGAAAACGGGAGCCGGATACTACCTCTATGGCGAGGACCGGAAGCCGCAGGACGACCCGGCGGTGGACCAGTTGCTGGCGACACACCGCGCCGAGCGCGGGTTTTCTGCGCGCGAGATCTCTGACGAGGAAATCCTTGAGCGCTGCCTTCTGGCTATGGTCAACGAAGCGGCCAAGATTCTGGACGAGGGCGCAGCCGCGAGGCCAGGCGACATCGACGTGATCTGGACCAGTGGCTTCGGCTGGCCGAGCCACTTGGGCGGACCAATGTTCTGGGCGGACCAGATCGGCATCGCCAACGTCAAGGAAGCGCTCGACAGGTACAGCCGTATCGTAGGCGAAGAATATTTCAAGCCGGCCGCGCTCATCGAGCGGCTCGCTAGCGAAAGGCGCGGCTTCCACGATTGAGGCCGCAACGATCAATTCCGACTGCAGAACGAAACGAGTTTCCCATGAACAAGCAGATGTCACTCAAGGCAGTTGTCGCGGAGCTTCGCGACGGCATGACGATCGGGGTTGGCGGCTGGGGGCCGCGGCGCAAGCCGATGGCGCTGATCCGCGAGATTATCCGCTCCGACCTCAAGGACTTGACGATTGTCGCCTATGGCGGGCCGGAAGTCGGCATGCTTTGCGCGGCCGGCAAGGTGAAGAAGCTGATCTACGGCTTCGTCTCGCTCGATTTCATCCCGATCGAACCCTACTTCCGCAAGGCGCGCGAAAGTGGATCCGTCACGGTGGCGGAATTGGACGAAGGTCTTCTGCTTCTTGGACTTCGCGCCGCCGCCCACAACGTTCCGTTCGCTGCCACGCGCGTCGGGCTTGGCTCTGCGGTCATGCACGCAAACCCAAATTTCAAGACGATCACCTCACCCTACGAGGACGGGCAGGAGCTGCTCGCAATGCCAGCGATTAAGCTCGATGCGGCAATTCTGCATGTCAGCAAGGCCGACCGCGTCGGCAACACGCTGACGTTCGGCCCCGATCCGTTCTTTGACCAGCTTTTTGCGCAGGCCTCCGGCAGCGTCTACGTGACCACCGAACAACTTGTTGACTCTCTATCGTCCGAGAACCCCGAGGACATGAAGGCAAACCTTTTCGAGGCCTATCTGGTCAAGGGCGTTGTGGAAGCGCCGCTCGGCGCCCACCCCACCACCTCTCACTACGCGTATGGTTGGGACGCTGCCCACCTCAAAGCCTATGCCGCCTCGGCGGGCGAGGAAGGCGGCTGGCAGGCTTATTTCGACATGCACATCACGGGTGGCGAGGCCGCCTACATCGAAAGCGTCGGCGGCGAAGCCAGCATCCGCGCGTTGCCCATCCCCACATTCTGAACGGACGTATCATGACCACTGCGACAGACTTCACCCTCGCGGATCTCGTCATCGCCGCGGCTGCGGAAACCTGGCGGGATGACGGCGAACTTCTGGCCACCGGCATCGGCCCGCTTCCGCGCTTGGCGGCGGGCCTTGCGAAGCTGACATTCGCCCCCGGCATCTTGTTGACCGATGGCGAGGCGATGATCGTCGAGGAACCGACCCCGCTCGGTCCGCGCGGCGAGTTCAGACCGAAATACAACGGCTGGATGCCGTATGGCCGCGTGTTCGATAGCGTTTGGTCTGGTCGCCGTCACGCCATGGTTACGCCGGTGCAGGTGGACCGCTGGGGGCAAGGCAACATTTCCGCGCTTGGCCCCGACTTTCAAAAGCCGAAGGTACAGATGCTCGGCGTCCGCGGCTTTCCCGGCAACAGCATCTCGCACAAGAACTCGATGTTCTTGCCCAATCACAGCACGCGCACCTTCGTGGAAGGCGAAGTGGATGTCGTGTCGAGCGTCGGCTTCCGAACCGAAACCTGGCCGGTGGGCGCGAAGGACGATTTCGTCAAGCTGGGATTGGTCGTGACAAATCTCTGCGTGTTCGCCTTTGACGGGCCGGAGCATGGCGCGCGGGTTCTTTCGCTTCATCCAGGCGTCACCTTCGATGAAGTGCAACAAAACACGGGCTTTCCGCTGTTGAAATTGGACGGCATCAAGGAAACGGCGGCGCCCACCGCCGAGCAGATCGCCATCATCAACCGGCTCGACCCGCACAATCTGCGCGCCAAGGTGCTGAAGGGCAACCCGCCCGGCATCCGCGCAGCCGCCTGAAGGCGTGCAGGTAAGACAGGGCTGAAAGCGGAGCGGCGGCGGTGGATTTCGAATACGACGAAAAGACGACGGGTCTGGTGGCGCGTCTAGCCGCGTTCATGGACCGGTACGTCTATCCCAACGAAAAGCACTATTACGAGCAGGTCGCAGGTGACCGCTGGGGCAATCCGCCCATTCTCGACGAGCTGAAGGAAAAGGCGCGCGCTGAAGGTCTCTGGAATCTCTTCCTACCCGATTCCGAACACGGCGCGGGGCTGACGAACATGCAATACGCGCCGCTGTGCGAGGTCATGGGACGCGTTCATTTCTCCGCACAGGTGTTCAACTGCAGCGCGCCCGATACCGGGAATATCGAAACGATCGAGCGTTATGGTACGCCCGAGCAAAAGGCACGCTGGCTGCCCGGCATGCTCGATGGCTCGGTTCGCTCTGCTTTCGCCATGACCGAGCCGGACGTCGCCTCCAGTGATGCCACCAATATTCAGAGCTCCATCGTCCGCGATGGCGACGACTACGTCATCAACGGCCGAAAATGGTGGATTTCCGGCGTGGGCGATCCGCGCTGCGAACTGCTGATCTTTATGGGCAAGACCGACCCCTCGGCTGCCCGGCACAACCAGCAGTCGATGATCCTGGTGCCACTGAAGACACCGGGGATCACCGTGCTGCGGCCAATGACCGTGTTTGGGTATGACGATGCCCCGCACGGCCATATGGAGATCGCGTTCGATGACGTGAGGGTGCCGGCGTCGAACATGCTTCTGGGCGAAGGGCGCGGCTTCGAGATCGCACAGGGCCGTCTTGGGCCAGGGCGCATCCACCATTGCATGCGCCTCGTCGGGCAGGCGGAGCGTTGCCTGGAACTGATGTGCCGCCGGGTCGCAGGACGCGTCGCTTTCGGGAAGCCGATCGCCGAGCAGGGCGTGACACTGGAGCGCATCGCGGAAGCGCGCATCCTCATCGACCAGGCTCGGCTGCTCACGCTCAGGGCGGCGCACATGATGGACACGGTCGGCAACAAGCGGGCAAAGGCCGAAATCGCGATGATCAAGGTGGCTGCGCCGAACATGGCCTGCCAGGTCATCGACTGGGCGATACAGGCGCATGGGGCGGCTGGCGTTTCGCAGGATTTCGTCCTGGCAAATTACTACGCCCATGCGCGAAAGATTCGCTTTGCCGACGGCCCCGACGAGGTGCATCGCAACCAGATTGGAAAGCTCGAACTTGCCAAATATGCCGAGGCGCGCTGAGCCATGGATGCCGCGCGCTTCGTCGGCACCGAGCCGCTGGCGGCCGACAGCCCGATCGTACAGGGGCGGCTGCAGTCCTGGCTGATGGAGCGGCTGCCGGATTGCGGCGGGCACATGACCATCGAACGCTTCCGGGGCGGACAGTCCAACCCCACGATGTTGCTTTCATTTGGCGGCGTGCGCAGGCTGGTGCTGCGCAAGAAGCCCGACGGCACGTTGCTGCCCTCCGCCCACGCGGTCGATCGGGAGTTTCGCGTGATCTCGGCGTTGCGCCAGACCGATGTGCCCGTAGCGCGCGCCTTGTTGCTCTGCGACGATGATACGGTCGCTGGTGCGATGTTCTACATCATGGAGTATGTAGAGGGCCGCTCCTTCTGGGAGCCCGTCCTGCCGGACATGCAGCCTCGGGATCGCGCGGCGATCTATGATGAGATGAACCGCGTGATCAGCGCACTTCATTCGCTTGACCATGTCGCGGCGGGATTGGGGGATTTCGGCCGGCCGGCAGACTACGTCGCGCGGCAGGTCGCGCGATGGAGCAAGCAGTACCGCGCTTCCGAAACGCTAACGATAGAGGCGATGGACAGTCTGATCGCATGGCTGCCTGACAACATTCCGTCTCAGCGCCGCGCGGCGCTCATCCACGGCGACTATCGCATTGACAACATGATCTTTCACACAAGCGAACCACGTGTGATTGCGGTGGTGGACTGGGAGCTTTCCACCGTCGGCGACCCGATAGCCGATTTCGCCTATCACATGCTGACATGGCATTTTCCTGGCCGCCCCTATCGCGGGCTGGGGGACATCGACCTGACAGGCACGGGCATTCCCGACGAGCGGCGCTACCGGGATGCATATCTGCGCGCGACGAAGCAGGAGGGCGTCTGCGATCGGGCGTGGTACGCCTATCTGGCCTTTTGCCTGTTCCGGGTCGCCGCGATACGCCAAGGCATCATGAAACGCGTCGTTGATGGTACCGCCTCCAGCCCCCATGCGCGCGAGGCAGGCGCGCTTGCGCGGCCGGTCGCAGAACTGGGCTGGCGCTATGCGGAACACGCCATGAAGATGGGAGGGTGATTCATGACGGATGATACTAGGCGGCTTTACCCCGTGCAGGGCCGCGCGCTGGTGATCGGCGGCAGCGGCGGCGTCGGCGCAGAAATCTGCCGTGTGCTGGCGCGCGACGGCTGCGACGTCGCGCTTACCTATTTCAGCAATGAGCCGAAGGCGCACGCTGCCGCCGAAGGCGTGCGGGGTGAAGGCCGCTGCGCCTCCATCCACGGTATCAACATCGAGGATCCGGAAGCGGTCGCGGACCTTGTCGCCAAGGTCGCAGATGGGGGCGGGGGTATCCACACGGTTGTCTATGCCGCCGGCCCTTTGGTCCCGCTCATCCATCTCAGCAAGGTCGACCCCGCGCTGATGAAAAAGCACCTGCTTCAGGACACACTGGGCTTCTTCAACGTAGTCCACTATGCGATACCGCACCTGCGGGCCTCGCGCGGCTCGGTCGTGGCGGTGCAAAGTTCCGCCCAGTTTCGCTACGCCTCGGCCGACGGGCTGTCTGTGGTCCCAAAATCTGGCGTCAACGGCATCATGAAGGCCGTAGCCAAGGAAGAGGGCCGCTATGGCATCCGCGCAAACGGCGTCGCGCTCGGCATTATCGATGCGGGTTCTCATCCGGCGCTCATGGCGCAGGGTTTCATTGACCAGAAATATATCGACGCGGCGGCGGCCAACGTGCCGCTGAAATTCTGGGGCAAGCCAGTGGACGTGGCGGAAGCGACGACGTTTCTGGCTTCCAGCCGCGCGCGGTTCGTCAGCGGACAGGTCATCAACGTCGATGGCGGTTATCACGTGTGATCGTCACCAGACGACGCTGCGGCGTATTTTGCATGGAACAGTCCGCAACCTGATGTCGTGTGCGCCGCACAGGCGATGAACCGGACATGCGGTAGGGTGTTTCGCCGCTCGGGCACTGCCATGCGCGAAATGAAGGCGCCTGGCGATTGTCTGGCGGGCTGTTGCTACATGCCACGCTGCGCCACCGCCTCGACCTCCATCAGAAAGTCCGGCGATAGCAGCGACTTCACGATGACCGCCGTGCCGCAGGGCGGGTTACCTTCAAAAAGCGTGTTCTTAACAGACGCATAGTGTGCGTAGTGTTCCGCCTCGACGAGATAGCAGCGCAGCGCCACGACGTCGTTTAGTGTAGCGCCAGCAAGAGACAGGACCGCTTCGATATTTGCGAAGCATTGGCGAGCCTGCGCCGCCGCGTCGCCAATGCCGACGACCTTTCCGGCGTCGAGCGAGACCTGACCTGATATGTGGATCAGGTCTCCCTTCGCGACACCCTGGCTCATGCCGGGGAATGTCATGCCGGAAGGGTTGAGATTTTGTCTGTCGGTCATCGTCGCCGCCTATTGTCCCTCAGGGTCGCGCGCCGGTGGCGGCGGGCACCGAGACCCGTGCAACGTCGATTCTGCCGCCGCGCATTGTCAGCGTGTCCGGCCGCATCGAAGGGTTGGCGACGCACACATAAAGGTCGCGCCCGTCCACACCGCCCAACATGCAGGCGAAGGCTCCAGCCCCATCGATCGTGACCGTATCTGTAATTTGCCCGCCTTCGTGCGTGCGTACGACCGAGTTGGTAAACGGTGAGGCCGCCCATACACAGCCTTCCGCGTCCAGGCAGATGCCATCGGGTATGTGGCCGGGCAGTTGCGCGAACACGCGCCGGTTCGACAGGCTGCCGTCGCCCGTGATGTCGAAAGCGGTGAGCCTGTTGGCAAGTGACTCCGCGATGATCAAAGTCTTGCCGTCGGGCGTGATCACGGTGCCGTTCGGGCAGACCAGATCTTCGGCGACGATGCGCGGCGCGCCGGCGGTGTCGACCATCACAAGCATGGTCGGCGTCACCGGGTCTCCGGCTTCGAAATCGAAGCCGATATTGCCGACATAGGCTCTGCCCGCACTATCCACCACCATCTCATTGGTGAGATGGTGGTGGATGTCGCCGAGCTCGCAGTAGGGCGCAAGGCCCGCTCTGTCGCCGCGCAGAAGCCTGTGCCCCTCCATCGAAACCACCAGCAGGTCACCGTCTGGAAGCCAACCCATGCCGGACGGGCCTCCCGCGACGTGAAAACTGTCGACGCGTAGCCCGTCCGCCGCGAGGATGTGGACGGTCTCGTCGTGCTGATCGGCCACCCATAGCTGACCATCATGCCAGCGCGGTCCCTCGGGATAGGCAAATCCCGACGCTATCGTGCGGGCCGCGATCATGCGTCCTGCCGTGCGCATTCGCGCAGGATCGCGCCCAGCCGGGCGATGCCATCGCCAATGATCTCTTCGCTGACATGGCCGTAGGAAAGGCGCAGGAATTTGCGGTTGTCCTTCACCCCTGCAAAACGCTCGCCAGGACGGAAGAATATGCCTTCTTGCGCGGCACGGGCCGCCGCCGCGTCCCAGTCTACCTGGTCATCGATCTCTACCCAGATGTAGAATGAGCCTTGCGGCATTTGGAAACGGACGAAATCGCCGCAATGCTCGCGCAGCGCGTTTGCCGCAATGTTGGCCTTGCGGCCGTAGACCGCGCAGGCACGGGCCAGATGCGGCTCAAGGAGGCCCTCATCCATGAATTCGGCCATGACGCGGGCGATCCACTGTGCGACACCGAGGTCTTGCCGCATGACCGCCAGCGGCTCGATTGCCTTGGGAGAGCCGATGAACCAACCCATGCGTAGCGCGGGCGCGACCATC
Organism: Mesorhizobium sp. CAU 1741; assembly: GCF_039839275.1. NCBI lineage: Bacteria > Pseudomonadati > Pseudomonadota > Alphaproteobacteria > Hyphomicrobiales > Phyllobacteriaceae > Mesorhizobium > Mesorhizobium sp. CAU 1741. The sequence continues at coordinate 40,952 of NZ_JBDOQP010000006.1, read as the reverse complement.
TTGGAGAACGAGCCGCACTGGATAACACGACCGCTGTCGTCGAGACTGAGCAGCGAGGGCAGGTGCTCACCGGCAAAGCGCAGGTCGGAATAGACGGCATCTTCGACGATCATGAAATCATGGTTCTTTGCTGCGTCCACCAGCATCTTGCGGCGCGCAACCGACATTTCCGTTCCGGTCGGCGTCTGGAACGTGGGGATGGTGTAAACGAGTTTCACTCGCTTGCCTTCGCTTTTCACCTGCCCGATCAGCGCCTCGAGGTCTTCGACCACCATGCCGTTGTCGTCGATGGTCAGCGTACGAATCTCGCCGCCCTGCATCGTGGCGTAACGCAGCGCGTAGGGGAATGAGGAGGCCTCGGCGATGACGACGTCGCCCGGGTCGATATAGCCGGCCATGGCGAGCGCCAGACCCTGTACCGAGCCTGACGTCAGGATCACGCCGTCATACCCGACATCGCGCCCCTGCATCGCCTTCGTGCGCTCGGCGATGCGCGCGCGCAGACCCCGATACCCGAATATCAGCTCTTCATACCCAACGTCCGGGTCAAAATAATCGAGCACCGAGGGGCCGGCGCCGTCGAGAACCTTCTTGGCGAGCCGGGTGAGATCGGCGACGGGATACGTTTCCGGTGCGGCGAGACCCTGATCGAAATTATAGATTGCGGGCACTTCCGGATCGGGGAAGAACAGCGCCGGCCCTGTGTTGGACGCCTTGGCGCGAAGTGTTTCGATGGACATTGATTTCCTCCTCTTCGATGGTGGTCCGATTCGTTGCTCCGCGTTGCCGCCCGACCGCGTGCGGTGATCGGACTTTCGTGGTCGCGACCATTGAACAGCTGTCCACGACCCTGCTGGACACAGGGCGCGACATCATCGCATCCCGCGCAATTATCAGGCCGCCGCAGCCTTCCCGCGCGCAGGCTAGAACCGCCTTTCGCCGTTCGCGTGGTCCAAACTGACTAGGCCGGGTTGGCGGGCTTGTAGTCGGTGTAGCCTTGCGGACCTTGCGTATAGACGCGGGCGCGGTCGTAGTCGGACAGCGCGACCTCTTGGCGGATGCGGTAAACAAGGTCGGGGTTTGCGATGAAGTGTCGACCGAAGGATGCCGCGTCTGCAGAGCTGTCGGCGATCGCGGCTGCCGCGCTCTTGGGTGTCAGCTCGTTGTTGAGTATGAGGCGGCCACGCCAATGTGCTTTTGTTAGCGTGAAATTGTCCACGAGCGGAAAGCTGCGGCGCACCAGGTGAAGATAGGCGAGGCCCAAGGCCGAAGCTTCTTGCAGCAGAAGGCCGTAGGTCTCAGCTGGGTTCGCATCATCGATGTCGTTGTAGTCGAGCCCGGGACACACGCGCATGCCAACGCGGTCGAAACCGATTGCCTCCCCCATCGCCTGCAGCGTCTCCATGACGAAGCGGATGCGGTTTTCCACGCTCCCGCCATAGCGATCCGTGCGCATGTTCGTGTTTGAGGAAAGGAACTGCATCGGCAGGTATCCACTTGAGGCGTGCAGTTCCACGCCGTCCATGCCCGCCGCGCGGGCGTTCAGCGCCGCCTGGCGGTATTCCTCCACGACGAACCGCACCTCGTGCGTATGCAGCGCGCGCGGCATCTCCATGGCGACGGGACCGCTGACATCGGTGAAGATCTTGCCGTCCGCGCGGATAGCCGATGGTGCAACGACGTCCGAACCGTCGTTCTTGTTGACGCGGGAGGCGACGCGGCCACAATGCATGAGCTGCGCGACGACCAAGCCGCCCTCGCCGTGAACCGCCGCCGCGACCCGCCGCCAGCCTTCCGTTTGCGCGGCCGAGTACAGCCCCGGCGTTCTGCAGTAGCCCTTCCCCGCGGGGCTTGGCTGGATGCCTTCGGTGACAATCAGGCCAGCCGTCGCCCGCTGGCGATAGTATTCGGCGTGAAGTTGTGTCGGGACGTCGCCAGCGCCAGCACGACTGCGCGTCATTGGTGACATCACGATCCTATTGCGCAGCGCGAGTGCACCCAAGGTCACCGGGTCGAACAAGCTAGGCATTTCAACTCCGTCATCTGTCTTGGGTGCGATCTCACGATCGCCAGGCATAGGCGCCGCGGCCGAACATGCGGTCGAGATCGTCAGGTGTCGATGTGGACACCAGCGGTTTGAGGGTGCCGTGCGCGGCAAGCCCGCGCTGCACCGCCGGCCGCGCCTTGCAATGTTCGTACCACGCGGCGATGCCGGGACTGGCGGCGGGGGCGAGGAAGGAAAGCGTTTCCGCCCAGCGGTTCGCGTTCGACCAGACCCACGGAAATACGGCGAGATCGGCGATGGAGAACGCTTCACCGCCGAGATAGGACGTCTGTGTCAGGCGTTGTTCCATCACCGCGTAAATGCGGTGCAACTCTGTGGTGTAGCGGTCGCGGCCATATGCCTGGTCCGGTGGCGCAAACAGCTTGAAATGATTGAATTGACCGTTCGTCGGCCCGAGATTGGCGGCCTGGAACACCAGCCACTGCATCACAGCGGCGCGGGGAGCGCCAGAAGCGGGCAGCAGGCACCCGCACTTTTCCGCAAGGTAGAACAAGATGGCGACGGATTCGAACACCGTTGTCGGCCCGTCATGATCAACGATCACCGGCACTTTCGCATTCGGGTTCAGCGCGAGGAAATCCGGCGCGAACTGCTCGCCCTTCCACACATTGACTGGCAGCATGCGGTAGTCGAGCCCGCACTCCTCCAACATCAGCGTCACCTTGAGGACGTTTGGCGTTGTGGACGCGTAGAGATCGATCATCGAGATTTCGTCCTCTATGACTGACTCGATCGCGTCAGCCGCCGACCGCCGTGACCACCTCGGCCACCGCACGGTCGATGTCGCCACGCTGGTAGCCAAGCAGCACGGTCTCGGCAGGGTCGGGCTCGTATGAGAGAATGACGCCGCGGCCTGGCACGATGAAAGCGTCAGGCAACAATGGGTGCTCGCGGTCCTCCTCGCTCAGTTGGCGATCGGTCCCCACCGCGTCGAAGATCTTCTGGAAGAAATCCCGGAAGGTGAGGTTGGCATCGCCAATGAGATAGGCTTTGCCCGGTTCGCCGCGCTCGAGCGCGCCGGCGATGGCCTGCGACAGCGAGCGAACCGACAGATAGTTCGTGCCGCCGGCCGGCGCATAGTCGGGAATTTCCGGCCGCTGCCCTCGGCCCCACGCTGCGAGTGTCTCGTAGCGCTTCGCGGGAATGCCGGGGATTGCCCCCACAATTGAGGGCGGATTGAGCGTCGTGACATTGAAACTGTCGTCCGCCATGGCCCTTGCGCCCGCGTCGGCGAGCGCTCGAGCCCGCACATAAGGCACCTTCTCGATCAGTTCCGGCATTACTTGATGGTAGTAGCTGCCAAGCTGGATGAAGCGCCGGACGCCAGCCTTCTTGGCAAGCTGTGCGAAGTTCGGCACGCCTTCAATCTGCATGACGCGCCAGAATTCGTGTTCGTCGGCGCCTTGGGGGATATGGCGAATGTCTTGGCCCGCCGCGAACACGATGGCGTCGAATGGCTCCAGGTCCTTCTCGGTGAAAGTCTGCTGGGAGTAGTCCCCGATGATCGTCGGCATCGTGGCCATGGGCGTACCCTCGCGCGCCGGCTTGCGCGCGCCGAGCGTCACCGCATGCCCGAGCTTTTCGAGATGCACGGCCGCGTGGCCGCCGATCATGCCGGTTCCGCCGATGATGAGAACGTTCACGCGCAATGCTCCTGCCCAAAAAGGCCACACTGTCGCTGTGTCGCCGCGCCGGCATCGTCCGAACGAATGATGCCGGAAGAGACGAGGCGGGCTGTCCTTCCATGACGGAGAGATGCACATGGTCGGACGATTCAATGGCAAGGTGGCGCTGGTCACGGGCGCGGCGGGCGGCATCGGCCGTGCCACCGCGTTACGTCTGGCGCGAGAAGGAGCGCGCGTGGTCGCGGCGGATCGTGATCGCGATGGCCTCGAGATGCTGGCAAGCGAACTGGAAGACCTGACCACACTCATATACGATGCAGCAGATGGCGATGGCTCGGCCGCCATGGCGCGCAGCGCGATAGCGGGCGCAGGTCGGCTTGACATGCTCGTGTGCAATGCTGGCATCTATCGCCGCAGCCATTTCGTTGAGATCGGGCCAGACGAATGGAACACGGTCGTCGCCGTGAATCTGACGAGTGTCGCCCGCATTGCTCAGGCCGCAGTTCCAGCCCTGATCGAAGCGCGGGGCAGCGCCGTTTTTATCGCCAGCACGGCCGCCACCCATGGCATCGCCTACGCCGCCCACTATGCCGCCGCAAAGGCAGGGATAGTAGCGCTCATGAAATCGCTGGCGGTGGAGTACGCGCATGCAGGGGTGCGCTTCAATGCAGTTGCTCCCGGCCGGGTCAAGACCGCAATCGCCTCGAACCAACCGCAGCTCGAACGGCAAAATGCGTCGCTATTGGTACGCGCCCCGCGCCTGGCAGGCTTGACCGAGGGAGGAGAGCCGGAGGACATTGCCGGCGTCATCGGCTTTCTGCTTTCGCAGGATGCGCGCTATGTTTCCGGCAGCTTGATGACGGCCGACGGGGCACAGAACGTCGGCTGAAGGACCGGCTAGTCTGTTAGGACGATGCTTCCGCGAGCCGGTGCCCGCAGATTTTGTAACGAGCGCGAAACGGACGGCCTTCGCAACAGGGCGCAACACGTCGTCCGCACCAAGGCGCGCCAATGGGAGGAACGATGAAGAAATTGCTGCTGGCAACGACCATGCTGGTCGCCACGACCCTTGTCTCACAGGCACAGGACAACACCGTCAAGATCGGGGTGCTTAACGATCAGAGCACCTCGTTCTCGGCGCTCGGCGGAACCGAGGTTGTCCGCGCGGCTGAGCTCGCCGTTAAGGATTTCGGCGGCTCGGTGCTCGGCAACCCGATTGAGGTCATCTCCGCCGACCACCAGAACAAGCCAGACGTCGGGCTCGCCATTGCGCGGCAGTGGCTCGAGAGGGATGGTGTAGATGCCATCGCCGACGTGGCCAACTCAGCTGTATCGCTGGGCGTCAACACGTTGATCGGCGAACAGCAGAAAGTGGGCCTTTTCGTCTCGCCGCTCACCGACCGGCCTACGGAAGCCGACTGCAACGGCCATATCGTGGCATGGGCTTATGACGCCTATTCCACCGTAGGCACCACGGTTGCGGCGCTGCTCGCTGAAGGCGGCGAGTCCTTCTACATCCTTTCGCCGGACTACGAGGCGGGCAAGGTTCAGGAAGCCTGGGTGGAGACCGCCGTCAACAATGCAGGCGCCGAAATCAAGGGCAAGGTGCGTGCGCCGCTCGGCACGACCGACTTTTCGTCTTACCTGCTTCAGGCGCAAGCGTCTGGCGCGCAGGCGATCATCATGAACCTGAACGGTCCCGAGCTCGTCAACGCGATGAAGCAGGCCCGCGAGTTCGGCATCATGGATGCCGGTCAGAAGATCGCCGTCACGTTCCTTCATCAGTCAGATGCGCGCGCGCTTGGCGTTGAAGCGCTGGCAGGTGTACGTGCCTCCACACCATGGTTCTGGAAGAAGGACGAGGCGTCGGAAGAGTTCGGTCGTCGCATGATGGAGATCACCGGCAACGCGCCGGGCTGGATCGCCGCGGGCACATACTCCGCCGTCAGCGCCTATCTCAAGGCGGTGGAAAAAGCAGGGACAGATGAGTCGGAAGCGGTTCTCAAGGCGATGCGCGAAGTCGAGCTGGACGATTTCTTCGTCAGCAACGGCACGCTGTATCCCAATGGCCGCTTGATCCACGACATGTACCTGCTCGAAGTCAACGGTCCGGACGACGTTTCGGAGAAGGATGACTTCTTCAAGTTGGTGGCAACGGTGCCGGCCGAGAAGGCCTTCCGTCCGCATTCGGAGAGCGTCTGCAAGCTCTAGCGTGCCGAGACGTACCCGGGAGGTCGCCGCCTGACGCGATGGTTGGCGGTGACCTCCCCGCATTTTCCATTCGCCAGCGGAGAAGACAATCTTGCGTGGCTACATGATCTTTGAACTCGACATCATCAACCAGGATGCCTGGTTGGCGTATCGCGAGGTCGCCGGCCCCCTGATGGAAGCCGCTGGCGCGCGGTTCATCCTGCGCAGCGAGCGGATCGAGCCCCTTGAGGGCGGCTGGAATCCGCCAAGTTTGTCTGTCGTCGAGTTTCCCAGTTTCGAAGCGGCGCACGACTTCTATCATTCGCAGGCCTACAAGGCGACGCTGCCGCTGCGCGAGAAAGCCTCGCGTGGTCGCGGTGTGCTGGTGGAAAGCAGCTTATGATCGCGCCGGCCACGGACAACATCATCCAGGCGAGAGGTCTCACCAAGCGCTTCCACGGGTTCGCAGCCGTGGCAGGCGTTGATCTTGACGTTAGGCGGCACTCCATCCACGCCCTGATAGGGCCGAACGGTGCGGGCAAGACGACCTGCTTCAACCTGATAACTAAGGTTCTGCAGCCCAGTGAGGGCACCATTCGCTTCAATGGCGAGGACATAACGGCGGAGAGCCCGGCGCGGGTTGCGCGACGCGGCATCGTCCGATCCTTCCAGATATCAGCCATATTTCCTAGGATGACCGTCGCCGAGAACGTACGCATAGCCTTGCAGCGGCCTGTCGGAACCTCGTTCTATTTCTGGCGTAGTCAGCACAGCCTCGACTCGCTCGACGATCGGGTCGACAGCCTGCTCGATGTGGTGGGCCTCTTGCCATTGCGCAATCGGTCGGCAGCTGATTTGCCATACGGACGCAAGCGCGTCCTCGAATTCGCAACGACGCTCGCGCTGGAGCCGGAACTTCTGCTCCTGGATGAGCCGACCTCAGGGCTGGGCAGTGAGGACGTGGAGCGCATTGCCGACCTGATCCGCAATGTCTCCGCCAACCGTACGATCCTGATGGTCGAGCACAATCTCTCCGTGGTTTCGCGACTTGCCGACCGCATCACGGTCCTTGCAAGGGGAAAGGTTCTCGCCGAAGGGACGTATGCGCAGGTGTCGACCGATCCTCGCGTGGTGGAAGCCTATATCGGGGGAGAAGAATGAGCGCCGCCACCCTGCTTTCGGTTCGCGGACTGCGCGGCTGGTATGGCGAAAGTCAAGCGCTGCATGACATGGCCTTTGATATTGGGCGCGGCGAGGTCGTTACACTGCTCGGCCGCAACGGCGCGGGCAAGTCGACGACGCTGCGCGCCATCATGGGTCTTCTGCGCAAGCGCAGCGGCGAGGTCAGCTTCCAGGGCGAGAACCTTATCGCTCGCATGCCGGAACATATCGCCCGGCGTGGGATCGCCTATTGTCCGGAGGAACGCGGCATCTTCTCCAGCCTCACAGTGGAAGAAAACCTGTTGCTTCCACCCGTGATCGCTCAAGGTGGCATGGCGCTGGAGGACATATACGAGCTCTTTCCGAACATCGCCGAGCGGCGCAAGAGCCAAGGCACCAAGCTCTCCGGCGGCGAACAACAAATGCTGGCGATCGGGCGTATCTTGCGCACCGGCGCGACCCTTCTTCTGCTTGACGAGCCGACCGAAGGTCTCGCGCCGGTGATCGTGCAGCAGATTGGTGTGGTGATACGCAAGCTCAAGGAACGCGGGTTCACTTTGCTTCTTGTGGAGCAGAATGTGCGCTTTGCCGCCAGGCTCGCCGACCGCCACTACGTGGTTGAGCATGGAAAAGTGATCGACAGGCTGGAGGCGGCGGACGTCGCCGGCGGCCTGGAGCGCATCCAGAACTATCTGAAAGTGTGAGCTGGCCATGATGACACTGATCGGGATTTCCCCGCAGCTCCTGTTCGGCCAGCTTTTGATCGGGCTTATCAACGGCGTGTTCTACGCGATGATGAGCCTGGGCGTTGCCATCATCTTCGGAATGCTGCGCATCGGCAATTTCGTGCATGGCGCGCAGTACATGTTGGGCGCTTTTGGAGCATGGTACCTGCTCAATCTGCCCGAACTTTTCCCCGGGCTCGGTTTGCCCTCGCTGAACTATTGGTGGGCGCTGGTGCTGGTGCCGTTCGCGGTGGGCCTGATCGGCGCCGTAATGGAGCGGCTCTTCATCCGCAAGGTGTATGAGCTCGAGCATGCCTATGGACTTCTGCTGACAGTCGGACTTGCAATGCTGATCGAAGGCCTGTTCAACGTGCGCTACGGCGCGGCTGGCCAGCAATACGACATCCCGGCATCCCTGACAGGCGGTGTGAATCTCGGCTTCATGTTCATGCCCTACTACCGGGTGTGGGTAATCGGCGCGGGGATCCTCGTGTGCCTCGCTACCTGGTACTCGATCGAGCGCACGCGACTGGGCGCCTACCTTCGGGCTGCTACCGAAAATCCCGATCTGGTTCGCGCCTTCGGCATCAACGTGCCGCGCATGCTGATGCTGACCTATGCCTTCGGCGTGGGTCTGGCAGGGCTTGCTGGCGTCATGGCGGCGCCGATCTATCAGGTGAGTCCGCAGATGGGCCAAACGATCATCATCACGATCTTCGCGGTGGTGGTCATCGGCGGCATGGGCTCGATCGCGGGCGCAATCTTCACCGGCCTTATGTTGGGCATGGTCGAAGGGCTGACCAAGGTGTTCTGGCCTCAAGCTTCGACCACCGTGATCTTCGTGATCATGGTGCTGGTACTCGTCTTCCGCCCCGCTGGCCTGTTCGGCAAGGAAACGGTTGCCGCGCATGCCGCGGACATGTCGACGGCCCGGCCCCATAGCATCTTGGAAAACGGACGGTTGTGGATGCTGGTGATCGCCGTCGGCGGCACCATCCTGCCTTTCTTCATCTATCCCGTTTTCGGCATGAAGATCCTGTGCCTGGCGTTGTTCGCCTGCGCCTACAATCTGATTTTCGGCTATGTCGGCCTGCTTGCCTTCGGCCATGCGGCCTTCTACGGCTCCTCGGCTTATGTTGCTGCGTTTACCGCCGCATCCTGGGGCTTCCCGCCGGAACTCGCGATCTTGTCAGGAGTGGCGATGGCGACCTTGCTCGGTATGATCTTCGGCTGGCTCGCTATCCGCCGGCAGGGCCTCTATTTCGCGATGATTACTCTGGCGCTGGCGCAGCTCGTCTATTTCTACGCCATCCAGTCTTCGTGGACCCATGGCGAAGACGGGATCCAGTCCGTGCCGCGCGGATATCTCTTCGGTTTCATCAACCTCAACGAACCTTTGAACATGTACTTTTTCGTGCTCGCGATCTTTCTGTTCGGTTTCGGCGCGATCTACCGGATCGTACGATCGCCCTTCGGGCAGGTTTTGAAGTCAATTCGTGAGAACGAGCCGCGCGCCATATCGCTCGGCTACTCCACTGACCGCTTCAAGCTGATCGCTTTCACGCTTTCGGCCATGCTGGCGGGGCTCGCCGGCGGCACCAAGGCGATCGTCTTCCAGATAGCCTCGCTGGCGGACCTTTATTTCATGACCTCGGCCGATGCCTTGCTAATGACGCTCATCGGCGGTGTCGGAACTCTGCTAGGGCCAATCGTGGGCGCTATCATCGTCGTGACGATACAGACGGAACTCGCAACGCTGGGCTCCTGGGTCGTTGTCGTTCAAGGAGCGGCGTTCGTGCTTTGCGTGCTGTTCCTGCGCAAGGGCGTCGTTGGAACGCTTGAGGACTGGCTTGCCGCCCGAGCGGAACGTGAGCGTCTCGCCGCTGGCGGCGATGCGCCAGTCATTGAAACGAATTCGCACTGATGGACAAGAAGCCGCTTGCCATCGTCGTCGGGGCGGGGCCTGGGCTGGGTCTCGCGCTCGTGCGGCGCTTTTCCAGAGGCGGCATGAAGGTGGGCTTCGTGGCGCGACGACCAGCTGCCGTTGCCGCCTACCAGACGCAGCTCGACTCGGAAGGGCTGGAGACCGAGGGGTTCGTTGCCGATGCCGGCAATCCGACGGCCATTTCGCAGGTCGTCGCCATTCTGCGTGATAAGTATGGCGAAGCCGAAGCCGTTATCTACAACGCTGCCGTCATCGAGCCGTCGCGCTTCGCCACGCCTTCGGGCATTGACGAGGCGCAGTATTCGGCGGCCCCCGGCTGGAAGGCTCGCGGCGATCCCGTCGATTTCGACTATCTCATGGAAAGCTTTCGTACCAACGTCGCCGGTGCGCACCATCTGGTGCGCGAGGTGGCACCCGGCATGATCGCGCGTGGAAGCGGCTCGATCCTCCTCACCGGCGGCGTGCTCGCCTTCGGCCCTTGGATCGAATGGGGGGTGACGTCACTTGGCAAGGCAGCGCTGCGCAGTCTCGGCCATTCGCTCCATAAGGAACTGACACCTCACGGTGTCCAGGTATCTACGATCGCCATTCACGGTACCATGGCAAAGGACACACCTTACGATCACCAGCGTGTCGCCGATGCCTATTGGGAGGTCCATGCGCGCCCGCGCGCGCAATGGGAGCCGGATTTCCATTTCAAGCCGCATGAAGATGACGGCGCCGACCCCGACGCATGAGCCTGCAGATCGACTTTTCTGGACGACGCGCGCTCGTCACCGGGGGCGCAAGTGGCATCGGCGCGGCAACCGCCAAGCTGCTACTTGAACTGAACGCCACAGTCGCACTTGCTGATCTCGACGGCGTCAGGGTCTTGGAGGCCCGCGACGACATGCGCGCGCATATGGCAGTGCAGGGCGATGTCGCGGTGGAGTCGGATGCGAAGCGAATGGTGAGCGAAGCGGCCGACGCACTGGGCGGGCTCGACCTGATCTTTAACGCAGCTGGCATCGGCGACGACTTGGTGCCGTTGCACGAGCAGTCGACTGAGCGCTGGCGACGCGTCTTCGACGTCAGCCTTTGGGGCACGCTCCTCATTTCCCGCGCGGCCGGCCGGCTGATGGTAGAGCAGCGTAGCGGGTCAATAGTCAACGTTTCTTCGATAGTGGGACTGCATGCCTTCCCAGGGCGCTCGGCCTATGGCGTCGCCAAGGCGGGAATTGGCCATCTGACGAAGACGCTGGCCTGCGAGTGGGGCGAATATGGTGTGCGCGTCAACGCGATTGCGCCTGGCTACACCAAAACGCCTATGGTGAAAGACCTTCTGGACCGCAAGGTGTTCGATCCAGGTCTCATCGAGCGCCGCACGCCGCTGGCGCGGATGGCCGAAACCGAGGAGATGGCGAAGGCAGCGGTGTTCCTTCTTTCGGACTGGGCAAGCTACGTCACAGGGGTAGTCTTGCCGGTGGATGGCGGCTGGGGCGCCTATGGCGCAGCCGGCGACGTGGTGAAGATCAGGCACACGGAAGGCTAATTGAGCCTGCGCCCACTTGTGGAGCGCGGCGGGGGAGGGCGAGCATCACGCTCGCCGATATTTGCCCAGTCCTTCGCCCTTCAGCGCTTCGACAAGATCACGCTTGCGGATCTTTGCGGCCTCAACCGGCATGTCGTCGATGATCTCGATGCGGCGGGGCGCCTTGTAGGCGGCCAGTTCCTCCCGGCACCATCCGCGCAGGTCCTCCGCAGTGGCGGTCGCGCCATGCGCGAGCACAACAACGGCGACCGGAACCTCGCCTTTCTCGGCGTCCGGCGTGCCGACAACCGCACACATGGCGACGGCCGGATGGCGATAGAGCACGCTCTCAACCTCCAGCGGATAGATGTTATGGCCGCCTGTTATAATGACGTCCTTCTTGCGGTCCACGATGAAGAGAAATCCGTCCTTGTCCACAAACCCCAAATCGCCAGACCGCCAGCCCAGCGGCCCGAAGGCCTGCGCCGTGGCTTCTTCGTCGCCCAAATAGCCGAGCGCCACGCAGTCGCCGCCGATGATGACCTCGCCGATCGCGCCAACGGGTAGCTCCGTGTCGTCGTCGTTGACGATGTGAATGCGCGACGATCCGACAGGCAGACCGGCCGCGCCAGGCTTGCGCAGTCCCAGCGTCGGCTCCATGACGTTCTGCCCGCATGTCTCGGTGGCGCCGTAGACCTGCGCGACCTTCACGCCCGACAGTTCCTCAAAACGTTTAATTACCGGCTGAGGAACTGGAGAGCCGCCGGTCGTACAGATCCGCAGCGACGAGAGGTCATGTTGTGCCGCGTCGTACTCATTGACCATGTAGACGTACATGGTGGGAGTGCCGCCGAAATAGGTGGCGCGGTAGCGGTAGATGTCGGTCATTACGCGCTGCGTGTCCCACCGCTCATGCAGCACAATGGTCCCACCAGTGTAGAGGCACAGATTGAGCGTTACGGTCAGACCGAAATTGGTGAACAATGGCACCGCACACAGATAGACCTCCTTGCCGTAGCGGCTGCGGTGCGAAACCATCATGTCGCGCAACGTAGAGGCGATGCTGAAATGTGACTGTGCGGTGCCCTTCGGTGTTCCCGTCGTGCCGGACGTGAAAAACAGCGAAGCGATGTCACCAGCCGCACACGCCGCATCGCTGAAATGCGGGTCGGCCGCGTCCGTCAGCGCGGAGAGATCGTGTGCGCCAGCCCCGCCGCCGGCTACCAAGCATGTCTCCAAGGTGGGGAATTCGTCGCGAATATCGGAAAAGTAAGGCCAGGTGGTTCCATCTGCCACCACCGCCTTCATCTCGGTGCGCGTCACGATCTTGCGCAGCTCCGCATGGCGAAACATGGCGCTGAGAGGCGCAGGTACCGCCCCAAGCCGTTGGCACGCCCAAAACGCGACCGCCATCAGCGGCGTGGAGGGCAGGTAGAGCCCGACCTTGTCGCCTTTGCCGATGCCGAGCGCGGCAAGAACGTTGGCCATACGGGCCGTCCGCTCGCCGAACTGGGCGTAGGTCAGGATCTCGCTGTCGGTGACGATGAAAGGGCGCTGCGGAAGCAACTGGACGTTTTTGGCGAGAATCTGATTCAGGATTTCCATTCAGTCCACTCAGGAGATGAGGATGCCGCTGTCGACCGGCAGCTTCTGCCCGGTCGTGCGGCGGGATTCGTCTGAGGCGAGAAACAGAACCGCCTGCGCAACGTCGATAGGTTCGGCCATTCCAAGCAGATAGGCATCGAACTGCTTCTTGAGGTGCGGCTCTCGGCGGAAGAACTCCAAGACGCGCTCGGTCGTTACCGCGCCCGGTATCACGACGTTGACGCGTATGCCGTCGCTGGCGAACTCGACAGCCATCGAACGTGTCAGGGAGATGATGCCGCCTTTGGCCGCCGTATAGGCGTCGCGGTTCGGCACGCCCATCTCGGCCATGATGGACGCGCTATTGACGATCGAGCCACCGCCGGACTGCTGCATCAGCGGGATCGCCGCACGGCTGCACAGCCATGTGCCGAAAAGGTCGAGCCGAAGCGTCTTCCAAAAAGTGTCGAGCGTTGTCTGCGTCAGTGGTCCGTCATCGGGACTGGAGCCGCCGGCGTTGTTGAACAATACGTCGAGTCGCCCCCATGCCTCGTGCGAAAGCGCGAAGGCCCGCTCCACGCTCTCGGGTTCGCTGACGTCACATGGGGCGAACATGGCGGTGCCGCCCGCGCTCTCGATTTCGGCGACGATCTTCTCACTTTCGTCGCGCCGCCGCGCAGCCAGTACAACCCTGGCGCCCTCACGCGCGAAAAGTCGGGCGGTTGTCTCACCGATGCCCTGGCTCGCACCAGTGATGAAAGCGACCTTTCCCTCGAGTCGACCTGCCATTATGCACTCCTGTCTTCGCTCACCATGATGACGCGCCGCCATCCACAGGCAGTATCACGCCTGTTACCATCGCGGCGTCATCGCTGGCGAGGAAGAGCGCAGCCGCAGCTACCTGGCTGGGGGTGGCGGGTCCAAGCCGTTGCTTCTGCGCCAGTGGAAAGCGCGATACATCGCCGCCCGATAATTGAAGCACACGCTCGGTCATCGTCACGCCTGGCGCCAGCGCGTTGATGCGAATGCGCGCTGCGGCGTGCTGCGCGGCCAGTGTGCGGGTCAGCGCGGAAACCGCGCCTTTGGCCGCAGTGTAGAAGTCAACGCCCGGAACGCTCGACAACGTCACGCTGGACGACATGTTCACGATGGAGCCGCCACCCCTTTTGCCCATTGCCGGTATGACGGCGCGGCAGGCCAGGATCGTGCCCAGCAAATCGAGTTGCATAACGCGCCACAATTCTTCCACCGGGGCATCCACGATGCTGCCATCCCGACCAGACGAGCCACCGGCGCAGTTTAACAATATGTCGGCGGGGCCAAAGGCCCTGCACACCTCGGCAAATGCTGCGTTCACGGATTGCTCGCAGGTGATGTCGGCGGCTCCGAAGGCGGCGTCGCCGCCGCTTTGCACGATGTCGGCCACCAGCGCACCGCCGGCATCCTCGGCGAGGTCGATTATGTAGACCTGGGCGCCCTCCGACGCAAACAGCAGCGCAGCGGCCCGTCCGATGCCCGATGCGCCGCCGGTGATGACGGCGGTCTTGCCCGAAAGTCTGCCCAAGCCGAGTCTCCCGTTTGCCGCTCCATCATCGACGCATCTGCCGATCCGCTCGGTTGCGCCTCGTCCGGATGGATTAGTGACACGGACTAACACGTCGCTCCGCACTTGCCGGGTCTTCCCGATCTAGCCGTCTATTCGAAGGAAAAACGCGCCTCGAATGCCGAGCTGCAGGCCATTCTTTCGTCCACGCGGTCCATCTCGATAGGCAAATTGAGCAGGATGCCGGCGTTCGGCATCGTCCGTTCGTACTCGTTTCCAGCCGCACTAGGATCGATTCAGGCAAGAGCTGCGCTGCGGCCTGCGACGCGGCCGAATATCAGGGCCATGCCCACGAACGTCCCCGACATGTAGCCGGCGCCGTGAAAGCCGCCCGTTACCTCGCCCGCGGCGTAGAGACCGGCAATCGGGTTTCCGTAGACGTCGCGGACATTCATCGCCGTATCGACCGTAAGGCCGCCATTGAAATGCGTGGTGCCGGCGCGGCAGATCACAGCATGGAAGGGCGACTTCGAGATTGGCAGCAAAGGCCCTGAATCGCCGACTGCATGCCTGCGTTCGAAATCGGTATCGCCGCCGGAGCCAAGCTGGCCGTTGTAACGCTCGACCCCCGAGACGACGCCCTTTGCATCAAAGCCCTCGCGGGAAAGCTGCATAGCAAGTGCACTAAGGGTCGGTGCCTGGAACTCGCGGAAGCCGGTAAGCACCTTGCCCATCATGGTCTGCTCGTACTCACCCTTCATGCGGCTGTCGTAGATTTGTGCACAGACCGCACCAGGCTGCTTAAGTAGAGCCCAGCAGGTGTCGATATACAGCTCGCTCTCGCGGCAGAAGCGCTTTCCGTCCCGATTGAGTGCAATGGCGCCGGCATAAAGCACCATCGCGCCCTTTCCGGTTTCAGGTTCGGAAGGTGCCGTTGGCGCCACCCCCATCGTCATGTATGAAATGCCAGCTCCTGCGCTCATGCCCATCAACAGGCCGTCGCCGCGCGAGCCTTGGCCCGTCAGTGGCAGGATGCCTTCCGCTCCGGGTGGGCCGAAGTTGTGGATCAGATCCTGGTTTCGTGTAAAGCCGCCGGTGGCTAGGATGACGCCATTACTGGCCGTACACTGCTGAGCCATCCCGTGCCACTCGAACGCCACACCGGTTACTTCGCCGTTTGCAATGACGAGACGTCGAACGCGCGCTTCGGTCTCCAGGCGTACGCCCCTTGCGCGTGCAGCCGCTTCGAGTTGGGTGACGATTTCCGCGCCGCCAGACATCTCGTCGCCGGAAAGTTCGTGTGCCCAGGGCCGGCTCATGTGGGCAAAGCGGAAAGTGCGAACGAAACGCACGCCAAGCGTTTCGAGTTTGGAATAGGTGGCTGCAGCTTCGTCGACATAAAGACGCGAAAGACTTTCCTGACAATCCTCATGATGTGAGTGAATAAGGTCTTCATAAAGCTCATCACGCGTGCCGGGCTGCAAGGGGGTCTCGCACAACGCGACGTAGGCGCCCGACAGGCGCGTGCTTCCACCTGTGTGGGGCTCGGATTCCAAGACGATGACAGAGGCGCCGAGATCGGCCGCTTCGATCGCGGCCATCAACCCAGCTGCGCCCGAACCCACCACAACGACGTTGCAATGCATGGAAGTTCTCCGCCGGGTTGCTTGTGTCGCGCACAGGCTAGCAGGACGTGCGTCTTATGCCTCGTCCAGATGGGTTATCCGCCGATTGTCTCGGCATCGAACCGTCGCGCTCCATGAGTAATGGTCACTTCATAAACAACGCCATGGACAGTAAGTGTCGAGCAGGCAGAGGTTCCACGAAACCCTGGATGATCTGCCGCGTTATGGGTCTTCTGCGATGTGCGTCCAACATGGCGCGTCGCCCTCGAGCTCAAGTGGTTATAAGAAAATCGCGTTTTTCTTGTAACGGAGCTGCCGCTTGAATACGGTCGATCGCGTCTATTGCACGTTGTACGCTGAACTGGTCCGGGTCCCGGTCAAGGGGCGGGATTACTGGTATCTTGAGCAAACCCAGTCCAGGAAGGTGAGGAATTGTGTCGGCCCGTCCGATCATCCTGAGGTAGCGAAACGCGTCGAGACTCTCCAGAAGATCAAGGAAGACCTTCGCAGCCGTCGGAAACTCGTTTCCACGCTGACGCGCAAAGCACGAGTGACTGCACCCGATCGGTTCACTGGCGATGTTGTTAGGCCATGAAAGAAGCAGGAATCTTTCGCCTAGGATGCGTGGCCGTTGGCATTGCTGCCTCACAGACCTATGCCGGACATCTCGGCGTGAGAGTGCCGGGCGCTTCGTTGCTGACGGGCGATGCCGGTTTCGCGCAGCACTACTCCATCTCGTCGAATGGTCGTGCCACAATTGGTGCCGACTACTGTTTAGCCAGGAACTATGCAGAAAGTGCAAGTTCGGTTTTTGCCTGGCCGGCGCGCTTGGAGTGGAACATGCGTTGATCGGCAAGCTCGAGCCTTTCGACGAGCCCGACATCGAATGTTGGCCGCCACTCCGTAAGGCCAACGCTCGCAGAGATCGGAATTTCATGACCGTTCCAAAACAGCGGTGTTCGGACGATCTTGCGAGCCAGTCTGTCTGCGATCGGCGTAGCTTTAGCCACGTCTATGTCCGGCATCAAAATACAGAACTCATCGCCTCCGATCCGAGCGGCATACTGATTGTCACGCAGGAAACTGCGTATGATGCCTGCTGCGTGCGCAAGGGCCGCGTCACCGGCTGAATGGCCATAGCGATCATTGATCGACTTGAACTTGTCCATATCAATCATTGCCAAGACAACCGGAGAGCCCCTGCGTCTAGCAAGCTTCTCGCTGCGCAAGATCTCCTCACGCAATCCGCGGCGGTTTGCCAGACCGGTGAGGTCATCCGTCTTTGCAAGCGTGATGAGAGTGGAGCGGAACCGATCGGCTGCCATCAGCAGAAAACCAAGGTTCCAAACACTTCCGCCGATGATGGCACAGACGAGGAACCATGCCCCAATACTGAAATACGTCCCCTCGCTGGGCCACCCGATTAGGCGCAACAGGTTCGTTGTGGCTTCGCCCGCTTGGCCCACAACGACGATCAAAGCGGCGGCTAAAGCGACACCTGCGCCAGGCGATCTCGAACCGGTCCGCAACAGCGTGGCAATGCTTAGAGAAACGGGCAGAACCTGGCTGGCTGCCGCGATGACGTTGATCGCTTCCTGGCGCGTCCCCATCAGAAGCAGCGACAGCATAGTACCCACCATCATTAGAAGGACCACGATGCCTTGGAACGGCTGGCCGAAAAAGACCCGCAAACCTTGCCACATCATCGTAAAACTGCCGGCAACAATCGACAGACCGGCGAATGTAACAACGGGTTGGTCACTACCGAGGAATAGCAGTGGACCGCTGATGCTGGTCATGACGAGGGCGACTAGCCAGTAACGCGCCGCCGTCAAGGAACGATAATTGTAGGAGATCGTTGCCCACACCACAGCGAAGCTCGCCGAATTGAGCAGGATAATTACATACAGCGTGATGAAGTCGAGTTGCATCGTTGTCTATGCTGTCAGGTACAATGCTGGCCCCATGATCTGGGCTGCAACGCGCTGCTATAGCAGAGGTCGTGATCGAGGGGCTTAACGAGATCGGGGGCATTTTAAGCACTGGCCTGCTCGTCGCAGTCGATGAATGACGATGCTGTTGGGTGAATGTGTCATCGTCGACGCCGGGATATCCTTCTGCCAGAATCCGACTGATGCCTAAAAGCTTACTATTTCTGGTTGCCGCAGCGCCACGAAATCACGCCGTCATGCTCAATCGTCTAAGTGAGCTCGTGAACTGAAACCTGCGGAACTACCTGTGCGACAATCTCGCAAAGATGGCGATGATGTGTGAGGTAAATCACCTGTCCGACTTGAGACATTTGCCCGAACAGCCGAAACACCTCCTCCGATCGCGGTTCATCGAAGGTTTCCATGATGTCGTCCGCGATAAAGGGAACGGACGGCCGGGCCGCCGCGAACTCTTCGTATCCGGCAAGGCGCAACGCCAGATACAGCTGGAACTGCGTGCCCTTCGACATCTCCACCGCAAGCTTGGAACCGCTATGCCGTGACAGACCGATGAGCACGTCGCGATCCTTGTCAGCACGTGTGGCAAGACCGGTATAGTCGTCGCGCGTGATCAGCCGGAAGGCTTCTGATGCCCGGTTCATCATCGCGCTGCGGTGCTTGTCGCGATAAGCGCGAATGCCGTGCTCGGCGACGAGGCTCCCACTTCTCAGCCGAAGATAGCGCAGTGCCAGATCCTCAATCTCAAGAAGCAGGGTGCGCCGGTTCGCCGCCAGGCGGGCAGCGGCATCATCGCCGCCGATGGCGGTCAGGCGATCCGTTGCACGCGCCTTGTCAGCGAACAGGTTCTTTGCTCTGCCGTCGAGGTCTTCGAGACGGGTCGAGAGTTCCGACTGCTCCCGCTGCAGTTCCGGTGGGTGGACGTTGGCGAGGTTTTCCATGGCAGCCTCAAGCGATGACAACTGCATGTCGCGGACGATTTGCCGTTCCAGCGTGCCCAGCTGCTCGGCCTGTTCATCTCTTTTCCGGCAGCGTTCCAGAGCTTGGCGAACATCCGCAAGGGAATCGACCTGGAAGAAGTCGGTCAGTTCCTTTTTGCGCGCGGCATGGACAGCGATTTCGCCCTCCATCTGCTCGCGTACGATCGCGAGATCGACAAGAGTCTGGTCCCGTTCCTGCCGTTTCGCCTGGAACTGCCTCGCTTCCTCGCGTCGCCTGAGCAGGGCCTTGGCGGCATCAAGCGGATTGCCGTCGAATGTGTCGCCGAGAGCGTCAAACAGATCGACAAGCGCGTCGACGAAGGACTTTCGATCTGCTTCCATGGAGTCGATGCGATGAAGCAGATCATCCTTCTCGCGCAGGGCTTCCGGCAGGCCGTCGAGTGCGTCGAGAAGCTCACGGACGGCGCCGACTTTTCCTTCCCCATTGAACCAGGTGCTTTCGAGGGCGGTCAACCAATCTGTCTGCCACGCATCGGATGCAGCGATGGCTTCGTCGAGCTCTGCTTTCCGTCGATCCGCGGCTGCTTCCAATTCACCGATGCGCTTTTGAGCGTCCTGCCGTTTGGTCTGCATGGCAGCATGGTCCGCAAGGATGGTGTCGGCAGCCTGCGTCAGGGCCGCGATATCCAGTCCATCGACATCGATCCCGTTGCTGATCAGGCTCGCCAAGAGCGTGTCCTGTTCCTTTCCGAGCGCAGCTTTGGCGTCATCGGCGTCCCTAAGGGCAAGGCGCAGATCATCCCACGCAGTCAGCGCCGAGGTGCGGGTTTCAGTCCATCGGTCGATCCTTGTCAGCCATGATGCGGCGGACGCATCGTCATCCAGATCGATATCCGCTGGCGTCTCAGTCCTGATCTCGCGTCGCAATGTCTGCAGTTCGTCATCCAAATCCCGCAGCAACTGGCGTTGCCGGTCGACGCTTGCCCTGTCTACCGCCATCCCGGCGGTCAGGGAGCGCAGCTCCTCGAGTTGTCTGGCGCTGTTCAGACGTGCGGCCGCGGCTGCATCAGTCGCTCGCATGTGGGTTTCGAATCGACTGGCGGTTTCGCGGTCGAGGACCAACAGATGCTGCGCCCAGGCGTCATCCCTTTCCAGAAGGGTCGCCTTGGCCTCCTCATCATCCATGATGTCGATCGCGTCGCGGAGTGCAGCCAGACGTGCCGCATCTTCCTCCTGCTTCGTCGTGAGCTCTCGTTCGCGCTCGACGATCTGCGAGCGACGCTTCTCCAATTCGCTGTGAGTCGACTTCCAGGATTCCACGCGATCGGTGGCGGGCGGCAAGATGCGCCGGAGAGCGTCACCGTCACCGGACCATGGGTGCAGTTCAGTTGTGGCATCGTCGAAGGCTTGACGTTCGGTGGGGACAGCCCGCTCGGCAAGTCTGACTTCTGCGACAAGATTGCCGTCACGCAAGCGGCGCAGCACCGATTGAAAATGGGCTATCTTGCCAGCATCGAGCGCGACACCCTGGCCATCGAGCGCCTGCCGGTCACGCTGCTCTTTATCGACAGCCTGCTGGGCCGCTTCATGCTCCTTTTCGGCAGATTTTCGTGCGACGTCGACGCCGGATTTCGTTGTGATAAGATTTCGCAGCGTCCCTATCGTCGCCGCCGGTATCAGCAGTGACTTCGGATCACCGATGTCTGTCTGACCGAGTATTGCGAGGATGAGATCGACGTTGCGGATCGATTCCGACAGCGCCCGCTTTCGCTTCGGCAGATCTTCCTCCGCGGTCGCATAACGCGCGGCTGCGTCCGACAGCTGGTCGAGCTTCTCCGCCATCTCAAGCAGGCGATTGTCTACCACGAGATCATCGCGTTCTTCACGGACCTTCAGCTCGCGCTGCCTGATGCCGGTCAGCTCTGTTTGCAGCCGCGTCTCTTCGACCATCAGGTCGGGAAGTGCGGTCGCCCACTCGGCATGTGGATGAGGCAGGTCGGCATAGTCGGCAAGCTGCTCGTTTATCCGATCGTACTCAGCCGAAAGCGGGTGGGCTTGCAGGACACGTGTGATCTCTGCGTTGCGGGCCTTTGCCGTCCCGATCTCCTTCATGACTGCGTCATAGGCGGCTTCAGCCTGCTCGAGCGCCGTCGTCAGCGTTCTGTAAGCCGAGGCCTGGAAGTCGATATCATCGCGCTGCGATTTGAGGTCCGCGATCTGGCGTTTGAGACCGGCGATCTTCGTCGAGCTGGCGCGCTTGCGGAAAATGCCATCGGCCTCCGTGACAGCGGCCTCAAGAATGGCACTGATGCCGGCAAGGCCAGCGCTCGCCGAAAACAGCAACTCGCCAAGATCGCCCTTGCTTTCCAGAATGGCGTTGCCGCCATCCTCCAGCGTCTGGTCGTCGAGCGAGAACATCATGCGATAGGCGTCGCGCGTCAGCCCGGCGAGCGGGACGCCGAGCAACGCCTCGTTGACCGGCTGACCTCGCTCGTTCAGCAGCGAACTGCTGCGCTGCTTGATGCGCTTGAATTCATGCGTCTGCCCATCAAATTCGAGGCGGGCGCCGATTTCCATTGCCCTTCCGTGATGAAGGAATCCATACTTCGTGCGCTCTTCGATGCCAAACAGCAGATCGAGAAAGGCCGACAGCGATGTGGATTTTCCAGCCTCGTTGAGCCCGTAGATGATGTGCAGATCCGGCGTGCCGACGGTGTGCTCCCCGAAATCGATCGAGAAGTCGGTGAACTTGCCGTAGCGGGTGAGATCGAGCCGGCGCAGGCGCATCAGCTGATCTCCGACGCATCCGGCTTCAATCGGGCCAGCATATCCTCGCTGCCTTCGCTCAGCAGCTGGTCGATCAAAGCCTCGAACTCCGCCTCGTCATCACCGCTGAAACCGCGCGCGTCCGGTGGCAAATCATCGCGCAGTTCTTTGACCAGATCACGAACGGCTTCGCGAAGACCATGCTGGTGAATGATGTCGCTGCGCATCAACTCGCCGAGTTCCAGGACCGGGTCGCCGGAAGCTCCTCCAACCGGCGTGCTGATCGGCGTCGTGGTGGCGATCTCAATCTTCTCGATCCAGGTCTTGCCGAGCCTCTCGGCGCGCTGTTCGGTTTCCGCCAGCAGCAGATCGCGGTCACGTCTCAGCTGCCACGACAGAGGCGTTGCACCCTCTAATGCGAGACGACCGATGAGATGGGCCGAGCGTGTCTTGTCGCGGGCGATACCCATACTCCGTTCAACAAGATCCGCCGCCTCTCGCCAGGTTTTGGCGGATGAAAGGTCGACCGGAATCCGTTCGAATTGGGCAACGCTCGTCGCGCGTTCTTCCATCGTGAGGCTGCGATCATCGTTGACCGTGACGAGTGTGACGCTCTTTTCGCCGGCTTCGTTGATGTCGCGGCCTTGTGGCATGCCCGGCATGATCACCATCCGGTCGCCGGTATGTTGGGCGCGGACATGGACATGCCCCAGGGCCCAGTAATCGAAACCCCAGTCATGAAGGTCGGAGGCTTTACAGGGCGCATAGAGATCGTGTCCAGGTGCCCCGGCCAAGCTCGTATGCATGATACCGATGTTGACTGTGTCGGGGACAGGGCGGTGATACCTGTCCAGCAGGCCCTCCGGCGCATGGGGCTTGGCGAAGCTCAGACCGTGAATCGCAAGAGCCAGATCGCCGTGTGTGAGCTCAACGGCCTGCGAGCGGCCGCCGAAGACGGTCACCGAGGGCGGCAAGATCAGTTCTTGGGTGATTCGAGACAGCGCGTCGTGGTTGCCGCGCGTGATGAATGTCTCGATGCCGGCTTCGTGAAGCCGCTGCATTTGGCTTGCCAAAAACCGGGCGGTTTTCATCGAGGTCTGGTCGCCGTCGTATAGATCGCCGGCAATGATGAGTGCGTCGACCTGTTCCTCGATGCAGAGATCGGCGATCGTGATCAGGGCCTGGCGCGTCGCGTCGCCGATCAGCGCGGCCAGATCGCTGTTGCGCATCGCCAGAGACCGCAAAGGAGAATCCAGGTGCAGATCAGCGGTATGAATGAATCGGAAAGGCATTGCCGACATTGTCGGTGACAACGGGGTGGGAAGTAAACCAATTCTTGGCTCCGATAGCCTTCGGCGATGGTGAGATGAGCTTTCAATACCCGCCCAAGCAGACAGGGCTGGGCTCTCTCGAGAAGTTGCGCTCTTCAAAATTATCCGGTCAAGACGGAAGAGATCGTTAGCGATACGCATATTGGATCACCCGGTATACGCTATCATCTGGATGCGTTCGCGAGTTCTGCTCAGTGAGTGCGGTCGATCTTCAAAAAGGTTCATCACAATGGCAAATCCTCCCCGCCGACCGACTAATCCGATGGCCGCTGCTGAAGCGGCCTTTAAGCCAACCAAGAAATCGGCCTCACCGGTTCGCGTGGCGTCGGCAGCTCCAAATCTCAGGGAGCTCGTTTCAATCAGGATTGATCGAGCTGTACTCGACCATTTCCAGGAGGAGGGCGCAGGCTGGCAGGACCGGATAAACGAGGTATTGCGGCAAGCTATCCTAAAAAAACCGGCTGTCTCCGGGAGCGAGCGCTCAGATGGCGACTGACAGGACCTAGAATTGTCGATCAGCGCGTGAGCACTTTACGTCCTGCACCAGCACGTTTGTGTAAGTAACCTCCCTTCGCAGTAGGCGCGGCGTCGTCTAGATCATCGAGGGACAACGTAGCGAGATGCGATTGAGGCTCTGTTCGCCGAGCGTATTGCGCGCATCGTCAATGAAGACGACCGTCGAAGTTCGTATCCCGCATCTGTGCGCATGCGGCGAGCCACGTCATGCTTCGTGAGCCTACTCCGATGGGCCGTGGCGCACTTGGAAACAGCCGACGCGTTGAGCGATCCAGTATTATATATCAAAGCCGTGTTGCGAGCATTATTCTGCATCAAATAATTGACCAGCCAAGTGCAGCGCTCTAGATACAGTATCGTGATTGTTATCACGATTATGATCGGGATCCTGTATCATGGCCTATCAAAGCGAAAGCCTGATCGCCCAGGCACGCGAGACCCGCGAGGCTTCCGGTGTCAGTCAGCGTGCCCTTAGCGAACGGGCCGGGCTCACGCAGAGCCATATCTCCCAAATTGAGAGCGGTAAGATGGAGCCAGGGCTGTCGAGCTTTATCGACATGACCCGTGCGCTCGATCTCGAGGTCATGCTCGTGCCGAAGAAGCTCGCGCCCGCGGTATCTGGCTTGGTCAAGGCGCAGTCAACGCCCGACATGCATATCCACACCGGTCAGCCCAATGACAAGCGCTTTGGCCGCGCGGAGCGCTTGGTAAAGAAAATGAAGCGCGTTTACGGGAGCTCGGCCGATCTAGATCGCCTGGAAGAAACAATTCGTTTTCTGCGGCGGGTGAGGTTGAGCGATCAAGAAATGCAGCTGATTCGCGAACTGATCGCCCGCCTCGAGCACCATAAGGTGAGCGCGCAGGCAGCACCCTTCATCCGTGATATCGCGCAGAACCTGGAGCGGCTGCGCAACTCACTCGCCCATGCGGCTCCGTCGGAGCCGCGACCCGCCTATTCGCTTGACGACGAAGATGCCGATGCCTGACGTCTCGGTTCTCGACGTACGGCTCTACGACGAGCCGATCGGGACGCTAACCCATCTGCAGGGCGATCGCACGCTCTTTGCGTTCAATGAAGATTACGTCGAGAACCGGAATCGACCCACCCTCAGCCTGTCATTCAAGGACGATCTGGGTGGCCTCGTCACCAAAATCTCCCCGACCCAACGGGTTGTGCCGCCATTCTTCTCGAACCTGCTGCCGGAGGGCAGTCTGCGCCGCTATCTCGCCGCGCGGGCCGGGGTCAATCAGCAGCGTGAATTCTTCTTGCTCTGGGTGCTGGGCCTGGACCTTCCCGGGGCATTGTCTATCCATCCAGCCGTCGGTAACGCTTTGCCACCGGGTGCCGACGAGGATCTGCCGGAAATCGCCAAGCCAAACGCGTTGCGCTTTTCGCTTGCAGGTGCGCAGCTCAAATTCTCCGCGTTCGAGAACGCCGGGAAGGGCGGAGGCCTGACGATTCCCGCCGAGGGCGTCGGCGGCTCTTGGATCGTGAAGCTCCCGTCCCAGCAGTTTACTGGCGTTCCTGAAAACGAGTTTTCGATGATGACGATCGCGGGAATGATCGGCATGGATGTTCCGGCCATCAACCTGATCGATCTCGATGCGATCGCTGGTATTCCAGAAGGCGTGGGGGAACTCAGGGGACAGGCTCTTGCGGTCAATCGCTTCGACCGAACCGGCGACGGCGCAAGACACACCGATGATTTCGCGCAGGTGTTCGGGGTCTTCCCGGACGACAAGTACAAGCGGGCAAGTTATGCCAACATCGCGCGCGTGATCGGCAACGAGGCTGGACATGCCGGCGCTGCCGAGTTCATTCGTCGCCTCGTGTTCAGTGCTCTAATCGGCAATGGCGACATGCACCTCAAGAACTGGTCGCTGATCTATCCCGACCGGCGGACTGCCGCGCTGTCGCCTGCCTACGATCTAGTGTCGACCATCCCCTATATCGAGGGCGAGGACACGGCCGCACTCAATTACTCTCGGACCAAGAAGATGGCCGAGCTTGATATGGATGAACTTAGGCATTTGGCGGCTAAGGCGCTTCTGCCCCAAAAGCTCGTCATCGACACCGCCGCGGAAACCGTCCGGCGTTTTCGGCAGGTCTGGCAGGCCGAGAAGGGGCATCTTCCTATCGCCGCCAGGGTCGTGAAAGCGATCGATGCACACGCCCCGACCATGCCGCTTTACCACGAACTTGGATGACGGAAGTCCCGCCCACGAACACGCGTCACAGACTGTTGTCGGATCATCACAGAGGTCAAGAACGCCGTCGGGACTACACCTTGCTGGAACCGCGGCTGCGAGAGTCATTGCCACAGCCCAATCGTGATGCCTGCTGATCGGTTGAGATTTGAACTTGATACGGCTTGTCGGACCCGGTCTTGCTCTCTCGAGATGGAACATCCAGTGGCGCTGGTCGTCTTCTACGATACGACGATCCCGGTAATCACACCGCCTGTTGTATCGCGCTGTTCGAGGCGGCGAGCATCGCCGGGGTGCACTGGTGGCCCGTCCGGCTCAATGCGGTTCGACTTGCCGACCGTCACCTATGGCGTGCCGTTCATATTGCTTGCCTATCCGGGCATTTCGGCCCCGCCCACTTGCAAAATATTCGTCATGCTGGCCACAATGGCGATAGCTATCGCACATGCTATCATAGGCGCATGTCGCTGAGACGAGTTCCCCACCATGACTGATCCGCATTGGCGCAACTACGCAGATTTTTATCGGAGATCCGGATATTCCGGTTTTCGTCAAGAGCATCGGCACTCCAGTGGCGTCAACCGCTTTGCCATGATCATGGTCGACCAGCAGCCTCATTCCTTCCATGATCCTGCCGTCGGCGAGACGATCATTGCAATTCCACTGTCATCCGACCGTGACTATATCTGGCGCTGGAGGCTTGACGGACAAGATTTCGCCCGCGAAGCCAGCAGCGGTGAGACGATCATCATTCCATCCGGCGTTGAAAGCGAGTGGGAGGTTGGGGTCGCACGAAAGGTCCTCATCCTCACCGTGCCAGATGCCACCATGCAAAGCACCCTGAGGACCGATTCAACGGTACGAGTACGCGACTCGTTCGAGGGATTCGCCGGCAGGATTTTGGTGGATTCGTTTGTCCATACTGCGATGACCAGGCTATGGGACGCTCTTGCGTCCCAGGACGCCATGGAACGACGGGTTGGCGGTTGCCTGTTGCCGACCCTTCTGTGGCACCTGCTCTCACAGCTTGGAGAGCAGCGCCATCTTACCGACCAGGTTCATTTGCCGCTTTGGCGACTGCGGCGTGTCGAAGAGTTCGTCGAGGCTCACCTGCAAGAGGACATTGGCGTAAAGGACCTTGCGAAAGCCGCAGACCTCAGCGCCAGGCACTTCACTCGCAGCTTTTTTCGGGAGCTTGGCACGACGCCGCATAAATGGCTTATGAAGCGGCGCTTGGAGCACGCCTGCAAAATGCTTGTATACTCGAGCCAGACCATCGCAGATGTCGCGCGCAACTCCGGATTTGCTAGCCAAAGCCACCTGACATACCAAATGAAGCAGATCTGCGGAACGACGCCCAACCGTTACCGCGATCTTTACAAAGGGCATACTGGGACGCTTTGAGCGCTGCGAACACGTCGCGCATTGCGACACTCATTGTAGGTGGAAGCGATAGACAAACGTCGCCAGGAGCATCGGGCGGTGACCGCCGAGCGCACGATCCACGGAGAAATAATGAAAACCAGACCACTCGAGTCGGGAGATGCACCCCCGCGGCTGAACCTTGTCGGCGCCGGCAGCGTCGGTTGCACGCTTTTCCGATTGTTTGCTGCCTCGAATAAATTCGCTGTCCAAGACATATACGGGCGCGACGAAACCCGCGTTGCTCAAGCGGTGTCCTTCATCGGAGGTGGCGAAGCCAGGACGTCGCTGTCGGCAATGCGCCCAGCTGACGTCTGGTTCATGACAGTGCCGGATAGAATGATCATGCCTGTCGCGCGTGAGATTGCCTCCGAGGCTTTATCCAGCCCTGCTATTGCGGTTCACTGCAGCGGCTTCCTGCCGGCGTCGGAACTTTCTCCCCTGTCACGCTTGGGATGGGGCGTGGCAAGCGCGCACCCCGTGATGACGTTTGCAGACAAGGAAGCTGCGGTTGATGGGTTTCCGGGCACTTTTTGTGGAATGGAGGGAGACCGCTGCGCCGTCGATCGTGTCGCGGCCATCCTGGCAGCGATCGGCGCGAAGCCATTTGCAATCAAGCCTGGAAGCAAGACCCTCTATCATGCCGCAGCGGTGCTTTCGAACAACCTGGCTGTTGTGCTACAGGCGGTGGCACGCGAGGCATGGGCGGAGGCAGGCGTGCCGGATGAAATCTCGCCGATGCTCAACGCCGCATTGCTCTCAT
Organism: Mesorhizobium sp. CAU 1741; assembly: GCF_039839275.1. Lineage (NCBI taxonomy): Bacteria > Pseudomonadati > Pseudomonadota > Alphaproteobacteria > Hyphomicrobiales > Phyllobacteriaceae > Mesorhizobium > Mesorhizobium sp. CAU 1741. The sequence goes on along the minus strand of NZ_JBDOQP010000006.1, from coordinate 13,083 downwards.
CGACGGTGAAGAACGTGACTACCATGGGGCCGGCGGCCGCTCTCTCGGGCCCTGCTTCTCGTGGAGACTGGTCAGTCGTCGAACAACAGGCTCAGGCGCTGGATCAATGGCATCCAGATGCCGGACGGGCCTATCGAAGTCTGAGCGTCATGGCGGGACGCCTCAAGCAAACAGGGTCAACGCTTCAGTCTGAAGGGTACGACCCAACGCGCCGCGTTTCTGCAGAGCCGACATGACAGCTCCGCATCGCAAATATCACTAGCGAGCCCTACGTTTCATCGTCGCGCCTTTCGGCGGTCGGGCGCACAGACAGCGCCCCATGCCGCGCTTTTCTATGCACCCCGGCTTCCGTAGACTGAATCGGGTTCTTTCCGTCGCCACTCCGAGCCGCAGTGTACGGCGACAGCAGAGCATAGAAGGGCGTTATGGGAAAACTGGTGTCATTACCGCGAGATCTGCACGAATTCACTATCGTCCATGATTGAACATCTCCCCGCACGACAGTTTCCCGCAAGAGGGAACGTCGTCGGATTCTTAGATTTTGGTCAAAAACCCCACCATAACTCTAGCTTGGAGAGGAGCATGCAATGCCCTTGAGTGTAATCAGAACTACGATGTTGGCGCTTTCCATTTTTGCAGGAGGAGTCCTCGGCGCCTCTGCTGATGTACTCAGCGACGTCACCCAGCGCGGAACCATACGGATCGCGGTTCCTGAAGATTTCCCGCCCTACGGTGCGATGGGCCTCGACATGAAGCCCACCGGATATGATGTCGACGTGGCCAACTATGTCGCGGAAAAGCTGGGAGTGTCCCTGGAACTGGTGCCGGTGATCGGTTCGAATCGTATTCCGTCGCTCCAGACCGATAAGGTCGACTTGATCATTTCCGTTCTCGGAAAATCGCCGGAGCGTGAGGCCGTGATCGACTTTGCCAATGCCTACGGCGTTCTAAACAACTCCGTATTCGCGGAAGAGGATTCCGGCATCGCCGAAGCTGCGGACCTCGCGGGCAAATCGGTATCGGTGCTGCGCGGCGGCATCGCTGACATGCTGATAACCGAGATTGCCCCGGCAACGTCGGAGATCAAGCGCTATGAGGACGAGACCAGCAATACGCAGGCGTTTCTTTCTGGACAAGTGGATGCTATCGCTACGGGTGACATCATCATTAACGCGCTCAAGGCCCGCTCGCCACGTCGCATGCCTGAAGAGATGTTCATTCTTAATACGTCGCCGCTCTATGTCGGCGTGAAAAAGGGCGAATCCACCATGATCGCGAAGGTCAACGAGATCATCGCCAAGATGATCGCGGATGGAACCTTGGAGAGCATTTCCCAAAAGTGGTTGGGTCGTGGCATTCCGGATAAGATGTAAACTAGAGAAGGGCGCGTGCGACGCCCGGAATCCTGCGCCAAGGCATGATACAGAGCTTCGATTTCACCTTTCTGGATGACTACGTTGATCTGATTGTCAGTGGCATCGTTACCACCCTGGTTCTTATCACAGTAGGTGCTGCTCTAGGGCTCTCGGTCTCCGTGTTATGTACCTGGGCGAGGCTGTTTTGCCCCGTCTGGGTACGCGCGCTCGTGACAGGGTATGTCGAGTTCGTTCGAAATACCCCCTTCCTAATCCAGTTGTTCTTCATATTCTTCGGCTTGCCCCAACTGGGGATCAGCATGTCGGAGATGACGGCAGCCATTGTGGCTATGACAATCAACCTCGGCGCTTATGGCACCGAAATCGTGAGAGCAGGCGTACAGGCGACACCCAAGGGCCAATGGGAATCGGCCGTCAGTTTGGGTATGACCCGCAACCAGGCGTTCTGGCGTGTCGTCCTGATCCCCGCGCTGCAAAAGATGTGGCCAACCCTGTCGTCTCAGATCGTGATCGTCATGCTTGGTTCGGCGGTCGTGTCACAGATCGCGGTCGAGGACCTGACATTTGCTGCAAATTTCATTCAGTCCAGAACATTCCGAGCGTTCGAAATCTACTTTGTCGTAACTGCAATCTACATCGTTCTTGCATTATTGGTACGACTAGCGCTCCGCTTCATCGGCCTCAGGTTCCTGGGTGAAGGAGAGCCATCGTGACAGATTTCACCTATCAAAACATAGTCTACGCGCTGGTACTCGGTGCACGCTGGACGGTTCTTCTTTCACTGACGGCATTTCTGTTCGGCGGGATGCTGGGGCTGGTGCTTATGCTGGCGACGATCGCCAGGCAGGCGCTGCTGAGATATCCGGCGCTGGCGTTCATATGGGTCATTCAAGCGACACCGCTTCTGATGCAGCTCTTTTTGATCTTTTTTGGTCCCGCGCTATTCGGCGTTAACCTCCCGGCATGGTTGGCGGCAAGCATTGCGTTGACGCTTTGGTCATCAGCGTATCTGGCAGAAATCTGGCGAGGATGCATACGGTCTGTACAAGCTGGGCAGACGGAGGCCGCGCTATGCCTGGGCATGCTGCGCCGGCAGGCCCTGCGCCATGTCGTGTTTCCTCAGGCGGTCCGCATGGCGCTTCCACCCACCGCTGGCTTCCTCGTCCAGATCGTGAAGAGCACAGCGCTTGCCTCGATCGTTGGGTTCACGGAACTGATGAAGACCGGAACAATACTTTCGAACGTGACGCTCGACCCTTTCGCCGTCTACGGCCTCGTGGCGGTGATCTACTTCTGCCTGTGCTACCCGCTATCGCTCGCAAGCCGCAAGATGGAGACGGTTTTCGATGTCACTCGTTAAGATCGATAGGCTCTGCAAGAGTTTTGGAGCGCTTGAGGTTTTGCGCGACATCAGCTTGGACATACAACGTGGCGAAGTCATTGCGCTGATTGGAAGAAGCGGGTCAGGGAAATCGACCTTCCTGCGTTGCATAAACGGGCTCGAGAAAATGGACTCGGGGACCATCAGCGTCGATGGAGAAGTGGTCGAGCCGGACGAACGCAAGCTGCAGAAACTCAGGCTCAAAGTCGGGATGATCTTCCAGCAGTTCAATCTCTTTCCGCATCTAACAGCGCTTGATAACACTGCGCTAGCGCTCAAGGTCGTGAAGGGCATGAGACCCTCTGAGGCGCGCAGTATCGGTCTGTCTAGGCTGGAAAAAGTTGGCCTTGCTCACCGCGCCGATGCAAAGCCGCACCAGCTTTCTGGCGGCCAACAGCAACGCGTAGCGATCGCTCGCGCACTAGCCATGAGCCCTGTGGTGCTGCTTTGCGATGAGGTCACTTCGTCGCTCGATCCAGAACTTGTTGAGGAGGTCCTCCAAGTCATTCGGCAACTGGCTGAAGAAGGGATGACCGTCATCATGGTCACTCATGAAATGTCTTTTGCGCAAAGTGTTTGTTCGCGGGTTGTGTTCATGCACGAGGGCAGACTTCACGAAATGGGTCCTCCGGAGGAAGTGTTCGGCAATCCCAAGACAGCGGAATTGCGCCAGTTCCTTGGGCAGACTTCGAAATCCGCAGAGATGCGCCGATGACACTACGCCCGACCTCCCCTGATAATGACAGGACTATGATTTCGACCGATGTCGATTTTGACATGCCCGGACTGCAATTTGGCAAGCTGCGCGTGCCGCATTCCGTGCATCGGTCGGCATATGGCCACATTCAAATTCCGATTGCGGTGGCAGCCAATGGGCACGGTCCTACGGTCCTTCTGACCGGGGGGGTTCACGGCGATGAATATGAGGGGCCTATCGCGCTGGCGCGTCTTGCCCGCGAGATCGATGTTAACCGAGTGACCGGACGCATCATCATCGCACCGACACTCAACCATCCCGCCTTCGTCGCAGGGACACGAGTGTCGCCTATCGACGGGGTCAATCTCAATCGTATATTTCCGGGCCGCCGCGATGGCACCATCACCGAGATGATCGCGCACTACGTCACGGCCGAGTTGCTGCCGCGTGCGGACTGCCTGATTGACCTTCATGCAGGTGGCAGTTCGCTGCAGTACCTCCCAACACTGCTCGCGCCGCGTTGGTCTGATCCGCAGAAAGCCAGTCGCGTCGAAGCTCTAATCGACGCGTTCGAGCCTGAGAATGTCATCTACTTCGATTCCGTACGCGCTCTCAGCGGGGAAGACAGGGTGATCGGAAACTATGCGCACCAGAAAAACGTCGATTTTCTAACCGGCGAATTCGGCGGCGGATCTAGCGTGAACATCGACGGGCTCTCCACGGCAGAGAAAGGAATTCGTGGAGTCCTGGCACACCTGGGCGTGTTGCCCGCAGATCAACGTGCCACCCCCCGCGACCGTGGTATTCGGCGCTTTGCCATGGATGATCCCGGCCTTTATGCATTCGCGGACCGGCGAGGCTTCTTCGAACCAAGATTCGCTCTGGGCCAGACGCTTCCTTCAGGAGCCGTTGCTGGGCTGATTCACGACATCGACAATCCCTGGTCGGCGCCTGTGGTGGTCCATTTCCGTACAGGCGGCATCGCGATGTGCGTGAGGACGTTCTCGCTGGTCGAAGCCGGCGATTGCATCGGGCATCTGGCGAGCGAGATCTAAGGCGCAAAACTTCACCAAACAGACGCGCGCTTAATGGATGCGCCTTCATGTGCATGCGTCATCGCACGCTACCTTTCAACCATACCGATGGCGATCTATCGCTTTGAGACCTTTCCGAAGGAACGTGCATGAGGCGAGTCGGCTCATTCGCGATCCATAAGAGCGAAACACAAGTCAGGAGAAGGTCCATTGAGCATCAACGCCGACATTACGGATACCGGTGGACTTAATTCCGGGGGGCCGGTGAAGATCACGCGCTCGACAAAACTGGCTGCGCTTCCCCAGCCTCCCTATGGCTTCGGCAATTACTTCACTGACCATCTGGCAACCATGCGCTACACCGAGGACGCTGGCTGGTCGGATCCACAGGTGGTGCCCTTCGGCGAGATTTCGTTGCATCCGTCAGCAGCCGGCTTCCAGTACAGCCAATCGATCTTCGATGCTTTCAAGGCGCACATGCAGCCAGACGGAAGCCTCGCAATGTTCCGCCCTGACGCGCATGTGTCCCGCCTGAACCGTTCCGCCGCCAGAATGTGTATTCCGCAGGTCGACCCGGCAGCACTGATACGGCTGATAGAGCGACTGTGCGACGTGGACCGGAGGTGGGCGCCTTCTGACCCCGGCAGCGCTCTGTATGTGCGCCCGACGATCATTGCAACAGAAGGCTTCGTCAGCTTGCGACCGGCACGCGAGTACCTCCTGATCGTGTTCCTGTCGCCCGTAGGAGACTTCTTTGCTGAAGGCAGCGATCCCATTCGGATTCTTGCGAGCGACGAGTTCGTCCGCGCCGCGCGAGGTGGAGTTGGATCCGCCAAGACAGGCGGAAACTACGCAGCAGCCATGTACGCCTCGCGTGAGGCAGCGGATCGCGGGTTTTCCCAGATCCTATGGCTCGATGGCGTGGAGCGGCGATACCTGGAAGAAGTCGGCTCAATGAACATCTTCGTCAAGATCGCAGGCAAGGTCCGCACGCCGCCGCTCTCCGACTCCATCCTGGCTGGCGTCACACGGGATACTGTTCTCAAGCTGTTGAAGGACAACCAGGTGGACTGCAGCGAAGAACCGATCGCTATCGACGAGTTATTCCAAGCCCACGAAGTTGGTGAACTTGACGAAGTCTGGGGGACGGGCACCGCAGCGATCATCTCGCCGATCGGTCGGATCGCCTATAAGGATAAGGAGGTGCTGATTTGTGGTGGTCGAAGTGGACCAACGACGGATTGGCTCTACAAAAAGCTTCTGGCCGTGCAAAAAGGCATGGACAACGATCCTTATGGATGGCGCGCTACGGTGCCGGATTCTGACTGAAAATGTCTTCTCGATCCGATTGCGACAGTCGAGACGATGCTTCCGCTACGACGGGAACGCTGCATCTGCACTGACGGCGGTCATGAGTTCGGCAGACCTGACCAGCCGGCGACCTAGCTTGAAACTCACGATGGCACCTCGACGCCGGAAGCGGCGGCCACCCACCGCATCAAATATGAAAAGTCCTGATCGGCCGACCCGGCGTAAGTGTTGCCGCACCGGCGACGATCCCGCGGGCATCGATGCCGTAGTGCCGGTAGAGTTCTGCGATCGAGCCCGTTTGCCCGAAATGTTCGACACCGAGCGAGCGCGTGCGATGGCCGTGTACGGAGCCTAGCCAAGCCAGCGCAGCAGGATGACCGTCAATCACGGTGACGATCCCGCAGTGCGGCGGCAGGTCCATCAATAGCCGCTCCACATGGCACGTAGCGCTGGTGAGGCCGCCTTCACGGGCACGCTGTGCGGCCGTCCAGCCAGCATTGAGACGGTCAGCGGACGTGACCGCGAGCAGCCCGACATCGCGGCGATCTTCCGCCATGAGTCCGATCGCTTCGATGGCCTCTGGCGCCACAGCGCCAGAGTAGGCTACCACGACCTGCGCGTTCGGCCCTGGACGCCGCAGCCAATACCCACCATTGATGATATCACCCTGCAAAGCGCTGTTCATCTCGCGCCTCGGCTGGTCGATAGGGCGGGTTGACAGCCGCAGGTAAACCGAGCCGCCGATGGCGTCGCGCAGCCATGTGGATGCATCAGGCTCCTCGTTGCCGTCCCGTTGCATATATTCGAATGCCCAGCGCATCATTACGGCCAGTTCATCGACGAAAGCCGGCTCGAAGCTCGCCAGCCCATCTTGCGCCATGCCGATCAGCGGTGTTGCGATCGACTGATGTGCTCCGCCCTCCGGCGCGAGCGTCACGCCAGATGGCGTCGCAGCCAGCAAAAACCTGGCGTCTTGGTAACAGGCGTATTTGAGCGCATCGAGACCACGCTCGATGAAGGGATCGTAAAGCGTGCCTACCGGTAGTAACCGCTCTCCAAAGATGGAATGAGACAGACCCAGCGCCGACAGCATGATGAACAGGTTCATCTCTGCAATGCCAAGCTCCATGTGCTGGCCGTCGGGGGAAAATGACCAGTTGAACGTCGACGGAATACGCTCCGCCTTGAAAAGATCTGCGGTCTTTTCTTTCGCAAAGAGGCCACGCCTGTTCACCCACGCCCCCAAGTTCGTGGAAACGGTGACATCGGGCGAAGCCGTGACCACGCGGTCGGCCAGCCTGGTGTCAGACTTGCCGATCTCGTGCATCAGAAGCCCGAAACCTTGCTGGGTAGACATCACTGGCTGAGCTCCGTAGGCAAGCGCATCGGGAACCTCGATGGTGTCCGCCTGGAAACGACGACGCCCTTTAGCTGCGAATGGTACGGCTTTGAGGAAGTCGCGGATTTCAGGTTCTGGCATCTTCATGGCTTCGAGTGGTTCCCACTCGAAGCCTTCCCGCACGCCCATTTCCTCGCGCAGCGCTTCGACCTGCAATGGCGTCATCAGCCCCGCGTGATTGTCCTTGTGGCCAGCAAGTGGAAGCCCGAAACCCTTGATGGTATAGGCAATGAAACATACCGGCCGGTCGTGCCCGCGCGCTTCTTCGAATGCCTCCAAAAGTGACGGCAGGTCGTGTCCGCCGAGATTGCCCATCAGTGCCGCCAACTCGTCATCGGAGCGCGCGTCGATCAGTTGCGATACCGGTCCCTGGTCGCCGATGTCGTCCAAGAGGCGCTTACGCCACGCAGCGCCTCCTTGGTAGGTCAACGCCGAGTAAAGTTGGTTCGGACATTGATCGATCCAGTCGCGTAACCTGTCGCCGCCTGGCTCTGCGAAAGCCGCTTCTTGCAGCTGTCCATGCTTCAGGACGACAACCTCCCAACCGAAACTCTGGAAAACCGCCTCGAAGCGAGCCCACAGCCCCTCACGAACCACTGCGTCGAGGCTCTGGCGATTGTAGTCAACGATCCACCACGTGTTTCGCAGACCATGCTTCCACCCCTCGAGCAGAGCCTCGAAGATATTGCCTTCATCCATCTCGGCATCGCCCAGCAGGGCAATCATCTTTCCTTCGGGCAGATCTGGTGCCCAGCTCTTGGATTGCACGTAGTCCTGGACCAGCGAAGCAAACAGTGTCTGGGCAACGCCCAGTCCGACCGAGCCGGTGGAAAAGTCGACGTCGTCGACATCTTTGGTGCGAGATGGATACGACTGCACCCCTTTGTAGCCGCGGAAGTTTTTCATCTTATCCAGCGTCTGGTGTCCCAGAAGATACTGGATCGCGTGAAAGATCGGGCTGGCGTGCGGCTTGACGGCGACTCTGTCTTCGGGACGCAGGGCGGCAAAATAGAGGGCCGTCATGATTGCCGCGGTTGAAGCTGACGACGCTTGATGGCCGCCAACCTTTACACCATCACCATTGTCTCGCAGATGATTGGCATTGTGGATCATCCATGTGGCCAGCCAAAGGACCTTGCGTTGGAGATCCGTCAAAATTCTGAGGTCGGTCATTCGTGTTTTCCTCTCCTGTACCGACCCTATATCCATCTCCGCAGCGAATGCGGCTAAAGTTGCGCCCGAACGTCGCGTGAGTTAGCTAGAATCATCAACTTCATCCGCTTTCTTGGTGATTCATGCCACAATCGGACTTGGACGAGATTGACCGAAGAATCCTGCGCGTACTGCAGGCTGATGGTCAGATCACGACCGCTGAACTGGCAAGTCGCGTGGGGCTGTCTCCATCTCCCTGCGCGCGCCGCGTGCGGCTTCTGGAGCAGGCTGGGGTCATCAAGGGATACGCCGCGATCCTCGACCAGAAGAAGGTCGGGCTTCCAATCAGCGCCTTTGCCTCAATCAAGCTCGAGCGGCAGCGCGAGGAAGACCTCGAAGCATTCGCCGATGCGGTTGCGCGCTGGCCCGAGGTCGTTGACTGCTATCTGATGACCGGGCAACGCGACTATTTGATGCGCATCGCGGCGGCTGATCTTGAGGCCTACGAGCGGTTCCTCAAGGACAAGTTGACGCGCTTGGACAATGTTGCATCGATCGAGACCAGCTTCGCACTTGGACAGGTCAAGCGCGCGGAAGTGTTGCCGTTGATCTGAGCCACGAGCGTGGCTGTTGCCCGTGTCGTCATGCCTACGGTGCGCCATTTTTGTCCGACCTCCAGATCCGTCTTGAAGCCTGGACCCGGTCTGGGGCGACCGCAGTTCGAGCTGAAAGTCCTGTTGAACTGCGTGAGCGATATGACCTCAAGGGTATTTTGCCTTTCTGGAGATACCTGAATGGGACAGACTGACGAGCTGTGCCCCTGCACCCGGATGTGAAAGCCCACAACAGTCTAGAACAGGTTACGTCGGTGCGGTTGGCCCGGCCCCCGCAAAAGCGGGTTCTTCGGTCGCGATGTGACGGCCCAAGACCTTGAACGCTTGCACGATTGTGCGTGGCGAACAGAGGACTGGACGTGCAGCAGTAGAGTTCCGTCGTCACGCCTGGCATCAACAACCTTGCCCGCTCCCCGCAGCTTCGACGTGGAGGGGTTGGGCTGGACAGCGATCGTCGAGAATGAGGAGATCATCTTCTACCGGATGAACGGTTTCGGTCTCGGCACATTCAGCAAGCCGGCCCTTGAACTGGATATGGGCTGCACAGGGCTTTCGGTGCCTGGTGCATTCTCGCTGGGCCAAAACGTGCCCTCCCATGACGACGTCATCGCCGTCATGCAACAATTGGCAAAGACAGGCGGGCGTATGGGCCGGGGAGGTGACGCACCGCCGCACGCCGGATAGATACCGCGGTTACGTGGCCACCCCGACGAACATGGCTGGGATATCGCCTGTAATCCGGCGTGGACCATTGATGGACCGTGATCGGTAACCTTCGGACTGTAGCACCGAGTTCATTCTGACCCATTCAGTGCAGGGTTGCTGGACAAGCTCCTGCGGCCGTGTGCTGGTTTTACATTTAGGTCAGGGGCCTGGCCTGATGGCGCTGGTCGGGCGCCCAGCTGCCGATACGGCAAGGTCACCGTATTCGACCCTCGATGCCTTCCGGGCCAGGTGGCCTGCCGGAGAAGCCTTCGAAGCCAGCGCCAACTGCAGGCGGTTTCGTGACACCCGCGCAGCGTTCGATTGGCCAGAGCCAGTCATTTGTCAGGACGCGCCTCGGCATCGTCAGATGGTGATGGTAATTCCGGCAAGCTGCCCGGCTTCCCTGAGGGCTGCAAGCGAGCCGGGCGAGGTCGCAAAATGTTCCGAGCTCTGGACGGAAATCGAATCCGGATCGAGGCGGGCCCCGAACAGGATGATGCACTTCTCTTCGTCGAAACGCCGCGAGGTCCAGATCATTCCGTCAAGCGTGGGATCCGAATCGTGGATTGCCGCCGCCCACAGGCTTGTTTGCGGGTATAGGGACCTCGGGGTATCGATCAGGTCTTTTCGGGTAAGTCCCCAACGGTTCAGGTCCGGTTCGAAGAGCCGCGCCAGCTTGAGATCGCGATCGACCTCTATGCACGACACGGCTCGCTGTTCCACTTCGACCATCGACACGGACTTGAAGGTCGCGGCTGGATCGATGTCATGGAAGATCGTTTCGTAAGCCGCGCAAGCGAAGGTGGTTCCGGCATACATCGTTGGAACCTGCGATCCGGCGCTTGCGAACGGGGCAAACCGCGACGACCCCATACCGGGATTGAACTCCTCCGCCTGAAAGCGACGCGCATGGATCCGGTGCAGGCGCGTGCCGACGCGGATGGTCATCGCGTTGCAGGAAAGCGACGCAGGCGGAGGAGGGAGGGATGTCAACCTGCAGGCACTTCGTTCAGGTGCCTTGCGGCCGCTATCGCCGCTGCCGGATCATCAAGCGTGGACTGGGGCGCGCGGCCATCTAGCCAGCTGTTGCTGGAAACGAACCAGAAGGCAATCTGCCACGCGGTCATCTTCGACGGCAGCTCGGAAAGGATCTGGGCGATGGCCGGGTCAGGTTTCCCGTCCCTGAACTGGAAGGCTGGATAGAGCTCCTGGCGCCGCGCGCTCACCGAAAATACCTTGCGCTCAGATTTCCATCTCGAAGCGGTGACACTTCTGTTTTGGGCGCCGTGCCCTGCCATGTCAGCCAACTCACTGGAGGTAAGGCAGCGGACCTCCTCCAGGAATTTCACCCGCGCTTTCGCATTGTCCAGTTCGATCTTCGAATGGACCGCGCCCATGGGATCATTCGCGGGGAGCATCGCTTCGACGAGCAGTTCCAGCTTGCGTCCGGAAAACTCCTCTCTCTTCGCCTGGACCATTTCGTGAATCGTCGTGAAAAGTTGGACCGCGGCGGGATCGACATTGTCTGAAAACACGAAGTCGTGCGTCTCGTTCATCGATCGATTCACGATCGCTTTTATCTTCCGCTTTCGCGCCTGCAGAATCGACGCAGCGGTCCGGCGCATTTTCTTCTTGGCAGGCTTCTCCTTCGGCTGTGCGTCTTCCTCGACTAGCATTGCCGCGACAGCAGCCGTCACTTCCTGTGCGACCACGGAAGAGGAGGCAATCCGAGAACTGACCGGCGATGTCCGGCTCATTGTAAACTCCGTAAACTGTCTATCGGGTTACATAGCTTACTGAGGCGCCATTTTCAACATGCCCGCTCAGCTCACGGGTTCGCGTTCCTCGGATGGCATGGGCTGGCATCGATAGGTTAGAGGAAAGTCGGGTCGCAAGCGTCCGGCAACGACGGTTTGGCTTCTCTATACGGACGACAGGGAAGTCTCCGTGACGGCCGGATGGCGTTAGGATCGTCGTTCCGAAGCCGGCGCCGGTCATCATGCATAACGACGATCCGCACGAGCAACTGGAACGACCCTCACTATCTGCATCCGGCGAATGCCGGATCACGCTCGGCGAGCTGACCTCCTGCACGGACGGCAAACTGGTCGTCGCCGAATGCATCGAAACGCAGCTGCCACGTCACATAGAGAACGTCGCCAACGGCCTGAAATGCAGATGCATCTGTCCCGGCTGCCGCCACAGGATGGTGCCCATCAGGGAAAACGGCGCCGTCACTTCCAGCACGCCGCCGAGGGAGCGGACTGCAGCTCCGCGGGCGAGAGCGCGCTCCACAGATGAGCAGGACCAACCGCGAATGCTGCATTTTCTCAAGTTCGTGTTGGATTGTTCCTGCACGCGACGTGAGCATCCTGATCGGCGCTGCGGCCGGATGATGAGTTCCATAAGACATCTTATGCAGCAAGAACTCACACCGCAAAGTTGGAATGTCCTGTTTCTGCAAAGTTAGAATCCCCGCGCGTGAACCGTGCGCAGAGGATTGCGGATGGGATTGATGGCGATGAGCGATCGCGATCTGCATCGTATCGAGGTTCCTTCCAAGGTCAGCGAGCGATTAATGGCGGTGGCCGCGGCAGCGACCGTTCTGGGGTTGACCCGTCGCCAGATGCAAAGGCCACTCAAGACATTCATAAGCGATGGAGCTCCGGCTTTGCGTCACAAGGCACGCATCGGCCATTCCGTTGGTTTGCGGGCTCTGGCCCGGCGTCATTCTTCACTTCAGGCCGATGTCACGGGCCATCGCATTAGTCTCATGGGCGAAGTAGCCCGATCCTTTATCGCTGAGCCACTCGATCGTCGCGGGCCGCTGACTGATCTGGCCGAACGGCTTTCAACGGCGGTGACGATGAGGTTGCGCACGTCCCCGCCCCTGATTCCCTGCGTGGTGGCGACATGAGCGATGGGCTCGCGGTCGCAGCAGTCGAGTGCGAAGGCGACGCGCACCTTCTCACCATTGTCGCAGCCGATCTCCAACCGTGCGGCCGCCGATCGCGCCGAACCGCCATCCTGGACAACCCCTATATTAGCTGAGCGCGCAAATCCTCTTCATTTGAGCGAGGCATTCAAACCTCCTGTCCGAGCCCAAGATTTGCATCAATCCGCCTCGGCGTGTATCCCTTCAATGAACCGGGGAGAACGAAAAAATGCTCTATTGTCATGCAATTGAAGCGGGCCGTACGCTACCTGGGTAATATATTTGAGCAGGGAGATTACAGCGGGATGACTTTATACTTCTTTTCCTTCGAGGGTACCGTGGAAGGCACTGCCGAATCCGGCACGAAGATCGGCTACAATGGACAGGCCCAAGATTCGACGGAATTGAACGCTTGGCAAGCGTCGATTGGCGGGGACGCGATTTTCGTCCCGATCAATTCAGCCGAGGCGTATTCGGCG
>NZ_JBDOQP010000005.1:0-419668 GCF_039839275.1 Mesorhizobium sp. CAU 1741 | reverse complement strand
TCCCTGTTCGGAATGGTCGCGATGCTCCCTGATGACATCCGCGGTGAGCTCGCGACGAAGGAAATCCCTGACCTCGTCGCGGAAGGCCACCTCGTCTTCGGAAAATCGGAAATCCATGGGTTACCCTGCCGTCAGTTCAAAACGCCGGCGGCGTTCATTGCGTCGAATTCGCCCTGTGACATGCCGAGCAGGCCGGTGATGATCTCGTGCGTGTGCTCGCCAAGCAGCGGCGCGCGCCGATAGTCGGCCTGCAGACTGTCCATGCGCCATGGCAGCCCGAGTTGAGGAAATGTCCCGGCGACCGGATGAGGGGGCGCTACGATCATCCCGCGCGCCTGAAGCTGCTCGTTGGTCAGCAGTTCATCGCAGCGCAGCACCGGACCCGCTGCGACACCGGCTTTCTGAAGCAGGTCGGCGGCTGCATCCACGGACTGTTCCCGTGTCCACGCCTCGACCAGCCGGTCAATCTCGACGACGTCATCCACCCTGCCGGCGGCTGAGGTGTAGCGACCGTCTTCGCAAAGATCGGCGCGCCCGATCGCCTTGCAGAAAGACGCCCACATCCGGTCGTTCTGGACGCTGATCGCGATCCATTTGTCGTCTCCCGCGCACCGGTAGATGCCGTACGGCGCCTTCTTCCTGTCGCGGTTGCCGACGCGGCGCGGCTCGTTGCCGTTCATCGTGAAGTCGATGATGGCCTCCGGGATCAGCGTCAGCATCGCTTCGTACATCGCGAGGTCGATATACTGGCCCTTGCCGCTGCGTTCGCGCTCATGCAGGGCCGTCAGCACCGCGAAATGGCCGAATATGCCGCTGAGCGGATCGGGGAGCACGCCGCCATGGATTCGCGGGGCGCCATCGACATAGCCCGTGACGTCGGCGACGCCGCTGAAGAGATTGACGGTGCTGTGCAGCCCCCTCGTGTTCTTCATTGGCCCCGAACGTCCAAACGCACCGTTCGACAGCGCGATGAGGCGAGGGTTGAGTGCCGACATCGCCTCGTAGCCTAGCCCGAGCTTGTCCATCACGCCGGTCGAGAAATTGTCGACCATGACATCGCATACCGTTGCGAGCCGGCGCGCGACGTCCCTGCCAGCGTCGCTGGTCAGGTCCAGCGCGCAGCTCTTCTTGCCCGCATAAAGCGAATTGAAGTAGCCGCTGGCATCGGGATTTCCGTAGTGCCCCGGAGCAAACGGCGGCGCGCCGCGTGCGGTCATGCGCCCGCCGGACTCCACGACGATGACCTCGGCCCCAAGCCAGGCCATCCACAGCGTGCAGAACGGCACCGCGATGAACTGGCCGAGGTCGAGCACCCGCACGCCCGCCAATGGCAGAGCACGACTGTCCTGTGTCGTCATGTCGTCACCCTGGTACGCTTGTCGGCGAGAAGTGAGTTATGCTCGCCCAGTCGCGGAGCGGGCCGTCGCAGCGACCACGGTGTCCTGCTCAGGGCGAACGGAGCGCCGGCCATGCGGGCAGGAGCCTCGCCGATCGTGGTTTCAACCAGGCTCTCACGGCTGCGAACCTGATCGGAATCGGCCATCCGGCTGATGGGGTAAAACGGGAAGATCATCATCTTCGTCCGTTCCCCGAGCGCGAAGAGTTCTTCGCTGTCCAGCGATTGCGTCCACTTCGACAGATTGCCGCGAAGCTCCTCCCAGTTGGCGACGCGAGCGGCCTCCGTGGCGTATTTCTCCGACACGGCCCAATCGGGACTTCCAAGAGCCTCGACGAGACGCGTCCAGTGGATGTCCATGGGCGCCGCCACCGTGACGTAGCCGTCCTTGCATGGCAGGTAGAAATTGGGCATCCGGCCGATGGAGACAGGATTCAGCAGCCGATTGTACACCGCGTTGCCATAAGCGGACGGCATCAGGTCCCTCACCTGGATGCAGGCCGATGCGGCCTGTTCGCTCAGGTCGATATGGCAACCGCCCGAGCCGATGCTGCGCCCCCTTACCGCCACCATGACGGCGGTCGCGGCCGTGACGCCAGCCAGCGTCTCGGTGACGAAGCAGGAAGGGTGCAGCGGAGGTTCGTCGTATGGATGCTCCGCAGCGTCGGGAATGCCCGGCGTGCCGTAGGCAAGTCCGCTTGCCGCGAAAGCCGTCAGCTCGTCGCCGATACGCTCGCTCCATGGGCCGCCATCACCGAACGGCGAGACGACCGCAACGATCAGCTCGGGATACTGCTCTCTAAGATGGCGCGCAGAGACCCCGGAGGCCTCCAGTTCGGCCTCCGCAAGGTCGGTCACGAAGATGTCCGCATCAGACAACAGGCCGGCGAGCGCATCCCGCCCCTCATTCGTGGCAAGATCGACCATCACGCCGAGCTTGTTGGTGTTCAGATACGCAAACAGGCCGCTTGCATTGGGGTCTTCCTTGCCATCCGGGAACGGGCCCCGTTGCCGCGTTGGATCGCCGGACGGGCGCTCGACCTTGATCGCCGTGGCGCCGAAATCGGCAAGCAGCTTCGCCGTGAAGGCGGCAGCCGTGCCTTCGCCGAGTTCCACCACGGTCAGATCGGCCAAGGGACCGGCGGGTAGCTGGGGAGCAAACATCGACATCAGGCCCTCATCGCCTCGAGGCGGTCCATCGACCGCTCCGCCTCTTCCACGATGCGCATCACGATTTCGCTTGCCGGGCGCTTGCGCGTCAGCATTCCCGAAATCTGGCCCGCGGCATTGTTCGTCAGGTCGTCGCGATTGGCCTTGGTGGCGGCAGCCACGAAGTCATCCATCAGCACGCCCTGCAGAGGCATCGGCAGCGCCTTGAGCCCGGACGCCTCCCAGGCCTTGATGACGTCGTTGCGGTAGTCGCGGGCAGTCTTTCCGGTGTAGGCCCGGGTGATGACGAAGTCCTCGGCGGCTCCCCCGATTATCGCTTCCTGGTGGCCGGCGGGCGTGTGTGTTTCCTCGGACAGGAGAAACGCCGTGCCGATCCATACGCCGACCGCACCGAGTGCCAGCGCCGAAACCATGGCCTGACCGCTGGCGATCGCGCCGGCCGCGATGACGGGCTTGGGCGATATTGCCTCGACCACCGCCGGGATGAGCGCGAAGTTGGCGATCGTTCCCGTGTGTCCCCCGGCTTCGTAACCTTGCGTGATCACATAGTCGACACCTGCCTCCACCTGGCGCGCGGCGTTGCGCACCGTGCCCGCGAGTCCGAGAACCTTGATGCCGGCGGCATGCGCCTTCGGCACCGCCCAGCCTGGATCGCCGAGGCCCGCGGCAAAGGCAGCCACGCCCTCCTCGACAAACGCGTCAACCTGAGCCCGGATGAAATCGGGCGACATTGCCGTCCCCACAGCCTCAACCGGCTCGAGTCCGTGCGTCTTCAGGAGGTCCTCGAGAAACCGGGCATGGGCGGGGTGGTCCTTGCGGATCCTCAACCGCATCTCGCCCCGATCCGGGATCGACGCATTGTCCATGCTTGCCGGCAGAAGCAGGTTCACGCCGAAGGGCTTGTCGGTCAGTTCCTTGACCCGGCGGATGCGGCGACGCACTTCCTCGGCATCGAGCCAGGAACAGCCAAGGAAGCCCATGCCTCCGGCGTTGCTGACGGCGGCGACGAGCTCCGGCGGCGTTGCAAGGCCGCGCATCCCCATTCCTGCCTGCATGATCGGGTACCTGATCCCGAAATCATCGCACAAGGTAGTCCGTAACTGGCTCATGGCTTCCTCTTTCACCAGGCTCCGCTACCGCAGGCTTCTCTGCAGCTTGGGATCGAGGGCATCGCGGATGGCGTCCCCCAGAAAATTGGACGACAGCACGGCCAGGCAGATCGCCAGACCGGGAATGATGACGATCCAGGGCGCGGTCAGGGCCAGACTGGTGGCAGATCCCGTCATCATGAGCCCCCATGAGGACTGGGGCTCCTGGATACCCGCTCCGAGATAGTCGAGCGCCGCTTCCTGCACGATCGCAAGTCCCAGATAGGCCGTTGCGATCACCAGCAACGGAGCGAAGGTGTTGGGCAGGATGTGCCGGAAGATGATGCGGGTGTCGGAGCATCCCGTGGCCCGCGCCGCCTCGATGAATGTCGTGTTGATCAGCGACATCGTGCTGGCGCGCGCGATGCGGGCGGCACGAGGTACGATGGGCAGCCCAAGCGCGATGATGACGTTCGTCAGCGAAGGACCCAGAACACTTGTGATCGCCAGCGCCAGCAACAGCATCGGAAATGCCAGCAGCGCGTCCATTATCCGCTGCGACACCGTATCGAACCATCCGCCGAGATAGCCGGCAAGCACACCGATCGTCGTGCCGATCACGATGCCGCCCGTGCTGGCACCAAACCCGACCATGAGTGAAATGCGTGCGCCATAGATCAGTCGGGAGAGGATGTCCCGCCCGAAGGCGTCGGTACCGAGAAGGTATTGCGCGCTCGGAGGCTGAAAGAGCGCGGTCGAATCACCCACCGTCGGATCGTAGGGCGCGATCAGGGGCGCGAAGATTGCCGCGAGCACCATGATCAGCAGGACCACGGCACCGAATGCGCCAAGCGGATAGTCCAGGACCAGCCGGCCCAGCTTCTGGGTCCGGGTCGCCACCGGGATCATCGCGGACACGGGGGCAGCATCTACTGTCGTGCTCATGACGGCTTACCCTTCAGCCTCATTCGGGGGTCGAGCCAGCCATAGATCAGGTCGACGAGGAGGTTGCCGATCACGACGATGCCGGCCAGCAAAAGCACCACTGCCTGAGCGGCTGGATAATCCCGGTTCATGATCGCCGTTATGACGTACTGGCCGAGCCCCGGGACGTTGAAGACCGTCTCCGTGATGATAAGGCTTCCGAACAGGGCCGCGAACTCGAAGCCAATCAGTGTGACGATCGGCAGAGACCCGTTCGTCAGGCCGTGGCGGAAGATGACACGGGCTTCGGACAGGCCTTTCGCCCGCGCGGTGCGGATATAGTCTTCGCCAAGGACCTCCAGCATGATCGACCGCGTCATGCGCGCTATCAGTGCGAGCTGGCGGAGGCCGGCTGCTATGGCGGGCCAGATGAGCTGGGTGATGCTCTGGATGGGGCTCACCCAGAACGGTTCCCAGAACAAGGGTGCGCTCCATCGAAAGAACGTCACGAGGCTGAGAATGATCAGCAGTCCGACCCAGAACGATGGAGCGGCGAGGCCGGCGACGCTCAATGTCTGGAGCAGTCGATCGATCCAGCTCCCGGTGAAACGAGCAGCAAGGACACCGGCCGGCACCCCGAGCACCACGGCGATCACCATCGCCATGACGGCGATCTGTAGCGTGTACGGGAAGCGCGCGGCGATCTCGTCTGCGACCGGCGCGCCGGTCCGGATCGAGGTGCCCAGATCGAACCGCACGAAATCGCCGACCCAGGCTACGAATTGAACCGGGAGCGGCTGGTTGATGCCCAACCGCTCCCGAACTGCCTCGAGTTCCTGTTCGCTGACCACGCCGGCTCCGGCGCCCGTCAGCATCATCGCCGCGTCCCCCGGAATGACACGGACGATGATGAAGACGATGACCGCGACGCAGAAGAGCGTCATCAGCCCCGACCAAAATCTGGCGAACAGGAATTGAGCCATCAGCCAGCGCCTCCTCAACCCTCGAGGTAGACGTTGTCGAGCTGCATGTTGGTGTAGATGTCAGGCAGCGCCGACCACCCTTTCACCCTGTCGCTGTGCGCAGCGCCGTAGCCCACCCACGCCAGATTGATGTGGTAGAACGTCTTCATGAAGGCGAGCTGGAAATCGCGGATCAGAGCCTTGCGCTTCTCGACATCCGGTTCGCGCGATTGCGCCCGGTACAGGTCGTCGAGCGAGGGATCTTCCCATTTGCCGTAGTTGCGGCCGCCGAAGCTGGTATAGCCTTCACCGAGGATCTGGTCTGGCAATGAACCGCTGACCGCCACCGAATGGACCACCAACTGGAACTCGCCACGGTTCTCCGCGGTCGCGAATGCGCCGGCGTCGCGCACGTCCACCGATGCATCGAACCCGATCGCATTGAGCTGCGAAGCGACGTTGATTGACGAGTCGCGGAAAGCCGGCAGGTCGCCTCTCGCCAGCAACGAGACCTTGAAGCCCTCCGGCACTCCGGCCTCCTTGAGAAGCTCGCGCGCCCTGGCACGATTGGCCTCGATGTCGCCGCCGGCATCCGGCAGCGTATCGTAACCGGCGAACTCGCGGATTTCATCGGTCGATAGTTGGTAGTCGCTGCCCGGGAGCAGAAGTCCGTAGCTGTGGTAGAACGCGCCGGCGAGCGGACCCACCGTGGCGATGAACGCACTCCGATCGATTGCAAGCGACAGCGCCTCGCGCACCCGCACGTCGTCGAACGGCTTCTGCGTAACGTTCGGGATCAGGTTGATGAAGGTGGGAGTCGGCCGGCGCAGCGCCGTGACGCCCGGTGCTTCGCGAAGCGTCGTCAGGACAGCCTCGCTGGCAAACAGGAAGCACGCGTCGATGCGTTCGCCCTGCAGTGCCACTCCGCGCTCGATCTCGCCCCTGATCGGAAAGAACTGGATCTTGTCGAGATGCGCGGGCGTGCCGAAATAGGCTTCATTGCGCTCGAGTTCGTAGAGCTGGCCATCGATGGACCGGCCAAGCTTGAACGCACCCGTGCCGACGATCTTGCGCTTCATGCCGACACCCTCGGCGTCGAGCGGTTCGACCACGGCCTTGGGATAGATGACATTGAACGGATTGCTGACGAGCAGCGGGAAATCCGGCTGAGGCTGGGACAAAGTGATCTTCAAGCCAGCCGCACCTACAGGCTCGATGGTGGCAATGTTGCCAAGCAGGCCGCGACGAGGGCTGACGATGCCCGATGGCGGCGCCTTGACGCGATTGAGGCTGTAGATGACGTCGTCGACGGTGAGATCGGTACCGTCATGGAATTTCACGCCTTGGCGCAGCGTGAAGGTGACGGTCAGTCCGTCGTCCGAAACTTCAAACTTTTCTGCAAGGTCGGGAAGAAGCTGGGTCGGATTTGCGGGATCGACGCGCATCAGCGTCGAATAACAGGGAGCACCGACGTGCTGGGTGAGGTAGGTCGTCGTCTGGTGCAGATCGAAATCCGGCGGATCGCCGCCGCTGCTGACCCTTAGCGTACCGCCGGGCACGGGCGCCTGTGCCCACGCCATGCTTGGCAGCACCGCTGATCCAAGCAACGCGCCGGCTGCAGCCTTAAGGACGCTGCGGCGAGGCAAACTTCCACTTAAACCTAGCTCTCTAACCTTCATACTACGGACTCCCATTCGTCGCTATGCAGATTTGGGGCCTTTTTTAGTCTTGTTCTTAGGCAAGCCTCGGCCCGTGGGAGACAGCCCTTTTATGAGCATGTCGCTCATTAGCTCGGAAATCTGGCCGGGCGTCATCGACCCCTTCGGCCGGTACCACTTCGGTATCCAGTTGATTGCGCCCAGGATGGTAAAGCCCGCGAGCTTGACATCCGCGCACTCGAATTCACCTGTCGCAACACCGGCCTCTATGATCGTGCGGAGGCCGCGCTCGAACCGATCCCGCTTGCGCACGTAGTTGGAGCGCTGCTCTTCGTTCAGGCTATCGAGGTCCGTCTGCAGGATGCCGCCAAAGCCTTCGCCGGCCACCGCCTCGATGTGACGTGTGAGGATGATCCGCATCCTCTCGGTTGGCGCCAGCGTTTCGTCGTCAGACGCCTTCAGCGCATCGAGACTGAGCTCCATGCTGCGCATATGGCATTGGTAGACGAGGTCCTGCTTGTCCTTGAAATAATAGTACAGGCTACCCTTCGTCATGCCGAGTTCGTTGGCGACGTCCTGGATCGTGAAGGCGGAGAGCCGCGAGTCCCGCAGCATATTCGCGACCAGGCGAAGGATCGCTTCGCGCCGACCATCCTTCGCGCTCGGCACCCCATCCCAACGCACGCGTCGCCGCGCGCTCGTCTTCTCTTTCACTGTTTCATCCGGCTGTTCGGATAGCTGCGCTTTCGGCACGTTTGAAACCAATTTCATTTGTTTTGACACTGTGTTCAAATTCTTATAACTTGGGTTCAAGAGTGTCAACGGTTCATTCGGGGTGAGCGATTGCTAGTTTCGGACGCAGATCAGCAGAGCGGCCCAGGGCTGGCCGTGCCGGACAAGGAACCGTTGCTCGAGATTTCGGGATTGACGGTCGAGTTCGGCTCCGGGCCAGCGAGGGTCAGGGCCGTCGACGGCGTGAGCCTGACTGTCTATCCGGGCGAGACGCTGTGCGTGGTCGGCGAGTCCGGCAGCGGCAAGAGCGTCACCGCCCTGAGCGTCATGCGGCTGATCCGCGAACCTGCCGGTCGCATCGTTTCGGGCAGCATCAAGTTCCGCGGCCGCGATCTCAGCACGCTCTCCCAGCAGGAGATGAGGAAGATCCGCGGCAAGGAGATCGCGATGATCTTCCAGGAGCCCATGACCTCGCTCAACCCGGTCTTCACGATCGGCGAGCAGATCGCCGAGTCGATCCGGCAGCATGATGGATTGAGCAGGCGCGATGCCATGGACAAGGCGACCGAGCTGCTGGGTCTGGTGCACATCCCCTCGCCCGCCTCCCGCATCAAGGAGTATCCGCATCAGCTATCGGGCGGGATGCGGCAGCGGGTCATGATCGCAATCGCACTGGCGTGCGATCCGAAGCTGCTTATCGCCGACGAGCCGACGACGGCGCTCGACGTCACCATCCAGGCCCAGATCCTCGAGCTTTTGCTGGAGTTGAAGGAAAAGCTGTCGATGGCGGTGATGCTCATCACGCACGACATGGGCGTGGTCGCGGAGACGGCGGAGCGCGTGGCGGTGATGTATGGCGCGCGCGTCGCCGAGGAGGCCTCGGTCGACGACCTGTTCGAGAATCCGATGCATCCCTATACGCAGGGTTTGTTGCGATCGATTCCCCGTATCGATCTGGACAACGAGACAAAGCACCGGCTGGAACAGATTCCCGGATCGGTCCCCATCCTGCGGAGCGACACCCCGGCAGGATGCCGTTTTGCGCCGCGGTGCAAGTTCGCAAAGCCCGACCATTTCACGCGGACGCCTTCCCCCCGCGAGATCACGCCCGACCACAAGGTGAGTTGTTTCCTGTATGACTGATACGACAGCCACGCCGCTTCTGAGGGTGGAAAACCTCAGGACGTATTTCCCTCTTTCGTCGGGGTTCTTCGGCAGGTCGAATGGCAAGGTTCACGCTGTCGACGACGTCAGCTTCGATCTCGCGGCAGGGGAAACGCTGGGGCTCGTCGGAGAGTCCGGCTGCGGGAAATCGACCACGGGCCGCTCAGTGCTCAGGCTGGTCGAACCAACCTCCGGCTCGATACGCTTCGAAGGCCGTGACATCGCGGCTCTGTCGCGAACCGAGATGCGCGGCATGCGCAAGCAGATGCAGATGATCTTCCAGGATCCCTACTCGTCGCTCGATCCGCGCATGAGCATCGGCTCCACCCTGGCAGAGGCGATGATCGTCAACGGCATCGCGCGCACCCGCAAGGAGTGCGACGAACGCGGCGCCCAGCTTCTCGAGCGCGTCGGCATGTCCGCCGATCACATGCGCCGGTATCCGCACGAATTCTCGGGTGGCCAGCGCCAGCGCATAGGCATCGCCCGCGCCCTGGCGCTCAGCCCGAAGCTCGTCGTCTGCGACGAACCGGTCTCCGCGCTCGACGTGTCGGTTCAGGCCCAGGTCGTCAACCTCCTGCAGGACCTGCAGCGCGACTTCGGCCTCACCTACCTTTTCATCGCGCACGACCTGTCGGTCGTCGAGCATATCTCGTCACGCATTGCCGTGATGTATCTCGGCAAGATCGTCGAGATCGCGCCGTCGCGCAAACTCTACTCAACCCCCGCCCACCCCTATTCGCGCGCGCTTCTGTCGGCGGTGCCCATCCCCGATCCAAAGAAGAAGAACCGTGGGCGCATGGTTCTCAGGGGCGACGTGCCCTCTCCGATCAATCCGCCTTCGGGCTGCCGCTTTCACACGCGCTGCCCGATGCGGGTTCCGTCCTGTTCCATCAACGAGCAGAAACTGACGGAAATATCACCCGGGCACTGGGTCGCTTGCCAGGTGTTCACCGGACAGATCGCGGACGGGCGGCCCGCGGGCGAGGTCGAGCAAGCGGTCGCATAGTGACCGGATCCCGTTCCCCGACATGGCATTGGAGTATCCCATGAGACGCGCAGCAATCGTCAGTCCATTACGGTCGCCCATCGGGACGTTCGGCGGCACGCTGCGTGACATCGGCGCGGCCGAACTGGGCTCCGTCCTCGTGAGGGAGCTTCTCAAGCGCACCGACATCGACCCGGCGAGGATCGAGGATTCCGTGTTCGGCCAGTCCTATGCGAATGGTGAATATCCCTGCATCGGGCGATGGATTGCGCTCGCGTCGGGGCTGCCGGAGACGATCCCCGGAATGCAGCTCGACCGGCGATGTGCAAGCGGCCTGCAGGCGCTGACCACTGCGGCGGCGATGGTCGAGACCGGCGCCTGCGACGTCGTGCTTGCCGGCGGCATCGAATGCATGAGCGCGATCGAATATTATTCGACGGACATGAGGTGGGGCAAACGGGCCGGCGGCAGCGTCCTGCACGATCGTCTCGAACGTGGCCGCGAGCGTTCGCAGCCGGTGGAGCGCTTCGGTCAGATTTCCGGGATGATCGAAACCGCCGAGAACCTCGCCAGGGACTATGACATCTCGCGCGAAGATGCCGACGCATACGCGGCAGAGAGTCATCGCAAGGCAGCAGACGCCTGGGACAGCGGCCGCTTCGATGACGAGGTCGTCGCCATACCGGTTCCCCAGCGCAGGCGCGACCCTATCGTCTTCGCGCGTGACGAGGGGATAAAGCCGGGCACCACGGCCGAAGCGCTTTCGCGACTGAAGCCGATAATCCCCGGCGGAAAGGTGACGGCTGGCAATTCCAGTCAGCAGAACGACGCCGCCGCGGTCTGCCTCGTCGTGGCCGAAGACATGCTGGAGACGCTGAACCTTCGCCCGATGGGCTTTCTGGCCGGATGGACGGCGGTCGGTTGCGCGCCCTCCCATATGGGCATAGGCCCCGTACCGGCGACCGAGCGCCTGTTGAAGCGTCTCGGCATGACACTCGACGATATCGGTCTGATCGAACTGAACGAGGCTTTCGCCGCGCAGGCGCTGTCGGTGCTGCAGAGCTGGGACGCGGTCGGCGATCCGCGGGTCAACGTCAACGGATCGGGCATCTCGCTCGGCCATCCGATCGGTGCGACGGGCGTGCGCATTGCCGTGACGCTGCTCCACGAAATGCAGCGCAGCTCTGTCCGCTACGGCCTCGAGACCATGTGCGTCGGCGGAGGCCAGGGCATGGCCGCTCTCTTCGAAAGAGCCTGAAACCGGCGACAAGGCGCCGCAATATTGTCGCAATGCATCGTGGCGTTCCGCGCATGGATCGGCGACTGGAAACGCCGCATGGGCCCCCTGCCGCTGGCGGCGATTGGCGGGCTGACGCCGCACCGGCGCGTCAGCATGTTCGAGCACGGCGCAGACAGCCCCGCAGTGGGCACCGCCGTCCTGCTCAATCGCGACCCGGAGGCAGTAGCCCTGTCGCCCAACAATGATGTGGTCGTTTCGATCCACGCTCCCGCGAAGGGAGCGACGTCTTCCACATTCGCCGCTTCGTGAGAGGCAACGGTTTCGATCCACGCTCCCACGAAGGGAGCGACTCCGTCGCATCAAGCAATGCGCATCATGCGGGGAGTTTCGATCCACGCTCCCGCGAAGGGAGCGACGGCATTATCCCTTGCCTGTAGCTCGGCATCGCTCAGTTTCGATCCACGCTCCCGCGAAGGGAGCGACACAGCTCGTTTGCACAGAATGGCGTGATGAGCCGGTTTCGATCCACGCTCCCGCGAAGGGAGCGACATTCACCGCGATGGAAGAGGCGGTGCAGAAGATGTTTCGATCCACGCTCCCGCGAAGGGAGCGACGGGCAGCGGGTTCGCGCAGGAAGGGCAAGTGTGGCTGTTTCGATCCACGCTCCCGCGAAGGGAGCGACGGCGGACGTCGCGCAGCACAAAGCCATAGCGGCCGTTTCGATCCACGCTCCCGCGAAGGGAGCGACCGGCGCACCGGATCATCTGGCACGACCTGGAAGACGTTTCGATCCACGCTCCCGCGAAGGGAGCGACGTGAACCGCAGGTTCTGCCAGGCAGGCGTTGCGGGTTTCGATCCACGCTCCCGCGAAGGGAGCGACGTCGCCGGCATAGTCTCCGCACGCATTGCGGCCGTTTCGATCCACGCTCCCGCGAAGGGAGCGACCACCGCCCTATCCGAGCGAGACGCCACCATAGCCGCGTTTCGATCCACGCTCCCGCGAAGGGAGCGACACGTGGCGCGCATGCGCACGCTCAACATGCTGCAGTTTCGATCCACGCTCCCGCGAAGGGAGCGACCGAATCCTTCACCAACTCTCATATGGAGCGGGGGTTTCGATCCACGCTCCCGCGAAGGGAGCGACGCCCGCGCCGTGCTTGCCGCCCTCTCAGATGGTGTTTCGATCCACGCTCCCGCGAAGGGAGCGACCCTGTCTGAGAGGTTATTGCGGCAGTTCGGTCAGTTTCGATCCACGCTCCCGCGAAGGGAGCGACGATGCCCTGGATGGGGGCGCGCACCGCTGCCAACGGTTTCGATCCACGCTCCCGCGAAGGGAGCGACGCCCCTATCTTTCCGCTGCGAAAAGGAACGCCGACGTTTCGATCCACGCTCCCGCGAAGGGAGCGACGCCCGCTGCTTGGTTCGTTCGGTGGATTTGCCCTTGTTTCGATCCACGCTCCCGCGAAGGGAGCGACGACCCTTGACGCGGATCCAGTCGAGCAGCGTGTGTTTCGATCCACGCTCCCGCGAAGGGAGCGACTCGCACGCCTCACGAAGGCGAGAGCCCGCGCTGTTTCGATCCACGCTCCCGCGAAGGGAGCGACGCATCCACCGCATGGACGAGACGAAGCGCTCGGTTTCGATCCACGCTCCCGCGAAGGGAGCGACGCAACCTGCCGATCGCGACGGGCGCGCTCGCGACGTTTCGATCCACGCTCCCGCGAAGGGAGCGACCCTGATGGCCATGGCGGGCGGCCAATGAGTGCGCGTTTCGATCCACGCTCCCGCGAAGGGAGCGACGCGGCTTCGTCGGCAAGGTCGCGGGATTTGAGATGTTTCGATCCACGCTCCCGCGAAGGGAGCGACTTTGCGCCGGGCGCCGGCAGAGCCTCGAATGCAGAGTTTCGATCCACGCTCCCGCGAAGGGAGCGACGTCGTCCGTGAGGTTCTGCTAAGGGATCATCTGGTTTCGATCCACGCTCCCGCGAAGGGAGCGACCAGATGCTCGCGGACGCGCTCAATCAGGCAAGGGTGGTTTCGATCCACGCTCCCGCGAAGGGAGCGACAGAGACCTTACATGACCGTTTTGGGCGATGTAAAGTTTCGATCCACGCTCCCGCGAAGGGAGCGACCCAACCGCCTGTCTGGTCAGGTCGTTGATGTCTGGGTTTCGATCCACGCTCCCGCGAAGGGAGCGACCTGAGAATTTCCATCCCTACGAGGTGCGGCCGCGTTTCGATCCACGCTCCCGCGAAGGGAGCGACGCTCCCGGCGTCCAGAATGTCGAAGTTGGGTACGAGTTTCGATCCACGCTCCCGCGAAGGGAGCGACGCCGGCACACGCTGGCCTTCCGCGTGAGGCAAGAGTTTCGATCCACGCTCCCGCGAAGGGAGCGACCTTGAGCCAAAGCGGCTGTTCGCCCCCATGAGCGTTTCGATCCACGCTCCCGCGAAGGGAGCGACTTGGGCGCGTCCGAAAACAACAAATGCGCCTCGTCGTTTCGATCCACGCTCCCGCGAAGGGAGCGACCCTGCTGCCCTATCGTACTGAAAACATGAGCACAACCGCGCTGTGCGCGCGAACGACCAACCGACCGGCCGGACTTTCCATATTCCAGGCCAATCACTGAAAAAAGCTCTAACGATTTCAAAGAGCTGGCCCAGTGCGAACCTGCCGGGCTTTTGCGGCACGCTTCACGTTCGCGCAGGCTTTTCCAAGAACGGGGTTCAGACGATCAGCGGACCGTTGAGGTCGGCGGCAGGCTTCGCGCCGACATGCTCTACCCGGCGCTGCCAGTTGGCCCCGAGATAGTAGTAGCGCAGGCTGTCCGTCGCGGGATCGATGATGCCCTCCAGCCGGGATTTGAGCCGCGTCCATTGGGCCGGGTCGACTTCGATCTCGAACACCGAGAACTGCACCCTCTGTCCGAAGTCCCGGCATGCCTTTGCGACGCCACGAAGCCGCTTTGCTCCATTCCCTTCCGTCGTGGCGACGTCATAGGTGACAAGCACCAGCATTGCCAATCCTCACTTCCAGAACCATGGTGGATAGGCGTCCATGTCGCCGCGCAGATGACGCGACAACATCTGCGCCTGCAGATGCGGCACCAGCCCGAGCGGCGCTTTCTCCCCCAGAAAGGCATGGGTCCGCTCCTCGCGCTTTCTTTCCTGCCAGGCAGTCAGCACGGTGCGACGCGCCTCCTCGCTCATCAGAACCGCGCCACCCTCCTTCGTCTCGAAATCCCGCGCTCTCAGCTGGCGTCGGTTGATGAGCGACAGTGCGAGGCGATCGGCAAGAATGGGACGCAATTCCTCCATGAGATCGAGCGCGAGGCTCGGCCGGCCTGGCCGATCCCGATGAAGGAAGCCGGCGGCGGGGTCGAGCCCGACGGTCTCCAGCGCCGAGCGGCATTCATGCGTGAGCAAGGTATAGAGAAACGACAGAAGCGCGTTGACCGGGTCGAGGGGCGGGCGGCGCGAGCGCCCGCGCCAGCGCAGCTCGACATCGGGCGCGCGGATCAGATGGTCGAAGACCGAGAAATACAGGTTGGCGGCCTCGCCTTCCGAGCCGCGCAGTCGCTCCAGCGTTTCGTCGGCAAGCTCGACTCGCCGCAGAATCTGCGCGAGCCGTTCAGCCGCCCGTCGAAGCGCATCGCGTGCGGTCGGCGGATCGTCGTCGCCGTGGTCGCGCAAGGCGCGCATCAGCACGGCCCGCTGGTTCGCGATCTTGCCGATCAGCATGGAGCGCACGATCTCCTCCGGCGTGTCGCAAGCGCGGTATTGCGCGCGGCGCAACAGGACGTTGCCGCTGGTCGGCCCGTCGATCCGCGCCTGAAACCGCCCATTGCGGTCAAGCAGCGTCAGCGTGATGCCTGCGCCCGCAAGGGCGGCAATGAGCGCCGGCGATATGTGTATCGCGCCAAACGCCACCACGCCCGCCAGCATGTGCAGCGGCACGCGGCTGCGCTGCGCCCCGTCCACGTCGGCGACGAGATTATCCCCGTCCTTGCGCAGTGCGGCGCCCTCTGTTGTGACGTAGACGGTGTTGAGAAGCTTCTTCATGATGGCACCTGTTCGGCCAGGCTTGCCTCCACCATCCGCCGTCGCCACGCCCGCACCGGCCTGGCAAACGTGTCAGGACGGCAAAGCGAGAGAAGCGAGCAGGCGCGGCAACGTTGCCGCTGCGTCGTGGGCGGCGGCGTCCTGCCAGACACCAGCACCTCGCGGAGCGCGGCAATCGTGTCGCGCGTGAGGCGGCGCAGTTCGTCGTCGAACGGGACAACGACGCGGCGACGCGTTTCGCCGTAGAACAATGCGCCCTCGGGTACCGGCCGACCGGTCATCTCCTCCAGGCACAGCGCCTGCGCGCAGAGCTGAACCTCGTCGGCGCGGTGCAGCTTCGGCTTGCCACGCTTGAACTCCACCGGGAAGGCGGTCTCACCCTCCCCGTCCGGAATGAACTCGACCACGTCGGAGACGCCGGTCAGATTGAGCGTTCGCGAGGCAAGCGGCAGCGCCATGACCCGGCGCGTGCCGCGCACTCTGCGGCCGCCGCCCTTGTCGGCAACGGCATGCATGACGTGCCCCTCGGCGGTGAACCGGTTGTCGGCCCACATCCGCTCGACATGGATGAGCGCTGCCTGGCGCAGACAGTAGACGGCGTGCTGGAGCGCAGAGAGAGGAACGGGATCCGCCCCTTC
Source organism: Mesorhizobium sp. CAU 1741 (assembly GCF_039839275.1). Classification (NCBI taxonomy): domain Bacteria; kingdom Pseudomonadati; phylum Pseudomonadota; class Alphaproteobacteria; order Hyphomicrobiales; family Phyllobacteriaceae; genus Mesorhizobium; species Mesorhizobium sp. CAU 1741. The sequence continues at coordinate 403,646 of NZ_JBDOQP010000005.1, read as the reverse complement.
CGCCTCGGAAGTACCCTCCCCGCCGTTCATGGTCCTACAGCTTCTCGATGATCTCGACACCTTCCGGCAGGTTCTCGCGATCGATCTCGACGACATAGTCGGAAAAGGCGCGGGCAGGCGGCAGGTTATCGAGGCGCGCATCGATCTCGCGTAACGCACCGTCGACATTGCGGCCGATTCGGATGCGCTCGAACAACGTATGGGCCGGGGCGTTGCCCAGCGCGTTCTCATGCCTGAAAACGATGAGCTTGCGTGTCGCCATCTCGCCGCGCGCCGCCGAGCGGTCGTGCTCGAACATTGTACCCAGCGCCTCGAACAGCAGCTCGAGATCGTCCTGTGAGAACCCCGTCTTCTCGGCGAACTTGGCGGAGATGAAACCGTGCGCGACGTAAAGCCCGTAGGGCACGATGTGCTTGCGGCCCATGGTGCGGTTGTCGACACGATCGCTCGAATCGTCGCCTTCGGCCTTTTGCTTCTTTTCCGCCTCGTTGGTCGCCGCCATGCGGGTGATGGAGATTTCCAGTGGCATTATCGCTTCCACGGATCGTGCGAAGCTCATCTGAACCGGCCCCTTCACTTGCCCGGCATTGATGCCGGTCGACATGACGGCACCGAAAGTGCGCACGTCGAAGAAGTTCCTGCACATGAAACCCGTGAGCTTTTTCGCTTCCTCGTCATCCTTCGGGTTGAGCTTAGCGTCCTTCGCCGCCTTCGGGTCATCAGGCCGCAGCGCTTTGTAGGCCTCGCGATGCTTCTCGTTTAGGATGGCGCCTTCCTGCACATAGATGTGGAAACCGTCCTGCCCGCCCCGCGCGAGATCCACATAATTCCGGATCTTGCGCTTGAGGCTGACATCGGTGACCAGCCCTCGGTTGGTTTCCGGATCGAGGCGCGGCAGGTTGCCTGCGTCCGGGTCGCCGTTTGGGTTCCCGTTGACGACCTCGAACAGCAGGGCGAAATCATAGCGGTTGGAAATCGGGGTCATTCGTTCTCTCCCTCGGGCAACGAGTTTGTGGCTTTCTTGAAGAATTCGCTGCGCTGGTGGTGATAGCCGAGGCCAAACCAGGCCTGCTCCTTGGCGGACAACGCGACGGGAAACGGGTCCTTGTCAGGTGCGTCCGAAGGCACCATCAGGTCCATGATTCCGCGCACCTGTTCATCGAGCCGGAACCACCAGCCCGGGCTGGTCTTTCGTATCTTGGCAAGGTGTTTGGACGAACCGCCGTCCAGTACCGCAAACACCTTGCGCGGCGTGGCTGAAGCAGAGCCGTAGAACTTGTCCTTGATGGTGGCGTTGACCTTGCCGCCCAGCGCTGCGCGCTGGATTTCCTCATAGAGCGCGAAGAGCCTGCCCAGCAGATATCCTCTGTTCGTGATCGTTGGATCGAATCCCACGGGTGCCTTCTCCCTAAAGTTGCGGATCAACAGAGCTTTCAGAATGCCTGCGCGCAGCGCGTCTATGCGTCCATCGGCACGGATACGCGTGAGAACCGAGGACATCAGCGTCATCGGATAGTTCGTGCCGGTGAGGATCGAGCGCATCCACTCGCCGGCCAGATTGGGCTGTACGTTCTCGCGCTTGCCGAGCACGGCGGTTTCCTGAAGGTAGCGCCACAGCGGCGGATAGCCGTCGCGCGGCGGCGGTTCGATGCGCATGTCGGCGATGAAGCGCTGGTAGTTGGTCACCAGCACGCCAAAATCGTCGGCGTAGTAGAAGCGCACTGAAAGCCGTGCCGCGTTGGGCGCGAGCCCCAGCACGTAGAAGCGCACCCCGCTGGCCAGCTTCGGCGCGATCTCGACCAGCGGCCGGCCTTGCCGGATGCGCTCCAGCCTGTCGCCGATGCTTCGCGCCGCGACCTTGTCCTCGATCTCGATATCTTCGCTGCTGGGTTGCGGGCCGCTATCCATGCAAAACGCGAAGATGGCTTCCGCATCGGCCGCAGCTTTCATGTCCGACGCATCCGCCCAGAACACGGTCGACGCGTCGCCGATCTGCAGCCGGTGACCGCTGTCGCGCTCCAGAAAGCGGTTGAGAACGGTGGTGTAGGCAAAGGCCGCGGCCTCGGAGACGGGCGCATTGTCGCCGCTGCTATGCCCATACGACTGATAAGCATCGTCATTAAAAGAAACAATGAAAGCGCCGGAAGATTGTGCGTTGTCGACACCCTTGATCGGAGGATGTGAATCTGCAATCCGACCTCTGGCTCCGAGGACAAGGCACGTAGCATCCAGCGCCGGCTGCATGACCATAAGATCCGACCAGAGCGCAATGGCTGCGGGTCTCTGGTGGAGGAAACACCGCTTGTACTCACTTTCCAAAGCGAAAACGATATTACAATCGACTAATTCATCCGCCCAATTCAGAGAGCCGAAATCGTCGGCATTCCAGCGCTCCAAGAACGCCAAAAGGGCCAAGAACCCTTCGTCAGACTGATGCTCCAGGACCTGCTGGTGATATGAAACAAATTTAGCATGCTCAAGTTCGGTGCGATCTGATGGCTTAGAAGTAACACCAAGAGAATATGCAGATTTGTCCCAAAGGAAATTTGGCTTGATGCCGGACGTTCTCTGCGTCAGCGGCGCGGGAACAGCCAGCTTCGGCCCACGCATTTTTCGACCACTAAGTAGTCGAAGATCCACCGGATCGAAAGCGACGTTGCCATTGCTTTGCAGAACGATGCAGAAGCCAACCTCAACACGCGCGTACCCGAAGGGCGGCGCATCGGGCAGGCGCTCATAGGCCTTGGCGAGCGAAGCAAGGATGGTCATCGGCGCACCTCGGCCGACGATGGATGGGGAACGCGCACCACGCCGTTGGCCATCGCCGCGCGGAAGAACATCGACGGGCGGCCTTCGGCCCGATGGTCGATGTCGAACAGCATGAAGCCGAGATCGCGGCTTTCGTCGATTGCATGGGGCAAGGCCGCATCAGCGTCCAGCAGTTCGAACCGCGCGGCGAACTCGCGCGTGCCCAGGCACGGCTGGTGAAAGCACTGCCCCTTTGCCGCACGCCGGTTGAACGTATCGAGATGCTTGCCCTCATTGTCATCGGGTCCGGCGCGCGCGGTCATCTCGAAATGCGCTTCGATCACATAGGCCGGCGCGACGAGCACCGTGGCGGCGCGCTGCTGCCTGTCCTCGTCGACGAGCAGGCTCAGCCCTTCAAGGTCGCCGCGCTTCATCGCCGACTTGATCTTGCCGGCCGGCGCCTTGTGGCCGACCTCGTTCCTGCGAATGGACTGGAAGCGGATCGGCTCCAACACATGGATCGCATCGACGACCCAGCGTATCGCCGGCTTCCAGTGAATCGCTTCAAGTATGCCGCGCGCGGCCGATGGCGTCATCACGTCATAGGAAACGCGCTCCACCTTCATTTCCGGCCTCGTAAACAACGCGTAGTCGCCCGAGACCTTCAAACGGATTCCGTAGCCCAAAGCCCCGCCCCCAAACGGTCGCCGTCAAGTCAGTTTGCCGTTTCAGTGGCAACATTGGTCGCTGCCACTGCACGCACTCACCAGACAGACACCTCCACCGACAGATAGTCGGCATCCTCCCAGATCAGGCCACTATCCCCCCGGTATAAGCTCTCACCCTCCAGCACAGCGAACTGGTCGCCCCTGACCTGCGGCGCAACAAATTTCACCTGACCGTTCCGGATCAGCACATCTCGATCCTTTGGCGGAACTTGTACTACATAAGTTTGCAGGTCTCGGGAAAATCTTCCAGACGAAATCTCCGCCACAAAAAGTTTATCTACAACATCTCGCGCTTCTTTCTCGATCGCAACAATAATCGGCGCCATTCCGCTTTCGATCATTCGGAAATCCTGCGCCACGCTGCGATAGGCAAAATCGGTGCCCCGCGCGGTGCAGACGAAACGGCTGACGATGTCTTTCTCGTCCAGCCCCTTCGCGCCGACGCGCCAGTAGACCTCACCGAAATAGTCCTCGATCGCTGCGAGAGAGGTCAGGTCGTCATGGCGATCGATCATCCGTTTCATGTCGCCGACCAGGCCGCGGATTTCCATCGGCGGCTTGTAGTCGGGTGCCGTGAACACCGTCATCATGCTGTCGTCGCGCGCGCGTCGTCCCTCGCGGTTGACGCGACCGGCCGCCTGGATGATCTGGTCCAGTCCTGCCTCGGCGCGAAAGCCGACGGGGAAATCGACATCGACACCCGCCTCGATCAGGCTGGTGGCAACCAACCGGCAAGGCTTTCCCTCGGCAAGGCGCTTGCGGACATCGGCAATGATGCGGCGGCGGTGCGCGGCGTACTGGCGCGTCGTCAGGTGGACGACACCCTCCAGCCCCGCTGCCGTTGCCTGATTGAACAGATCGAGCGCGTGACGGCGGCTGTTGACGATGACGAGCGCCTGTTCATGGGGCGCCAGCGCCTCGACCAGCGCTGCGTTATCCATCTCGCCGCCATGGCGGATGCGTGTGCGCGCCAGTTTGGTGGCGAGCTCCTCCGGCTCGGGTGCGAGTTCGCGCCCCTCCAGTGCAAGCCCCGCGTCGAACCCCGGCCGGCGGGAGAGAGCCGGCTGCGTAGCCGTGCACAGGGCGATGGTGCAGCCATAGCCGCGCGCCAGTTCATCGAGCATCTGCATCACAGGCGCCAGATAGTGCCGCGGCAAGGTCTGGGCTTCATCGAGGATGATGATGGAATTGGCGATGTTGTGCAGCTTTCGCGTGCGCGAGGGCCGCGCCGCAAAAAGGCTCTCGAAAAGCTGGACATTGGTGGTGACGACGACCGGCGCTGACCAGTCTTCCATCGCAAGCTTCAGCTTGTCGCGCTGCTCGCGTTCGTACCCTGGCCGAGCATCCTCATCGATAGAGGAATGATGTTCGAGCACATGCTCCATGCCCAGCACGTCGCGAAAGATCTTGGCCGTCTGGTCGATGATGCTGGTGAACGGGATCGCATAGATGATGCGCGAATGGCCGTGGTGGCGGGCGTGGTCGAGCGCGAAGCCGAGTGAGGCGAGCGTCTTGCCGCCACCTGTCGGCACCGTCAGCGTGAACAGGCCGGGTGCCAGCCGGGCGCCCTTCCGCACATGGCCGAGAATCTGCGCCCGCATCCTGTCGAGTTCGCTCGCTGGTTCGCCAAACGTCGCGATCCGCGCATTGAAGCGTGCCGTAAGATCTTCGAGCAGATCGCCGAGCGGTGCCCACTGGCGATCTGCCTGAGCCTTGCCGAGTGAACTGTAATAGCGCTCGGTGTCGCGGAAATCCGCATCCACCAGACATGAAAAAATCATCCTGCCGATAACAGAGATGGCAAAGTCGCGCTTGACCCTGTCCTTCGGCAGATCGTGCATCATCGGCGGCACGAGGTTCGACACGTCTTCGCCGATTTCGTCGCGCCATGCGGGCTCGATCTGCAGCGGTCGCTCAATGCGCGTGTCAAAGGCGGCATCGGTATCGTTGCGGCGATCGGGCAAGCCCACGTGGTGACCAAGGATTGCGTAGCCAATGATCTCGGCCATCGCCCTGTCGTCACCCGAAGTGATCTGTCGCAGTATTTGTGCGCCGGCATTGGAATGCTCGACAGATATATCGGCCCCTTCCAGACGGCGCTGGAACACGGGATCATACTTGCCGAGATCGTGAAAGAGGCCTGCAATATAGGCCGCTCGCTCCACTCCGATCGGCCGTCCCATTTCGCCCGCTAGCCTGGCAACCGCGAGCAGGTGATCCTTCAGTCCCTGCCAGTCTCCCTTGTCTGCCCCGCTCCCGCTGTGCGCATACCACCTCATTGGCTCCCCCCTTTTTGCCGAAAAGCACCAAGCGGGTAGCATCTAGCCAGATCGTATCCTTGGAAACAAACCTACCATCTGGTTCGCCTTCGGCGTCGCGGAAGCCTCCGCGCGTCAGGCAGCGAGGGCTGTTCGGCAGAGTGGCTCCAGAGGCGACGTCAACCAACGCGCGTTCAGAGGAACAATATCATGTGCGGTTCACGCTGATGACGTCAATGAAACCGCACCGCCCGTCGCGCCCCTATAACGAACGATAATGTTGCATTATCAATCCTAAACGGGATACCCCTATAAACAGCCTCTCAGGCCGAGCAGACGCCGGAAAACCCGGCTCATGGCCGTCTGCTGCGCGAGGGAGACGCCCCTGCTCGGCAACGCCAGCTGCGCGGTAGGCACGACGCAGCTCAGAAATCCCATGGCGAGACAGTTTCCACGCCAGTGGTTTCGAAATCCTTTCGGTTGCGGGTCGCCAGTCTGCCGCCATTGGCGCGGGCGATGGCGGCGATCATGCCGTCGGGGGCCGACATCGCCCGGCCCTGGCGCACCGCGTCGCCCATGATCTCACCATAGGCGAGTGCAGCGTCCTCCGTCAGGCCGAAGATGCGGTCGGCGAAACGACGACGCCAGTCCTGCAGCCCCTGTTCCAGCCGCGTGGCGCGTTCATCCGGCCGGATCTTGTGGATGCCGAAGGCGATTTCGGCGATCGTCACCGTCGGCAGCGCCAGCTCGGCGTCGTGGCGCACCAGCCAGGCGATCACCGCTTCGGCGGGCTCCTTGCGCAGCGTCTCCGAGATGACGTTGGTGTCGAGGAAGATCACAGATCGATCCCCGCGTGCGGACGGCGATCCTCGCGGATGACCGCCTCGAGGTCGATGTCGGTGCCCGACTGCGCCCGCAGCCGCTCGTAGAAGCTGCGCGCCGGCTCGCGGCCCGTTTCGCGCACCTCATAAGCCTCCAGCGCCCTCTCGACGATATCGGCGATCGAGCGGTTTTCGCGGCGCGCCAAGCGGTGCGCAAGGTCGCGAGCCCGCGCGCTGCGTACGGAAAGCTGGGGTTCGGCCATGACGAAAGCTCCTGTTGCCGGGTGGCGATGATGCGCAGCCATCAAGATGGCACCCGCCGTCTGGATGTCAAGGGCTCGGCCCGATCGCCCTCGAGCGCGGCCAGCATCGGTCGGATGGAAAACTGCCCGTTTTCGGCCCGCTCGGTCAGCGCCCGCAGATAGCCTCCCGGCGAGCGGATGGTTTCCGCCCGTTCGAGGATCGCCGCAATGGTGACGGCGGCCGCCATCTCGCCCATCGCCACGCAGGCGCGTTGCCAGGCATCCGGCGACACGCCCAGCATCGAACGCACCAGCCTCGCGGTCGCCAGAACGTCGGTCCAGCTCGAAATGCCGTCGCGGGCATAGGTCTCCAGCGCCGGGCAGACGGAACGCAGATAGGCGAGCGGCACCGGCTGGGCCTTCACCTCCGGCGCGGGCGTGCCGCCTTCGTCAGCCGTGCCTGGCTCCCCTCCCCTTCCGTCTGGCTCTCCGTCCACATGCTCGCGCAATCGCTTCAGCTCTTTTTCGGAGCTAGGTTCAAAATGGGGTTCTGGTTTTGAATTCTGATAGTGGCGCTCGGTATCATCGTCATTGCCGCTCATTTCTTCAGAAGTAAGACCGTTGAGATAGGCAGTCTCCACCCGTGCACGCAGCGCAACGAGGTCGTCGAGGCGGCGCTGCAGCAGGGCTCGGCCCGCTTCACGGCGCTGGCGGGCAGCGAGCGGAACCAGGGCCATCATGAAACCCTGCCAGTCGCCGGCGCGCTTCTCGGCGATCCCGGCCTCGATGACCTTGCCGGTGTCGCGCAGATGGATGGTGATCTCGGCCCGCAGCGCGCGGCAGGCGCGTGCTTCCTCGCGTGCGCTTTCGGCCGCCGCATGGATCTGCGTGGCCATCAGCGCCAGCGGCGACAGGTCGAAGCCGAACGCGTCCTCCAACTCGCCATGCGCGTTGCGCCGGCAGTAGCGCTTGCCGTTGGGGCTGTCGCGGCGCAGGATCATGCCCTCCTTGACCAGGCACGCCAGGTGCCGGCGCAGCGTCGCGTCGGCCATGCCTCGGCTGCGCAGCGAAAGTTCCGCATTGGAGGGAAACACCACGATCGGCTCCGAGCCGTCGAGCTCGCGCGCTGCGTGGAAGCTCAGCAGCGCCTCCAGCACGGCCAGCGTGCGGTCCGACAGCCCATAGGCCGCCCGCGCCTCCGACAGCGCTCTGATGAGCTGCCATTTGTCGGCACGACCGGTGTCGTTGCCGCCCTCTTTGAGTGCAGCCCGGCGCTTTTCCACCACATCGCGTCGGCGAAAATCGGCAATACCAACCCGGCCGCCGCCAAAAGGCGTCGTTGCAAAACGATCCGTCATTCGAGTCACCTCGTCTATGAGGCACAGAAATTCGTGGCCGGGACGCACCCACGCCTTGACAGCATGACTCGGAAGTGATTCTTTCGGATTGCTACATCGAAAAGGGGCTTCCGGGATGGTGACGTTCTGGGGGCCTTTTTTTCTTGCCTGCTTCTCCGTTTCTGGTTTCGTCTACGCGTACGCGCCGGTCAGGCGGCGGGCCTGCCGGCAATCCTCATGATGGCTCCGTGTCGGCTTGCGCCTTGACGAAGGCCGCGTGCAGGTCCGGCAGCCTGGTAGCGAGATAGTCTGCAAACCCCCTGCCCGCGCTCTCCGGTATTGTCAGCCGCGCCGCCTTGCCGGTTTTCGCCAACTCGCCGATCGTCGCACCGGATTGCGTGGTGATCGGCGTCGGTTTCGGCGCCGGCGCAGGTCCGCGGGTGTGCGCCGAGGCCTGCAGCCGATTGAACAGGCGCTGGAAACGCGTGTCGCTATCGGCATTGCGAAAGGCGTCCGAATGGATTTCCTCGGCGGCAAGGCCGGCCTTGTCGGTGGCGATCAGGTCGCCCAACGCCATCCAGCGCGGCCGCCCGGCCTTGGGTGCCGGACCGATGGCCCGTGCCACATGCGGCGGAATGATCTCGGCGACCTGGACCAGGCGCGACATTTCCGACTTGTGAACCGACAGGGCCGCCATCGCGGTGGCGCGGTCGAAACCGTGGTCGATCAATGTTCTTGCAAAGAAGGCGCGCTCGATGAAGCTCAGATCGCGGCGCTCGGCGTTTTCCTTGCCTTGCGCCAGCACTAGCTCGGTATCGTCCAGCGCCCGCACCACGGCGCGGATCGGACGGCCGAGCGCACGTGCGGCATGGGCCCGCCTGTGGCCATAGGCAATCTGGTAGATGCCGCGCGCGGCCTTCTGCGGCTCGGGATGCGGCCGCACCAGGATCGGCACCTGCTGGCCGTGCTCCTCGATGCTGCGCTTCAGCGCGTCGAAATCGACATCGTTGGCGGCGGCATCGCTGAGCCGGTCGGCGAAAGGCGAACGCTCGATCAGCGCCGGGTCCAGCTCGACGACCTGTTCGCCGGCGGCCAGCGCATCGCGCAGTCTGCGCCCCTCCTCCGCCTCCTGAGACAGCGACCCGAGCGACAGGCCCATGGCCTTCACCGCCGCCGACGTCGCGCGCTTCGGCGCGGCCTCCGGATTGGCCGGCGCGGCGCTCGGCGGCGTGTCCGTCGAGTCGTCCGTCGCCTCGCCGGCAAACAGAGATTTCAGCCTGTCCTTGCGTGCGTTCATATCGCACCTCCTTCATCGCCATGATGAGGGATCCCGGAGGTGGTTGGATAAAGTTTCCTGCGGGCACACAGACACGGCGCGAAAAAGTTGACAGCTGTCAACTCAGCCCCTGGGGCACTGCGTTTCACGACGCCCATCCTCATGGCTTTCGCCCCCAGGAATGCGCCATCAGCGCCTCGATCTCGGCGTTCACCGAGGTCAGCGCCTCGTAGGCCCGGTCGTAGGTGGCCCGGTTGAAGTTCTCGCGCCCGACTTCGTAGAGCGTCTGCTTGGAAAGCCCGGCATCCGACACGGCGGTCGATTTCAGCATCGGCGCGGTCAGCACACGCTCGCCGAACTGGGTGCGCAGGAAACCTGCGATCTGCGTCTGCGGCCCGTCATTGGGTTCGTAGCGCGTGATCAGGTAGCGCAGGAAATCAAAGTTCAGCGCCCCGCCCGCCTCGCGCACCACCGACAGAAGGTCCGAGGTCATGAACAGGAACTGGCTCATCGAGGCGACATCCAGCATCTGCGGATGCACGGTGACGATCACCGAGGTCGCCGCGCACAGCGCGCTCAGCGTCAGGTAGCCGAGCTGCGGTGGGCAGTCGATCACCACCACATCGTAGTTCGCCTCGACGGAGCGGATCGCCTCGTGCACGCGAGCGAAGAACAATCCTTCAGACCCGGTGCGCCGCGCCAGGTGCTGCGGCGTCGCATGCTCGAATTCCTGCAGTTCCAGATTGCCCGGCACGAGGTCGAGCCCGTCGAAATAGGTCGGTCGCACGATGCTCTCGAGCGTGACGCGCTGCTCGTCATAGCGGATCGCGCCATAAAGCGTGTCGTTGCCGACCAGATCGAGTTCCGGCTGGTAGCCGAACAGCGCCGACAACGAGGCCTGTGGGTCGAGATCGATCGCCAGCGTGCGATAGCCCTGCAGCGCCATGTATTGCGCCAGGTGGGCCGACGTCGTCGTCTTGCCCGAGCCGCCCTTGAAATTGGTGATGGCGATGACCTGCAGGTGCTCGTCGGGCTGGCGCCATTTCAGATATTGCCGCGCCTTGGCCCCACCCTGGCCGGCAAGATGATGACGCAGCGCGTTGACGTCGGCGAGCGTGTAGTGCCGCCGGCCACCGGAACCGGTTTCGGGCGAGGGGCCTTCGCCGGAGATCGAGAGCTGGCGCAGATAGCCGTCGCTGACACCGATCAGCTTCGCGGCCTCGCCGCTGGTGAACGTGCGTAGCGTCTTTTGCGCGCTCGGCGGGAACAGCCGGCCACGCAATGCCGAAAGCTGCGCCGACAACAGCTCCGCATCGGCTGCGATCTGCCGGTCCGCGGTCTTCTGGTTCTGCGATGCGGGGTTAGTCGTCAACACGGTACCTGCCTGCATGATGCGCGAATGTAAGCAGCCGCCCTGACGGGGACTGCGACTCACTTCGCTGGGTTAATTCTACGCGATGGAACCAGAACTGACAGCCGCTACCGCGATTAACGGAAAAAACGCGCTGCATCGGCTGAAACCGTAGCAAGGCTGTGGGAAACGTCGATTCCTGTCAAGCAAAAGAGGGTTAACGGAAATTAACCATCCTGCACCCGGCCGGGGCAAAGTTGACAGCTGTCAACTCGGCGGCACTGCCACCCATCACGCGGGTGAATCGATCACGGGGAACCGATTCATACTATGCGTTGGACCGCCTCGCATCGCGGGGCGAGACTCGCCTGCATGGACCACGATGGCATCATGCTCTACCGAACCGATCCCGCGCGCAATATGGCGCGCTTCTATGCTCTGGCGTTGCAGCCATCCTTGTTCGGAGATGTCGCGCTCGTGCGCCGCTGGGGCCGCCTCGGCACCCACGGGCGCTGCATCATCGAGCTGCACGCCGACAGGGCAGGGGCCATGCGCGCGCTCGAACATCACCGCCGCATCAAGCTGCGGCGAGGGTATCGGGTGTGATAGCGGGATGTAGATGAGACGGGCGTCATCGACACCAGATCCTGCCGTGGTACGGGATGGATCCCCGGGCCTCCCTCCGCATCGCTCCGCTCGCCCGAGGATGACGGCTGGGATCAGAAGTTCACGTTAGTCTTCTGGGTCGACGAATTCTAGCGACATTCCCTTCGTCATCCCTGGGCGACCGGAGCGAAGCGGAGGGAAACCCGGGGATCCATGCCGGAACGCCAGACAAAAGTGTGGCTGAACATCAATCCATATGCGCGGCGGCCGGCGGACCGGCGCCCGGCGCCGGCTTCGGCTTGCGCAAGAGCAGGGCCAGCGGCACAGCGGCGAGCGTCACCAGCAGCATCAGCTTGAAGTCGTTCACATAGGCGATCATCGTCGCCTGTTGCTGGACGAGCTGGTCGATCTGCGCCAGCGCCGCCGGGTCGCCGGACGCCGCCGCAGGCGACAGCGCCTTCAAGTTCTGGCTGAACGGCGACACGAATGCCGACAGCTCGGCATGGTTGACCTGGATGTTGCGCGTCAACAGCACGGTGACGACCGAAATGCCGATCGACGAGCCGATATTGCGCACCAGGCTGAACAGGGCGGTTGCGTCGGTGCGGAACTCCGGTGCCAGCGTCGCGAACGCCACCGTCGACAACGGCACGAACACCAGCCCGAGGCCGAGCCCCTGGACGACACCCGACACGATGATCAGGCGGTCGTCCATCTGCGGCGTAAAGCCGGTCATCATGTGCAGCGACCACGCAGTCAGGCACAGGCCCGTGACGACGAGCATGCGCGCGTCGAGCCGCTGGACAAGCCGTCCCACCACGATCATCGAGATCATCGTGCCGACGCCGCGCGGCGCCATCACCAGCCCGGTCAGAGTCGTCGAATGGTTGAACAGCCGCGCCAGCATCGGCGGCAGCAGTGCGAGGCTGGCGAGCAGAATCACGCCGACCACGAAGATGAACACCAGCCCGGTGACGAAGTTGCGGTCGGCGAAGATCTTCGGATCGATGAAGGTGTCGCGGCCGGTGGCAAGGTGCACGGCAAAGATCCAGAATCCGGTGATCGCCAGGCCGAGCTCGAACCAGATTTCGGCGGCTGCGAACCAGTCGACCTCCGCGCCCCGGTCGAGCATGAGCTGCAGCGCGCCGACGCCCAGCGACAGCATGGCGAAGCCGAAGAAGTCGAAGCCGCGCAGGCGCCGGGCGATCCTCGGCAGGTAGGCGGCCGAGCCGAGGAAGGCGACGATGCCCACCGGCAGGTTGATGAAGAACACCCAGCGCCAGTCGAGCGTCTCGGTGAGCCAGCCGCCCAGCGTCGGGCCGATGATCGGGCCGACCATGATGCCGGCGCCCCACATCGCCATCGCCTGGCCGTGCCGCTCCTTGGGGTTGATGTCGAGCAGGAAGGTCTGCGACAACGGCACGATCGCGGCGCCGAACAGGCCCTGCAGCACCCGGAAGAACACCATTGATTCAAGCGACCACGACAGGCCGCACAGCATCGAGGCGCTGGTGAACCCGACGATCGAGGTCAGGAACAGCTCGCGGCGCCCGACCCGGTCCGACAGCCACCCGGTCACCGGGGTCATGATCGCGGCCGCCACGATATAGGATGTCAGCACCCAGTTGATCGTATCCTGGCTGGCGCCGAGATCGCCGGTCATCGTCGGCAGCGCGACATTGGCGATCGTGGTGTCGAGCACCTGCATGATCGTCGCCAGCATGATCGACATGGTGATCAGGCCGCGATGCGGAATTTCAACGGGGGAGGGGGTGTCGCTGCTCATGGCGTCATTTCCGGTTTGTCATGCGGCGGGATGTCTCGACGAGTGTGAACACCCCACTCCGATCGGCTTTGCCGACCACCTCTCCCCCTGCCCGGCGGAGAGGAACCCAAGCGGGAAATCGCAAGGGACTGCGGCAGCGCGTTTCCTCTCCCCCATCGAACGGGCGAGAGGTGGCCCGCGCAGCGGGACGGAGCGGGGGTCGATCCGCTCACGGCTAGGAGGCAGAATGGATGGCCGACCCGGCAGACTACTCGGCAGCGCCCGCGAACGCGGTTCCGAACAGCGAGCCGAGGCCCCGCGCGTGGCCGGTATCGACTTCGACAAGAGCGCTCATGCCGGTGCGCAGCCGCGCGCCCTCCTCGTCGCCTTCGAGCCTGAGCCGCACGGGAATGCGCTGGGTGACCTTGACCCAGTTGCCGGTGGCGTTCTGCGCCGGCAGCAGCGAGAACTCCGCGCCGGTGCCCGCGCCGATCGCCTCGATGGTGGCTTCGAATGCATGGTCGGGGAAGGCGTCGAGCCAGACTTCGGCCGTCTGCCCCTCCTGCATGTGGGCGAGTTGGGTTTCCTTGAAGTTGGCGTCGATCCAGCTATCGCCCGTTTCGACGAGGCTGAACAGCGGCGCGCCGCCGGAGACGAACTGGCCTTTCTGGAACGAGGCGGCCTGATAGACGACGCCGTCGGCAGGCGCGGTCACGGTGGTCTGGGCGAGGTTGTAGGCGGCCTTGTCGCGGGCGGCCAGCGCGGCCAGCACCATCGGGTGCGCATCGGTGTCGATGGTGGCATCGCCGCCGAGCGCAGCCAGCGCGCTGGTCACCGCCTGGTCTGCCGACGATTGCGCGTCCTGCGCGGTCAGGAGGTCGCGCTGGGCCGCGTCGAGCGACGCCTGGGTGGCGACACCCTTGCCGGCCAGATCCTTCTGGCGGGCGAGCTGCTCGTCGAAATAGGCTGCGTCGTTGGTGGCCGTCTTGGCCTTGGCCTGCGCCTGACTGAGCGCCGCGCGCAACTGCTCGACCTGCAGCCGCGAGGAGGCGAGTGCCGCGTCGGCCTGCGCCAGCGCGATGCGATAGGGTTCGGGATCGACGACGAAGAGGACGTCGCCCGCCTTCACAGCGGCGTTGTCGGCGACATTGCTCTCGACGATGCGGCCCGACACGTCGGCGACGACGGAGACGCGCGCCTGGCGCAGATTGGCATTGTCGGTCTCCTGGTAGCGGCCGCCCGTGGCCCAGACATAGGCGCCGCCGCCGGCCAGCAGCAGCGGCACGAGCAGCATCAGCACCATGCGCCGGCCACGTCTGCGCTTCGGTGGCGCGTCGACAGCGGGTGAGGCCTGGGGTTCGGGCGACGGTGCTGCCGCCTCCCTTGCGCGCGCGTCGGGCGGGGTGAGGGGCTGCGGCGACGCGGCTGGCGCGCGCTGGTCGTCATTGGCGTTGGCGACGGGTTGGATAGTGCTGCTCATGATCGGGAGGCCTTCTGCACGGGATTGGCGGCGGCCTTCTGGTCGTCGTCGGAAAGGTTCTGGATGATGGCCTTGAGGCCATTGATGGTGGTGCGGCGCGTGTCGGCATCGAGGCCGGCCAGCGCCGTTTCATAGACGTCGTCGGCAACGCCGCGCATGTCGCCGAAGATCGCGCGGCTGCGGTCGGTGAGGTAGATTGTGCGCACCCGCCGGTCGCCGGGGTCGGCGCGGCGTTCGATCCAGCCGGCCTCCTCCATGCGATCGATCAGCCGGGAGACGCTGATCGGCTCGATCTCGAGCAGCTCGGCGAGCCGCGCCTGCGCCACGCCTTCCTCCTTGAAGACGCGCACCAGAAGCCGCCAATGTGCGGCGGACAGGCCGTGCTGGTCGGCACGCTTCTCGAAGGCACGGCGCAACAGCCGCGCCGCGTCATGCAGGAGAAAGCCCAGGCGTTCGGTTTCATCGGATGGCATGGTTTTGCCTACGTCGCTTATAATGAGCGCCGTATATAATAAGCGCGCTTATGTTATCAAGCGAAATCTTAATCCTTGCGGCTTCTCATCCACGTCTGCGATCAACTAGAAAGGAATCGCAGAACGAGCGAGGACGCATGCCCAAACCCATTTCGGAGATCCGCAAGCCGGAAATCATCGACGCCGCTTTCGCGGCGATCAAGAAACACGGCCTGCCGATGCCCTCCTACGACCAGATCGCCAGCGAAGCGGGCATGTCGCGGCAGTTGATCCGGCACTACTTTCCGACGATCGAGAGCCTGCTTGTCGCCTTGGGCGACGCGCTGGCGGCAAAATACCGAGAACTTCTGATGCGTGGCATCCTTGACGCCAACGTCACCGAACGGCTGCCGATGTTCCTCGACTTCTATTTCGATTTCCTGTCGGGCAAGGGTCTCGGAAAGCCGGCCGACGATGCCGTCTACGACGCGCTGTTCTCGCTGTCCGTCGCCTCGGAGCCGATCCGCAAGAACCTGCATGACCAGTACAGCCTGCTGCAGTGGACGATCGCCCATGAAGTCCAGATCTCGAATCCCGGCCTGAGCCAGAATGCGTGCCGCGAGATCGGCTTCCTGTTTGTCAGCCTGATGTACGGGCACTGGAAAATGGTCGCCACGCTCGGCTTCTCCGGCGACTACCACAAGGTGACGCGCGCCGCGCTGGACCGCATCCTGGCATCCTACAACGCGCACTACGAAGATCCGGACCTGAAATAGGCCGACTCCGGCCCACCACCGCCTTCCATTTTAGCAAATGGTTAACCGCGATGGCTGCGCCGCGCGGAATGGCTGGTTGCCGCCTGCAAAAGGTCTCTGTTTAACAACGAAAACAATGGCTTGAAGAAGTCCTTCCGTCGGGCTTTGCGCCAGTGTCCTCGCATTTCTTGCTCATCGCAAAACGACTGCCTTCCCGAAAAATGGTTTACGTATCGTTAAGTCGCTTGCAATCTGAAAATTACATGCAAGTGTAGCCGAACGCGGCCACTGCATGGGACCAGGCCGCCGATCATGACGTGTGAACCAGGACGATCCCGCTGGCCGTGAGCCGGCGCGGGTGAGTCGTATCTTGGCAACAAACGGCGCTGAAGCCCGCGGGCTCGCAGCAGCCGACCAGGCAGGGTGGAATTGAGTATGGCGAAGATTCAGGGCGTATATGTTGCATTGTTTGGCCGGCCGGCCGATCCGGACGGGCTGGCCTTCTGGGAAGAGCAGACGGGAGGCGGCGCTGATCTGAGCGCGATGATCGGCACGCTGACCGGCACCGAGGAATACGCGCTCCGCTTCGACGGCATGTCGAACGAGGCGATCATCAACGGGATCTACCTGTCGCTGTTCGGCCGCGATGCCGAGCCAGACGGGCTCGCCTTCTTCCTGGGCGAATTGGAGGCAGGCCGTCAGACGATCGAGACGATCGCCATCAACATTCTCGACGGCGCGCAGGGCGCCGACCTGGCGACATTGGACGCCAAGCTCGACGCCGCAGACCTGTTCACCGCGCGCCTCGATCTCGATGCCGAGGTCGAGGCCTATGTCGGCATGGACGCGGCCGAGGTCGGTGTGAATTTCCTTGCCGGCGTCGATGCCGACAATCCCGCCGGAGAAGGACTGACCGACGAGAATATCCTGCTGCTGTTCGAGGACCCGCAGGGCGGCGGCAGTCCCAGCGGTGGCGGCGGCGGCAACAACAATCCACCTCCGGACCAGCCGCTCAAGGTCGTGGTGTTCGACAATTCGGACTACGTCGACTCCGGCGAAGACGGCGTCGGCGAGGAATCCACGAACGTCCAGGCAAGTCTTGCGGCAAGGGGCTTTGAGGTATCGACGGTCGTCGATCTGTCGGCTGCGTCCTTCGAAGCCGCGCTTGCCGGCAAGGACGTGCTGCTGTTGCCCGAGCAGGAAACGAGCTCTGTTGCAGGCGTTCTTGCGAATGACCTTTCGGACGAAGCCAAGCAGGTGATCGAGGATTTCGTCAACAATGGCGGACGGCTCATCATCCACGGCGACGAGCCGACCGACCAAAGCGGTGTGGGCGTCGTCAATGACATCTTCGGTCTCAACCTGACCGAGGAATTCGACGTCGGCGCCTCGACGAAGACCGATGACGCGTCCGGAAGTTTCTCCGACGATCCCGCCACCCTTCTGGGCAACACGGCGATGAGCGGCATCGATATCGGGTCCCTGCCCGAAGCTTCAATCGTCATGTACGAGACCGACATCGGCGAATTCGCCACCGTCGCCACGATCAAGCAGGGGCAGGGCGAAATCGTCTATCTTGGCTGGGACTGGGAGGACGCCGACCCGATCGGTTCCCAGGACGGCGGCTGGCTCGAGGTGCTGGACAGCGCCGTGCGCTACGACTTCAACCGCGCGCCGGTGACTGGGCCGATCACGGTCGGAATCCTGGAGAATGAGTTCTTCAACTCATATTCGGTGGATTTGCTCTGGACCGCCACCGACGCAGATGGAGATACTCTCGCGGTGGAAAACGTCGAGGCGGTCTTCGAAGATTCCGAATTTGGCTATGAGATCACGCCTGACTTCCGCCTCGCAATCCGCACAGAGGATGTCGACCACCTCGCAGAAGGTGAGGAGGCTACCGCCATCGTCACCTATGACATCGTCGATGGTCAGGGCGGCTCCGCGCAGGGGATGGTTACCATAAACGTCACCGGCTACAATGATGCACCGGTGGTGACGATGGGACAGTCGTTCAGCAGCAACGGCGCAGCCGGCGCGGTCGGCACGATCCTCGCAACCGACGTCGACTCCGAGATACTCACGTTCGACCTCGTGATGGGTCCGGCGCCGTTTGCAGTAGGCGCGGACGGCACGATCACCCTCATGGAGCCAGTCGAGGAAGGAACTTACCAACTCATCGTACGCGCATCCGATGGCATCGATGAATCATCCAGCCGGACGGTCGAGGTGGTCGTCGAAACAGTAGGACCGGCGGACCTGACCGTCGATGGTTCACAGGCTACCGATGAATCCATCGGCCGCTATCAGACCATCCAGGAAGCCGTGGACGCCGCCGATGCACGCAATGCCCCGACGACGATCCAGATCAACGCGGGCACTTATGTCGAGCAGGTCGTCATCGACGACATCGACGATCTGGAACTGAGAGGCGTTGGTCGCGACCAGGTGATCATTCGCGCGCCTGAAGACGTCGTCAAGACTGCCACCGCCATCTACGAGGCTGGCGCATCGAGCGACGACGTGTTCGCCGTGGTCCAGGCCGTTGATGCGATGAACGTCACCATCTCGGGCGTTACCGTCGATGGCGACAACAATGGCGCCGCCGCCAATGGTGGGCAGGGGACCGACGCACCATATTTCACGGGCATAGGATATGTGCGCGCGTCAGGCACGGTTGATGACGTAGGGGTGATACGGATCAGCGATGAAGACCCCGCATCCGAGGCCTGGCAGTCCGGCGTGCTTGTGTTTAACGCATATGAGGACACTGGTCTTGCTGAAGGCTACCTCGAGGGTCTCCGTCCCTTTGCGCTGACCAACTCCACCATTGAGGACACCGGGTTCTACGGAGTCGCGGCCTATGGCGCCGACGTTACCATCGAGAACAATGTGATTGTTGCCGGAGATGTTGACGGCAACTTCGGCTTCTTCGGGATGGAACTGTTTGAAGTGACTGGACGGGTCGAGGGCAACACAATTCTCAACCTTTCCGGCGTCGATTATGGAATCTCGGAAGGTCAAAACAGGGATCTTGTGCTGGAATCCAACCAGATCTTCGCCGTTGGGAGAGAAACGCCCGAGCTTGATGATGACATGCTAGCCGAAGATGGCCCGCTGTACGGCATCTATTCGTTTGCTTCGGTGGGAACAACGATTGATGCCAACAAAATCGATGGTGTGCAATACAGTATATCAGCGCTGGGTGCCGAGGGTGTAATCGTAGTCGACAATGTTGCCGAAAATTTCACCGAAGTAGCGTTCCTATACGAAGAATCAAGCTCCATTGCGCAGTTTCGCGGCAATGCTGCATCCACTGGCTACTCGGCTTACGAGTTCTACGACAGTACGTTCCTAAGTGGAGCCGAGTTCATAAATAACGCGGCATCCGCGGTCGATTTTGGCGTCTGGATGCGAGACATTCCCACCACCGATGGTCAGCCCTTGGTCGTGGTGGGCACAAGTTCTTACGATGATGTCCGCGACATCACGGCGGATCTCAGCTTCACGGGTGGCGGACTAGGTGACGTAGCGTTGCTTTCGGGATCATACTCTGCCACCTTCATCTACAACGATGCCTCCGACAGCCAGAATGATGATACTGACGACGGCGTATTGATCGACGAGATCTTCTTTAGACCTCTCTGGGATATGATCGATCTCTCCGGACTGGCGGGCGTGACGTCGGAGGACCTGCGTTACGAAACGATCGACGGCACAAACCAGAGCCGTCTCTACATCAATACCGTGGGCGAAGCTCCGCCCTCGGGTGCCGACCTCAGCGGCTACGAAATGCAGATCCGACTGATCGGGAGCAGCCCGCTCGATCTCGAGAACAATATCATCTACGCGTAGCGCGCCGCCTTCGGGCCAGTATCGATTGTCGGAAAGGGGCGGCTTCAATGCCGCCCCTTTCCTGCGTTGAGTCCCGGCCTTCTTAAGCACTCCGTCATATTCCCGCATTCTAAAATTACTCACGCTAAGTAATTTGTTAACGCTAAGTCACCTAGCCTATGGTCATCTCGGGGCGGGGGCCGGAGAGGATCGACTTGGGCTTGATCAGTCAGGATCAGGTCGATCCATCGGCGCGGCGGATCGTTTTCGTCGCGTGTCGGCGTTTGCGCCATCATTCCTTGCCCACCTGCATACGCGGCATGACGCCGTGCGTTCGGCCGAATGACCATCGGCCGGCCCGTCGCTGACGGGCTGGGCACACGCGACGTAGCACCGGCACGTCAGTGAAACGGACAGTGATGGAAGTTCCGGAATGTCATGCCGGCCCTCGGGGCGCATGGCTGCTGAAAAATCCCGGTCTACGGACAATCTTCGCAAACATCGACGTGCCGTGACCCGGCTCGCCGCGATTCGTCTTTCGACGATCTTCCTATGAGGGCAAGAAAATGCGCTTTACCATCAAGATGAAACTCGCGCTGGGGTTCGGCTTGCTGATCCTGATGCTGGCGATTACCGCCGGCTACGGCATCTACAGCCTGTCGAACCTCAACACGGCCGTCACCAACATGGTGCAGGGGCCCGCCGCGCGGCTGGAGCGCGCCCAGAACCTGAGCGACTACCAGTTGCGCATCGCGCGCGCCCAGCTCAACCTCGCCAATGCGGAGACGGCGGCCGAGCGCACGACCTATACCGATGTCAGCGACCGGAACCGGCAGAGTTTCGTCGAGACGGTCCAATGGCTGCAGGACAATTCCGGCTCCGACGCGGCGGCGCGCGAATGGGACGACGTGCGCGCGCAGTTCGCGCGGCTGGTCGATGTCGACGACCGCATCCGCACCATGGCCAGAAGCGGCAACATCGCCGCTGCCGTCAGCCTCGTGCGCCAGGAGGGCCGGCCGATCATCGACGCCATCGAGGCGCTGGTCGACACCCGCGTGCAGGCCAACAAGCAGCGCATGGTGGAAGCCGACCGGGCGACCAACGCGCAGTATGAGACGACCCGCGCCATCGTCCTCACCGTAACCGGCATCGCGCTGGTTGCTGGCATCGCGATCGCGCTGTGGATCGGCCTCGGCATCAATCGCGGCCTGACCAGGGTGATCGGGCTCGCCAAGGCGGTGTCGATCGGCGACCTCAACCAGAAGGTCGAGGTGACCACGAACGACGAGATCAAGGACCTCGTCGACAACGTCAACACGATGACCGCCAACCTGCGCGACACAGCCGAGATTTCCGCCAAGATTTCCGAAGGCGACCTCACCGTGCAGCCGAAGCCGCTGTCGGACAAGGACACGCTGGGCCAGGCGCTGGAAAGCATGGTCGAGCGGCTGCGTTCCGTCGTCGGCGATGCGGCGGCCGCGTCCGAGAACGTCTCGGGCGGCAGCCAGGAGCTGTCGTCTTCTTCGGAACAGCTTTCGCAAGGCTCGACCGAGCAGGCATCGGCGGCAGAAGAGGCGTCGTCGTCAATGGAGCAGATGGCGGCCAACATCAAGCAGAACGCCGACAACGCCGCCCAGACCGAGAAGATGGCGCGCCAGTCGTCCAAGGATGCGGAAGCCTCCGGCGAGGCGGTCGGCAAAGCTGTCGATGCTATGCGCACCATCGCCGACAAGATCAGCATCGTGCAGGAGATCGCCCGGCAGACCGACCTGCTGGCGCTCAATGCGGCGGTGGAGGCTGCACGCGCTGGCGAGCACGGCAAGGGTTTTGCCGTCGTCGCCTCGGAAGTCCGCAAGCTCGCCGAACGCAGCCAGACGGCGGCAACCGAGATCGGCGAACTCTCGGGCGATTCCGTTGCCGTGGCGACCGAGGCTGGCGAGATGCTGACGCGTCTGGTGCCCGACATCCGCAAGACCGCCGAGCTTGTCTCGGAGATCAGCGCGGCCTGCCGCGAGCAGGACATCGGGTCGAGCCAGATCAACGAGGCCATCCAGCAGCTCGACCAGGTCACGCAGCAGAACGCGGGTGCCTCGGAAGAAATGTCGGCGACCTCGGAAGAACTCGCCGCGCAGGCCGAGGAACTGCAGGCGTCGATCGCCTTCTTCCGCACCGACATGGCGGACACCAGGAAGCCTACCCAGGCGGCGCAGTCGGTCCATGCCCAGCAGGGCAGGGCGCAGGCCTTCGCCGACAAGTCGGCCAGGGACGAGCCCGAAGAGATCGAGTATCGCGAATCGGCCTGACCGGCCATCGCCTTCTCCGCGCCCCGATGTGGCGCGGAGGTGCTTCAGGACGGCACGAGGTCCCTCGTGTGGTCCGGCAGTTCGGTGTCGGCGAAGAACTCGGGATGGTCCTGGGCGATCTGCGACAGCGCCCGCAGGATTTCGCGAAGGTGCCGCCGCATCGCCGTGGCCGCACCTTCCGCGTCGCGCCGCTCCAGTTGCGTGACAATGTCCTCGTGCTGCTCGATGAGCAGCGGCAAGGGTGAGGCGTCGGGCAGCGACAAGAGCCGCACGCGGTCGGTCTGGAAGCGCGCCGCCTCGACGATGCGCCAGGCATAGTCGCTCTGCACGATGGCCGCTATGGCGCGGTGAAACGCCTCGTCGCTATCGTTGAAGCGCTGGTAGTCGGCGTCTGCTGCCGCCAGCTTCTGCTCGACGATGAACGCGCGCAGACTGGCGATGTGGTCCGCCGTCGCCAACCGGGCCGCGTGCCGGGCGATGTCGCTTTCGATCGCCTCGCGCACGAAGCGGGCATTGGCCACTTCGCGCACCGAAATCTTCATCACGAAGGTGCCGCGGCTGGGACGTATCTCGACCAGCCCCGCTTCCGACAGCTTGATGAACGCCTCGCGCACCGGCTGCCGCGAGACGCCGAAGCGCGCCGCGATGTCCTTTTCCGAAAGTGCCTCGCCGGGCCGCAGGCGCATATGCGCGATGGCCTGCCGCAACAGGCCGACCAGTTGCGGGGCGATGGGATCCTTGAGGCGAAGCGGCGCGTCCATGGTTTTTGCTCGTGTCAGCAAGATTGGCGCTTGTCAACAAAATCACAGGCTGTATCATACCGGTATGGTGCCATACCGCAAGTGTTGGGGGAGATCAGGCACCGCACCCACAGGCACCAAGGGAGGATGCTACGATGGAAGCGAAAACCGGGCTTCGGCCGGGACTGAACCGCCGCCTGTTCATCAAGGCCGGCGCGACCGCGCTGGCATTGCCGGCAATCGCGAAGCACGGCTTCGCGCAGGAAAAGTTCGTCTGCAAGATCGCCCATACAGAGGGCATCGGCACGCCGATCACCAACGCGTTCGACGCGTGGGCCAAGGTCCTCAACGAGCGCAGCGAAGGCCGCATCGACGCGCAGCATTTCCCGGCGGCCCAGCTCGGCGGCCTTGCCGAAGCGCTGGAAGGCAGCCGCATCGGCACCATCCAGGTCACCACGGCCGGTCCGGATTCCGAAGAGGCGATCGCGCCTGAAATCGCCGCTTTCGGCGGTGCGCCGGGCTTCATCTACAAGAACGAGGCGCATGTCGACGCCGTGCTCCAGGGCGAGCTCGGCCAGAAATGCTCCGACATCGCCCGCGAAAAGACCGGCGTGGAATTCGTCGCCTATGGCGAGACCGGCTTCCGCCACATCCTGTCGAAGAACCCGGTCGCGTCGCTCGACGACCTTGCCGGCGTCAAGATCCGCGTGCCGCAACTGCGCATCTGGGTCGACTTCTGGGAGCTGCTCGGCGCCGCGCCGACGCCGTTGCCCTACAGCGAGCAGTATTCGGCGCTGTCGACCGGCATCATCGACGCCATCGACTCCGACGTCTTCTCGATCGTCGGCTTCAAGTTCAACGAGCAGGCCAACAACCTGACGCTGACCGGCCACTGGTTCCTGCCCAAGGCGGTGCGCGTCAATGCCGCCTGGCTCTACAGCCTGCCGGAGGACCTGCGCACCATGTTCCGCGAGACGGCCAAGGAAGCCTTTGCCGAGCAGCGCCGCGTCAACCGTTCTATGGCCTCCGACACGCTGGAGCAGTTGAAGGGCCTCGGCGTCAACGTCCAGTCGCTGCCGGCCGAAGAGCTCGCCAAGATGGAAGAGAAGACCGCGAAGCTCTACGACGATTTCGGCTCCAAGAGCCCGGAAACCGCCGAGATGATCAAGCAGATCCGGGCGCTGGGCTGAGAGCGGAATCATGAATGCCAATGCCGAGGTGGAAGCCGCGCCGGAAGGTGCGGCTTCGGGGACGCCGAACACCGGCGCCCTGCTGGTCCTGGACCGTGTGCTGGAAGTGCTGTGCATCGGACTGATGCTGGCCGCCGTATCGGTCTCGTGCCTGCAGGTCGTGCTGCGCTACGTGTTCAATTCCGGCCTGCCATGGCCGGAGGAATTCGCGACCTGGGTGTTCGCCTGGGCGGTGTTCATCGGCATGGCGGTGGCGACCGGGCGTGAAGCCCACATCTCGATCGACGTCGTGCTGCGCCTGCTGCCCCACCGGCCGCGTTCGGCGCTGGAGTTCTTCAACCGCTGCGTGATGGCGGCGGCCAGCATCATGCTGCTGGTCCACGGCATGGACTACGTCAACCGCGCCATCGCGGCGTCGCCGGCCCTGCAGTGGCCGATGAAATACTTCTTCCTTGCCGTGCCCGTCGGCGGCGCGCTCAATCTCGTCTTCCTGGCGTGGCCCAAGGCCGGCCGCAGCCTGATGCAGGGCGTCGGCGTGCTCGTCGGCGGCGCGCTGATCTATCTCGCCATCCGCTACGGGGCTTCGAGCCTCTATGGCGAGAGCGGCAGCGCCATCGTGCTCGTGCTGGTCGGCATGGTCGGCATCGTGATCGGCGTGCCGGTCGCCTTCGCGCTTGCCTTCGGGGCGTTCGCGGCCTTCGCGCCGTTCAGCCAGATCCTGCTGGTGACGATTTCGCAGAACATGGCGGCATCGCTGAATTCGTTCACGCTTCTGGCCATTCCCTTCTTCATCCTCGCGGCAGCGGTGATGAATGCCGGCGGCATCACGCCGCGGCTGGTCGACCTCGCCATGCAACTCGTCGGGCATCTGCGCGGCGGCCTCGGCCAAGCCAACGTCGTCACCAACACCATGCTTGCCGGCATCTCAGGGTCTTCGACCGCTGATGCCTCGACGATCGCCAAGCTGCTGGTGCCGGAAATGGCCAGGCACGGCTATAGCCGTCCGTTCAGCGCCGCGCTGACCGCCGCTTCGTCGATCCTGGCGAACCTGATACCGCCGAGCCTCGGCCTGATCATCTACGCCGCGCTCGCCTCCGTGTCGGTCGGCGCGATCTTCGTCGCCACCATCGTGCCCGGGCTGATGGTCGCCGCCGCGCTGATGATCGTGGTCTATGTCGTGGCCCGGATACGCGGGTTCGGCGGCGACATCCCAAAGACGTCGCTGTCGCAGCGCATGTCGTCGCTCGGCCTGGCGATCCCGGCGCTGATCCTGCCTGTCATCATCGTCGGCGGCGTGCGCTTCGGCGTTTTCACCGCCACCGAGGCCGGCGCCATCGCGTTCATCTACGCGCTTTTGTGCGGCGCGCTGCTCTATCGCAAGCTCACCGCCGCCAATCTCGTCGAGGCCATCCGCGAGGCGGTGTTCGACACCGTCGTCATCGTCATCATCATCGCCACCGCCGCGCCGTTTGCCTGGGTGCTGGCCTTTGAGCAGGTGCCGCAGAAGATCGCCCAGGAACTCAGCGTGCTGGTGTCTCAGCCGGTGCTGCTGATGCTGACGATCAACCTGTTCCTGCTCGTCGTCGGCCTGTTCATGGAGATGATCGCCTCGCTCGTCATCCTCGTGCCGATCCTGGTGCCGCTCGCCGTCGCCGCCGGCGTCGACCCGGTGCATTTCGGCATCATCATCGTCATGAACCTGGTGATCGGCGCGCTGACGCCGCCGCTCGGCGTGCTCGTCTTCACCACCGCGCGCGTTGGCGGCGCCAATCAGGCCGAGACGTTCCGCGCCGTCATACCCTTCGTGCTCGCGCTGATCGGCGTGCTGCTGCTGGTCACGTTCGTGCCCGCGCTGACGCTGTTGCCGGTAAGCTGGTTCGGACCTTGAGCAGAGAGACTACGCAGTGACAAAGACACGCATCGCCATCATCGGTCTGGGCATGGCCGTCACGCCGCACGCTCGCGGCCTGATGGATCTTGCCGAAGACATCGAGGTCGTGCACGCCTTCAGCCCGAGCGAGCCGCGCCGCCGCGCCTTCGGTGAGCGGTTTCCGTTTCCGCTGTGCGACAGCCTCGACACCATTCTCGCCGACGACAGCGTCGAGGCGGTGGCGGTGTTCACGCCGGCCAACACCCATTGCGACATCGCCATGCAATGTGCGGCCGCCGGCAAGCACGTGCTGATGGAAAAGCCCCTCGACATCACCACGGCGCGCGCCGAGCAGCTCGTGGCCGCCTGCCGCGATGCCGGCGTCAAGCTCGGCGTCGTCCTGCAACACCGCTTCCGCCCGGCCGGCATGAAGCTGGCGCAACTGCTGGCGGATGGCGAACTCGGCGGCATCGTCGGGTGCTCGACCATCATCCGCCTGTGGCGGCCGCAGAGCTATTACGATGAGCCGGGCAGGGGCTCGTTTGCCCGCGACGGCGGCGGCGTGCTGATCTCGCAGGGCATCCACACGCTCGACCTGATGATGAGCCTCGCCGGGCCGATCGAGGCGGTGACGGGGTTTGCCGCCACCACGCCGGTGCACCGCATGGAAACGGAAGACATGGTGTGCGCCGCCGCGCGCTTCGCCAATGGCGCGATCGGCACCATCGACGCCACCACCGCCGCCTATCCCGGCTTTCTCGAGGAAATCATCTTCACCTGCGAGAACGGCACCGCGCTTCTGCGCGGCACCGAACTGCTGGTGCAGCTTCACGACGGGCGCCGCATCGCGATCGAGCCCGACCGCTCGGCCGGCGGCACCGGCGCCGACCCGATGGCCTTCCCGCACGACTACCACCGCGCCGTGATGGCCGACTTCGCCCAGGCGATCCGCGAGGATCGCGACCCGAAAGTCACCGGCGAGGAAGCGCTGCGCGTGCACCGCCTCATCGACGCGCTGATCGAGACCGGGCGCACGGGTTCGGCCGTGAGGATTGCGTCATGAGCGATCGTCCCTTGCGTTTTGCGGCCATCGGCCTCGACCATCGCCACATCTACCACCTCGTCGGCGAACTCATCGCCGAGGGCGCCGAATGCGCCGGCTATTGCCCGCAGACCAGCGACGCGCGCGTCATGGACGGTTTTCGCGAACGCTTCCCGCAGCTTCGGGCCGTCGACCGCGACACGCTGTTCGATGACCCGTCGATCGACATCGTCGTCTGCGCCGCCATCCCGCGCGACCGCGCCGCGATCGCCGTGCGCGCGATGCGCGCCGGCAAGGACGTCATGGTGGACAAGCCCGGCGCCACCAGCCTCGATCAGGTCGCCGACATCGAGCAGGCGGCGCGCGAGACCGGGCGCATCTTCTCGATCTGCTTTTCCGAACGCTTCGTGGTGCGCGCCTGCGAGGCGGCATCGCGCCTCGTCGCCGAAGGGGCAATCGGCCGCGTCATCCAGACCGTGGGGCTCGGCCCGCACCGGCTGAACCGCGCCATCCGCCCCGGCTGGTTCTTCGACAACGACGCGTTCGGCGGCATCCTCGTCGACATCGCCTCGCACCAGATCGACCAGTTCCTGTATTTCACCGGAGCCGGCGATGCCGAGCTCGTCGCGAGCTCGGTCGCCAATCGCGGCACGCCGGACATCCCCGGCTTCGAGGATTTCGGCGAGATCCTGCTGCGCAGCGATGACGCCTCCGGCTATATCCGCGTCGACTGGTTCACGCCCGACGGCCTGCCGACCTGGGGCGACGGCAGGCTGTTCCTGCTCGGCACCGAAGGCACGCTGGAACTGCGCAAATATATCGACATTGCCGGCCGGCCCGGCACCGATCATGTGTTTCTCTCCAATCGCGACGGCGTACGCCACATCGACGCCAGCGCGGAAACGCTCACCTATTTCGTAAAATTCCTGCACGACGTGCGCGCACGTGCGGCGACCGCCATGCCGCAGGGCCACGCCCTGAAGGTGACGAGACTGGCCATCGAGGCTCAGATTGCAGCGCGGCGCGGCGGAGGCATGCGATGAAGCACACTTGGCGTTGGTTCGGTCCCGGCGACCAGGCGAAGATCGAGGACATCGTCCAGGCCGGTGCCACCGGCATTGTCACCGCGCTGCATCATTTGCCCAACGGCGCGGTGTGGACGCGCCAGGAGATCGACAATCGCCACGCCGAGGTGGCGCGGCGCTCCGACGGCACGCCTTCGGGGCTGACATGGGACGTTGTCGAAAGCCTGCCGGTCAGCGAGGACATCAAGAAGCAGAAGGGCGACTGGCGCGCCCATGTCGATGCCTACAAGCAGTCGCTGCGCAACCTCGCCGCGTCCGGCATCGAGATCGTCTGCTACAATTTCATGCCGGTGCTCGACTGGACCCGCACCGATTTGCGCTGGCGCGTGCCGTCCGGTGCCACCTGCATGCGCTTCGACATCATGGATTTCGCAGCCTTCGACATCCACATTCTCGAGCGCCCCGGCGCCGCGCAGGACTTCGCGCCGGAGGTGGCCGATGAAGCGGGACGCCGCATCGCCGCCATGGATGATTGCGCCAGGAAGGCGCTGGGCGACGCCATCACCATGGGCCTGCCGGGTTCGACCGAGACGATGGACCTTGGCCGCGTTCGCGAGCACCTCGCCGAATATGGCGCGGTTTCGTCGGAGCGCCTGCGCGGCCATTTCATCGACTTCCTGACGGAGGTCGTCCCGGTCGCCGAAGAGGCCGGCATCCGCCTGTGCTGCCATCCCGACGACCCGCCGTTTCCGCTTCTCGGCCTGCCGCGCGTCATGTCGACCGCCGAGGATTACGACGCCGTGCTGGGTGCGGTCGACAGCCCGTCGAACGGCATGACGCTGTGTTCGGGTTCGCTCGGCGCACGGCCCGACAACGACCTGCCGGCGATGATGGACAGGTTCGCGCCCAAGGTTCACTTCCTGCACCTGCGCAACGTCAAGCGCGACGGACAGTCGATTGCCGGATCGTTCTTCGAGGCCGAACATCTGGAAGGCGACACCGACATGGTCGCGCTGATCGGCGCGATCCTGCGCGAGGAGGACAGGCGGCGGCGGGAAGGCCGGGCTGATGCCGAGATCCCGATGCGTCCCGACCATGGTCAGGACATCATCGACGACCTCGGCAGGCGGGCCCAGCCCGGCTACCCGATCGTCGGCCGCCTCAAGGGGCTGGCCGAACTGCGCGGCGTCGAGCGCGCGCTGGCGGCGACGGGAGCATATCGCATATGAGCGTCGGCGACGGCATCCTGCACCCCGACCGCCTGCTGCCGGCCGAGCCCGGCACGCGGACCATCGCGCGCGACCTCTACGAAACCGTCCGCGACCTGCCGATCGTCAGCCCGCACGGCCACACCGACCCGGCCTGGTTCGCGAAGGATGAAGCCTTCCAGGACGCCGCCGCGCTGCTGGTGACGCCCGACCACTACCTGCTGCGCATGATGCGCAGCGTCGGCGTCGCCTATGACGATCTCGGCGTGGCGCGCGCCGATGGCGGGCCGGTCGCCGATGCGCGTCAGGCATGGCGCACATTCGCGCGCAACTACCATCTTTATGCCGGCACGCCGTCCAGCCTGTGGGTCGACCATGCCATGTCGGCCGTGCTCGGCTGCGAGGAAAAGTTGACAGCTGGCAACGCCGACGCGCTCTACGACCACATCAACGCGCAGCTCGCGCTGCCGGAATTCCGCCCGCGCGCGCTGCTCGACCGCTTCGGCGTCGAGACCATCGCCACCACCGAAGGCGCGCTCGACCCGCTCGACCACCATCGCAGGCTGGCCGAGGATGGCTGGATCGGGCGCGTGCGCACCACCTATCGCCCCGATGCCGTGACCGACCCGCAGGCGCCCGGTTTCCGCGCCGACCTCATGGCGCTGGGCGAGATGACGCGCACCGACGTGCTCGGCTGGGCCGGCATGATCGAGGCGCATCGCCGCCGCCGCGCCGACTTCCGCCGCCTTGGCGCGACCGCCACCGACCATGGCGTGCCGAGCCCGATGACCGCCGACCTCGGCGACACGGAAAAGCAGCGCCTGCTCGACGGCGCGGTTGCGGGCGCGCTGACGCCGGCCGAGGCGGAACTCTTCCGCGCCCAGATGCTCACCGAAATGGCCGGGCTTTCCGTCGAGGACGGCATGGTGATGCAGATCCATGCCGGCTCGCGCCGCAACACCGACCGCGCCATCTTCGCGCAGCGCGGGCGCGACATGGGCGCCGACATGCCCGGCCGCGCCGACTGGGTCGGCGAGCTCGACGCGCTGCTCAACCGCCATGGCGACGCGCCGGGCCTGCGCGTCATCGTCTTCACCCTCGATGAAACCACCTATGCCCGCGAGCTCGCGCCGATGGCCGGCTACTGGCCGTGCCTGATGATCGGGCCGCCCTGGTGGTTCCACGACAGCCCGGAAGGCATCCGCCGCTATCTCGACAGGGTGGTGGAGACGGCGGGCTTCGCCAACCTCGCCGGCTTCAACGACGACACCCGCGCGCTGCTGTCGATCCCGGCCCGCCACGACGTCTGGCGGCGCGAGGCCTGCGGCTTCCTCGCCCGGCTGGTCGCCGACCACCGGCTGTCGAAAAGTGCGGCCGGGGACCTGGCCGCCGACATGAGCTATCACGCCGCAAAGAGAGCCTACCACCTGTGACGACGCCGCTGACCACGACCAAGGGCCTGCCCGACACGGTGGAGGCGCCCGGCTACGACCGCGCGAGCCTTCGTCCCGGCATCTTCCATCTCGGGCCGGGCGCCTTCATGCGCGCCCATCTCGCGGCCTACACCGACACCGCCATCGCGCACGCCGGCGGCGACTGGGGCATCGAGACCGCCGGCCTGCGCAGCCGCGACACGGTCGATATTCTCAGCGCGCAGAACGGGCTCTATACGCTGCTGGTGCGCGACGCCGAGGCGACGCAGGCGAGGGTGGTCGGCTCGATCGTCGCCGCCCATCCGCCGTCGGCAATCCTCGCGCGGCTCGTTGACCCCGCCATCCGCATCGTCAGTCTCACGCTGACCGAAAAGGCCTATCCGCGCGATGCCGCCACCGGCGACCTCGACGCCGGCCACCCGGACGTCGCCGCCGATCTCGCCGAACCCGACAATCCGCGCAGCGCGGGCGGGCTGATCGTCGAGGCGCTGGCGCGGCGGCGCGCGGCCGGCATCGCGCCGTTCACGCCGCTGTCATGCGACAATTTGCCGGAGAACGGCGCGGTGCTGCGGCGGCTGGTCGTCGGCTTCGCCGCCCTCCGCGATAGCGATCTGGCGGCGTGGATCGACGCCAACGTGCCGTTCCCCTCGACCATGGTCGACCGCATCACGCCGGCCAGCACCGACACCACCTATGCCGATGCACAGCACCTGACGGGCAGGCAGGACAAGGCGGCGGTGGAGACCGAGCCGTTCGCGCAATGGGTGATCGAGGATCGGTTCGCCTCCGGCCGGCCGGACTGGGAAGCCGCCGGCGCGCTGATGGTCGCCGACGTGTCGCCCTACGAGAAAATGAAGCTGCGCATGCTCAACGGCACGCATTCGCTCGTCGCCTATCTCGGCTTCGTCGCCGGGCACGAATTCATGCGCGACGCGATGGCCGATCCGGCGATCGCGGCAGCCGCGCGCGCGCATCTGGCCTGCGCAGCCGCCACGCTCGACCCGGTGCCAGGCGTCGACCTATCGCCTTATGCCGACGATCTCGCGGCCCGCATCGCCAACCGCGCCATCGCCCACCGCACCTACCAGATCGCCATGGACGGCACCCAGAAGCTGCCGCCGCGCATCTTCGAGCCGGCGGCCGAGATGCTGGAAAGCGGCGGCGAGTGGCGGCCCTTCGCCCGCGCCACCGCCGCCTGGATGCGCTACGCGCTGGGCGTCGATGCACAAGGCACGCCCTACGCGCTGCGCGACCCGCGCGAGACCGACATCGCCGCAGCACTGGCGCAAACCCCGCGCACCGCCGACACGATCGCCGCCGCATTGATCGACCTGCCCGGCCTGTTCCCGCAACCGCTCCGCGCAAGCCCGGACTGGCGCCGCGAAGTGGCGACGCGGCTGGACGAGTTGTTGCGGGGAGGGGCTGGCTAGGCCTCTGTAATGTAGCCGGTGGCGATCGAGCCGAGACCGATCCCGATTAGCTCCGTGCCGATCATGTAGGGATAGATGACGACGCTTTCCGTGCCCTCGTCCAGTGCGTCAACGAGCGTTTGGAAGGCAACCGTGGCCGATGTCTGCCCGGACGGAAACGAGACATTGCGTGGCCCGGTATAGTCGTCACCCTCATTCGGGCTGGGATTGTAGATCGCTGCCTCCGCATCGCCAAAGCGCAAGAACGAAACCGTGATCGGCGACAGGTCGCTGTCGTCGCGCGTCAGGGTGAAGGTGAGGATTTCTCCCTCCACCACCTCCGGATCGTTGACCCCCACGGTGATGATCTGCTCCTCGTCTGGGTCGGTGAAGAAGCGTTCCACCACGGGGCGATAATCGGATAGCCCCGATACGCCGTTCTCGTACTCAGTGATCGCATTCATAGCGACATCGGAAAGGACTGCCTTCGATACGGTCACATGGCCGGTAATCTCGGCGATCAGCAGCTTGAGATCGTAGCCGTCATCGCCGATGAACTCCCAGGTTTCGCCGCCCGTGGTCTCGGAGCTGTGTGCCTGGTTGCCGCTGATATCGATGAGGATCGCCCCGAGATCGCTGGCCGCGCGCGCGGCCGACCCGTTCTCGGCCAGCGCCTCGGCCAGCGCGCCATCGAGCGACAGCGCCAGTGCGACCGACGAATCAGCGGCGTCGCTCACAGCATGAAAATCCGCCACCACATCGCCGTCATGCGCCGCGACCGAGACCGCTGTCGAGCTGGTGTCCGCCGTCGACTTCGCGTTGGCGCCGTTGCCGGCGGCGCTGCTCGCCGAACTTGATACATTGGAGGTCGCCTCGGCGGAGCCCTGCTGCGCCACTGCCAGCGCATCCGAATTGCCGCTGCTGAAGGCTCTCGCGACGGCTTGCAGATAGGCCACGGCACTCGATACCGAACTGTTAGATGCGGTCGCATCCGCTGCGGACTCGCCTGCCGCAAACGCCGTTGCCGCTGAACTGTCGAGTGCGTTCGCGGACGTGGCGGAGAGATCGTCCGCGACCGCCGTGGATACCGATGACTCGGTGGCTTCAGCGGATGCCACCGACTCATCGGTCGCTTGCGCGTCTGCCGCCGACCCATCGCTTGCCGACGCAGTGGCGGTGCTGTTCCCGTCCGAAGAGACCGCCGCCGAAGAACTGCCCTCGGCCGTCGCCGAGGCCGAACTTCCATTCGTCCCGCTGGCGTTGGCGACCGAGCTGTCGTCAGCGAAGGCCAGCCCGTCGCTCTCCTCAGAAGCATTCGCTGTCGCTCGTGAGTCATCGCCAGCGACAGCGTTCGCCACGGAAGCCGCATCTGCCGATGCGGCGGCGGACGAATCGATAGTCGCAAAGGCGATGGCCTCCGAACTCTCCGTGCCGAGAGCTGTAGCATCCGAGTTGCCTTCGGCAGTTGCTGTCGCTGTAGAATTGTCGAAGGAAATCGCGGAGGCATCGCTGTGCCCAGCCTCGCCACCCTCCGCTGTCGCGGTCGACGAAGAACTGCCGGCGCTGCCTGCAAAGGCATCGGCGTCATTCAGGCCAACGGCAGTGGAATCCGACGCGTCAACAGAAACCGTCTCTGCGGTGCTGTCGGCCGACGCGGTGGCGCTGGCCTCCGAATTGTCCGAAGCCTGGGCGCTGGAGATGGAATTGTGACTTGCCGTGGCGGTCGCTTTCGAGGCGGCAACCGCGGCGGCGGTGGCATCGGAGAGGTTCGTGGCCTCTGCTATCGCCGTCGATTGATTGGTGGCTGTCGCGGTCGCCGCCGAGTCATCTTCCGCGACCGCGATAGCGAGATTCAGCCCGTCGATGTCGACAAGCGCGGCGTAGCTGTCCGCCGCAGCCTCGGTGAAATCGATGGCGCCGAACGCGTCCGCGAGAGATATCGCGCCGCCAACGGCGACGCCCATCTCGGTCTCTCCCTCCTCCGCAGTGGCGGAAGTCGATCGGCTTCCGGCGCCCGATCCTCCGACGTCGAGCGCAACATCGTAGTCGAGCGATCCGCCGACCACCTGGTAGCTCAGCGTTCCGATATCGGAGAACGTGCCGTCGCTGACCTCGAACGTTACCTCGACCGAAATGATCTCGCCGTCGGCAAGGCCGGCGAAGGCCGCGATCCCCTCGGTCGTCAGTCCGAGACCGCCGGCATCGCCGCTGCCAGCGGTGAAGCTGAAGCCGGCATCCGCAAGGTTCATCTCGACCCCGCCGACGCTGGCGGTAAGGAACGTCAGCGACGACGCCGAGAGATTGCTGTCGGCATCGGTGGCGAAACTGCCCACGAGGTCGGCAGCGCTGGCGAAGACGTCGACGCCTGCGCCGATCTCGCCGAAGGAGACGTCGAGTGCCACTGGCGCCTGCGTGTTGCCGGCTCCACCGCCACCACCCCCACCGCCGCCGGGGTTCTGACCCTCGTCGGGGAACAGCTCTAGGATCGCGACGTCGGCGTTGCCTTCGGTGCCGAGATTGGCAGTGTCAATGCTCTCGATGTAGTCGCGGCCGACCTGGGCTGCGTCGTCGCCAACATAGGCCTCGACCTCTTCATCGAGGTCCAGGCGCTCGGTAAACAGGTTCGCAGCCGCGATCTTGGCGTTGACGGTGTCGAGGTCGGCGGCTTGCGCGCCATCGAGCACGTTGACGGCGATGGATTCGATCGTCTGCGCGCCGCTTTCCAGTTGCTCGAGGAAGAAGGCCAGCCCTTCCGGATCAGGATCGCGGTTGAAAAGCGACTGGTAGATGGCGGTGACGACCACCGAGGGCGATGCGTCCTCGCCGAAGCGGCCGATGAACTCGTCGGTGCCCGTCAGCGCACCGATCATCGCTGACAGGTCGGTACCGCCATTGGTCTCCGCCTCCCAGAAGGCGAGACCTGCGGGGTCGGCGGGACGGCCGAACAATGCGAGATAGATGCCCTGGATCGTCGCCATGTAGAAACTCCCACCCTGCCACTGGGCCAGTTCATGCGAATGCGCACCGCCGGCCTTGTCTCAAACACACGCCTACCCCCGCCGGCTTACGACCAGCGTGAACGCAACGTTTTCCGCATCTGTGTTGAGCGGCCTGCCCTCCCCAGGCTGTGGCCAGTCCGCAATCAATGTTGCACAATGTTTTCAGAATGCAAGTGTATTTTACAAACCGACAATCGCCCGTCGATATGAAAGCGCGAAATCAAACGACTTGAGCCTCACGTCTTGCGGCCCCTGCAGGTTTGCGAATAGTTCGGATGAACTGAGCGCGGACTGGATCGGGGATGGGCATGTATGATTTCTGCATCGTCGGCGGCGGCATCGTCGGGCTGGCGACGGCAATGGCGGTGCTGGAGACGCGGCCGGGTGCGCGGCTGGTGCTGGTCGAGAAGGAAGACGCGCTCGGCAGCCACCAGACCGG
Organism: Mesorhizobium sp. CAU 1741; assembly: GCF_039839275.1. NCBI lineage: Bacteria > Pseudomonadati > Pseudomonadota > Alphaproteobacteria > Hyphomicrobiales > Phyllobacteriaceae > Mesorhizobium > Mesorhizobium sp. CAU 1741. The sequence continues at coordinate 368,335 of NZ_JBDOQP010000005.1, read as the reverse complement.
CCACAACAGCGGCGTCATCCATGCCGGCGTCTATTACGCGCCGGGCAGTCTCAAGGCGACTTTGTGCCGCGAGGGCGAGGTAGCGACCAAGCGCTTCTGCACTGAGCACGGCATTCCTTTTGCCGTTCCCGGCAAGCTGATCGTCGCCACCGACCGGATGGAGCTCGACCGCCTCGGCGCGCTGGAAACCAATGCGCGCAAGAACGGCATCGCGCTGCGGCGGGTCGACGGCGGCGAACTGCGCGAACTGGAACCGGGCATCGTCGGGCTCGGCGCACTGCTGGTCGAGGCGTCCGGCATCGTCGACTATGGCGCGGTCGCGCGTGCCATGGGCGCGGTGATCGCAAAGCAGGGCGGGCAGATCGTGCGCAGCGCCCGGGTTGATCGGATCGAGGAGCGCGGCGACCATGTGCGCGTCGTCGCCGGCGGGCAGGCATGGGAGGCAAGGCACGCCATCGCCTGCGCCGGGCTGCAGGCCGACCGGCTGGCCGCCGCCTCCGGCGTCGACATCGATTTCCGCATCGTGCCGTTTCGTGGCGAATATTACGCCGTGCGGCCGGAAAAGCGCGCACTGGTCAGGCGCATGATCTATCCGGTGCCCGATCCCGCGCTGCCGTTCCTCGGCATCCACCTGACGCCGATGATCGACGGCAGCCTGACCGTCGGACCCAATGCCGTGCTTGCGCTGGCGCGCGAGGGTTACGAGAAGCTGGCGCTCGACATCGCAGACGTCGCCAGCTTCGCACGCTTTCCAGGGTTCTGGCGTCTGATCGGCCGCAATTTGCGCTCCGGCCTTGGCGAGATGAAGGATTCGGCTTTCAAGGCGAGCTATCTCGAAAAATGCCATAAATACTGCCCGTCGCTCGAACTCGACGACCTTTTGCCATACCGGGCCGGCATCCGCGCCCAGGCTGTGATGCGCGACGGCACGATGGTGCACGACTTCCTGTTCCGCAAATCCGGCAACGTCCTGCATGTCTGCAACGCGCCATCGCCCGCCGCCACCTCGGCGATCCCCATCGGCCGGATGATCGCCGGCAAGTTCGACTGAGAGGATGGCGCCTCAGGAAGGGGCCGGCTCGAAGGCGAACCGGGTTTCCTGGCGATAGGTCTCGCCGGGGCGCAGGATGACGTCGCCGAGCGCGGGAATGTTGACGGCATCGTTGAACCGCGTGGCTTCCAGGCACAGGCCGGACGACGGAAGATGCGGGCGACCGTCGAGCCCCGGCACGGGAGCGGCCGCGGCAAAGCCGTTATAGACATGCAGGCCGGGTTCGGTCGTGCGCACATGCATGCGCAGATCTCGCCGGCTTCCCAGAAGCGTCGCGACGTGGGCCGGGGTTGCCAGCGGACGCGGTGCAACGACGAAACTGGCGTCGATGCGCTCATCCGCGACGAGCAGGCGCGGCGAACGGCAGTCTAGCGCGCTGCCGGCGACAGGCAGCAGGCGCCCGGTCGGCAGGCCTTCGGCGTCGAACTCCAGATAATTCTCGGCCTCGATCTGCAGGCTGTGGCCGGCGATCTGTCCCTCGCCATCGAGATTGAAGTAGCTGTGATGCAGGATGTTGACCGGCGTCGGCGCCGAGGTCGTTGCCGCCAGTTCGACGCCGAGGCCCCATCGGTGGAGCTCGTAGCGACAGCGCAAGACGAGATTGCCGGGATAGCCCTCGTCGCCATCCGGAGAGTGGATTTCGAGCGTCGTGGAAGACGGCGTCACCTCCAGGAAGGTCCAGTTGCGTCGTCCGAGACCGTTGAAGCCGCCATGCAGGTGATGGCGGCCGTCGAGGTTACGGCTGAGCGGGAAGGATTGCCCGTCGATCACCAGCCGGCCGTCGCGGGTGCGCCCGCCATAGCGCCCGACATTGGCGCCCTGGTTGCGGGAATGGTCGAGATAATGCGCCAGACGCTCGAAGCCGAGCACCAGCGGGCGGGGGCCTTCGGGCAGCGCCATGCGAAGGTCGCGCAGCACCGCGCCCCAGCCGATGATCTTCGCCGTGAACGGCCCGCTCCGCAGCACCGCTTCGTAGACCGGGGTTCCTTCCGGCATGGTTCCGAAGAGCGTGAGGTTCATCCGATATTGCCGCCCGGGTCGGGTTTCGCTAGTGCTTGTTTGTCAATCGAAAGGACAAATTTATCATGCGCACGGTGATGGCCTTCGGCGACAGCCTGACCTGGGGCACCAATCCGGATGGCGGCGGCAGGCACGCCTATGAGCACCGCTGGCCGAGCGTGCTGGAAGCCGGCCTGGGGCAGGGCCACCGCGTCGTCCCGGAGGGGCTGGGCGGACGAACCACCGTGTTCGACGACCACGCCGCAGCTTTCGAGCGCAATGGCGCCAAGGCCCTGCCGATGCTGCTGGCGACGCATTCGCCGCTCGATCTCGTCGTCATCATGCTCGGCGCCAACGACCTGAAGGCGCAGATCTGCCCCACCGCGCATGGCGCCGTCGCCGGCATGGCGCGGCTGGTCGAGATCGTGCGCAGCTTCCCCTACGCCTGGGGCATGCGGGCGCCGGCCGTGTTCATCGTCTCGCCACCGCATTTCACGCCCTGCTTCGGCGGAGAGGGGCCGGCCTCTGGCCGCAGCGTGGCGGAATCGCACAAATTGGCGGAGGGTTATCGCGCCCTGGCGCTGGCCGGCGGCTGCGGCTTCTTCGATGCGGCGAGCGTAGCCACGGCGCATGGTTCGGACGGCGTGCATCTCGATGCCGCCAACACCAGCGCCATCGGTGCCGCGCTGGTCGAGCCGGTTCGCGCCTTCCTGGGCTGACACGGCTACTGGCCGAGAAAGACGCGCCGCCGCGCGCTTTCGATATGCGCCCGCATTGCCTGGCGCGCCTGTTCGGGCTCGCCGGCCGCGATCGCATCGTAGATGCGCTTGTGCTCGGTATGAAGCATGTCGCGGCGGTGGTCTTCCGACCAGTGCGACAGCACGCGAGCAATGCGGGTGCCGACGTGCAGCGCCTGGGTAATCGCCTCGATCGTCTGGGCGTAGTAGCTGTTTTCGGTGGCGCGGGCGACGGCGACATGGAAGGCGATGTCGTGGTCGGCGGTGGGCAGCGCCTGCTCCTCGCCGGAAGGAAGCAGCTTTTCCAGTGCCTCGGCGATGTCCGCGATGCGCGCTTCCGACCGGCACTCGGCGGCCATGAAGGCGGCTTCGCCCTCGACGCCGACACGAAATTCGTAGCAGCGCTGCAAGTCGGCGATGCTGCCGGGCTCCGCGAATTCCATCACCGACCGGCTCGGCGCGCTGACCACCCGCGTGCCGGCGCCCTGGCGGCTTTCCACAACGCCGTCGATGCGCAGCCGCATCAGCGCCTCGCGCAGCACCGGCCGCGAGACGCCAAAGCGCTCGGCAAGTTCCACCTCGGTGGGCATCTTTTCGCCGACCTTCCAGTAGCCGTGGCTGATCGCCTGATAGATCTGCTCGTAGACCTGGTCGCTGAGCGTGCCGGCCGCCTTGCGCGTCGTTTCCGGTTCTGCCGCCATGTGCCGTTCTCCTCCCTCGTTTCAGCCGAGCCGCATGCGTGGCTCTGGCAGGCCGCGCCGGCCCGTTGACACCGCAAGCAGCGCGCCGGCGCAGTCGCTGTCGTCGCCGTTGCCAAGCGACGTCAGGTACAGCGTCGAAAGATCCGGCCCACCGAAGCAGGGCTTGGTCGGCTTCTTCAGCGGCAGGCCGATAACGGTGTCGACGACGCCATCGCGCGCGATGCGCAGGAGCTCGCCGCCATCGATGCCCGCGCTCCAGTATCCGCCATCGGCATCAATGCAGGCTCCGTCGGGTCGACCGGGGCGCGATATAGTGTCGAAGAACAGGCGGCGGTTGGATATGCCGCCGCCCTGGTCGAGGTCGAACGCCCAGATGCGGCGCACCGACGCCCAGGAATCCGACAGGTAAAGCGTGCGGTTGTCGGGGCTGACGGCAAGGCCGTTGGGCACGTGCAGCCCGTCGAGCAGGTGATGGGCGCTGCCGTCAGGGTCGATGCGGTAGAGATTGCCGCGCGGCGTGCCGTCAGGCTTCTGGGCCATCGTGCCGACGAACCACCGCCCGTCGCGCGCCATGGCGGCGTCGTTGGGACGGTTGCATGGCAAATGCGCCTCGGGGCGGGAAAGCAGGGTGCGGGCGCCGGACGCGGGATCGAACAGGAAGATGCCGTCGACCAGCCCGACAAGCAGCGCATCGCCCGTCGTCAGCCCCACGCAGCCGACCGGCTGGCCCATGTCGAAGCTCCGGTTCGTCCGCGACAGCGGATCGAAGGCGTGCAGCGTGCCGGCGGGAATGTCGACCCACCACAACACCCCGCGCCGCTCGCACCAGACGGGCGACTCGCCGACCGCGGCGCCCGCGCGAAGAACGACCTCGACGCTCACGCCAGTCTCCTTGCGCGATTGAAGATTGACAAATCAGGTGCCATATTGATTACAAATTGACAATTCGAAGCGAGGCGGCGATGCAGGACCCACGCAACGGACCGGGCGACCAGGAGGCCGAGCTGCCGGTAAAGCCGCTGCGCAAGCGCCGGCTGGCCGACGAGATCTACGCCCAGATATTGCTGCAGCTTTCGACCGGCCGCTACAAGGTGGGCGAGCGCCTGCCGACCGAGCACGAGATGGCGACCATGTTCGACGTGTCGCGGCCGGTGGTGCGCGAGGCGCTGCAATATCTGCAGAATGACGGGCTGATCGACGCCAGGCGCGGTTCCGGCACCTTCGTGCTGCGGCTTCCACCGCGCGAGATGGCGCGCTACAGCGACGATGCGCGGGTGGCGCAGTACATGCGTGCCTACGAGGTGCGGCAATGCCTGGAGACCGAGGCCGCGCGTCTGGCCGCCCAGCGCATCAACCGCGCCAGCCTGCGCCGGCTGAACAACGCGCTCGACGCGATGATCGACACAATGCGCACCGGCGTCGGCGTCCAGGAGGCCGACTTCCAGTTTCACCTGGAGATTGCGCGCGCGTCGGAAAACGACCTGTTCGAAAAGCACCTGATGGTGCTCAAGCCCGACATGATGGGCATGATGAACATCGCCGCCGACCTGACGCGTGCCGGCACGGAGCGCCGCAAGACCACGGTGATCCAGGAGCACCAGAACATCCTCGAGGCGATCAGCCTTGGCGACGGCGAACTGGCGAAGCTGTTCATGCACTACCATCTGGTCAGCGTCCGCTATCGCGTGATCGACCAGGGGGCCATGTGATGCCGGGCAGCGGGTCGGTCGCGGTCGAGCCGCCCTGCCAGCGACATTCGAACAGATCAAGCGCGCCGGAGACGAAATCCTCCGGCCTGTCGGCCGGCGCGTAGCCAAGCCGGAACGCATTGGAATTGTCCCAGTAGCCGTCCGGGATGTCGGACAGGCCGTAGACGATCTCGAAGCGGTAGTCCGCGGTCAGCCCGACCTCGACCATGCGCACCATGTCGGCGAAGGACTGGTAGGTCTTCAGGTGCCTGACGGCGGTGACGGCGGGAAAGCTGCTGCCGATGCGCATGCAATAGCTGCGCAATGGCGTCTTGTGAGCGTAGAGCCGGCCCAATTCCTCGCCGAACGCCTTGGTCAGGCCGTAGCGGCTGTCGGGCAGGGGCGGGGCGGTGTGGTCGATCCTCTCGTCCACCGGGTACATGCCGACCGCATGGTTGGAACTGGCGAACAGGATGCGGTCGACGCCATGCGCCACCGCGGCGTCCCACAGATGGGCGCTGGCGGCGATGTTCGCCGGAATGAGATTGTCCCACTCGTTTTCTGTCGGAATGCCGGCGAAATGGATGACGGCGTCCATGCCCTCGACGGATGCGAACGCGACCTCGCGCTCGGCGAGAGAGGCTTGGACGGTCTCGATGCCCGGTCCCGCAATGCCGATCGGCGCGATGTCGAGCAGGCGCAGCCGGTCGATGCGTCCGCCTTGAAGCGCGCCGGCGAGATATTGCGTCACCTCGCGGCCAAGCTGGCCGGCGGCGCCGGTGACCAGGATCGCGCGCGGCAGCGCGGCTATGTCGGACATGCCGATCTCCTCCGGAATGCTCCTGGCCCGCATACCGGCATGACGGGGAGGCGAGCCGCATGAATGGCTAGCGAATGTAATTGATATTTACAAGTCATATGTGAATTGCCCTACTGCATAGTCGAGTTCGCCGAAATGGGTCCTCTCTGTGAGCAAAGATATAAAATAAATTGACAACTAATTTGGCCTGCCTATGATGCCGCTCCGAGCCGGGAGGAGTCTCCGGCACGTTTCACAAGACCTGAATGGAGGAATCATGAACATCGTTCAGCGGCTTGGCCGCATCGCCGCCGTGGCTGCTGTGAGCGCAGTCGCCTTCAGCTACACCGCCGAAGCACGCGAGCTGCGCGGCTGGAACCTGCACGTGCCGGATTACCCGGGTTCGATCGCGATGGAGAAGTTCGGCGAACTGCTCGCAGAGCGCACAGAGGGCCGCTACACCGGCTCCGTCTTCCACAACGGCCAGCTCGGCGACCAGCGCTTCGCCATCGAGCAGTTCGCGCTTGACGGCATCGACTTCGCCGTCTTCAGCGGCGGCAGCCTCGGCGACTTCGCCAATGAGGTGAACATCGTCAGCATGCCGTACGTCTTCCGTTCGGCCGAGCACATGTATGCGGTCGTCGACGGCGAGATCGGCGAGCGCCTGTCCGCCGCGCTCGAGCCCCACAACATGGTGGCCCTGGCCTGGTATACGGGCGGATCGCGCTCGTTCTACACGGTCGGCAAGCCGATCAACACGCCAGCGGACCTCGAAGGCCTCAAGATCCGCGTCCCGGACGCCGAGATCTTCGTCTCGACGGTCGAGGCACTGGGCGCCAACGCGACGCCGCTCGCTTTCGGCGAAGTCTACACCGCGCTGCAGACCGGCGTGATCGACGGCGCAGAAAACAATGCGCCGTCATTCGAATCGACGCGTCACTATGAGGTGGCGAAGTTCTACAGCCTCGACGAACACCTGATGGTTCCCGAGGCGCTGGTCATCTCCAAGTCGCTGTGGGACAGCCTGTCGCCGGAAGACCAGACGATCTTCCGCGACGCGGCGCGCGAGTCGGCTGAACTGCAGCGCAAGCTGTGGGCGGAGCGCGAGGAGAAGTCCAACGCCATCCTCGCCGAGGCGGGCGTCACGGTGAACACTATCGAAGACAAGCAGCCCTTCATCGACGCGATGGCGCCGGCCTACGAAAAGCTGGTGAACACCGACGCGCTGCGCGAGCTTCTCGCCCAGATCCAGGAGGTCGAGTAATCAGACCAGCGGCCCGGCGCAACAAGCGCCGGGCCGTCGCCTGCCCGCATCCTTCCGGAGCATCGTGATGTCCATCCTTCGTGCCGTCACCCGCGTCCTCGACGCGGCCGTCTGGGTCATCTATGCGCTGTCGGCGCTGATGATGGCATTGCTGGTGATCTTCGCCGGCTGGCAGGTCTGGGGACGCTACGTCCTCAACAGCTCGCCGACCTGGACCGAGCAGGCCGCACTGCTCCTGATCCTCTACATCTCGCTGCCGCTCGCCGCCGTCGGCATCAGGCAGAAGTTCCACCTCGCGGTCGAGATGTTTCCCGACATATTGTCGCCGCGCTGGCGCTACTGGCAGGAGGTCCTCGTCCTCCTGGGGCTCGGCTTCTATGGCTGGGTGATGGCCGACGCCGGCATCGAGCTGATGACGCGCACCGCCGCGCAGACGATCCCGCTGATCGGCTGGAGCCGCGCCTACACCTACCTGCCGCTCGCCATCTCGGGCGTGTTGACGGTGATCTTCGTGGCCGAAAAGGTCGCCTGGGCGATCGCCGAACCGAAGCGGGCTTCCGAGCCGCAATCCGCTCCATTCTCGCTCTGATCCCGAGGATCCACCATGGGACTGACCATTCTCTTCGTGCTGTTCTTCGCCCTGATGGGCTTCGGCATGCCCATCGCCTATGCGCTCGGCCTCGCCTCGCTGATCACCTTCTTCTATGAAGGCATCTCGCCGGCCATCGCCTTCCAGCGCGTCATCGGGGGCCTGAGCATCTATTCGCTGCTGGCCGTGCCGTTCTTCATCTTCGCCGGCGAACTGATGCTGCGCGGCGGCATCGGCATGAAGCTCGTCAATCTGTGCCTCGCCCTCGTCGGGCGCGTGCGCGGCGGGCTCGGCCAGGTCAACGTCATCGCCAGCATGGTCTTTGGCGGCATCTCCGGCTCGGCTGTCGCCGACACCTCGGCGCTTGGCTCGATGCTGATACCGGTGATGAAGAAGGCCGGCTATGACACCGACTATGCCGTCAACGTCACCGTCACCTCGTCGCTTGCCGGCATCGTCATTCCCCCCAGCCACAACATGGTGCTCTACGCGCTGGCGGCCGGTGGTGCCGCCTCGATCTCCAACTTGTTCATCGCAGGCGTCGTTCCCGGCGTGCTGATGTGCCTGTCGCTGTGCGTTGCCGCCTATGTCGTGGCGGTGAAGCGCGGCTATCGCTCGGAGCCGTTCCCGGGCGTTCGCACTACGGTATTTTATGCCGCGCAGGCGCTTCCGGGGATGTTCACCGGCGTCATCATCGTCGGCGGCGTCCTGTCGGGCATCTTCACGGTCACCGAGAGTTCGGCGATCGGCGTGATCTATGCGCTGGCTGTGATCGCGCTTCTCTATCGGACGCTGACCATGCGCATGCTGGTCGATTCGCTGGTTTCCACCGTGCGCACCACGGCAATGGTGATGATCCTCGTCGCCACGGCCGCCTCCTTCGCCTACCTGCTGTCGATCTACCGCATGCCGGAACTGGTGATGGCGACGCTGAGCGGCGTCACCGACAACCCGATCGTCATCCTGCTCCTCATCAACATCGCCTTCCTGGTCCTCGGCTGCTTCATGGACATGGCGGCGCTGATCCTGATCTGCACGCCGATCTTCCTGCCGGTCGCCGTGCAGGCAGGCATGGACCCGGTTCAGTTCGGCATCCTGATGATGATGAACCTCGGCCTCGGCCTGACGACACCGCCTGTCGGGGCGTGCCTGTTCCTTGGCTGCACCATTGGCGGAATACGCATGGAACAGACGGTCAGGACGATCTGGCCGTTCTATCTCGCGATCTTCGTCGTCCTCATGCTTGTCACCTACGTGCCCGCCGTTTCCCTCTGGCTGCCTAGCCTGCTGCTCGCCGGCTGAAGAGTTCCCATCCCATGAAAATCTCCCGTATCACGCTTACGCCCATCCAGACGCACCGCCGCACCGGCTCGATCTCGTCGCACCTGATCCTGCAGATGCATACCGACGAGGGTATCACCGGGCTGGGTGAAATCTCGGATCTCGATTGTTACCGCATGTATATGCCCGACGTGGAAGCGGTGCGCGTCGGCATCGAGAAGATCGTGCTCGGCCGCGACCCGTTCGCGATCCAGGCCATGCACAACGAGATGGAGAAGTACCTCCACAACTACTTCGCCTCCGCGCCGAGCTATCCGCCCTTCACGCCCGCCTCGCAGATCGCGGCGGGCATCGACATGGCCTGCTTCGACATCGTCGGCCGCGCACTCGACACGCCGGTCTACAACCTGCTCGGCGGCAAGTGCCGCGACGCGATGGAAATCTGCTATCCGCTGTTTCAGGTGAAGGCGGAAGCCGACTACGAGCGCAACCTCGGCTATATCGAGGAGCTGACGGCGCAGGGCATCACCCGCTTCCGCTATTATGTCGGCGTCGACTTCGCCAAGGACGAGAAGTTTCTCGGCGCGGTGCGCGACCGCTTCGGCGACAATGTCATCCTCAAGGCGCTCGACTTCCAGGCTCGCCACTACTGGAAGGACTCGCTGCGTGCCTATGAACGCCTCAAGCAGTTCGGCTTCGAACTCATCGAGAGCCCGAGCTGGCGCGAAGACTTCGAGGGCATGGCGGAAATCCGCAGGCGCGTCGAGGTCGATGTCGCCGAACACTGCTCGTCGGCGGCTCAGGCCATGCAGCTCCTGCGCGCCGGCGCCGTCGACATCTTCAACATCACCGTCAATTCCGGCGGCCTGCTGCAGGTCAAGAAGCTGATGGCGCTGGCGGAGATCGCCGGCATAAGGGTGCTGATCGGCACGACGCAGGAACTCAGCATCGGCAGCGCCGCCCACGTGCATCTGGGCGCTTCGGTGCCGGAACTGCATTCGGCCTCCGATACGGTCGGGCCGCTGCTCTATGTCGAGGACGTGGTGAAGGAGCGCGTGCGCTTCGAGGGCAACCGCCTGGTGGTGCCGGATGGTCCCGGCCTCGGCGTCGAACTCGACGAGGATGCGCTGGAAAACCTGCGCGCGCCACTGGTCGAATGGGACCGCGCCGCACACGGAGCCGGCTATGTCTCCGACTGACGGAAAGAAGCGCGCGCGCCGCACGCCTGAAGAGTTGCGCAGCGCCCGCTGGTTCGGGCCCGACGATTTGCGCTCGTTCGGCCACCGTTCGCGCATGATGCAGATGGGGCTCGACCCCGCCGACTGGGAAGGCAAGCCGATAATCGGCATTCTCAACACCTGGTCGGAGTTCAATCCGTGCCACACACATTTCCGCGAGCGCGCCGAGCATGTGAAGCGCGGCGTCGCCCAGGCTGGCGGGCTGGGGCTGGAAATCCCCACCATCTCCATCGACGAGAGCTTCACCAAGCCAACCTCGATGCTCTACCGCAACATGATCGCGATGGAGACCGAGGAGACCATCCGTTCGCATCCGATCGATGGCGTGGTGCTGATGGGCGGCTGCGACAAGTCCACGCCCGGCCTCGTCATGGGCGCGCTGAGCGCCGGCGTTCCCTTCATCTTCCTGCCGGCCGGCCCGATGCTGCGCGGCCACCACGCCGGCAAGGTGCTGGGCTCGGGCTCCGACGCCTGGAAATACTGGGACGAGCGCCGCGCCGGCAACATCACCGACGCCGAATGGGGCGGGCTTGAAGGCGGCATCGCGCGCTCCTACGGCCATTGCATGACCATGGGCACGGCCTCGACCATGACGGCGATCGCCGAGGCGATGGGGCTGTGCCTTCCCGGCGCCTCGTCGATTCCCGCCGCCGATGCCGGCCACCAGCGCATGAGCACGCAGGTCGGGCGGCGCATCGTCGACATGGTCTGGGACGATCTCGCGCCGGAAGAAATCGTCACCGAAGCCGCTATCCGCAACGCGGTGACCGTCGCCATGGCGATGGGCTGTTCCACCAACGCCGTCGTCCACCTGCTGGCGATGGCGCGGCGCGCCGGCGTCGAGCTGACGCTCGACCACCTCGACGCTTTGGGCCGCACCACGCCGGTGATCGCCAATGTCCGGCCATCCGGCACGACCTACCTGATGGAGGACTTCTTCTATGCCGGCGGCATTCGCGGGCTGATGAAGCAGCTCGGCGACAAGCTCGACACCTCGGTGACGACCTGCACCGGCCTGACGCTGGCCGAGACGCTCGAAGGCGCGGAGGTTTACAATGACGACGTCATCCGCCCGCTCGACAATGCGATCTATCAGGAAGGCTCGCTTGCCGTGCTGCGGGGCAATCTCTGCCCGGACGGGGCGGTGATCAAGCCTGCGGCGTGCGATCCGAAATTCCACCAGCACGAAGGTCCGGCGCTGGTCTTCGACAGCTACGAAGAGATGAAGAAGGCGGTGGACGACGAAAACCTCGACGTCACGCCTGACCATGTGCTGGTACTGCGCAATGCCGGGCCGCATGGCGGACCTGGCTTTCCCGAATGGGGCATGCTGCCGATCCCAAAGGCGCTGATTAAAAAGGGGCATCGCGACATGCTGCGCATGTCCGACGCGCGCATGTCTGGCACCTCTTATGGCGCCTGCATCCTTCATGTGGCGCCCGAAGCCTTTATCGGCGGACCGCTAGCGCTCCTGAAGACCGGCGACACGATCCGCCTCGACCTCGCCAACCGCCGGCTCGACATGCTGGTCGACGAGGCCGAGCTGGAGGCGCGCCGCGCCGCCTGGGTCCAGCCGGCACCGCGCTATCAGCGCGGCTGGGGCTACATGTTCCAAAGCCATGTGATGCAGGCCAATGAGGGCTGCGACTTCGACTATCTCACGCGCGGGCACGGGCCGGCCGCCGGCGAACCCGCGATCAACTGAGACGATTCCCGACTGGAGACAAACGACTATGTCCGATCGCTTCAAAGCCGCTCTGACCGGCATTTCAGGCATTCTCGTCACGCCCTATGACGGTGACGGCGAGATCGCGCCGGCGCGGCTTGCCCCCGTCATCGACAAGGTGATCGAGGCCGGCGTGCACATGCCGGTCGTCAACGGCAACACCGGCGAGTTCTACGCGCTGACCATCGATGAAGCCGTGGCCATGGTGCACGCGGTCGTGGAACTGGTGGGCGAGCGCGCGCCGGTGCTTGGCGGCGTCGGGCGCGGCGTCAGGGATGCGTGCCGGCTTGCGGCGGAATCGAAGAAGGCGGGGGCGGCCGGCCTGATGGTCCACCAGCCGCCGGACCCGTTCGTCTCGCCGCGCGGCACGGTCGACTACGTCAAGCGCGTCGCCGAGGCAGGCGACGGCACGCCGCTGGTGCTCTACATGCGCAACGACGCCATCGGTCTCGACACGATCGCCGAGCTTTGCTCGATCGACGGCGTCAAGGGCGTCAAATGGGCGACACCCAACGCGCTGCGCCTGTCGGAGGCGATCGAGGCGAGCCCGGACGACATCGTCTGGGTCGGCGGGCTGGCGGAGGTCTGGGCGCCAGCATTCTACGCCGCCGGCGCACGCGGCTTCACCTCCGGCCTGATCAATGTCTGGCCGGAGCACTCCGTCGCGATCCACACGGCGCTCGAAGCCGGGGACTATGCCACCGCACGACGGCTGATCTCGGCGATGAAGGAGTTCGAGATCATCCGGGCCGAGGAGCTGAACGGCACCAACGTGACCGGCGTCAAGTCGGCGCTGATCGCGCTCGGCATCGACTGCGGCCCGACGAGGCCGCCCTCTGCATGGCCGCTGACCGCCCGACAGGCCGGGCAGCTCGACGCCTTCCTCAAGCGCAACGGCCTGATCGGCTGACCCGACGCCGCAGGCTTTACGCTGCCGGCGTCATGAAGGCGTCGAAGAAGGCAGCGAGTTCGGCATGGGCGCCGAGCGGAAGCACGTGGGCGACGTACTGGTCGGGTCGAACCACGACGATGCAGCCGGCCTCGCGGTCGATGCCGCGCATGTCGAAGATGTCGTCGCCGCCCTTGAGATCGGCGCAGAACGCCTTCTCGTAGTCGCGCAGGCCGAGCGTTCCCTTCGCGGGCAGCAGCAGTGAGGGCAGGTCGCCCGGCGCGAAACCGGTATGGGGCTGCTGGAACACCGCGCACAGGTCGATGACGGCATCGACATCCGCGCTGGCCGGGGTGAAGCGGCGCAGCGGCGAGGTCTCGGCGCTTTCCAGGAAGGCGCACAGCGCGCCCACCCCGGCCAGCGCTTCGGCTCCCGCAAACGCGAAGATGCGCCAGCGGCCATCGGCGCGCGCGACGTGGCCGAGCTGCATCGGCTTCGCGTCGGCCAGCCGCACGACCGGCGCCGAGTGGAACCGCATGCCGATCGGCAGGCCACGCGCGAGATGCTGGTGGTTGGTCCCGCCGGTGATCGCCGACGGCGAATAGACGGTTGCGGTGCCTGCGGTGTAGCGGCCGTGCTGGACGAAATAGCGCTGGGTTTCTGCCGGATCGACGCCGACGCCATCGGGATCGCCGGGCCGTCTTGCCGGCATGCTCAGCATCTTCGCCCATTCACGGTCGAAGCCGATCAGCTCGGCCGCGATGCTCTGCCGTTCGGTCGAGTATGTCCGCAGCAATTGCGGCGCGGCCTGTCCGCGCAGCACCGCGGCCAGCTTCCAGCCGAGATTGAAGGCGTCCTGCATCGAGACGTTCATGCCTTGGCCCGCCTTGGGGCTGTGGGTGTGGCATGCGTCGCCGGCGATGAAGACGCGCGGAAGCTGCGTCCCCGTCTCGTCCGGCGAAACGTCGTCGAAGCGGTCGCACAGCCGCTGCCCGATATCGTAGACCGACCACCACGCCACCTCGCGCACGTCCAGCTCGTAGGGGTTGAGGATGCGTCGGGCGGCGGCGATGAGGTGGTCGACGGTGATGTTGCGCGATGCGACGCGCTCGCCGGCCGAAAGCTTGTCCAGCTCGATATAGAAGCGAACCAGATAGCCGCCCTCGCGCGGGATGATCACGATGCTGCCTTCGCTGGCCGACTGGATCAGCGACTTGAAGCGGATGTCGGGGAAATCGGTGACGGCCAGAACGTCCATCACGCCCCAGGCGTGATTGGCGGAGTCGCCCTTCAGTTCGAGGCCGAGCGATTTGCGCACCGTGCTGCGCGCGCCGTCGCAACCGACGGCGTACCGCGCCTCCACGGTCTCGATCTCGCCTTCATGCCCGGCATCGAGACGCTCGAAACGGGCGGTCACCGGATAGGCACCGGCCTGCCCGCGCAGCGCCGGGTCGATCGTCACGTCGATGAGCTTGCGGTCGTAATGGGGCTCCAGCCGGGTCGGCGAATTGCGCATGACGTCGAGATAGAAGTCGTGGACGCGCGCCTGGTTGAGGATCACGTGCGGAAACTCCGACAGGCCGTCCTCTGTGTCCTGCACGCGGCCGCTGCGCGCGATGCGGGACGGGTCGCCGTCCTCCGGTTTCCAGAAGGTCGTCTCGTTGACCCAGTAGGCTTCCTTGAGCACGCGCTCTGCAAAGCCGAAGGCCTCGAACATCTCCATGGTGCGGCATGCCACGCCATCGGCCTGGCCGAGCTGCAGCGGTCCGGACTTCTGGTCGACAACCAGCGTGGCAATGCCGGGAAAGGCGGCGAGCTGCGCCGCCAGCGTCAGCCCGGCGGGACCACAGCCGACGATCAGGACGTCGGTCCGCGCGGGCAGGGACGCCTGCTCAATCCGCGCCGCGCCCTGCGCGGCTTCGGCGACGAGCGGATCTCCGAGACGGAAGCCATTCAGATGGAATTGCATGAAACGTCGTTGCCTCCCTTGCGCGGCGGGTTATGCAGGGCCCGCCCGAGACCGTCAATTTTTAGAATGTATACTTATGATCAGTATACTTGTCACCTGGTTTTTGCGCGACCGCCACATGCCGTATCGCTCTGGCGTCTCGGCGGGCGGCATCAGCCGAGATCGGGGGATCCGGGGGAACGAAGCGGCGCGCGGCTGAGATCATTGGCATCGTTGATGGCCTTTGCCAGCAGGTAGATCAACGTCTCGGCCTCCTGCTCGCTCAGCCCGCGAACCATGATCTTCTGCGCCGCGAGCACCGCGGGCTCCAAGCGTTCGACGGTCTCGATGCCTTCCTGCGTGATGCGCAGCGAACGGGCCCGGCGGTCGCGGCCGTTGACTTCCCGCGAGGCGAGGTTCTTCTGCACCAGCCGGTCGACGACCCCGCCGATCGTGGTGCGGTCGTAGCCGATCAGGCCTGCGAGCGTCGCCTGGTCGATGCCGGGGTTTTTGATCAGCGTGACCAGCGCGGCGTATTGCACCGGCGTCATGTCGCTGCCTGCCTCGCCGACTTCCGCATGGAAGATGGCCACAGCGATCTGCTGGAAGCGCCGCACCAGATGGCCCGGCATTTCATAGATGTCTTTCACCGGGCGCGCCTCCTCCGCCGTCTCAGTGCTTCGTATCGTAACCATTTCAACCATATGGCGAAGCCCCGGTGTAGCGAAGAATCTGTCGCGGCCGCGCGCGGTGCACGCGGTCCAGCATTGTATCTATCGAGGTCGGGGCGGCCGTGCTCGTTTCATTCAGCCTAAAACCCGGCGATGACGCGGCGAGGAAAAAACCGGGGCGCTGACTGAAAACTCGCCTGTTGCAGGGTGCGGCGCGGGCGCGCATCTGTCTTGGCCTCACGGAGAGGATGCCATGCCAGACAACAGGACCACCGAAGCGACGATCCGCGATCTCGTCATCGCCAACCGGATTCTTGCCCATGAGGGCGTCATCGACGATTTCGGCCATGTCAGCGTGCGTCATCCGGATCGGCCGGACCGCTACTTCCTGGCGCGGTCGCGCAGCCCGGAGATCGTCACGGTCGACGACATCGTCGAATTCGAACTCGACGGCACGCCCGTCCATCCCGAGACACGCAAGCTCTACAAGGAGCGTGCGCTGCACGGCGCCATCTACATGGACAGGTCCGACGTCAATGCCGTGGCGCATCATCATGCGCGATCGGTGCTGCCCTTCACCATCACGGACCTCGTGCTGCGGCCGGTCTTCCACATGGCCGCCGTCATCGGCAACGAGGTGCCCAAATGGGACAGCCAGGCGGAGTTCGGTGACACCGACATGCTGGTCGACGACCTCGCCAAGGGACACTCGCTGGCCAAGGTGCTGGGCCAGGGCACCAGCGCCATCCTGCGCGGTCATGGCTCGGTGTGCGCCGCGCAGACGCTGGCGGCGGTGTGCTTCATCTCGGTCTATCTGGCCGAGAATGCGCGGGTCCTGCTCGAGACGCTTCCGCACGGCACGCCGACCTACCTGACGCCCGGAGAGGTGGAAAAGACCGCCGAGATGATGCTGAGCGACCTGCCGATGGAACGCGCCTGGGCCTATTACACCGCGCGCGCCGGCTTCGCCGGTATCTGACGCCGGCATGGGCTGCACTCGCCTCACGCGGGCAGCAGCCGCCGGTACCCGCCACCGAACGTCACCAGCGGGGCGGCTGCCGCGTCGGCCGCGAAGCTCTCGATCCGGCCGACGATGATGTCGGTATCTTCGTAGGTGAAGATCGACGATATGGTGCAGTCGAAATATGCCGTCCCTGCTGCGAAGATCGGGGAGCCGGTGGCACCGCTCGTCCACTGCGACGCATCGAACCGCGCCGCACCGGAAAGACCGCGCCGCCCGCCGAAAATCTCGGCGACGTCCTCCGCGCCTTCGGGCAGGTAGCTGATCGCAAAGGCGCCCGACGCCTTGATGGCGGCATGCGCGCCGGTCGAATGCCCGACAGATACCAGCATCGAAGGTGGTGAAGCGGTGACGTGGCTCACCGACAGGGCGAGCAGGCCGGCGGGGCCATCGCTGCCCCTTGCCGCGACGACCGGCACGCCGAGCGGGCGCGCGCCCATCGCCTTCCAGAACGTCTTCGGATCGATGGCGTCCATGATGCCTCCTATCGCAAATCGTGCGCAGTGATCGACTTGCCGCCGTCCACGGAGATCACCTGACCGTTGACCCAGCTTGCCGCATCGGACGCCAGGAAGGCAATCACAGAGGCGACTTCCTCGGGACGGCCCATGCGCCCGAGCGGCGTGCGCCTGATGGTGGCTTCTTCCCAGTCCGCGGGCTTGCCGGCCTCCGCGATCGCGGCTTCGGTAAGGATCGGGCCGGGGGCGACGGCATTTGTCCGAATGCCGTCTCGGCCGAGTTCGACTGCGAGTTGCCGGGTCAGCCCGGTCAGGCCCGCTTTCAGCGATGCATAGGCGGAAAAGCCGACCGTTCCCTGGATCGCCGCGCCCGAAGCGACGTTGACGATGGCCGCATCGCCTGTGTCCGCGACCGAGCGCCGAAGCGCCGGCAACGCCGCCTGGATGCACCAGATCGAGCCCTTGAGGCCGACCGCGATGCTGCGTTCGATATTGTCCTCGGACAGTGCCTCGAATGCCTCGAAACGCAGGAAGACCGCGTTGTTGACGAGGACGCGCAGCGGCGAACCGGCCGTGAAGTCCGCCACCGCCTCGTCGACCATCGCACGGTTGGTGATGTCGCAGACGAGCGGCACGGCGGACAGGCCCTTGCCCTGCAGGTCGGCGGCGGCCTGCGCCACCTGTGTCGCGTCGATGTCGAGCAGCCCGACGCGGAAGCCGGCCTCGGCGAGCGCGCGCGCCGTGTGGAAGCCGATGCCGCGTGCTGCGCCGGTGACGATTGCGGAGGGGGATTGCCGTACCATGGATGAACGCCTCTTGAAGGTTTCTCAGCCCTTCAATCAGCAGCCCGGACGCCGTGCGGCAATGGCATGGCCGTGCCCGGGCACGCTCGGAACAGAACCCGGGCAGCCTCGCGGAACCGGCGCGCCGGTCACTCGCCTACGGCATGCGGGAGATCGTCACTGAGCAGCTTCGCCACCATCGACAGGAACCGGTCGCGCTCATGCTCGGGCAGGGGGGCGAGTATGCGGGTCTGCGCCTCGGCCACCTTGTCCTCCAGCCTCGGCAACAGTTCCTCGCCGGCTGGCGCGAGAAACAACACCCGTGCCCGGCGATCCTGCTCATGGATGCGGCGGTCGACGAGGCCCTTCTTCTCCAGCCGGTCGATGACGCCGCCGATCGTTGCCCGGTCGTAGCCGATGATCTGGGCGAGCGAGCCCTGGTCGATGCCCGGATAGGACTGGACTCCGATCAGGGCGGCATATTGCACCGGCGTAATGTCGGTACCGGCGCGCTCGAGTTCCTCGGTCACCACGGACATCGACGTCTTGTGAAGGCACCAGAACAGATAGTTGGGCGTCTTGTGCAGCACGAAGGTGCTCTCCTTTTCATCGGATGACGCCGCCTTGCGCGCCGTTGTCGCTCCCTTGGCCCGGGGCGCCGCGCCTGTGGCCTGTTCGACCCGATCGCTGGCGCGCGGCTTGCTTGCTGTCATGTGAACCGCGTTTCCCTGATCCCGCTCGACGCCATCGCCATGACGATGCGCGTTCGGCTCCGTACTCCGCCGTGGCGCATGCATCAACCCTGCGGGAACGGGCATGCGCCTGGTGGAGCACCAGCCTAGCACAGATTCGCGCGGCGCGGCTTCTTCAAACTCCAGCCGCAGTGTTGCCGTCTATTTCCACATCGCGGCACAGACTTCTGCCAACGGATGCCAAGGTTGCATGCGTGAATGCCCAGTCCAGCCGGAGTGTAAAGCCGCTACGAACTTGCGACAGCCTTGAAGTTGCCGTCGTGGTAGACGAGCGGCATGGTATGCGAGCGCGATCCACGGATGACGCGGCCGATGAATATGGTGTGGGTGCCGACCGCGAGTTCGTTGATGGTCTCGCATTCGAGCGTCGCGACGACATCATCGATCAGCGGAATACCCTCTTCGTTGAGCCGGTGCGGCACGCCGTCGAACTGGTTGTCGAGCTTGCCGGCGAAACGGGCGCCTACCTCGGCCTGGTCCTGCGACAGCAGGTTGACCACGAAGTGCCTGCTGGCGCTGACCAGCGGATGCGTGCGCGTCGAGCGGTTGAGCACGATCAGCACGGTTGGCGGCTCCGCGGAAACCGAGGAGAAGGCAGTGGCCGTCATCCCGTGCACGTGGCCGTCATGCGATGTGGTGATGACGGTGACACCGTTCACCATGGTGCGCATGATGGAGCGGAATGCGCCGTCGTCTATCGCCATATCCGGCGTCGCCACCGCTTCCACGTGGATCGTCATGGTCTGGTCCTCGTCATTGTCGGATCTGTTCATGAGCCGAATGTGATGGAGCCGTGGCGGCACATCAAGCATCAGGCGAACCGGTTGCGCGCGCCGGCAATCACTAATGCTCCCGCTTGAAAACGCGCGCCCGCTGGACGCCGCGTATTTATCGAGCGTGCACTTTCGTTTTTCTGCTGCAGCGCACTTCGGTGACTCCTCCCGCCCGGATGCCTAGCGTCGCGAGCGGATAACGGCTGCCCGAAACGAGGCGGCCCAGCAGGGCGAGCATCACTTGAACGCGATCGTTGAACTCAAAGACATCAGCGTCTCCTTCTCGGGGGAGACGGTCTACGACCGGCTGTCCTTCGACATCCGGGACGGCGAATTCCTCTGCATCGTCGGCCAGAGCGGCTGCGGCAAGTCGACCCTGCTGCGCGTCATCGGCGACCTGCTGAAGGTCGATTCCGGCCAGGTGACGGTCGGCCAGCGGCCGGCGCACGAGGCATGGGACGACATCGCCTACGTGTTCCAGTCGCCGCGCCTGCTTCCGTGGCGAAACGCGCAGGAAAACGTCGTGCTCGGCCAGCAGCTTCGCTTCGGCAACAAGCGCACGCGTGCCGAGATGGAGACGACGGCCCAGTCCCTGCTGGAACTTGTCGGCCTGGGGCGGGACCGGCTCAAGATGCCGTCCATGCTGTCGGGCGGCGAACGCCAGCGCGTGTCGATCGCCCGCGCACTTGCCGTGGAGCCGCGCATCATCCTGATGGACGAGCCGTTCTCGGCGCTCGACGTGATGACGCGGCACAAGATGCGCCGCGAGATCGTCGACCTGTGGCGCAAAACCGGCAAGACGATCATCTTCGTCACCCACGAGGTCGACGAGGCCGTGGAACTGGCCGACCGCATCGTCGTGCTGTCGAGCAAGCCGACGACGGTCCGCGAGATCGTCGAGCTGAAACAAGCGCGTCCGCGCGACCTGGAAGCGCCCGAAATGCGCGCCGTGCACGAGAAACTTCGCCGGCTCATCGGAGATCCGTCGGTTCACTAGAACGCGACCGACGAGCGTGAACCCATATCCATAATAGAGGGAACTGCCATGAACATCAGGTTTGGAGCTTTCGTCGGCGCCACCATGTCGCTGCTTGCGACGTCGGGCGCCGGTCTCGCGCAGGAAACGGTGACGGTGGGGATGATTTCCGATCCCGGCTATCACGCCGCCATGTGGGCGATCCTCAACGACAAGGTCAGCGACCCGAGCGTCGAGGTCACGGTGGAATTCATGCCGATTCCGGCGGCGCACCAGGCCGCGCTGTCGCAGCAATACGACATCATGCCCAACGGCACCAACGCGATCCCGGCCCTCGCCGAGCAGGGCCTGCCCGTCAAGGTGCTGGGCACCGTGATCCGCTACCTGCCGGGCGAGGACGTCGTTCAGCCTGGCATCTGGGTGCTGAAGGACAGCCCGATCCAGACCCTTGAAGACCTGAAGGGCAAGTCGATCGCCGTGCAGTCGGTGTCGGCCGGCGACGTCGTCTCGCGCCGCGCCATCATGCAGGAAATCTACGGCTACAATGTCGACGCCATCGGCGGCGACTTCAACTGGGTCGAGATCCCCGGTTCGCAGTTCGAGGCGGCGCTGGAAGCGGGTCGCGTGGATGCGGCTTCCTTCTCCAACGTCAAGGCCTACGAGATCGACAAGTCGCCGGAGTATCGCGCGGTGATGCGCGGCGGCAGCGACCTGCTGAAACTCTACGGCGCGCCGTTGCCCGCCATCCTGCTCTACACGACGAAGTCCGAGGAGAAGCCCGAGGCGATCGCAGCGGCGGCCAAGCTGCTGAACGAGTCGGCACTGTATCTCAAGGAGCATCAGGACGAGATCTTCGCCGAGGTGGCACCCGAGTACAACATGGACCCGGCGGCGCTGCAGGGCTGGTTCAACGAGTTCGCCGAGATGCCCTACAGCCTGACCGAGGGCGACAAGGACGTGATGGTGAAGTCATGGGCCACGGCGGTGAAGCTGGGCATTCTTACGGCGGCACCCGAGTCCGTCGACGACTTCATCGCGCCTCAGGCGGTGATGGCGGAATAAGCCACGCCTGAGAGACAATGGCGGCTTCCGCGCAGGCGGAGGCCGCCGCATTTCCCTGACCCTTCACACATGGATGTCGAATGCAGATGGCCGCTGAAAGGCTGAGCGAACCGACCGGGGACGACAGAACGGCAATGCCGGCCGGCAAACGCTGGCGACCGGCGCGCCGGACGATCGCAACGGTGCTGTTCATCGCGTTCGTGCTGGTCGCATGGCAGATCTATTCCCTGTTCGTGCCGCCGGTGCAGGTGCCTTCGCCGCTGCGCGTCGCCGGACGCTTCTACACGATGTGGTCGGACCCCGGCTTCCTGCTCTATGCCGGTTATACGCTTCAGCACGTGCTGGCTTCCGTCACGCTGGCCTTTTCGCTGGCACTGACGATCGCGCTGCTGGTGTATTTCTTCCCGGTTCTCGACACCGCCGTCTATGGCAGGCTCGCGCCGTTCCTCAACTCGTTTCCCGGCATCGGCTGGGCGTTCCTGGCGCTGATCTGGCTCGGCATCAACAGCCAGGCGGTGATCTTCTCGGCCACTGCGGCGATGCTGCCGCTGGCGATGATCAACATCGGCGCCGGACTGCGCGAGCTCAATCGCGAGACGATCGAGATGTCGGTGTCGTTCAGCCGCAGTCCGATGCGGCGCATCCGGCTGATCATCCTGCCGATGCTGTTTCCCTATTTCTTCGCCTCGTTGCGGCTGTGCTTCGGCGTCTCGTTCCAGATCGTGCTGATCGTCGAGCTCCTGTGCGGGGCCAAGGGGCTTGGCAGCATCATCAACTTCGCCCGCTCGCGATACTGGACGGACATGATCTTCGCGGTGGCGATCCTCATCCTGGTCGTCGTCTACCTCGTGGACCGGCTGGTGCTGGCCCGGATGCAGGACCGGATCGGAAAGGTGTACAATGTCTGACCGCACCTTCGCCAACGCGCTGTTCGGCCGCCAGGCTCTCGTCGCCAACGGCTTCGTGGTCCTCATCATCGTCGGCTGGTGGCTGACGTCGCGGACGATGCCGGAACGCATCTTCCCGTCGATCGGCACCATCGCGGTCACGCTCGGGCAGTTCGCGATCGATCCGGAGTTCTGGCTCAATGCCGGGATCACCTTCGGCCGCATCGTCATCGCCATCGTCGCCGCCACGCTTGTCGGCGGGCTGATCGGCATCATGCCGCGCTACGTGCCCGCCACCAGCGGGATCGTCGACGACGTGCTGGTGCCGTTCTTCAGCTCGTTCCCGGGCCTCGCATGGGCGATTCTCGGAACGGTCTGGTTCGGCGTCACCACGCAGGCGGTCATCGTCGTGCAGTTCTTCATCATCCTGCCGTTCGCGCTCGTCAACGTCGCCGAAGGCGCCAAGGCGATCGGGGCCGAGGAGGTGGAGATGGGGCGCAGCTTCACCCGCAACCGGCTGTCGACCTTCTGGCGCATCGAACTGCCGCTGCTCAGCCCGTTCTTCATGTCGGCGATTACCATCTCCTACGGCGTGTGCTGGAAGATCAGCCTGATCGCCGAGCTGTTCGGCGCGCGTTCGGGCATCGGCTACATGATGCAGCATGCGCAGGATCTCGGCCAGACAGACCGCATCCTGGCGCTGTGCATCGCCATCGTCATCTTCGTCATCGTCGGGCAGCGGATCATCCTGCAGCCGCTGGCGCGCCTGATCGTCAAGGGCGAGAGCAGCGGAACGTCGTCGTCCGGAAACGGCTGACCGCTTATCCGGTCCATCATCCCTGAGGGAGGCACATGACATGAATTTCCAACGTCCTTCGCGACCCAACTGGAAGCTTCCCGAGGGCGCGCGCATTGCCGTGTCGGTGAACCTGGCGCTGGAGGCGTTCCGCCACAAGAGCCAGCTCACCCTGGAGGCGCGGCCCGGCAAGACCGACCACTTCTCGCTCTCCTACGCGGAGTATGGGGCGAGGGCCGGCATCTGGCGCATCCTCGACCTGCTCGACGAGCTCGGCCTCAAGGCGTCGATGTCGATCAATGGCAAGGCGGCCGAGCTCTACCCCGACGCGGTGCGGGCCACGGCGCAGGCGGGCCACGAGGTCGTCGGCCATGGCTGGGAGAACGACATCCTCAACGAGGACGCCAACCCGGAAGGCGAGCGCGACGAGATCCGCCGTGTCACCGCCGCGATCACCGAGGCTGCCGGCGTCAGGCCGGTGGGCTGGACCAGCCCCGGCTCGGCCGGCTCGGAAAACACGCTCGACCTGCTGGTGGGCGAGGGCTACATCTGGAACGGCGACCAGGCCAATGACGACCTGCCCTACAGCGTTCCGACGCGCAACGGGCCGATCATGATCCTGCCGCGCGTGAACATGCCCCAGAACGACCTGATCATGTGGGCGAAGGCCAACAATCCGCCCAGCGTCATCTTCGAGAGCTTCAAGGACACGTTCGACGAGCTCTATTCGGAGGGCGTCAAGGGCAGCCCGAAATGGGTGGAGATTGTGCTCCACGCCCATATGGGCGGCCGGCCGACGCTGATCCCGACAGTACGCCGCTGCATCGCCTATGCACGCCAGCACGAGGGCGTGTGGTTTCCGCGCAAGGGTGACGTGGCGCGCTGGGCCGCAAAGGTCGACGGCGTCGACCTGGGCGAGCGCATCTAAGTCCGGCATGCGCAAACATTCGTGCATGCCGAGGTAAGCACCAATCCTCTCGACGCCACCGCAGGCTGGTAAAATGCAGCCGCGAACAGTTGAGAGGATTTCATGGACAAGAACATATTCATGCAGGACGGGTCGGCCTTCAAGGTCGGCCTGTTCGGTTATCTGCATGACGGCGGCGTCAGTCTTACGACCGTCAAGGAACGCTGGTCGGCGACCTGGGACGACATTGCCCGCATGGCGACCTATGCCGACGAGAACGGGCTCGACTTCCTGTTGCCCTATGCACGGTGGACCGGCATCCCCGGCGAGATTCCGCAGCGGACATGGTCGTTCGAGACGCTGGCTCATTCCGCCGCGCTGGCGGGAAGGACCAAGCGCATCGGTGTGTTCTCTACCGTCCATACCCCGATCATCCACCCGGTCATCGCGGCGAAGATGATGGCCACCATCGATCATGCCTCGCACGGCCGCGCCGGCGTCAACATCGTCTGCGGCTGGAACCAGGACGATTTCGACATGTTCGGCATCGAGGGCCTGCCGCATGACGAGCGCTACCGCCACGGCCGGGAGTGGTTCGAGATCTGGTCGCGGCTGATGAGCGGCTCGTTCGAGCCCTTCGACTATGACGGCGACCACTTCAAGGGCATCCGCAAGGCGGCGGCGCGGCCCGGCAGCGTCCAGCGCCCCTGGCCACTGGTGATCTCCGCCGCCTATTCGCCTGCTGGTCGCGCCTTTGCGATGGAGACGTCGGACTATCTCCTGACGGTTGCCGAGAACCTCGACGCCGCGCGCAGGGAAATCGCAGCGCTGGAAAGCCTCGAGGGAGCAGGTGCCCGCGCCGAGCCGCTGAAGCCGATCGCCGTGTGTTACGCCGTCTGCCGCGAGACCCGAGAGGAAGCCGAGGCATTCCATCGCTACTATGCAGAGGAGAATGCCGACAACGTCGCGGTCGACTACTGGATCGCCGGCCGCCAGACCAATGCGATGCTGCCCGAGGCGATCTACAAGATGCGCACCCGCATCGCCGGCGGCAACACCAACTTCCCGCTGGTCGGCAGCCCGAAGGATGTCGCCGACGAACTGATCGCGCTGCACGAAGCCGGCTTCAGCGGCGCGGGCATCGGCCTGCTCGACTATGTCGCCGACCTTCCCATCCTGGTGGAAAAGGTGATGCCGATTCTCGCCAAGGCGGGTCTGAGGGTCTGATCAATCCTCCAGGTTGACGTAGCTCGACGGCACGAAGCGTGGGGTGCACAGGCAGTAGAAGACGAGTTGGCCCGGGCCGATGTTTTCGATGCGCTGCGCCGCGCCCGCCGGGATGACCGCCTGGTCGCCGACCCGCAGGTGCTGTCTTTTGCCGTCGACTTCGACGATGCCCTCGCCTTCGCGCACGATATAGCGTTCGCAGATGCCGTCGAGACGGTGGAGTTGGGTGGTGACGCCGGGCTCGACGCGGGCGATCGCCAGCGAGGCCTCCGGAGAGGCAGCGTCATTGTGAAGTTCGGTAATGAAGCAGCGCTCTTCGGTCCAGAATTCGGCCTGGCCCGACGTCGCTATGAAGAAGTCCCCGACCATCGTTCCCACGCTCCATTAGACAATGTCGATTGACACTGACAAATGCTAGTCTACCATGCTTTTCCCGTCAAAGGCTTGATCTTGCGGCCACTCTGCGGGCAGGATCAAGGGGGGCGGAGGCCGGCACGCATGCCGGTTTCGGACCGCAGGAACACGGGATGCGGTGCCATGCGGCATCGCCAGACGGAGTGATCGATATGGGTTTCTTGAACAAGAGTGTCGCTGCCTTGTCGCTGGCGACGATGATGTCTGCCGCCGGCCAGGCTTCCGCCGAAGGCCTGCTGATCTATGTGTCGCCCGACCCGATCGGCGTCAATGCCTTCCTTGCCATGGGCAAGACCGGCATCGAGGCCGCGGGCGAAAAGCACGACATGGACGTCAAGACCTATGAGAGCAGCACGGCGGCCGAACGGCGCGACAATGTCAGCGCTGCCGTGAACGAAGGGGCCGACATCGTCGTCATGCTCGGCTTCGAGTTCAACGACATCGTCGCCGAACTGGCTCCCACCGCCCCGGACACGCAGTTCCTCATCGTCGACCAGTGCATCGAGAACCGCCCGGACAACGTCCATTGCGCGGTGTTCCGCGAGTACGAGGCGAGCTACCTGATGGGTGTGGCCGCCGGCATGCTGACCGAGAGCAACACCGTCGGCGTCGTCGGAGCGCTCGATATCCCGTTCCTGCATCGCTACACCGACGGCTACGCCCAGGGCGTCGAGTCCGTCAATCCGGAAGCGACCGTCGAAGTGCGCTGGGTCGGCGGCGAGAACCCGTTCTCCGATCCGGTGCGCGCCAAGGAACAGGCGCTGGCGCTGCATTCGGCCGGCGCGGACTACATCTACACCGCAACCTCGGGCGGCGATTTCGGCGTGTTCGAAGCCGCGAAGGAAGAGGGCTTCAAGACCTTCGCGGTCGACATCAACCACTGCCCGACGCAGCCCGGCGTGATCGTCGACCAGAGCCTGAAGCAGGTGGACGTGGCGCTCGTCGCGGCGGTCGACGCGATCTTGGAAGGCCAGCCGCAGACGTTCTCGGCCCTGGGCATCAAGGAAGGCGGCGTCGGCGCCATCGCGCTCGACGAGGCGGGCATCGCCGACAGCGGCTGCCTGATCGCCGATCACCCCGAAGTGGCGGCAAAGCTGCGTGAAGTTGCCGCCGGGATCGCCGACGGCTCGATCGAGTTGACCGACCCGATGCAGGCCAACTGACCTCCGGAAACGTCCGGCGGGCCGCTTCTCACCGGAGCGGCCCGCCAGGACGCATTCCGGGCGTGTGAGAGTACCCCGTCCATGCATGCATCCCTGCGCGGCATTCGCGTCCGCTTCGGCCAACTGGTGGCGGTGGATGATGTCTCCGTCGACATCGAGGCCGGCCGGGTGCTGGCGGTCGTCGGCGAGAACGGTGCCGGCAAGTCGACACTGATGAATGCGCTGTTCGGGCTGTTCCAGCCCGAAGCCGGCGAAATCGTCGTCGACGGACAGCCGCGCCGCTGGGCCTCGCCGCAGGACGCGATCCGCGCCGGGCTCGGCATGGTGCACCAGCACTTCATGCTGCAGGAAGAGATGACGGTGCTGGAGAACATCGTGCTGTGCGGCGAGCCGGTCAGGCTCTTCGGCTTCGTCGACTTCGCGGTCGCCCGGCGCAAGCTCGAGGACGGATTTGCCCAGAACGGCATTTCGATCGATCTCGACGCCCGGGTCGGCAGCCTGTCGGTCGGCCAGAAGCAGGTGGTCGAGATCCTCAAGATGCTCTACCGCGACGCCTCGCTGCTTATCCTCGACGAGCCGACCGCCGTGTTGACGCCGCTGGAGAAGGACCAGCTCTTCGCGATCCTGCGTGGCTTCGCACAACAGGGCAAGGCGGTCGTCATCATCACCCACAAGCTGGACGAGGTGATGGAGATCGCCGACCACGTGGTGGTGATGCGCGGCGGCAGGCTCGTCTCGTCGCTGCCTGTCGGCGAGACATCGAAGGATCGGCTGTCGCGCGAGATCGTCGGCGGCGAATTGCCACCTGCGCTGAGGGCCGCGGCGCGTGAACCGGGCGAGGTTGTGCTCGGCGTCGACGGGCTGCACGTCGCCGCGCGCGGCCATGACATCGGGCCGATCTCCTTCGACGTGCGCGCGGGCGAGATCGTCGGCATTGCGGGCGTCAGCGGCAACGGCCAGTCGGAACTGATCCAGGCCCTGACGGGCCTGCGCCCGGCCAAGGCGGGCATGATCTCGCTGGCGGGCACGCGGGTCGAGACACTGGGCGTGCGCGAACGCAGACTTGCCGGCCAGAGCTACATTCCCGAGGACAGGCAGCGGGTCGGACTGGCGCTCGGCGCCAGCGTGGCGGACAATGCGAGCGCCGGGCATGACGATCCGCGCCACTTCACCAGGGGACCGTTCCTCGACCGTTCCGCGATGGCGCGCTACGCCCGCGACCTGATCGAACGCTACCGCATCAAGGTGGCGGGCCCGCAGGCACTGGTCTCGACCATGTCGGGCGGCAACAAGCAGAAGCTGGTGGTCAGCCGCGAATTGTCGCGCGCCACACCGCTGATCATCGCGGAGAACCCGACCTGGGGCGTCGATATCGGCGCGATCGAACTCATCCATGCCGAGCTGATGCGGATGCGCGATGCCGGCCACGCCGTGCTGCTCGTGTCCACGGAACTCGACGAAGTGCTGAAGCTCTCTGACAGGATCATGGTGATGTATTCCGGGTCGCTGTCCGAACCGATCGCGGCCGCAGAGGCCGACCGCAATCGCATCGGCGCGCTGATGACCTCACGGACCGGCCTTGGGAGCAACGCCGCATGAGCGCACCGGAAGACAACTGGATGCGCAGCGACCTGCTGCCGTGGATCTCCACGCTGGCGTGGATCCTCGGGATCCTCCTGATCCTGATGCTGCTGGTGTCCGCTCCGTTCGGCGCGGCCATCGAAGGTTTCTTCCAGGGCGCGTTCGGCGGGCGCCGCTATGCGTTCCTGATGCAGACGCTGAGCCGCGCCTCGCTGATCGTCGGCATGGCGTTGTCGGTGATGCTGAGCTTTCGCGCCGGCCTCTTCAATATCGGCGGGGAAGGGCAACTCGTCGCCGGCGGTCTTGTCTCCGCGCTCGTTGCGCTGGCCTTGCCCGGCCCGCCATTGCTCGTGATCGCGGCTTCCATCCTCGCCGGCATGGCGGCGGGCGCGGCATGGGCGCTGCTGGCCGGCGTGCTGTACCTTTATGTCGGCGTGCCGCTGCTGGTCGGTTCGCTGCTGCTCAACTTTCCGATCCGTTCGGTCGCGTCCTATCTCGTCGCGCATCCATTCCGCGACGTGCCGTCGGGCATGCTGCAGTCGCATCTGGTGCCGACGGAACGCTGGCTGCCCTATTTCCCCGGCCTGCGCCTCGATATCGGCATTCTGTTCATCGTTCTCGTCAGCGTTCTGGCGGTCGTCTACAGCCACAAGACGCTGCATGGATACCGCGCGCGGCTGAACGGGCTGTCACCGGACTTCGCGCGCGCCGTCGGCCTGCCAGTCGCCCGGTTGACGCTGCAGACGCTTGCCATGAGCGGCGCGATCGCCGGCCTCGTCGGCGCCATCGCGGTGCTCGGCGTCCACCACCGCTTCATCGACGGCATGCTGGTGCAGCCGCTCTATGCCTGGACCGGCATCGTCGCCGTCCTGCTGGTCGGCATGATCCCGTGGCTGGTGCCGTTCTCCGGCTTCTTCTTTGCCGCGCTGCAGACGGGTGCTGCCGGCATGGAACGCGCCGCGCAGGTGCCGAAGGAAATCGCGCTGGTCATGCAGGCGGTCATCATCCTCTTTGTCGCCAGCCGCATGTCCCTGTCGCTGGCCTCCCCGCGCGGCAAGGACAAGGGGGCCGACGGCGATGCTTGACATGCTGCTCGACCCGTCCTTCCTCGCCTCGGTGCCGCGCTTCGTCACGCCGCTCTTGCTGGCGGCGCTCGGCGGCGCGATCTGCGAGCGGGCGGGCGTCTTCAACATCGGGCTGGAAGGCATGATGCTGACCGGCGCATTCGCGGCCGTCGTCGGTGCCTATTTCGCCGGATCGCCCTATGCCGGCGCGCTGCTGGCAGCGCTGGCGGGCACTGCGATGGGCCTTGTCTTCGCGGAGTTCAACCTTCGGCGCGGCGGCGACGCCATCGTCGTCTCGATCGCCATAAACCTGCTGGCGGCTGGGCTGACGGCGTTCCTGCTGCGCGCCATCTTCGACGCCAATGGCGCCTTCAACAGCCCCGACATCGCCGGCTTCGGGGTCATCCACATCCCGCTGCTGCGCGACGTGCCGGTGCTCGGGCCGCTTTTCAGTGGCCAGTCGCCGCTGTTCTATCTCTCGCTTGCCGCCGTGGTGCTGTTGCATCTCTTCTTCGGGCGCCATCGTCTCGGCCTGCGCATCCGCGCGGCTGGCGAGAACCCGGCCGGGCTGACGGCCGGCGGCGTCAGCCCCAACAGTGTGCGCCTGATGGCGCTGGCCATGTGCGGCGCGCTGTGCGGGCTGGCCGGCGCGCAGCTTTCCATCGCCAACGTCAACCTGTTCGTCGAGAACATGAGCGCCGGACGCGGCTGGATCGCGGTCGTGGCGGTGCTGCTGACGCGTGGGCGGCCGTGGCCGCTGCTGTTCATCACCGTGCTCTTCGGCGTCGTCGACAGCCTGTCCTTCCGCGTGCAGGGGCTCGGCATGCCGCAGCAATTCACCGACATGATGCCGTACCTCGCGACGCTGATCGCGCTGACGGGCCTGTCCTGGTGGCACCGGAGGAGGCAGTCATGACCGATCTGCTCATTCGCAACGCCATTGTCGTCACCTCCGACAGTGCGGGCTCCGTCATCCACGACGGCGCGGTGGCGGTCGAGGGCACACGCATCAGCGCGGTCGGCACCGCGGCCGATCTTGCGCCTCTGGCCGAGCGCGCCAGGCGTGTCGTCGACGGGACCGGCCACATCCTCATGCCGGGCATCATCAACACGCATTGCCACGCCGCCGACAGCCTGTTTCGCGGGCTTGTCGAGGACCTGCCGCTGGAGCCGTGGCTGCAGACCGTGTGGAAGGCGGAGGCCGCGATCCTCAACCCGCGCACGTCGCATCTGGGCAGCGTGCTCGGCTTTGCCGAACTGCTTTTGTCGGGCGTCACCTCGGTGATGGACATGTTCTGGTATCCATCCGAAACGGTGCGCGCCGCGCGCAAGGTGGGACTGCGCGTCTCCACCGGCGGCATCTTCTTCGATCCCGCGGGCGTGACCGCTCTGTCGATCGACGAACGGGTGGCCGAGGCGGAGCGCTTCTTCGAGGAGTTCGGCAGCGCGGATGACGTCTTTGCCGCCGTGATGCCGCACGGCACCTATACGGTCGGGCCGGAGAATCTCAAGGCAGCGCATGCCGTGTCGCACAAATGCGGCGGCATCTTCTGCACCCACTGTGCCGAGACCAAGGCCGAGCAGGCGGACATCGTCGCGCGCTACGGCCGCACCGTGGTGCGCCATCTCGACCATCTCGGCTGCCTCGACGCGCGCACGGTGCTGGCACATTGCGTGCATCTGGACGACGAGGAGCTCGACATCCTGGCGGCGCGCGGCGCCCATGTCGCGCACAACCCGATGTCGAACTTGAAGCTCGCCTCCGGCTTCGCGCGCGTGCCGGAGATGCTGGAGCGCGGCATCAACGT
This sequence comes from Mesorhizobium sp. CAU 1741, assembly GCF_039839275.1. Classification (NCBI taxonomy): domain Bacteria; kingdom Pseudomonadati; phylum Pseudomonadota; class Alphaproteobacteria; order Hyphomicrobiales; family Phyllobacteriaceae; genus Mesorhizobium; species Mesorhizobium sp. CAU 1741. The sequence goes on along the minus strand of NZ_JBDOQP010000005.1, from coordinate 337,083 downwards.
GACGCTTGGCACCGACGGCCCGATCTCAGGCAACGATCTCGACATGTGGATGGCGCTGCGGCTGGCCGCCACCATCCACAAGGGCCACACCGGCCGCGCTGAAATCATCTCGACACGGCAGGCGCTGGACATGCTCACCATCAACGGCGCGAAGGCGCTGGGCGCGGCCGACCGCATCGGCAGTCTCGAAAAGGGCAAGCTGGCCGACATGGTCATGGTCGATCTCCGCCGCCCGCATGCGGTGCCGATGTTCGACCCGCTGACGCATCTGGTCTACTCCGCCAACAAGTCTGATGTCCGCCACGTCTTCCTCGGCGGTGAGCAGGTGGTGCGCGACGGTACCCTGACGCGCCTCGACATTGGCGAGACGATGGACGAGGTCAACGCCCTCGTGCCGAAGATCAGGGCGAGCATCGCCTGAAGACGATGTCGCCAGGTGGTTACGGTTGATGATTGCGCTCTTGCACACCCCCCTCTGTCCTGCCGGACATCTCCCCCTCAAGGGGGGAGATTGGACTACCGCATTGTTTTCGCCAACCTTAGGCGGCTGGCGAAAGGCGACATGCAAGCCGATCTCCCCCCTTGAGGGGGAGATGGCCGATAGGCCAGAGGGGGGTGCGACGGAGCGCCGACACCACATCAATAAGGAGCACCCAGAATGAATACCGAAACCCCGGCGGAGCGCGTGGCGCGCGCCCATGCCTCGATCAGCGAGCGGGCCGGAGCGCCGTGCGAAATCGCGCTCGTGCTTGGATCGGGGCTTGGGCAGCTCGCTGATGCCGTGAGCGACGCGACCGTGATCCCCTATGGCGACATCGAGGGGTTTCCTGTTTCAACCGCACCCGGCCACAAGGGGCAGTTGGTGATCGGCACGCTCTATGGGCGCCGCACGGTGATCATGCAGGGGCGGCTGCACCTCTACGAAGGCTGGCATCCGCGCGACATCGCGCTGGCCGTCTATCTGCTCAAGGCGCTTGGGGCAGGGACCTTCGTGGTCACCAACGCCGCCGGCGGGCTCAACGCGGACTTCGACGCCGGGGACGTGATGCTGATCGAGGATCATCTGAACCTCACCGGCACCAGCCCGTTGATCGGGCACAATGACGAATCCATCGGCTTGCGCTTCCCGGACCAGTCGCGCCTCTACGACCCCGCGCTGCGCGTTGTCGCGCAGGAGGCAGCCGCCGCCACGGGAACCGACATTCGCAAAGGCATCTATTGCGGCCTGAACGGCCCGGAACTGGAAACCTCCGCCGAGCGCCGCTTCTACCGGTCGATCGGTTGCGATGCGGTCGGCATGTCGACGGTGATGGAAGTGATCGCCGCCAACCATGCCGGCATGAAGGTGCTCGGCCTGTCGGCCATCACCAACGCCGCCACCGGCGGCGAGGACCAGGAGCCGGACACGATCGAAGCCGTGGTTGCCATGGCCGCCGTGTGCGGCGTCAAGATCGAGACGATACTGCGGCATGCATTTCCGACGCTGCCGAAAGCATAGGTGGACAGATGACGGACAAGATACATCCCGTAAGCGGGCTTCTCGACCTGAGCGGCAAGACCGCGCTCGTCACAGGCGCCAGCGGCGGCATCGGTGCCGGCATCGCGCGCCGCTTTGCGGAGGCGGGCGCCAACGTCGTTTGCCACTACAACGCCAACCGCGCGGCGGCCGACAGCGTGGTCGCAGCGATCAGCGAGGCGGGCGGCACGGCGATCGCGATGCAGGCCGATATCTCCGGCGAGGCGGGCGCTGCGAAGCTGGTCTCCAACGCCGCCGCCCATTTTGGCGGGCTCGACATCCTGGTCAACAATGCCGGGCTGCAACCCGCCAAAGCCCTGGCCGAGGTGAGCGAAGCGGATTGGAACGAGATGATGGCCGCCAACGCGGCCGGTCCGTTCCTGCTCGTTCAGGCCATGGTCGCGCTGCTGCGCCAGGCCGGCAAGGGCGGCAGCATCGTCAACATCGCCTCCATCGAGGGCCATCATCCCGCGCCGTGGCACGGGCATTATGCGACGTCGAAGGCGGCGCTGCTGATGTTCACCAAGGCGGCGGCGCTGGAATTCGGCGAACACGGCATCCGTGTCAACGCGGTCTGCCCCGGCCTCATCCATCGCGACGGCATCGAGGAGGGCTGGCCGGAAGGGGTGGCGCGCTGGACCGCCGCGGCACCGCTGAAACGCCTCGGCCAGCCGGAGGACATCGCCGATGCCTGCCTGTTCCTGGCTTCGGACGCCGCGCGCTGGATCACCGGCGCCGATCTCGTGGTTGATGGCGGCGTGCTGACACGCCCGACCTGGTAGGAGGATTTCGACATGAACGCATTGAACGACAAGGTCGTCGCCGTCACCGGCGGCGCGGGCGGCATCGCAGCCGGCATCGCGCAGGCCATTCTTGATTCCGGCGGGCGCGTCGGGCTGATCGATCTCGACCGCGACAAGGTGGAAGCGGCCGCCGCAGCGCTCGGCGCTGGCGACAAGGTCGCAGCCTTCGTCGCCGACGTCACCGACCCGGCCGGCATCGACGCGGCGATGAAGGCGCTGCGCGACAGGTTCGGCGGGCTCCACGGGCTGGTCAACAATGCCGGCATCGTTCGGCTGGGACCGGCGGACGAGACGACGCCTGAGGGATTCGACCTCGAACTTGCGGTCAACGTCAAAGGCGTGCTGCTCACCGCCCAGGCGGCGGCGCGGCATTTCAGCGACGGCGGCGCCATTGTCAACATCGCGTCCAATGCCGGCAAGGTCGGCTATCGCAACATGGCCGGCTACAACGCCTCCAAGGCGGCGGTCATCAGCCTGACGCGCTCGCTGTCGCTGGAATGGGCGGAGAAGGGCATTAACGTCAACGCGGTGTGCCCCGGCGGGGTCGCCACCGACATGCTGAAAAGCGTCGCCGACTTCCTCGCGCCGCGCCTCGAACAGGACCGTGATGCGCTGTTCGGCACCATGGTGCCGGCGCAGCTCGGGCGGCACATCCAGCCGATCGAGGTTGGCCGGGTCGTCGCATTCCTGCTCTCCGATGCCGCCACGATCATTCGCGGCCAGTCGATCAGCATCGACGGCGGCGACACCCCGTTCTGAGGTTTTCGCCGCCCCGCACCGCGCGGGGTGACATTTCGCCGGAGGTCATGGAGGATGGCGCAAGGGGGCGATCCGGCCCGGCAATAGACACTGGAGGCAGGCGATGTGCGGCAATTGCGACTATACGATCCACGGACGCCACCATCATTTCGGTTGGGACAATTCGTTGCCCCCCGTCCAGCGCGTGGCGCCCGGGTCCACGCTGGAATTCAACTGCCTGGATTCCGGCAATGGCCATTTCACGCGCGACAGCACGGTGGCCGATGTCTCGTCGATGGATTTCGGCAAGGTCAATCCGGTGACCGGGCCGATCCATGTCGATGGCGCCCAGCCCGGCGACGCGCTGAAGATCGAGATCCTGTCCTTCACGCCGTCCGGTTTCGGCTGGACGGCGAACATCCCCGGCTTCGGCCTGCTCGCCGACCAGTTCCCGGACCCTGCACTGGCGCTGTGGTCCTATGATGCCGTTTCGCTGGCCCCGGCCTTGTACGGCAGCCACGCGAAGGTGCCGCTGAAGCCGTTTGCCGGCACGATCGGGGTCGCGCCGGCCGAGGCAGGGCTGCTCTCGGTGGTGCCGCCGCGCCGCGTCGGCGGCAATCTCGACATTCGCGATCTTGCCGCTGGAACCACGCTCTACCTGCCGGTGGAGGTCGAAGGTGCGCTGTTCTCGATCGGCGACACCCATGCCGCGCAGGGCGATGGCGAAGTCTGCGGCACCGCCATCGAAAGCGCCATGGACGTTGCCCTTCGGCTGGAACTCGTCAAGGATGCCAATCTTGCGATGCCGCGCTTCTCGACGCCCGGTCCGGTGACACGGCATCTGGACGTGGACGGTTACGAGGTGACCACCGGGGTCGGTTCGGATCTCATGGAAGGGGCCCGGGCGGCGGTCTCGGGCATGATCGACCTGCTGGGCAAATGGCGCGGGCTCTCACCCGAGGACGCCTACATGCTGTGCTCGGTGTGTGGCGACCTGCGCATCAGCGAGATCGTCGACCAGCCGAACTGGGTAGTCTCGTTCTATTTCCCGCGCGTCGTCTTCTCGTAGGTCAGACGCGGGGCATGCCGGCCGGCCTGATGGTGCGTTTCTGCGCCGCGATGCGGAACTGCGCGTTCGGGGCGCCGTAGCCCTTGTAGCCGCCGCGCCGCTCGACGATCTCGAAGAAGAAGCCTTCGCCGAAAGTGCGGCCGTAGAGCTGGAAATATTCGCCGTCGCCATCGCGGTCATACAGGATGTTGGCCTCACGGAGGCGGTCGGCCAGATCAGGGTCGAGCCCGAAACGCGCCTCCAGATCGTCATAATAGTTCCGGCTGATCTCGAGCGGAATGAAGCCACAGGCCGTCAGTTTCGCCGCCGTGGCAAAGATGTCGTCGCAGGCGAAGGCGAGGTGCTGAACCGACGAGCCGAAGCTCTCGGCGATGAAGTGTCCGGCGAGCGTCCTGCGGTTCTCCGCGCCATTGAGCGTCAGCCGCAAGGCGCCGTCCTCGCTCTCGATCACCTGGCTGCGCACAAGCCCTGCCGGATCGATGACGTCGACCATCGGCAGTTTGCTGGTGCGGAAAATCGACGTGTAGAAGAGCAGCCAAGTCAGCATCTCCTCGTAGTTCATCGTCTGGGCGACATGGTCGATGCGCGTCAGGCCGGCGTCGCGCACCACGTTCCCCGTCGGCTCGAACTCGACTTCCCACACGCTGGAAAGTCCGCTCTTGTCGTCGATGAAATAGATGACGCCTCCGCCGACACCCCGGATCGCGGGTATGGCGAGTTCCCCCGGCCCCCGGCGCTGCTCGAACGTCTCGGCGCCCAGCGCCCGCGCGCGCGCCACGGTCGCAGCGGCGTCCTCGACCCGCAGGCCGATCGCATAAGCGGAAAGACCGTGAACGACGTAGGAGGAGTGCGCGAAGCCTTCCTTCTCCGTATTGACGACGATGTTGATGCCGCCCTGCCGATAGAGCGCCACCTCCTTGGTGCGGTGGCGGGCGCTTAGAACGAAGCCCATGGCGGCGAGCAGGGCACCGAGTTCCTCGGCCTCCGCCTCGTCGGCGGCAAACTCGACGAACTCGACCCCGGTCGGCAGGATCCGGTCTGGCATCGCGGGGACCGCGATCCTGATATCGGGCTCCGAGCGCCCGACCCGGTCCATCAGGTAGATCAGCGAGCGCCGGCCGTCGACCGAGATCGACTTCGGCGAACCACCGCGAAACTGGTCGTTGAAGATCTCCAGCGACAGGGGGCCATCATAGCCGGTCGCCGCCACCGCCCGCATGAAGTCGGCAACGGGAAGGTCGCCTTCGCCCGGCATGTTGCGGAAATGGCGCGACCAGTAGAGCAGGTCCATGTCGATCTTCGGCGCATCGGCAAGCTGGACGATGAAGATGCGATCGCCGGGAATCGAGCGGATGGTGTCGGGGTCGATCTTCCGCGCCAGCGTGTGAAAGGAATCGAGAATGAGGCCGATGCTGGGGTGGTCGGCGCGGCGCACCACTTCCCATGCATCACGGTGGTCGGCAATATGCTTGCCCCAGGCGAGCGCCTCATAGCCGACGCGCAGCCCGCGGGCCGCCGCACGCTCGCCCAGTTCATGGAAATCGGCAGCGGCACGATCGATACCACCGAGAGAGACCGGCGACACGTTGGAGCAGACCAGCATGAGGTCGGTGCCCAGCTCCGCCATCAGGTCGAACTTGCGTTCCGCGCGATCAAATGCGCGTTGCCTGTGCGGCTCGGGCATGCCCTCGAAGTCGCGAAACGGCTGGAAAAGCGTGATTTCGAGCCCGTGATCGCGCACCATTCGTCCGACTTCCGCGGGCGTGCCGTCGAAGGCGAGGAAGTCGTTCTCGAATATCTCGACGCCGTCGAAGCCGGCCGCCGCGATCGCCGCCAGCTTCTCGCGCAAATCGCCGCTGATCGAGACGGTCGCGATCGAGGTCTTCATGCCCCTTGCTGCTCGATCAGCTCGATGAGGGCACGGACGCCGAGCCCGTAGCCGCGCGCGCCGAGCCCGGCGATGACGGCGGTGGCGGTCTTCGACACCAGCGAATGCTGGTAGATTTCGTCGCGGCGGTGAATGTTGGAGATGTGGAACTCGACGATCGGGCCCGGAAACATCTTCAGCGAATCCAGCAAGGGGATCGACCGGAAGCTCAGTCCCGCCGGGTTGATGAGGATGCCGGCACCGTCGTCGATGGCCTCGTGGACCCACTCGACGAGCTGATGCTCGGCATTGGTCTGGTGGAAGCGGATGGCCCATTCGCCAGCCGCCTGGCGGCAGATCGTCTCCACCTCCTGCAGCGTCGTATGGCCGTAAATGTCCGGCTCGCGCTTGCCGAGACGGTTGAGATTGGGTCCGTTGAGGATGAAGAGCGGTTTCATGACTTACCCCTGGTATCCGAGCAGGCGAGGCAGCAGCAGCACGGCGTCCGGCACGAAGGTGACGATCGCCAGCGCTCCGAACATGACGAACAGGAACGGCATCACGTCGCGCACGATGTCGCGAAGCGGCACTTCGGCGATGCGGGTCATGATGAACAGCAGCAGGCCGTAAGGCGGCGTGATCAGGCCCAGCATGATGTTGAGCACTGCCATGACACCGAAATGGACCATGTCGATGCCGAGTGCCTGTGCCGTGGGGATCAGCACGGGCACGATCACCAGCAGGATGGTCGTGCCTTCCAGCACGCAGCCCAGAAGCAGCAGCAGGATGTTGACGAGTATCAGGAACTGGGTCGGCGTCAGGTCCGTCGCGGTCAGCATCGCCGACAGCGCGTTGGGAATGTTTTCCACCGTGACGACGTAGTTGAAGACCATGGCGCCGGCGAGCAGCATGCCGATCGAGGCGGTCGTGCGGCCGCTGTTGAGCAACGCGCTGTAGAACTGCGAGAGCGTGACGCTGCGGTAGATGACCACCGAGATCAGCAAGGCGTAGCCTGCCGCCACGCCTGCCGCTTCCGTAGGCGTCATCACGCCACCACGGATACCCACCAGCAGCACCACCGGCAGCATCAGCGCCGGCAGCGCGCGGAAGGTCAGCCCCGGCAGCTTGCGCAGCGGCACCGGTTCCTCCACCGGAAAGTTCTTGCGCCGGGCGTCGATCGCGACGACGCCCATCAGCCCGACCGCCAGCAGGAAGCCGGGGACGATGCCGGCTATGAACAGGAAGCCGATCGAGGCATCCGACACGAGCGCATAGATGACCAGCGGTATCGATGGCGGGATGATCGGCCCGATCACCGCCGTCGCCGCCGTCAGCGCAGCGGCATAGCTGGCCGGGTACTTGTCGTCCTTGGTCATCAGCTTCTGCATCATCCGGCCCGTGCCGGCGGCATCTGCGATCGCGGAGCCGGACATGCCGGCAAAGATCAGGGACTGGAGCACGTTGACCTGGGCCAGGCCGCCGCGAAACCGCCCGACCACCGCATTGCAGAAATGCAGGAGCCGCTCGGTCATGGTGCCGGCGTTCATGATCTCTGCGGCGAGGATGAACATCGGCACCGCGAGCAACAGGTAGCCGGAATAGAGGCCGTTGAGTATCTGCTCGGCGGCGGTGCCCATGTCGAGGCCCGCCATCCACAGATAGAGGATCGAGGAGGCGATCATCGCGTGGCCGATCGGCAGGCCGAGCAGCGCGAGGACGCAGATCGCGACGAGTGAAAGCGTGAAAGGGTCCAGCATCATACGCCCGAACTTGCCTTGGTGGGATCGAAGCCTTCGGACGTGGATGCGGTGAGCGCGTCCCATGCGATCCAGAGGTAGCGCGCAATGACCGCGATGACGAAAATCACGTAGATCGAGAACAGCCAGTCGAACCTGATCTTGAGATAGGCCGTCTTCTGGACCTTCATGAAGGTGACGTAGTCGTAGACGGCCGGAAAGGAGTAGGCGTAAAGGCCGATCAGTGCCGCAGCCGAGAGCAGCGCCATGGCGCGCCGGACGCGCGGCGGGACCGCTCCATAGACGAGGTCGAACCTGATCTCTTCCTCTTCGCGCACGATGAAGGCGGCGCCGAACAGCACGATCCAGATCCAGAGGACCACCGTCAGCTCGTTGCTCCATCCCGTCGGCCAGTTGAGCACGTAGCGGAAGATGACCTGAAGCAGGAAGGCGGCGAACATGACGCCGATCATGATGACGATGAGGTTCTCGCCACGCCGGTAGAGCCAGCCCGCCAGCGGCCGCATTCGTTCAAGCATACTTCGGTCTCCCGCATGGCAAGAAATTCAGGCCGCCGGCGCAGTGTCGCCGGCGGCCCCGATCGATGAACCCTTAGAGCGCGTTGATCTTGTCGACCATGCCCTCGGGCCAGCTCTTGGCCAGGTCGGAGGCGAGATACTGCTCCTGGACGTGGCTGCGGAACGCATCCAGGTCAGGCTCGTAGATCTTGAGCCCGGCGCTCTTGAACTGCTCGACGAGTGCCGTCTCGCGCGCCAGGTGCTCCTGGGTCGAGAACTCGATGGCAGCGTCGGCTGCCGCCTGCAACGCCGCCTGCTTTTCGCCGTCCATCTCGTCCCATGCGGTCTTGGAGATGGTCAGCAGGTCGAAGCCGACGAGATGCGACGTCAGCACGATCTGGCTCATCACCTCGTAGAACTTCATGTTCTCGACATTGGGAAGCGGGTTGTCCTGGCCATCGATGGCCCCGGTCTGAAGGCCGGTATAGACTTCCGCATAGGCCATCGGCGTCGGGTTGGCGCCGAGCGCCTCGCCGAGGAACTGCCAGGCGTCGCCACCCGGCATGCGCAGCTTGATGCCGGCCATGTCCGCCGGCGTCTTGATCTCCTTGTCGACCTTCAGGCCGACCTGGCGCACGCCGAAATAGGTCGGGCCGAGAACCTTCACGCCGAGCTGGTCTTCCGTCATCGCCTTCATTTCGGTGCCGGCCTCGCTGGCGAAGAAGCTCGTGAGATGCGCGGCGTCACGGAAGAGGTAGCCGGCGGTGAGGATCGACCATGCCGGGATCTGGTTGGAGATGTCCTGTGGCGCGATGTTGCCCATCTCCAGGTTTCCGCGCTGCAAGGCGACGAGTTCGGTGCCCTGCTTGAACAGGTTGCCGCCATAATAGCCTTCGAACGTGTAGTCGTCGGCGATCGCGTCGGCGAATTGCTGCATCATCTGCGCGCGGATGTCCTGCTCGGAAAACACGGCGGAGAAGCGCAGCTTCGGCTTGTCCTGGGCAAAGCTCGGAAATGCCGCAAGCGACCCTGCGGCGGCGGTGCCGATGAGAAACGTGCGGCGTGTGGTGTTGATGGTCATGTTTATTCCTCCCTGTTGAAAGCTAAAGTGCGTTGATGCGGTCAATCATCCCCTCGGGCCAGTCTGCCGAGAGGGGGGATTCGAGATACTTCTTGTTGGAATAATCGCGGAACGCAGCGACATCGGGTTCGTAGACGTCCAGACCTTCGCCCTTGAAATATTCAATGAGCTCGGCTTCCTGCTTCAGATATTCCGCGTCGCTCCAGGCAAAGGCCTTGTCGGCCGCCGCCTGCATCCGCGCCTGCTGCTCGGGTGTCAGCTTGTCGAACAGATCGCCATTGATCAGCAGCAGACCGAAACCGACATTGTGCCCCGTGAGCACGATCTGGTCGGTGACCTCGTGGAATTTCATCAGCCTGTTGTTGGGAAGCGGGTTGTCCTGGGCGTCGATCGCCCCCGTCTGCAATCCGGTGTAGACCTCCGCATAGTCCATCGCGACCGGGCTAGCGCCGATCGACTCGCCGAGGAACTGCCACGCTTCGCCGCCCGGCATGCGCAATTTCACGCCTGCCAGGTCCTCCGGCTTCATGATCTTCTTGTCGCCCTTCAGGTTCATGTGCCTGGTGCCGTAATAGGCAGGAGCGAGCACGACGACGCCCATCTGCTCGCGCGCCATCTGCTTGAATTCATCGCCGACCGGGCTGTCGAAGATTGCCTTGAGGTGTGCCGCGTCGCGCACGAGATAGGCTGCCGTCAGGATCGAGAAGGCAGGCACCTGGTTGGCGAAATCGGAAGGTGGCATCAACGCCATTTCCAGATTGCCCCGCTGAACCGCGACGATCTCGGTGCCCTGCTTGTAGAGCGTTGATCCGAAATAGGGCTCGAAGACGAAATCGTCACCGAGTTCCTTGGCGAAGATGTCGACAAGGGCCACGGAACGCGGCGCGTCGGCGGTAGTGGAATCGGCGAAGCGCAACTTGATCGGTTCGGCCATCGCGGCACCGACCGCCATCGACAGCGCAAACGCGGCCGCGCCCGCCATCATCATCCGTCGTCCAATATTCAAAGCCATTCATTTCCTCCCTTGGCCAAATCGATGTTCAGGCAAACCCTGTCCCAGGCCCTCGATCGCGAACAGCGATCCAGCCAGCGGCTCCATCGCGCGCTGGGCAGGGGACAGGAATTTCGTGGCGCTCGACACGTAGAGCGTGCGCAGGTCTTCTCCGCCGAAACACAGGCAGGTCGGGTTCGTGACCGGCAGGGGAACGACGCGATCGACGGTGCCGTCCGGCCGGTGCCGGACGATGCGGCCGCCGGCGAAGAACGCCATCCAGATGCAACCGTCGACGTCGACGCAGGCGCCGTCCGGCCGGTCGCCGTTACCGGTATGGTCGGCAAAAACCCGCCGGTTCGTGATTGCGCCGTCGTCGAGGTCGAGCGCGTAGGCATAACACAGATGGCGGCGTGTATCGGTGAAGTAGAGGGTGTCGCCGCTCGGCGAAAAGGCGATGCCGTTCGAGACGATGATGTCCTCGTCGAGCTTTGCCACGTTGCCGTCGGGATCGATCCGGTAGAGACCGCCATTGGGGCGATGCAGGGCATTGTCCATGGTGCCGACCCAGAACCGACCGCGCGCATCGACCCGTCCGTCGTTGAGCCGGTTGTCGAGGCCATGTTCGACGGTGGCGAGATCGGCGTTCGCGCCAGTGTCCATGTCGCGGCGGTAAAGGGTGAAATCGCGGGCCAGCAGGCGATCGCCTTGATGCGTCAGCGCCTGTGTCCCGGCAAAGGTCCCTTCTAGCGGGATCGTCTCGTGCGCGCCGGTCGCGGGGTCGAAGCTCTGCAGCTTCGGCCTTTCGATGTCGAGCCACCAGAGCTTGCGGGTGCGGTCGCACCACAGGGGCGTCTCTCCAAGCTGGTCGCCGCCGCGCACGACGGCCTCGATCGACAGTGGCGGCACGATCGCGTTCATGCCGCGGCCTCGAAATGACCTGCCATTGCGGCCATGTCGGCCGGGCGCCCGGTGAAATGTTCGAAGGCGCGGACGGCCTGCCCTATGGCCATGCCGATGCCCGGCAGCGTGCGGCAGCCAATTTCGCGGGCATGACGCAACAACTCCGTTTCGCGCGGGAAATAGATGATGTCCGCCACCCACTGGTGTGGCTTGAGCCATTCCTTGGGGAAGGGCGTGCCGGGGTGCTTCGCCATGCCGATCGGCGTCGTGTTGACGATGCCATCGGCTGCCGTGATCGCGGCGCGTATGTCTTGTGCGACGACGATGGTGGCCGCATCCATATGCGCTAGGCGCCCCGCGAGGTCATCCGCGCGCGACGGATCGGTATCGACGATGGCGATCTGCCGGGCGCCGAGACCGATGAGCGCGGCACCGACCGCCGAGCCTGCGCCGCCCGCGCCGAACATGATCGCGCTTCCAAGCACCGCGCCATCCATCTGCGAGCGGAAACTTTCCGCGAAACCCCAGTAGTCGGTGTTGTAGCCGATGGTCCGGGGGCCGAAGACGACCGTGTTGACGGCGCCGATCATGCGCGCTTCCGGAGCGACCTCGTCGAGCAGCGGCATCACCATCTGCTTGTAGGGGTAGGTGACGTTGACGCCATTAAAGCCGACCTTCGCGGCTGCGGTGAGCGCATCGGCGATATCGGCGTCGGCGAGGCCCATCGCGTCGAAATCGATCAGCACATAGGCGCAGGAAAGCCCGATCCGGGTTGCTTCACGTTCGTGCATGGCCGGCGTGCGGGACAACTGGATGCCACGGCCGACCAGCCCGACGATGACATCCGCGCGCCCGCCAAGTTCATCGAACCGGCGCGCGAGCAAGACCTCGATCGCCCTCGCGATCGCGTCGACCCTGTCCTGCATGCTTCCTCCCGAAACGCCGCGTCACGCAACGCTTGTGTTTATCCGACCGCCGCCGGTAAAACGGGAGCGGTCTTGAAAGCCATAATGTACGAACTGGTTAGTTTGTCAACGCCGGGCCATGGCGAGTGAGGAATCGATGTCGCAAGTCAAACCCGTCCGAAAGGATCGAGAACCGTCCAAGCGCCCTCAGGATCCTGACGGGACGCGCAAGGACATCCTCGCGACGGCATCGAGGGAGTTCGCGTTGAACGGGCTATCGGGAGCCCGCATCGACGAGATCGCCGCGCGAACGAAATCGTCCAAGCGCATGATCTATTATTATTTCGGCGACAAGGAGGGTCTCTACCTGCGGGCGCTGGAAAACGCCTATCGCACGGTGCGCGAGGGCGAGGACGGTCTCGATACCGACGGTCTGCCGGCGGTCGAAGCCTTGCGGCGTCTCGTCGAGTTCACCTTCGATCATCACCATGAGCATGAGGAGTTCATCCGCATGGTGATGATCGAGAACATCCATCATGGACAATATCTCGAACGCTCCGATGTCATCAGCGGCCTCAACGAGACCGCCATCGACCACATCGCGTCGATCTATCGCCGCGGCGTGGAAGAGGGTGTCTTTCGCCCCGGCCTCGACCCGCTCGAACTGCACTGGCAGGTGAGCGCGCTCTGCTTCTTCAACGTATCCAACCGGGCGACCTTCTCGCGCATCTTCGGGCGCGACATCGGAACGCCGGACGAACAGGCCAGGCTCAGGCAGAGCGCGGTGGAGATGGTGCTGCGCTTCGTTGCCGCGGATTGAGGGCCGCCGTCACGCACGCTGTGCGTAGCGATCCGCTATCTCAGCCGACGCCTCGAGCAGTCGCGCGAGGTGCCGCTGCACGAACTGCTCCTCGCTCGCGGCCTGCGAAATCCATACCAGGTTGATCGAGCCCAGCACCTCGTCGCCCGTCGTCACCGGGACGGCGATGGCGCTGACCCGCGCCTCCATCGGCTGCGTGACGAAGTAGCCGGTTTCGCGCGTCGCATAGCCCTTGCGAAGGATGTCGCCGAGCATCCTCATGACTTTCGCGGGTTGCTTCGCAAGGCGATTGCGCGGGTCGCCGGAAACCGCGAGCCGATCGATGATCTCCGCCTGCTTTTCCGGGGCGCAATAGGCAAGATAGGCGCGCCCCATGCCAGACTGCAGCATGTGAATCTCGAACGTCGTGACGGCGCGGTTCATCATGAATGGCGACTGCCGCCTCGACGTTTCCTGCACACGCATGGCGCCATCCCGATAGACGGCAAGGTCCGACGGCCACAGAACTTCCTGGCAGAGCCGGTCCAGCACCGGAGCGGCAACTTCGGTGAGAACGCTGTGCTGCAATGCTTCGCCAGTGGCCGCCGCGCGAAGATTGGCATGATAGAGCTGGTCGGTCAGGCCGCGCCGCACGTAGCCCTCGGCCTCCAGGGTGCGCAGGATGCGCATTAGCGTCGGCTTCGCCAGCCCGGTCGTCAGGGCGAGGTCATGCAACGACAGGCCGGCCGCATGCTGCACCGCCTGCAGCACGGCAAGCCCACGCGACAGCGCCCTTATGGTCTCGTTTTTCGACATCCATTTAGCCTACTGAAGATTCCGCCTGGCGGAAAGCATGTCCGACGGATGTTTTCATTCGCGGCCACATTGATCATCCTCATGGTGACCTTCGGAGGATGGTCAGGGAGGTATCCGATGCTCGACGCCAATTCGAATGGCGCAGGCGACGGGCGGCGTTTCGCCGGCCCGCTTCGACTTCTCGTGCGCCTTCTGGGCGGGGCGATCGGTCTTCTCGGACTCTACATTGCCGGCGTGGGGGTGCTCGACGAAACGCTGCTGCGCGTCGGCGTGTTTGCACTCGGCGCGGTCCTGCTGCTGATGGAATCCGTCCAGCTCCGGAACGAGCAGGGCGGCTGGAAGCGCCTCGGCATCATCGTTGATCTCATCCTGCTGGTCGGCTTCGCCGTCGCCATTGTCCGATACATGCAGATCGGCGAGGCGCTGCAGATCGGCCTCTACATGTTCACGCCCACCGACATCGTCATCGGAACGATCGGGCTCGTCGTGCTGCTCGAGCTGACGCGACGATCGCTGGGTCTGCCGCTGTTCCTGATCAGCCTTGCGGGGATCGGATATGCGGTTTTCGGCGATGGGCTGCCTGGCATCCTGCGCCATGGCGGGTTCTCGTTCCAGCAGGTGATGCAGGTCGTCTGGTATTCGTTCGACGGGGTCTTCGGCGGGCCGATGTCGGTCGTCGTCAGCCTCATCCTCGTCTTCATCGTCTTCGGAGTGATGCTGGAAGGCATCGGCGCGGGCGCGGTCCTGCTGAAGTTCGCCTTCGCGCTGACGGGCCGCTCGCGCGGTGGCCCGGCGCATGCGGCGATCGCCGCCAGTGCCGCTTTCGGCACCATGTCGGGCTCGGTGGCGGGCAACGTCGTCGGCACCGGCGTCATCACCATCCCGATGATCCGCGAGCGCGGATTTCCGGGCCGCTATGCCGGCGGCATCGAAGCCGCCGCATCCTCGGGCGGGCAGTTCATGCCGCCGGTGATGGGCGCCGTCGCGTTCATCATGGCCGACGTGACGGGCATCCCCTACCTGACGATCTGCCTGGCAGCGCTGGTGCCGGCGCTGTTCTATTACCTGGCCCTCTTCGTTTCGGTGCACCTGGAAGCGGTCAAGCGCGACATCAAGCCGATCCCGGCTTCCGAGCGCCCCACCTTGACCGCGCATGACTACCTGATGTCGCTCTGCTTCGTGCTGCCGCTCGTCATCGTGGTGGCACTGCTGGTTTCCGGCCGGTCACCGGCTCTGGCGGGGTTCTACGCCGTCATCTCCGCCGTCGTTCTCGGGTTCCTGTTCAATCCCGACCTGAGGCGCAATCCCGCGCGTGTCCTTGCCGCGCTCAGCAGCGCCGGGCTTGCAGCCGCGCAGGTCCTCATCGCTGTCGGCGCCATCGGCATCCTGATCGGCGTCATGAACATGACCGGCCTCGGCCTGCGGTTCGCCGGCGTCATGCTGGACGTCGCGGGCGAGTCGCTTTTCCTGGCGCTGATCATGATGATGCTCGGCTCGCTGGTGCTGGGCATGGGCATGCCGACCGTGCCGGCCTACCTCATCATCGTGCTCGTCATGGGGCCCGCCATCGAGGCGATGGGCGTGCCGACGATCATCGCGCATCTGTTCGTCGTCTATTTCGGCGTGCTTTCCGCGATCACGCCGCCGGTGGCACTGGCCGCATTCGTCGCCGCGCCAATCGCCAGGGCAAACCCCATCCTCATCGGCCTCGACGCCTGCAAGGTGGCGCTGATCGGCTTCGTCATCCCGTTCGTCATGGTCTACAATCCGTCCCTCTCCCTGGTCGTCGATTTCACGGTGACCGGCTTCATCTGGGTGGCGCTGCGCCTGTCGCTTGCGATCTGGCTCTTTTCGACGGCGTTCACCGGCTATGCGAGCGGCAAGCTGACCTTCGGCTGGAGGATTGTCCGCGTCGTGCTGGGGCTCGCCGTGCTGATCCCGTTCCTGTGGCTGGAGGTCGCCGCAGCCCTGCTGGCGGCGCTGGTGGCGTACCGCGACCTTGCCATGGGGAGACCAAGCGTGGCGGACGACATCTCGCCAACAAGAAGACCAATCGACCTGGGAGCCAACAAGGAGGAAACGACATGAACGCATTTTCGAAACTGGCCGCCTGCGCATTTGCGGCGGCAACGCTGGCGGCACCGTCCCACGCCATGGCGCAAGACTTCTACAGGCTGGCGACGCTGGGTCCCGGCTCCACGCCGTACATGGTCATGAGCACC
The DNA here is from genome assembly GCF_039839275.1 of Mesorhizobium sp. CAU 1741. Classification (NCBI taxonomy): domain Bacteria; kingdom Pseudomonadati; phylum Pseudomonadota; class Alphaproteobacteria; order Hyphomicrobiales; family Phyllobacteriaceae; genus Mesorhizobium; species Mesorhizobium sp. CAU 1741. Next base: position 321,119 of record NZ_JBDOQP010000005.1, on the reverse strand, counting down.
TTTGCCCAGATCGTCGGCGAGCGCATCGAAGGACAGGTTCAGGTCAACGCGACGGGCGCTGCCACACAGCACGCCATCGAGACCGCGCAGGGCCAGCTCGATTTCTTCATGTGGTCGGCAAGCGTGCATGATTCCATGCAGAAGGGCGCCAACATGTATGCGCAGATTCCGCAGGCGCCCGAACTGTCGGAGGACCTGCGCGCCGTCTTCGCGTTCCCGCTCGGCCTCTACCACATCGTCACCTATGCGGATTCCGGCATCGAGACGCTGGAGGACATCAAGGACAAGCGCGTGTTTCTCGGACCGCCCGGCGGCGGAGCGACCGTCATCATGGGCCAGATCATCGAGGCCGCCACCGGCTACGTCGCCAATGAGGACTACACGCAGGTGAGCGTCGGATGGGAGGCTGCCATGCAGTCCTTCCAGGATGGGCGCATCGATGTCTACATCAACCCGACGATCCCGCCGAGCCCGGTCATCGAGCAGATCGCGATCTCGCGCGCCATCCGGCTCATCACGCTGACCGACGAGCACTTCGCCAAGCCCGAGGTTCAGGCGATCCTGAACCGGCCGGGCGGTGTCGAGGGCACGATCCCGGCGGGAACCTATGGTGAGAACCAGGTCAACGAGGACGATGCGCGCACCCTCGGCTCCATCGTCGGTGTCGGCACCGGCGCCCATCTTTCCGACGATGCGGTCTATGCCGTCACCAAGGCCTTCTGGGAAGGGGTGGAGGAAACGCGCGAGCGGACGCCGTGGCTGCGCCAGATCACGCTCGAGAACGCGTTTGTCGACCTCAACCTGCCGCTGCACCCCGGCGCGGAACGCTACTACCGCGAAATCGGCATGGACATTCCAGAAGAACTCGTGGCAGTCGACTGAGACCAGAAGGCGATGCCGCAGGGACCTTGCGGCATCGCCGGCATTTTCCGATCGAGCGAATGGCAGACATGAGCAAGAAGAACATCCTATTCGTCATGGCCGACCAACTGCGGGCCGACTACCTGTCGTGCTACGGCCATCCGAAGCTCCAGACGCCGGCCATGGACTGGCTGGCCTCTCGCGGTGTCCGCTTCGACCGGGCCTATGTGCAAGCGACGGTGTGCGGTCCGTCGAGAATGTCGTACTACACCGGCCGCTACATGAGCTCGCACGGATCGACCTTCAACGGCGTGCCGCTGCGCGTCGGCGAGATGACGATCGGCGACCATCTGCGGCCGCTGGGCCTGCGCACCGCGCTCGTCGGCAAGACCCACATGGCGGCCGACATCGAGGGCATGCGTCGCCTCGGCGTTGCCCCCAATTCGATCGAGGGCGTGCTGGCCAGCCAATGCGGCTTCGAGCCCTACGAACGCGATGACGGGCTGTGGCCCGACCAGGTCGTGCCCGAGGACCTGCCCTATAACCGCTACCTGCGCTCGCTTGGCTACAACGTCGAGAACCCATGGCACGACTATGCCAATGCCGGGCGGGACGAAGCGGGCGACGTGCAGTCCGGCTGGTACCTGCGCAATGCCGGACTTGCCGCCGAGGTGAAGGAGGAACACTCCGAAACCGCGTACATGACCGATCGCGCCATGGATTTCATGCGCGAGGCTGGCGACGAACCGTGGTGCCTGCACCTGTCCTACATCAAGCCGCACTGGCCCTATATCGCGCCCGCGCCCTACCATGACATGTATTCGGCCGACGACGTCATCGACGCGGTGCGCGATCCATCGGAGCGCGAAAACCCGCATCCCGTGCTGGGCGCCTACATGCAGCACGAAGAGAGCCTCAACTTCGCCAAGGACGAGGTGCGCCGCCTCGTCATCCCCGCCTATATGGGACTGATCCGCCAGGTCGACGACCATCTGGCGCGCCTGTGGCGCTTCATGGAAGAACACGGCCTTTTCGAAAACACGCTGATCGTGGTCACCAGCGACCATGGCGACTATCTCGGCGACCACTGGCTCGGCGAAAAGGAGATGTTCCACGAGCAGAGCGTGCGAGTTCCGATGATCGTCTATGATCCGGACGCCGCCGCCGATGCGACGCGCGGGACATCGAGCGATTTGCTCGTGGCGGCGATCGATCTCGCGCCGAGTTTCGTCGAATTTGCCGGCGGCACACCGCCAGATCACATTCTGGAGGGCCAGTCGCTGCTGCGGCTGACACGCGCGCAGGGCGCAATCGCGCCCGAGGAATGGCGCAGCGCCGTCGTCAGCGAGTGTGACTACGCGTTCCGCGGCGCGCGCCTGCAACTGGGGACCGAACCCTCGCGATCCCGCGCCTACATGGTGCGCACCGAGCGCTGGAAATACATCTACTTCGAAGGCTACCGTCCGCAACTGTTCGATCTGGTCGAGGACCCGGACGAACTCGTGGATCGCGGCGAGGACCCCACGCTCGAGCCGGTGCGCGAGCTTCTGCGCGAGCGTCTGTTCGACTGGATCCGGACGCGCAAGATGCGGGTGACCATATCGGACGCCGAGGTCGAGAGGCGCACCGACAATCACAAGCAGCGCGGGTTCTATTTCGGAGTGTGGTGAGACCGGCAGGGGCGATTTGCCGTTTGTCACCATAGGTCAGCACGTCTGACATTTTTCGCATCCGTGCAACAAAAGGGATGGCGACGCGGGCAAGACGGTGTCAGTCTAGGGACAACGTGTCTGTCTTCAAACGGAGTCCATCATGATTTCTCGCACACTCAAAGCGGCCGGGCTCGGCCTCGGCCTCACAGTGGCGCTTTCCGCCTTCGCACATGCTGAGCCGGTGAAGATCGGAAGCAAGAACTTCACCGAACAGTTCATCGTCGCGGAGATCTACGCGCAGGCACTCGAGAAGGCCGGCATCGAGGTCGAGAAGCGCCTCAATCTCGGCGCGACCCAGATCGCCCATACCGCGCTGACCAGCGGCGAAATCGATCTCTACCCCGAATATACGGGCACCGCGCTCGCCGCCGTGGTGAAGGGTGAACTCACCAGCGACGCCGACAAGATCTATTCCGACGTCAAGACCTACTATGAAAACGAGCTCGACCTGACGCTGCTGGAGCCGACGGCGATCAACAATGGCTATGCGATCATCCTGCTTCCCGAGAAGGCCGAGGAATACAAGCTGACGACCCTGTCCGACCTGGGGCCCGCTTCGAAGGACCTGACCTTCGGCGCTGAGGGCACCTTTGGCGAACGCAAGGACGGTCTGCCCGGTCTCGAAGAGGTCTACGGCATCAAGTTCAAGGAATTCGTCAAGTTCGCCAAGCTCGGCATCCGCTACAGCGCGCTGACGAGCGAGCAGATCGACGTGTCGTTCGGGTTCTCGACCGACTGGCAGATCGAGGACAGCAAGCTGGCCGTCCTCGAAGACGACAAGAACCTGTTCCCTCCCTACTATCTGGTGCCGATCGTGCGTCAGGATGCGATGAGCGCGAATCCCGAAATCGCCGAGGTGCTGAACAAGATCGCGCCCTTGCTGACCAACGAGAAGATGCGCGCGATGAATGCCGCGGTGGAACGTGACCGCAAGGAACCGGCGGAAGTCGCCGCCGAATTCATTGCCGCCGAAGGTCTCTGATAACGGATGTCCGCCCGCCACCGCGGGCGGACGTCACCTTTGCCAGAATTGAGATGGTGGTCCACGCTTGACCTGGGCACACAAGAACCTCGGCCTGATCGCTGAAGCGGCGGGGCAGCATCTCCTGCTGTCGTTCCTGGCGGTTCTCATCGGCTGCGTGCTGGCGCTCGTGCTTGGCATCGTCTCGGCGCGCCGTCCGCGGCTCTACGTCGTCTTCCTGACCATCGCCGGCATCATATTCGTCATTCCCAGTCTGGCGCTTTTCGCCTTCCTGATCCCGATCATGGGGCTTGGCATGAAGCCGGCGCTGACCGGATTGTCGTCCTACTGCCTGCTCATCCTGCTGCGGAATGTCGTGACGGGTCTGCGCAGCATTCCCGACGACGTGCTGGATGCGGCCGACGGCATGGGCTTCAGCCGCTGGCAGCGCCTTGTCAAGGTCGAGCTGCCTCTTGCCCTGCCGCTGATCGTCTCGGGCATCCGCATCGCGCTTGTCACGGTCATCGGCATCGCCACGATCGCCGCCTTCATCGATGCCGGTGGGCTGGGTTCGATAATCCTCCAGGGCATCGACCAGAGCTGGCCGGAAAAGATCATTGTCGGTGGCGTACTCACCGCGCTCATCGCCATATTCTTCGATCTCCTCCTGACGTGGTTCGAGCGGCGGCTCCAGCGCTGGAGGCAGGCGTGAACCTGCTGTCGCAAGCCTTTACCTGGATTCTGGAGAATCCGGCCGAGTTCAACCGTGCCCTCTACCAGCACTTGCTGATGTCCGGGGCGGCGATCGCCTTCGCGCTTGCGATCGGCCTGCCGCTGGCGGTCATCATCCTGCGCCGCGCCCGGTGGGCGGCTGTCGCGATCAACGCGGTCAACGGGCTGCGCACGCTGCCGAGCCTGGCGATCCTCGCGATCATGATGCCGATCCTCGGCATCGGGCTCTGGCCCTCGATCGTGGCGCTGACGATCCTCGCGCTGCCGCCGATCCTCATCAACGCCTATGTCGGCCTGCGCGACGTCGAGCCCGACGCCATCGAGGCGGCCACCGGCATGGGCATGAGCAACGGACAGATCCTGCGCAAGATCAGGGTGCCGCTTGCCGCGCCGGCGATGTTCGCCGGCCTGCGCACGGCATCGGTACAGGTGCTGGCCGGCGCCACGCTCGCGCCCTTCATCGGCGGCGGAGGACTCGGCGACTTCATCGCCGTGGGCATCGCGGGAATGGACCAGTCGCGCCTGCTGGTTGGCGCGATTCCGATCGCGATGCTGGCGCTCGGCACCGAATTCCTGCTTGGCCTGGCCGAGCGGATCTTCTTTGGAGAAAGACGCGCCGCATGATCATCATGAAGAACGTCACCAAGCGTTTCGGCTCCGACCGTGCGGCGGTGGACGACCTGACGCTCGAAGTGCCGGACGGCATCACGGTCGCGCTCGTCGGCCCATCGGGTTGCGGCAAGACGACCACGATGCGCATGATCAACCGCCTGATCGAGCCGACCAGCGGCGAGATCAGCGTCGGCGGCGAGGATGTGCGCAGCGGGAACCCGGTGCTGTTGAGGCGTCATATCGGCTATGTGATCCAGCAGGTGGGCCTTTTCCCGCATATGACGATCGCGCAGAACATCGCGTCCGTCCCCAACCTGCTCGGCTGGGACAAGGGGCGGATCGACAAGCGCAATCGCGAGCTGATGGAACTGGTGGGACTGGACGCGGTGATGCTCGACCGCTATCCGCGCCAGCTTTCCGGCGGGCAGCGCCAGCGCGTCGGCGTGGCGCGCGCGCTGGCTGCCGACCCGCCCGTGCTGCTGATGGACGAACCCTTCGGCGCCATCGACCCGATCGCCCGCATGCGGCTTCAGAACGAGTTCAAGCAGATTCTCCAGCGCGTCAGAAAGACGGTGGTGATGGTGACCCACGATATCGACGAGGCTGTGCGCCTCGGCGACCGCATCGCCATCATGCGCGACGGACGCATCGTGCAGTACGATACCCCCGACACGATATTGTCACGGCCGATCGATGCTTTCGTGGAGAATTTCGTCGGGGCCGACCGCGCCTTGAAACGGTTGACGCTGTTCAGCGTTGCGGATGAAATGGAGCCGGGCGACGCTTCGCCCTCATTGCCGCGCGTCGAGGCCGAAAGCGACCTGCGCGACGCCTTGTCGGCCATCATCGCGGCACGGGCCGAGGAAGCGGCGGTCGTGGATGGGGCGGGCACGGTCGTCGGCACCATCAGCCGTGAAAAGATAATGTCAGTGTGAGAATGAGCATTCCCGAAACGATTGTCATCCAGGGCCGATTCAGCGGCTGGTCTCTGGACGAGCTTGCAAAATTTGCCGCCAGTGCTGAAGAAGCCGGCGTCCGATCGCTGGTCCTGCCCGACGATATCGCAGCCGAAGACGGCGGCGAGGCGTGGCCCGACGCCCTAATCCTGATCGGCTGGCTCGCGGCGAAGACGTCGCGCATACGCCTGCTGGCGCGCGTGTCCACTCTCGGTCACCAGCCATACAATCTTGCCCGGCGCCTTGCGTCGCTCGAACTCATCAGCCGGGGCCGTTCCGGCTGGGTGGTCGACGAGGGGCATGTCGGCGACGCCTACGCCGCGTTCAGTGGCAAGGCCCGCCTCGAGGGGGCGGACTTCGGCGCAAGGCAGCAGGAGTTCGTCGACGTGGTGTCCGGCCTGTGGGAAAGCTGGGATGGCGATGCGCTGCTGCTCGACCGTTACAATGCGCGGTTCTTCAACCCCCAATCCATGCACACGCTCGATCACCGCGGCGCGTATTTTTCGGTGCGCGGACCGCTCAACGTCATGCGCTCGCCGCGCGGCAGGCCGGACCTGTTGCGCGACAACGAACTTGGCGACGCGGTCGTTATCGATAGTGCGAGGTCTGCCACCAAACTGACCGAGGGGTGGAGCCGATGAGCGCGCAGATGAAACTCGGCGCCTTCCTGATGCCGACCGGCCATCACATCGCCGCCTGGCGGCATCCGCAGGCGGCAGCCGACGCCGGCATCAATGTCGACCACATGATTGCGATCGCCCGCACGGCGGAACGCGGCCTTTTCGACCTCGTCTTCTTCGAGGATGCCGCAGGCGTGCGCGAGGCGCGTGTGGAACTCGCATCGCAGGCCGCGCGCTCGATCGGCTTCGAGCCGATCAGCCTGCTTGCCGCGCTCGCGGCCAATACGCAAAATGTCGGCCTCGTCGCCACCGCGTCGTCATCCTACAACGAGCCCTACGCGCTGGCGCGCGCCTTCGCCACGCTCGACCTTGTCAGCGGCGGCCGGGCGGGATGGAACCTCGTCACATCGGCCAGCGAGATCGAGGCGGCCAATTTCGGCGCACAGGGCCTGCGCGCGCATCGTGACCGCTACGCCAAGGCAAGCGAGTTCGCTGACGTCGTGGCGCGCCTCTGGGATCCTGCCAACCGCACCGGTACCATCGCCCATGAAGGCGAGAGCTTTATGGTGGCACAGGGGCTCGGGATACCCGCATCCCCGCAAGGCGCGCCGGTGGTGGTGCAGGCGGGCTCGTCGGATGTCGGCCGTGATCTCGCGGCGCGCACCGCCGATGTCGTCTTCGTCGCGACACAGACCTTCGATGCCGCCAAGGCGTTCTACGACGACGTGAAGGCCCGGGTGAAGGCCGCAGGGCGCAATCCCGACCATCTGAAGATCATGCCGGGGGTTTCGCCCGTGGTCGCCAGGACCCGCGAGGAGGCGCAGGCGAAATTCGACGAACTCCAGGCGTTGATTCCCGACGAGGTCGGCCTCGCGCTTCTGGCAAGCTATCTGGCGACCGACGCGCTGGACGGCCTGCCGCTGGACGGGCCGATGCCGGACTTGAAGGCGAGCGAAGGCATGCAGAGCCGGCAGCAGCTCGTGATCGACCAGTCGCGGCGCGAAGGGTTGAGCATACGGCAGGTGGCGCAGCATTTCGCCGGCGCGCGCGGCCACTGGCGGCTGATCGGCACCGCCGCTGACATCGCCGACGAACTCGAAGCCTGGTTTACCGGTGGCGCCTGCGACGGCTTCAACGTGATGCCCGCCTTCTTCCCGGGAGAACTCGACAGCTTCGTCGATCTGGTCATTCCCGAGCTGCAGCGGCGCGGACTGTTCCGCACCGCCTATGAAGGCTCGACATTGCGGGCAAATCTGGGACTGGCAACGCCGGGCTGACGCCCGGCAGCCCTCGCTAGGCCGCCAATTCCTCCTGGGCGATCGTCACCCAGTAGCGCACGCCATCGGCAAGGATGTTGTCGTTGAAGTCGTAGCGATCGGAATGCAGCGCTGGTCCGTTGCCGGCGCCGAGGAAGAAAAAGCAGCCGGTCGACTGCTCCAGCATGTATGCGAAGTCCTCCGCGCCGGTGCCGGGCGTCGCCTTGTCGTCCACCCGCTCGGCGCCGAAACGGTCGCGCAGGGCGGAGACGATCCTGCCCGTGGCCTCCGGTGGGTTGTGAAGCGACGGGAAGAGCCGCTCATAGGTGACGTCGAGTGTCGTGCCGAAGGCGTCCGCCGCCGCGCGGGCAACCTGGTTGAGACGCCGCTCCAGCAGATCGCGGGTCGCCGGTGAAAAGCTGCGCACGGTGCCGCGCACCACGACGCGGGAGGGTATGACGTTCGGCGCATCGTAGTTGCCGCCGCTGATATGGCCGACGCTGATGACGCCCTGGTCGAACGGCGAGACGTTACGCCCGACGATGGCCTGCAGGTTGGTCACGAACTGCGCGGCCGCAAGCGTCGGGTCGATCGACAGGTGCGCGCCAGATCCGCCATGGCCGCCCTGCCCGCCGAAGGCGACGGTGAACGTATCGGCCGCCGCCAGCATCGCGCCGATGGCGACGTTGAACGAGCCTTCCGGCAGGTTGGGCTTGTTGTGCAGCCCATAGACCGCGTCGACCGGAAAGCGCTCGAACAGCCCGTCGCGCATCATCGCCGGCGCCCCGCCCAGCCCCTCCTCGGCGGGCTGGAAGATGAAATGGATGGTGCCGGAAAAGACCGGGTTCCGCGCCAGCATCTCGGCCGCGCCAAGGAGCATCGTCGTGTGGCCGTCATGGCCGCATCCGTGCATCATGTTGGCGATCTCGGACGCATGGGGAAGACCGGTCGCCTCCTGCATCGCAAGGGCATCCATGTCGGCGCGGAAGCCGATGACGCGGTTGCCGGTGCCGGAGCGCAAGGTGCCGACCACACCGGTGCCGCCGATGCCTTCGCTGACCTCGAGCCCGAGTTCGCGCAGCCGTTCGGCGACTATCCCGGCGGTGCGCACTTCCTTGAACCCGATCTCGGGATTGCGATGCAGGTCCTGCCGCAGTTCCACCAACCGGGGGAGAGCCTCGGCCAGGTGGGTTTCGATCTCGGCGGGCATGGGTCTGGATGGCATGAAGGAATCCTCGGTATCGTCGTATCGCGGCACCTCGACTTTTCCACCAAAGCGCTAGCCGCAGCAAGGCGCGGCTGAGGAAATCACAGGGACAACGCATCTGAGCCCGGGGCGTTCAGGCAAAATTGAGATAGACGAACGCCAGGGCGAGGCCGAGGAGGAAGATCGTCTCTGCCCCCAGGATCAGCATTCCGCCGCTGCCGGCCGCGAATATCCTTGCCAGCGAGGTCTTGACGCCCAGCGCCGCGATTGCCGTCAGCAGCATGAAGCGGGACGCCTCGTTGAGGATGTCGAGGATGGCTTCATTGAGGGGAAGGAGGTTGCGCAGCAGCATCAACGCCATGAACGCGACGACGAACCAGGGCATCGAGACGCCGCCGCCTGCCTCTCGCCGGTAGCACAGACCGACGGCGACGAGCACCACCGGAAGCAGCGCCACCCGCAGGAGCTTGGTGAAGGTCGCGATCTCGCCGGCCGGATCGCTGATCGAATAGCCAGCGCCGACCACCTGGGCGACGTCGTGGATGGTTGCTCCGATGAGGTAGCCGCTGGCCAGTTCCGACAGGCCGAGCGCTGCGAAGAGGATCGGGTAGAGGATCATGGCAGCGGTCGACAGCGCGGTGACGCCGACGACGGTGAAGAGGACGTCTTCCTCGCGAAGATGCCGCTTCGGAATGACCGCAGCGATTGCCAGGGCAGCCGATGCGCCACAGATGGCAACCGCGCCGCCGGTCAGCAGGCCGAACGCCATCGGCCGGCCCGTCAATCTGGCGATCAGCGTGCCGCTGGCCAGCACCAGAAGTGTCAGCGCACATACGCCGAGAATGCTGGAAAGGCCAAGTTGCGACACGTCGGCGAACGTGAGCCGCAGCCCCAGCAGGGCGACGCCGATCCGCAGGATGGTCTTCGAGCAGAGCTCCACCCCGGGTGCCGTGCCCGGATTCTCCGTCATGAAGTTGAACGCCATGCCGATCAGCAGGGCAAACAGCATGGCCGGCGCGCCGTAGTGCTCCGACAGGAAACTCGCGGCCAGCGCGATGGTGGCGGCGAGCACCACCCCGCGCTTGTGCAGCGCGATCCAAGCGAAGATCTGGCTGCTTTGGGCCTGAAAGCGTTCCGGCAAAGGCTCAGGACCGGTCATCGGGCGTCGAGCGCGAGAACCCGACGACGGCGTCGACCAGCAGGTCGAGCGTATCGAAGCAGCGCGCGCGCGGATCGACCGCATCCGGGATGAGCGAGAACTCCGTGCAGGCGATCATCTGGACCTCGGCGTCCCGTTCCAGCAATCCGCTCGACAGCGCGCGCAGGGCGGCGCGGGTCTCGGCGCCGAGATCGCCTGCCTTGATGCGCCGAATGATCGCCAGCGCGTCCTCGTCGCGCGCCGGATAAACCGCCTCGAGCCCGCGTGCAGCGAGGACCTGGTCGAACAATCCCACTAGGCGCGTGGCGGGCGAGGCGAGAATGCCCACCCGGCCGCCCGCGCCCGCCTGTTCCAGTGCCCTGTCGGCCGCCAGCGCGACCATGTCGATGAACGGGATCGCGACCGCCGATCTGATGTCGGGTGCGTAGTGGTGGGCCGTATTGCAGGGCATGGCGAGCGCCTCGGCGCCGGCGACTTCGAGCCCCCGCGCCATCGCGGCGAGCACCGGGGCCGGGCTTTCGCCACGCTTCTCGATCAGATGGCGGATGCGCGACGGCACCTGCGGGTTCTGGTCGACGAGCAGGGGAATATGGTCGACATCGTCCCGCGCGGGCACCGCCGCGAGGGTCTTCTGCATGAAGAGCACCGTTGCTTCCGGCCCCATCCCACCGAGAATGCCGATCTTGCGAAGGCTCATGGCGCTCATCCCGCTCGTTCCAATGGTGAGAGATGTCCGAGCTACTGGGCCGAAGCTTCGCCAGCGAGGACGGCGTCGTAGCCGAAAAGGGCTGCCGAGCCGCCAGTGTGCAGAAAGACGATCTTCTGTCCCTTCTTGAAGGTCCCCTTACGGCACAGGTCGATGAGGCCGGCTGCGCCCTTGCCGGAGTAGACCGGGTCGAGAAGGATGCCCTCCAGTTCGGCGAACATGCGGATCGCTTCCAGCGTATCGGCGCGAGGGATGCCATAGCCCGGTCCGACATAGCTGCAGTCGGCGACAACGTCGCTGCGCGATACCACGTCCGGGCAGCCGAGCTTTTCCGCGGTCTTCAGCGACAGGTTGAAGACGTTTTCTTCCTGCTTCTCCTTTGGCGCGCGCACGCCGATACCGAGCAGCGGGATATTGGCATTGATGGCCTTGAGTCCTGTGACGAGGCCGGCCTGGGTACCGGCACTGCCGGTCGCCGTGACGATCTGGTCGATAACCAGCCCGCGGTCATTCGCCTGGCCGACGAGTTCGAAGGCGCAGTTCACATAGCCGAGCGCACCCGTCGCGTTCGACCCTCCGCCGGGGATCAGGTAGACCTTGCGGCCCTCGGCGCGAAAGCGTTCCGCAACCTTCTCCATCTCGCCCTGCATGTCGGCGCCGCCCGTCCGCTTCTCGGTCGTGGCGCCATGCAGATGGTCGAGCAGCACGTTGCCGTTGGTGTTGTAGTTGGCATCGTTGGAGCCGGTCCGATCTTCCAGCAGGAGGTGACATGCGAGCCCGAGCTTTGCGGCGAAGGCGGCCGTCTGGCGCGCATGGTTCGACTGGGTGGCGCCTTGCGTAATCACCATGTCGGCGCCCTGCTGCATGGCCTCGGCCATCAGGAATTCGAGCTTGCGGGTCTTGTTGCCGCCTGTCGACAGCCCGGTGCAGTCGTCCCGCTTGATCCAGATTTCCGGACCTCCGAGTTCAGCCGACAAGCGGTCGAGACGCTCCAGCGGAGTGGGCAGGTGGGCCAGGAAGACACGGGGGTAGCGGGAGAGGTGCATGGCTGTCTCCAATCAGAAAAGTTGCATGGAGCGACATATCCAATACGATGCCTCCAGCATCAAGGTCGAAATTTTTGAAACAAGATGCATACCATGCAAGTTAAGGAAATCTGCTGTGCGGCTCGAATGGCTGGAAGACATCCTCGCGGTGGCCGAGACAGGCTCGTTCGGAGAAGCCGCGCAGCGTCGCGGGCTGACGGCGTCGGCGTTTTCGAGGCGTGTCCAGAACATCGAAGAGCATGTCGGCATCGAACTTTTCGATCGCTCCCGCAAGCCGGTGGAGCTTCGCCGCGCGACGGCTGAACATCGCGACGCCATCGAGGGCATCGCGGAACGATTGCGGCAGCTCGTGCTCGATCTCCGCTCGGGCGAACGGGCCTCCGCCAACCGCATCGTCATCGTCAGCCAGCATGCGCTGACGACCGCGATCGCGCCCGGCATCATCGATGAAATACAGTCCCGCAATGACGGGATATTCCTGAGGCTCCGCTCCGCAAACCTCGACGATTGCTTCGCCCAATTGCTGGCCAGGGAGGCTGACGTCGCCATCGTTTACCGGCTGCCTGGAACCGAACATCCCGTTCGTGCGGACTTTGTCGAGGTCGCCGCGATCAGCTCCGATACGCTCGTGCCGGTGATCGGGGCAGGGCACCACGATCGAGTGCTCGACCTCATGAGGCAGGGCCGATTGCCCTATGTCGCCTATCCAGGGGACGTCTTCATGGGACAGGTGATGGAACGTCAGATATTGGCGCGTCTGCGGCCGACGGTCGAGCTTATGGCCAAGGTTGAGACGTCGCTCACCCTTGCGGCGCTCGAATTGGCCGCGGTCGGGGTTGCGGTTGCCTGGGTGCCCCGTTCGCTGGCGCGTGATCGCCTCGACGACGGCAGGCTGGTGGATCTGTCGCGCACGATACCACATTGCGAGCTGGAGGTGACGGCAGTGCGTGCGCTTGGCGCCGCGTCCGCCACCGAGCAGCTCCTTTGGGACCAGTTGACCCGATCGCGGTGACGCCACCGATTTGCGCGTGACAATGCCTTCCCGCTTTGCAACACTACCCGGATGAGAGACAGGGGCGCTCGCCGACAGGCGGGCTGAGAAGCACCCTTCGAACCTGAACCGGATAATGCCGGCGGAGGGAGTCGCTTGGGTCGGCCGCTTGAGTTGCTCGTACCCTTCCGTCTTCTGCTCCGCTGGAAAGGAGCAAGATGACGGACGACCTTTCCCCCGGAACCATGTTGACGGCGATGCGGCGCGAGACGCCGCTCGTCCACTGCATCACCAATTTCGTCGCGATGAACGTTGCGGCCAACGTGCTGCTGGCGGCGGGCGCCTCCCCGGCGATGATCCACGCCGAGGCCGAGGCGGGGGAATTCGCGGCGATCGCCGGCGCGCTGACGATCAATATCGGAACGCTGTCGCCGGTATGGCTTCAAGGCATGCACGCCGCCGTGGACGGCGCGCGGCAGGCCGGGCGCCCATGGGTGCTCGACCCGGTCGCCCACCACGCCACGGCGTACCGCCGCAAGGCGGCATTGGACCTGCTCGGCCTGTCGCCAAACATCGTGCGCGGCAACGCCTCCGAGATCATCGCGCTGTCGGGCGCCACGGGCCACGGGCGCGGCGTCGACAGCCGCGACACGGTCACGGCCGCCGAGGATGCGGCCCGGTCCATCGCCCGCATGCACGGCGCGGTGGTCGCGGTCACCGGCGCGGTGGATTTCGTCACCGATGGCGAGCGCGCCTACCGCGTCGAGGGTGGCTCGCCCTTTATGCCGCAAGTCACGGCGCTGGGCTGCTCGCTCACCTGCCTTGTCGGCGCCTTCGCCGCCGCATTTCCGCGCAACCCTCTCGAGGCGACGACGGCGGCTCTGGCACACTTTGCCGTCGCCGGTGAAAAGGCCGCCAGGGATGCGGCGGGGCCGGGCTCGTTCGGGTGGCGCTTCCTCGACGCGCTCGCAGCCGTCGACGGTGATGCGCTCGACGCCGGCTCGCGGGTCGCAGCAGCATGAGACCCCGGTTCGACCTCTCCTTCTATCTCGTGCTCGATCCCGCGCTATGCGGCGACCTTGGTATGGTCGAGACAGCGCGCCAGGCGGCGACGGCCGGAGCGACCATGATCCAGTTGCGCGACAAGCAGGCCGACACGGCGCGACTTGTCGAGACCGGGCGTGCATTGAAGCAGGCACTGGCGGGCACAGACGCGCTGCTCGTGGTCAACGACGACGCGGACGCGGCAGTTGCGATCGGGGCCGATGGCCTGCATATCGGCCAGGGCGATCTCGATGTGGCTCTCGCGCGTGCCCGCACAGGGCCCGACATGATCCTCGGCGTCACGGTGGAGACGGCCGCCCTGGCCGCCGCGCTCGATACGGCCATCGTGGACTATGCCGGTATCGGGCCGGTCTTCGCGACGCCCACCAAGCCGGACCACAAACCGCCGATCGGTTTCGACGGGCTGGCGCGAATGGTGGAGGCCTGTCCCGTTCCGGCAGTCGCCATCGGCGGCCTGAAAGCCCGTCATGCGAACGACGTCTTCAAGGCCGGTGCCAGGGGTCTGGCCGTGGTTTCGGCGGTTTGCGGCCAGCCGGATCCGCATGCGGCGGCCCGCGACATCGCCGGCGCGATCAAAAGGGCATGCCGATGATCCGGAACGTCCTCAGCATTGCCGGTTCCGACCCTTCGGGCGGAGCCGGCATCCAGGCGGACCTGAAGACGTTTTCCGCCTGCGGCGTCTATGGAATGGCGGTCCTCACGGCGCTGACGGCGCAGAACACGCAAGGCGTCTCGGGAGTTCACCTCGTGCCGCCTTCATTCGTCGCGCGGCAGATCGAGGCGGTTTTCGCCGACATCCGCGTCGATGCCGTCAAGATCGGCATGGTCGCCAGCGCCGGGATCGCCGAGGCCGTTGCCGACGCGCTGGCGCCGCATCCGAATTTGCCGGTGGTGCTTGATCCGGTGATGGTCGCCAAGGGCGGCGCAAGCCTGCTCGACCCCGACGCGGTGGCCGCACTTGTCGAAAGGCTGCTTCCATTGGCGACGATCATCACGCCCAACCTGCCGGAGGCAGCGGCGCTGATCGGGGTGCCGGTCGCGGAAACCCGCGCACAGATGGCCGAACAGGCCCGTCAGTTGCGAACGGCGGGAGCGCACGCCGTTCTTCTCAAGGGTGGCCACCTCGGCGGGAACGACAGCCCGGATGTCTTCTCGAGCCAAACGGAGCTGGAATGGCTTGAAGGACCGCGCATCGCCACCGCCAGCACGCACGGCACCGGCTGCACCTTGTCCAGCGCACTCTCCGCCTCTCTTGCGAGGGGGATGCCGCCCGTCGGCGCGGCACAAGCAGCGAAGGCCTATCTGGCCGGCGCGATCGTCGATGCCGAGCGGCTATCGGTCGGCTCGGGCCATGGGCCGGTCCATCATTTTCATCAGTTCTGGCAACAATCGTGAGAGGGATACATCAATGACATTGCCGATCAGCGAGCAGACCGTCCTGGTCACCGGTGCAGGGCGGGGCCTTGGGGCCGCGATCGCCGAAGCCTTTGCGCGCGAGGGCGCCCGGGTGGCCATCAACTACCGCACCAGCAGGGACAAGGCCGAAGCGCTGGCCGACAGGCTGGGAACCCGTTCGCGCGCGTTCGGCGCGGATGTCCGCGACGCCGGCGAGGTCGACCGAATGGTTGCCGACGTGACGGCCGCGCTTGGCAGCCCCACCACGGTGGTCCACAATGCGCTCGCGGATTTCTCGTTCAATGGCGATGCGCGCAAGAAGCTCGACGCGCTGTCGTGGGAGGACATTGCACCCCATTTCGAGACGGCAACGAAGGGCGCGCTCAACCTGCTCCGTGCCGTTCGGCCGGCAATGGCGCAGGCCGGTTTCGGCCGCGTCGTCACCATCGGCACCAACCTCTTCCAGAACCCAGTCGTGCCCTATCACGACTATACGGCAGCCAAGGCCGCGCTCCTGTCGCTGACCCGCACGGCGGCGGCCGAACTCGGACCGTCGGGCATCACGGTCAACATGGTGTCGGGCGGGCTCCTGCGCACCACCGACGCAAGCGCGGCGACACCTCAAGCCGTCTTCGACCTCATCGCCGGCAGTACGCCGCTGCGCCGCGTGACGACCCCGCAGGAAGCCGCCGATGCGGTGCTGTTCTTCGCCAGCCCCTGGGCGCGCGCGATTACCGGGCAGAATCTGGTGGTGGACGGCGGGCTCGTCTTCAACTGAGCGCGACGGCACGCTCGTCAACGCTTTGGATTGTGTGCATTTGCGTTGCAGAATGATGCGCCGCGATTCATTCTCGCGGCCATGATTCTCGAGCATCCCATGTGTCCGGACGTAGTGTTGTGCGCGTCGTCGACGACGGCGTCAGCGGGCCCGCGCGGCCGGAACGGGCGGTCGAGCGCCCGATCCGGTCCGGCCTGACGATGGGAGCGGCGGTCAATCGCAAGGGCAGGGCGCGGACGGGCGAAAGCCCGCTGTTCGACCCGGAACTGGATCATCTGCCACCCGAGGCACGGTGGCGCGAATGGATGGGCCGGGTCGAGGCGGTGATCTTTGCCTCTGGCGAACCGGTGCCCCGCGAAACGCTGGCCCGTGTCGTCGGCAAGGGCTGCAGCCTGGATCTCCTGGTGGACGATATCCGTGAAGAGCTGCGCGGCAGACCCTACGACATCGTCGCCGTTGCCGGCGGGTTCCAGCATCGCACGCGCCCGTCATTCGCCGACGCGATCCGCACGGCTTCAGGCGCGGCCGAGCAGATCGTGGACCTCAGCCAGCAGGAAGCGCTGGTGCTGATGACCATCGCCTATTTCCAGCCGATCACGCGGATGGAGCTGTCGACCTTCTTCGCCCGCGAAATCTCGCGCGACCTGATCGCCACCCTGCGCTCGACGGGATTCATCGCATCCGGTCCGCGCGCGCCGCAGCCTGGCGCACCCTACACCTACGTCACCACGAAGACGTTCCTGTCGCATTTCGGGCTGGATACGTTAAGAGACCTGCCTGACCACGAGGCGCTGGAGGATGCCGGCCTGCTGAGCCGGCGATCGCTGGCGGAGGGGGATATTCCCGTCGCATCGTCGCAGGAGCGTGGAGACGAGGCCGAGATCGGCGACGACGACGGAGACAGGGACGAGGCGGAGGGGTCGCCGGACCCCGAGTGAAACCGGCTCAGATCTCCCGGCGGCGTATCGCGCGAAACCGCAACAGGCAGCTTATGCCTGCGACGAGACCCAGCGTCATCGCTAGAATGGCATGGTAGTTCTTGAGCTGCACCTCGGGCAAGAGCACCGCCTGGGTCGGGTCTCGCGGGTCGTAGAACACGTTCACGCTTGCGCCGGCCGGATAGCGCTCTACCAGCGCGCGTACCGCCGCTTCGCCTGCCGGGCCCTTGCCGCGATACACGACATTGCCGAGATAGGTCTGTCCTCCCACCGAATAGCGGTAGTGAATGCTTGGGAAGTACGACCAGTCGACACCGAGCCGTCCCGAACCGGTCGATGTCGAGCCGATCCCGGATTGCTCGACGATGCCGGCGGTAGCGGGCCAGTCCTCCGGCAGCCGGGCGTGACCGAGGTCCATCAATGCGACCGGCAGCATCACCGCGCAGACGAGGATCAACGAACAGCCAGCCGTCAGCCAGCGCAAGCCATCCGATTGCGTCAGGTTGGTCATCGGTCCGAGAACTCAGCAGACCGCGGGCAACGCCGGAATGCCGTCAGATACCCAGGGCATTCATGATCCGGATCGATGCCTCGTCCGGCACTTCCACGGTGGCCCGGCAGCCTTCGCCACTGCCAAGGCAGCAGGGTGTGAAATCGCCGGTCTGCGGGTGCTTGCATTGATCCAGCACCCTTTGCATGTCGATGGTGATCGTTATGCCGCGTCCCGAGCCCTTCGAATAGGCCAGGGTCCGGGTCTTGATCGCCCCCGAGATCGTTCTCTTCATGCCTTCGACCTGGACCAGGCAGTCATTGCTCTTGCGTCCACCGAGGCTTATGCCCGAAATCCTCATCTCGCCGAATGGAGCGAGCGTGAAGCGGGCGCCGCGCTCGTTGATTTCCGCGCCCGTCAGATAGGTTTCGGCCCGCAGGGACGTCGGCGCCGAAAGCGCCGCCGCAACTGTTGCCGCAAGCATGAGATGTCGCCTGTTCATGGCGCTTTCCTCCAGATCAGATGGAACCCAGTAGCGATTTCGCGTCTTTGACCACGATGTCGAGCTGGCAGTCCTCGCCGGGACGGTCGCAGGTCGGTACGGACGGCGTGGAGTTGAACTTGAGGTAGATCGTGATGATGACGCCGTTGCCACCGGGCATGCGGCGAGGCACCAGGCTTTTCGCGCGCTGCGCCTCGGCCAGAACGGCCTCCACGCCATCCAGGCTGACCATGCATTTCGGGCGGTTGTCATCGCGCACCGAAATCTTGACGAGCCGCAACTGGCCGAATTTGCGGGACTGGAAGGCGACCCCTTCGCCATTTATCCGCTCGCTTGCCACGAGTTTTGCCTGAGCGATGGCTGGGGCCACGGGGACCAACGTCGCCATCGCAATCACCGAAAGAAGCCGCAGTATTCTCATCGCCCGTTCTCCTTTTACCGTCCCACTCAGCCATCACCGTCGAGCATCGTCATACCCTTGGCGGTGTAGGGCGCGTGTAAGGTCGCTTTGGCCGAGGCGGCGCGATGCGCCGACGCCTGCGGCTCGATATAGTCCCGTCACCCAACTGCAGCGCTCGTAACCACGCTCGAATCAGACCACGCGTTCGAGCGCGTCGAAGACGAAGGCGGGATCGGCGTAGAACAGCAACTGACCCTGCGCCGGATGCTCGACATGCTCCGCCCGTGCGCCCAGGCGCCCGGCAAAGTCGCGCACGGTCTGCATGCCGACGACCGGGTCATGCCGGCCATGAAGCAACAGCACATTCTGGCGCGACGCGGCGGCAAGGTCGGTCCAGTCCTGGACGACATGGTGAGCGTCGATCTCGAACGCCCTGTGGCCCTGCGCGATGCTGAACCGGTAGCCGTCCCTGAGAATGGCGGAGATTTCGGGATGGTTTGCCACGCCGAAATCGAGTGGCGCGGCACTGTAGAGCGCCTTCATGAAGGCAGCGTCGCCGCCGCTATCCAGAAGCGCGATGCCGGCGCGCAGGATCAACGGAAGAAGTCTTGGCGCGAAACGCGCCGTATGCGCCACCACGCGCTGTCGTGGCGACATCAGTGCGAACTGGGAGGTCGAAACGATCGGTACGCCGCCGGCCACATTGACGACATGCGTGATGCGGGGGCCCAGCCGCGCAGCAATCGCGAATGCGTGGATCGACCCGGCCATGTGGCCGATGACGGGACACGAGGCGATGCCGAGATGGTCGAGGACCGCGGCCGCATCCCGCGCGAAACGATCCGGTGCGCCGGGCGCGGCGCCATCGGGAGCCGACCTGCCAAAGTTCGGGCGCACCGGGCAGATCAGCCTGATGCGGCGCTCGTCGAGAATCCTGCGGGTTGTCCGCGAGACCCCATGCCCGTCGAGCATGCCATGGATGAAGAGGACCGGGCGCCCGTTCGCCGGGCCTATGACGGCGACGTCCAGAAGACGCGTGCCGCCGATCATCAGGGTCGAGCGACCATCGATGCCACTGTCGGGCCGGCTGTTCATAAGTTCCGGCGCGGCGTCCATCTGCATCAGGCCGGCGATCATGCGCACCAGTTCCGCCTGGTTGCGCAGGCCAAGCTTGCGCAGCACGGATTTCATCTGGGTCCGCACGGTTTGCTCGGATCGGCCGCGCGCGCTGGCGAGCCGATGTGGCGGCAGCCCCGCGATGATGCCCCTGGCGATTTCGCATTCCGTCGGCGTCAGGCCAAAGACCTGTCTCAGCAGGTCGCCGATCCGCTCGCTCCACGCGATGTCGGCGACCGAAAGCAGCGCCACGGGCCTGTCGCCGATCGCCGGCGCGCGTGTCAGCGCCACGATCGGCGTGGTGCCGTCGGCGGGGGAAAGCACGCGCGTGACGGTCAACAACCGGCCCGGCAGCTCGCGTGAGATGCGCGACAGCGCCTTTCGGATGTTGTTCAGGCCAGCCGCTTCGAGGCTGAGGACATCGATCGTGTCGCCGGGTGTAACGCCGAACAGCGCAATCGCCCGTCCGTTCGCGGCGACGATGCGACCCGTCGCATCCACCAGCACCGCCGGCCGGGACTCTCCATCGACCAGCGCGCTGAAGGATTGCGCTTCCGTGCCCTGACGGCCCAGCCTCTCGAGAATGGCGAAGGCCCGGTTGAAGTGGCGCTCGATCTCCTCCTGCCCGGCATCGGGATCGATCGTCTCCGGTTCCGGCGATGACGACAGCGCCTCGTCGAGATGCACCTGCCAGCAAGCCATGAGGTCGTCATAGCGATGCGGGTCGATGGTCGATGCATAGACGAGATCGATGAGCCTCGGTGTTCCCTCCACGCCCTGCCTCCGCTGAGTTGGTTGGAAGGCGAGAATAGGCCGCGCCGGTCGCCGATTGGTCGCGGATTGGAGCAAGAACCGTTGCTTCGAGGAAAAAACTATACCGCCGGGGGTATGATCGAGCGCGCGTTGCGCGGCATTTCGTTTGCTGCGCTCTCATCGCGAAATTGGGGCGCGTTGCGCGGGTGGGTTCATGGCAAAAGTACCGGAAGTCGGGACAAGCGCATGGCGGCGCGAGGGCGGCGACGATGACCATTTCTGCCCGGGTTGCGGTACGCGCCAGCAATTGGTTGCGCGCTATCCGTGGTATTTCTGCGCCGACTGTCTGAAGCTTGCCGAGGATCATCAGGGGCGGCGGCTGGTCTTCCAGTCCCCCGCGCCACTGGGTGGCATGAGCTGGCGCTACGCGGACGCCCCGGAACGCGCCGTTGAATGTGCAGCGGTAGTTTGCCTGATCCGCAATCGCGAAGTGATTGTGCGAGAGGCACGTTTCGGTGGCTTTGTCGCCGAGCCTTACAATGCTCCGCTGAGGGGCCACAATATCGTGCGGCTGTCGCGCGCCGAGCAGAGCCGGGAGAACCGCACCACGACGGCGGGGCCGAAGCCTGTTCCTGGTACCCGGCGCTGAGCGCAGCTCCGATATGGCGTCAAGACTAGTCGCGGAATGCACGCCATGCCTTGGGTATGAATATCCAGGCGTCGTTGACGCGGATGATGCCGTCATAGCGCATGCCGCTGTCCTCGCCCGGCTTGACGTATTTGAAGCCGTAGATCGTCGTACCGGGCCGGAAATGCTCGATATATTTGCGATACCCGCCTGCCAGATCCCTCAAGTCGGGGCCGGTGACGACCACCTCGGTCTGCCCTCCCTTGGCTGCCGCCCGGCCGGGGGAGAGGTCCGCATAGACCATCTCGACATAGGCGCGAAGCTTGTCGGCGTCGGCCTTGGTGGCCGAGATGGCGTTGATCTGCGAGGTCGTCGGTCTCCACTGCGAGGCGTTTCCAAGGTCGTCACGCAGAGCTTCTGCGATCTGCCGGATCTCCGACACAGGATCGATCGACACGCCGGTTTGAGCAGGGGCGCTTGCCGGTGTCGGTGCTTCGATAGGGGGGCTCGCGCCGGCAATTCGTGTCACCACGAGTTCCTCCGCTCCCACTCCCGGCGAGCCCGTCACGACCCAGCGGCTTGTCGCCCGGGAGGCGTCAGGCGCCATGCTGTAGAGGGCCACGCCATTGCTTTCGCCGGGATCGGTGGCGATGGCGGCAAGGAAATTGCCGGACATCACGCCGACGCCGGAGATTGCCCCCGAGGGAAACGTCCACTTGACCGAAAGGGGCACCCCCGTCGCACGGTTCTGCATCGAAAACGTGCCGCCGCCCTCGATCGAAAATTCCGTTGGCAGAATCGCATCGTTCGCCGCCGTCATTCGAATGGAGCGGATCGTGGTTCCCGACTGCGCCGGCGCCCAGCGCCCCTCTATGGCAGGTCCGTCGACGCCCGGCTCGCGCAGTTGGTAAAGATGGATGCTCTTGACCCTGGTCCCGAAAGAGGCGGCCAGCATGCCGGTTCCAGGCAAAGGAACGCCGAGGCCCTCATCGGCCGAACCATCTTCATAGGTCCAGTTGAGCCGTTCCGGAACCGTGACGCCGGTGTGGACCACCGACAATGTTCCAAGATCGCCAGCGGCGCCGTTTGGCGCCTGAGACCTGACGATGCGCAGCGACACTTCCTGCCTCTGCGCGGCTGCCTGCGGCGGCGCGCTGGTCGCGTTCTGACCGAGCAGCAATGCATCGGTCGTCATCTGCATGACGGCATAGTTCGGTGCGGGCGATCGATCGCCCGTCTTGATCCAGTCGACGAGGGCGGCCGACTGTTTCACCAGCATCTCCGCCGCGGCAACGACACGAACGGTCCGCTCGTTCTTCGACAGCGATTGCCGGGCCAGGCTTAGCGCCAGTTCCGCGCTCGATCGATAGCTCTCCGCCAGCTCGGCTGCGCGATCACTTTCGAACTGCGAATTGGCCCAGCCGGAGCCCAGCGCATTGATGGCCTCTCGAACCGTGAAGATGACATCGGCCGTCTGCTCACCGACGGCACTCGCGATGTCGGCCTTCTGCTGCGGGGTCTGGGCGGTCGCTGGCCCGTGGAACATCACCAGGGACATCAGGATGACGGCCAACAGACCGCCACGCCGAGGCCTTGGCAACGCGCGAGAGTGGCGAGCGACGCGGTCGCTCCAGGATAGCTGGCACTTGCCGGTGCGCATGATCTGGTCCCTCGATAATCGTCCGGCAATTCTTCATTCTCCCCTTCGACGGGGCATACCCCGCGAAGGGTATGACGGTCGGCTATGGGAGGACGAGTGTCGACGATGGCTGGGCACAAGAGGGAAACGCGCGGCTGCGAACGCAACTTCGCATATCGCGTCCCACCGCATTCCGGGGGATCCGGGGAATCTTCTCAGGAGGGCCTGCCAATGACGCCACTGGTATCCGCGTTCATGTCGATATGGCCACTCGTCACGATCTCTCTCTTCATCGGGGCCATCCTTCTCTCATACCGGATCGAGAAGCGTTCTCCGGACCTGGTCAACCGCACGGGCTTTCCGCGCTGGGCCATGATGCTTCACACCATCACCAACCTGAATGTCGCGCGCGACGGCCGGACGCAGTCTATGCGACGGACGATGCTGCTGCTGCTGGGGGGCGTGGTTCTCATGTTCATCCTGGTCGCCTTCGCGGTCAGCACGATAGAGCGGACGGACTGAGGTATCGGCCGGAAACATGACCGCGCGGGTCTTGATACAGGTGGTGTTGCTGCTGCCGGCGCTTCTCGTGGCCGGTGTGCTGCCGATGCTTTTCGTGGCAGTTCCGCAACTGATTGCCGAGGAGAAGTGGCTTGGCGCCGCCTTCAACCTGCTGGCGCTGCCGGGATTGGTCGCGCTTCTGGCTTCCGTGGTTCTGCCGCAGCGCTGGCAAGAGCGGATGGCGGTGCGCCGGGCGTTGGTCGTGGGCCTGACGATCGCGGGCGCGGTTTGCATAATGCTCGCCATCATCATGTCGACCGGCCCCGGCAACGGCCTCCGCGTGCCTCGTGAGCCGATGCAGTTTGCACTGATTCTCGGACCGTTGATCGTCGTCATCTGGAACCTCGCACGCCTTGCAGGCAGGACATATGCGTTCGGTGCGTGCGCCTTCGGGTGTCTGGCATTCGCGACCGGTCTCTGGGTGGCGGCAGGAGGGCTCGACGGCTGCAGGCGTGACTACGATGCCGCGACCGGCGAGCACACCGCGTGCAGATAGAACCTACCGATTTGGCTCGAAGAACGATTCTGCGTCGGAGGGCCCATGGACGTGCAGCGTCTCGGTCCCGACCCCCCAGGCGCCTTTCGATGTCCAGCGTCCGGTTGCCTGTCCGCCATCGGCGTCTGCAACGTAGAGAGCCAGTCCATGGTGGCGTGCCGGATCGATCGCCATTGCGGCAAGGTATGCGCCGTGTTCAAGCGCCATGCCGGGCATGTCGCCTTGCGGCGTGTGCCATGTGACGGTGGAAATCTCGCCTCGAAACCTCGCAATGGTGAACCGGTCACCGCCGTCGATGTCGTAGACCTCGCGCCTGGCGGTCTCGGTCATCCTGACGGCTGCGGTGGCCGCGTCCGTCGAGGCTGTTGCCGAGATCCCGTCGAGAACCCCGCCTTCACGCCGATAAACGTGAATGCGCATGATGCCGTCGCCAAAGAAGGCCGCGAGAACACCGCTCTGGGCGAGCGTCAGTCCCAGACCATGCCGGATGGAGCCGTCCTCGTAGCGCCATGTCAGGCACACCGGCTGAAGCGCGCCGGCATGGTCTATCTCCAGGCTACCTCGTTCGCCGGGATAGCCATGCGGGTCGGTGGCCTCGATGATGGTGAATTGCAGCCCGCTCGCCGCGAGGTGCGTCTCGCAATCCTCGAAGACACCCGGCTGCGCATCTTTGGCAATGGCGGGGAGAGCCGATCCGAGAATGATCCCGCACAAGGCGATGCGCACCAGGCGTGCCGCGGTCGCGCCGCTTCGTTGTCCAATCGACCGCACGATCAGTCGATCGGCTGCAGCGTGCGGTCGAGCACCTGCGCACCAAGGAACCAGCGCCATCGCGCATAATACCAGCGGAGCCACACTTCCTTGCCCTTGTCGGGGCCGTAGGTCAGTTCCATCGGCAGGATCGCAAAGCGCCTTTTCCAAGGGCCGGGCGGACCTCTATGTGGAAACGTCATCTGGTCCCCGCTGCTTGATTGGCCCGCGCGGCCCACACGGCCGCCAGCCGATAGGGTTCGATCGCCGTGTGGTGGCGCTGCTCCACGCTCCAGCCTTCGCCATGCTTGACGCCCGACCGTGACTGCGCAAGGGCATGTGGCGCGGAACCGAGGCAAAGGATCATCGCTGCCAGCCAGAGCTTGAAGGGGAAGCCCATGGCCAAGCCTACTGCTGAGCCGTGGCCGACTTCTCGACGTCGCCGGCCAGGTTGTTCATGAATTCTGCAATGACCATGTTGGGAATGTTGGGACAGAAACGGATCAGCGCCACATGGACCTCCTGAAGGCCCTTGCCGAAAGTTTCAGCAGTATACTGGTTGGTGGGCAATGGCGGCAGCCGGCCCTGCAGGTAGCCAATCGCCCAGTAAAGCACGGCATTGGCCGGACCCCGTTCCTGCCCTTGTTGGGCAGCGATGTAGGCACCGCACGTGTAGCTGTAGGGATTGACCGGCGCTTGAGCGTGGGCAAGGCCGGATCCGAGGCTTCCGACAAGAACCGCTGCAACAATCCTGGGCGCCTTCATGCTCTTCCTCGCGGCTGATGCTTCACGGGCAAGCCTAGATGCGGCGGGCCGGTGCCGAATACCCCGGCGGGGGTATGAAGCGATCGCCTGTTCGAAGGAGTGTTGCGCGGTCGCAATCATGACGACGACAATCGCAGCGCGTGATGCCCCGCACAGCGCGCGGTGATATTTGCTTGGCTCTCGTTACGCAGCGTAATAGCATGCATCCGGTCCTGCTTGATCATTCCAGGCAGGGAACGCGCCGGATCTGTGCTGGAGCTGCCATGGACGACGCTGGAGGGCTGGTCCGTTTTTCCACCAATGGCATGGGTGGCGGCGCGCGGGGCGATGCGAGCGTCGAGGATGTCTATGCCAGCGTGACGCGCATGAACATCGCACCGGCCGGCGATGCTCCTTTGCAGGTCGAAATGTCGCTGCGTCTGCTTCCGGGACTGAGCATCGCCGCGATCTCGACCTCGCCGTACCGCATCGAACGCACGCACGCCCAGACGATCGACGGCAACGACGATTTCGTGCTGACGATCGCCAGGCGCGCCGGGATCGCCGCCCAGCAACCGGGACGCGAGGCGGAATTCGGCGCCGGCGAAGCCTATCTCTGGCTCAACGACAAGAGGATGGTCGCTGTCGCGCCGCAGGGAGCGCATTTCCTCAACATTGCCATCCCGCGCAGGCTTGTCGAACCGGTGGTCGCCGACATCGATGCGGTGCTGCGGGACCCGCTACCGTCCTCCATGGAACTGGCCCTGCTGACAAGCTATGCCGAAGGCCTGATGGCCGACACCGCGCTTTCTCCCGAGATCGCCATGCTGGCCGGCTCGCACATGCGCGACCTGATCATCGCGGCGTTGGGAGCGAAGGCGGGTGCGACGCAGCGCGAGGGCTCACGCGGGGTGCGCGCAGCCAGGCTCGATGCGATCAAGCGTGACGTGCTGCAATCCCTCGCAGACCCGGCTCTTTCCATCGATTCGATGGCGGCGCGCCATTCGATCTCGCCGCATTACATTCGTGCCCTGTTCAATTCGGGCGGCATCGCCTTCACCGACTATGTGCGCGAGCAGCGGCTGCTCGCCGCCTTCCGGCGCTTGAGCGACCGCACGACGGAGCGATCAAGCATAAGCGCCATCGCCTATGGCTGCGGCTTCAGTGACCTGTCCTGGTTCAACCATGCTTTCAAGCGCCGTTTTGGACGAACCCCGACGGACGTCAGGGCCGATGGCGGCGCAGTCCCGTAGCTCGCGGGTATTCGACGAGCCCGATCAGGCTGCCCCGGCAAGCGCCTCGTAGACGAGCTTGCATGCAAGAGCCGCCAGCAGCAGCAGGATGGCGCGGTCGAAGGCAGCCGGCGACATGCGGCGTGCCAGGGCCGCGCCGACGGGCATGAAAGCGAGGATCGGCACCACGGCGGCGAGGCTGAGGCCGATCAGCGTTGGCGTCAGCATGCCGAACCAGGCCTGGGCCGGCAATTGCACAAGCGTCATCGCGGTGAAGAACACCGAGATCGTGAAGATGTAGGTCTCACGTTTCAGCCGCAGCGCGTTCAGGTAGGAAATGGACACGGGCGCCGAGACGCCGGACGAGCCCTGGAGAATGCCCGCCACGAAGGCGGCCGGCGCGGCGAAGCGCATTCCGGTTTCGAAGGCGAGCTTCCAGTCCGGTTTGGCCAGGCGCAATACGACATAACCGAAGACCGCCATGGCGACGATCAGCGACAGCGTCTCGTGCGGCAGCGCTGCGAGCATGGCGGTGCCGACGAACGCGCCGGCGCCGCCAGCCACGGCGAATATCCAGGCGAAGTTGTTCGGGAGCCGGTCGGCCCGGAACCGCCAGCATTGCCAGACATTGGGCAGCAGGTTCGGCATCATCATGATGACCACCGCCAGCTTGACGTTGAAGACGGCGGCCAGCGCGGGCACAGCCAGGATCGGCGCGCCGGCGCCCGTCGCGCCCTTCAGGACACCGCCAAGCGCGAGGCAAACGAAGACGATCGCGAACTGCGCCGGGTCTATGGTCATGGTGTCGTCTTCATGGTTTCTGGCAGGGCGCGCCCATCAATGCTTGTCCGATATTGCGGCGCGGACCTCGATGAAGGCCTGCCGCCGTTCGTTCCTGATCACGGCAAGGGCGCGCTCCAGGGCAGCGGGCAGGTCGTCGCCATGCTCGACCTTCTCCACATGCGCGCGGCTGGCGGCCGCGATCATGCAGTAGTCGGGCGCGGGTTCAAGCGAGGTGAGGGGCATCGCATTGGTCTTGGCGGCGAGGCCGTCGGGGTAGCTGTTGATCACCGATCGCCGCACCGCGTTCCACATTCCATTGTTCTTGACGATCGTCAGTATCGGCAGGCCTAGCGCCTCGGCGATCTGGTGGCAAGCGGTGGGGTTGGCAAACATGTAGGAGCCGTCGCCGATGCAGGCGATGACGAGCCGATCGCGGTCGGCAAGTTGTGCGCCGAGGGCGGCAGGCATCGCCCAGCCGAGCCCGCCGGAATGCGGGTTGGTCATTATCTGGTTGGCGTTCTTGACGCGCATCGCGCTCGGCACCACACCGAGCTCGCCGAACACGATGGCACGATCGTCCATCACGTCCGAGATGCACCGGCTCAGCCATTCGGCGCTCATCGGGCCAGCGCGGCCTTGGTTTGCGAGGTCGTCGGCCGCCGCCACCCGCGCCTTCGACAGTGCCTCGATCTGTGACCGCCTGGCATCGACCTGGGGACCCGGCGCTTCCATGGAGCGTGCCAGGGCCTCGACGCCCGCCGCCGCATCGCTGGTGATGGCAAGGTCGGCCTGATAGCCCCGCGCCGGCATGCGCTGGAAATGCGGGTCGGCGCCGATATGAATGACCTTCGTCTCGTCGCCGGGACGATGTACGGCCTCCATCCACGGGACCGCGCTGTCGACGACGAGCACGACGTCGGCCTCCGCGAGCGGCGCCTTGATGTCGTAGCCGAGGAACATCGGGTGGTCGGACGGCATGACGTTTCGGATCGTGAACGGTTCGACGACCGGAATGGCGTGCGACGTGGCGAGTTGCTCGATTGCCCTGGCGACGCGGCCGGCGGTGTCACCGCGCTGACACACGATCAGCGGGTTCTTGGCGGCTGAGAGCCAACCCGCTGCCAACTCGATGAGAGCGGGATCCGGATATGGCGCGGAAGACGCCACCTGGCTCGCGGTCGGCCGCGCCGCCTTTTCCGCAACCTTTTCCATCAGCGGTTCGCGCGGCAGGCTGACATAGACCGGCCCGCGCGGTTCGCTCATCGCGAGCGTGGTGGCGCGAATGGCCAGCGTGTCGCCCTGCTCGGGATAGCGCATCTCGTAGGAGAATTTCGTGACGTTGCTGACCAGCGAGTTCTGGTCGTACATCTCCTGGCCGTACTGGATGGGCGTCATCCGTGCGCCCAGCCGGCCGCTTTCGGTGATCGGCGTGCGCCCCGACATCATCAGCACCGGCACGTTGTCGCTGGCGGCGTTGATGATGCCCATCGCGGAATTGGCCAGCCCGACATTGACGTGCACCATCGCCGCCTGCACCGTGCCCGTGGCGAGATAGTAGCCATGCGCCATCGCCACGCCGGCGGTCTCGTGCGGCACGGTCACCGGCTGCGGCACGGAGGCGGGGTCGAGCGCGACGAAGGCTTCGATGATCGGCGGAAAGTCGGTGCCTGCATTGGCGAAGACGTAGTCGATGCCCGCACGCTTGAGCCCGAGCAGCAGTGTTTCGGCACCGGTCAACCCGGCACGGGTGGTGTAGCGGGCCTGCCCCGCAGTGTCGTTGGTCATCCGAAAACTCCTCCACAGTCTCAAATCCGTCGCACCGCGAGCGTGCCTGGCGGTCCCGGAAGCGCTCGGCCGGTCCACCATGGATCGAGCCATGCGGAGCAGGGGCGATGCGGCGCGGCAAAAAAATGCCCTTGTAATGACGGCGATTGCAAGTGCATATTGCGTCAATAATCTCTTTTTATGGGATTTTGTATCGCCAAGGAGTGGGCGATACAGGCGCAATCAACGGAGGAGAACCTATGAAAGCCCTACTTGCACCTGTCGTGCTTGCCGCCGGAATCGCGTTCAGTGGCGCAGCGTCAGCCCAGACGGTCGGCTTTGCGACGTCGAACCCCGGCTCGATCTTTCACAATATCGGGACCGCGGTGGCCAATGCCGCCAACCGTGCCGGGATCAACGCCACCATCCAGCCGGCCACCAGCCCCAACCAGTACATTCCCTTCGTGGCGTCTGGCGGGATCGAGTTTGGCGCCGCCAATCTCCAGGAAGTCAACTACGCCCTCGAAGGCAAGGAATGGTTCGAAGGATCGGTCAATCCCGACCTGCGGATCGTCGGCCTCGTGATGCCTCTGGTCGAGGCGATCTTCGTGCGGGCCGACTCCGACATCCGCTCGATCGAGGATCTTCGCGGCCAGCCGATGGTCGACGGCTACACCGCCCAGAACACCATCCTGCCCCAGCTCGACGCCATGTACGCCACCGCGGGAATGACGCGAGCCGACATGCAGCCGGTGAACGTTCCCAGCGTGGTCGGCGGCGCCGATGCGTTCATCGCGGGTGACGCGGTCGGCTTCATCTTCGCCCATGGCGCGGGCAAGGTGCGTGAAGCGGACGCGGCCGTGGGCGGCCTGCGCGCGCTGTCCATCGAGGAGAACGACGAAAACCTCGCCACCATTCGCGAGCATTGGCCAGTCGGCTTCTTCGCCACCATGGAGCCGGGCCCGAACGCGCCGGGCGTCGAGGAAACCTCGACCTACTTCGCCTACCCGCAGGTGATCTTCACCCATGCGGGCGTCGACGAGGAAACCGTCTACCAGCTCACCAAGGCGATGTATGAAGGCAAGGAACAGATGGCGCAGACCTTCCCGCCCTTCAACGCGTTCAATCCGGACGACATGGCCGGCGAAATCGGCGTATCGGAGTTCCATCCGGGCGCGATCCGCTTCTACAAGGAAGTCGGCATCTGGCAGGAATAGCACCGAGGGCGGCGCTGCTCGCGAGAGCGGCGCCGCTTCGGTACGTGGCCGGGTAGCGCGCGTATCGCAACCGCGGAACGATTCGAAGTCCGGAAAAGAGCGAAGATGACATCCAACGAACGGCAAAGTTTCGGGGCGGCGCTGCCCGTGGGCGTCTGGCGGCCGATCGCCGACGGGCTGGCCATTTGCCTGACCTTGCTCGCGGTCGCCTGGGCGCTGTCAATTCCGCGTGCGCTCGGCATCGCGGTCTATCCGCAGCAGTTCATGGGCGCCATGCTGGCGCTTGCCTTGCCGCTCGCCTTCCTGATCCTGCCCGCGCGACGCGGGACCGAGCGAGAGCTCGTTCCCTGGTACGACCTCTTGGCCGCCGCATCGTCGTTTGCAGCGCTCGCCTACATCACCTGGAACTATCCCGCGATCGTCAACCTGATCTTCGCCGGTCCGATCCAGGCCTGGCTGCCGGGCATCGTCGTCATTCTGCTTCTGCTCGAGGCCGTGCGCCGCGCAACGGGCTGGGCGCTGGTGATTATCATCGCCGTTTTCCTGCTGTATGGCCTGCTGGGCCACCTCATGCCCGGCCGCCTGCAAGGGCGATCCCAGGATTGGGAACGGCTGGCGGGCTACATGGCGCTGGATTCCAACGGCATCCTCGGCCTGCCTCTCGGCATCGCCGCCACCGTCGTCGTCACCTTCATCCTGTTTGGAAACCTGCTGGCGGCGACCGGCGGTTCCAAGTTCTTCACCGACGCCGCATTGCTGGGCATGGGCCGCTTCCGCGGTGGCTCGATGAAGATCTCCGTGGTGGCATCGGCGCTGTTCGGTTCGATTTCCGGATCGGCCGTGGCCAACGTCGTGGCCACCGGCATCGTCACCATCCCGATGATCAAGCGCGATGGTTATCCGGCTCACAAGGCCGGCGCGATCGAGGCGGTGGCATCGACCGGTGGCCAGATGATGCCGCCGGTGATGGGCGCCGCCGCCTTCCTGATGGCGGAATTCCTGCAGATGTCCTATGCGGAGGTCGTCGTGGCCGCCGTCGTGCCGTCGCTGCTCTACTACGCAGCGCTTTTCATCCAGGCGGATCTCGACGCCGCGCGTCTGGGCATTTCCCGCGTGGCCAAGTCCGACATTCCCGACAGAAAGTCGGTCCTCAGCGGTTGGCATTTCGTGCTGGGCTTCGCGGTCCTGATCTACGGGCTGTTCGCGCTCAACTGGCAGCCGGAACGGGCGGCGCTGGTTTCGTGCCTCGTCGTGATCCTGACCTCGTTCATCTTCGGCTACCAGTCCACCCGGCCCAGCCTACGCGAGGTGTTGCGCACCATCCCGCTCACCGGCCAGAACGTGGTGGAGATCATCCTGATCTCGGCGGCGGCGGGCATCGTCATCGGCATTCTCAACGTGACGGGTCTGTCCTTCAACCTGACCTATGCGCTGGTGCAGCTCGGAGGCGGCAACAAGCTCGTCCTTCTGCTGCTTTCCGCGGTCATCTGCATCGTGCTCGGCATGGGCCTGCCGACACTCGGCGTCTACGTGCTGCTGGCCGCGCTGGTGGCGCCCGCACTGATCGAAGTCGGCATCAATCCCATTGCCGCTCACCTGTTCATCCTCTATCTCGGCATGATGTCGATGATCACACCTCCGATCGCCATCGCGGCTTTCGCGGCCGCGGGCATCGCCAAGGCCTCCGCCATGGCAACCGGTTTCGCATCGATGAAGTTCGGCTGGGCGGCGTTCGTGATACCGTTCCTGTTCGTCTATTCCCCGACGCTGATCATGGTCGGAGAACCGGTCGACATTGCTGTCGCGATCGTCACGGCGACGCTGGGCGTCTGGCTCGTCTCGGCTGGCCTCGCCAGTTATTTCATGTCCAAGCTCTCGCTGGCATATCGTGCGCTCTTCATCTTCTTCGGTCTTTTGGCACTCGTCCCCGCAGGGACGTTCCCCGGAGCCGAATACACGGACCTCGTCGGTGTGATCGGCGGCCTGCTGTTGATGGCCGCAGACTGGCGGCGGGCCCGATCGGTACAGGCGGTGTCTTGACGAAGAAGGCTTCCAACAGTCTCGAGCGCGTGCTCGCGGTGCTGGAGGTCTTCAGCGAGGATCGTCTCGAATGGACGCCGGAAGAACTGATGGACGAGCTGGGCTATAGCCGGCCCACGCTCTATCGCTATCTCAAGACCCTGAAGGATGCCGGCCTGCTGGTCTCGATGCCGAATGCGGGCTTCACGCTGGGTCCCAAAGTAGTCGAGATGGACTACCTGATGCGCAAGTCGGATCCGGTCATCATCCGCGGCCATGGCTATCTCGAGAATCTCACCAACCAGTATTCGTGCACGGCGCTCGTGGTGCGCTGGTACGGCACGCGCATCCTTTGCGTCGACTCGGTTTCCTCGACGAAGAACCCGATCAGCAGCTATCCGCGCGGCCGCCCGATGCCGCTGGGCAGGGGCGCGATCGCACGCTCGATCCTTGCCTTCCTGCCGAAGCGCAGGCTTCTGCCGCTCATCCAGCAGAGCATCGACGAGTTCCGCGCCGTGGGCCTCGGCGATACAATCGAGGACGTGGTGGAAAGCCTGCGCCGCGTTCGAAAGGCCGGCTGCGCCGTGGCGTTCGGCGAGGTCACGCCCGGCGTCGTGGGGATCGCCGCGCCGATCTTCGATGCCGGCCAAAGCCCCGTCGCGAGCATCTGCGTGACCATCAAGGGCAATCTCGTCGATGGCAATGCGATCGACCAGATCAGCGGCCAGGTGCGGCAGGCGGCCGCCGATATCAGCGACGCGCTGTCTCGCAACCGCCACAAGAACTGATTCACTAATCTCATAACGTGAGAATGGAATTGACTTCTGCGGGAGAGGTGCGCATTTTGCATGCATCAGCGAGCGTGCAAGGAGGAGCTTCCCCATGAAAAAGATCGATGCATTCAACCACATCTGGCCAAAGCCCTTTTTTGACGCCCTGATCGACCATATCGGCACGATGACGGACATCACCATGCGCTCCGGCGCGGTGCCGATGATGACCGAGCTCGACCGCCGCTTTGAAGTGATGGACATGTTCGGCGAGGAGTATCAGCAGGTGCTCTCGCTCGCCTCGCCGCCGCTCGAGAAGCTGGCCGGTCCCGAAAAGGCGCTGGAGCTTTCGCGCATCGGATCGGATTCTATGGCCGAGCTGGTCGAGAAGTATCCGGAACGCTTCCCCGGCTTCATCGGCACGGCGCCGATGAACAGCCTCGACTCGGTGATCGAGGAAAGCCGCCGCGCGATCGAGGATCTCGGCGCCGTCGGCATGCAGATCTTCACCAACATCGCCGGCGATCCGGTCGACCTGCCGAAATACGAGCCCTTCTTCGAATACATGGCGAAGTCCGGCAAGCCGGTCTTCCTGCACCCCGCCCGCGGCGAGAACTTCAGCGATTATTCCAATGAGAAGCGCTCGGAATACGAAATCTGGTGGACGTTCGGCTGGCCCTACGAGTCGTCGGCCGCGATGGCGCGCATGGTGTTCTCGCGCTTCTTCGACAAGTTCCCGGGCCTGAAGGTCGTGACGCACCATGCCGGCGGCATGGTGCCGTTCTTCGAAGGCCGTGTCGGCCCCGGCTGGGACCAGATGGGCAAGCGAACGACGGACCGCGATCTGGCGGAAGTCCGCAAGGCGCTGAAGCGTCCGCATCTCGACTATTTCAAGGAATTCTATGCCGATACCGCCTCGTTCGGTTCGCGCAAGGCGATCGAGCACGCCATGGAGTTCTTCGGCGAGGACCGCGTTCTCTTCGCCTCCGACGCGCCGTTCGATCCCGAGGGCGGTCCGATGTACATCCGCGAGACGATCAAGATCCTCGAGGCCCTCGACGTCTCGGAGGAGGTTCGGGCCAAGCTCTTCCACGGCAATGCGCAGACGCTGCTCGGCCTGAAGCAGTGAGGGTAGGATCATGACGGCAACATACCCCGAAGCCCGAAACTACATCGGCGGCGAATGGATCGCCGGAGCCGCCAGTTCGGACAGCGTCAACCCCGCCGACGGTTCGGTGCTGGGTTCCTGGCAGCCCGGCAGCAAGGCGCTTGCCGAGCAGGCCGTGGCGCGCGCAAAGCAGGCGTTCGAGACCACTGGCTGGTCGTCGTCGCCGCGTCAGCGTGCGGCCGCGCTCTACGAACTGGCCGACCGCCTGGAAGAGGTGAAGGACGAACTGGCCGACCTGATCGTCGCGGAAAACGGCAAGCTCAAGCGCGAAGCCGTCGGCGAGATCATGGGGTCGATCTCCGAGACGCGCTATTACGCCGGGCTTGCCCGCACCGTACTCGGGCGAACGCTGGAAACAGCGCCGGGCAATTTTTCGATGATGAACCGCGAAGCGGCCGGTGTCACCGCGATCATCGTGCCGTGGAACGCCCCGGTCACCCTGCTCGTCCGCTCGCTCGGGCCTGCCCTGGCGGCGGGTTGCACGGTGGTGATCAAGCCGGCGCCGCAGACGCCGCTGATCCATGCCCTGGTGATGCGCTGCGTCGACGGGTGCGCGTCGCTTCCAAAAGGCGTGGTCAATTCGGTCAACGAGAACGGCATCGAGGTCGGCGAGGCGCTGGTCGCTTCGGAAGACATCGACGTCATCTCCTTCACGGGTTCCAGCGCCACCGGCAAGCGCATCATGGCGGGCGCCGCGCCCACGCTCAAGCGGCTGTCGCTGGAGCTTGGCGGCAAGGCCCCGGCCGTGGTGTTCGAGGATGCCGATCTCGACCAGGCGGTGCGTGAACTGACTGCCGCTTCGCTGATGATGGCCGGCCAGATCTGCGTCGCGGCGACGCGTTTCCTGGTGGCCAAGCCGATCGAGGCGGCGTTTACCGCGCGGGTCAAGGCGGCCTTCGAGGCCGTCAGGACCGGACCGGGCGCAGATCCTGCGAGCCAGATGGGATCTCTCATCGACCATGCGAACCAGAAGCGCGTCGCGCAACTGGTGGAGCAGGCGGGCGACGAGGGCCAGCTCATTCTCAAGGGTGGCGCACCAAACGGACCGCTGGCGAAGGGTGCCTTCATCACCCCGACGCTGTTCAGCATCGACGATGTCCGGTCGCCGCTGGTCCAGGAAGAACTGTTCGGCCCCATCGTCTCGGTCGAGACCTTCGAGGACGAGCAGGAAGCGGTCGCCAAGGCGAATGCGACGCGCTACGGGCTCGCCGCCAGCGTGTTCACGCAGAACCTGAACCGTGCAACGCGGATCTCGCGCGCCATCCGCGCCGGCACCGTCTGGCTCAATTGTCACGGACGGCTCTTCGCCGAGGGAGAGACGGGCGGCTATCGCCATTCCGGTCTCGGTCGGCTTCATGGCGTCGAGGGGCTCAACGACTTCCTCGAAACCAAACACGTCTATCTGGAGGCGGGCGCGGTCTGACCGCCCGCCGCAGCCCTGAGAGCATGATCATGCAGGAACGAGCAACGCAGGTCGTCATCGTCGGCGGCGGCCCGGTGGGGATGGGACTTGCCATCGAGCTCGGCCAGCGCGGCGTTGCCGTCGTCGTCGTCGAGAAGTACCCGACACCGCAGCCGGTGCCGAAGGGCCAGAACCTGACCCAGCGCACCATGGAACATTTCCATTTCTGGCATGCGGAAAAGGAACTGCGCGCGGCACGCACCGTGCCGAAGGAATACGGCATTGGCGGGTTGACAGCATACGGAACCCTGCTCGGCGACTACCACTATGACTGGCTGCAGCGCGAACTCGTTCGGCCCTATTACCTCACCGACAACGAGCGCCTGCCGCAATATGCGACGGAAGAGGTCTTGCGCGCGCGCGCGGCACAACTGCCCTCGATCGAGCTCCTCTACGGATGGAGCGGCGACGACGTCGAGCAGGACACCGGCGGCGTGGTCGTGACCGCGCTGAACCGCGAGAGCGGGGAGCGCATCAGGATACGCGCCGACTATGCGGTGGGTTGCGATGGCAGCAAGTCGTCGCTGCGCGAGGCTGCGGGCATCACCCAGACGCGCTCCGACCACGACCGGCTGATGGTGCTGCTGGTGTTCCGCTCGACCGGGCTGCATGAACTGCTCAAGCGTTTTCCCGGCAAGAGCTTCTACAACGTGCTGCACCCGGACCTCGAAGGCTACTGGCAGTTCTTCGGGCGCGTCGACCTGGGAAACACCTGGTTCTTCCATGCCCCGGTGCCGCCGGGAACCACCGCCGACAATTTCGACTTCGAATCGTATCTTCACCGCGCCGTCGGCGCGCCGTTCGACGTCGAGTTCGAGCATATCGGTTTCTGGGACCTGCGGGTCGCCATTGCCGACAGCTACCGCAACGGCCGCGTCTTCATCGCCGGCGATGCCGCGCACAGTCACCCGCCCTATGGCGGCTATGGCATCAACACCGGCCTGGAGGACGCGCGCAACCTCGGCTGGAAGCTTGCCGCCACGCTGCAGGGCTGGGGTGGTGCCAGCCTGCTCGACACATACGATGCGGAACGTCGCCCGGTCTTCGCCTCGACGGCACGCGACTTCATCGAAAAGGCGATCGAAAGCGACCGGTCTTTTCTGGCGACCCATGATCCTGAGCGCGATCGCAAGGCGTTCGAGGCCGAATGGGCCGAGCGCGGTTCCGGGGCCCGAGGAGAGGTCAATGCCTTCGAGCCGAACTATCGCGGCTCGCCGATCGTCGCCGGCACGCCTGGCGCGAAAACGAATGCCGTCGGCAGCCACGTTTTCGAAGCGCGGGCCGGGCATCATCTGGCGCCGCTCGTCCTGTCGGATGGGCGCAATGTCTACGAGACGCTGGGCGAGGGTTTCACCTTGCTGACGTTCGATGGCGAGGCGGGCGTGGCCGCGGCCTTCGAGGCAGCCGCTAAGGCCTGCGGCATTCCTCTGGCGCTGATGCGGGACACCGCCGACGGGGAATGCGCCAAGTACAAGGCGCGCTACGTGCTGGTGCGGCCGGACCAGTTCGTCGCCTGGGCCTCCGATACGCCACCGGCGGATGCGGACGCGCTGCTTCGGCAGGCCAGCGGCAGCATGTCGGACAATTAGGTGGGCCAGTTGCGCAGCGCTGGCTGACCGTCAGTAGAGCTTGCCGCGCGCCGTCACCGGCCAGAGCGTTTCGACGCGGTCGCCCCGCATGCCGACATACCAGTCGTAAAGATTGCAAGTCGGGTCGCAATGGCCAGGCACGAGTCTCACCTGCTCGTTGATGCGCAACCGGCCTGCGGGATCGGCGAACTGCACGTGCTCGTCCGACAGTCCGGTGCAGGTCACGCCGTCGATGCCGTGAACCGTCGGCAGCCCGCTGTCGACAGCAAGCGCCTTGAGCCCGGCATCCGCCACGGCCCTGCCGGACGAAACGCTCATCACCGACGTAAGCACGAACAGCGCGTGCTCGAAGCCGTCATTGGCCGTTTCGCCCAGAGCGCGGCGATAGTCCGCATCCATGAAGACGTAGGAGCCGCACTGAAGCTCGTTCCACACGCCGCTCGCGGCCTCGAACGGATAGGTGCCGGTGCCCGCCCCGCCGACGATGTCGCATTCCAGTCCGCTCGCCGCGATCAGCGTGACCGTCTCCTTGGTGAGCGCTTCGGCATGCGCGATGGCATTCCTGCGTTCGGATTCCGTCGCCAGATGCTGGGCCCGCCCGTGATAGGCCTGGATGCCGGAAAAACGCAGTCCGGCAGCCGCGTCGATCGCCAGTGCAAGGTCGCGGGCTGCTTCGCCCGGCGCGATACCACAGCGTCCCGCGCCGCAGTCGATTTCGACCAGAACTTCGAGCGTCGTACCCGCAGCGACGGCGGCGGCTGACAGATCGCCAACCGCTGCGGGATCGTCAACGCAGACGAGAATACGAGCGCGTTCGGCGAGCTTGGCCAGACGCGCCAGCTTCGCGGGTTGGCGAACCTCGTTGGCGACGAGAATGTCGGTGATGCCGGCGCGGACCATGGCCTCTGCTTCGGACACCTTCTGGCAGCATATGCCGCAGGCTCCGCCACGCTCCATCTGCAGCCGCGCGATGTCCGCGGATTTGTGCGTCTTGGCATGCGCGCGCAGACGCACGCCTTTCGGCTCGGCGGCCTGGCGCATCCGGTCCAGATTGCGTTCCATCGCGTCGAGATCGATGATCAGGGCAGGGGTCTGGATCTCGTGCAAGGCCATGCCGGGCAGTGCGGGAACATCGAAACCGGGTTCTGCGCCGGCGAGGGACGGATGGATCGAATGGTGCACGCACACTTCTCCTTGGCGATTCGCGGACGATGTGGTCGCCGCAGCGGGCAGTTTTCCAAAGTGGCCACCCAAAAGATAGAGGCGTCGTCAGCATGTCGTGCCGATCGACCGGAGCGACGCCAATTCCCGTTTGCGAATGGCTTGAAGGCAGTCGCGTCGACATCGCCGGCCCCGCACATGCTCGATCGCTGCAGAGCCGTTCGTCCCCCTAGGTTGTGAAGAGCCCGAAACCCCGGTATCGCTGTCGGGGGAAATTGACATAATGGTATATTGATATACCATTAGAGTTAGAAGAGGGAAGACGTGGTACGCGCTTGGTCTGGCTGGTGGGGTGATGGTCCCGCCGGTCGGCACAGCCGACGCTGCCACGAACGGAAAATGCATCGAATGGCCG
Organism: Mesorhizobium sp. CAU 1741; assembly: GCF_039839275.1. Classification (NCBI taxonomy): domain Bacteria; kingdom Pseudomonadati; phylum Pseudomonadota; class Alphaproteobacteria; order Hyphomicrobiales; family Phyllobacteriaceae; genus Mesorhizobium; species Mesorhizobium sp. CAU 1741. Next base: position 282,465 of record NZ_JBDOQP010000005.1, on the reverse strand, counting down.
CTACCCTGCCGTACGAGATTCTGGCTTACGCAGTCGGTGGCGAGCTTGAAGTGGCTTGCCGCGCTGCACCCGTCGACGGCACGAAGGTGCCGGTGCATTCACGACACATATCCCAAGTTTCAATGCTTTCAGACGAGGGGCTCTTTCCCCTTCTGACGACGCGCGTTGCAGCCCAGCGCGGGAAAGATCGGCCCCAATGAAAACAACGTTGAAACAGCGCCTGGCCGAAGATCGGATCCTGGTCGCGCCGGGCGTCTACGATGCACTCTCGGCCCTGATCGCCGAGCAGGCGGGGGCGGAGGCCGTCTATCTCTCCGGCGCCTCCATCGCCTACACCCGCTTCGGGCGTTCCGACATCGGGCTCGTGTCGATGAGCGAGGTGGCCGATACGGTCGCTGTCGTGCGCGACCGCATCCACCTGCCGATCGTGGTGGATGCCGACAACGGCTTTGGCAATGCGCTGAACGTTCAGCGCACGGTGCGGGTGTTCGAGCGCATGGGGGCCAATGCCCTTCAACTCGAGGACCAGACGATGCCCAAGCGCTGTGGTCACCTCGACGGCAAGCAGTTGATCTCGTCGTCGGAGATGGCAGGCAAGATACGTGCTGCATGCGACGCGCGCGCCAGCGAGGATACGCTGATCATCGGACGTACCGACGCGATCGCCGTGGAAGGCTTTTCCTCGGCTCTCGATCGTGCCGAAGCCTATCTCGAGGCCGGGGCCGACCTGCTGTTCATCGAGGCGCCGCAGTCTGTCGAGGAACTCGATACGATCTGCTCGCGGTTTCGCGGCCGGGTCCCGCTGATGGCCAACATGGTCGAGGGCGGCAAGACCCCGATCATGAACGCGCAGGATCTGCAGGATCGCGGATTCTCCTTCGTCATCTTTCCCGGCGGCGTGGTGCGCGCGGTGGCGGCGACGGCACGCGACTATTACGCGAACCTGCTGGCCAACGGGTCGAACGAGGCCTTCCGCGCCCGCATGTTCGACTTTGCCGGGCTCAATGATGTGATCGGTACGCGCGAACTCCTCGAAAGCGCCAAGACTTACGACGGTGGAGACGCCTGATGGCCCTGGACAACGTGACGCTGGCGATCCTCAAGGGTCGCCTGGAGCAGATCGCCGACGAGATGGATGCGACGCTGTTCCGTTCGGCGTTCAATCCGATCATCGCAGAGGCCCACGATGCCTCGCACGGCATCTATGACGCGGTGACCGGCGACACGCTGGTTCAGGGGAAATCCGGACTGCCGATCTTTGTCGGCGTAATGGCGTTTGCCGTGAAGGCGGTGATCGACAAGGCGGCCCGGCAGGACGGCATCAAGGACGGCGACGTCTGGATTTTCAACGATCCCTATGACGGGGGAACGCACCTGTCGGACTTCCGTCTCGTCAAGCCGGTGTTTCGCGACGGAAAGGTGTTCTGTTTCCTGGCCTCGGTGGGCCATTGGCACGACGTTGGCGGCAACGTGCCGGGCAACTACAATCCGGCGGCCACCGAGTGTTTCCAGGAAGGCATGCTGATTCCGCCTGTGAAGCTCTTCGAGGCCGGCGTCTACAAGTCCGACATTGTCGACATCCTGTCGGCCAATTCGCGCCTTCCGCTGTCGCTCTATGGCGACCTCAATGGGCAGATCAACGCGCTGGAACTGGGCCAGAAGCGCGTCGTCGAACTTCTCGACGAATATGGCGACGCCACCATCGCGCAATGCCTGGGCGAGCTGAAGTCTCGCGCTGCGCAGATGATGCGCGCACAGATAAAGGGCCTGCCTTCCGGCACCGTCTCGGCGGAGGATTTTCTTGACAATGACGGCATCTCCGACGAGCCGCTGAAGATCGCGCTCGACCTGACGATCGACGGCGACCGGATGGTGATGGACTTCTCGCGCTCCTCGCCGGCCTGCGCGGGGCCGGTGAACATCTCGCGCTCAACCACGGTGGCGGCCTGCTACGTGGCGCTGAAACACATTTTCGGCGATGTGCCCGCCAATGCCGGCGTGCTGGAGCCGGTCGAGTTCCGCATCGACGAGGATTCGCTCCTCTCCGTACGCGCGCCGAAACCTGTCGGCGGCTATACCGAAACGATCCTGCGGCTGATCGACGTGGTGTTCCAGGCAGTGGCACAGATCGCGCCGGCCCCGGCGATGGCCTGCGCCTACGGCACCATCAACGCGCTGTCTCTCGCCGGACACCGGACGAATGGGCAGCGCTGGGTGATGTTCTCCTTCTTCGGTGGCGGACATGGCGCCCATGGCGCAGGCGATGGCCTCAATCACGGCAATGCCCCGATCTCGACGGCCACGATACCGCCGCTGGAAATCCTGGAGACGGCCTATCCCGTGCGCTTCACCAAATGGGGGCTGCGCCCCGATTCCGGCGGCGCCGGCGCCTATCGCGGTGGGTTGGGCGCGATCTACGAGATCGAGCTTCTCGAAAAGAACGCGGATGTCTTCCTCTTCGGCGAGCGCGGCAAGTTCGCGCCAAAGGGGGTCGTCGGCGGTGGGGACGCGGCGCTGAACCGGTTCACCTACGAACAGGCCGACGGCGACCACACGCCGCCGATGGTCTCCAAGATGGTCGGCATCCATATCGACAGGGGCCAGAAGGTCAGGCTGGAGACGCCCGGCGGCGGCGGCTACGGCAGCGCGTTCGAGCGGGATGCCGAAGCCGTGGCGCGCGACGTGCGGCAGGGCTTCGTCACCGCGGCCCGCGCCAGGCAGGATTACGGCGTGGTGCTCGATGCGCAGGGTGATCCGGACCTTGAAAAGACGAATGCGCTGCGGGGAGCGTCGGCATAATGAAGAGAGTCCAGTACACGATCGGCGTTGACGTGGGCGGCACGTTCACCGACGTCTTCATCCTCGACGAAGCGTCGGGACAGGTGAAGACGGTCAAGGTGCCTTCAACGCGCGGCGACCAGTCGAAGGGTTTCGTCGACGGCATCTCCCGCGAGGTCGGCGATTTCGCCGACATCCGCACCATCGTGCATGGCACCACGGTCGGCACCAACGCGCTGCTCGAGCGCAAGGGTGCCCACACCGGCATCATCACCACGCAGGGCTTTCGCGACGTGCTGGAAATGCGCCGCCGCGACCGCCCGACCACCTGGGGACTGAAAGGCGCCTTCACGCCGGTCGTCGAGCGCGGTGACCGTGTCGAAGTCGCGGAACGCACGCTTGCCGACGGCTCGATTCTCGAGCCGGTGGATCTGGAGGAGGTGAAGGCGCGCGCGAAGGACCTTGCGGAGGCAGGGTGCGAGGCGGTCTGCGTGTTCTTCATCAACGGCTACGCCAATGCCGACAATGAAAAGCAGGCAGTGGAAGCCGTCCGCTCGGTCTGGCCGAACGAATACGTGACGGCGGCCACCGAGATCCTGCCGGAAATCCGCGAGTTCGAACGCCTCTCCACCGCGACGCTCAACGCCTATCTGCAGCCCGTCGTCTCGTCCTATCTGGACAGGCTCGAAAAGGGCCTGGCCGAAAGGGGCTTTGCCGGCGACGTGCTGATCGTGCAGTCAAACGGCGGCGTGATGTCGGTGGAGACCGCCAAGCGATATCCCGTGCGCACGGCCCTGTCCGGCCCGGCGGCAGGCGTCATCGCGGCGCAGGAAATCGCCAGGGCGGCGGGATTCGACGACATCATCACCTGCGACATGGGCGGTACGTCCTTCGACGTGTCGCTGGTCGCCGGCAACAAGGCCGCGCTGTCTGCACAGACCGCCATCGACTTCGGCATGGTGGTTCGCACCCCGATGATCGAGATCACCACCATCGGTGCTGGCGGCGGTTCGATCGCCTCCGTGGATCGCGGCGGGCTGCTGCAGGTCGGACCCGAATCCGCAGGCTCTGACCCCGGCCCGGTCTGCTACGGCCTTGGCAACGACCGTCCGACGGTCACCGACGCCAATGTCGTGCTTGGCCGGATCAATCCCGATCGCCCGATCGGCGGCAAGCTGGCCCGCCTCGATGTCGACGCCGCGCGCCAGGCGATCGACGCCCATATCGCGGGCCCGCTGGGCCTGTCGATCGAGGATGCGGCGGAAGCGATCCTGAAGCTCGCAAACGCCAAGATGGCGGGCGCGATCCGGCTGGTGTCCATCGAGAAGGGGCACGACCCCGCACGCTTCGCAGCGATGCCCTTTGGCGGCGGCGGTTCGCTTCATACCGGTGCGCTGATCAAGGAAGTCGGTCTCGGCTCCGCGCTGGTGCCGCGCTTCCCGGGCGTGACCTCGGCCCTCGGCTGCGTCGTTGCCGACATGCGCCACGACCGCGTGCAGACCGTCAACAAGCTCCTGAGCCAACTCGACGCCGCCGCTCTTGGAGCCGAGATGGAGCAGGTTGCAAGCGAGACGGAGGACTTGCTGAAGGCCGCCGAAATCGCATTCCAGAGCATCGACCGGATCTTTGAGTTCGACATGCTCTATCTCGGCCAGACCCACACGGTGAGCGTGCCCGTGACGATCCCGGCCGGGGGCCTGACGAGAGACGCGATTTCGACGGCTTTCGATGCAGCCTACAAGGAAGCGTTCGGTCGTCTCCTCGACAACATCCAGACGCGCGTGATGAACTATCGGATCGCGGTGGTCGGGCGGCGCCCCAAGCTCGACATGACGGTCTTCGCGCCCGTCGACGGAAAGGCGGCTGAGGACTGCCTTCGCGGCACGCGCCGGATCTATGCGGAAGGTGCCTTCCACGAGGCGCGGATATTCGATCGCCTCGGCCTTGCGGTCGGGGCCGTCATCGAAGGTCCGGCGATCCTCGAGCAGGCCGATACCACGATCTTCGTGGATCCGGGCCTGGCGGCGACCGTGGACGATTATGGAAATCTCGTGATGAGGCCCGTGCAATGAGCGTTGATCTTTCCGCGACGGACCTTGGCTCCACCGCCCTGCTCATCGTCGACCTGCAGAACGACTTCATCCATCCCGATGGCGCCTATGCGCGCGGCGGGCAGAAAAGCGACGCGATCGCCGCATTGCCGGAACGGGTCAAGCCGGTTGCGGACGCGCTTCGTGACAAGGGCGGCTGGGTGATCTCGACCCAGTTCACGCTGGTGCCCGGCAAGGGCGGCGAACCGTTCATCTCGCCGCATCTGAAGGAACTGCGGCCGTTTCTCGGAAAGGGCGATTTCGCGCCCGGCGGCTGGGGACATTCGCTTGTCGACACGCTGCAGCCGGCGGACGTGACGATCGAGAAGGTCGCCTATTCCGCCTTCTACATGACGCGGCTGGAATGGGTGCTGCGCAAGGCTGGCATCGAGACGCTGATCATCTGTGGCATCGTCACCAATGGCGGCGTTGCATCGACGCTGCGCGACGCCCACGTGCGCGACTTCAGGACCGTGCTCCTGACAGACGGCTGCGCCGCATTCAAGACAGAGACGCATGATCGCTCGGTCGCCGACCTGTCGACCATCGCTACACCGCTGACCTGCGCGCAGGCTGCATCGATCCTCGCGCAGCGCTGAACCCGCTGCGCGCGACCGGTCTCAGACCGAGAGCATTGCCACGATCTCGTCGGTGCGGCGCACATCACCGAAGCTCTGCAGGAATGTCGTCAGCGCCGCGATGTGCGCCTCGTCGGTGCGCGTTGCGTTGGCATCCTCGATCATGATCGTCTTGAAATCCGTCATCACGGCGTCGCGCGCGGAACTGTCGCAACACACATTCGTCATGCAGCCGGCGATCAGCACGGTGTCGATGCCGGCCGTTCGCAGCAGGATCGGCAGGTTGCTGGTGCCCGGCAGGAATGCCGACAGGCGGTATTTGTTGATGACCATGTCGCCGTCCTGGACGTCGAGGCCGTCATACAGCGCGTGCATCTCCGCGCCGTCCTGAAGCGCGTCCAGGATGCGCCCGGACAATTGCGGGTTGACCATGTAGTCGAAGAAGTTCGGCCAGCCCGCTTTGTCGAAGGTGGCCCGTATCCAGACCACGCGCCCGCCCGCCTCGCGCATGGCGGCGGCAAGCCGGTTGACGTTGGGCACGATGGTTCGGGACTGCGGCACTTCCGAGGGCGCGCCCGCGTCCATGAAGGCGCGTTGCAGGTCGATCACCACGAGGGCGCTTTTCGCGGCCTCGATCGTATCGAACACATGCGGCCTGCCGCGCCGCGCGGCGGCCGCCTCGATGACGGAAGCCGGCAGGGCGGGGTGCATCGGCAGTGGATCAGACGTTTGCGACATCATGGTGCTCCGTTGGATTGGTCAGCCGGCACAGCGCACGTCGAGCACGGCGCAGCGGCCATTGGCGCGTATTTCGGCAAAGGCGCGGTCCAGTGCGTCCGGCAGCGAGGCCGGATCGTCCACCGTGTCTCCCCAGCAGCCGCAGGCGCGGGCGACCGCGGCAAAGTCTGGCACCGGTTCGAAGCGCGTCAGGGGCATGCGGTTGGCCCGCGTCGCATATCCGTCGGGATACATTGCCCGCGTCGCGCGCGCGACCGCGCCCCAGCCGGCATTGTTGAATATCATCACCAGGATCGGAATGTTCTCCGCCGCCGCGATCTGATGACAGGCGATGGGGTTGGCGAAAAGGTGGCTGCCGTCGCCCACCGCCGCGATCACCTCGCGGTCGGGCGCGGCGAGTTTAGCCCCGAGCGCTGCGGGCAGCCCCCAGCCGAGGCCGCCGGCTGGCGAACTGCCGTAGAACTCGCCCGGCTCCGTCGTGGTCATCACCGAACGCACCAGCGGATATTCGTTGACGAGGATCGAGCCCTGTGCGCGCGCACGGTCCAGACAGGCCGACGCCCAGGCCATCGTCATCTGGCGCGGCATCTGGGTGCCTGCCTCACGCGCGGCCTGTCGCATTGCAAGGCAGCGATCACGCATTGCCGCCGCGCGTGCCGGCGGCTCACCACTGCCGAGCTCATCCAGCATCGACTGGATGAACAGGCGCGGCGCAGCGCGTATCGTGAGATCCGACCGGAACCCCCGCAGCGGGTAGCGGGCCTGCAGCGGGTCGATGCCTGCCTGGATCACCGTCAGCCCTGGATGGGTGCCGTCGCTGCCCGGCATCCATGGCACATCGCATTCGAGCACCAGCACGACATCGGCCTCCGCCAGCCAGGGCGAAACCTCGAACCCGCCATGGTACGCATCCTCGCTGGACAGGCTGAGATGACGCGGACGGTATTCGACGACGGGCGCGCCGAGCCGCGCGGCGAGTTTAGACAGGAGCGCGGGGACGGTCTTGTCGACGCCGGCCCGCGCGGTGACGATCAGCGGCGACTTCGCGGCCAGAAGTGCCTGTACGGCTCTGGCGATATCGGCGGGATCGGGCGCGCCGAGACGAGCCGGCGCCAGCAGCGGCGGCGCGTCGATTTCGTCGCCGGCAGGTTCCATCGCCAGCAATTCGCGCGGCAGGGTCAGGTAGACGGGCCCCCCCGGGTCTGAATGGGCGAGCGCCAGCGCGCGGTCCGTTGCGTGCACGAGCAGGCGCGGGTCCTTCAATTCGTAGTCCCAGCGCACGCTTTCGCGCACCATTCCCGCCTGGTCGAACATCTCCTGGGCCCAGTGAATGTTCAGCGACCGTGCGCCCGCTTCGCCGGATTCCAGGAAAGGGGTGCGTCCAGCCGCCAGAAGCAGAGGCACATAGTCCCGGTCGGCGTTGATGACGCCGTTCAGCGCGTTGGCGGTGCCTACATTGACATGCACCATCGCCGCCTGCGCCCGGCCCGATACCATGGCATGTCCATGCGCCATCGAAACGGCGGCGTTCTCATGCCCACACAGGACCGGGCGTGGAATGTCGATGCCCAGTTGCTCCGCACGCGCGATGCCCTCGACAATCGACGGGAAGTCGGTTCCAGCGTTCGCGAACAGGAAATCGACGCCGCGTGCCTTGAGCAGTCTGAGCCACGCTTCCCCTACGGTTTCAGGCGCAAATTCCATCCGCGATATCCTTGCCAGATTAGTATTATTCACATAACAATATATCAGAGGGAAGCCGGAGGCGACAACGAAATGTCATTCAAGGCCATCGACATAGTGGTCAATCCGCTGACGCCGCAGATCGTCGCGTCGCGCCCCGCCTGGACACGCACGTTCCATACCGGGAAGATCGGCCGTGCCGAGGCGGACGTCGCATCCGTCAGCCATGAAGACATGATCCGGCAGATGGACGAGGCCGGCATCGAACGCTCGTTCCTGATCGCCTGCAAGCTCGGGCAGGAGGGCACGCCCGGCGCCTGGCACATGCCGTATGAATGGATAGCGGAGGCGGTCGCCGCCCATCCAGACCGGTTTTCGGGCCTTGCCGGGGTCGATCCCACGGAAGGCATGGAAGGCGTGCGCCGCCTCGAACGCGCCGTGCGCGACATGGGGTTCATCGGCGCACACACCTATCCGCACTGGTTCGAGCTGGAGCCCAACCACCGCAAATACTATCCGTTCTACGCCAAGTGCGTCGAACTTGGCATTCCCATCCAGATGCAGGTCGGCCAGTCGCTGGTCTACTACGACAAGCGACCGCTGCGCAGCGTTGCGCGGCCGATCCTCCTCGACGACATCGCCTGTGATTTTCCCGAGCTGAAGCTGATCGGCATCCATATCGGCATCCCGTGGACCGACGAGATGATCGCGATGGCCTGGAAGCACGAGAACGTCTTCATCGGCTCGGACGCGCACAGCCCGAAATACTGGCCCGAGCCGTTCATCCACTACATCAACACCTACGGCCGGCACAAAGTGATGTTCGGCACCGACTATCCGGTGCTGGCCTTCAAGCGAACCATGGACGAGATCGACGGTCTCGGCCTTCGGGAAGATGCGCGGCGCCTGTTCCTCCGGGACAATGCGTTGCGCGTCTATGGGTTGGAAAAATAACGGGAACACGGAGCAAATCATGCGAAGGCTAACCATACCGGCCGCGCTTGCCGCCGCGCTTTGTGCGCAGGCAGCGTACGCCCAGGAAGAAACAGTGACGATCGGCATCGTCACCGCCGAGACGGGGCCACTTGCCGCTCCCGGCAAGTTCCAGATGAACGGCTTCAATCTGGCCGTGGAAACCATCAACGAGCAGGGCGGCTTCGAGGTCGACGGGACGACCTACAAGCTCGAACTGCAGGTCTACGACACGCGATGCAACGCGGCCGAAGGTGCATCGGCGATGCAGCGCCTTGCCACGGTCGACCAGGTGCCGATCGTGCTCGGCGAACTGTGCAGCCCGGTCGCCGCCGCGGAGGCCCCGATCGCGCAGGACATGCAGGTTCCGCTGATCATCACGGTTCCGACCGCATCGAACCTGACGGAGCAGGATAACCCGTACTTCTTCCGCATCAACGCGCATAACGGGCAGCTCAACAGGGCGCTGGCGGACTACGTCCAGACGATCGATGCCGAGCCGCTCGCCTTCATCGCCTGGAACAACGACGCAGGTCGCGGCGGGGTCAACGGCATGCAGGCGCTGCTGCCGGAAGACTACGAGATCGGTTATGTCGGCTACTTCAATGTCGGCGAGGTCGACTTCTCGAACCACGTCACCAACATCCGCAATTCGGGTGCCAAGTCCGTCATGCTCTTGATGGATGAGGAGCCGGGCGCGCTCGCCATCAGGCAGCTCCGCGACGCGGGACTGGACGTGCAGCTCATCGGCACGCTGGCCATGGGCTCCAACCGTTTCCTCGACCGCCTGAACGCCGACTATCTCAACGGCATGGTGCAGTACAATTCGTTTCCGCCGAACGCGCCGCTGGAGCGCATCAAGGCGTTCAGCGACGCGTATTCGGCCAAGTTCGGCGAGGAATCGCACGGCTTCGCCGCACAGTCCTATGACGCCGTCTTTGCCGCCGTCGAGGCGATGAAGGCAGCCGGCACCACCACCGACGGCGCTGCGGTGCGCGATGCGCTTGCTGAACTTTCGTTCGAAGGCGTCATCGGGCCGATCTCGTTCGACGAGCAGGGCCAGGCATCGCCGCCCGTCTACATGACCGAGTGGTGCGAGGGCGGAGACCGCAAGGTCATCTTCCCGGCCGAGATGGTCGCCGATTGCGGCGCCGGCTGATCCGGACCGTTCATGAGGCCGCGCCGCCTTCAAGGCGCGGCCTATCCTGACAGCTCTCACACTCGGAGCCGGCATGGCGACCGCCATTCTCGAACAGTTCATCAACGGCGCGATGATGGGCTCGATCTATGTTCTCATGGCGCTCGGCATGGTGTTGATCTACGGCGTCATGCATGTCCTGAACTTCGCGCATGGCGTGCTGTTCATGGTGGGCGGCTACATGGCGCACCTGTATTTCTTCAACCTCACGGGCAGTTATCCGCTGGCCATCCTGTGCTCGATGGCATCGCTCGCCCTCATCGGCATGGTGCTCGAGAGGCTGATATTCCGGCAGCTACGCGACAACCTGCGCATGCAGATCGTCGCATCGCTGGGCCTGATACTGATCATCCAGAACGGTGTCGTGCAGTTGTGGGGACCGCATGCGCTGCAGATGCGTCCGGCGAGCGTCGACGCGCTGGTGCGCGTCGGCCAACTCTCGTTCACCGTGCAGCACTTCGTCATCATCGGCGTCGTGGCCTTGGCGGTGACGGTCCTCTATCTGTTCCTGACCCGCACCCGCCTGGGTACGGCGATGCGCGCCACCAGCCAGCATCCCGAGGCCGCAGTGGTCGTGGGCATAGACCCCAACCGGGTCTACACGCTCACCTTCATGATCGCATGCGCGCTGGCAGGACTTGGGGGTGCGCTGCTTGGACCGCTGTTCCTGATCTTCCCGCAGATGGGCGATGCGCCGATGCTGAAGGCGCTGTCGGCCATCATCATCGGCGGCATGGGCAGTGTGCCCGGCGCGATCGTCGGCGGTCTCGGGATCGGTATTCTGGAATCGCTTTCCACGCTGGTGATCCCCACCGACTATCGCGACACGATCGTCTTCGGCGCCCTCATCCTCATGCTGCTGGTGCGGCCGTGGGGCATCTTCGGTGTCCGCGTGCGCGGGGAGCATTGACCATGAAGCTCTCCCTGTCCGCGATCGCCGGACTGGCATTGTTCGTCCTGGGCGCGCTGGCACCGCTGATCTTCGGCAGCCAGCCCTACATCCTGTACGTGCTGACGCTGGCCCTGTGCTACGCCATCCCCGCCATCGGCATGAACCTGCTCTATGGCTACACGGGACTGGTCTCGCTCGGCCATATGGGTTTTGCCGGCGTGGGTGCCTACACCACCGCGGTGCTGATGAAGGATTTCGGCGTGCCCTTCGTGCCCTCGCTGCTTGCGGGCGCCGGCGCGGCCGGTCTCATCGGGCTGGTTGTCGGCATACCCTGCCTGCGCCTGCGCAGCCATTTCTTCATCGTGGTCACCCTTGCCGTGGGCATGATCATGTACACGCTGTTCAACAATCTCGACGCGCTGACCGGCGGCGCCGAGGGACTGCCCGGCATTCCGCGTCCGGAAGGCTTCGCCATCGGCGCCTTCGAGGTCGAGTTCCGCTCGCTGACGGGGTTCTATCTTCTCGTCTTCACTGTCACGGCCCTGGTCTTCCTGCTGCAATACGTCCTGGTGCGGTCGGATTTCGGACGTTCGCTGTCATCCGTGCGGCAGGACGAGTCACTGGCTGCGGCGCGCGGCGTCAACGTATTCGCGCACAAGCTTTTCGCCTTCGTGCTGTCGGCCGCGATCGCCGGCGTCGGCGGCGCAATGAAGGTGCTGTTCCTGCGGGCGGCGGCGCCCCTGTCTTTCGAACTGCAGGAAAGCATCAATCTGATCATGATGCTCATTCTTGGCGGCGCTGGCTATCTCATCGGCCCGATCATCGGCGCGATCACCTTCGTGGCGCTGCCGGAGTTCCTGCGCGTCGCGAGCGAGTTGCGTCTGATCTTCTTCGGCTTCGTGCTGCTGCTGCTCGCCCGTTTCGCCCCGCGCGGCATCTGCGGGCTGACCGAGGCCGCCTACACGAAGCTGTCCAACAGGGAGAAGGCCGTTGTCGCCCATACTTGAAGTCTCCGGGATCTCGAAGAATTTCGGTGGCATCCAGGCCGTGGACGGCGCGTCGTTCTCGCTTGGCCAGCCCGGCATTTACGGCCTTATCGGGCCGAATGGCGCGGGCAAGACGACGATGTTCGACATCATCTGCGGCCGGCAGATTCCGAATGCCGGAGAGGTCCGGTTCCATTCGCAGCGCATCGACGGAATGAAGCCCTACCGGCTCGCCCGCGAGGGGCTTGCCCGGACCTTCCAGGAATGCCGCGTGCTGCCGGAGGAGACATGCCTCGACAACGTCCTCTTCGCCGCCCAGGACAAGCGGCTGGGAGGCGAGGTGGTGCAGGCCCTGACCCGCAGCGGCAAGGCCCGCAGGGCAGCCGAGGCCGAGGCGCGTCGCCTGCTTCGGCTGATCAACCTGGAACGCTACGCCGACGAACCCGCCGGCGCGCTGTCATACGGCCAGCGGCGCCTTCTGGAAATCGTCTCCTGCCTGATGTCGAAGCCGCGCATCCTGCTTCTCGACGAGCCGGCCTCGGGCATCAACCCGACCCTTCTCAACACCCTTCGCGACTTCCTGGTGGAGATCTACGAGGAGACCAGGATCGTGTTCCTGATCGTCGAGCACAACATGGAATTTATCATGTCGCTGGCGAGCGAGATCGTCGTCATGCATCAGGGCAGGGTGCTGACGCAAGGCGCGCCCGACCGGGTGCAGTCCGACAAGAGCGTCATCGACGCCTATCTGGGATAAGCTCATGACCATGCTCAAGGTGCGCGGCCTCAAGGGCGGCTATGGCGGCGGAAGGCTGATCGTCGATGGCGTCGATCTCGACGTCGAGGCGGGCGAGATCGTCACGATCATCGGCCAGAACGGAGCCGGCAAGTCCACCATCCTCAAGAGCCTCTTCAACATGGCGCCGGTGCGCGAAGGAGAGGTGCTGCTCGACGGGCAGGACATATTCCAGGTAAGCCCCTTTCGCATGCTGACCGTCGGGCTCGCCTACATTCCCCAGCATCACAGCGTCTTTCCCAAGCTGACCATCGCGGAAAATCTGCGGATGGGCGGCTACCTTCTCAAGGACCAGAAGCTGCTGCAGGAGCGCACTGACAGGGTCGAGGAGATGTTCCCGATCCTCAAGGAGCGGCGCGGCGAATTCGCCGCCAGCCTGTCGGGTGGCGAACAGCGCATGCTGGAGATCGCCCGCACACTGATCATGGATCCCAAGGTCGTGATGCTCGACGAGCCCTCGATCGGCCTCGCCCCGAAAATGGTGGACCTCGTCTTCTCGACCGCGCGCCGCCTTGCGGAAGCCGGCAAGGCGATCCTCATGGTCGAACAGAACGTCAAGAGGGCGCTGGAAGCATCCGACCGCGGCTACGTGCTCGAGCTGGGTCAGGTGCGGATCAAGGACAGCGCGAGCGCCTTGATCGCCGACGAACGCGTGTCTCGGCTCTACATGGGCGTGCGCGGCTAGGTCGCGGAAGCCGGTCGCGTTTCTCGTTCAGCGCCGGAACTGCCGCCTGTCTATCGTCAGCGAGAGAACCTCCGGGCGCGAATAGTGCCCCGCCGTGTCGGCCAGCACCTTGGCGCGCCGGTTCGCCTCGAGGTCGATCTCGGCTATCACCAGCTTTTCTTCCAGCCCGATATGCGGCGCGGCGACGAACTCGCCCGTCGGGCCGATGATCGCCGACCACCCGCCGCCGACGCCAAGCACGTCGTTCGGTCCCATCGCCGTGTTGATCGCGTCGACGTTCTGCTGAGTCACCGGGTTCTGTGCCACGATCACGTGACACTGGCCGGTAATCGCGTGCGCGCGCATCAGAACCTCGACGCTCTGGTCATAGCTCGACGCGCGCGCATTGCGGCTCGAGGCGAAGGTCGGCCAGCTCGCGCAGTGGATTTCCATGTCCTGTTCGATCAGCGCCTGGCGCGCCAGGTTCAGCATGTGCTCGTAGCAGATCAGCGCGCCGACGCGCGCGCCCGCCATGTCATGCACGTCGAGCGTCGAGCCATCGCCCTGCGACCAGATCATCCGTTCGGCATAGGTCGGCTGAAGCTTGCGGTGCTTGCCCAGCATCGCACCGTCGCGGGCGATGAACACCTGGGTGTTGTACATCGTGCCGCCGGCGCGTTCGCTCAGGCCCATCACCACCGCGGTCCCGGCCTCGGCGGCGGCGGCGCAAAGCGGCTTCAACTCGTCTCCTGAGAGGTCCACCGACTGGTCGGCGTAACCGACATAGATGCCGTGCTGCTGGGCCGGCGTGTAGAGATTGATCCAGTAGGGGAAGCCTGGAAGATAGGTTTCGGGAAAGCACAGGAGCTCAACCCCGGACCGTCCGGCCTCGCGCACGATCTCGCAGGCCTTGGCCAGCGAAGCACGCTTGTCGAGCATGATTGACGATGCGTGGGCTGCCGCGACGACCGATTTGCGCATTCTTCCGCTTCCCCTGCTTGCCAGCCTCTTGCGGCTTTGCCGCCTATATGATGCATTGATATAACAATAAGAGCTGACGGAACAGGTATGCGATGGAAGATTACGGCGCGATCGACGCGGTGGTGAACATCTGGACGAAGGAGGCGCTCGCCGGGCGTCCGGACCGCGAGGAGTTCTACACCTCCAAGGTCAAGGTCGACCGGGGCACCTTCGAAGGCATATCGCTGGAAGAGATGCTGCGGCGCATGGACGAGGCCAACATCGAGCGCTCGATGCTGATCGCCGCGAAGGTCGGCTCTGCCGGCCACCGCGCATGCTACCACGTTCCCTACGGGCTGATTGCCGAGGCAGTTGCCCGGTATCCCGATCGTTTCCTCGCGCTGGCCGGCATCGATCCCACGGAAGGCATGAACGGCGTGAGGGCGCTTGAGACAGCGGTCAAGGAAGATGGCTTCATCGGCGCGCATCTCTATCCGCACTGGTTCGAGCTCGCGCCGGACCATGCGCGCTACTATCCGTTCTACGCAAAATGCGTCGAGCTGGACGTGCCGATCCAGATGCAGGTCGGCCAGTCGCTGATCTACGACAAAAGCTTCCCGCGCCGCAGCGTGGGCCGACCGATCACGCTCGACACCATCGCCTGCGACTTTCCCGAACTGAAGATCGTCGGCATCCATATCGGCATTCCGTGGACCGACGAGATGATCGCGATGGCGTGGAAGCATGCCAATGTCTACATCGGATCGGACGCCCACGCGCCCCGCTACTGGCCACAATCCTTCGTCAACTACATCAACACCTACGGCCAGGATAAGGTGATTTTCGGGACCGATTTTCCCGTCCTGGATTTCGGCGAGACCATGCGCCAGATCGACGAGCTGCAACTGCGCCCAGCATCCAGGCGCAAGCTCTTGCGCGACAACGCCATGCGCCTCTACGGGCTGGACCGGCAGGCATGAACCTCGCCGAAGCGCTCGACATCCATGCCGCGGCAAGGCCCGACCATGCCGCGATCATTGCCGGCGAAACCACCATCGGCTACGCGGCTTTCGCGCAGTCTGTGACCAGGCTGTCGGGCCGGCTGGCGGCGGCGGGAATACGGCGCGGCGACATTGTCGGCGTTTGTCTCAAGGATTCGATCGACCACCTGGCCGCGAACTACGCGCTGGCGCGGATGGGTGCGATCATCCTCCCGATGGACTGGCGCTGGACGGAAGCGGAAAAGACGGCGGTGGCCGGCCACTTCCGCGCTCGGCTGGTGATCGTCCTGCCAGAGCAGGAACCGCTCGGCGCGCTTGCCCTTTGCACCATGGACGCTCTGCCTGAACCGGCTTCTGGTTGGGATGCGCCAGCGCCGGCCGCGGGCGAAAACCTGCCGCTACTGCTGTCGCTGTCTTCAGGGACAACGGGACGGCCGAAGGGTCCCTGCATCACGCACCAGCAGATGCTGCGCAGGTTCTGGACACACTGGATCAATCTCGGTCTCAACAGCACCGATCGCTACGTCTCCGCCACGCCGCTCTATTTTGGCGGCGGGCGCACCTTCGCCATGTCGATCCTGTTTTCAGGGGGAACGGTGGTGCTTTTCCCGCCGCCCTTCGACGCGCCGGCGCTGACGGCGGAACTGGAGCGTGTCTCGGCGACGAGCACCTTCCTGGTGCCGACACAGTTGCGCAAGCTCCTGGAAGCGGACGATTCCGTCAAAGGCGCAATTCGACGCCTGCGCCTGCTGATCTCGAGCGGCGCGCCGCTCGATCCCGACGAACGCCACGCCATATCCGCGACGCTCAACGACAATTTCGTCGAATATTACGCTTCGACGGAGGGTGGGGGCATCTCGCTGGCGACGCCGCAGACGCGGACCAGCAGCCCGAATTCGGTCGGGCGGCCGGTCTTCGGTGTCGAGGTCCAGTGCGTCTCCGACACGCACGAGCGTCTTCCGGCAGGCGCGGTGGGGCAGTTGCGCTACCGCGGGCCGGGCGTGGCCAGCGGGTATTTCGGTGAGAGCGACGACGAAGAGAGCCCCTTTCGGGATGGCTGGTTCTATCCGGGGGATCTGGCCGCGATCGATGCCGGTGGCCATGTCGAACTGCGGGGCCGGCGCAAGGATGTCATCATCCGCGGCGGCATCAACATCTATCCCGCAGAGATCGAGCAGGTGCTGCGTGAGCATCCGATGGTGTCCGAGGCCGCCGTGGTCGGCGCCGCCTCGGCACGCCTGGGAGAAGCGGTGGCTGCGTTCGTCGTCGCGCGCGCGCCCCTCGAGGGCCATGAGCTCGGGTCGTGGTGCGCGGCAAGGCTTGCGCCCTACAAGGTACCCGAGGCGTTCGTCTTCGTGGACGAACTGCCGCGCAACAGCGCCGGCAAGGTGCTGAAGGCGGCGTTGCGTCTGCCGTAGCGGGTCCTTGGGCCCTGGGAGGCTGAAGAATCCGCTTGATGCGCGGCGGCTTTTGCATAATGTTATGCCTATAGACCAATTGAGCGAGACCCAATGAACCAGGACAAGCGGGCTCAGGCCTCGACGACGACCACGGCGCGACCATGGATGGGCCAATCCTGGCCGCGCTCGTCGACGGGGCGGAGCTCGCTTGTCGAACCGTTGCCGCACCACATAAGCTGCGAAGCACTGCACGTGACGTTCCGCGCCGAGCCCTCGGCGATCGCCAATCTCCTGCCGCCGGATCTCGAGCCGCTCGATACCGGCGAGGGCTGGGTGATGATCGCCGAGATGGCCAAGGTCAGCGCGTCCAATCCGGAGCAGATGTGGCGCGACCCGAGCCGGTCGTCCTACAATGAGTGCGTGCTCGGCTTCTATTGCCGCTTCGGCGACAGGATCGGCCGCTACAGCGCGCTGGTCTGGGTCGACCGGGACTGGTCCCTGGGCATGGGCGCGATCTTCGGCTGGGGCAAGCGGCTGGGCACGATCGACCGGACCAGGCATCAGGCCACCAACCCGGCCTTTGACGAAAAGACCCATACGCTCGGGGGCACGGTGTCACGCTACGGCCGGCGCGTCCTCGACATAGCGGTCACGTTCGAAGACGGCGGAGATGCCATCGACGCCTTGCCGGGTCATGCCGCCTCGACGTTCCTGTATCGCTATATCGCATCGCCGGCGCCCGACGTGCCCGACATCGAGCAGCTCTTCGAACTCGGTTTCTCCAACGTATCGATGAGTGGCATCAAGCAGGGTGCGGGCATGCTGAGCTTCGGCGACGCCGAGGACGAGGATCTCGATCTCCTGGGCAAGGTCGAGATTACGGGAGGCTACGCCTACCAGCGTGGCTGGACCACCGATCGACAAGCCCGCCTTCTAAAAGACTATACCGCAGGCTGAACCCGCGGGTCGAAACACAAGAACCGAAAGAGGGTCGACCAATGAACAAGCTCATCACGAACCGCCGCAAATTCCTCGTTGGCGCGCAAGCGCTCGCCGCCGGCGCCATGGTGCCGGGGCTCCTGGGCTCCGCCGCGCGCGCGCAGGATCTGACGAACATCACGTACCTGACGCCGTTCGGCTACCTGATCTCCTTCGTCGAGACGATGTATGCCGATGTTGGCGGCATTTTCGCCAAGCACGGTCTCAACGTTACCATCGAAGGCGGCCGCGGCTCGTCCATGGCGGTGCAGCAGGTGACGGCCGGCAACGCGCTGATCTCGCGCACCGGCGGCACCGATCTGATCAAGGCCTACGCGACAGATCCGTCGATCGTTGCCGTCGGCGACATCTACCAGCGCGACATCTTCTACATGATCAGCGCGCAGGACGCGGCCATCGAGACACCCGAAGACATGGCCGGAAAGACGATCGGTATCGTTTCGGCGGCCGGTGCGACCGAGAACATTCTGGACATGATGCTGGCCGCGCGCGACATCCCCAAGGACGACGTGTCGCGTGAAGTCGTCGGCAATGCGCCGGCAGCCTTCGAGCTGGTCAAGCAGGGCCGTATCGCGGGCTTCATCGCCACCAGCGACACCGTGTTCCAGCTCGAGGTGGACGAGCAGCCGGTCGTCGCCTGGTCGACGGACGAATTCGCGCCGTGCCCCGGCCAGGTCTACATGACGTCGAAGGCGCAGTTGGAAGAGAGCGGCGAGCTGATCGCCAGCTTCCTGTCTTCGGTCCACGAGACGCTCGGCATATTGCTGGAATCCGACGATCTCGCACCGATCATCGAGGAGATGACCGCGAAGTACGACGTCTTCGAAGCCAATCGTCCCGACAAGGGGCTTGCCGTGCTCAAGCACACGCTGGCCAAGTACGAAGCGCCATATGCCGACAAGCTCGCCACCAATCCGGAGAGCTGGGAATCGGCCTACGCGCTGATGTTGAAGGCAGGTCTGATCGAAGAGACGGCGGACCAGAACTTCCACGACGACAGCGCTCGCCAGCTCGCCTTTGGCTAAGGACGGCGGACCACGCACCGCCCTCGTCGTCGTCGACCCGCAGGTGTCGTTCTGCGATGCCCACGGTTCGATGGCGAGGCAGGGACGGCCGATCGATGGTCTGCGCCACGCGGCGCAGACTTCCGACGCACTCGCACGTGATCTCAGGGATCATGGCGTCACGATCATCTGGACGCGAATGGTGTTTGCACAGGACTATTCCGATGGAGGCGAACTGATCCGCACCATACGGCCCAATCTCGCACGCATTGGCGCGCTGCGGCGTGGCAGCGGCGACGAGTTGTTGTCCGACGTGGTCACGCCGCACGAGGCGGACATCGTCATCGACAAGCCGCGCTTTTCGGCGCTCGTCGGCACGGAGTTGGAGGGCTTGCTTCGCGCCGGCGGCTACCAGCGCGTGCTGGTCTGCGGGGTGACCACGTCGATGTGCGTCGAGAGCACGGTGCGCGATCTCGGCCAGCGGGACTTCGAGACCCATGTGGTCGCCGATGCCTGCGCCGATTTCGACGTCGCGCGGCATCAGGCCTCGCTTGAGGCAATGGAGTTCGGATTTGCAAGGATCATCGACTGTGCTGGCGCACGACATCTCATACGGACCAACTCAGATGGCTGAAGACACGCCGCAACCGGTCGAAAAGCCGGCCAAGATCAGGCTGACCGACATCGCGCAGCGCTACAAGACGCGCGATATCGACGTGCTGGCGTTGACAGATGTCAACCTCGAGATCGCGCAGGGAGAGTTTCTCGTCCTGCTCGGCCCCTCCGGCTGCGGCAAGACCACGCTGCTTCGGATCATCGCGGGCCTCTTGAGGTCGACGGGTGGCTCCGTAGAGGTCAGCGGGCAGCAGCTCTGGAACGGGCGGGAGCGCAACGACGCCGTCATGCAGGAGCTGGGCGTGGTGTTCCAGGACGCCAACCTGTTCCCGTGGATGACGATCGAGGACAACATCGCCCTGCCGCTGAAGCTGCGCGGCGTTCCAAAAGCGGAGCGTCGGAGGCGGGCTGGCGAACTCTGCGAGCTGGTCGGCATCAAGGGCTTCGAGAAGCGCTGGCCGCGCGAGCTTTCGGGCGGCATGCGCCAGCGCGCGGCAATCGCGCGCGCATTGAGCTGCAAGCCGCAGATCCTGCTGATGGACGAGCCGTTCGGTGCGCTGGACGCGATGACGCGCGACCAGATGAACCTCGAACTGCAGCGCATCTGGATCGAGAGCGGCTGCACGGTGATCCTGGTGACCCATTCGATCCGCGAGGCGGTGTTTCTCGCCGACAGGGTGTTGCTGCTGTCCCCGCGCCCCGGCCGCATGGACACCCTCACCAGCATCGACATCGAGAGGCCGCGCAGCATCTACGTCCAGTCGACTCCCGAATTCCAGAAACACGAACTCGAACTGCGCCAGCGGCTCGATTCATTCGCCTGAGGACGCCGAGCCATGTCACGCCACACAGCCTGGATCGCCACGCCGCTGCTGCTCGCCGCCCTCGTGCTGATCTGGGATCTCTATGTCCGGGTGTTCGAGGTGTCGCCCTTCATCCTGCCGTCGCCGCTTGAAGTATGGGATGCAACCGTGCTGCTGCTGTCGCAGCCGCGAACCTACGGCCACATCTGGGTGACCCTGTTCGAGACCGTCGCCGGCTTCATCATCGCCGTCGTCGTCGGTATCGGGTTCGGTGCGCTGCTCGGCAAGATTCCGTGGCTCGAACGCACGCTCAATCCGCTCATCGTCGGCCTCCAGGTGATGCCGAAGGTCGCACTCATACCGCTGTTCATCGTCTGGTTCGGTTTCGGCATGACGTCCAAGGTGGTGCTCGCCGCGGTCATCGCCTTCTTTCCGATCATGACCAACACGATCCTGGGTATCAAATCCGTCGAGCGGGGCCACCGCGATGTGATGCAGTCGCTCAACGCGAGCGCCTGGGCCACCTTCCGCGACGTCGAGCTTCCCAACGCGTTGCCCTTCATCCTCACCGGGATGGAAGTGGGCATCGTGCTGGCCACCATCGGCGCGATCGTCGGTGAATATCTCGGCGGCAGCCAGGGCCTTGGCTACATGGCCGTCGCGACGCTGAACGCCTTCGACGTGAAGGCCATGTTCGGAGTCATCATGCTGCTGACAGCGCTGGGCCTGATCCTCTATTTCCTGGTCGTGATGCTGCGCCGCTACGTCACGCCATGGCACGAGTCCGTCGCCGGACAGCACTGAGTTTCGCGAACACAAGGAGAAGCGCCCATGGCCCGCATCATCGACGTGAGTGTCAATTTCAAGCCGCATACGCAGCTCAGGCTCTATGACGTGCTCGGCATCGACAAGTCCACCGCGAAGGGTCTGGACCCGGAGGCCTGCATTGCGGAGATGGACCGCAACGGGGTTGCGATGACCGGCATCGTCGCCAATGTCGTCCAGAACGGCGTGCGCGGCGAACTGCTCGCCACCCATGTGGACGAGGTCTATCCCGTGCTCCAGAAGTACCCCGATCGCTTCTTCGGGTGGTGCGGCATCGATCCGCTCGGCGGCATGGAGACGCTGCGCTATATCGAGCGTGCCGTCACCGAACTCGGCTTCAAGGGTGTCCATGTCTATCCGCACTGGTTCGGCGTGCCGATAAACGATCGGACCTATTGGCCGATCTACGCCAAATGCTGCGAACTGGGCGTGCCCATCACGATGCAGGTCGGCCGCCAGTCGCCGCGTTCGGGGGGCAAGCTCTGTGCCCGCCCGCAATGGATCGAGGATGCCGCCTACGACTTCCCGGAACTGACAC
Organism: Mesorhizobium sp. CAU 1741; assembly: GCF_039839275.1. NCBI lineage: Bacteria > Pseudomonadati > Pseudomonadota > Alphaproteobacteria > Hyphomicrobiales > Phyllobacteriaceae > Mesorhizobium > Mesorhizobium sp. CAU 1741. The sequence goes on along the minus strand of NZ_JBDOQP010000005.1, from coordinate 260,945 downwards.
TGATCGGGCTGCATATCGGGGTGCCCATGGACTACGAAATGACCAGTGCCGCCATCGGTCACGAGAACGTCTACATCATCGCCGACGCGCATCCGCCTTCGACATGGTCGCAACACTTCGTCGACTACATCGCGCAGCGCGGGTTCGCGAATTTCGACGGCATGAAAAAGGTCATGTGGGGCACGGACTGGCCGGTGCAGAACATCACCCAGTCGCTTGGCGAGGCACGCGCGCTCGACATTCCCCAGCAGGCGCTCGACGGCCTGCTTGGCGAAAACGCCATCCGCATCCTCAAACTGGACGTGCCGCAGTGAACGCGTGGCAATGGCGCCATGATGTGTTGCAATGAAAAGAGGAAAGAGGGCCGCTTCTTCGTCCCGTGCTTGCAATAGAACAAGTGAAAAGGCATAGCATTATAACAACTTGCCTGGAGGAAGACGTGGCCCGAGACGGTTTGCCGAATGATGCAGTGACCCCTTTGCACCACCAGGTCTATGTGGTGCTGCGCCAACAGATAGAGGAAGGGCAGTACCACGGCGAAAAGCCGATCCCGTCCGAACATGAACTGTCGCAGACCTTTCAGGTGTCCAGGATAACGATTCGCCGCGCCCTGGACAGGCTGAAGCAGGAGGGGTTCGTCAGCCGCTCGCGGGGCAGGGGTACCTTTGCCCGCGCTCCCGTAGCCCCCCAGGCGATATCTGCGAACCTGCGCGGCATCTTCGAGAACCTGCTCGCCATGGGGCTGCGAACGCGCGTCAAGCTGATCGAGTTCGGATACGTTCCAGCGCCGTCCCATGTGGCACAGAAGCTTGGCCTCGAGATCGGGGCGACCGTGCAGCGGGCCGTGCGTGTCCGCTTCCACGAGAACGTCCCGTTTTCGCACCTGACGACCTATCTGCCCGAGGAGATCGGACGGCATTGCGACGAGCAGGAACTGTCCGACAAGCCCCTGCTGCTGCTCATGGAGCGCGCCGGCATCAAGGTTTCGGCCGCTGACCAGTCCGTTTCCGCCAAGCTGGCCGACACGATGGTCGCGCCGCTGCTGCAGGTGGAGACAGGATCACCGCTTCTGTGGGTCAAGCGGCTGGTGTTCGACCAGAACGACCGCCCGGTGGAATATTTGCACGCGCTCTATCGCCCCGACATCTACGAATACCAGATGAGCATGTCGCGTGTCGAAGGCGAACAGGCGGCGCTCTGGAGCCCCAATGCCACTCATCCGTGAAACGACGACCAGATGACTGCGATGCGCGACGATCTTTTCCTGGACAGCGCGGCCGCGTTGAAGGCGGCGCGCGAAGCGGTATTTTCGGAAACGCTCGACCGCATCTTTGCGTATCATCCGCACTATCGCCAGCTTTTCGAGCAGAAGGGGATAGGCCGCCGGGACATTGGCGGGATTGACGATCTGGTGCGGCTGCCGGTCACCGGCAAGACGGATTTCGTCGCCCGGCCCGCAGATTTCACGCTGTCGCTTCCTGCCGGTTTCGACGCCGAGGAGCGGGTGGTGTGGGACGTGATGTACACGACGGGATCGACGGGCGACCCGACACCGTTCACGTCGACCTCGTACGACTTCATCAACATTCTGGCGCTCAATCGCAACATGCTGCGGCTGCGCGGGGTCACGGACAGCGACTCGATCCTCAACCTCTTTCCGCTGACCCGCCATCCGCACGGCGCGTTTGCCCGCGCCATGAACGCAGCGGCCGCGTTCAACATCCCGATCGTCGCCGCCATGCCCGGGGCGCCGAGCGCCCGGCACCCCGATCTCGGCAGCCGCATGGACGCGGTGTGCACGCTGGCGGGACGTTCGAATGCGACGATCCTGTGGGGCGTTCCGTCCTACATCCGCAAGATGCTTGGACGCGCAGAGGAGATGGGCGTCGCCCTGCCGGCCGTCCGGCTCGTCTTCGTGACCGGCGAGGGCTTCGGCGAAGAGGCACGGCAGGACCTCGTCGATCGCCTGAAACGCCTCGGCGCGGCAGATCCCGTGATCAGCGTGTCGTACGGCGCCACCGAAATGCAGGGCGGAATGGTCGAATGCCGCCCCGGCGCCGGCTATCACAATCCCGCGCCACTGCAATTCCTGTTCGAGGCGGTTGATCCGGACAGCCATGCGCCGGTGGCCGATGGCGAGGAAGGCCTGATCCTGCTGACCCATCTCGACCGACGTGGCACCACCATGTTGCGCTACGCTCTGGGCGATACGGCGCGATTGACCCGCGACCGTTGCCCCCATTGCGGCGCGCTGACGGAACGGCTCGTCAGCGTGCCGGTGCGTCGCGACGGCTTCCTCAAGGTCAGGGGCATGCTCATCAATCCGCAGGCGCTGGCCGACATGCTCGCCTCCGAGGCGGGGATCGCCGACTATCAGGCGATCGTCGACAAGCAGGACGAAGCCGACGCGCTGTCGATGGACCGGCTGCGGATCCGCCTTCTGCCTCGCTCCGACGCCGGCGACGACCTCGCCCCGCGGCTGGCCGACAGGGTCAAGTCCACGATCGGCGTGATGCCGAGCATCGAAATCGTCGCTGCGGACGATCCGGCCTTCGCCGATCGCGGCTGGAAGGCGAGGCCCATCCTCGATATTCGCAAGAAGCCGGAGTGACCGGAGCCCCGTCAGCGTCAATCGCCTCGGCCGGCGGGATCGCGCGTGAATATCTCGGCAATGTCGACAATCTGGCGATGATCGCTACGTGCTGCTGCTGATCGTCACCTGAGTCCAGCTCACTCGGTGTATCGGCGCGGATAGGTCGAGACCGCCCGCGAGGCCACGGCGACGCCGCTGGCCAGGGCTTCATCAAGCGGTTTGCCGGCCACGCGCGCGGCGAGAAACGCCGCGTTGAAGGTGTCGCCCGCACCCACCGTGTCGACGACCCGGACCTGTGGGGCCGGGACGGTGATCTCCACTCCGTTGGTGATCGCGGAGACGCCACCCGGCCCGCGCTTGACTACCAGCACCGCATCCGGGCGCATCGATCCGACGGACGATCCCTTGCCCTGAGACAATGCCGCCATCTCCTCCTCGTTGATGAGCGCGTAGTCGGAGACGGCCAGCCAGTCGGCGATCAGCGCATGTGTCTCCTCGCTCCAGCCTTGCGGCGGCCAACCCGGGTCGATGGCCGTCATCCAGCCGCGCCGTTTCAGCTCGGCGAGGATGAACGACGTCCCGTCACGGATATCCGGCATCAGCAGGCCGCCCGACAGGATCGCAATCGCGCCCGCGTGCGGAGCGGGCGGCACCCGCCGCATCAGCGTGGCTGCATCGGCGCGCTGGAGATGGCCGGGCGTGGTGAAGAAGGCGCGGTCTCCGCCCTCATGCACGATACCCACGGTCAGCGTCGTCGGGCCCGGATCGATGATCCAGTCGGACCACTCGTCGCGAAACTCTCCGCGCAGGAACGCGCCGTTCGGATCGTCGCCGGTCGAGGCGATTAGCAGGTGCGGTTCGTTCAAGCCGGCAAGCGCGAGCGCGGTATTGCCTGCCGATCCACCCGCGCGGGTCTCGGCACGGTCGACCTCGACTTCCGTTCCGATCGCGGGCCAGCCGGCAACCGGACCCAGTACGAGGTCGACATTGACGTTGCCGAGAACCAGCAGGGGCGGGGTCATGGCTCGGCTTCAGGCCGGACGCGCCACGACGGGCACGTAGTCCTCGAGCGCCGGTTCGGGGAAATGCACCGTGCGTTCGAGCTCCGCCGACATGTAGAGGCCCATGAGGATCTCGACGACGGCAAGTCCGTCATGGAAGGTCTCCAGCGGCGTCTCGCCCTTGCGAAAGCATTCCACCATGTGGCGGTTCTCGTCCGTATAGCCGTAGACGCCGGCTTCGTCCTCCAGCACCGGCATCAGGCCCTGCTCGGCATTCTGCTTTTCCACGAGGTCCTCGCCTTCAGAGCCGGTCACGTGGCGTGACATGAAGACCTTGAGACCGGTCGAGAGCGAATTGAACTCCATCGCGTATTCCGGCCCGAGCAGTTCGAGCTGGATGCGCAGGCCCGCGCCGACATAGGCCCAGGACGTCGTCGCCTCGATCATCAGCGGATTGCCGTCTTCGTCTTCAAGCTCGACCGTGCCGCGGGCGAAATCCTCGGACGGGCGATTGCGGTAGTCGACCTCGGCGCCGTAGCGCTCGCGGAGCTGGTCGGAATAATGCGGCCGGGTCCACTTCAGCGTCGCGACCGTGCCGTTCACCGCCTTGACCTTGAGCGTGTCGCGCCTGGCGCCGGGCGCCGTCAGCAAATGGCGGGCGACCTCGACCGAATGGCACATCATGTCCGACAGCACGCCGCCACCCTGCCGCTCTCCCTGCCAGAACCAAGGCTCGTGCGGTCCGGAATGCTCCTCGGCGGCACGGGCGAGATAGGGGCGCCCGGTCGCGGAAGCGGCGCGACGCCAGATGATTTCCTTGCCGCGCAGCACGGGCGTGCAGAACACCTGGTTCTCCAGATAGCCGTGGTTGAGGCCGGCATCCTCGACCAGCCGCACCATCTCGCGCGCCTCGCGCACCGTCCGCGCCAAAGGCTTCTCGCAGGCCACGGCGAGCACCTTGCTGCGTCCAGCCTTCACACTGGCATGGAGTTCGCGCATCACGCCAAGACGCGTGTCGTTGGGAGACAGGATCCAGATCGCGTCGACGTCGTCTGCCTCGAACAGGGCTTGCAGGCTCTCATGGCTGCGGCAGGAGCCCAGCCCCAGCTCGTCCACGGCGTCGGCAAAGCGCTGGCGCTTCTCCGCGCTGCGGCTGTAGACGCCCGTCACCTCGACATTGCGCACGCCGATCATCGATTTCAGGTGGAAGTGGGCGATGAAGCCCGATCCCACGAAACCGACACGCAAGGTTTGCCTGACCATTTGATACTCCTTCATTGCAGGTTCGCGCACCGCGCCGTCGTCCCGCGTATCTGTAGCTGCGTCGGCAGGACGAGCGGATCGGCTGGTGGATGGCCGCCGCCGATGATGTCGAGCAGCACCGAGATTGCCGCGCGGCCGATCTCCGCGCGCGGCTGGCTGACCGTGGTGAGCGACGGAAAGAACGCCTCGCTCAGATAGATGTCGTCGAAGCCGACGACGGAGACGTCGTTCGGCACGTCGAGCTTCCTTCGACGCAGTTCGTGGATCGCGCCGAAGGCCATTTCGTCGTTGGCGCAGAAGATCGCGGTCGGCGGAGCGGCAAGGTCGAACAGGGCCGAACAGACGCTGCGCGCCGCATGCACGTGATAATCGCCGCACTGTTCGTAGGGAGGCGGGACCTCCAGCCCCGCTTCGGACATCGCCAGCCGATAGCCCTGCTGGCGCAGGTTCGACATCGCTTCGTGAGCCGGACCGGTGATGTGAGCGATGCGCCGGTGCCCGAGTTCGATCAGGTGGCGGACCGCATCGCGCGCGGCCGCGACATTGTCGATCTGCACATGCGGCAGGTCGCTGCCCTGGATCAGTTCCAGTGCGACGACGACGGGCAGTCCAGCCGGTATCCTGCGGTGGCCCTGCATGCGCGGGGGAAGCTGGCCGGTCATCAGGATCATGCCGTCGGCATGGCCGTCGCGCAGCATGTCGAAATAGCCGTTCTCCCGTTCGGCATCATCCTCGCTGTTGCCCATCAGCACCGAGTAGCCGGCGTCACGCGCGGTGCGCTCGACGCCTTTCATGACCTCGAGATAGAAGGGGTTGCCGATGTCGCGGACGACCATCAGCACGGTCATCGAGCGGCGGGTGCGCAGGTTGCGCGCGCTGACGTTGGGGCGATAGTTCATCGCCTGGGCGGCTTCGCGGATGCGCGACAGCGTCGGTTCGGCGACGAGACCGCTTCCGGAGAGCGCGCGCGAGACGGTTGCCGGCGACACCCCCAGCCGCTCGGCGATGTCCTTGATCTTGGGACTTCCGGTCATGCACGCATGGCGCGGCCGCGCCCGTAGAACAGCATCAGCACCAGCAGCGTCGCGCCGAAGATCATCTGGCGGCCGGACTCGTCGATGTTCACGGTGGTCAGGATGCTCTGCAGCACCGTCAGCATGACAGCACCCGCCATCGTGCCCGTGTAGGCGCCCTTGCCACCGGCCAGGGAGGTGCCGCCGAACACCACCGCGATGATCGACGGCAGCATGTACTGCTCGCCGACATTGGCAAAGGACGAGCCCGAATAGCCGAGCAGGCACATGCCGGCGATCGCCGCGAAGACCCCGGAGAGTACGAAGAGCGAAACGCGTATCACCCGCACCGGAACGCCGGCCATCCACGCCGCCTGCTCGTTGGAGCCGATCGCGTAGATGCGGTGGCCGTAGACGGTGCGCGCCAGCAGGAATGCCATCACGATGCCGATGACAATCCATAGCCAGATGATGCCCGGCAGGCCGAAGAGCAGCGGCTGGGTGACGAACTGCGACAGAGCAGGCGCGGCACGGCCCGAAGGGATGCCCTGCCTGATCACAACCAGCAGGCCTTGCAGCACGCCGAGCATGCCAAGGGTCATCACCAGAGGCGGGATGCGCAGCAGCGTCACGCCGAGGCCGTTGAGCAGACCGAAGAACGCACCGGTCGCCACACACGCCAGGATGGCGAGGGGAATGCCGGCATCGCTGCCGCTCATCAGGTTGCCGGCCACGATGGCCGAAAGCGACACGACACCACCTACGGAAAGATCGATGCCTTCGCGTCCACCGAGGATGACGAGGTTCTGTCCTGCCGCGACGATGCCGAGCAATGCGGCGACGATGAGCAGCCGCATGATCTGCTGCGAGGAGGCAAATCCAGGCGACAGGACGTTGCCGACGAAGAGCAACGCGACGATCAGGACCATCGCCACCACCAGTGGCCTCTTGGCAAAATCGAGCACCGCACTCATGACCGCATCCTCCGGCCGACGAGAACGCCCGCCATCAGTGCCAGCAAGATCGCAGCGCCGCGCGCGAGGTTCTGCCATTCGGAGGGGACGCCGATGAAGTACACGACCGAACTGATCAAGCCGATAGACAGCGCTCCGAAGACCGACCCTACGACCGTACCGAACCCGCCAGCGAGCGCGGTGCCGCCGAGCACCACCGCCGCGACGCTGTTCAGCGTCATGGCGCCTCCGACCAGCGGGTCGCCGCTTGCCGTGTCGCCGGTGACGCAGAACGCCGCCAATGCTGCGAACAGGCCGCACATCGCGTATCCGCGCATGCGGATCGCGGTGACGGGCAGGCCGCTCTGGTATGCGCCCTGTGCATCGTCGCCGACCGCCAGCAATTGCATGGCAAGACGCGTACGCGCCAGCATGTAGAGAATGGCCGCGAGGACGATGGCAAGCCAGAACACGAATGGGATTTCGAGGATGCGTCCGCCATAGGTCCGCCAGAAGGTCGCCGGCGCCGGTGTCCCGGCAACCGGCATCACATAGAGCGCGACGCCGGTGAAGAAGATCGACGTCGCGAAGGTCGCGACGATCGCCTGGAGCCGGAAGACGGCCACGACGACACCATTGACGATGCCGCAGGCAAGCCCGACGAGCAGGCCGATGACCATTGCGCCGAGCACGCTGAACGTCCCGTCGCCCAGGTACGCCATCACGCTGACGATCACCACATTGACCAGCGACACGATCGCGCCGGCCGACAGGTCGATGTCTCCGGCGTAGACGACATAGGTCTGGGCCACGGCGAGAAGCACGAGCGCGAGATAGGTCTTCACCAGGCCGGTGAGGCCGACGAGGCTGACGCTGCGCGGCTGGTAGAGACCGTTCAGCGCAAGCAGCGCCACGAAGATGATCAGCACCGGCAGGAACGGAAAACGCTCGAGAACGCGCTTCAGGGCGCCGGGTCTTCTGACGGGTTGGGAGACTGCATCCACCATCACACGGCCTCGTAGGCGGCTTCGTAGAGATTGAAACGGGTGCGTGTCTCACCCGTGAGCTCGCGCGTGACGCTGCCGCCGTTGAAGACGAGAATGCGGTCCGCATTGCTCAGGAGTTCGGCGTCCTCGGACGAGTAGAGCAGGATCGCCAGCCCTTCGCTCGCAAGCCTGCGGATCAGCGAGAACAGGTCCGCCTTGGCCGACAGGTCGATGCCCTTCGTCGGATCGTCGAGGAGCAGGACGCCGGGACGATCGATGAGCCAGCGCGCGATGACGATCTTCTGCTGGTTGCCGCCCGAAAGCGAACCGATGGGATGGGAGAAGCCCGCGAAGCGCGTGTTGAGCGCGTCCATCGCCGGCTTGGCCTTCTCCCGCAACGCGGAGGGGCGGGCGAGAAACAGGCGGTCGCGCAGATAGTGGATCGGCGTCACGTTCTCCAGGATGGGCCGACCCTGGATGACACCGTCACGTCCACGGTCGCCCGACACATAGGCCAGGCCGGCACGGATCGCGGCACGAGGGGAACTGGGTGCATGGGCATTGCCCGAAAGTTCGACGTTGCCGGCGCTCACCGGCAACGCGCCGAAAAGCGCGCGCAGGACGGCTGACTGCCCCTGTCCGTGGAGCCCGCCGAAGCCGAGGATCTCTCCCTTCCGGGCTTCAAAATCGACATTGCTGAAGCCCTGCCCGGAAAAGCCCCTCACGGAGAGGGCCACATCCGTCGTCTTCGCGGTGGCATCCACGATCGGTGTCGGCGCCGCCTCGGCGGCAAGGGCAGGTTCGTCGCCGACCATCATGCGCACGACGGCCTGCGGCTCGGTTTCGTCGATCCGCATGGTGCCGATCGTCCTGCCATCGCGCAGCACCGTGACGCGATCACCGATGGCGAAAATCTCGTCCATGCGGTGCGAAATGAAGATCATCGCACGGCCATCGCCCTTGAGCCGCCGCAGGATGTCGAAGAACCGCTCGGCCTGTGCGCGATCCAGCGCGGAGGTCGGCTCGTCGAAAATGAGCACGGACGCTTCGGTGGCCAGCGCCTTCATGATCTCGACCAATTGGCGCTGGTCGGGCCGTAGCGCGTCGACGGTGACGTCCGGCGCAAAACCATCGCCGGTCACGCCGTCGAAGAGCGCAATATAGCGCGCGGCGCGTTCGGAGAGCGCCGTGCGGTCCACGAACGGGCCACGCATCGGAAGGTCCGGAAGGCAGATGTTCTCCTCGACCGTGCGATGTCCGGCAAGGCTGAGTTCCTGATAGAAGATGCCGATGCCGAGCGCCTTGGCGCCTTGCGGTCCCGGAATGACGACTTCCTTGCCGTCAAGGACAACGGTGCCGGAATCCGGCTTCACGCTGCCGGCGACGATCTTGCACAGCGTGCTCTTGCCGGAGCCGTTGGACCCGATCAATACGTGGACTTCGCCCGCATCGACCTCGAGGTCGCCATGGCTGAGCGCGGCCGTCGCGCCGTAGACCTTGGTGACGCCGCTTATCTTGAGTTTTGACACTTTGAGCCGTTCCCCAAAGGGGGCAGGCAGCACGGGACGACGCCCGCACCGCCTGCCGGGAGGAAAGGTTTACTTGAAGAGCGCCTCGGCGTCTTCGATCGAAAGCGCGCTGGTGTAGGAGTAGTGACCAGGCTTGCCTTCGAGCTGGGCCGCGGCTTCCTCGACATTGGTGCCGTCGATGAACGGGATCTCCAGATACATGGCGTTGCCGTAGACACCGTCGGTGGCGGGCTCCTTGAGTTCCCGGCCCTCGAGCATGAACACGGCGACGTTGAGCGCGGAAGCCATCACGCCGGGAGGGTTGACCGAAGCGGCGGAGGTGTAGTCGTTGGCCGTCCACAGGTCGATGAAGTCCTTGCGGATTTCGCCGGTGGCCGCGATGTCGCCGGTCTTGCCGGCATCGACGATCGCGCTCCATGCGCCGGCAGCCATGCCGTCCTGCACATACACGCCGTCGATGTCGGGGTAGGTGGCGAGGATGTTCTGCATGGCCTGCTGGCCCTGCGCCTGATCCCAGTTGGCGCTGACCTCGTTGACGATCTCGATGCCGTCGTGCTGTGCGAAGACTTCGCGGTAGCCTTCGACGCGCATCTCGTTGGCCGGATGGCCGGAGACGCCGTTGATCGCCACGACCTGGCCTTCGCCGCCGAGGGTCTCGGCAAGCCATTCAGCGGCGCGCGCGCCATAGGCTTTCTGGTCGATGCCGACATAGAGGGCATCTGGCGAAGAAACTTCGGCGTCGGTGGAGATCACGAGGATGCCGGCTTCCTTCGCCTGGGCGAAGACCGGATCGAACGCGGTCGGGCTGTTGGGGTTGATGATGATCGCGTCGACGCCTTCGCTGATGAAGTTGCGGACATGCGCGATCTGGCCAGGCACGTCGACATTGGCGCTCTGCACCACGACTTCGACATTGTGACCCTTGTCGGCCCATGCTGCCGCTGCGGCCTCCGCCTCTTCGATCATCTGGGTGCGCCATTCCGAGCCGACCCAGCCGTTGGACAGGCCGATCTTGAAGTCGTCCGCCGAGGCGGCCGAGGCGGAAATGGCTGCCGCGGCAACCGTGGACAGTGCGATGAGTGTCAGTTTTTTCATGAGCTTCCTCCCTGGTAAGAACTGCTGGATTTGATCTTATTGGCCAAATGAAATCGATTTCAAGAGGGAAAAAGCGCTCTCAGACCGCAAAAGTCGTGAAATTTGTGTGAGGATTGGGCCAAGGGGCACCCGGACGCCTGACGGCACGACCTCGCGTGCGCTGCAGCATGGCGACTAGCCGTCCAAGACGGACGCGCCCTTCCTGCGCAGCATTTTATGCTGCAAGACAGAGCCCAATCGACCAAAGACACCGTCGCAGACGCAAATTCGCGTGCCAAATCGCTGTCCAACCCGGCATTATGTGCCGCAGTTTGCTCACGGAGACGGCCAATGCGTTCCAACTCGCTCACGGAAAAAGACCGTGCACACTACATGCATCCGGTCACGCCGCTGCGGCTGCATGAGCGGCGCGGCGTCACCGTCCTGCAATCGGCCAAGGGAGCGATGCTCACCGACAGTTCAGGCAAGACGCTGCTCGACGGCTTCGCGGGATTGTGGTGCGTCAATACCGGATACGGCCATGACAGCATCGTCGCGGCGGCCACCGAGCAGATGCAGCGCCTGCCCTATGCGACCGGCTATTTCCATTTCGGCAGCGAGCCGGCGATCGAGCTTGCCGCCGAACTGGCGGAGCTGTCGCCGGGCGATCTCAACCATGTCTTCTTCACGCTCGGCGGGTCGGATGCCGTCGATAGCGTCATCCGCATGGTGCACTACTACAACAATGCGCGCGGGCTGCCGAACAAGAAGGCGTTCATCGGGCTGGAGCGCGGCTATCACGGATCAAGCTCCAACGGGGCCGGGCTGACGGCGCTGCCGGTTTTCCATGACGGGTTCGACCTGCCCAGAACCTGGCAGCATCATATCGCCTCGCCCTATCCCTATCGCCACGAGGCGGGCCCCGATGGCGCGGCGATCATCGCCGCCAGCGTCGGCGCGCTCAAGGCGAAGGTGAATGAACTCGGGGCCGACACCGTCGCCGCCTTCATCTGCGAGCCCGTGCAGGGTTCCGGCGGCGTCATCGTGCCGCCGCAGGGGTTCCTGACCGCGATGCAGGCCGCCTGCCGCGACCTGGGCATCCTGTTCATCATCGACGAAGTCATCACCGGTTTCGGCCGCACCGGTCCGATGTTCGCCTGCGAGCATGAAGGGCTGACGCCGGATTTCATGACCATCGCCAAGGGGCTGACGGCGGGCTACGTGCCGATGGGCGCTGCACTCGTATCGGATGCGGTTTATCAGGTGATCGCCGACGCGGTGCCGGACGGCACGCCCTTCGGTCATGGCTTCACCTATTCAGGCCATCCTGTCAGTGCGGCCGTCGCGCGGGCGGTGCTCAAGCTCTACCGGGAGGGCGGACTGATCGACAACGGGCAGCGGGTCGGCGCCTATTTCGGCCAGCGGCTCGGTGAATTGCGCCAGCACCCGCTCGTCGGCGACGTACGCTTCCAGGGACTTCTGGCCGGCATCGAGGTTGTGACCGACAAGGAGACCAAGGCGAAACCGGCAGCGCACCAGAACGTCTCGGCGCGGCTTTCAGAGGCGGGCTATCGTCACGGCCTGATCTTCCGCGCCTTCGCAGACGGCACGATCGGGCTTGCGCCGCCGCTCTGCATCACCAATGACAAAGTCGACATGCTGATGGAACGGCTGACGGCTTCGCTGAACGACATCATCGACATCAGAGGCTAGAAAAATGAAACTTTCGGACTTCAAGGTGCTGACCTTCGACTGCTACGGCACGCTGATCGACTGGGAAACCGGCATGGTCGAGGGGCTCAGGCCGCTCGTCGCCAAGGTCGGACGCGAGCTCTCGCGCAACGAGATCCTGGAGGCGCATGCGCGCCATGAATCGTCCCAGCAACTCCAGACCCCGGCGAAGATCTACAGCGAGTTGCTCGCGACGGTGTATCGCCGCATCGCCGAGGAATGGGGCGTTTCGGTCTCGTGGGACGAGTGCGAGGTCTATGGCAATTCGGTGAAGAACTGGCCGGCCTTTCACGACTCCGCCGGGGCGCTGCAATATCTCAAGAAGCACTACAAGCTCGTCATCCTGTCGAACGTCGACAACCGCAGCTTTGCGGCGAGCAACGAGCGGCTGCAGGTCGAATTCGACGCCGTCTACACGGCTCAGGACGTCGGTTCCTACAAGCCGTTGGATCGGAACTTCGACTACATGCTCGCCAAGCTCGAGACGCTGGGCGTCAAGAAGGGCGAAATCCTGCACACGGCCGAGAGCATGTTCCACGACCATCAGCCCGCCAACCGGCATGGACTGGCCAATTGCTGGATCTACCGCCGCTTTGACCAGGAAGGATTCGGCGCGACGATGAACCCGGGCGACATGCCGAAATATGATTTCCGCTTCAACAGCATGGCCGATCTCGTCAAGGCCCACCAGGAAGAACTGCGCGGCTGACGCTGGACCGGGGAACGGCAGGTCGGGTAGATACGATCCATGAACGGCCTGCCGAAACTCGACGCGATCGACATCAACATCCTGGCGACACTCCAGGCCAACGGCCGGCTGACCAATGTGATGCTGGCCGACGCGGTCGGGCTGTCTCCCAGCCCCTGCCTGGCGCGGGTGAAGCGGCTCGAAAAGAGCGGCTACATCGCCAGCTACGGCGCCAGGCTCAACCTGGCAAAGCTCACCGACCACATCCTCGTCTTCACCGAGGTGACGCTGACCGACCACAAGCGCGAGGACTTCGTCAGGTTCGAGGCTGAAATCCGCCGCTTCGAGCAGGTCGTGGAATGCCATCTGGTCAGCGGCGGCTACGACTACCTGCTGAAGTTCGTCGTGCGCAGCGTCGGACGCTACCAGGAACTGATGGAGTCGATCCTGGAGCGCAATCTCGGTGTCGAGAAATATTTCAGCTACATCGTCATCAAGACGGTGTTTGCCCGTGATGCCGTTCCCATCCGATCACTGATCGACGGGAACGGCCAATAGCGCCTTTAGATCGCGATGAATTCAGGTCGAATCGACCTGAATTCATGAACGCAATCGATTCCAAGGAGATAGAGCGGGATGCGGGCGGAAAACCGCTTCACACTTTTCCTCATCCCGCTCTAAAACTGCGATGCCTGTACGACACCCCTGGCCATGACCAGGCGAAGGTTCTTCTCAGGCTCGGCGAGACGCCGGATGTCTTCCAGCGGATTGCCCTCTACGACGATGAGATCGGCGCGCATCCCGGCCTTCACCTGTCCGATCTCGTCTTCAAGGCGCATAAGGCGCGCGCCGTTGATGGTCGCCGCACGCACGAGGTCGGCGGCCGGCACGACGTCCGAGCGCAGCGCGAATTCGCTGGCCTGACGCCGGTGCATGACGCCGAGCAGGTCGGTGCCATAGGCCATCGGCACGCCGGCGCGATAGGCGAGTTCCACCGCATTGATGCCGGCATCGAGGACGTCGTCGATCTTGGCGGCGAGTTCAGCGGGCAGGCCTGCCTCGACGCCTTCGTCCTTCAGTGCCCGATAGGTCGCCAGCGTCGGCACGAGGAACGCGCCGCGCTCCTTCATCAGGTCGATCGCTTCCCGGTCGGCGAGGTTGCCGTGTTCCACCGAGCGGACGCCCAGCCTGACGCTGCGCTTGATCGAGCGCGGCGTATAGGCATGCACGACGACGTAGAGATCGGCCATCTCGGCCTCCTCCACCACCGCTGCGATCTCTTCTTCGGAAAACTGGTCGGAGGAAATGCGGTCCGTCGGCGATGAGATGCCGCCATTGCCCATGATCTTGAGGTGATGCGCGCCACGGCGCACTTCCTCGCGCGCGCGCCGGCGCACCTCGGGTACGCCGTCGACGATGGCGCCGAGGCCCGGCTGGTTGTAGGCGTCGTCGTGACGGTCCAGCCCTGCCGGCCGTGTGTCTCCATGGCCGCCGGTCGGCGACATCGCCTTGCCGCCATAGATCAGGCGCGGTGCACGAATGAGGCCTTCCTCGACTGCGCGGGCGAGACCGAAGTCGGCACCGCCGACGTCGCGCACCGTGGTGAAGCCGCGATCCAGCATGCCCCCCATGATCCTGGCGGCGGCGGCGGCAACGTAGAATGGCGAGCTGCGCTGGAGCTCGGTGAAGTTGGCCGAGAACGCGGTGACATGCACATGGCTGTCGATCAGGCCCGGCATCAGCGTCTTGCCCTTGAGGTCGATGCGCCGCGCGTCAGACGCGCTGATCGCCGACTCCGACACTTCCTTGATCATCGCACCTTCGACGGCGACATGGCGATCGGCCATGATCTCGCCGGCTACGACGTCGATCACCGATGCGTTCTCGAAAATCGTCACTGACATGGGTCTACTCCAGCAAGTCTAGGTCAGGCGCGGCGCGCCAGGAAGGCCGGTGCAAGCAGCGGCGCAATCGCCACGAGGCCGGCAAGGTCGTTGTCGTCATAGGCGTTTTCAGGCCCGAGCACGGAAACCACGCCAAGCACGGCGCCGTCCCAGAGGATCGGCGCGTTGATGCAGGCGGCGCAGCCGAGGCTCGCGATCAGTTCGTGGTCGGGAAAGGCCCAGCGAATGTCGTCGGCATTGCGCCCGATCCAGTTCTCGCCGCCCTTGAGGACCTTGGCGCCCCATTCGGTCGGCCCCATCGCCTTGCGGCCCAGCAACAGGTATTCGACAGGCCGGCTCGAATACAGCCGCTCGACGTCGTTGGTCGCCGGCGCCCACTCCAGCATCGTGAAAAGCCTGTGGCCAACCGCTTCCTGGCAATAGTGATCGAAGGCAGCGAAGGTGGTGGCCGGTTGGCCGCTGCCCGCCTGGGCCCCGCCGATCGCTGCGAGCGCGGCGGCGGCGTCGAACCGGCCTAAGGGTCTGCTTGTCATGTGTCATCATCCATAGAGTGTATTCGGCAGCCAGAGCGCGATCTCGGGAAAGACTGTGAGAATGAGTACGCCCAGGCCCATCAGGCAGAAGAACGGGAAGGCATAGACGGCAACCTTGCCGATGGGCGTGCCCGTCAGCCCCTGAAGCACGAAGAGGTTGAAGCCGACCGGCGGCGTGATCTGGCCCATCTCGGTCATGATGACGAGATAGATGCCGAACCAGATCGGGTCGAAGCCTGCCTGCATGGCCAACGGAAAGGTGATCGGCAGGCTCATCACGATGATGGACACGCCGTCGAGGAACAGGCCGAGCACGATGTAGAACACGGAGAGGATCAGGATCAGCCCGAGCGGCGACAGGTCGAGCGCTCCGATGGCGCGCGCGACGTTGGCGGGGATGTGCAGATATCCCATCGCCGTCGAGAGGAATGCGGCGGAGATGAGAATGATGCACACCATGCAACTGGTCCGCACCGCGCCAAGCAGCGTTTCCACGAAGAGACGCGGCGTCATCTGCCGCATGAACAGCGCGATCACGAGTGCCGCGGCGACACCGACCGCGGCGGCTTCCGAAGGTGTGGCGATGCCGGTGTAGATCGAGCCGAGCACGATCACCATCAGGATCAGGATCGGCGACAGGTTGAGCAGCGCGACCAGGTAGTCGCGCAGTCCATGACGCACATTGTCCGACGGGGCGATGCTCGGGTCCATCAGCGCGCGGATCATGATGTAGCCCGAATAGAGCGCTGCGATCATGACACCGGGCAGGATGCCGGCGGCGAACAGGCGGCTGACCGACACTTCCGCCAGAATCCCGTAGACGATCATGACGATCGACGGCGGGATGAGCAGCCCGAGGCTACCCGCGCCAGCCAGCGAGCCGAGCGCAAGCGACCGGTTGTAGCCGCGCTTGGCCAGTTCGGTGGTGGTTATCTTGCCGACCGTCGCGGTCGTGGCTGCGGACGAACCGCTGACAGCGGCAAACAGCGTGCAGCCCAGCACGTTGGTATGCAGCAGGCCGCCGGGAATCCGGTTGACGAACGGGATCAGGCCTCGAAACAGCCGGTCGGAGATGTCAGTCCGGAAGATGATCTCGCCCATCCAGATGAACATCGGAATGGCGGCAAGTTCCCAGGTGGAAGCATAGCGGTAGGCGATGTTGGCGGCGATCGTGCCGACCCGGTCTATGCTCATGCCGAGGACGAGCCACAGGGCTGTCGCGGCGACGAGCAGCAATCCCGCGAATACCCAGACGCCGAGGCCGAGATAGAAGAAGATCAATCCCAGCACGATGCCGGCGGAAAGCACGGCTTCCATGTGTGTCCCCTGTTATGGTCGGCCCGGGAGCCGGTTGATTGACGTCAGCCTCCGCGCATCCCCCTCGCGCGACGGCTTCCTACCGCGAAAGCCTAGAATTCCTGCGCGCCCTCGGGCTGTTCGACCGGAGGCGGCGTATCTGCCACCTGACGCAGGAAGTATGCGAAGAGCTGCAGCCAGAGGACCGCGAGGCCCAGAAGCACGGCGCCTTCTGGAATCCACATCGGCACCTCGGCGATCGAGCTCGATGTTGTGCCGCGTGTCCAGTGGCGGGCGACGCGTATCCAGAAGTACCAGATGAAGAGGCCGATGGTGGCCATCGTGACGGCGGCGCAGAATGCCTCGATGATCCGTCGCGTCGCGCCGCTGGTACGGCTGATGATCACGTTGACGCGGATCAGCGCGCCATGTTCGAGCGAATAACCGACTGCGAGGAAGGTGCAGGTGGCCACCCCGTAGCCGACGAACTCGTCGAGCACATAGGTGGACGTGGAAAAGAAGTAGCGCAGGATGATCTCGTAGAGGATCAGCGCGACCATTCCCACGAGCACGAGACAGGCAAGGCCGGCCGCAAGCCGCGAGATCAGGAAGACCCCGTCCTGGAATTGTTTCATGACCAGCTCCGGTTCGCTGTGGAGATGCAGGCGCAAAAGCGCCTGCATCCTGATAAGCGGCGCTGGTTACTGAGTGCGACCTGCTTCGTAGGCTTCGAGCAGCTTCTCGGACTCTTCGCCGAACTTGGACTTCCAGTCGGCGATTGCCGGTTCGGCGGCCTCTCCGAGCGCGGCAAGATAGTCAGCCGAGACGCCGTCGACGATCGTCATGCCGTTCTCCTTCATCTGGGCGTAGTTCTCCTGGACGCGGTTCGCGAGCAGGTCCCATCCGAAGTCCTCGGCGGTCTTGGCGGCTTCCGTGACCGCCGCCTTCTGCTCGTCGCTGAGTTCGTCGTACACGTCCTTGTTCATGTGCAGGATCTGGAGCGGCATCGCATAGTTCACCTCGGTGAAGTGCGACTGATGCTCCCAGAGCTGCGCGGCGGCGCCGCCGTCTGCCGACGTCAGCACGCCGTCGATGCCGTTGGTCGTGAGCTGCGGAACGGTATCGGCCCACGAAAGCTGGATCGGGGAGGCGCCTGCTTCACGAAGCGTCACGGTGCCGTTGGCGTCGTAGGTGCGGATGCGCACGCTCTTGATGGCTTCCATGGAATCCATCGGCTTGTTGCCCCACAGGCCGCTCGGCGGCCACGGCGTGGCGAACAGGAAGACCTGGTTGGCGTCGGCAAGGACCTTCTTGTAGTACGGCTTCGTCGCGTTGTAGAGCGCGCGGTTGTCTTCGACCGTAGGCGCCAGGAACGGCAGCGACGAGACGAGGAACACCGGATCGATACCCGCCCAGGCACCGACGAAGGACGAGGCGACCTGGATCGCGCCGTCGCCGACGGCATCGAACTGGTCGACGGACTTGTAGCCGAGTGCCGCGCCGTGATGCGCCGTGATCGTGATCTCGCCACCGGTGGCCTCGCCGAGCGCCTTGATGAAGGTGTCGGCCGACTGGGCGTGAACCGAATTCGGCGGATATTCGTTGGCCAAATCCCATGCGACCTGGGACCAGGCGAACTGGGTCGAGAAGGTGACGCCAAGCGCCAGCGCGGCAGTTGCAAGCATGTGTTTCATTTGTTTTTGTCCTCTCTGTCGGTGGTGGTTTTCATCGTGGGGGCTGGGCGGCCCTTTTGGCAATGCCCGGGTAGTGCCTTGCGAGATAATCCTTCGAATATTTCTGCGATATCCTGTCGTTGTCGAGCGCCTCGTCGCTGCGCTCGGCCGGATCACCATAGCCGCCGCTGCCCGGCGTCTCCACCACGATGCGGTGTCCCGGCGCGACATCCACGCCGGATGGCTTGACCTCGAGTTGCGTTTCGCCGCTTCCGTCGGCGAGCGCAAAACGGCCCGGGCGGCCGGGCTGGCCGCCGAAAATGCCCCATGGCGCATTCGCGAAGCGCTCGCCGGCACCATTGAAGATGCACTCGTGGCCGACCGGCTCGATGACCCTGCGAAGGCCGCCGCCGCCGCGATACCTGCCGGCCCCGCCAGAATCCTGGATGAAGCCATAGCTGACGACGCGCAGCGGATATTCGGTCTCGATCGCCTCGATGGGCAGGTTGGAGGTGTTGGTGATGTGCACCTGGACCCCGTCCTTGCCATCGCGATCGTTTCGCCCTCCGAAGCCGCCGCCCAGCGTCTCGAAATAGAGGTATGGCTTGCCGTTGCGCGGGTCGATGCCGGAGAACACGGCGGTCGTGTTGGCGCCGTTGGAGGCGCCGACGGCCCGCTCGGGAATGGCCCTGGAGAAGGCGCCGATGATGATGTCGATCAGGCGCTGCGAGGTATTGGCGCGCGCCGCCACTGGCGCGGGCGCAATGCAGTCGACGATCGAGCCCTTCTCGCTGACGATCTCGCAGCAGTCGATGATGCCCTGGTTGTTGGCGATCTCGGGGTCGAGGAGCGCGCGCAGGGCATAGGCGACCGCCGCCTGGGTGGCGTTGATGGGCACGTTGATGTTGCCGCGCACCTGAGGCGCCGAACCGGTCCAGTCGAAGATGGCGCGGTCTCCGGTCACCGTGACCTTGAGCCTGATCGGGATATCGACGGTGCCCAGGCCATCATCGTCCATCACGTCGTCGAATTCATAGATGCCGTCCGGCACTTCGGCGATCGCCGCACGCATGCGCGCGCGGGTGCGCTCGACCAGTTCGTCGAAGACCGAGCGGATCGTCGAAAGGCTGTAGCGCTGGCCGATCTCGAGCACGCGGCGCACGCCGAGCCTGCAGGCGGCGATCTGGGCGAAGTGGTCGCCTCGCCGCTCGTCGGGAATGCGCGCGTTGAGCAGCATGATATCCATGATGTCCTGCTGGATCTGGCCCTTGCGGAAGAGCTTCACCACAGGAATGCGCAATCCTTCCTGGTAGATCTCCGACATGCCGCCGGCCATCGAGCCCGGCGCCATGCCCCCGATATCGGCATGGTGGGCGATGTTGCAGACGAAGCCCATGAGTTGGCCTTCGAGAAACAGCGGTGCTGCGTAGTTGATGTCCGGCAGATGGGTGCCGCCCGCCACGTGCGGATCGTTGGCGACGAAGACGTCGCCTTCCTCGATCTCGCTCGGCGGATATTTCGCCAGGATCGATTTCATAAGCCCGGTCATCGAGGCGATGTGGATCGGCAACGACATGTCCGCCTGGACGATCAGCCGTCCATCCTGGTCGCAGATCGCGGTCGAATGATCGTGGCGCTCCTTGATATTGGTCGAGTACGCGCTTTTCATAAGCGCAATGAACGTCTCGTCGACGACGGAGCGGAACGCGCTGGCGACGATCTCGATCGTGATGGGGTCGATGGCTTCGCGCGTCATGCGGTCCTCGCACGGTCGATGATGATGTTGAGGGCCTCGTCGACGGTGGCGACATCGCCGGGGAAGACGAGCGTCGTCGCATCGAACTGGTCGATGACGGCCGGTCCCTCGACCCGCGCGCCGGGGGCAAAGGAGGCGCGGTCGTAGACGGGCGTGTCAACGGCTTCCGGCTGCTCGAACCAGACCTTTCGCGTGGTGCGCGGCTTCGGGCTGTCCGACGCGCCATCCTGAAGCGGCGGCGTGCCGGGTGACGGAAGCTGACCGAGCGCGGTGAGGCGAACCGCAACCACGTCCACCGGGTCGTCGGGATTGTAGAAGCCGTATGCCTGCTCGTGCGCGGCGAAGAAGAGCTGCTTCAGCGTCGCGGTGTCCGGAAGGGCGGGATCGGCCAGCTCGGCGTCGACCGCAACCTGCAATTCGTAGTTCTGGCTGGCATAGCGCATGTCGACCGCGAGCTTGAGCGCGCGATTGTCCTCGCGGATCGCCTCGCTTTGCCACCATGCCAGTGCCTCGCCATGCAGCTCGCTTACCAGGCCGGCCAGAACCGGGGCCGAGGCCGCGTCCAGCGCAAGGCGCTGGCTGCGCACGAAGCTCTCCGACTGGTCGGCGACCAGCAGGCCCTGCGCACACAGGATGCCCGGCGAATAGGGAACGATGATCTGGGTGATGCCCAGCGCCCGCGCACAGCCATCGGCATGCAGCGGTCCTGCTCCGCCGAACGGCATCAGGACAAAGTCGCGCGGATCGTGACCACGCTCGATCGAAATCGCGCGGATGGCACGCACCATGTTGGCGGAGACGATGTCGAGGATGCCCTTGGCGGCCCGTTCGATCGTGAACCCGAGCCGATCGGCGACCTTGCCGACGGCGCGCCGCGCGGCGTCCTCGTCGAGCGACATGGCGCCGCCCAGCAGGCCGTGCCCCGAGAGGCGACCGAGCACGACATTGGCGTCGGTGACGGTCGGCTCCGTGCCGCCCCGGCCGTAGCAGGCCGGACCGGGCACCGCGCCGGCGCTGATCGGACCGACCTTGATGAGGCCATCGCGGTCGAACCACGCGATCGAGCCGCCGCCGGCACCAACCGTGTTGATGTCGACCATCGGCATGCGGACGGGAAAGCCCGCCACGTCTCGGTCGAAGGCCAGGCTCGTCTCGCAATTGCGGATCAGCGCGACGTCCGCGCTGGTGCCGCCCATGTCGAAGGTGATGATGTCGGGCTTGCCGGACTGGCGCGCCATGTGGATGGCGCCGATGGTTCCGGCGGCAGGGCCGGACAGCGCGGTCCGGATCGGGTAGTCGCGCGCCTTGTCGATCGACATCAGACCGCCATTCGACTGGTTGATGCCGACATGGGCCGTGGGCGACATCTCGGCCACGGCGTCCTTTAGGGTACTCATGTAGCGCGAGAAGGCAGGCTGCAGATAGGCGTTGAGCAGCGTTGTCGAGGTGCGCTCATACTCGCGGAATTCCGGCTGGACGTCGGACGACGCCGAGATCGCGATGTCCGGAAGCGCCTGCTGGATGCGGGCCTTGACGGCCTGCTCATGGACAGGATTGAGGTAGGAGAACAGGAACGCGATCGCGCAGGCTTCCGTGCCGCTGTCGCGCAGTTGCTCGATGACTGCGTCGACGCTCGCCATGTCGAGCGGTTCGATGATTTCGCCTTGCGGACCGATGCGCTCGCTGACTTCGAACCGCATCTCGCGGGGCGCCAGCGGCATCGGGTAGTCCGCTTTCAGGTCGTAGAGCTTCGGCCTGATCTGGCGACCGATTTCCACGAGATCGCGGAAGTTGCGCGTCGTCACAACCGCCACCTTCGCGCCGCGCCGCTGGATCAGCGCGTTGGTCGCGACCGTGGTCCCGTGCGCGAGGCTCGCCATGGCGTCGAGCGGCACGTTCGACTTGGCCGCCAGTTCGCGCAATCCGTTGATGATCGCTTCGGCGGGATTTTGAGGGGTGCTGGAAGTCTTGTGAAGGGCGACCGTGCCCTCATCGCGGTTGAACGCGTAGAGGTCGGTGAACGTGCCCCCCACGTCCACGCCAATGAACCAGTTGCCAGCCTGCATATGTCGTTCCCTGTTTTTTCGTAGCGTATGCAGCGCGTATACCGAGTGTCAAGCGGCTTGTATCCATGATGTGTTTGCCGCATTCTATCCATTGATTTCCGGCGATGCAGGGAGAGAGCATGGGCGACGCGAGCGCAGTCAGCGGCATCGGCAGCGAAATGGTCTACCGCAACCTTCGCAAGGAGATCCTGCGGCTCGAGCTGATACCGGGAAGCGAACTCGACGAGGCCAGCGTGGCAGCGCGCTACCGCGTGTCGCGAACCCCCGTCCGGGAGGCGCTGATCCGTCTCACGGCGGAGGGACTGGTACAGGGGACCAAAGGGCGTGGCGCCAGAGTTGCCGCGCTCGACCTGCAGAATTTGCGTGCGTTTTTCGAAGGCCTCGACATTCTCCAGCGTGCCATCACCAGGCTGGCCGCGCTCCGGCGGCGGCCCGTCGATCTCGAGATCATCGAGGCCCACATGGTCGCCTTCGAGGAAGGCGCCCGCCAGCTCGACAGCGAGAAGGTGAACGAGGTCAACTACGATTTCCACGCCGCGATCGGGGATGCGGCATCCAGCAGCTATCTTGCGAATGCCTACCAGCGCAGCCTCGTGGAGGGCCTGCGCATCGGCTATGTCTGCTTCAGCGATCACAGCGGCATCGACGAGCGGCTCGAGACGCATCTTGCGAACACGATGAGCGATCACCGCAACATGTTCGACGCGATCGTGGCCGGTGACGCGGACGCCGCCGAGGCTCACGCCGGCGGCCATGTCGAGCTGTTCCGCGGCCGCATCGTGACGGCGCTGCTGTCGACCGACGGCGTCCGAAGGGTGGCGGTACGACAGCCCGAAGCCGAGCGATCCTTGGCCGGACGTATCGGAGAAGATACGCGCAAGCGCACCGTGCTCAAGTAATTTCGGCTGGCATTGTCCGGTCTCCCCCGACTATGAAGGGCGCGCGTGCATGACGTATTCGCGCACGCGGCAGGGTCGATACGGAGCATGACATGGCAGCGGAACATCTACTTGCGGGCAGCGGCATCGTTGTGCCGGTGAGCAGTCGATGAGCGTGGCTGGCCTGCGTCGCAAGATCGGACTGCCGCTGCTTCTGATAGCCAGCGCGGGGATCGGATGGCTGGCCAATCGTGCCGGGATTCCATTGGCCTGGATGGTGGCGCCGATGATCCTGTCGGCCACGTCGACGATGATTTTCGACCTGCCCCGGCTGCCGGTCAAGGTGCGTTACATCGGCCAGTGCGTGGTCGGTGCGGCGGTTGGCCTGTACCTGACGCCGGAGGCATTGGCCCGGATCGTCGAATTCGCGGTGCCGATCCTGCTGGGCGCCGCCGCCATCACGAGCGCGGCATGCGTCATCGCGCTGATCCAGATTCGCTTCGCGGGTGCCGACCCCGCCACCGCGGTGTTCTCGAATGTTCCCGGCGGTCCCATGGACATGGCCCTGCTGGCTCACCAGAACGGCGGCGATCCCGGCCGCACCGCGCTTGCTCAGACGCTGCGCATCGCGATGGTCGTGCTGCTCTTTCCGCCGATCCTGTTCGGGTTGTCGGACGATCCGATGCCCCGCATCGTCGAGTACGGAACGTATTTCGACAGCCTGCTCATCGTGCTGGTCGCCATTGTCGCCGGCATCATCGCGAAGCGTCTCAACTTCATCAATGCCTTCTTCCTCGGCCCGTTGCTGGTCGTGGGCGCGGCGACCGGCATGAATGTCGGCCTGTCGCATTTCCACGAAGGGATCGTCCCGGCCGCGCAGGTGCTGCTGGGGGTGTCGCTCGGCGGCATGTTCCAGCGCGAGGTGCTGTCGGGCGCCGGCCGGTTCCTCGGCTCCATCCTCGCCACCTCGGCCTGCCTGATGGTGGTCAGTTTCCTCGTCGCCGAGGCGATAGCGCAGATCTATGGCTCGGACTTGGCGACGATGGCGCTTGCCAATGCGCCGGGCGCCGTGCCCGAGATGGTGGTGACGGCCCAGGTGCTGCACCTCGAAGTGCCGCTCGTGGCGAGTTTCCAGTTCGTGAGGATCGTGTTCAGCCTGGCGATGGCCGCGATCTTCTTCAGGTTGTACCGCCGGACGTCACTGATCTTGGCGGCCCGCAAGGCTGGGCAGAACGAGGCCGAATGACGGCCGTGGCCTCAAGAGGTCGTTGCTTCGTTGGCTGCAAGCATCTGCCTGCCGGCGGCGTAGCCTAGCGCGACCGCCATCAGGAGGCCGTTGCCCGACAGGTAGCCCGAGGCCTCGTCGCCGGAAACGCCGCATGCCGCGCCGCCAACGGCGAAGAGATTGGGCAGGGGATGCCCATCCTCGCCAATGACCCGGGCCGCGGTGTCGGTGACGAGACCGCCCTGTGTGTGGAACAGCGCGCCGGCCACGCGCACCGCGCAAAAGGGAGGAACAAGCGCCTCGACGCCTGCAAACGACCGGCCGAACGGGTCGGTGGCCGTCCCCGCCCGGTACGACCCGACGGCATCGAATGTCTCCGACAGGGCGGACTCGGCCACGTTCATCCGTTGGGCAAGAGAGTCGATGTCGGGCGCCGACACGATGGCGCCGATCTGCTCGGCGCGGCGGAAATCCTCGAACTGGCGGGCAACCGCCGCAATTCGCGTGTCGAAGATCGTCCAGGCGATGCCTTCGGGCTGACGCAGCACCTCCGCTGCCTGCTCGGAATAGCCGCGCGCCTCATTGCTGAAGCGGTGTCCGTCCAGATTGACCTGGAAGCCACCCTCGGTGATGGTCGCCCAGGAGATGAGGATACCGGCCGGATGCGCCACCGAGCCATGTCCCTGGTGGCCGCCGAGGTGCCTCGATCGGGCACCCAGTGCCTCGCCCCACAGGAGCGCGTCGCCCTGGTTGCCCGGATGGCCGAAATACAGCGCGTCAGCCATCGATGGAATGTGCCTCGCCACAAGCTCCTTGTTGCCGCCATAGCCGTTGCAGGCAAGGATGAGCTGGTCGCAGCCCACCTCCTCCGACGTGCCGTCGGGGCGCTGGAAGCGCAAGCCGGTCACGCGTCCGCCCGCATCCGCGAAGAGTTCGGTGACGTGGGCATCGCAGAGCAGCGACAGTCCCGCCGTCTCGGCGGCCTGGCGCAAGGCGTCGATGAACTCTTCTCCCGAGCGCGATGGAAGGCCGTGCATGCGCAGTGCCGAATGACCCGGATACGAAAAATCCTCGACGACGGAAAAATCGAGGCCGTGCCTGTCGGCCAGCCATTCGAGCGCACGGCCGACGTTGCCGGCCGCGAACGCCGCCATCCCGGGGTCGGGTTCGCCGTGCGCCTTGGCCATGATGTCACGCGAAAACAGCTCGGCGTCGTCGGCAATGCCGGCAGCCTTTTGCCAGCGTGTCGCTGCCGCTGGAATCAGGCCGGCGGACAAAGCCGTGGAGCCGCGCGGAAGCGGATCGCGCTCCAGGACCAGAACCTCCATGCCGTCCTCGTGGGCCGCGAGGGCGGCGATCATGCCGGCCGCGCCCGCACCGATGATCACGACCGGCACGCGGTGCTGGAAGGTTCTGTTGTCCACGCGCGTCACCTGCGCCATGCGTCTCACTCCCGCGCTGCAAACGGTCGACGAATTGTCTCTACACAAGACAATAAGCTGTCTTATATCTAAAACAACATTTGATTTCGGCGATGCCCGCGCCTAGGATTGCGGGCTTGTACAGCAGGGAGTTCGGCGTGGCCCCACAGGGTGCAAGCAGCGGCAGGACGCTCTTCGACAAGGTGTTCGATTCGCACGTCGTCGTGCGCGGCGACGATGGCCAATGCCTGCTCGCCATCGACCGTCATTTCCTGCATGAGGGCTCCTTCCATGCCTTCAACAAGCTGAAGGAGCGCGACGCTGAGGTGTCGCGACCCGATCTCACTTTCGGCATCGAGGATCACTACGTTCCGACCCGGACGCGCGATCTGTCGACGATCGACCCGGCCGTGCGCAGCATGATCGAGCAGTTGCGCGACAACAGCGCCCGGCATTCATTGCGCCTGTTCGACCTTGCCGATCCGGGTCAGGGCATCGTTCACGTCGTAGGGCCGGAGCAAGGACTGACGCTGCCCGGGCTGATGGTGGTATGCGGCGACAGCCACACCGCCACCCACGGTGCCTTCGGGGCGCTTGCCTTCGGCATCGGCGCATCGGAAGTCGCGCATGTGCTGATCACGCAGACGCTCTGGCAGAAGAAGCCGAAGCGGATGCGCATCACGGTGGACGGAACGCTGGCGCCGGGCGTGTCGGCCAAGGATATGGCGCTTTCCATCATCGCACGGATCGGCGCCGACGGCGCCTCCGGCCACGCCATCGAATATGCGGGTTCGGCGGTGCGCGGGCTCTCCATGGAAGGACGCCTCACCTTGTGCAACCTGTCGATCGAGGCAGGGGGCCGATGCGGCATGGTCGCACCGGACGGCACCACGATCGACTATCTGCGCGACAGGCCCTACGCGCCGCAGGGCGCGCTTTTCGACCGCGCGACCCGGGACTGGCTGGCGCTGAACACCGATGCCGATGCGGTCTTCGACCGCGAAGTGGTGCTCGACGCGGGGGAGATCGCACCGGTGGTCACCTGGGGAACCAGTCCCGAAGATGCCGCTCCGATAACGGGATCGGCGCCCGATCCGGCGACGATCGCGGATCCGGCCCGCGCCGCGCAGGTCCGTGACGCGCTCGACTACATGGACATCCGTCCGGGCCAGAACCTCACCGACATCAGGATCGATCGGGTCTTCATCGGCTCGTGCACCAACAGCCGCATCGAGGATATCCGTGCGGCCGCGGCCATCCTCGCGGGTCGCAAGTCCCGCGTGCCGGGCCTGGTATCGCCGGGCTCTATGCAGGTGAAGCGGCAGGCGGAGCAGGAGGGCCTCGACCACATCTTTCGCGATGCGGGCCTGGAGTGGGTGGATGCCGGCTGCTCCATGTGCGTCGGCATGAATGGCGACCTCGTGCCGCCTGGCGAGCGATGCGCCTCGACCACCAACCGGAACTTCCGCGGCCGGCAGGGTCCCGGCTCCCGCACCCACCTGATGTCGCCGGCAATGGTGGCCGCCGCGGCGGTGACGGGGCATCTGACGGACATGCGGCTACTCATGCGCGAACCCGCGCAAGCCGAGGCCGAGGCGCGCCCATGAAGCCCTTCACCACGCTCGAAGCCGTCGCTTGTCCGCTGCCGCTGACCAATGTGGATACCGACCAGTTGATCGCGGCACGCTTCATGAAGCGGTCGCGGGCCGACGGCTATGGCGGGTATCTGCTCTACGACATGCGCTTCGACGAGTCGGGCGCGCCGCGCGCCGATTGCGTGCTCAACGACCCCGCGAGGCAGGGCGCGGAAATTCTCGTCGCACGGCGGAATTTCGGCAGCGGCTCGTCCCGCGAAGCTGCCGTCTACGCCCTTGTCGACTATGGCTTTTCCTGCGTGATCGCGCCGTCCTTCGGCGACATCTTCGCGTCCAACGCCGTGAACAACGGCCTTCTGCCGGCCATCGTGACGGAACCGGACTGCGAAGCTTTGCTGGCGGAACTGATGCAGGGTGCGCGCACCGCAAAGGTCGACCTCGAAGCGTTGACAGTCGAGGCGGGCGGCGTCGCCGTTCCATTCTCCATCGATCCCGTCTGGCGCACCAAGCTGCTGAACGGCTGGGACGACATAGACCTGACGAAAAGCCATGCCGCTGCGATATCGGCCCATATGGCCGCCGATCACGCCGCCCGGCCATGGATGCTGCCGCAAAGGCGGCCCGGCTGACGGAACCGCCTGCCGCCCGAGGGCGCACGAAGCGCTGAACCCGGGATCAAAGCGGTTGACAGCCATGCAGATCGGTATTCTAGTCCATACAGGATAATGTCCTTGATATGAGACAGGCTGGGATGCGCCGATGACATCGCCGATGGAGCCGCTCAAGGCGCACCGCCTCTACCTTCTCCTGCGCGAACAGATTCTCAGCGGCGCTGTCGAAGTCGATGCGCGCCTGCCCAGCGAACCCTCCCTGGCGCAGGAACACGGCGTATCGCGCGTCACCGTGCGGCGGGCGCTGGACAGGCTGGCCGGCGACGGCATGATCGAGCGGAGGCCCGGTTCGGGCACCTTCGTGGCCGGCGGCAAGGCGAGGATGCCCGTCATCGCCGATTTCTCGAACGCGCTGTCACATCTGGTGGAGATGGGGCGCAAGACCGGCGTGCGGCTGATCTCGTTCGGCTACGTGCCGGCGACATCCGCGTTGGCCCGTGAACTCCATCTCGACCCCGGCGAACAGCTTCAGCGTTCGGTTCGCGTGCGCCTGATCGATGGCCAGCCCTTCTCCTATCTCGTCACGCACGTCCCCGAGCGTATCGGCGTGTCCTATTCCGAGGCCGACCTTGCGTCGACGCCGCTGCTGGAACTGCTGGAGCGTTCGGGCCTCGTCGCGGAGCGGGCCATGCAGACCATCGGCGCGACCCTTGCCGGACCGGATGTCGCGACATCGCTTGATCTCGATGTCGGGGCCGCGGTGATCTCGATGACCCGCGTGGTCTTCGATCCGTCCGGCCGTGGGATCGAGCATCTACAGGCGCTCTACAGGCCGGATCGCTATTCCTTCCATATGGAGCTTGATCGAACCGGCGTCGACGGCGCGCGGCGATGGACCCCCGCCGACGCGGTGCGGGTGTCGGACCAGAACAACGACAACAAGAAAAATGCACGCACCAAGCGTGCTTCAATCCAGAGGAGAACAAAGACATGAAGCTGATCAATCACGCACTGGGCCGCCGAACGGTCCTCAAGGGCGGCGCGGCGATCGTCGCCACGCTTGCCGCTCCCGCCATCGTCCGCGGCGCGGAGCCCGATCCGATCAAGATCGGAATCCTGCAGCCGGTCACCGGCGCGCTCGCCCAGGACGGCGAATATGGCCGGCGCGGCGCCGAGTTCGCCATCGCCGACATCAACGAGGCGGGCGGCATCAAGGCGCTCGACGGCGCCAAGCTGGAAATGGTCTTCGGCGATGCGCGCTCGACGCCGGAAGCCGGCACCCAGGAAGTGGAGCGCATGCAGGAGGAGGGCGTCGTGGCCATCGTCGGCGGTTTCGCCAGCCCGATCTGCCTTGCCGCCTCGCAGGCCGCGGCCCGCTACGACCTTCCCTATATCGTCGACGTCGGCGTCAGCGACCAGATCGTCGATCGCGGGCTGGCCAACACGTTCCGCTTCGCGCCGGGCTTCGCGCTGTGCACGGCGGCGGCGGTCGAGAACCTGATCCGCATCAACGAGGCGGCGGGCAAGCCGGCCAAGACGGTCGCGCTCGTCCACGAGGACGGGCTCTTCGGCTCTGGCCTTGCCAAGCTGATGGCGGCTGAATTGCCCAAGCACGGTTTCGAGATCCTGGAAATGCTGGCGGTTCCCACCCCGTCACGCGATCTGTCGAACGTCGTCCTGCAGCTTCGCTCGCTCAACCCCGACCTCATCATCCCGAGCACCTATTACGGCGAAACCGTGCTGCTTGCCCGCACGATGCAGCAGCAGCGCGTTCGACCGATGGGCGTCTATGCCGTGCTCAACGGTGCCGCCTCCAACCGGCGTTTCGTCAGCGAGTTCCCAGAGGCGGCGGAAAACGTCATGGACTGCAACCACTGGCACGATCCGCGCAACGAGAAGGCGACATCTCTGCAGGAGCGCATCGAGGCCGACGGCAACCAGTACAACTACAACACGCCGCTCAACTACTCCTGCGTTGGCCTGCTTGCCGATGCGATCGAGCGCGCCGCGACCGCGGATCGCGCGGGGATCATCGAGGCGCTGGCAAGCTCGACTTATGCCGACCACCTGATGCCGTATGGGGCCACCAAGTTCGAGAACGGCCAGAACATGGGGGCCGCGCCGGTCTCGACCCAGGTGCAGTCGGGCGACATCAAGGTGGTGTTCCCCGAAGAGTTCGCGAACGCGGAACCGAACTTCCCGTCCAACGCCTGACGATCACCCAGGATCGCGCCCGGATCCGCTCGCGCAGCGGGTCCGGGCAGCTTTCTGGCAAGCGCATTGGAACGGGCGATGTATCCCCCAATCATCATCATCGAGGCGATGCTCAACGGGCTCCTCACCGGCGCGATCTACGCGCTGGTCGCGCTCGGGCTGACGCTGGTCTACGGTGTGCTCCACATCATCAATTTCGCGCATGGGGCGACGTTGGCCGGTGCGATGTTCGCAGTCTGGGGGCTCAACGCAGGGCTGGGTGTCGACCCCTATCTGGCGATACCGATCCTGGCACCGATCTTCTTCGTGCTCGGCTATGCGGTGCAACGCTTCGTCATCGGCCCGGCAGCCCACGGCGATGACGGCAACATCCTGCTGATCACGCTTGGCCTTTCGATCCTGATCGAGAATTCGCTGCTCGCCGCGTTCGGGTCGGACACGCGCTCGGTCTCGACCGACATATCGTTTTCAGTCGTCGAACTGGGACCATTCCTGCTGTCGACCGCGCGCCTCGTCGGGTTTGCCGGCTCGGCGGTCGTCGGGCTGCTGTTCTGGCTTCTGATGACGCATACCGATACTGGCAAGGCGATCCGCGCGGTGGCGAAAGAGAAGCTCGGCGCGCGGCTCGTCGGCATCAATGTCGGCCACGTCTATGCGGTGACCTTCGGTCTCGGCTGCGCCGCGCTCGCGATTGCGGCGAGCTTTCTCATGCCGACCTTCTACGTCAATCCGCGCGTCGGCGGGGCCTTCGTCAGCATCGCTTTCACCGTCGTCGTCCTGGGTGGAATGGGATCAGTGCCCGGAGCCATGGCCGGAGGCCTGATCATCGGCATGGTGGAAAGCGTCAGTGGCCTCTTTCTCGGCGAGAGCCTGGGACAGATCGGTATATTCATCATCTTCATCCTCGTCCTCCTGTTGAGGCCGACCGGTCTCTTCGGAGCGAAGGCATGATCGGCCGCGGCTATTTCTGGCTCGTTGCCGTCACGCTGCTGCTGGCGCTGACGCCGTTCGTCATTGCGTCCAACACGTTCCTCAACTTCCTGATCCTGGTGCTGATCATCGCGCTGGCGGCGCAGGGGTGGAACGTGCTGGGCGGCATTGGCGGGCAGACCTCGTTCGGTCACGCGATGTTCTTCGGTGTCGGCGCCTATGCGACGTCGATCCTTCAGATCCAGTTGGGCATGAACGCCTGGCTCGCCTTCGTGCTCGCGGTGGCGGCCGGCGGCCTGTTCGGGCTCGCCGTCGGGTTCCTGAGTTTCCGCGCCGGGCTGCGCGGATCGTATTTCGCCCTCGTCACGCTCGCCTTCGCCGAACTGATGCGCGTGCTGGCAAACTCCATGGAATTCACCGGCGGGGCAGCGGGGTTGCTGCTGAAGCTCGACCCCGGCTTCTGGAACATGCAATTTTCGGATCGGGCGAGCTTCCTCTGGCTTGCGCTGGCCTTCGTTTTCGTCAGCCTCGTGGTTGCCCAGCGCATTGTCGACTCGCGCTTCGGCGCGCATCTGGCGGCAGTGCGCGAGAACGAGGACGCCGCGCGGGCCCTCGGCGTCGACGTGCTCAGGGTGAAGTTGAAGGCGATCAGCATTTCCGGCGCGATGACGGCGGCGGCCGGCGTGCTCTACAGCCAGTATTTCCTCTACATCGATTCCGCGATCGGCTTTGGCCTCTGGATCTCGATCGAGGCGCTTCTCGCGCCGATGGTCGGCGGGCGCGGCCTCGTGCTCGGTCCCCTGATCGGTGCCTTCACCCTGCATGGGCTCGGCGAGATGACCAAGGGGATCGCAGGCCGCATTCCCGGCATCGACCTCATGGTCTTCGCGGTCGTGCTCATCGTGGTTGTCGCCTTCGCCTCAGAGGGCATACTCGGACTGCTTCGCAAGCATTCGGCGCGTCTCTTCCGCAAGGGAGGTGCATGATGCTCGAGATCGCAAACGTCACCATGCGCTTTGGCGGGCTCGTCGCGGTCAGCGACGCGTCGATGTCGGTCCGCGAGGGCTCCATCACCGGCCTGATCGGCCCCAACGGCGCGGGCAAGACCACGCTGTTCGCCATCATCGCCGGATTCCTCAGGCCCACCGAAGGCACGATCACCTGGCTCGGCGACGACGTGACTGCGATGGCGCCGCACTTGCGCGCGGCTTCCGGCATCGCGCGAACGTTCCAGATCGTGCAGCCGTTCAGCGGGCTCAACGTGCGCGAGAACATCACCGTGGGCGCTTATCTGCGCCACCACAAGCCGGCCGATGCTGTCGGCAAGGCCCGTGACGTGGCCCGGCAGGTGGGACTTCACGAGGACCTCGAAAAGTCGGCATCCAGCCTGACGGTCGCGGGGCGCAAACGCCTGGAACTGGCCCGGGCGCTGGCGACGGAACCGAAGATACTCCTGCTCGACGAGGTGCTGGCGGGCCTCAACCCGTCGGAAATACGCGACATCATCCCGGTGATCCGCACCATCCGCGATAGCGGCGTGACGATTCTGATGATCGAGCACGTGATGCAGGCGGTGATGAACCTGTGCGAACATGTCCATGTACTGGCGCAGGGCAGGATGATCGCGCAGGGCACGCCTGTGGCCGTGTGCGACGATCCGGCCGTGATCGAGGCGTATCTCGGGCGCGGCTCGGCGGAGCGCCTCGCAAGACATGGAGCGGCGGATGCTTGACGTCACCGGCCTGCGCGCCGGCTACGGCGCCATCGAAGTCCTGCGCGGCGTCGACCTGAGCGTCGGCAAGGGCGAGATCGTCGCGGTCCTGGGGGCCAATGGCGTCGGCAAGACCACGCTCAACCTGGCCCTGTCGGGCGTGTTGCCGATCACCGCAGGCAGCATCGTCTTCGACGGCACGCCGTTGGGAAACGCATCGGCGGCGGCCGTGGACGAAGGTCTCATCCATGTGCCCGAGGGCCGCAAGATCTTCCCCAACATGACCGTCCTGGAGAACCTCGAACTCGGCAGCTACCGTCGTGGGCGGCCCAACCGGGCGCGCAATCTCGACAATGTCTATTCGATCTTTCCTCGGCTTAAGGAGAGGCACGCGCAGGCCGCGGGAACGCTGTCGGGAGGCGAGCAGCAGATGCTCGCCATCGGCCGCGGGCTGATGGCGGAACCGAAACTGCTGATACTCGACGAACCGTCGCTGGGGCTGTCGCCGATCCTGGTGGAGGAGATGTTCGCGCTGGTGCAGAAGCTCAACGCGGAGGGTCTGCCGGTGATGCTCGTCGAGCAGAACGTGGTCCAGTCGCTGGAGATCGCCACGCGAGCCTACATCATCGAGAACGGCCAGATCATCATGTCGGGACCTGCCGCGCAGATCGCCGAAAATCCGGAACTCAAGAGGGCCTATCTCGGGCTCTAGGGAGACAGGCAAGATGACCATCGTCACCCCGGGCATCGTCCCCGCTTCAGTGCTGCTCGCCGAACCACGCCCGGCCTGGCTTGAGGAGTGGGCGCGGTTTGCGGCGTCTTTCTCGCTCGACCGCCTGGAGCCGGAGGTGGTCGCGCAGGCGAAGCTGGTGATGCTCGACTGCGTCGGCGCGATGGCGGCGGGCATGCAGGAGCCGGAGCTATCCGCGCTCGTGCGCCGAATGGCACGGCGCGGCGAGGGCAATGTCGCAGCGGTTGGCGCGGGCATCCGGCTGCGTGGCGACGACGCCGCCTTCGTGAACGGCGTTGCGGGAACGACGCTGGAGCTGGACGAAGGCAACCAGTTTGCCAGGGGCCATCCGGGCATCCACGTGCTGCCCGCCGCGCTGGCGACCGCTCTGGAAGGCCGCCGCAGCGGCGCCGACCTGCTCGGCGCGTTCATCCTCGGCTACGAGATCGGCGCACGCGCCGGCGCGGCCTGCCGTCTGCGCCCCACCGTCCATCCGCACGGAACCTGGGGGACGATTGGCGCCGCCCTCGCCACGGCGAGGCTGGAGGGCGCCGACGAACCGGCCTTGATGGAGGCGGTCAACGTCTCCGCGACGCTGAGCGTGGCAGCCAGCCTTCGCTCGATGCTGGAAGGCGCGACGGTGCGCAACAGCTTCTGCGGGTTTTCCAATCGCAACGGCCTCGCGGCATGGGATCTCGTGGCCAGCGGCTTTACGGGTGAGAGCGATTCCCTGCGCAGCGTCTACGGGTCGATACTGGCGGAAGGGTTTCAGCCAGAGGTGATGGTGGAGCAACTGGGAAGCCGCTACGAGCTCCAGCGAAACTATTTCAAGCGCCATGCCGCATGCCGCTACACCCATGCCGCGCTCGACGTCGCCAGGATGCTGCTGGCCAAACATGCGGCGATCGATCCCGCAGGCATCGTCGAAATCGAGGTCGAGACCTATGCCCACGCGGCACAGCTCGACAGCGCGGAACCCTCGAACATGCTCGCGGCGAAGTTTTCGCTGCCATTCGCGCTTGCCACCACGATCGTTCATGGCGAAGCCTCGGTGCCGGCATTCCGACAGGCGGCACTCGACGACCCGGCAGTCCGCTCGCTGGCGCGCAGGGTGACCGTCAGGGAAAATCCCGCCCACACCGCGCTTCTGCCCGCCAAGCGACCCGCAAGCCTGACGATCCGTCTGGCGGATGGCCGCGTCCTGACGGGTGAAACGATGACCAACCGCGGCGACTCGGTCGATCCCTATACGCCGGACGAGGTGCGCGAGAAGTTCTTCGAACTCACCGTCCCGGTCTGGGGGCAGATTCATGCCGACAAGGTCCACGCAGCGATCGACACGATCGATCTGACCGAGGGGACAGAGGCGCTCGATGCGCTGCTCGCAAGTCCGCCACGCGCCGCGGCACGCTGAACAGCGCAGGGGAGGATGGAGACGTGGCGAGAGTTCTGGTCGTGGTTCCGTTTCCGATGGACGAAGGCAATGTCGCGAAGCGCCGGGCACAGCTCGACGCCGTTCGTCTCGGCGATGGCATTTCCTTCGACTACCGGCCCGTGCGCATAGCGCCGGCGAATTATGTCAGCCAGCAGGATTCCGTTCTGGCCGATGTGGGCATTCTGGAGGCGGGAATGACTGCCCAGGCGGAGGGCTACGATGCGGTCTGCATCGACACGGTGAGCGACTCGGGAATGTCGGCGCTGCGCTCCGTCCTCGACATCCCGGTGATCGGGCCCGGCCGCCATGCGATGCTGGCGGCGCTGATGCTGGGCGAACGCTTCTCGATCCTCGCAATGTGGGACCGGTGGCGTCACCTCTACACAAAGACGCTTGCGGAGCTGGGCTTGCAGCACAAATGCGCGTCGATCCGTTCGGCCGGCCTGCAACCGAACAACCAGAGCCTGCTTGCGGGCAAGGAAGATGAGTTCTTTCCGGCATTGCACAAGGCGGCGATGCGCTGCGTCGAGGAAGACGGCGCCGACGTCATCCTGCTTGGCTCGACGACCATGCACGAGGCGCACGCCTATCTCGCCGAGCGGCTTCCGGTGCCGATCATCAATCCCGGACCGCTGACCTATCGCCTCGCCGAGGCGGCAATCAAGCTGCGGCTGCCGCACAGCCGCGCAAGCTATCCGTCGCCGTCGGATGTCTCGAACGAGAGGCTGTCGGCGATGGGCGCGATCGCCCAGGGTCTCTAGAGAGGACAGCATGAGCCGTATCCTGCTTCTATCGCCCGCCGATCTCCAATTGTCGCTGGATCAAGATGGGGAGGGCACCTTCGATGCCGACACGCAGGTCGTGCACCGGCGCGTCGCCTACGCCTCGTGCCCGCCGATCGGCGCCCACGACTGGGCGCTCGCCGACCTCGCCGTTCTCGCAGCCGGGCAGGGCGCGCAAGACGAGGGGTTCGACGCGGTCTGCCTTGCCGATTTTGGCGATTTCGGTGCCAACGCGTTGCGGTCGGTGCTCGACATTCCCGTGGTCACCGCCGGCCGGGCGTCGATGCTGCATGCGCTGACGCTCGGATCGCGCTTCACCGTGCTGGCGACGGTTCGAGACCGAAACCGCATCGGGAAGCTGGTCCACGAATATGGCCTCGACCATCAATGCGCCGGGATTATTGTGATGGAGCAGGGCCAGGCGATGGAACCCTTGCTGCGGCAGGCCGAAGTGCTGGTCATGGCGCCCGGTACGGCAGGCGCAGCCGGCGAAACGCGCGTCCCGACCGTCGATCCGCTGACGCTGACCGTCAAGCTCGCGGAAAGCTTCCTGGGCCTGGGGCTGACGCACAGCCGCGTCGCGTATCCCGCGCCGCAGGTGAGCAAGGCTGATCTACTGACAGCACTTGCGGGAGACGGCTTCGCGCGCGGCGACTGAGCGGTCAGGCAGGCAGCTCCGCTTCCGCCTCGATTTCGACCTTGTAGTCTCCGACCAGCGCGCCCACGGCGAGCAGCGTGTTGGCGGGACGCGTCTCGCCGAAGAAGCGGCCATGTGCACGTGATACCGGCTCCCAGTCGTTGACGTCCGCCAGATAGACGCGGGTGCGCACCACGTCTTCCATCGTACCTCCGAGCGCACGCAGCGATGCGGCGATCTTGTCGAGGCAGTAGACGGCCTGCGCGCCGGCGTCGCCGGGCGCAACCACACGGTCCGAACCATGGGTCGCCGTGGTGCCGGAGACGCGGATCGTGGTGCCCGTGCGCATGGCCCGGGAATAGCCGGCGAGCGGTTCCCAGACGCTGCCGGTCGAGACGCGCTGCCGGTCGGGCCGGCCGGGGACGGGCTCGGCGGTGTAGATGCTCGGGATCGCATCGAGATGGTGCGACAGGTCGCCTGACGCCGTCAGGTAGGGAGGCCGGCGATACTCGTCGCCGCAATCTCCCGGGATCGGTCGGGTGGCGGCAAACGCCGCGTCGAGGCGGGCAAGGTCGTCGGCATCGAGCGAGAAAGAAAACAGCTTCGCATTGTCCGCCCGGTGCTCGCTCTGGCCGAGCCGCGCGCCGATGATGACGCCGGCGACAGCCTCGTGTTCCAGCACCCAGCGGGTCGCGACGTTGGAAATCGACACGCCATGCTTTGCGGCGATCCCGGCCGCGGCGCGCAGAATGCCCTGATAGGCGTCCCAGCCGCCCGCGGCCTCGATGAAGCGGCGGTACTTCATGCCCGACCAGTCGGCGATCTCGGTCGGCTCCGGCTTGCCGAGCCAGCGCTGCGACAGAAACCCGCCGCATAGCGTGCCATAGGCCAGCAACCGCACGCCGGACGTCTTGCAAAGCTGCGAGAGCTGCCCCGCCGCGCGCCGGTCGATCAGCGAGAAGGACACCTGGTTGGAGACGATCGGTATGCCGTCCGCCAGCGCGACGCCCAGATGCGCGGCGTCGAAATTGGTCAATCCGATCTCGCCGATCAGGCCTTCTTCGCGTAAGCCCGCCATCTCGTGCAGGGCGTCGACCCACGCCGGATGCTCGAAAGTCCACCAATGGAACTGGAGCAGGTCGACCTTGTCGAGGCCCAGACGATCGAGCCGATCCTGGACGCCGCGGCGCACGACATCGGCCGTCATCGGTCCGGGCTCGGGGCACCATTTGGTGAAGGCGAGCGGGCGATCGTCGCCAGTATGCCGCTTGAGCACAGCGCCGGCGATCAGCTCTGCGCTGCCATAATGGTCCGCCATGTCGAAGGTGGTGAAGCCGTCGGCGGGGTAGGCATCAAGGTGGTCGGCGGCGCGCTCGATCTCGAGCGCCGCGCCGTCCTTCTCCATGTCGGCGACCTGCCAGAGCCCGGTGAGGACGCGGGAAATCTCGAGGCCGGGCGCAAGCCGGTAGCGGTCGGGTCGTTGCATGGTTCTACTTGCCCTTGATTGCGTGGCGCGACAGCGTGCGCACTTCACGAAGGATGCCCTGCGGCCGCCAGAGCAGGATGACGCAAAGCGCCACGCCGATCACCACGAGGCGCAGCGACGCCGCGCGCGCCTGCGAGCCGGCCGGGAAAGTGGCTTCGATGAGCTGGCCCGAAAGCGCCCACAGCGCCCAGACGAGGATCGCGCCGAGGATGGCGCCACGATTGTTGCCGGACCCGCCGACGATCAGCATCGCCCAAACCTGGAAGGTGATCATCGGCAGGTAGTTCTCCGGTGCGATGAAGCCGATGAAATGCGCCTGAACCGCGCCGGCAAGGCCCATGATCGCACCGCCCAGCGTGAAGGCCTGGATGCGTAGCCATTTCGGGCTCTTGCCCAGCGCCTGGGCTGCCACCTCGTCCTCGCGGATCGCCCGCAGCACGCGTCCCCAGGGGCTGCGCACGAGGCGCTCCAGGATCAGGTAAGTGACGAGCACGACACCGGCGACGATGGCGAGGTTGGCAAGGCTGAAGGCCAGCGCGTTGCCGGCAAGGTCGCCGAAGGGGCGCGGAATGAAGGATATCCCGAAGGGACCGCCGGTGAGGCTCGTCAGGTTGAGGGCGGCAAGCTGCACCGTAACGGAGACGCCGAACGTGGTGATCGCCAGATAGTCGGCACGAAGCCGTATCGTCAGCCAGCCGATGAGGAAGGCGAGCAGTGCGGCCAGTGCTGCGCCGCCCGCCCACCCGGCAAACAGAGGCAAGCCGAATCCGCCGATGCGGTCCGCCGTATCGGGTGTCGTGAGAATGGCCGAGCCATAGGCACCGACGGCGACGAAGGCGGCGATGCCGACATTGAACAGGCCGGTCTGCCCCCACTGGACGTTGAGCCCGAGGCAGACGATGGCGTAGGTCAGCGCCATCGTCAGGAAGAATGCGCCATAGGCGACGAGTTCGGGGCTCATGCCTGCCTCCCGAAGATGCCGGTTGGCCGCACGAGCAGAATGGCGATCAGGATGAAGAAGGCCACGCCAGCACGCCATTGTGCGCCGACGAACTGAACAGCGAGGGCTTCGCCAAGGCCGACAATCAGCCCGCCGAGGATGGCGCCCGGCACCGAGCCGATGCCGCCGAGGATGGCGGCCGCAAACAGCGGCAGAAGGAGGTCGAAGCCCATATAGGGCCGGATCTGGACCAGCAACCCGGCGATGATGCCGGCCGCGCAGGCAAGTGCTGCGCCCAGGATCCACACCGTACGGATAACCTTGTCGACGTCGACGCCGAAGAGCCCGGCGAGCCCGGGATTCTCGCTCACGGCGCGCATTGCGCGGCCGGTGGGTGTGCGGGTCAACAGCAGATGCACGGCCACCACCAGAACCCCCGTCATGGCGAGCGCCAGCAACTGGTCCGGCGTGGCGCGCATTCCGCCGCCAAGTGGCATGGCGATCTGGAGCTCACGGGTGAAATAGCCCGGCCGCGCCGTGTAGATGAACTCGAGCAGGCTGCGCAACGCCATCGATGCGCCGAAGCTTGCCATCACAACGATGATCATCACCGACTGGCGCTGCCGGAAGAGCTTGAAGAGCACCGTGTCGAGCGCGAGCGCCAGTACCGCGGTGAGGCCCATCGCGACGACTGCCGCAACAATCAGCCCCCAGCCGAAGGAAAATGGACCAAGTGGAGCGGTGGCGCCGGCTACGAGGCCGCCCAGAAGTGCGGCCACCGACATGGCGAAATAGGCGCCCCATGTGATCAGTTCGCCATGGGCGAAATTGGGGAAGCGCAATATGGAATAGACCAGCGTCAGGCCGATGGCGCCGAGACCGATCATCGATCCCGAGATCAGGCCGTCGATGAGCACCTGCGGGTTCATGCGTGTGCCCCTTCCGCGCCGAGGAAGAGCGCCCCGAGATTGGGATGGTCGATCAGCTCCTGCGCCGACGCGTCGTAGCGAAGCTGGCCGTCAACGAGCACGACGCCGCGCTCCACGATCCTGAGAGCGGCGCGAACATTCTGTTCGACCAGCAGGATCGTGACCCCGCTCTGGCTGATTTCCTTGAGGGTCGCGAACACATCGGAGACCAGCTTGGGGGAGAGCCCCGCCGATGGTTCGTCGAGCACCAGCACGGACGGTTCGAGCAGCAGGGCACGGGCCGCCGCCAGCATCTGGCGCTGTCCGCCCGATAGCGCTCCCGCGAGCCTGCCCGACTGGCGTGCGAGATCGGGAAACATCTCGAACATGCGTTCGATGGCCCCGGTCTGGCGTTCGCGCGGCAGCGGCTGCGAGGCGAGCTGGAGGTTCTCGCGGATGGTCAGCGTGGTGAAGATGTTCTCCGTCTGCGGCACGAACGCCATGCCGCGCTTGAGAATCTCGTGCGGCTTGTGGCCGGTGATGTCGGCTCCGTCCAGCTCCACCGTGCCGCCGAAGCAGGGCACGACACCGGCAATGGCCTTGACGAAGGTGGACTTTCCGGCGCCGTTGGGGCCGAAAATGGCGACGAACTCGCCTTTCGCCAGCGTGAAGTCGATGCCCTTGACGATCGGCAGGTCGCGTTCGTAGCCGGCGACATAGCCGCGCGTGGCGATGACCGGCACGCTCATGCAGGCTCTCCGAGATAGGCGCCGACGACCTGCTCGTCGCGGGCGATGTCGGCTGGCCTGCCTTCCGCGAGAAGGCTTCCCTGCGCCATGACGACGACACGGCTGCACAGGCGCTGGATCATCTCCATGTTGTGCTCGATGAGCAGGATGGTGATACCCCGCCGGTTGATCTCGGCGATCCTGTCGATGATCAGGTCGAGCAGCGCGGGGTTGACGCCTGCCGCCGGTTCGTCGAGCAGGATCACCTTCGGCTCGGTGATCAGTACGCGCGCCAGCTCCAGCAGCTTGCGCTGGCCGCCGGAAAGCACGCGCGCCGGCTCTCCCGCCAACCGCGAAAGCGACAGGAAGTCGAGAATCTCAAGCGCCCGCTCGACCGATCGGCGCTCTTCCCGCGCAATGCGTCCCGGCAGGAAGATGTTGGCGAGCATCCGTTCCCCGGTCTGGTTCTGCACGGCGGTGAGCACGTTTTCCAGCACCGTCATTTCGCCGAAAGGTCTGGGAATCTGGAACGTGCGGCCGAGCCCCGCCTTCAATCGTCTTTCGGGACCGACGTGGGTGAGGTCGGCTTCGCCAAGATGGATCGCGCCTCCGTCGGGACGCAGGGTCCCGGCGATCAGGTTGAACAGCGTTGTCTTGCCGGCCCCATTGGGCCCGATCAGGCCGACCATCTCGCCCGAAACGAGCTCGATCGACATGCCATCCACGGCGCGCAGGCCGGAAAAGCTGCGGACGAGACTACGCGCCGAAAGGAGTGGCGGCTGTGGCATTGACGTCGTCACTGGATCGCCCGTTCCCCGTGCGGCTCAAGCCGCATCTTGATTTGTGATCACACTTTACATGATCACAAACCCTGCATAGTGTAAACCCATTCCGCCGGGAGACGCCGATGGCTCACAGTGCAGACCCCAGACCGCAATCCACCCTTGCAGTGCTCGGCCCGGTCGCGCGCCAGACGGTGCAGGACCAGGTCTATTCGGAACTGCGCCGGTCGCTGATCCAGGGGGCGTTCGATGCCGGAGAGGTGTTGCGCATTCGCGATCTCGCAGCGCGCATGTCGATCAGCACCATGCCGGTTCGCGAGGCGCTGGCGCGGCTCATTTCGGAGCGTGCGCTGGAGCCGCTGCCCAACCGCTCGGTGCGTGTGCCGTTGATCCGGCGCGCCCATCTGGAAGACCTGGCCCATGCACGCGCATTGATCGAGGGAGAACTGACGGCGATGGCGCTGCCGCGCCTGACAAGCGCCGACCTCAAGGCATTGCGCGCGGCCACCCGCGCCTACGACAACCTTGCCGCCGGCCGGATCGAGACGGCGCGCGAGGCCGCCGACCTCAATCACGACTTCCACTTTCGCATCTATCGCGCCGCCGGCTCGGACGTGCTCATCCCGGTCGTGGAGAGCCTCTGGCTGCAGTCGGGGCCTTATATCCGCAAGGCCGCGGAAATCTTCGAGACCGGGCGCGACGCACCCGCGACCAATCACCACCATGCGTTGATGGAGGCCATCGAGGCGGGTAACGTGCAGGCCGGACGCAAGGCGCTCGTCGCCGACATAGGCCGGGCGTTCGATCTCCTGCGTCAGCGCTACGAGTTCGATCGGGAGGCGGCATGACGGCGCCGGACGACAGCTTCGAACTCTACGACCTGCGCGTCGAGATCGTCGCGCCGGACGGCGCAAAGATCTATTGCGGACAGCCGGGCGATCATTTCGAACTGCATGGCGAGATGCTGCATCTGCCGGAGGGGCAGGGCTTCTCGATCTATTCGCTCGCCGCGCTGCTGCCGCTTCTCCCGGCAAAGCAGCGCGTCACCCACGCGAACGACTGGATGACCTCCGACGCGGAGGTCGCCTGTCCAGATCCGAACTGCCCGTCGCGGCTCAAGATCACCCGGCTCGGCAAGCGGCGCTTCAGCCATGCGCAGACGACTGCGGTTCCGCTGCCCGGCAACGACAAGGACTGACATGGAACGGACACTGCTCGCCCCCGGCTACGAGATTTCGCGCGTCATTCGCGGCGGCTGGCAGCTTGCCGGCGGCCACGGCGCCGTGGATCGACACGCGGCGGTCGACGACCTCATGGCGACGGCCGAGGCCGGCATCACCACCTTCGACTGTGCGGACATCTACACC
Source organism: Mesorhizobium sp. CAU 1741 (assembly GCF_039839275.1). Lineage (NCBI taxonomy): Bacteria > Pseudomonadati > Pseudomonadota > Alphaproteobacteria > Hyphomicrobiales > Phyllobacteriaceae > Mesorhizobium > Mesorhizobium sp. CAU 1741. Next base: position 218,506 of record NZ_JBDOQP010000005.1, on the reverse strand, counting down.
GGCGTGGAAGAACTCATCGGCGCATTCCGTGCCGCCTACGGCGCCCGCCACGGCGCCGACGCGCTGGCAGGCATCCGCGTCCACACCAAGTTCGTGCCCGACCTGGAAGTCCTTCCGACGATTTCGAAGGCGTATGTCGAGAAGGTCATCGACACGTCGCTCACGCGCCTCAGGATCGAGCGGCTCGATCTCGTCCAGTTCCACTGGTGGGATTATGCCCAGCCCGGCTTCCTGGAGACGGCCGGCTGGCTTGACGAACTGCGTCGCGCCGGCAAGATCGAGCGCATCAGCGGCACGAATTTCGACGCCGCCCATATCGAGGCGATCGCTAGCGCCGGCATCCCGGTGACGAGCGTTCAGGTGCAGTACTCGCTGCTCGACGATCGTCCCGCACGGCGCATGAGCGAGGCTGCGGCAAGGCTGGGGTTCAAGCTCCTGTGCTACGGAACCGTGGCCGGCGGCTTCCTGTCGGACCGGTGGCTGGGACAGTCCGAGCCTGCCGATCCGCTGGAGAACCGGTCGCTGACGAAATACAAGCTGATCATCGACGATGCCGGCGGATGGGCCTGGTTCCAGTCGCTGCTGGCCGCGCTGCGCAAGGTGGCGGACCGCCACGACAGCGATATCGCAACCGTGGCAAGCAGGGCGGTGCTCGGCTTCGACCATGTCGCCGGCGTCATCGTGGGCGCGCGCAACCGGGCCCATCTCGATGCGAATCTGGCCGTCGGCGCGCTACGGCTCGACGAGGCGGACCGCGAGATACTCGCGCCGGTCCTCGCCCTTCGACGCTCGCTCGACGGCGAGGTCTATGAACTCGAACGCGACCGCGCCGGCAGGCACGGCGCGATCATGAAATACAATCTCAATGCGGAACCCGCCTGAAGCGGCACCGCGGGAAACGGGCAACCGGCCGCCCTTCGATCAGCGCCGGCAACGCGAAATGGGGAAAGTCAAATGAGGAACGTTTTGAAGCTGACGACACTGGCGCTTCTGGCAGGCACGATGGCCTCGCCGGCACTGGCGCAGGACGCGGATTGTGAAATCAAGATCGGTGTCGTGATGGAACTCACCGGTCCTGCCGGTCAATACGGCCAGGCGGGTGCGAAATCCGTCGAGATGGCGTTTCGCGACATCAACGAGGCTGGCGGCGCGGCAGGCTGCGACCTGACAATGGACGTCCGCGACTCGCAAAGCCAGGGCAACGTCGCGGTCGACCAGGCAACGCAGCTCGTCAATGTCGAGAACGTGCCGGTCATCATCGGCGGAATCATCTCCTCGGTGTCGATCCCGATCCTGACCTCGGTGACGGCATCCGCCGGCGTCGTTCAGGTCTCGCCCGCTTCGTCATCGCCGACGCTGACCGCGATGGCGCGCGACGGCAAGACGAACGGGTATTTCTTCCGCACCATCACGTCGGACGCCCTGCAGGGTACGGCAGCGGCCAAATATGCCATCGACCAGGGCCTCAAGAAGCTCGCGATCATCCACGTCAACAATGATTTCGGCGTCAACATGGTCAACGAGTTCAGGACTTCCTTCGAAGCGCTGGGCGGCGAGATCACGTCGGAAACGGCCTATAACGAACGCCAGCCCAGCTATTCCGCCGAAGTGACGGCAGGCATGGAAGGCGAGCCGGAGGCGCTTTATCTGGTCTCCTATCCGACCGATGGATCGACGATCGCGCGCGCCTGGATTTCGCAGGGCGGTCCCGCCAAGTTCCTGCTCAATGACGGCATGAACTCCTCGGAGTTCATCGAGGCGGTCGGAGCGCAGTATCTCAACGACGCCTACGGCACGTCGTCAGGCACAGTCGAAACGGAATCGACCGAGTATTTCTATGCCAACTATGGCGAGATTTCCGGCGGGATCGAGCCCAGCGCGCCGGCTGCCGACCGTTCGTACGATGCCGGCGCCATTGTCGGCCTGGCGATCGCCAAGGCCGGATCTGCCGAGTCCGAGGCAATCCGGGACGCGATCCGTGAGGTTCTCGATCCGGCGGGCGAACCGATCTATGCCGGCCAGGAACAGTTCGAAAAGGCACTCGCCCTGATCGAGGAAGGCAAGCCGATCAAGTATGAAGGCGTCATCGGTCCCGTATCCTTCGACGAATACGGGGACATCACCGGGCCGTTCCGCCTGTGGCGCATCCAGGAAGGCGAGGTGACGACCGTCGGCGAGATCAGCGCCGAGGAAGTGTCGGAGATCAAGGGCGGTCTCTGACCTGACCTGGGATCGCTCGGGCGATGCCGCCGAAGGCATCGCCCGGGCACCGCACATCTTTACATCCTGACCGACTCCGCGAAAGATCGCCAAGCGGTCGCTTGCGTCACCGCCGCTGGTTACAGACAGGAGTTCAGTGATGCGTTCGGTTCGCAGAGTATGTCTTCGCCTCGCATTTGGCGTCCCCTTGCTTGCCGCTGCTTCCGTGTCGGCGCAGGACAGGCCGCAGCCCGAGGCGACGGTGGCTGTCGCCGAACGCGAGTCGGTACGGGCGCAGAAATTCATGATCGCGACGGCTCATCCGCTTGCAACGGAAGCGGGGCATGCCGTGCTTGCGGCCGGAGGAACGGCCGCCGACGCCGCCGTGGTGGTCCAGACGATGCTCGGCCTCGTCGAGCCGCAAAGCTCGGGCCTGGGTGGGGGCGCCTTCCTGCTCTACTGGGATGCCGAAGCGGGTGAACTGACAACCTATGACGCGCGCGAGACCGCGCCGCTGGAAGCGGATGACGCCTACTGGCTCGACGAGAACGGCGAGCCGCTGGCCTTTCGCGATGCCGTCGTCGGTGGACGCTCGGCCGGCGTGCCGGGTACGCCGATGCTGCTGGAAACCCTGCACCGCGACCACGGCAGCCGTCCATGGACCAGCCTGATGCAGCCGGCCATCGAGACCGCCGAGCGCGGCTTCACCGTTACGCAAAGGATGGCGGAGTCGGTGGCGGCGGCGCAGGGCCTCGACACGTTCGTCACAACGGCCGAGTATTTCCTGCCTGGCGGAGAGCCGATTGCCGAAGGCTCGACCTTGAAGAACCCCGCCTACGCGCAGACGCTGCGGCTCTTCGCCCAACACGGCGCTGCACCATTCTACACCGGCGAGATCGCCGAGCGGATCGTCGCGGCGCTGAAGACCAACATCAATCCCGGCATTCTCTCGATGGAGGATTTCGCCGCCTACAAGGTCGTCAAGCGCACGCCCGTCTGCATGACCTATCGTGACCATGACGTATGCGGCATGGGGCCGCCGAGTTCCGGCGCGCTCACCGTCGGACAGATACTGGGCATCCTCGAGCAGTTCGATCTCGGTTCGATGGAAGACGGGCCGGCCTTCCGGCACCTGTTTGCCGAAGCGTCGCGGCTGGCCTTCGCCGACCGGGCGCTCTACATGGCCGACAGCGATTTCGTCGACGTGCCGGAAGGCCTCCTCGACCCGGCCTACCTCATGGAACGCGCCACGTTGATCGATCCCGACACGTCGATGGGGACGGCGGCTCCAGGCACCCCTCCCGGCCCCGACCGCGGGGACCTTGCGCCGGACAGCGAGCGCCCGCGGAAGGGAACGTCGCATTTCGTCATTGTCGACGGCGCCGGCGACATGATTTCGGCCACGACCACCATCGAGAGCGGTTTCGGCAGCCGCGTGATGACGGGCGGATTTCTTCTCAACAATGAATTGACCGACTTCTCATTCGTGCCTGAACTGGATGGTGCGCCGGTCGCCAACCGGGTCGAGCCGGGAAAGCGACCGCGTTCGTCGATGTCGCCGACCATCGTGTTCAAGGACGGCGAACCGGTCCTGCTGACGGGCAGCCCCGGCGGTGCGGCGATCATCCACTATACGGCGCTGTCGCTGATATCGATCCTCGACTGGAAGATGGATCCGCAGGAGGCGATAGACCTGCCGCACGTCACCAACCTCAATGGCCGTACCAGCATCGAGGAAGGCGAAGGCGCCGAAGACCTGGCCGAGGCGCTCGAAGCGCTCGGGCATGAGGTCGCCATCGTCAATCTCAATTCCGGCCTGCACGTGATCGCCGTCACGGACGACGGCCTCGTCGGCGCCGCTGACAAGCGGCGCGAGGGGCTGGTCATGGGCGAGTGAGCAACACCGGATTCAATCCGCGTGAAGTGCGTCGATCTCCCTGGCCACCAGTTCCTGCAATCGCCAGAGGTTGCGGTCATGGATGCCGAAGGCCTCCAGATGCGCGACGGTGTTGAAGAGATATTCGGCGCATGAGCCGGCATGGCCGCAGGCGCGCGCAAGTATCCAGGCCACCTCGTCGAGCGGCAATCGGTTCGCGATGTTGTCGCCTGTCGGGCCGGCCCAGAACACCAGCACGCGTTCCTTGCCGGTTTCCGTATGCACGGGAATCCAGCGCACCATATGCGCGATTTCTCGAAACCGGATCTCGCGAAACAGCACGCGTCTGATCTGCTGGACCCGGTCCTCGTCCGGAAGGCGATAGATCACGCCGTCGCAGCGGCCGCCCCGTTCCAGCGCCATCATCAGGCCAGGTTGCTCGGGCGTTCCGCGCCAGCGGTCGAGCTTCATGCAAAAGGAGCGGTGCCAGCCATAGGCCGATGCTCGCTTGTGGTCGATGGCGTCGAAATCCGGCTTCCAGATCAACGATCCGTAGGCAAAGACCCAGCACGGCCCGTCACCGCATTCCGCGTCATATCTGCGGGCGAGGTCGTCGAGTTCCTCATCCGACATCAATGTCCAGTGGGGGTGGGGACCCAAATCCGGCTCGGGCCGCATCGTTAGCGCCACATGTTCGGCGGTAAGCGTCATCGTTCGTGCGGGCACGTCATCCATCATGGGCGGTCTTGCCTGTCTTTTCGAGATAGCCACTGGCGAAGATCGAGTTCAGCGCCTTGGTGCTCGTGCCGCAGGCTTCCGCGCGGTTGAGCACCCAGGCCATGCCGATCGCGCACATGAAGAGATCGTTCGCGGTGATCGACGCACGGGCGGACCCGTGCGTCTGCGACCGTTCGAGGAATTCTCCGGTAATCGAAACCAGCGTTTCGCATGACAGCGAGAGCGGTGATGCCTCCTGTTTGAGCGCCGCGAGAACGGGCGCGGGCAAACCATTGAAACTGCGCAGATAGTCCTGCAAGGCCTCCAGCCAGCGTTCCAGCGCGGTGTCGGCGTCTTCGATCTCGCGCGCCTGCCGTGACACGGCCAGAAGCGCGCTCTTGCGATCGCTCAGTGCGGCGGCGAGCAATGCTTCACGCGAGGGGAAATGGCGATAGAGCGTGCCTGCGCCGACGCCGGCCTGCCGCGCGATCTCCTCGAGCGAGGCGGAAATGCCGTGAAGCTCGAAGTGCTGCATGGCTGCCTTGAGGACGCGGTCGCGATTGCGCCGGGCATCAGCCCGCAAGCCCGCAGGCTCTTCGACCGGACTTTCGGTTGTCATGCTGGGTTCCTATTTTGGTGTCCGTGTTGCTGTCTCCTTGACACAATATGGAGGCAGCCTCCATATAGGGTCAAGAGAAATGGAGGTCGCCTCCGTTTTCCCGCCAACGAGATCGGCGCCCTGCTGGAGTGCGGGCCGCCCGACATCGGACATTCCAGGAGCGATCCATGACGCCACTGTCCATCCTCGAACTTGTTCGGGTCACGGAGGATACCGACGCACGCGGCGCCCTCGACAATGCGCGCGACCTCGCCGCGCATGCCGAGGGCTGGGGCTACCAGCGTATCTGGGTGGCCGAGCATCACAACATGCCCGGCATCGCCAGCGCCGCCACTTCGGTCGTGCTGGCGCATATCGCCGCCGGGACCAAATCCATCCGCGTCGGCGCCGGCGGCATCATGCTGCCCAACCACGCACCCTACATCATCGCCGAGCAGTTCGGCACGCTGGCACGGCTGTTTCCCGACCGGATCGATCTTGGTCTCGGGCGAGCGCCCGGCACCGACCAACTGACCTTGAGGGCGCTGCGACGCGCGCCGGAGAATGCCGAGAACTTTCCCCAGGACGTCCTCGAACTGCAGGCGTTTCTGGCGCCTGCCGGTCCCGCGCAACGCATCCAGGCGGTGCCGGCCGCAGGCACCGACGTGCCGCTGTGGATCCTCGGCTCCAGCAATTTCGGTGCACTTCTCGCAGCCGAACTCGGCCTGCCCTATGCATTCGCGTCGCATTTCGCACCCGACCTGCTTCTCCAGGCGCTGGAACTCTATCGAAGCCGCTTCAAGCCATCCGAGCAGCTCGATCGCCCCTATGCGATGGTGGGCGTCAACATCATCGCGGCCGAAACCGATGAACAGGCGCGGCGGCTCGCCACGACCCAGCAGATGTCCTTCGCCAACATCTTCCGCGGGGCGCGCGGGCTCAGCGGCCCTCCGATCGACGACATCGAGAGCTACTGGTCGCCGACCGAGAAGGCGCAGGTCATGCGGATGCTGGCGCGCTCCATAGTCGGCTCGCCGGAGACCGTTCGCGCAGGCATCAGGCAACTGGCGGACGAAACCCGGGCCGACGAGTTGATCGTGGTTTCGGACGTCTACGAGCATTCCGCCCGCCTGCGCTCGTTCGAGTTCATCGCCGAGGCGGCCGGCATCCGGTCCGCCGAAGCCGGCACTTTGGCCAGGGCGAGCTGATCCTCGCCTGCCGACCCCCAATTCCGAATTTCCACATGCTTCCATGGAGGTTGCAATGTCACACTTGAGAAACGATCAGACGCTTCCGGAATCGATCGCTGCTGCGGTCGCAGCCGGTACAAACATCGTCAGGGCGCTGCGGGAATCCTTCGGCTACAGTATCGAAGAGCTCGCATTGACCTGCGGTCTGGCGACCGACGAGATCGGCGCCATCGAGGCGGGCGAGGATGCCGAACCGACGCGGCTCCGCCGCATCGCTTCCGCGCTCGGCCTGCCGGAGGATGCGCTTCTCGGCTGAATGCCCAATCCGCCACGAATGGCTTGAAAAAGGGTCCGCAACCGCGCGGACCCTTTTTCATGTTACTTCAGGCGCGCCAGCAGACCGGCCATCAGCCGCGCGCGCTCTGGCAGGCTGTCGACTTCGATATGTTCGCCGAGCGTGTGAAGGCCGGCCCCCCGCACGCCGATGGAATCGAGCGTCGGAATGCCGAGCGCGCCGGTGAAATTGCCGTCCGAGCCCCCCCCGGCACTGCCGTGTGTCATGTCGAATCCGATCTCCGCGGCAACCTGCCGGCCGATCTCGTAGAGCGCCAGCGTGCCCTCGTCCGGCTCCCAGACCGGCCGGGTGACACCGCGCGTCACCTCGAACGTGACGTCGTTTTCCTCGGTAGCCAATGCAAGCATCGCCTCGACCCCGCGATCGAGATCGTCCTGGCGCTTGGCCATCGACAGGGCTTCGGCGTCGCAGACCGAAGAGACGCAGTTGACCCATTGGCCGGCATGGATCACGCCGACCGAGAACGTGCAGTCGTCGCTCGTCATGGCTTCGACCTCGAGCAGCTTGCGGGCCATCATCGCGATCGCGGAGCGCCCATCCTTGAGCGCCCAGCCGGCATGGCTTGGGCGGCCCTCGGTCTTGAGGTTGAAACGGGCGATCGCGTAGCGCCCGGTCACCGCGCCCCCATCCGGACGGGCGGGCTCAGGGACGAGCACGTATCTGTTCTTTCGCGCCTCCATTTCGATCAGCTCCCGGGTCGAGGGGGTGCCGACCTCCTCATCCGGAGTGAACAGCACGGTGACCGGCAGCGGCGTCTCGATCCCGGCAAGCGCGAGTTGGCGAATTGCCTCCACGGCTGCGTAGTTGCCGCCCTTCATGTCCTGGATGCCGGGGCCGTAGCACTTGTTGCCCTCGCGGCGGAACGGCAGCTTCGCCAGCGTGCCGATCGGGTGGACGGTGTCGAGATGGCCGGAAATCAGGATGCCGGGCTTGCCGGAATCCTTGTGCGGGAAGCGTGCCCGCACCGAGCCGCCGAAGCCCATGCGGCCGGGAATACGCTCTATCTCGGCGCCGGCGGCTGCCAGGTCATAGCTGGCAAGGTCCATCATCCGGTCCACGGCCGCTGCATCGAAGGTCGGGCTTTCGCACTCGATCCACGGCTTGAGCCCGCTGACCATGGCGTCGCTGTCGAAGGGAAGGGCATTGAGGTTCATGTATGCGTCTTTCGGCATCGGCTAAAGACGGCGCGCGGGCAGGTGGACCCCGCCGATGCGTCGAGGTCCGGACCCGAAAGGAGAGGGATCAGCTCAGCGGCAGGCGCTTTTCAACAATGCGTGCCATGACGCTGGCGCCCACCGGCAGGATTGCGTCGTCGAGGACGAAACCCGGATTGTGGACGGGTACGTCGCCGCCATGACCGATGGTGCAATAGGCGCCGGGAACCGCCTTGAGCATGTCGGCAAAGTCCTCGCTGCCCATGACCAGTTCGTTGTCCTGGGTGATGTTGTCGCTGCCCACGATATCCGTCGCCGCGTCCAGATAAGCCTCGCTCAGGTCGGCATCATTCATGAGCACCGTGAAGATCGGCCGCAGATCCGCCGTTACCTCGATGCCGAACAGCTTGGAATATCCCTCGCACATCTCGCCGATGCGCTTGTGGATCAGATCGCGGACGTCATCGTCGAAATAACGGATCGTTCCGCAGATGACCGCCTTGTCGGGAACCACATTGTAGGCCGAGCCGGAGTGTATCTGGGTGACGGAAAGCACCGCCGGCTTCACCGCCGGAACATTGCGGCTGACGATGGACTGCAGCGTCTGGACGAGCGACGTGATGGCGACGATCGGGTCTTTCGAATGATGCGGCATGGCGCCGTGGCTGCCGACACCCTTGACATGGATGTCGAAGAAGGTCGATCCGGCCATCGCCGGACCGGGCTTCACGCCGACCTTGTTGGGCGCCGCGAGCGGGTTGTTGTGCATGCCGTAGATTTCATCGCAGGGAAAGCGGTCGAAAAGACCGTCGGCGATCATCGCGCGGGCGCCGCCGAGACCTTCTTCGGCCGGCTGGAAGATGAACACCGCCTTGCCGGAGAAGTCCCGCGTCTCCGCAAGATAGCGCGCCGCGCCAAGCAGCATCGTCGTATGCCCGTCATGGCCGCAGCCGTGGAATTTGCCCGACGCTTTCGAGCGCCATGGCAGGTTGGTTTCCTCGTCCATCGGCAGTGCGTCCATGTCGGCGCGCAGCCCGACGGCGCGTCCGCCACCGCCCTTGCCTTCAAGCACCCCGACGACGCCGGTCTTGCCGACGCCCGTATGCACTTCGATGCCCCACGAGCGCAGCTTCTCCGCCACGATGCCTGCCGTGCGGGTTTCCTCGAAGCCGATCTCCGGGTTTTCGTGCAGGTCGCGCCTGATGGCGGTCAGCTCGTCGGCGTAATCCTCGATCCGGGGCAAAGTGGGCATGATCGGTCTCCTTGCTATTGGCAACGCTCAATTCGTCGCGAGTTCCCTGAAATTGGCAAAATCCCAGCTTCTGCCGGGTGCTGCGTCGATGAGCGCGCGCGTGTATTCGTGGCTCGGGCGCGAAAGCACGTTATGCGCCGTGTCGTGCTCGACGATGTGCCCGTGCTGCATCACGACGACCTCGTCGCATATCTGCGCTGCGACGCGCAGGTCGTGGGTGATGAAGAGAATGGCGATGCCGAGCCTTTCCTGGAGGTCGTCGAGCAGTTTGAGCACCTGCGCCTGCACGGAGACGTCGAGGGCAGAGACCGCCTCGTCGGCGACGAGGATGTCCGGGCGCATGGCGATGGCGCGTGCGATCGCGATGCGCTGGCGCTGGCCGCCGGAAAACTGATGCGGGTAGCGCTTCAGCGCATCGCGGGGCAGGCCGACGAGTTCGATGAGTTCCGCCGCCTGTTTCATCGCTTCCTGGCGCGACTGGCCGAAGTTGAGCAATCCCTCGATCAGGCTGTCGCCGATCGTCCATCGCGGGTTGAGCGAGCGGAACGGATCCTGGAAGACGATCTGGATCTGCTTGCGATGCGGCTGAAGCGCCGCACGTCCGAGCTTGGCGATGTCGGCGTCGCCGACGCGGATTTCGCCATCGGTCGGGTCGATGAGGCGCATGATGCACCGTGCCACCGTCGACTTGCCGGAGCCGCTTTCGCCGACGATCCCGAGGGTACGGCCACGGCGGATGGCGAAATTGACCTTTTCGGCCGCACGCGTCTGCCTGCCTTTCCTGAACATGCCGCGCGTGTCGTAGATCTTGGTCAGGTTCTTGACCTCGAGCGCCGGTGCGTCTTCACGGTTCTCCCTGGCCGCGCGCGGGATCAGGCTTGGCACGGCGGTGAGCAGCTCGCGCGTGTAGGTCTCGACGGGCGCGCGCAGCAATGTCTCGACCGGCGCATGCTCGACGATCTCTCCGTGGCGCATCACATACACCGTGTCGGCGATCTCGGCGACGACGCCCATGTCGTGGGTGATGAAGAGCACCGCGGTGCCATGCCGCTCCTGCAGTTCGGAGATCAGCTTGAGCACCTGGTTCTGCGTCGTGACGTCGAGCGCGGTCGTTGGCTCGTCGGCGATCAGCAGTTTCGGCTCGAGGATCAGGGCCATGGCGATCATGATGCGCTGGCGCTGGCCGCCTGAAAGCTGGTGCGGGTAGGAGCCGTAGATGCGTTCGACGTCTGGAAGATGCACCTGCTCCATGATGTCGATGACGCGCTGCTTCTTGTCGCGGGCCGGCAGGCGTGTGTGGCTGTCCAGCACCTCCTCGATCTGTGCGCCGACGGTCATCACCGGGTTGAGCGCCGTCATCGGCTCCTGGAAGATCATCGAGATGCGGCGCGCGCGCATCTCGCGCATGGCGCCTGCATCAAGGGCGAGGAGGTCTTGTCCCTCGAGTTCGATGCGCCCGCCGGTCACCTCCAGCGAGCCCTTTGGCAGCAGTCCCATGACGGCGAGCGAGGTGACCGACTTGCCGGAACCGGATTCGCCAACGAGACAGACGGTCTCGCCGTCGCGGATCGTGACGTCGATGGAAGACAGGATCGCGGTATTGGTCCGGCTGCCGGCGGTGGCGACCGACAACCCCGTGATCCGCAGCGCGGTGGGACGGTCCGAGAAATCGCGATTGCGGAACAGCATCGCTCAGGCCTCCCGCTTCTTGAGGCGCGGGTCGAGCAGGTCGCGCGCGGTGTCGCCGAGCAGGTTGATCGACAGGATGCACAATGACAGCATCAGGCCGGGCCAGAAGATCAGTTCCGGCTTGATCTGGAAGAACATGCGCCCCTCGGCCATGATGTTGCCCCAGGTGGGGATTTCGGTCGAGACGCCGGCGCCGAGGAACGACAGGATCGCTTCCGTCAGGATCGCCGAGGCGCAGATATAGGTGCCCTGGACGATGATCGGCGCCAGCGTGTTGGGCATCAGGTGCTGCCACAGGATCTTCGACATCGAGGAGCCGAGCGCGATCGCCGCCTCGACATAGGGCTCTTCGCGCGCCGACAGGACCACTGACCGCACGAGGCGCACGACACGGGGGATTTCCGGGATGGTGATGGCGAAGATCACCGACCAGATGCTCGGTCCATTGAGCGCGACGAGCGCGATGGCGAGCAGGATGGAGGGGATCGCCATCAGCGCATCCATGATGCGCATGATGATGGCGTCGGCCGTGCGGAAGAACCCGGAGACCAGTCCGATCATCAACCCGATGAAGACGGAGACGATCGCCGCGCCGATGCCGATCAGCAACGACACCTGGCCGCCGATCATCACGCGCGAGAACAGGTCGCGGCCGTAGGGATCGGTGCCGAGCCAGAACGTCTCGCTCGGCCCTTTCAGGCGCTCGAGGGCGTTCATGTCCATGGGATCGTGCGGCACGTAGAGATATGCGGTTGCCGTGGCCAGCACGATCAGCACCAGCACGATCGCGGCGAGGATCGGCCCGAACCCGACGCGGAACGTCGCGGGAAGCTGGATCGCGCCGAGCACGACCTGCATGGCGGACGTCGGTTGCGGATGGGCGGCCATCAGTAGCGAATCCTCGGATCGAAGAAGGTGTAGGAGATGTCGATGAGAAGATTGACGAAGACGTAGATCGCGCTCGTCAGCAGGATCATCGCCTGGATGACCGGATAGTCGCGCGCGAGAATCGCGTCGACGGTCAACCGTCCGATGCCGGGAATGTTGAAGACGCTTTCGGTCACCACTACGCCGGAGATCAGCAAAGCGAAGCCGGTGCCGATGATGGTCATGATCGGAACGGCGGCGTTGCGCAGGGCGTGGCGGAACAGCACGATGTGCTCCCTCACACCCTTGGCGCGTGCGGTGCGCACATAGTCTTCGCCCAGCACCTCGAGCATGCTCGCGCGGGTCATCCGTGCGATCAGTGCGACGTAGATCGTTGCCAGCGTCAGGCAGGGCAGGATGGCGCGGGTGAAGAATGCCTGCGGATTTTCGCTCGGCGCGCTATAGCCCTGGACAGGGAGCCAGCGCAGGTCGATGGCGAAAATCTTGATGAAGATGTAGCCGATCACGAAGACGGGGATCGAAAAGCCCAGCACCGAGAAGGTCATCACCGCGTAGTCGACCCATGTGCGATGACGCCATGCCGCCAGCACGCCGAGCGGCACGGCGATGAGCACGGACAGGATGATGGTCAGCGTGCCGATCTGCAGCGTCGGCCAAATGCGCTGGCCGATCAGCCTGGTCACCGGCTGGTTGGAGATGATCGAGGTGCCAAGATCGCCGCGGAATAGCTGGCCGATCCATGTGACGAGCTGGACGTGCAGGGGTTCCGAAAGACCCAGCGATTCACGAATGCGCTCGAGCTGGGCCGGCGTGGCGGAATCGCCGGCGATGATGGCGGCGGGGTCGCCAGGCGTCAGGCGCAAGAGCAGGAAAACGAAGATCGCGACGATCGCCATCACCGGAATGACGGCGAGGATGCGCCGGATGATGTAGCCAAACATCGGCGAATGACCCTTCTGGAGCGCGGGCGAAAGGCGTCCCCCACCGGCTGGCGGGGGACGGGACGGACAGGAAGGACTATTCCGTCTTGTCGACTTCCCAGAACACCGGAACCGGTGCCGGGATCATGTCGACGATGTTGGTACGGCGTGACTGGACCGGCAGGTATTGGCCCAGCGGCACGTAGTTGACCGTATCGATGACATGCGCCTGGATGCGCTCGGCGATTTCCTTTTGCTGATCGACGCTGGTTGCGGCGATGAACTCGGCGCGCAGCTCTTCGAGCGCCGGATCTTCCGGCCAGCCGAACCACGCGTCGTCACCACGCCCGTTCACCATCGGGTTGATCAGCGGCGAGGAAATCTCCGGCACCATCCAGTTGGTGAAGAAGATGTTCCAGCCGCCATCGGCCGGTGCCGACTGGCTGGCACGGCGCGTGACCAGGGTCTGCCAGTCCATCGCCTGCATGTCGACGTTGAAGCCCGCTTCACGCAGTTGCTGGGCCGCGACGACCGGTTGCGCGGTCAGCGTGACCACGTCCGTGGGTTGCATCAGCACGACTGGCGTGCCGTCATAGCCGGCCTCCTCCAGAAGCGCCTTTGCGCCCGCCGCGTCGCCCGCGCCGGTCAGGGTTTCGGTGCCGGTCTCCGAAGCGAGCGGCGTTCCGCAGCCGAAGATGGCGCCGCACATCTGGTAGTATTCCGGATTGCCGATGAGGGTAGCCAGGATCGGTTCCTGGCTCATCGCCATCAGCGCAGCCTGCCGGATCTTCTCGTCGTCGAAGGGCGGGTGCTTGAAGTTCATCCGGCCCATCGTCTGGTAGCCGAGCGGATCGCGCACTTCCACGGCGACGTCGGGGCTCGCTTCGAGGATCGGCAGCAGATCGATCGGCGTCTGCTCCAGATAGTCGATCTCGCCTGACACCAGCGCGTTGATTGCCGTCTGCGCGTCCGGCATGGCGATCCACTTCACCTGGTCGACGTTGACGACCTTGCCGCCGGCCATCCAGTCGGCGGGTTCCTCGCGAGGGACGTAGTCCTCGAACTTCGCGTAAGTCACCGAGACGCCCGGCTCGAATTCCTCCTCGACGAACACGAACGGTCCGGACCCCGTGTAGTCGGTGATCGCCTCATCGGCCGAGGTGGCGGCGACGCTTGCCGGCATGATGAAGGGCGGGACGGCAGACTGCTTGCTGACGATGTCGAGCAGCGGGCCGAACGGTTCGGAAAGCGTCCAGGTGACGGTCTTGTCGTCGGTGGCCTCGAGGCTTGCGGTGATGTCGAAGATGAGCTGGCCGCCCGAGTCGCGCTTGCCCCAGCGCTCGAGCGAGGCAACCGCGTCGGCGGCCGTCACCGGCTCCCCATTGTGGAACATCAGTCCGTCGCGCAGCGTGAAGGTGTAGGTCAGGCCATCATCAGAGACGGCGAAGTCGGCCATCTGCGGCTGTGGCGCGAAGTCCTTGTCCTGCGCGACGAGGACGTCATAGATCATGTAGCCATGGTTGCGGGTGATATGGGCGGTGGTGATGATCGGGTCGAGCACGCGCAAGCCCGAATGCATGACGGCGGTGATCGTTTCGCTGTCCTGAGCGAGCGCGGTGCCCGCCGGGACGATGGCGGTCGACGCCGCCAGCAGCGCCGCCGCCATGACGGAGCGGCCCCTGGACAGGATCGATCCGGAAAAATGGTGTGACATCAGTGTCATTGGTTTCCCTCTTCGTTTGGTTTGGCCTGTGTCTTGTTCCGGTCTTGGCGCCGGTTCAGTTTGGTCAGCCGCTTTCATACCGCGCGGCGGGCGGCCTCCTCGTGTTGGAATGTCCGGCCGCGCGGCGATAGCCGCGTGCCTGGCCGAAGCCGGGTGAACGGCAGGTCGGCCGGGTCGAGCGCCATCGGCCCCGGCGCGGTCGCCACCAGGATCGCAGCGGCGATCGGTTGGAAGTCGGCGCGGAAATGCACCGAACTCTTGTTGACGAGGATGCATTGGTCTTCTGGGTCGATGCCCACGAAGCGATACATCTCGCGGTCCGCCAGTTGCGCCTTGTAGGTGGACACCACGATCCTGACGCCGCCGACCGACAGGCAGGCTGACGGCCCGAGATTCATCTGGGCGCCGCCGTAGTAGGGGCCGGTGGCCGCAAACCGGCCGTCCGAAACGCGCTCGACGCGAAACGTGCCATGCAGCGGTGAATCCCCGGGGATGCCCGATTGGCCTCCAAGCTCAATCGTGATCTCCGCGCCTTCCCCGGCCCGATGGGCAGCGCTGGCGGCCTCAGGATCGACGATCAATCCGACCGCAGCGCGCTGGGCGTCTTCCGCGATCAGTGCCCTCAGCATGCCGGTGGTGTTGGAGTCGCCGCCGGCTCCCGGATTGTCCTGGGTGTCGGCGATCACGACGGGACGCGTCGCGGTCACAGCAAGGCGCGCAGCCTCGCGCACAGCTTCCACGGGAGAATAGGATGTGCCGGCAAAGAGCGGTTCGCGGTCGAGGAATGCTTTTTCCAGGCGATTGGCCGCCGCGTCGGCCGCTTCCGGCGTCTCGGCATAGGCGAGCACGCTCGGCAGGCAATCCTCGAAATCCGCGGCGGGGAATCCGGTGAGGACCGATGCGCTGGACACCGCGCCCGTCTCGGCGGCTCGAACGTCCTCGTAGAGCGATCCGGCAGGTTCGAGCATCGTGCATTGCCACGGGATCGGAATGAGGAACGGCAATTGCCGGAACGCTTTTGCAAACGGCTTGCCACGGGTCATCAGGCGGTCGAGCTGCTCGGCGGCGCGAAAGCCGGTTTCCGCCATGTCGACATGCGGGTAGGTGCGGAAGGCCACCAGCACATCGGCCAGATCCACCATCCGTCGTGTCACGTTGCCGTGCAGGTCGAGGCTCGCCGCTATCGGCAGGTGAGGGCCTGTCACCGCGCGCATCCTGGCGAGCAGTTCGCCTTCGCCGTCGTCGACGTGCTCGGCCACCATGGCACCGTGAAGGTCGAGCAGCAGCCCGTCGATCGGGCCCGCGTCCCGCAGGCGTTCCACCAGTTCGTCGGCGATGCGTTCATAGGCCTGCTTCTCGACATGGGCCGAGGGTATGGCGCCCGTCCACAGCAGCGGGACGAGTTCCCAACCGGCCTGCCTGGCGTAGTCAACGAAGCCGCTGATGCCGAGATTGACGCCGCCGCACCGCTCCAGGATTTCATCGCCGCGACTGAGCGGAAGATAGCCGCCGCCCTGTTCGAAATTGTCGTAGCGGGCCGGCGTCGGCGCGAACGTGTTCGTCTCGTGGAGGAAGCCGCCGATCGCAACACGCCTGATCATTCAACCCACCGTCGCGTTTCGATTGGCCCAGCGTCGCTGCGCCTTGTATCGACAGACGATACAGTTATATCGTCGCTTAACGGTAGAGAGAGCCAATGGCTTCGTCAACAGGCAACGGGGATGGAATGCTTCGCAATATCGTCAGCGGCGAGAACGGCATCCGCGACCCGGAGCCCGACATCCGCGAGGACCAGCTTTTCGTGCAGTCGGTGGCCCGCGCGCTGCAGGTGCTGTCGGCGTTCCACCGCAGCCAGAGCCCGCTCAGCCTGACGGCAATCGCGGAGGCAAGCGGCGTCGGTCGCAGCGCGGCCCAGCGTGTCGTGCATACGCTGCAGACACTGGGATATATCGAGCGCGACGAGGCTGGCCGGGGCTATGTGCCCGGCATACGTTTGCTCGACCACACGCATGACTATCTGCGGCTCAACCCGCTGATCGAGAGGGCGACCCCGGTCTTGCTCGATCTGCGGCGCAATGCGCGCGAGCGTATCGACCTGAGTCTCTTCGACGACCTGCGCATGGTCTATGCGGCGCGTATGCAGAGCAAGCGCGAGACGTTCTTCGCAACGCTTGTCGGGCATTCGGTGCCGACCTTGTGCACATCGGGCGGCAGGGCGGTCATGGCGCATCTTCCCGATGCCGAAGTCGACGACATAATTGCGCGATCGGACCGCAGGCCGTTCACGGACAAGACGATCACCGATCCCGCCGAAGTCTGGGAGCGGGTGCTGGAGGCGCGACAGGTGGGCTATGCGCTGACCGTCGAGGAAGTCCTCGTCGGCGAGGTGGCCCTGGGCGTGGCCGTGCTGGGTCCGAGCGGCAGGCCGCTTGGCGCCATCCACATCGCCGGCTCCCTGAGCGAGTGGACCCCAACGGCATTTGCCGAACGCTTCGCGCCCTTGGCTTCGGAAGCCGCCTACGCGATCAACAGGGTGCGCTGAGCGGCGCAGCGGGGCCTAAACCACCTGATAATAATCGACAGTTGCAGCGCGACACTGCACGAGCGGCGTTGACATTCGTAAACTTTCAAACGTATGTTTCAAATATGGAATTGAAACAGCCGTTGGCCAAATCCGAAAGCACCCGCGCCCGCATCCTTGAGGCTGCGGCGTCGATGTTCGCAAAGAACGGTGTGACCAACACCACGCTGCGCGAAATCACCAAGGCGGCCAAGGTCAACATGGCTGCCGTTAACTACCATTTCGGCAGCAAGGAAGCGCTCGCCAACGGCGTGTTTCGCGATCTGGCCGACCGTGTGAATACCCGCCGCCGCGAAGAGATCGCCGCGTGCGTCGCCGCAGCTGGTGCCAAAGGCGAGACACCTTCCGTCGCCGATCTCGTCGACATCTTCCTCAAGCCCTACGTGGGCAGCGAGGAGCCCTGGACGTCGATGCTGCTGGTGCATCTGGTCATGCTGCACCGTGTCGATCCGACGCCCTGGACGCGGGAGATCATCAAGGACCAGTTCGACCCGCTTGCCGGCGAGTTCATCGATGCGATGCATCTCGCGCTGCCCGATTTCGACAAGTCCGAACTCTTCTGGCGCTATTATTTCATGCCGGGCACGGTGATTTTCGCGCTCTCCGACGCCCCCCGCTCGAAGCGGCTTCTCAGCCTGTCGCAGGGCGAATGCGACACCGCGCGCGCCGATGCGCTGGCGGCGCAGTTGCGGAGCGTGCTGATCAACATGTTCGAGGGCCCGCCGGCCGAGCCCGTTGCCCGCGCGCAGCCTGTGCGCGCAACCGTTCTCGTGGAGGAAAATGAGAGCGGCGCCACCTGAGACAAGCAGACCACAACCTGGGAGGAATACATGAGGACCATCGCTGCCGTTTCGACAGCCGCCATCATCGCGGCGGTTTCCACCTGGCCGCATAGCGCGGCCGCCGAGGATTTCTCGTTCACCGTCGTCGCCGGCCATCCGCCGATCACCGCCGGTGTCGCGGCGATCCGCGACTTCTTCATTCCGGAGGTCAATCGGCGGCTCGAAGAGGCCGGCGGCAACCACACCATTACCTGGAACGAGGCCTATGCCGGCGCGCTGGCCGACGTGCAGGGCGTGCTGGAAGCCGTCGAAGGCGGTGTCGGGGATTTCGGCTACGTGCCGCATTTGTTCGAAGCCGACAAGCTGCCGCTGGAGCAGATCACCTATGTCACGCCTTTCGGCACCGCAGACCTCAAGACGATGATGCGCATCGTGCGCGATCTCCACGAGGAAGTGCCGGAAATGGCGCAGGCGTGGCGCGACAACAACCAGCTCATGCTGGCGGCGGTCGGCGTCGACAACTATCACCTGATGACCAGCTTCCCGATCGAGACGGTCGAGGACATTGATGGCCGCAAGCTCTCGACCGCCGGCCTCCAGACCAACTGGCTGCGCGGAACCGGCGCAGTGCCGGTCGCTGGCGCACTGCCGGATTATTACAATTCGATCCAGACCGGGCTCACCGAGGGCACCGTCACGTTCGAATCCGCGCTGGCGCCATACAAGTTCTTCGAGGTGGCGCCGCATGTCACCAAGGTCAATTACGGCGCACAGTCGTCCTCGGCCCTGACCGTCAATCTCGACGTGTGGGAAGGGCTTCCCGACGATTTGAAGCAGATCATCGAGGAAGTCGCGGTCGAGTATCAGGACTACGCCGCCGACAAATATATGAGCAATGCCGGCAAGAGCCTGGAGACCGCGGTCGCGGGTGGTGCGCAGATCAAGGAAGTGTCCGACGAGGTGCGCGCCGGTTTCGCCAACGCGATCCCGAACATCGCGACCGAGTGGGCCAAGTCGCTCGACGATCGCGGCATCCCGGGCACCGAGACGCTCGAAGCCTATCTGCGTCTGTCGGATGAGGCAGGGGTGAAGTTTTCCCGCGACTGGCTGGCCGAGTAGGTTTCGACATGGACACGGACAACAGCGCGGGCGGTTCGCCCGCGTCGGGTGCGCCATCCTTGCGCGCGGCCCCGCTTGGCTGGGCGACCGAGATTTCCTCGGTCGTCGGCACGCTGATGATCGTGGCGATCATGGTGCTGATCAACGCCGATGTCGGCATGCGGTATCTTTTCAACCAACCCATACCCGGGGTGGCCGAGATCGTCTCCGCGTCCATCGTCACGATCATCTTCCTGCAACTGCCGGACTGCATCTTCAGCGGCCGCATGATCCGTTCCGACATGTGGATCGGCAGGCTCACCGCCCGTCGGCCGCGTGCCGCCGCCGGGCTTGAAACGGCGTTCAACCTGCTTGGCGCGGTGATGCTGGCGCTGATCGTCTACTACGTCTATCCGAAGGTGGCGCGTGCCTATTCGGCAACCCACACCATCGGCGTCTACGGCGTGTTCCTCGCACCTGTGTGGCCGTTCTACGCCGGCGTCCTCGTCGGGGCGGCGCTGGCCACCGTCGAATATGCCGTTGCCACCGTGCACAGCCTGCGTCTGGCGATCGCCACGCCGTCATCCAGGAGCGAGGACGCATGAGCAATCTCCAGATCGGCCTCGCTTCCATCGTCGTCATACTGGTGCTGATCCAGTCGGGTCTGCATGTCGCAATCGCATTGGCCGCCGTCTCGTTCTTCGGGGTCGTCCTGATCCGCAGCAATATCGACGTCGCCGGCACGTTCCTGTCGCTGGCCGCGCTCGAGGCCGTCGCGCGCTATTCCTTCGGCGTCATTCCGCTGTTCGTGCTGATGGGCCTGCTGGTCGGGATCTCGGGCCTGGGCCGGGACGTGTTCGCGGTCGCGGGACAACTGTTCCGCGGGCTGGCCGGTGGCCTCGGCATCGCGACCGTCTTCGCCAACGCCGTGTTTGCGGCGGTCAACGGCACGAGCATCGCGTCAGCCTCGGTTTTCACCCGGATCGCGGTTCCCGAGCTGCTTCGCTCCGGATACAGCCGCAGGTTCTCGGTCGGCGTCGTTGCCGGCTCGTCGGTCCTCGGCATGCTGATACCGCCCAGCCTGCTGCTGATCCTCTACGGCATCATCGCCGAGGTTTCGATCGGCGACCTGTTCACCGCCGGCATCCTGCCGGGCATCGTCCTGTCGCTGCTGTTCATCGCCACCATTCTCCTGCTCGCCAGGCTGAGGCCGGGTTTCGTGTTTGCCGATCCGGCAGCGGGCACCCTGGCGACCTCCGCCGAGCATCTCTCGGTGGGGGACATGGCGATGAAGTCGCTGCCCGTGGTCCTGCTCATCCTCATCGTGCTGGGAGGCATCTATGGCGGCGTCTTCACGCCGACGGAGGCAGGCGCGGTCGGTGCCCTTGCCGCGCTCATCATCACCGTCCTTCGCGGCAAGCTCGGACTGCGCCAGTTCTGGGACCTGCTCATCGAGACCGGGCGTGTCACCGCCGCGATCACCTTCCTGATCGTCGCCGCGCACATGTATGCGCGACTACTGGCCCTGTCCGGCCTGCCGAGCCAGATGAACGCGCTGATCCAGCACTACGAGCTGGGCCTGTTCGCGGTGATGGCACTCTATCTGATGGCGGTGATCGCGCTCGGAACGATCCTGGATTCATCGTCCATCATGCTGATCGTGCTGCCACTGATCCTTCCGGTGATGACCGCCTTCCAGGTCGATCTGATCTGGTTCGGCATCCTGACGATCATCGCCGTGGAAGTGGGCCTTCTGACCCCGCCTCTCGGCATCGCCTGCTTCGTCATCAAGGCCAATCTCGAAAAGCTCGACATACCGCTGAACGTCATCTTCGCCGGCGCAGTACCCTTCGTCATCGCCATGCTGGTGATGATCGGGCTCGTCCTGCTGATACCCCAACTCGCCACCGCCCTTCTGTGAAGTCGAAAAGGCAGCATGCATGTCCCAAGGTGAATTCCGAAAAGGGGTCGAAGACCTCGGCAACGGGCTCTACGCCTATATCCAGCCTGACGGCTCATGGGGCTGGAGCAATTCCGGCCTGATCACGGATGGCGATGCAAGCCTGCTGGTCGACACGTTGTTCACGCTCGACCTGACGCGCGAGATGCTTGCTGCGTTTCGCGACGTCACGCCTGCGGCGCGACACGTCAATACGCTCGTCAACACCCATTCAAACGGCGATCATACTTTCGGCAACCAGCTTGTCGAAGGCGCGCGCATCATCGCCTCCACCGCGTGCAAGGAGGAGATGTACGAGCGCCCACCCGAGGAATTTCGCGCCAATATGGAGCGCTGGCGCGAACAGGGCGAAGCCGGCAAGTTCCTGCATGAGGTGATGGGTGCCCATTTCGATTTCTCCGGCATCGTGCTGACCCCGCCCGACATCACCTTCAGTGGGCGGCATGACGTGACGGTCGGCGGCACGGCGGTGGAACTGCATGAGTTCGGCCCCGCCCATACGCGCGGCGACATCGTCGCCTATGTCCCGTCGGCCAGGACCGTCTTCACCGGCGATCTGCTGTTCGCCGAGGGGCATCCGATCCTGTGGGCAGGTCCGGTCGGCAACTGGATCGACGCGTGCGAGGCGATCCTCGGCTGGGACGTCGACATCGTTGTGCCGGGCCATGGGCCGGTGGGCGACAAGCGCGCGGTGCGCGCCATGCGCGACTACCTCGTTCACACCCGCGACGAGGCGAAGACCCGCTACGAAGCCGGCATGACATACGCGGATGCCGCCTGGGACATCGCCTTCGACGCCTATGACAGCTGGATCGACCGCGAGCGCGTCGTCGTCAATGTCGCGCAGATCTATCGCGAGCTGTCGGGCGGCACGATCGTGCCGGAGCGCGCGGAACTCATGAAACTGATGGGGCGCTACAGGGCGGGCGCAAAATCACCGCACGAAGCGCCCGTTTGCAATTGCGGCCATTCGCACTAGGGCACGGTCATGATCGAACTTCTCAACAACGCATACTCGACCTGCAGCCAGAAGGTGCGGCTGTGCCTGCATGAAAAGCAGCTCGAGTTCCGGGACACGCAGCTCGATTTTCGCAAGAACGAGCACCTTGCGCCGGAGTATCTGGCGCTCAACCCCAACGGCGTGGTGCCGACTTTGGTGCATGACGGGCAGCCGATCGTCGATTCTTCCGTCATCATGGAGTATCTCGAAGAGGTTTTCCCGCAGGTGCCCCTGTCTCCAGCGACACCCGTGACGCGCGCCGACATGCGGGCCTGGCTGCGTTTTTTCGAGGAAGTGCCCACGGCGGCGATCCGCGTGCCGTCATTCTCGACGATCTTCGTCCGGCATTTCGCCGATCTGGACGACGACGCGTTCGACGCCGCCGCCAAGGCGCGCCCGCTGCGCACCCATTTCTACCAGAAGATGGGACGGACGGGCTTCTCCGATGACGAGGTCGATGCCTCCTTCAAGGCGCTGTCCCAGACCATCGAACGCATGCAGAAGCGGCTTGCGGGCAATGCGTGGCTGTGCGGAGAGCGGCTGACGCTGGCCGACCTGTGCGTCTATCCGTCGTTCGACCGCATGGCCGATCTCGGCCACGCGTCGATGTGGGCCGACGCTCCCGATGTCGATCGATGGTTCGAGGCCCTGCGCGCGCGGCCGTCCTATCCGGCGACCTACTATCAAGGCAGCCGGCTTTCCCATCGCTATCCGGAATTGCAGGAGGTCTCCACGTGAAGCTCGTCACGTTCACCGTCGGGGAAGAAGAGCAGCAACGCGTCGGCGCAGTGCTGGACGATGGCGCCATCTGCGAATTCCCGTCATCGGCAAGTGCCCATTTCACCAGCATGCTCGCCTTGATCGACGGCGCCGAGGGTGCGCTGGACCTGGCGCGAGATCATCTGTCGAAGCGCCAGACCGTGCACGCGGCAAGCGATGTGCGCCTGCTTGCCCCGTTGCCGGAGCCCCGGCAGATGCGCGACGCGCTGTGTTTCGAAAAGCACCTGCGCCAGGCGCGCGCCAACCGCCACCTGTTCGGCTTCGAGGGCGTGCCCCGCGACCCAGCCAAGATCGAAGTGCCTGCCGTCTGGTACGAGCAGCCGATCTACTACAAGGCGAATCGCTTTTCGGTCGTGGGCACGGAAACCGACATCACCGTCCCGCGCGGCGAGACCCGGTTCGACTACGAACTCGAGCTCGGTCTGGTCATCTCGCGCAAGGGCAAGGACATCCGGCCCGAGAACGCGCGCGAGCACATGTTCGGCTTCTGCATCTTCAACGACTATACCGCACGCACCGCGCAGTTGCGGGAGATGACAGGCCAGCTCGGGCCGGCCAAGGGCAAGGATTTCGACACCGGCAACGCCCTCGGCCCCTGGCTCGTCACCGCCGACGAGATCGCCGATCCGCATGATCTGACAATGGTGGCGCGGGTCAATGGCGAGGAGTGGTCGCGTGGCAATTCCGGCGAAATGCACCACAAGTTTCCGGCCGTGCTGGCACACATATCCAGCGACGAGACGCTCCACCCCGGTGAGTTCATCGGTTCTGGAACGGTCGGCAGCGGCTGCGGGCTGGAACTGGGCAAGTTCCTGAACGACGGCGACGTGGTCGAGCTGGAAATCGAGGGGTTGGGCATATTGCGCAACCGCGTCGTCAGGCAGGATGGGGACAAGGCGGCGTAAGTCTCGCCAGAGCGGGATGAGGAAAAGTGCGAAGCGGTTTTCCGCCCGCATCCCGCTCTATCTCCTTGGAATCGATCGCGTTTATGAATTCAGGTCGATTCGACCTGAATTCATCGCGATCTTAGCGACCCCTGGCTGCGGCGAGGCGGTCGAGCACGACGCCCACGGAGCGCGCGGTGTCGGCCCAGCTCCGCAGGGCCCCACCCGCCACGCTTGCGTGGCTGGCCATCGCGTCGCGCAACGCTTCGTCGGCAAGCATGCGGCGCAGCGCATGCGCGAACGCCTCGTCGTCGTCGACCTCGACGAGAATGCCGGTTCCATCCGGGACCGTCTCGGGCACCGCTCCGGCGCGGCAGGTCACGATCGGCAGTCCGTATGCGAGGGCCTCGCTGAACACCATGCCGTAGCCTTCGTATCGCGTCGCCAGCGCGAAAAGCGATGCCTGCCGGAAAAGGCTGTCGAGCGCCGGCGTATCGAGCTCGCCGCACAACCTCACGCGGTCTCCAAGATCGTTCGCATCGATCAACGCTGCGAGTTCGGCGTGGACGGCCGGATCATGGGTCTTGCCGACGATGTCGGCGCGCCACTCCAGATCGGTCACGCGGGCAAGCGCACGCAGCAGCACGTCGTGGCCCTTGCGCGCCGCGAGCAGGCCGACCGACAGGATCAGTGGTGGGCTTGCCTTGGTGACGGCTGTATTCGACGGTTTGGAGAATCCCGGCGGAGCGATGGTGATGCGGTCCTCGGCCACGGCGAAATCGGCGACGAGAACACGCGCCGTATGCGGGCTTGGAACCAGCACGTGGTCTGCAAGGGCAAGATTTGCCGTCTCCGTCTCGATCAGCTGGCGGGCGCGGTCAGCAGGAAGGCCGGTCTCCAGCCCGAGCGGGTGGTGGATCATGGCCACGAGCGGCGAACGCACGCGCGCCAGCCCCTGCGTGTCGATGGAACCGTAGACCAGCCCGTCGAGGATCAACGGTTCTTCGGCAGGCAGCCCGGCGAGCAGTTCGACCGACTGCGCCATCTCGGCGGGTGAGGGCGAGGGGAAGGTTCCCGGCAGTTCGACATGGCGCACCGTCCTGCCATCGTCACGCAACGCATGCAGCAGGCTGCGTTCGTAGATATAGCCGCCGGTCCGCTGGTCGATGTCTCCGGGGATCGCGAAGGCGGCATTCTTCATGCGGGTTGTTCCATGTTCAGCGGCTCAGTTGCTCGCTTGCATAGACAGTGAGCACGCGGCGTTCAACGAGGCTGACAAGCCCATAGCTCGCTGCGGAGAGCGCGGCGACGACGACGATCGACGACCAGAGCATGGCATAGGCGGAGGTCGAGGCGGAGATCGCCATCAGGCTGCCGATGCCGGTGCCGGTGGCGAGCCATTCCGCCACCGTCGCCGCAAGGATCGCGGCCGGAACGGCAATGCGGGCGGAGGCGAAGAAGGCCGGCAGCATGGCCGGAATCCGCGCCAGGCGCAGGCTGGTCCAGCGGCTGGCGGAATATGTGCGGAACAGGTCGATCACCGGGGCAGGCGCCTGGCGCATGCCCTCGACGCACGCGACGAGCGTCGGAAAGAAGATCATGATGGCGACGATGGTGATCGTGCCCACGCTGCCACGACCAAGCGCGAGCACGATCAGCGGCGCCGTGGTGATGATCGGTATCGAACGCAGGGCGATTGCCGTGGGCAGGACGGTCGACGCCAGTGCGGGGAGCGAAACGACGATCACGGCCAGGCCCGCGCCAAGAAGCAGACCAAGCAGGTAGCCCGGCGCCGCGGAATACATCGTTTCGAGAAGGGCTGAAAAGAGCGCGGCACGATGGTCCGCCGCATCGCTCGCCGTGACGAGAAAGTCGAACACGTGCCACGGCCGCTTGGCAAAGAACTCATTGAGGCCGAACAGCTCCATCAGCCCCGCCCAGAGTAGCAGTATGGCGCATGTCGCCACCGCACCAAGCAGCAGCCAGCTACCAACCGAACCGAGCGCCGAGCTTCGCGTCTCCGGAGGTGGTGCGGAAAGAATGATCGGCGGCGGCGCGGCGTTCAGTCTGCGGCCGATCCAGCCGATTCCGGCATAGACGAGGATGGCTGTGGCGGACGCGACGGTGGCGAGCGCCCAGGTCGCGGTCACGTCGAGGCCTCGCATCGCGCGGATGGCGAGCACGCCCATGCCGCGTTCGGCGCCGGTGAATTCGCCCACCATCGCGCCGAGGAAGGCGGCCGGCGCCGTAATCTGCAGCCCGGCGATGAGGTAGGGAAGCGACGCGCGGGCGCGGACCTGCACGATCTCGGTCCATCGGTTGCGGCCGTAGCTGCGCACGAGATCCAGCCAGGCTGATGGCGAGGCGCGCAGGCCGACCATCAGGGTCAGGAAGGTGACGTAGTAGACGGCAAGTGCCGCGAGGGTGATCTGCGGTGCGGTGCCCGGGCCGCCGATCACCCGCAGGATCGGTCCCGTGGCGACGAACGGCAGGCAGGATACGAACAGCGCGACCGCGGCGACGAGGCGCTCCGCTCGCGGCACCAGCAACGCCATCAGCGCCAGCGCGATGGCCACGAGATTGCCGATGACGAAGCCGAGCGCGGCGGATTCGAACGTGACCGCCAAGGCGCGCGACACCAGCCCGGCATTTTCCATGAGGTAGGCAGCGACGGATACGGGGCCCGCAAGCAGATATGTGCCGTCGAGCGCCCTTGCCGCCAGCTCCCAGGCCAGCAGAACCCCGACCGCGCCGGTGATGCCGGAAGGCAGGTGGGCGGCCGGTCTTTCGGCAAGGGCGGTCATTCCGCCACCAGCGGGTGCCGTTCATATGGGCCGCCCATGCCCAACGCGTCGGTGACCTGCATCGAAAGATCGCGAAATTCCGGGCTTCGCAGGACGGACAGGTCGCGAGGACGTGGCAGGTCGACGACGATGTCGGCGTGAACGCGCGCCGGCCGGTCGCTCAGCACGATGATGCGGTCGGCAACGAAGATCGCCTCGTTGACCGAGTGGGTGACGAGAATCGCGGTCGCGCCGCCTTGTTGCCAGAGCGCCGGCAACTCCTGGTCGAGACGCATGCGCGTCAGCTCGTCCAGCGCCCCGAACGGCTCGTCGAGCAGCAGCAGGTCGGGTTTCGCCGCAAGGCAGCGCGCGATCGCAACGCGTTGGCGCATGCCGCCGGACAATTCCGCCGGACGGCGGTCCTCGAACCCGTCGAGCCCCACCAGCGCAATGAGTTCGTCGACGAAATGCGGATCGGGCGCCAGCCTGGCGAGATGGCGCGACAAGGCAACGTTGCCGCGCACCGTCCGCCAGGGTAAGAGCGCGGCGTCCTGGAATGCCATCGCGAGACCACCCCGGCGCTGCACGTCGGCGGGCGTCTCGGCGCCGATGAGGATCTCGCCTGAAGATGGCGCTTCCAGACCCGCGACGAGCCGCAGCAATGTCGATTTCCCACAACCGGACGGACCGACGATCGCGGTCGTACGACCGGCCGCAAAGACGATATCCAAGGGTGCCAGGGCAGGTACTGCCCCTGCGCGCGACTGGAACACCTTGGCAAGTCCGATGCAGCGAACGTCGGACCTAGGCTGCATACACTTCTTCGAGCAGCGATCTGTCCCACATCTCCCGCGTCACTGTCCTGCCCAGCAATGCGAGCGTTTCGATATTGGCATCCACCGTCTCGTCGGTGAACCAGCCGAAACCATTCTGGTCGGTAAGCTCGGAAAACATGAGCGGCACCTGCCGCTCCGCCTGCAGGATCTGGGTTTCCAGTTCGAGGCCCTGGTCGGGGAACATCTCGATGGTCAGCCGGGCGGCCGCATCTGTATCGGCGCGATAATCCTGCCAGCCCTGCACTTCGCCCTTCAGAAGATTGACGAGGTCGGCACGGCGGCTTGCGATCGTCTCCTCGGTGGCGATGTAGGTCTGGGAATGCACCGCGTAGCCGTGGTCCGCCATCAGCATGGTGACGTTCTCTATGCCCTGCACCGACATCGCGACGGGAAGATCAGTCTCCCAGCACAGGAGGCAATCGACCTGGCCGGCCACCAGCGGCGCGGCATCATATTGGGTGGGAACCACCTCGATGGCGTCGATGTCGACGTCGTTGATCGTGCACAAGGCCTGCAGCACCGGCATGTTCGCCAGCGCCATGCCGATCTTCTTGCCCTCCAGATCGCCCGGTTCCCGAACCGGGTTGGCCGGCAGCGATGCGATCACGAACGGGTTCTTCTGCATGGCCACCAGCACGATCTTGAACGCCGCGCCCTGCTCCACCGCTGCCGCGGTGTAATCGGCCGCGCCAATGCCCATGATCGCCTGGCCAGCGATGACCGGCGGTTCGACAGGTGCGTTCGGGCCGCCGGGATTGAGCGAAACATCGAGGCCGAGTTCGCTCCAGTAGCCTTTCGACTGCGCGATGTAGCTGCCTGCGAACTGTACCGAATGAAGCCATGAAAGCTGGAAATTCAACGCGGTCTGCGCCCTTGCCGGCAAAAGGCCGGTGGCTGCAAGCCCGACCCCGCAGGTCGCGCCGGTCAGGAATGCACGCCGCCTCATCGTGAACTTGCTCATTGTGTCGACTTTCCCGTTTTGATCGATTGTAGGGCGCCTGTGGCCGGCGGCAACTCTCCGGTCTCTCGCGATGCCAAGAATCCGCGCACATTTGCGTTAGGCCATAGCCACAGGGCACCGGGGAGGGACGAAGCCAGCATCATCACACCGAAGGCGACGCTTGCCGCAAGCCCCGCGTCAGCCGATGCTCCGACGAGTGGAAACAGGGCTGCAGCCGCTCCCTCGCGAAAGCCCCAGCCGGATATGGTCAGCGGAATCACCATCGAAAACAGGATCAGCGGAACGATCGTCACGCTGGCCTCGAAACCAAGCGCCGTACCGGTCGCCAATGCCGCGAAGGCAAAGCCGGCGATGTTGCAGGCGGCGATGGCGATGCCAAGCAGCAACTGGTGCTTCCATATGCCGGCCGCGACGAAGACCTGCCGGGCGCTCTGGGAGATCCGCCTGGCAAACGTCACGCGGCGATGCACGGCGATGCGCAACAGGCCGATCAGTACGATCGCAACCACAGCAACGATCAACACGGAGACGGCGCCTTCCTCGGGTGCATCGAGCCCGCCCGGCATTGCGAAAGTGAAGACAAACCCCGCCGCCATGACCGAGCCGAGCACGACCTGGCCGGCGAAGCGCTCGAAAAAGACCGCCTCGCCGCTTCTTGCTAGTGCCGCGCCTGGCCGCTCGTCGAGTGGGCGCGCCCGAACCGCGCGTCCGACGTCGCCTACGACACCGCCTGGCAGAAGCTGGTTGACGACATGCGCGACGTAATACTCTCGAATGGCGGTCGGTCTGGAGATCTGCATGCCGAGCGCTGCGGCAGTGATCCGCCAGCGCATCGCCGAAAGGATCGTCTGAAGGTTGAGCGCCAGCCAGCATGCGAAAAGCCATTGCGGCTGGGCGTCGGCCAGCCTTTGGAACGCGGCTCGTCCGTCGACGACGACCCAGAGCACGGCGAGCAGCACCGCTGCCGTGAGCAACTGGAAGCCGGCGATGCGCCAGGTCCTCTTCATGGCAGTGAACGCCCAGCCATCGAGGGACCGGCGCCGGTGCTGAAGGCCTCCACGAAGCGATCGCGGAAATCCTCCATCGGCCAGACCGGCGCATCCGCTGCGGGCACGAGCCCCGGCGTAAGCGCCCAGTCGTCGATGGCGGCGAGCAGGCGCGGCGGACCAATCAGGTGGACCGCCACATCGAAGCTGTCGATCTGCGACACGAACTGCGCCGCGGGATGGTCACCGAGTATCACCATCAAAGGAGCGTCCGCGCCGCGCCTGGCTGCAAAGGACATCACCGTGCGCAGCGCATAGTCGATCGACATGCGGTACTGGTCGCGGACGCGGTCGCGATCACGCCAGATGACGGCCGGCGTCTCGCCGTATGTCGCCCAGCGGTCGAAGATCTCGCCATCGCCGACCTCGTCCCAGGGGACCAGTTCCGGTACCGGCACCCAGGGCGCATGGGACGAGATCAGCGCCGTCTGGATGAAGCTGGGCCTTTCGCTCGTGCCTAAAAGGTCGCGATAGCGCGACAGCGTGAACTGGTCCGGCATGGTCACCCAGTTGAATGGCTGGCCGCGATAGCCGAGATCGTCCGCGGCCAGCACCGTCTCGAAGCCCAACGCATCGGCTTCCGGCCAAGGCATGGTGATCGCGGGCATCACCGCCGCAGTTCGATAGCCGGCTTCGCTGGCAAGGTGAAAGAGGGTCTTGCGCGGGCTGGCGAGGAGGGCCGCGTAGCGCGTCTGGCCATCGGTCTTCAGCCCCGAGGCGATCGTCGCGTGCGCAAGCCAGCTCTGGCCGCCGGCGATCGGTGACGTCAGCCAGCCGGAGCGCATCGCGAGGCCCGCCGCCGCGATCTCCTCCTGCGCATCGCGCAGCGTCGCCATATGGGTCGGGGCGTAAAGCGGGTTGTCGAAGCTGGCCCGACCGTAGCTTTCGACGAATATCAATTCCACGTCATGGCCGTCGAGACGGTCGAAGAGATGCGCCTTGCCGGCATAGGGATCGGTCCGTGCCGCCCTGTCGAAGCGGGCCAGATCCGCCAGCGTCTCGCCATAGAGCCGGGCGCGTTCGATCGCGACCCGGGTGGTGAAGGCGGCGCCCGGCGGCTCGAAACCGGGAAACAGGCCGCGCATGGCATGGCTGACATCGGCCGTGGCGATCAGGGCGGCGACCATCGCGGCGCCGGCTGCCAGATTGCGGGGCAAGCGCGGCAGCGCGACCTTCGCCCACGCGCCGGTCGCCCACCAGACAAGCCATACCATCAGGATGAAGGCGAACGGGCCCAGGATGGCCACCCCGGTCGCGCTCAGCGGCCCCAGGGCACCCTGCGCGACCTGCCAGCCGGAGGCGACGAGCGGCCAGTCCGCAACAGGATTGAAGGCGCGGCCAAGCGCCGAATACATGCCGAAATCCAGGCTCTTCATGACAACGAAGACGACAAGCAGCGAGACGATCACCGCACGCAGGATCGAGGTCGCGCGGCCACGCGACGGCATCGCGGCCAGCAGCAGCAGGATGGCCGGCAGTTCGAGCGGGAACAGCAACAGCGCCCCCGGCGTCAGGGCCGCGGGATGATTGGGCTGGATGAGGACGAGATGCAGCACCAGTGCCGCCAGGAACAGAAGGACGCCCTGCTTCATCGAGGCTGCCGATAGAGCCAGAGAATGTCGACGGCGAACGACCATGTCAGCAGCGCGGCCGCCGCGCCCGCCAGAATGCCGGATAGCGGCGGCACCACAAACGGGACCAGTAGCGCGACGAGCACCCCGATCTGCACCACGCAGACGGTCTTGCGACGCATGCTTTCCGGCAATGGTGCTGCCAGCCAGGGCACAACGGCGCTTGCGGCAACGAATGCGTAACGCATCAGGCCAAGGACCAGCACCCAGGAACCGGCCTTGCCGGACAGAAAGGCCAGCGATGCGAGCAGCAGCGCCAGAAGCGCGTCGACCTCCATGTCGAACCGCGCGCCGAACGCCGATGACATCCCGTTTCTGCGTGCCAGCCATCCATCGACGGCATCGAGGGCGAATGCCACAAGCGCAATGGCAAGCAGCGTCCACCATGTCGCTGCTTCGATGGTCTGGCCGGCCGCCAGCGCGAGCGGCACGACCAGAACCGAAGCCAGCGCCGCCCGCAGAAGCGTGATCAGGTTGCAGGCGCCGATCGCGCCATGTGGATAGCCGGTACGCAGTCCGAGAGCTGCCGCAACAGCGGTCAGGGCGAAGATGAAGACCGCAAGCAAGGCCAGTGCGCCAGTGCCTTCAGGCGACAAATGCGATGCAAGCGCCCAGACGGGAACCGCCAACAGCAAGGCGGCAAGGACGAGTTGACGGCCCGCTCCGCCATGCCGCCCATCCGGGCGCAGTCCTTGGTGCTGGTGGTGGGTGGAACCGACGCTCGTGACACTCATGCATGATGAATTTGCCGGCGTCGCAAATTTGTCAAGAAGCAGCCGCCGGCGAGCGATTTCCTGCTTTTGTTTGGCGCTGTCCCGGCATAGCTTGGAGAACGATCGAGGCGAGAGGGACCCAGAGCGATGTCTGAACGGATTGTGGGCTACAAACCCTTGCATCGCGCCTTTCACTGGCTGGTGGCGCTTCTCGTTCTGGCGACCATTCCCGTCGGCGTGACGATGGTCAGCGAGGACATATCACGATCAGTTCAGGACGCGTTGTTCATCTTTCACAAAAATGTTGGCGTGGTGATCCTGCTTCTGATGCTTGCCCGCCTGGCCTACCGGCTCGTGAACCCACCGCCGCCCTTGCCCGACAGCGTGCCGCGATGGCAGGCCAGCGTGGCGCACGCGACCCACTGGCTGCTCTACCTGCTGGTCTTCGTCATGGCGATCTCCGGATACATCCGGGTCGTCGCCGGAGGCTTCCCGCTGGAGGTCTTCGACGCCATCGGCGTACCCCGCCTGGCTCCCCGTTCCGACGAACTTGCCGAAACGGCGAAAGGCATCCATTTCTACGTCCGGTTCGCGCTCGTCGTGTTGATCCTGATGCATGTCGGCGCCGCCCTGTTTCACGCCATCGTCAAGCGCGACGGCGTCTTCTCCAGCATGGTGACCGGTCGACCGCGAGCGTGATCTGACTGCGGCTCAGTCCAGGGTGCGGCGGAACCGTGCGAGCGCGACCGACGCGTAGGCCACGATGAACAGCACGAGGATTGCGGTGGAGGACGCGACGTCGGCCAGATCCGCGCCTTTCAGCATCACGGCGCGGATGATGCGCAGGAAATGGGTCAGCGGAAACAGCTCGCCCAGCCATTGCGCCCATACCGGCATGCCGCGGAACGGGAACATGAAGCCCGACAGCAGGATGGATGGAAGGAAGAAGAAGAAGGTGAGCTGGAGCGCCTGCATCTGGGTGCGCGCGACCGTCGATATGAAATAGCCGAGCAGCACCAGCGCGAGGACGAAGATGAGCACGGCGCCAAGCAGCAGGCCGAGTCCGCCGACGAACGGGATGCCGAAGAGCAACCGCGCCGTCACCAGAACCACGGCCACCTGCACGGCGCCGACAACCAGATAGGGCAGCACCTTGCCCAGCATGATCTCGAAGGGGCTCGCAGGCATGGCGAGCAGGTTCTCCATGGTGCCACGCTCGATCTCGCGTGTCAGCGCGATCGACGTCATCATCACCATCGTCATCTGAAGGATCACGCCGAGCAGGCCGGGCACGATGTTGTATTGCGATATGCCCTCCGGATTGTAGCGGCGATGCACGACCACCTCCATCTGGGAGGCTGCTTCCGCAGCCGAGACGGCCTGGATGCCGCGTTCCCGAAGCAGCGCCTGGCTTGCTACCGTGCCGAGCGTGGAAATGGCGCCGGAGGCGGCCGACGGATCGGTGGCGTCCGCTTCGATCAGGATCTGCGGGCGGTCGCCCCGGTCGACGCGGCGGCCGAAGTCGGACGGGATGGTGACCACGAAGACCACCTCGCCGGACGCGATCAGCCGCTCGGCCTCCTCGGCGCTCGCGGTGACGTGGTCGAAGCGGTAGTAGCCGGTCGCCTCGAGTGACGACACCATCGCGCGCGCATAATGGTCCTGGGTGACCGAAACCAGCGCGGCGGGCAACTGCTTAGGGTCGGAGTTGATGGCGAAGCCGAACAGGAGAAGCTGGATCAGCGGCACGCCGAGCATCATCGCGAAGGTGATGCGGTCGCGCCGCATCTGGATGAATTCCTTCGTCAGAAGGGCGCCGAGGCGTCCGAATGCAAAGAAGCGGTTCATTGCATGTTGTCCCGCGCGCCCGACATGAACTGGATGAAGACGTCTTCGAGGCTCGTCTCGCCACGCGTCATGCTGATGCCGGGACGCCGCGCGATCGGCTCGAGCGAGGCCTCGATGAGCGCCGCGTCGGAGCCCACCACGTGCAGCGTGGTGCCGAAGGGAGCCGCCTGCTCGACGCCGGGAAGGCGGGACACTTCCCGCGCAAGCTGGTGGAGGTTGTCGCCGCGCAGGACGAATGTTGCCAGACCGGCCTTGCTGACAACCTCCTCGACCGTCCCGGCCGCCAGCATCCTGCCATAGGCGATATAGCTGATGCGGTGGCAGCGCTCCGCCTCGTCCATGTAATGGGTGGAGACGAGCACCGTCAGACCGTCGGCCGCGAGCCTGTGGATCTCGTCCCAGAAGTCGCGCCTTGCCTTCGGGTCGACGCCGGCGGTCGGCTCGTCGAGCAGCAGCAGCTTCGGCTTGTGCATGATGCAGGCCGCCAGCGCCAGGCGCTGCTTCCATCCTCCCGAAAGCGTTCCGGCAAGTTGCCTGCGACGGCTGGTGAGACCGAGCTCCTCCAGCGTACGGTCGACATGCTCGCGTGCCGGCTTCAACTGATAGAGCCGGGCGACGAATTCGAGATTCTCGGCAATCGTCAGGTCTTCGTAGAACGAGAATTTCTGGGTCATGTAGCCGACCTCGCGCTTGATCCTCAGCGCTTCGGTCCGCAGATCGAAGCCGAGCACACGGCCATCGCCCTCATCGGGCGTCAGCAGGCCGCACATCAGCCGTATGGTGGTCGTCTTGCCGGACCCGTTCGGGCCGAGGAAGCCGACGATCTCGCCTTGCCCCACGCTCATGGAAACATGGTCGACGACGGTCTTGTCGCCAAAGCGCTTGACCAGTCCGTTGACCTCGATGGCATTCACGGCACCAGCCTCACATCGACGATCTGGCCGGGCTTGAGTGTCTCGGCGTCGCCTTCGGGCCGCGCCTCCACCAGATGGACGAGCTTCTGCCGCGTCTCGAGTGAATAGATGACCGGGGGTGTGAACTCGGGCTCCGGCGAGGCATAGCTGACGCGCGCGCGCAATCCCGCCGGGCAGCCGTCGCAGCGAATGTCCAGCAGCGCGCCGATCTGAACGGAAGAGAAGGCCGGTTCGGGCACGTAGAGCTTGAGCCTGACGGCACCGTCCGGCAGCAGCGACACGACGGGCGCGCTCGGACCTGCGATATCGCCAGCCCCACGGATCACATCGGCGATACGCCCCGAAGCAGGCGCGACGATCGTCCGTTTCTCCAGCCGCCAGCGGGCCTGCGCGAGGGCGGCGCCCGCGCGTTCGACCTGGCCCTGCGCGGCGCGAATGGTCTCTTCACGCGCCGGCAGGCCGGCGACGGACAGATTGGCCTCGGCCTGCTCGATCCCCGCTTTGGCGAGCTCGAACGCCGTTTCGGCCTTGTCGAGTTCGGCGCGGGTCGCGATCCCGCGACCATTGAGATCACGTGTGCGCTCGAGAACCCGGCCTGCCTCGGCAGCCTCTGCCCTGGCCGAGCTCAAGGCCGCCTCCAGCACGGCGATCTCTTCCGGGCGCTTGCCCAATTTCAGGTCGGCGAGTTGGGCCTGCGCCTGGTCGAGCGCCGCCTTCGCCTCGGCCACGGCCAGACGTGCGTCCTCGCTTTCGAGGTCGGCGATCGTCTGCGACGTTTCCACACGGTCGCCGCGCCGCACGTCGAGCGAGCGCAGTTGCGCGGTCTCGATCGGCGCGAGCAGGACATAGTCCCCCTCGACATAGCCGACGGCAAGGGGCGCGGGTTGGCCGCAGGCCATGAAGAACGAGGCGGCGAGGGGGAGCGAACACAGGAAACTCATGGCGTATCCTTGCGCGATGACTCGATGACGGCGATCATGTTGCGGGAGGCCTGTTCGGCGATCCGGCGGGCTTCCTCCGCGCCGATTTCCGTCCAGCCGAGACGCCGCAGGACGGCCTCGCGGCCGATGCGGAAGTAGATGAGCTGGCCGATCATGGTGAAGATCGCGATCTTCACCTCCTCGCTCTCGGGCTCCTGGCCAACGGCAATGGCCCAGACGTCACACAGCCGGCGGTGAACGGGCTCGAAGATGCCGTCATAGATGATGTCCAGCGCGGCGGTCGGGTATTGCAGCTCGTGCAGGATGAACCGTACGAAGCCGCCGACCTCAGGACCTGCCAGCATGAACATCGCCATGCGATCGATGGTGGCACGCAACTGCTGCTGCGCTTCGGAGGGGCTGCCGGGAAGAGGCAGTGTCAGGACGAGGCCGGCGCCCTTGCTCATGGTCTCGACGATGTGCGTGGCGCAAGCATCCCGCAACGCTTCCTTGCCGCCGAAATGGTAGGCGATCGAGCCGATATTGGCATTGGCAGCCGCAGCGATCTCGCGCGTCGAGGTGGATGCAAAGCCTTTCTCGCCAAAAAGGCGCAGGCCGGCCTCTATCAGAGCCGCGCGGGTACTGCCGCCTTTGCCGGAATATTGTGCGGTCGGTGTTGGTGACTGGGTCATGGAAGTGCGTTTAATCAATCGATTGATTAAATGCAAATGGAATTATGCCGGAGACGGTCCTGATCCAATCTGTCCGCAACGCAATGCGCCACTGCGTGGCTTGCCAGGCGCGGAGGGCTCATGCCCCGTGACCGGAAGCCGGCCAGAAAATCCCGCTCCGGCCACGTCCGGAAACGGACTCGCCGGCCAGGCCAACAAGGCTCTTGACAGGCGCATGCTTCCATCGTCTGATTATCTAACCGTTTGGTTAGTTAGGGGAACAGGCAATGGTCATCAAACGTCTTGCATACCTCGCTGCAGCCGCAGCGTTGACAGTCTCTTTTTCGGCCTCCGCGCAGGAGTGGAAGCCGTCCGAACCGGTGACGATCATCGTACCGTGGGCCGCTGGCGGCTCCACCGACACCGTCACCCGCGTCGTCGCCGGGGAGCTTTCGGAAGCCTTCGGCCAAAACTTCGTCATCCTCAACCAGCCCGGCGCGTCCGGCTCGGTCGGCACCCGCGCGGTGTGGGAAGCCGAGCATGACGGCATGACGATGGCCGCCGGCGCGGTTGCAGATCTCGGCGCCTATCCGGTCTTCGGCACGCTCGATGCGACGCTGGAAGACTGGCGGCTCTACATCCACGTCGCCAATCCGGGCCTCGTCTCCGTCCCGGCCGACAGCGAATGGCAGGATTTCGGCGACCTGCTCGAGGCCCTGCAGGCCGAAGGCGAGCCAATCACCGTCTCGTCGGGCGGCCTCTCGTCCGCCACCGCCATCAGCATGCAGACGCTGGAGAAGGCCACCGACATCAACTACCGCCAGATCGTCTATGAAGGCGGCAACCCGGCGGTGATCTCCACCGTCGCGGGCGAGACGCAGTTCACGGCGCAGACCGCCACCGAGCAGGTCGACATGATCCGCGCCGGCCGCCTGCGTCCGCTGGCCGTCATCGCCGACCAGCCGCTCGAACTGGAAGGCTTCGGCACCGTTCCGCCGGTCACCGAGTGGCTGCCGGAGGTTAAAAGCGCGCCGAACTATTTCGGCATCTACATTCCCGCCGACGCGCCGCAGGAAGTCCTCGACGCCATGGACAAGGTCTGGGCGGAGAAGATCGCCACCTCGGAGGTGATCAAGAAGCATGCCGCCGAGCGCGGTGCGCTGTTCAACGCCGCCCATGGCGACGATGCGGTGGCAGCGGCAACGCCGTTCCTGTCGATCAATGCCTGGCAGCAATTCGAAAGCGGCGCGGCTCCGAACGACCCGAGCGAGTTCGGCATTCCCAAGCCCGAGTAAGTCCTCCCGGACGTAAACCGCCTCCGGGGCATCCGCCCCGGGGGCACTCCTTGAAGCCTTTGCGATCCAGGCATTCCGCGCATGGACGGTCTCTCTCATTTTTTCAACGCGGTCCTGGCGATCGGATTGTCGGCCGACCTGTTCACCGTGGTCTGGGCGACGCTGCTTGGCATCGTCGTCGGCATGATACCCGGACTGACGGCGACGCTCGGCGTCGCGCTGGTCACCACGCTTACCTTCTCCATGGAGCAGAACACCGCCATCCTGGTGCTGATCTGCGTCTATATCGGCGCGATCTATGGCGGCGGCAGGACCGCGATCCTGCTCAACATCCCGGGCACGCCGGCAAACGCCGCATCGGCGCTCGACGGTTTTCCGCTCGCCAGGCAGGGCCGTGCGGGCGAGGCGATGGCGGTCGCCACCACGGGATCGTTCCTCGGCTCGATGGTCGGCATGGTCGCGCTGGCGGTGGTCGCGCCGTGGCTGGCCGAATTCGCACTCGACTTCACCTCGTTCGAATTCTTCTGGCTCGCCGTCTTCGGCATCGTGCTGTGCGGCCAGCTCACCGCCATGGACGATCCGCTGAAGGGCTGGATCGCCGGTTTCTTCGGCCTGCTGATCGCGATGGTCGGGCAGGAGAGCCTGCACGCCTATGCGCGCTTCTCCTACGGGATCGGCGACCTCGAAGGCGGTTTCGGGCTGCTGCCGGTGCTCGTCGGTGCCTTCGGCTGCGCCGAGGTCTTCGCCGTCATGCGGCAGGAGGCGACCCAACTCGTCGCTTCCAAGGTCGGCAACGTCCTGCGCTCGGCGCTGTCTTGCGTGCGCTACACGCGGACATGGCTGCGCTCGGGCATCATCGGCACCTTCATGGGCGTCGTGCCGGGCGTCGGCGAGGACATGGGTGCATGGGTTTCCTATGCAGCGGCAAAGCGCGCCTCCAAGACCCCGGAAGAGTTCGGCAACGGCTCGACGGACGGTCTGCTCGCCGCGGAGACCGGCAACAACGCCGCCGTTCCCGGCGCGCTCATTCCCGTGCTGACGCTGGCGATCCCCGGCTCCGCGCCGGCCGCCGTGCTTCTGGCCGCCATGGTCATCCATGGGCTTCGCCCCGGGCCGCTGATCATGATCACGCAGGCGGACTTCTTCTATTCCGTCGTCGCCATGGTGTTCTGGGCAAGCTGCGCCATGCTGGTTCTCGGCCTGCTGATGACGCGCCCGCTTCTCTACGTGCTGCGCATCCGGCGGGAGTGGCTGATGGGCATGATCTTCGTGCTCTGCGTCGTCGGGTCGTTCGCGATCGCGGGCCGCATCTTCGACGTCTGGGTGATGATCGGCTTCGGCCTCGTCGGCTTCCTGATGCGCGAAATGGGGTTCCCGGTCGCGCCGATGATCCTTGGCGTCGTGCTGGGACCGATCCTCGACAACAATCTGCGCCGCAGCCTGTCGCTGTCGCAGGGCGATCCGCTGCAGTTCCTGACGCGTCCGATCAGCGGCGTGATCGCGGCGCTGGTGCTGCTGGTTATCGTGCTGTCGTTGCCGGTTGTCCAGCGCGCCATTGCCGCCGCCGTCGCGCGGGTCACGGCCTCCGGCAAGCATCATGGCTAGCACGCCGCCCGTCCTCATCTGCGGCTTCGGCGCGTTCGGCGAGCTGCACGCCAGGGCGTGGCGCCGGCTCGACCCGGACGTTTCGCTGATGGTCGCCGACCCGTCGCCAAAGGCACGGGCGCGCGCCGCGCAACTTGGCATCGTGGCGGACGCGCTGAGCGGCAACGCGGCAACGCTGATCGATCGCGCCGGTATCGTCGACGTGGTCGCGCCGCCGGCATTACATTTGCCTCTCGCGCTGGAGGCGCTCGCCGCCGGCAAACCGGTGATGATCGAGAAGCCGGCGGTGAAGACCGTCGCCGAGGCGCGCCGGCTCGTCGAAGCCGCAGGCACAACGCCGATCCAGATCGGCCTGGTGCTGCGGGCGCATCCGCTGGTCGCCACCGCGCGGCAGATGCTCGATGCCGGCGAAATCGGCACCCTGCACGCCATGGAGGGTGACTTCTCTGGCTGGAAACGGATGCGTGCGGATTCATCCCTCATCGAGAACGACGGCGTGCACTTCCTCGACCTGATGCGCCATTTCGCGCGCGTACCGGCGCACGACGTCGAGGCGCGGTCGTGGGCGACGCTCGACGCGGATGTTGCGGACGACATCGTGGTCGAAATCGGCTTCGGCGGCGCACTGCGTGGCCGGCTACGTCTCGGCGTGCTTGCGGCAGGCGAGACCGAAGACGCCTTCGTGCCCGGCGCCGTGACGACCAAGACGCTGCGACTGATCGGCGAAAGGGGCAATATCCTCATCGACTTCAACCGCAACCGGCTGACCCTGTCGAAGGTCGCATACACGCGCTCGGCCGGCGGACACGACGTCGCGCCGCTCGCGGTCGAAACCCGCTCGGCACTCGGCGCCACGCCGGAAATGCTGCTGGCGCGCAGTTTCGGCCTCTTCGTCGACGCCGTCCGTTCCGGCGCACCGGTGATGTGCGGCGCCGAAGAGGGCGCGCTGGAACTCGCGGCCACGCTTGCCGCGATCGAGACCGCGCTCGCCGGGCAGACACGCAGCGCCACGCGCATCGAAGGAGTTTCGCCATGACCCATGCCCGTCCGGTCCGTGCCGACATCGTGGCCGGTGCCGTCGTCACCGCCATCGGTGTGGCGGGCTTCGTCGAATCATGGCGCATGCCGCGCTTCGAAAGCCGCAACGCCGATCCGTTCACCGTGCCGGGGCTGACGCCCGGCCTGCTGTGCGCTGTGCTGTCCGTGCTCGGCGTCGCGCTTGTGCTGCGGGCGTTGGCCGGCAGGTCGGGCGCCCTGCCGCTGCCGATCCTCGACTGGTCGCGCGGCAGCGCTTCACGCATGATCTTCACGCTGGTGACGGTCGTCGTCTACGGCTTCTTCCTGTTCGGCAACATGTCGTTCCTGGTTGCGACAGCGATCTTCGTCTTCGCCTTCACCATGGGTGCGGAACTGCTCAATCCGGAGCGCAAGCTGTCGCTGCTGCCGCTGGGCATCGGCGCGCTGGTGCTGTCGCTCTGCGCCGCCTTCGCGATCCGCTTCGTCTTCGTCGAGCTGTTCCTGGTGAGGCTGCCCGGATGAAGCATTTCCGCATCGCGCTCTGCAACGAGGTGGTCGCAGCCTTGCCTTTCGAGCGGCAATGCGCGCTTGCCGCCGCGCTCGGCTATGACGGGCTTGAGGTCGCGCCGTTCACGCTGTCCGACGATCCGGCAACGCTGTCATCCGCAGCCCGCGCGGACCTGCGCCGCGCCGCCGAGCGCGAAGGGATCGCCATCACCGGCCTGCACTGGCTGCTCAACGCGCCCGCCGGCCTCTCGATCACCAGCGGCGACGCCCGGGTCCAGCAGAAGACGCGCGACCATGTCGCCGCGATGGTCGATCTCTGCGCCGAGCTCGGCGGCGATATCCTCGTCCACGGATCACCGAAGCAGCGCGCGCTGGGCGATGCCGCCACGCCGGACGCCGCGCGCGCCAATGCCGTCGCGCTTTTCCGCCATGCCGCCGAGCGGGCAGGGGCCGCCGGCGTCACCTACTGCATCGAGCCGCTGTCGCCCATCCTCAC
Organism: Mesorhizobium sp. CAU 1741; assembly: GCF_039839275.1. NCBI lineage: Bacteria > Pseudomonadati > Pseudomonadota > Alphaproteobacteria > Hyphomicrobiales > Phyllobacteriaceae > Mesorhizobium > Mesorhizobium sp. CAU 1741. The sequence continues at coordinate 177,617 of NZ_JBDOQP010000005.1, read as the reverse complement.
CGACTTTGTCACCACGATCGATGAAGCGCGCGCCATCGTCGACGAGATCGCCATGCCGGCACTTGCCACCATGCTCGACACATGCGCCGCATGGAGCGGTGAGCACGAGCAGCCCGACGCGCTGATCCGACGGCACCTGCCGTCGGGCGCGATCCGCCACGTCCATCTCAACGACGACAACAATCGCGCGCCGGGACAGGGCGCGCGGGGCTTCGCGCCCGTCATGCGCGCGCTGCTCGACCTCGACTATCGGGGCGTGGTCGGCATCGAGCCTTTCGACTATCACCCGGACGGATCGACGGCCGCCGCGCGCGCCATCGGCTATCTGCAGGGCCTCATGGAAACGATGGAGGCACGCTCATGAGCACGCCAAGGGTAAAGCTCGGCGCGGCGCGCTTCGGTTTCGACAATGCGTTCGCGCGCATGCCGTTCCGCTTCGGCGTCGTCACCATCGAGGCCGCCGCGTCGCTGACGCTTGAACTGGAGATGACGGTCGACGGCAAGCGCAGCATCGGCTACGCCGCCGACCTGCTGGCCTACAAATGGTTCGACAAGCGCCCGGAAAAGACGCCTGCCGACAATGTCGCCGACCTTCTCTGGATGGTCGAGCGCGCCGCCGACATCGCCCGCGACCTGCCGGAGGCGACGCCCTTCGCGCTATGGCGGCAGCTCGACCAGGCGGTGGAGCGGGTGGCACTCGAAGGCGGCTTCAACCGGCTCGGCGCCTCCTTTGGCACCTCGATGATCGAGCGTGCGATGATCGACGGCGTCGGCAAGGCGCTCGGCCTCGGTTTCCGTGCCATGCTGGCGGGCGATGCGCTGGGCCTGCGCCCGGCCGAGATCTTCCCCGAGCTGGACGGCATGAGCCTGGCCGAGGCGATCCCGGCCGCGCCGCTGACGGCGCTCGACGTGCGCCACACGATCGGCATGGTCGATCCGCTCACCGCCTCCGACCCGTTCGAGCCGGTCGGCGATGGCCTGCCGGAGACGCTGGAAGACTATCTGCGCCATGACGGCATCCGCCATCTCAAGATCAAGGTGGGCGGCGACCTCGACGCCGATCTTGCGCGCCTCGACGCCATAGCCGGGCTCGTAGCGAAGCGTGGCGATGTCATCAAGGCAACGATCGACGGTAACGAGCAGTACAAGCGGCTGGAGGATTTCGCCGCGCTGATGCAGGCGATCCGGTCGACACCGTCGCTTGAAGCGCTCTACGACGCGACGCTGTTCATCGAACAGCCGCTGGAGCGCTCTGTAGCCCTAGCCGGCACGCTGGATGCCAGGGCGCTCGAGGCGATCGGCAAGCCGCTGCTGATCGACGAGGCCGATGGCTGGACGGGCGCCTATCGCGAAGCGATCGAACTCGGCTATCGCGGCGTCAGCCACAAGAACTGCAAGGGCGTCATCCGCTCTTTCCTCAACGCCATGCTCGCCGCCCGTCACAGCCGCTTGGCAGGCGAACCCGGCAGCTATTTCCAGTCGGCGGAAGACCTGACCTGCCTGCCGAACGTCTCGCTGCATGCCGACCTTTCGGTGGTGGCCGCGCTCGGCATCAGCCATGTCGAGCGCAACGGCCATCATTATTTCCGCGGGCTCGATCATCTGCCGGCGGCCGAGGCCGAGGCCGCGCTCGCCGCCCATCCGGATCTCTATGAGCGCGCCGGCAGCCGGGTGCAGCTCGCCATCCGAGACGGCCGTATCGCGGTCGGCTCGCTTGCGACGCCTGGCCTGGGCTCCAGCGTGACACCCGACATGGACAAACGCATCGCGCCGCGCGACTGGTCGTTCGCGATGCTCGAAACAAAAACAAGAACCTGACGTTCAAGGAACAAGACCATGACCGCATTGCCGTCCGAAATCCGCAACGAGGAAGAGCTGGAGGAGATGCTCTCCCGGCCCAGCGACAGGCTGGTCGAAACCCTTGCCGCGCTTGACGGCGACATCACCATCCTCGGCGTCGGCGGCAAGATGGGCCCGACGCTGGCACGCATGGCCAAGCGCGCGGCACCCGGCAAGCGGGTCATCGGCGTCGCCCGTTTCTCAGAGCCCGGGCTGAAGGAAAAGCTCCAGGGCTGGGACATCGAGACGGTCGCCTGCGACCTGCTCGACCGTTCCGCGCTCGAAGGCCTGGAAAAGACCGCCAACGTCGTCTTCATGGCCGGCCGCAAGTTCGGCTCGGCCGGCAACCAGTCGCTGACCTGGGCGATGAACGTGCAGGTGCCGGCCATGGTCGCCGAGACCTTCGCCGCCTCGCGCCTAGCCGTCTTTTCGACGGCCTGCGTCTATCCCTTCGTCGACATTGCCGGGCAGGGCGCGCGCGAGGACCTCGACCTGAACCCGCCCGGCGAATACGCCAATTCCTGCGTCGGCCGCGAGCGCATGTTCGAGCACGTCTCGCGCACGCGCGGCACCAGGGTGTCGCTCATCCGCCTGTCCTACGCCATCGACATGCGCTATGGCGTGCTGCACGACGTGGCGAGCGCGGTGCAGGCGGGTGAGCCGGTGCAGATCGACAGCGGCCATTGCAATGTCATCTGGCAGGGTGATGCCAACGACATCGCGCTGCAGTCGCTGGCGCATGCCGATTCGCCGCCCTTCGTGCTCAATCTCTCGGGCCCGGAGCTGGTCAGCGTGCGGCGCCTGGCGCAGAAATTCGGCGAGCGCTTCGGCACCGAGCCGGTGCTGGAGGGCAAGGAGCAGGACAAGGCGTGGATCGTCGACACCAGCCTGCAGCAGCAGCTCTTCGGCTATCCGACCGTGCCGCTGCCGCGGCTGATCGACTGGACGGCGAAGTGGCTTTCCGAAGGCGGCCGATCGCTCGGCAAGCCGACGCATTTCGAGGTACGAGATGGCACTTACTGAGGATACGGGCGGCAAGGCGGCGGACGCGGGCGACAAGCCCCGGCAGACGCGCGACGCCGTCGCCACCCGTGCCCGCATCCTGAAATCGGCCGAGAAGGAATTTGCGAAGAAGGGTCTCAAGGGCACCCGCATCGACGCCATCGCCAAGCGGGCGCGCTGCAACAAGGCGCTGATCTACCACTATTTCGGCAGCAAGGAGAATCTGTTCAGCGCCGTCCTGGAGCTGACCTACCAGAAGATCCGCGAGGCCGAGCACAATCTCGAGCTGGCGCATCGCTCGCCGCAGGAGGCGATGGAGGAGCTGATCGGCTTCTCCTTCGACTATGTCAGCGAGCATCCCGAGTTCATCTCGCTGATCAACGACGAGAACATGCATGGCGGCGTGCACGTGTCGCATTCGGTCCGCGCGCGCGACCTCAATAGCCCGCTGGCGGCGCTGATCGACCAGATCCTCAGGCGCGGCCAGGCAGACGGCGTCTTCCGCCAAGGCGTCGACCCGGTGCAGCTCTACATCTCGATCGCCAGCATCTGCTATTTCTTCATCGCCAACCGCCACACGCTGTCAGCCATCTTTGCGCTGCCCAAGACGCAGGACGTACTGGCCATGCGCCGCAGGCACGTCATCGAGGTGATCCTCGGCTACCTGCGTCCCGACTCGACCCAAGAAGCACTTCCGAAAGCACCGACATGAAGATCGACGACATTCCGTCAGTACCTCTCGCGGCCCTGCGCAGGGGCGGCGTCATTCCCGCCCATCCGCTCGCGCTCGACGCCTCGCGCACGCTCGACGAGCGCCGCCAGCGCGCGCTGTCGCGCTACTATCTCGACGCCGGCGCCCATGGCATGGCGGTCGCGGTCCACACGACGCAGTTCGAGATCCGCGACCACGGCCTGCTCGAGCCGGTGCTGTCGCTGGCTGCCGAAGAAGCCGCGCGCCATCCATCCGAACCTTTCCTGGTGGCTGGCGCCATCGGCAAGACGGAGCAGGCGCTGCGCGAGGCCGAGCTTGCCCGCGCCAAGGGCTACCATGCGGTACTGTTGGGCCTGGCGGCGATGAAGCACGCCAGCGAGGACGAGCTCATCGCCCATTGCCGGGCGGTGGCCGAGATCATGCCGGTGGTCGGCTTCTATCTCCAGACCGCCGTCGGCGGACAGCCGCTGCCCTATTCGTTCTGGCGCCGCTTCGCCGAGATCGACAATGTCGTGGCGATCAAGATGGCGCCGTTCAACCGCTATCGCACGCTCGACGTGGTGCGCGCGGTCATCGACGCCCGCGCCGAGGAGCGCATCACGCTCTATACCGGCAATGACGACCACATCGTCGCCGACCTGATGACGCGCTTCACCTTCCCGCGCGACGGCAAGCCGGTGAGCGTGCGCATCAAGGGCGGACTGCTCGGCCACTGGGCAGTGTGGACGAGGAAGGCGGTGGAGCTTCTGGCAGACATCCACGAGCGGCCGGATGCGCGCTCGGCGTCCGAATGGCTGGAACTCGATGCCCGCACCACCGATGCCAACGGCGTGCTCTTCGACGTCGCCAACGACTTCGCCGGCTGCATCGCCGCCATCCACGAGGTGCTGCGCCGGCAGGGGCTGCTCGAAGGCACATGGTGCTTGAACCCCGACGAGACGATGGGACCGGGCCAGGCCGCGGAACTCGACCGCATCGCCCGCGACTATCCCGAACTCAACGACGACGCCTTCGTCCGGGACAATCTCGACCGCTGGCTTGCCGGCTAATAGCCGCCGGACAGCACGATGGTCTCGCCGGTCATGAAGCTGCAGGCATCCGAGGCCAGGAACAGTGCTGCGCCGACCATCTCGTCGGCGTTGGCGGCGCGGCCCATCCAGTTGAGCTGGCGCACATAGGCGTCCCAGCCCTGAGGGTCGGCGGCCTTGCGGTCGGCGTTGCGGTCGGTGTCGACCAGTCCTGGTGCGAGCGTATTCAGAAGCACGTTCGACGCGGCGTAGTCGCGCGCCTGGCTCTGGATCAGATTGTGCTGCGCCGCCTTGGTGGCGGCATAGGCGGTGACGATCGATTTCGGCCGGAGCTGGTTGATCGACCCGATGCTGACGACGCGGCCCCAGCGCCGCTCCGCCATGGCCGGCAGCACATGGCGCAGCATCTCGAAGGTCGAGCGCAGATTGACGTCGAGCTGCAGGTCGAGATCCTCGTCGGTCATGTCGGCCAGCACCGCGTTGACCTGCGCCGACGCGTTGACGACGAGAATGTCGACCGGCCCGGCAACGCGCTCGGCGTCCTCCAGAAGCCGTTTGCCCGCGCCGCGTTCGCGCAGGTCGGCGCCCAGCGCCCAGGCCTGCTTGCCGCTGGCCGCGATCCGCGCGCGTACAGGCTCGGCCGCCTCGGCACTCTGGCCATGCAGAACCACCCGCGCGCCTGCGCCTGCCATCCCTTCGGCGATCGCCGCGCCGATGCCGCGGCTGGAGCCGGTGACGAGCGCGGTCCTGCCGTCGAGTCGAAAGCGGTCGAAGGGGTCTGCGATCATTGGGTCATCCGTGCCGGAAAAGCCCCACCGGCGCGCCGGCGACGCCCGGCGTGCAGGCGAACAGCCCGCCCGAAAGCGGCGCTTCGGCAAGGCTCGACGCGGGCAGGCGGGTGCGGGCGCTGGTGATGTAGAGGGTGGAAAGGTCGGGACCGCCAAAGGCGACGCTGGTCGGGCGCGGCACCGGCAGGTCGATCGCCCGTTCCAGCCTGCCTTCGGTGTCGTAGCGGTTGACGCGCCAGCCGTCCCAGATGGCGCACCATAGCCCGCCTTCTTCATCCACCGCGATGCCGTCCGGTCGGCCTTCCGATTCCGGTATCCGGGCGAAAACCCGGCGATTGGCGATTGCGCCGGTCGACGGCTGGCAATCATAGGCGTGGATGAGGCCCGGCACCGTGTCGACGAAATAGAGCGTGTCGCCGGACGGGCTCCAGGCGATGCCGTTCGACACCGTGATGCCGCTTTCCTTGCGCGTCGTGGTGCCGTCCGGCTCGACCCGGTAGAGCGCCCCGGTGGGCCGGCTCGCATCAATGCGCATCGAGCCGATCCAGATCGCCCCGTCGGGGCCGATCTTGGCGTCGTTGAGGCGGTTGTCGCGCAGGCCCGCTTCGGGGCTTGCGAACGGCGTCATCTCGCCGGTCTCGAAATTCAGCCATTCGATGCCGTCCTGCGAGGCGACGAGCAACCGCCCGTCCTCCAGCGGCAGCACGGCGCTGATCAGCTTGCCGGTGTCGCAGGCCTCGTTGCGGCCGGTCTCCGGCGCGAAGCGGTAGACGGCCGGATGGAGGATATCGACCCAGTAGAGCAGGCGCTGCGCGTCGTGCCAGACGGGCGCCTCGCCGAGCTGCGCGCCCCACGGCAGCACGCAGCTCAGGCTGGCCTGCGGGCGTCCCTGCGAGGCGCGCGGCCGTGGCCGCGAGGTAATGGCGACCGCGCCGGCCGATCCGGTGATGCGCCGCGCCGCCGCGATCAGCTCGCGGCCTGCAGGGTGAATGCTGGTTGCGTCGAGGCGCGAGGAGGGCCCCAGCGCCACCAGCGCGCCGATCGGCGTGCCGTCGCGCCCGAGGATCGGCGCGGAGACGGAATTCACGCCGGTAAGGTGTTCCTCGTACGACACCGAATAGCCGCGCGCGCGCGTCAGCGTCAGGTCGGCCTGCAGCGCCTCGGTGGTGGTGATCGTCTGCCGGGTAAAGCCGTCGAGCTTCAGCCTCTCCATGATGGCGCGGCCGAGCGCGGGATCCTGGTAGGCGAGCAGCACCTTGCCGGCGGCGGTGCAGTGCAGCGGCACACGCCGGCCGACATCGACGCGCACCGAAAGCCCATCGCCGGAGCGCTCGTCGAGATATTGCACGACGTCGCCGTCGAGCCGGCACAGTGCCACCGTCTCGCCGATCTCCGCCGACAGCCGGTCGAGTTCGGGCACCGCAGCCGCCACCAGATCGAACGAATCCCACACGCGGTGCGACAGTTCGAGGAAGCGGCGGCCGAGCATGTAGGTGCCCTTCGCCTCGTCCTGCTGCACCAGGCCGAAGGCGACGAGGGTCCGCAGGATGCGCGCGAAGGTCGGCTTCGGCAGCCCCGAGGCCCTGAGCAGGTCGGCAAAGCGCATCGGGTCGGGCGCGTCCGCGACGATGTCGAGGAGCGTCAGGCCCTTGGACAGGGCGGCGGTGCCGGCAGGCGTCGTCAGGTCCCGGTCTTCGCGAGACGTGCGCGTCTTGCCTGCACGGCTTCCTCCAGCATCCGCTCGATCGTCCATTGCGGCTCAAACCTCAAAACGCGCCGAATCTTGTCGTTCGACGTATGATACCAGACTCCGGCACCCGGCAGGTCAGCCTCGACCACCGGCAGCCCCGTGGATGCGGCCATGGCGTGAACCAGTCCGGCGAGGTCCACCGGCTCGGTTGCACCCAGATTGAAGACCTGTCCAGCGGCGTTTTCGCTGAGCATGGCGAGAAGCACGCCTTCGACCATGTCGCGGGTGTCGGTGATGTGCATGCGGAACGGCCGGCCGTTCTCGTTGCGCGCCACCACATGCGCCGGAACGCCTGGATCTGCGGCGCGCAGGATGTCGGCTGCCGCGTGATTGCCGAAGCCCTCCTGCTGGCGGATGCGCGGCTGCAGGAAGAAGCGCGGACCGGAAAAGAAGCTCGTCTCGTCGAGCAGCTCGGCGGCGTCCTGCGTGTGCGAGAAGCGCAGGATCACCGTCTCCATTTTCCCGGCGCGCTGGTGGAAGCGCACCAGCTCCTCGCCGAGCAGCTTGGTCAGGCCATAGGGCGAGTTGGCGTGAAGCGGGTGCTCCTCAGTCACAGGCAGGAATTGCGGCACGTTTTCCGGATAGACCTCGCCGGAACTGGCGAAGACGAAGCGTGTGGCACCAGCTTGCGCGGCAGCGTCGAGCAGCACCCGCGTGCCTTCGACATTGGCCTCGAACATGCGCGCGCGGTCGGCCGGCGCCCACGACATGAAGGCGCCCAGATGCAGGACGTGGGTGACGCCCGCCATCGCGGTTTCGACCGCCTGCGCGTCGCTCAGCGCGCCGGTGACCTCGCTGAAGTCCGGATGCGCGCGGCCCGAGGCGCGCAGGTCGAAGCCGCGAACCGTCTCGCCTTCCTTGAGGAGCCGCGACACGACGGCCGATCCGACGCGGCCGGACGATCCGGTGACGAGAATGCTCATGGGCGGATCGCCTTTTCGGTCTGCGCGTCGAAGAGATAGAGCCGCGCCGGGTCGAAGGAGAGCGTCACTTCCTCGCCCGCCGCCAGCGGTCCCGAATGGTCGACGCGGGCGATCATGCCCCTGGCGGCTTCATCCTCCGCGTGCCCGACGACACGCTTCTGGCTGCCGGCGTCGAAATAGATGTACTTTTCCGAACCGAGGCTTTCGACCAGCGTCGGACGCACGGTGAAGGTCACCGGGCCGGCGCCCAGCGACAGGTGTTCCGGGCGCAGGCCGGCGATGATCGGGCCGGCGGGAGGGCGGGCGCCTTCCAGCGGCACGTCCTGTTCGAAGAGGCGGACATGCGGTGCATCGCCGCCGCTCACCTCCGCCTCCATGAAGTTCATGCCGGGCGAGCCGATGAAGCCGGCGACGAACAGATTGTCTGGTTTTTCGAACAGCACGTCGGGTGGCGCGATCTGCTGGATTTCGCCGTCGCGCATGATCACCACGCGCTGCGCCATGGTCATCGCCTCGATCTGGTCATGAGTAACGTAGACGGTCGTGGTGCCGATGCGCCGGTGCAGCGCGCCGATCTCGGCGCGCATGTGGACGCGCAGCTTGGCGTCGAGGTTGGACAGCGGCTCGTCCATCAGGAAGGCCTGCGGCTGGCGCACGATGGCGCGGCCGAGCGCGACGCGCTGGCGTTGGCCGCCCGACAGCTCCTTCGGCCGCCGGTCGAGATAGGAGGTGACCTCGAGGATGCGCGCGGCATCCTCGATGCGCTGCTCCATCTCTGCCTTCGGCGTGCCGCGCATCTTCAGCCCGAAGCCGATGTTCTGCCGCACGGTGAGGTGCGGATAGAGCGCGTAGTTCTGGAACACCATGGCGATGTCGCGGTCGCCTGGCGCCAGGTCCGTCACGTCGCGGTCGCCGATGAAGATCGAACCGCCCGTGGCCGGCTCAAGCCCGGCGAGGATCTTCAGCATCGTCGACTTGCCGCAGCCCGACGGCCCGACAAGCACGACGAACTCGCCATCCTCGATCTCCAGCGAGAACGGTTTCAGTACGTTCAGCGCGCCGTAGTTCTTGTGCACGTTGCGAATGGAAATCTTGGCCATGGATTATTTCTCCGCACCGGCGGTCAGCCCGCCGACCAGATAGCGTTCGAGGAAAAGGTAGATGATGATGACCGGCACCGCGACGAACACGGCCGCGGCCGAGATCTCGTTCCAGTCGGTGACGTATTCGCCTTTCATCGTGGTGATGCCGAGATTGGCGGTCCAGTTGTCCTGCGCATTGACCAGGAAGGTGCGCGCATAGGCGTAGTCGGCCCAGGACAGGACAAAAGCATAGAGCGCGGTTGCCGCCAGGCCCGGAGTGGCGATCGGCAGCACCACACGCACCATCGCGCCCATCGGCGAACAGCCGTCGACCATGGCGGCCTGTTCCAGCTCGCGCGGGATGGTGTCGAAATAGCCTTTCAGCATCCATGTCGCGAACGGCACGATCAGCGTCGAATGCGCGATCACCAGCGTCCACATGCTGCCGATCAGGCCGAGATTGCGGAACACCGCGAACAGCGGGATCACCAGCAGCGTCGCCGGCAGCATCTTGGCGGTGAGGATAAACAGGCCGAGCGCATGGCCGCCGCGCAACTGGTAGCGCGACAGCGCGTAGCCGGCGAACACCGACACCACCATCGACAGCGCCACCGAACCGAGCGCGGCGATCATTGAGTTCATCAGCCAGGTCGGGATCGGGCGCGCCTCCCAGACGCGGGCAAAGATCTCCCACTGCGCGTCTGCCGGCCAGAAGCTCGGCGGCAGGGCGGACAACTCCGCCGAGGTCGAGATGGCGGTGATGAACAGCCAGTAGATCGGGAACAGGATCAGCGCCAGCGTCGCGATCACGCCGAGATAGAGCATCAGGCTCTGGTTGAAAGTACGTGTCATCGCGTCGCTCCTCAGTAGATCGCCTTGGTGCCGCGACCGAGCATGAACATGCTGGCGACGACGCTGATGACGAGCGTCAGCACACCCACGGCAGATGCATAACCGAAATTATGGAACCCGAAGGCCTGGTCGTAGGTCATGATCGACAAAGTCTGCGTGGTGCGCAGCGGGCCGCCCTCGGTGAGCACCTTGATGATCGAGAAATCACGGAAAACCCAGAGGATCACCAGCACCAGCGTGACGCCCAGAACCGGCATCAGGAGCGGCAGCGTGATCCAGCGGAAGCGTTGGGCGGCGCTGGCACCATCGACCTTGGCGGCGTTGTAATAGTCCGCCGGGATCGACTGCAGGCCGGCGAGCACCATGATGGAGACGAACGGAAAGCCCTTCCACACCATGGTGACGGCGACCGCCCAGAAGGCGGCGGAGGGGCTGGAGACCCAGGGGATCATCGTGTCGGTGATGCCGGTGACGACGAACAGCCAGCTCATCAGGCCGAAGGAAGAGTCGAATATCCATGCGAAGATGACGACGGCGATGACTTCCGGCACCGCCCAGGGCAGCGCCATGCCGAGCCGCGCCAGGGTACGGCCGCGAAAGCGGTTGTTGACGAGCAGCGCCGTCGACATGCCGACGATGAGGCTTCCGATCGTCACCACCGCCACCAGCTTGATCGTCACCCAGCAGGCCATCCAGAATTCGGACGAGGCGAAGAGCCGTTCGTAGTTGTCGAGCGTGAACTCGCCGCGCCGGCCCATGCGCGGGATGCGCACGTCCTGGAACGACAGGTCGACGGCGATGGCGAGCGGATAGACGATGATGAAGCCGACGAGCAGCACGGCCGGCGCGAGCAGGATGTAGCCGAGCAGGTGCTGGCGGCTGGGTCGCGCCAGGTCGAACATCTTGGCGTGGGACATGATTCAACGGCCTTCAGAAAGGACGGCGGGGTAAGACGGCCGCCCCCCGCCAAGGGGGACGGCCGCCAGCGTTCTGCGATGGTCAGTTCGCCAGGGCTTCGGCGTTGGCCTGCATGGTCTTGACCACTTCGGCCGGGTCGAGGTCCTCGATGATCATGCGCTGGGTCTCTTCCTGGATCATCTTGCTGAACTCGTTGTAGTTCAGCTCCAGCCCGACCGGGATGCGGTCAATGCCGCCCGCCGAGGCGGCCTGCATCGTTTCCACCAGGATCGGGAAGTGAGGAACCGCTTCTTCCACGCCCGTCACGTCAGCGGTCGGGCTCGGCGGTGTGTTGCCGGCGACCGTGGCATAGGTGCGCTGGAATTCCGGCGACATCGTCAGCTTGATGAACTCCCAGACCAGTTCCTTCTCCTCGTCTGGAATCTCGCTCGGCATGGTCAGCACGTTGGACGAGCCGCCCAGCGGCACGGTGAAGGGCGGCGCGGCGACGACGGTGTCGGCCGCGGCCTCGCCTTCCTGCATGGTCCCGTAGAGCCACGGACCGTCGAGCTTGAGCGCGATCTTGCCGTCGGCGAAGAGCTTGCGCACGTCGCCGGCCGACATGTCGATCGGCGTCAGCCCTTCCTTGATCACCGTCTTCCAGCGGCTGAGGCCCTCGACCATTTCCGGCGTGTCGATGGTGACGTTGCCTTCCTTGTCGGTCCAATAGGCGCCGGCATCGATGATGTAGCTCAGCATCTCGGTGAGGTACTGGCCGGCGCCGCCGCGCGTCTCGTGGCCGGTGCCGAACTGGTCGGGGATGCCATCGCCGTTCAGGTCCTTGGTGGTCGCGCGGGCGGCGGCCAGGAACTCGTCATAGGTGGTCGGCACGGCGATGCCCTCGTCCTCGAGGATCGCCTTGTTGTAGGCCATGATGTAGCCGAAGTAGCTCAGCATGATGCAGACCGTCTCGCCGTTCCACTGGCACACGGACTGGCCTGCCCAGCCTTCGAGGTCGATGTTGTCGCGCTCGATCCACGGGTCGAGGTTTTCCAGCCAGCCGGTGTCGGCAAAGGACTGGAACTCGAACGACGCCAGGTGCACGATCTGCGGCGGCTGGCCGCCGGCGAACAGCGTCGTCATCGTGTCGGCATAGGCGCCGCGCTCGACCTTGGTGAACTCGATCGTCACGCCTTCGTGCTGCTTCTCGAATTCCTCGATGACGGATGCCCACCAGTCGCCATTGCCGGCGTCGTCGACCTGCCACGAGATGAATTTCAGCGTCGTCTGCGCCATGGCCGGCGTCAGCGCCGATGCCGAAAGCAGCGCGGCCACGGCGAGCGTGCCAAGGCCCTTACCTATCAGTCCAGTCATGTTTTCCTCCCGGATCTACAGTTTACAGTCAAATCGGCTGGAGCAGTCCCAGCGCTTCCTCGGATGGCTCGACCCCGAGGCCCGGCCCGGCGGGAAGGCGGTAGGTGCCCTCGCGACAGTCCATGTCGCCGACGAGAAGCCGGCGGTTGGGCTCGAAGATCGAGTGTTGAAACTCGTGGCCCGCCAGCGTCGGCAGCGTCGAGGACGCCTGCAGGCTGGCCGCGAGAAAGATGCCCGCGCCGATTGTGGCGTGGGGGATGACCTTGATGTCGTGCTCGGCTGCCAGCGCGCCGATGCGGGTGAAGTTGGTGATGCCCTTGTGGCCCATCTCGGGCTGCACGATGGCGATGTCGCAACGCTCGATGCGGTGGCGCATGTCCCAAACGGTACGCCATTCCTCGCCCACCGCGATCGGCACATCGGTGCCCGTCGAGACCCTCTCGAGCGCGGCGATGTCCTCGGTGCGCACCGGTGCTTCGGCAAACCACAGGCCGTGCGGCTTCATCGCCTCGATCAGCGCCAGCGCCTCGTCCGCCGTCTGGTTCCAGTGCATGTCGGCGGCGATCTTCGCCTTTGGCCCGAGCGCCGCGCGCAGGTTTTCCAGTTCCGCCGCCGGTCCGTCGTCGGCGACGGGGGTCGCGAACTTGAAGGCGTCGAAGCCGCGATCCTGCCAGTGCCGCGCCAATTCTGCGCGCTTTGCCATCGTCGGCTCGGGCAGGCCGGAGACATAGGCGGGAAAATCGTTGCGGGCCGCGCCGCCCAGCAGTGCGGAAACCGGCTTGCCTGCCTGCCTGCCTGCGATGTCCCACAGCGCGATGTCGATGGCCGCCAGCGCGTCGACATAAAAGCCGCCGGTATAGCCGCGCACCCGCATCAGATCGTAGAGATCGTCATAGATCGCCGACGGGTCCTCGACCTCGCGGCCGATGACGAAGCCCGCCAGAAGATCGTTGATGATGGCGCCGACCGCGCCCGGCGCGACGATGCCGTAGGTTTCACCCCAGCCGGTGGTGCCGCCGCGCGTCTTCACCCGCACCAGCACGCTGCGGTCGAAGGTCGGGTAGACGGTGCGGTTGCCCTTGCGCACGATATAGCCCTGCGCATTGGGGCTCTCGCCCGGCCGCAGCGCGCCGAGATAGGGCGTGTCGCGCGGAAGCGTCAGCGTGAAGACCTCGACGCTTTCGACCGGTCCGCTCATGCCACCTCGCTTGCCGCGTCGGAAAGCAGGCCGAGCGTGCGCAAATTGGCGTCGATGTCCTCGACCGCGTAGCGATCCATCATCGGCGTCGGCGCGCGCACCTGCACCTCCGACAGCATGCCGCGCCGCATCAGCACATGCTTGGTCAGCCGCATGCGGTAGACAGCCTGCAGCGTCAGCAAAGGCAGGGTGCGCACATAGATCGCGCTCGCCTTTTCCCGGTCGCCGCGCCGCCATGCGGCGTCGAGATCGACATGCGCGTCGGCAAGCTCCAGAGCAGGCATCGCCGCGCAGGCGCCGCGGGCATATTCGTCGAGGATATAGCGTGCGCCGCCGCCGCCAATCACGCCCTTGAGCGTCTTGGGGGCCTCGGCCAGGATATGGGTGATGGCGGGACCTGCCGGCAGGGTCTCTTCCTTGACATAGGTGATCTGCGGGATCGCGGCAGCAATCTCGACGATCGCCTCGGGCGCGAGGTCCGAGCCGCGCGGCGCGGGCGCGTTCTGCAGGATGATCTCCATGGCAGGCAGTGCGTTCGCGACCTCGGCAAGGAACGCCCCGACCTCACGGGCGCCGGCGCCGACCGATTTCGGCGGCTGTACCATCAGATGCGTCACGCCCAGCGCCCCGGCAACCTTTCCATGGTCGATGACCTCCTGAGGCGAGGCCGCACTGGCGCCGGCGATAACCGGCACGCGGCCGGCCGCTTCCTTCACCACGACACCCAGCAGCTCCGCGCGCTCGCTCGGCGTCAAGGTCTCCACCTCGCTGGCGAAGCCCGGAAAAACCACCCCCTGGACACCGGCGTCGCAGGCGAAGCGAACCAGACGACGCATCGCCTCAATGTCGACCGCGCCATCGGCACGAAAGGGTGTGGGGAGGACGGGCAAGATGCCGCTCAACATGCCTGACATTCGGTAGGTCCAATTGGTGAGACTATAAATTCACTTATTGACACTACAGCGGGCGATTGCCTATGACAAGCCCACATCGAAATTTGTCGCGCAGCGAAGTGGAGCCCGCAAAAATGACCGCCCAGCAAACCGCGCCGCGCTGCATCGTCGTCGACTGGGGCACGACCTCGTTCCGCGCCTTCCTCACCGCGCCGGACGGTAGCGTGCTCGATGCGATCGAGACGGCGGACGGCATCGGCAAGCTTGCCAAGGACGAGTTCGAGCCGCTGCTGCTGCGCAATCTCGACGACTGGCTCGGCCAGTGGCCGGCTCTTCCGGTCGTCTGCCTTGGCATGATCACCAGCCGCAATGGCTGGATCGAGCTGCCCTACGTGCCCTGCCCGGCAGATCTGCGGGCGCTTGCACGCGGCGCGCACGAAACGGCGTTGCCCAACGGCTCGCCGCTGATTTTCCTCGGCGGTCTCACCGACCCGGCGCGCTGGCCCTATCCCGACGTGATGCGCGGCGAGGAAACCCAGATCGCCGGCTTCGGCCTCGACCGCGAGGCGACGGTGGTTCTACCCGGCACCCACAGCAAGTGGGCGCGGGTGGCAGGCGGGCGGATCGCAGGTTTCCAGACCTTCGTGACCGGCGAAATCTTCGCGCTTCTGTCGCAGCATTCGTTCATCGCGCGCTCGGCCGCACCTGCGTCGCCGGAGCCGCGGTGGGAGGCCTTCGCGCGTGGTCTGGCCTACGCGGCCGACGAACGCACGGATGCCTCCGCCTTCCTCTCGCTGATCTTCTCGGCGCGCACCGGAATGCTGGCCGGCAAGCTCGCGGCAAGCGAGATTACCGATTATGTCTCCGGCCTCGTCATCGGCTGCGAGTTCCGCCAGGCGCACGAACAGGGCTGGTTCGAACGCGGCGGCGCGATCGGCATCGTCGGCAATGACGGGCTCAACGAGCGTTACGCGCGTGCGGCTGAAACTTTCGGACTGGTCGTGATAGACGGCGGCGAGGAGGCGGCGATCCGCGGCGCGCTCGCCATTCTCGAAACGGTGCAGGAGGCATCCAACGATGCTGCATGACATGCTCGACGCCTGCCCGCTGGTCGCCATCCTGCGCGGGCTTGAGCCGGCCGAGGCGGTCGACACGGCGCGCGTGCTGGTCGACGCCGGCTTTCGGATCATCGAGGTGCCACTCAACTCGCCGGAGCCGTTCAAGAGCATCCGCCTGATCGCAAAAGCGTTCGGCGACCGCGCGCTGATCGGTGCCGGCACGGTGCTGCGCGCCGACGATTGCGCCCGGCTTGCCGATGCATGCGGGCGGCTGGTGGTGGCGCCGAACTTCGACGCCCGCGTGGTGAAGGCGGCACGCGCGGCGAAACTCCACGCCATGCCCGGCGTCGCCACGGTTTCGGAGGCCTTCGCCGCCATCGAGGCCGGTGCCGACGCGCTAAAACTGTTTCCTGCAGAGACGCTGGGACCTGTCGGGCTCAAGGCATGGCGGGCGGTCCTGCCCGCCGACATCCGCCTGCTGCCCGTGGGCGGAGTCACGCCGGACGCGCTCAAGGCCTGGCACCAGGCCGGAGCAAGCGGATACGGCATCGGCTCGGCGCTCTACAAGCCCGGCATCGGGCTCGATGAACTGTCACGCCGCGCAAAGGCGTTCGTTGACGAGGCCAATAATCTTGCAGCATGACGTGCCCGGCTTCCAGCCATTCGGAACCATGCCCGACGGGCAGCCCATCCTCTCCGCCGACATTGCCGCCGATGGGCTGGAGGCGAAGATCATCACGCTTGGCGCGGTCGTCGCCGACCTGACCGTCCAACTGCCCGGCGAAATCCGCCGCGTGGTGCTGGGCTTCGACCATGCCGAGCCGTACCTCCATCACTCGCCGCATATAGGCGCCATTGCCGGCCGTTTCGGCGGGCGCATCCGCGACGGACGTCAGGGTCGATGGCGATGTCTTCGAACTCAGCCGCAATGGCGGCGCGCACCACGCCCATGGCGGGCACAACGGCTTCGGCCGGCGTAACTGGCAGGCGGTCGAGGCCGGGCCAGCGCAGGCAACGGTCTCCCTGCATTCGCCGGACGGCGAGGAAGGCTATCCGGGCGCGGTGACGATGCGGTGCACCGTGAGCCTCGCCGATGGCTGGCTATGGATCGAGCTCACCGCGCAAAGCGACAGGCCGACGCCGTTCAATCCGCTTCACCATGGCTATTTCAATCTCGACGGGACGGGCACGATCGCGGGCCACAGGCTGACGATCCCTGCCTCAACCCGGCTGGAATGGGCCGAGGACAACTGCCCGACCGGCCGTTTCGTGCCGGTCGAAGGCGCGCTCGACTTTCGCCACCCGCGCACCTCTGATCCGGCCGTCGGCTACGACATCAGCTACATGCTCGACGAAAAGCCCGGCGACGCCCCACGGTTCGCCGGCCTCGTCGAGAGCACCAGCGGCGATCTCGCCATGGAAGTCTGGACCACCGAGCCCGGCCTGCATTTCTATGACGGGTTCAAGCTCGACGTCCCGGTGCCCGGTCATGGTGGCGTCGCCTACAAGCCGCGCCACGGGTTGTGCCTGGAGCCGACGCGCTTCAGCGACGCGCCCAACCAACCAGCCTTTCCCGATACGATCCTGCGCCCCGGCGCGCCCTATCGCCAACGCACCGGCTTTCGCTTCGTGCCGGGCGACGGGCAGGGCTATCGCATAGGGGCTCTGGGGAGTGCGTCGACCCCCACTCCGTCCCGCTTCGCGGGCCACCTCTCCCCCGCTCGACGGGGGAAAGGAAAGGCGCTGCCGCAACGCGAGCGTGTTTCCAGCTTGGGTTCCTCTCCCCCGTCGAGCGGGGGAGAGGTGGTCGGCGAAGCCGATCGGAGTGGGGGTCGACCAACTCATAGGCAGTCCCCCCGGGGCGGCCGGGGATGAGCCCGCCTTCCGAACGCCTGGCGATCCTGCAGGGGCTGGGCGCGGTCGCGGCGGGCGTCGGCAACAATGCGCTGATCGCGACGCTGGCGACCTTGCCGGTCCTGCAGATCGTGCTGCTGCGCGCCGGCGGCGCGATCCTCATCCTGCTGCCGGTGATCCTGTGGACGGGCTGGCGCAGGCCGTCGCTGTTCTCGCTGCTGCGCGCCGGCGTCGAGGCGTCCGCGACCCTGCTGCTCGTCTTCGCGCTCGTCACAACCTCGCTCAGCCTGGTCGCCACCATCATGATGGCAATCCCGATCGGCGTGATGTGCGGCGCAGCACTGGTGCTGGGCGAACGGCTTAGCAGGACCGGGCAGGTGCTGGTCTGCGTCGGCTTCGCGGGTGCGGCGATCGCCACCACGCCGACCTTCGGCGGCGACCTGATGGGCGGGGCAGCGGCGCTCGGCTCGGCGGCCCTGTTCGTGCTTCGCGACCTGATGACCCGCCGCCGCCGCGAGTTCGTCTCGGCACTGGAAATGTCGCTGACGGCGAGCCTGATCACGCTGGTCTTCGCGCTCGTCGCCGGCGGCCGGCACGGCTGGCTGCCGATAGACGCCGCGGACATGACGGTCGTTGCCGGCATGATCGTGCTCTACGTCGCCAGCAACCTGCTGATCGTCGCCGCGACCCGCAATGGCCGGCCGGCGCTGGTGGCAACGACGCGCTATTCGACGGTGGTCTGGGCGATGCTCGTCGACATCCTCGTCTTCGCGCATTTTCCCCATCCCGCGACGCTGGCCGGCGCTGCTCTCATCATCGCCTGCGGTCTCGGGCTGATGCTCACCGAGCGGCGACGCCCGGGCGCTTGAAGAACGTCAGTTGCGGCCGTTGTTGGGGCGCGCCTTGCTGCCCTTGTCGGTGACGGTGGACGTCGTCTTGGCGTCCGCCGACTGGCCGAAATGCGTGCCGCCGAGATGACCGCCGCCGCTGGTGTTGTCGACCGCCTTCTCGATGGATTTCTGAAGGTCCTGCTTGTCTGTTTTCGTCATGGTCATTCTCCCGTTTGGAGTGACCCCAACTGTTTCGGGCGCGGACTGTTCCGCAATACGCGCTAGGCTTTCAGGTGCAGCGTCACCAGCACCGTGCTTTGCGCGGGGCCGTCGAAATCCGCCGCGATCCGCAGCCAGCCGCCGAAATGCCTGACCCGCAGCGCGACAATCTCGTCCTTGCGCGCCGGCATCGGCGCCTCGCTACCTTCAGCGACCCAGTGCATGCCGTCGGGCGACATCTCCACCCGGACGACCGGCTGCGGGCCGGTTGGCGCCTTCAGCGCGCGCACGAAGAAGACCGCCTCGCGCGCCCAGCCCGCCTCGTGCGGTTCGCTGGCCGCGCTGCCTGTCCAGCGGTCGTTGCGGGCGACGATGGCGGTGATGTTTTCCGGCAGCATCAGAAATCCCCCGAAATGCAGACCGAGTCGACATAGAGGAAGGCGCGCTTGTCGGTGTCGGTCTCGGCGAAGAACACGAAGTTGAGCATGCACCACAGGTTCTTCATCGCCGGCATGCGGATCGAATCCATGCCCGACACGTCCAGTTCGCGGTCGTTGCAGCGCAGCGCCAGCGGCATCATCGTGTCGAGGTCGAAGTCGAAGCAGAGATAGGTCCAGTTAATCTTGGTCGCGATCTCGTTGTAGCACAGGCGCTGCCTGCCGCCGGGCAGGTCTTCCCAGCCCTCGGGTGCCAGATGGTAGTGGCTGAGCACGCCGTCTCCCTCCCCCACCGGCTGAAACTCGGTGTTGGAGCGCTTGAACTGCCATTTCTGGACATGCTCGCCGTCGAGCGCGTTGAGGAAGCGGATATGCGGCATCACGCGCTCTCCGCCGGCATCGCTGTCGCCCGACTGCAGATCGAACAGGAAACCGACGGCGCGCACGTCGGTCTCGCCCAGCTTCAGCTCGGTCGCCTCTGGCTTGAAGGTGAAATAGGTCTCGAAGCGGATCTTGCCGCGGTGGCGGAAGGTGTGGCGCTTGATCGCCGCGTTCTGCGCGCCGCGGCGCGGCCGCGTCGCGATCTTGAGCGCATAGGACGAGCCCATGCCGCCATGCGACCCGGCGTCCCAGTGCGGCAGCGTCGACAGCATGGCGCTGGTGTGCTGGGCGTAGCCCGGCAGCATCGTGTCGAGGTCGCCCTGGTAGTTGCCGACGAGCTGCGACCAGCCGCCATGCCCTTCCGAGAACATGTCGTGACTGATGATACGCTGCAGCGGGTCGAAACGGCTCAGCTTCGGGTCGGCGCGCAGCATCGCCAGCCGCATCGCCTCCGCCATGTCTTCGATCGTCTGTGTCATGCCGCTCCCCTCACTGAACCCGCAGCCGCTTGACCGCATCCCAGTCGACCTCGACGCCGAGGCCGGGACCCGTCGGGACCGGCAGCATGCCGTTCTTCTGCCGGTCGGCGCCGGGCGCGGCACCGGTGATCCAGGTCTTGAACGGGCTTTCGTCCGTCTCGCATTCCATCGCCTTGACGTTCGGCATGGCGGCGGCGAGATGCACGCTCGCGATTTCGCAGATGATGCCGGACATGCCGATATGCGGTGCGTACTGCACGTCATGCGCGTCGGCGAATTCCGCCATCCGCCGCGTCTCCGTGATCCCGCCCGAGCGCGCCACGTCCGGCTGGATGTAGGACAGCGTCCGGTTGGCCACGAGCCGCATCGTCTGGTCGAGCGTGTAATTGCTTTCGCCCGCCGCCAGCGCGGTGTCGCAGCGCCGGTGCAGTTCCTCGTAGCCGGCCTCGTCCTCGGGTCGCAGCGGCTCCTCGAACCAGAAATAGCCGTTGGCGCTGAGTGCGCGCCCGACCTGCACCGCCTCCTCAAGCGTGTAGGCCCAGTTGGCGTCGACGCACAGATCGATATCGTCGCCGGCGCGCTTGCGCAGCCGCTCGATGCGCCGGCAGGCATCCTTCACCGGCTTGGCGACCTTGACCTTGATGCGCGGAAAGCCCTTTTCGAGATAGGCGTCGAGCTGCTCGTCCATGAAGGCGTCGTCGCCCCAGTTCACCGAGGCGGCGTAGCACGGCACTTCCGTGCGGCCCATGCCGCCGAGCAGGCGGTGGATCGGCATGTTGGCGACCTTGCCGAGAATGTCCCACAGCGCGATGTCGACGCCGGAGATCGCCTCGAAAAGCATGCCGCCGCCTCGCCCCGAAAGCGCGCGTCGCATGGTGCGCCAGTGCGCGGTGATGTTGGTCGGGTCCTGGCCGACAAGGCGCGGCTTCAGCGACGTCTCGATGAGATCGGCATAGGCACGCGGCGAGAACCGCGCCAGCGCCTCGCCCACGCCGGTGATACCGGCGTCGGTGCGCACCTCGACGAGCACGATCGAGACTTCCGAATATTTGCCCCATGAGGTGACGGTGGGACGCGGCAGCGTCTGCGTCAGCGGGTGGGCAATGATGTCGGTAATCTTGATGTCCGCGCTCTGCGATGCGGTCTCTGTCACGTGTTCCTCCCTCGTCGTCGCGGCGAAATCGCGCCTGCTCTTGTAGACAGGAACCGGATTGCTTGGCAACTGATAAACTTAGTTGCTAAGTTGGAATGACCATGTTACGCATCGCCAGACAAAGGGGAGGTCCATGAGCGCAGACGCAGGCAAGAAGTCGTTTTTCTCCGCCAAGCCGGCAATCCCCGCACGGCTCGCGGACACGGTTTCCGACGCCATCGCCGCCGCGCTGCTGGATGGTCGCATCGCGCCGGGCGATGCGTTGCCGGCCGAGGGCGAGATCGCCCGCGAGTTCGGCGTTTCCAAGCCGATCGCCCGCGAAGCGCTGCGCCAGCTCACCTCCGCCGGACTGATTTCCACCCAGCAGGGCAAGGTCGCCCGCGCCAAGGCGATCAATGGCGAACCGATGGAGCGCATCTACGGCTATGCGGTGCGCTCCAGCCTTGAGCGCCTGCGCGAGGCCAACGAGATGCGCCGCGTGGTCGAGACCGGCATCGCCCGCCTCGCCGCCCAGCGCCAGGACAAGTCGGGCCTGGCGGTCATGGAGCGTGCGCTGGTCGAGATGCGCCATGCGCTCAAGGAGCCGGAAGGCTTCACCGAGGCCGACATCCTGTTCCATCTCGGGCTTGCGCTGGCTACCGGCAACACGATGATCCGGGTGCAGATGGAGGGCATGCGCGCCGTGCAGCGCGAGGTCTCCGAACTGTTCTCGCGCCGTTCCAACCGCACCGACGCCGACTGGCACGCCACCGTCGAGCGCCACCAGGCGATCTATGACGCCATCGTCGCAGGCGATGCCGACGCGGCGCAAAAGCGCATCGAGATCCATTTCGAGGCCGCCGACATCGCCTCCTTCGAGGTCGCCGACAGGCTCGGCGACGAGGGAGCGACGGCGTCGTGAGCGTGACCCTGCCCCTGGCTGGCCGCCGCGCCTTGTTGACAGGTGGCAACTCCGACATCGGCGCGGCGATCGCCCGCCGGCTGGCTGGTGATGGCGCCGACATCGTGCTGCATCACTTCGCTGATGCGCAGACGACGCTTGCGCTTGCCGATGAACTGCAGGCGTCGGGACGCAGCGTCGGCGTGGTCGAGGCGAATTTCCTCGCCGCCGACAGCGTCGCGGATTTCGCGCGTGACATGCTGGCCGGCCACGGCGCGATCGACATCCTGGTCTGCTGCGCGGCCGTCGAGGTCCGGCGTCCATGGCAGGATGTCGAGCCGAAGCATCTGCAGGAACATCTCGCCGTCAATGTCGGCGCGTTCCTGTCGCTTGCCTCCGTGCTGGTGCCGCCGATGGCCGAGCGCGGCTGGGGCCGCGTGGTGGCGATCGGCAGCGTCATGGCCGCGCGTCCCCGCGCAGAAACGGTTGCCTATGCCGCCACCAAGGCTGCGCTGCTGACGGCGGTCCAGGCCGTGGCGCGCGACGTCGCCGGCAATGGCGTGACCATCAATGTCGTGTCTCCCGGCGCGATCGAGACCGGCCCTTCCGCCGAACGCTATGCCGATCCCGCCTTCCGCGCCGCCGTGACGGCGAAGATTCCGGCCGCGCGTCCCGGCCTGCCGGACGACATTGCGGGCCCGGTCGCGTTCCTCTGCTCGGATGCCGCCGCCTACGTCACCGGCATCAACCTTCCGGTCGACGGCGGCTGGACGATCGGCGACGCCCCCGGCGCGCTTCCGGGAGGTGCCGCGTGAGGCAAGCGGTTCAGGACTCGTGGCGGGCGCTGCCGGCCATCGATGCGTGAGAGGAAGACCAAAGTTCAATCTGGTTAGAGGTTCTAGGGAGGAATGACATGAGACCATTGTTCAAAAGCATCACGATGTCGGCGCTGGCGCTCGGCATGATGTCGACCGCGCTCAGTGCCGCCGAACTCCGCTTCACGGTGTGGACCGGCAACGAGGCGCACCTGGCGATGCTCAACGGCATTGCCGAAAGCTTCAAGGAGACGCACCCCGACGTGACCGTTCGTTTCGAGACGATCCCGGCGGCCGACTACACGCAGAAGCTGACGTTCCAGCTTGCCGGCGGCAACCCGCCGGATGCCGGCTGGATGATGGAGGACGCAGCCTCCACCTTCGCCAATGCCGGCGTGCTGGAAGACCTCGCACCGGCGCTGAATGCCGCCGAGGGCTACGACCTCGCCGACTTCTCCGAGCCCGCCATGGGCCTGTGGAGCGGCGACGGCAAGGTCTGGGGCGTGCCGTTCTCGACCTCGCCTTTCGTCATCTTCTACAACAAGGACATGTTCGACAAGGCAGGTCTCGAAGACCCGCTGGCGCTGGCCGCCGCCGGTGAATGGGACATGGACAACTTCCAAGAAGTCGCCAAGGCGCTGGCCGAGGCCAACGAGGCCTACGGCTTCGAGTTCAAGGATGGCCAGGGCTACGATTCGCGCATCATGCACGCCATGATGCCGCCGATCCGCGCCTATGGCGGCGACGTGTGGGCGAATGGCGAATGCGGCTTCGACAAGCCGGAGGCGATCGCCGCCGTGCAGCAGCTCCACGACATGGTGTTCACCGACAAGTCGATCGTGCCGCCCGGCGAGCAGGGCGACTATTTCTCCGGCGGCGCGGCGATGACGATCAACCAGATCTCGCGCGCCTCGCTGATGGAGAAGGCCGGCTTCAACTGGGGCATCGCGCCCCTGCCCTCGGGTCCCGGCGGCGAATCGCCGGTCATCGGCCAGGCGGCCATCGTCGTCTTCACGGCCGGCCAGCAGAAGGAACTGGCGGCCGAGTTCGTCGCCCACATGACCAACGAGGAGAATGTCGCCACCATGGCGCAGTTCTTCCCGCCGGCGCGCAAGAGCGTGCTCGCCAGCGACGGCTTCGTCAGCTCCAACCAACTCATCCCGGCCGATCAGATGAAGGTGGTCGCCGACGCCATCGCTAATGGCAAGGTGCTGCCGAGCCATGAGAAGAGCCCGCAGATCCTCGCGGCGATGAAGCCGCGCGTCGATGCGCTGTGGCGCCCCGACGCCAATGTCGAGGAATCGCTTACGGCCGTCTGCGCGGCCATCGAGCCGCTGCTCTAGAGCAAGGACGGGACAGTGGCAGCCAAGCCGGCAACCCGCACCACGGCGCGCGAAGGCGCGCCGTGGCTCACCTTGAAGATGCGCGAGGCGATGGAGGCATGGCTCTTCATCAGCCCGACGCTGGCCGGCTTCCTGATCTTCTTCGTCGGGCCGCTCGTCGCCGTCGTCTGGTATTCGCTGACGGAGTGGAACCTGCTGAGCCAGCAGGCGACCTTCGTCGGCCTTGCCAATTACGAAGACGCGCTGTTCAACAATGCCGATTTCTGGCTCGTGGTTCGCAATTCCATCGTCTTCGCCATCGGCCTCGTGCCGTTCAACATGGCACTGGCGCTGATGCTCGCACTTGCCCTGTCGCGGCGCTTTCCCGGCGTGGTGTTCTTCCGCACCGTCTTCTTCGCGCCCGTCGTCACCTCGGCGGTTGCATGGGCGATCGTGTGGAAGTTCCTGCTCCAGGGCGAGGCCGGCTTCGTCAACCAGATGCTGGCCGGCATCGGCATCGACGGTCCCAACTGGCTGCGCGAACCCGACTGGGCGATGGTCGCGGTCATCGTCACCCGCGTCATCAAGATGGTCGGGCTCAACATGATCCTCTACATAGCCGCGCTGCAGGCGATCCCGCGCGACTACGAGGCCGCCGCACGCCTCGAAGGCGCCTCCAACTGGCAGATCTTCCGCATGATCACCTGGCCGCTGCTGGGGCCTACCACGCTGGTCATCATGGTCATCACCACGATCGGCTCGTTCAAGGTATTCGACCACATCTACCTGATGACGGGCGGCGGACCTGAAAACGGCACGCTGGTGCTCGCCTTCTACATCTACCAGCAGGGCTTCCAGTTCTTCAATGTCGGCTACGCCTCTGCGCTGGCGATGATCATGTTCGTCATCGTCATGGTGCTCACCGTCTTCCAGCTCGTCCTGCGCCGGAGGGACACCTGATGGCGCTGACTCGCAAGCAGCTTCGCATCGTCAGCCAGGTCTGCTGGACCTTGTCGCTTTCCGTTGTGGCGATCCCCTTCGTCTTCCCGTTCCTGTGGATGGTCTCGTCGGGGCTCAAGGGACCGACGGAGATTTTCGGGCAGCCGAGCCTGATCCCGACCTCGTTCCAGTGGCGCAACTTCATCGAGGTCTTCACCTACCAGCCCTTCGCGCGGCAGTATTTCAACTCGCTCTACATCGCGGTCGCCGTCACCTGCCTGACGCTGTTCGTGTCTTCGTTGGCCGGCTATGCGCTGGCGCGGCTGCGTTTCGCCGGTGCGGCCCTCGTCGGCCTGTTCCTCGTCTCGGCGCTCATGGTGCCGGAAGAAGTGACGATCATCCCCAACTTCTTCCTCATGCGCTGGGCCGGGCTGATGGACACCCACTGGCCGCTGATCCTGCTGCCTGTATTCGGCCCGCAGGGCATCGTCGGCACCTTCCTGATGCGTCAGTATTTCCTGGCTCTGCCCAGGGAACTCGAGGAAGCCGGCAAGATGGACGGCCTGTCGCGCTTCGGCGTCTGGTGGCGCATCGCGCTGCCGATGTCGCGCCCCGCGCTCGCCGCCGTCGCCATCATCACTTTCCTCAATTCGTGGAACCTGTTCCTCGAACCGCTGATCTTCATCTCGTCGCTGGAGAACTTCACCCTGCCGCTGGCGCTGTCCAACTTCACCGACCCCTACGGCACGCCGCTCTGGCACCTTCAGCTCGCCGCCACCAGCCTCGCCGTGGTGCCGATCCTCATCGTCTACCTCATCGCCCAGCGCCAGATCATCGAAAGCTTCGCGCTGTCGGGGGTGAAGGGATGAGCGGCACGTGCCCCTATTCGTATGCGCCTCCGCTCTACGTTGCCCCCCACTGTCCTGCCGGACATCTCCCCCACGAGGGGGGAGATTGGCCTTCATATCTGGTGTCGCCATTCCTGCAACGTCGGCGATTGAAGCCGCCTCTAAACACAGCCGATCTCCCTCCATGTGGGGGAGATGTCCGGCAGGACAGAGGGGGGCAACGTAGAGCACCTCCCCCTCCGCCCCTTCCATCCAACACCCTCCGGGAGGCACCATGTCCAGCCTGACCCTTCGCAACCTCAAGAAGCGCTTCGGGCGGGTGGATGTCATCCGCGGCATCGACCTCGATGTCGGCGATGGCGAGTTCGTGGTCTTCGTCGGGCCGTCGGGCTGCGGCAAGTCCACGCTGTTGCGCATGGTCTCGGGGCTGGAGGACATCACGTCGGGCGAATTGCGCATCGGCGACCGCGTCGTCAACGAGGTTCAGCCGGCCAAGCGCGGCGTGGCGATGGTGTTCCAGTCCTACGCGCTCTATCCGCACCTGAACGTGCGCGACAATATGGGCTTCGGCCTCAAGGTGCGGAAAGTGCCGGCCGCAGAACGCGCCGAACGCGTCGGCCAGGCGGCCGAACTCCTCAAGCTCGACGCGCTGCTCGACCGTTTCCCGCGCGAGCTTTCCGGGGGCCAGCGCCAGCGTGTCGCCATCGGCCGCGCCATCGTCGGCAATCCGGACGTCTTCCTGTTCGACGAGCCGCTGTCGAACCTCGATGCCGAGCTGCGCGTCCACATGCGCTCGGAGATCGCGGCGCTGCACAAGCGGCTCGGCAACACGATGATCTACGTCACCCACGACCAGATCGAGGCGATGACGCTGGCGGACCGCATCGTGGTGCTGCGCGACGGGCTCGTCGAACAGGTCGGCTCGCCGCGCGATCTATACGAGCGGCCCGACAATCTTTTCGTCGCCCAGTTCATCGGCAGCCCGAAGATGAACATCCTGCAGGCCGCGTCCGCCACCGGGCTGGGAGCGGTGCCGCAGGGCACGGCCAGCGTCGGCGTGCGGCCGGAGCATTTGCGCATCGTCGCGCCCGGCGAAGGCCAACTCGCCGGCCACATGACCATCGGCGAATATACCGGCGCGTCGTCGCTGCTGCATGTCCGGCTCGACAGCGGCGAGACCTGCCTCGTGGTGCATGAAGGCGACCTGCCGGACGCCGATGCCGCCGTCGGCCTCGCCGCCCCGCCGCAGCACCTGCACTATTTCGATGCCGACGGCCGCGCCCTGCGCTGAAGCCGCAGCTTTCAGCGATAGCCGCCGCCCGAGACGGTGATGGTCTGGCCGCTGATGTAGCCGCTCTCCTCGGTCGCCAGGAACCGCACCGCATTGGCGATGTCTTCCCCGCTGGCCAGCCGGCCGAGCGGGATGTGGCCGTGGAGCTTCTGCTGCTCCTCGGCAGGCAGCGCGTTGTAGCGCAGTGTGATGCGCGCGTCCGCGCCGGGCAAGGTCAGGCCGGGGCTGACGCAGTTGACCGTGATGCCGAACGGGCCGAGGTCGTTGGCGAGCTGCTGCGTCAAGCCGACCACGGCGGTCTTGCAGGTCACGTAGGGGAGCCGTCCGCGCACGGTGCCAACCGAGCCGAAGACGCCGTCCTTGAGCGACGACGAGATGTTGACGATGCGCCCGTAGCCCTGCGCCTTCATGCCGCCGACCAGCCCACGGGTAAACCGCATGCCGCTGGACAGGGTGAGTGAAAGCACGAACTCCCACTGTTCGTCGGTGATGGTCTCGACGTCGTCGCCGGGCTCGTTGCCGCCGCCGCCGACGTTGTTGACGAGGATCGCGGCCGGGCCAAGATCGGCTTGTAGCCGCGCGCAGACGGCGCGCACCTCGTCCGACGCCGTGGCATCGCAGAGATAGGACCGGAAGCGCTGCCCGTCCTGCGCCTGGCCGCCCGTCAGACGCACCTCCTCGACCGGTTTGACGTCGATCGCCGCGATGTCGGCACCGGCCTCCCACAAGGCACGGCTGATCGCCGCGCCGATGCCTTCGGCCGCGCCGGTGACGACGGCAAGCTTGCCCTGGAAAGCCATTTGCGATGCTCCGATGCTGCTTCTCAGCCGACCGGATATTACGCCGCCGCCCCGTGCCGGAAGGTGCGACCGTCATCAGAAAAACTTCCGGGCGCTGCCGCGAAAAGCCCCGCATGGCGTTCCGGCGCTGCTGGTCATAGATGTCGGAGCATCGAATTGCACGGCCGCGCCGTGATGACCGGGAGATGCTCGATGACTGAACCTGCCAGCCGGCCGAACAATCCGCTGTTCGGCCCCAACCGGCTCAAGATCGGGATTTTCGGCACCAACGGCAAGGGTTCCGCCCATACGCTCGTGCAGGAAGCCTACAGGCCGACGTGGGACAATGTCGTGCGCACGGCGCAGCTAGCCGACGCGGCGGGCTACGAGGCGATCGTCGCCTATGCGCGCTGGAAGGGCTATATCCCCGGGCGCGTGGACAGCCCCGGCGGCATCATCCTCGACCCGTTCACCTTCGCCGCCGGCGTCGCCCAGGCGACGTCGCACGCCGCCGTGTTCGCCACCAGCCACGCGCCGACGATCCACCCGATCGCCGCGGCCAAGCAATGCGCGACGATCGACATCATCTCGGGCGGCCGGCTGGTCCTCAACGTCGTGGCCGGCTGGAACAAGCCGGAGCTCGAGATGTTCGGCGCGCCGTTGCGCGAACACACCGAGCGCTACGAGCACCTGGCCGAATGGCTCGACATCATCCGCCGCCTGTGGACGTCGAAGGAGGAGTTCGACTTCGAGGGCGCGCACTTCAAGGTGCAGGGCGCCATGTCTATGCCGCAGCCCCTGCAGAGACCCGGCCCGCCGATCATGAGCGCCGGCGGCTCG
Source organism: Mesorhizobium sp. CAU 1741 (assembly GCF_039839275.1). Taxonomy (NCBI): domain Bacteria; kingdom Pseudomonadati; phylum Pseudomonadota; class Alphaproteobacteria; order Hyphomicrobiales; family Phyllobacteriaceae; genus Mesorhizobium; species Mesorhizobium sp. CAU 1741. Next base: position 149,154 of record NZ_JBDOQP010000005.1, on the reverse strand, counting down.
GAGACGGGCCGGCGTTTCGCCTGCAAGAACGCCGATGTGTGCTTCCTGCTGCTCCACTCCGAGGACCCGGAGGAATGGGCCACGCAGATCAGCGCCTACAAGCAGTTTGCCCGCGACGAGTTCGGCCGCGAGGTGCAGGTCTGGACCTACGCGCCGATGGTGCAGCGCGACACCATGAAGGAAGCGCAGGACTATCTGCACCACTACGCCGTCGAGCATCAGGACAAGGAAAGCGTCGACGGCTGGGTGGCCGGCAATGCTGCCACGGGCAAGGGCATGTCGATCGAGACGCTGAACAATCTGCGCACGCATTTCGCCGCCGGCGGCGGCGGAAACCAGCTCGTCGGCACCGCCGACCACATCGCCGAGCGGCTGACGCAGCTTTCGCAGGCGGGGCTCGACGGCATCCTCTTCACCTATGTCGATTTCATCGACGGCATGACCCGCTTCAACAGGGACGTGCTGCCGGTGCTCGAACAACGGGGCCTCCGGGCACCCTTCGCAAACGCCGGCAAGGCAGCCGCATAGGAGATGACAATGCCCGCCTCGACCTCGTCCGCGCCCGCCGGCGCCTTTCCGTCCCGCCAGTATGTCGATGCCGGCGGCATTCGCACCGCCTATCACGATCTCGGCTCCGGCAAGGAGACCATCGTGTTCATCTATGGCGGCAATTTCGGCGGCAGCGAAGCCGCCTCCAGCGCCTCGGTGTGGGACCTGAACGCGGTGCCCCTGTCGGCAAACTACCGCGTCGTCGTGCCCGACAAGATCGGCCAGGGCTACACAGACGTGCCGGAGCGCGACGAGGACTATGTCATGTCCCGCGTGGTGCGCCACATCGCCGATTTCATCCGCACGCTGGACCTCGCGCCGGTGCACGTCGTCGGCCATTCCCGTGGCGGCTTTGCTTCCGCGCGCCTGGCAATGGAATGCCCGGAACTGGTGCGCTCGCTGACGATCGTCTCTTCCGGCACGCTCAGCCCCGGTGTCGGCACCAATGAGGTGACGCTCGCCAGCCCCCCCTTCCCGCCCTACACGCGGGAATCGGCGCGATGGGTCTACGAGAACTACTGCTACAAGCCCGACACCGTCACCGAGCAATGGATAGACGTGGTGATGGACGTGCTGTCGCAGCCGGAATACCGCAAGGGCGTCGCCAAGATGGTCGACGAGAAGCTCGGCGCCCGGCTCTTCATCACCGACCTCGCCCGCTACAAGCGCGAGACGCTGGCGTGGATCAACGAGGGCAGGCTGCAGCGCCCCACGCAGATCATCTGGGGCTTCAACGATCGTACCGTCGTCGCCGAACGCGGCGTCGAGATGTTCAACATGATCTCTGCCCACGAACGCCGCACCACGCTGAACATCATCAACGAGGCCGGCCACTTCGTCTATCGCGAGCATCCGGACCGTTTCAACGCCCTGCTCGACGGCTTCGTCGCATCGCACAGCGCCTGAGGGACCCATGACCAATCTAACCGAAACGATTTCAAGCGTCGACGGCGTTTCCACAAGGGTGGTGGGCGGCGGGTCCGGCGGTGGCCGCACGACGGTCTTGCTGCATGGTGGACTGCCGGGCCTGTCGCCGTTCTGCGGCGGAACCCATCTATGGGGCCGGCTGCTGGAAAGCCTCGCCGCGCACGGACCGGTGCTTGCCCCAGACATGCTGGCGAGCGCCGGCACCGAAGCGGGTTCCGGCCCCCTCACCGTCGACCGCATGGTCGCCCATGTCGCCGCACTGCTGGAAAAGCAGGACGGGCCGGTGCATCTGGTCGGCCACGATCTCGGCGGGCTGGTCGCGCTGTGGACGGCGATCGACCACGCCCCGCGCGTCGCCTCGTTGTCGATCGTCGCCAGCAATGCCGCCTCGCCAACCGGCGACGGCGTCGAGAACCTCACGCTGCTCAGCCCGCCGCGGCCGCTATGGTCGAAGGAATCCCAGCTTTGGGCGTATGAGAGGCTGTCCTACAGCCACCATCACATCGACGACGCGCTGCTCGACGCATCGGTGGCCGCAGCAACGAAGGCGGGACATCGGGCCGTCGCCGCGCAGGACACGATCGCCGCAGACAGCGCCCTGCACGTCTCGATCATGCGGGCGAAGTCGCGCTTCTTCCGGGTCGCGCGCGAAGACGGCGTCAAGGTGCCCACCCAGATCATCTGGGCGAAGAACGACCCGCTGGTCACCGTCGATCATGGGGTGTGGTTGTACAGGATCATCGCGGCGAAGCAGCGGGCGGCACAGTTCCACCTGATCAACCGTTCCGGCTCCTTCCCCTTCCGCGAGCAACCGGAGGAGTTCCTTCGGCTGCTGACCGCGTTCCACGCCGGGCTTGGTGCCGAACAAGCGGCCTGAAGAAACAGCCGACAATGAAAAGGAGCGGCGGTCCACGACCGCCGCTCCATGCGTTTCAGGCCGTGCCCTGCCTCTCGTGCCGGTCGAGCGTCCAGCGGGCGATGTCGCATTTGCGGGTGAAATACACCCCGTCATGTTCCATCGCGTAGGACAGCATCTTCTCGATCGCCGGTATCAGCGTCGGGCGGCCGGCCATGTGTGCATGCAGCGTGATGTCGATCGAGCGTGCGCCGCCTTCCTTCGCCTCGGCATAGAGCGCGTCGAAAGTGTCGCGGAATCCTTCCCACATGACGTTCGGCGAGTGCCGCGAGAACACCCAATGCGTGATGTCGTTGGTGGCGAGGCTCTGGCGCGGCATCATCACGAACGGCCCTGCACCGCTCTCGACGACGAAAGGCAGGTCGTCGCTGAGGTCGTCACCGTTCCACAGATAGCCCTCTTCCTTGAGGATGCGGATGGTGTGGTCCGAGCCGGTGCTGCCGGGGCTGGTCCAGCCGACGGGGCGCACACCGCCCGAGGCTTCGGTGAGCACCTGCGTGCATCGCCTGATCTCGGCGCGCTCTTCTTCCTCGCCGGCGTCCTTGATGTAGATGTCGTTGACCCAGCCATGGCCCATCACCTCGTGGCCCTCGTCAACAAAGGTCCTGACGATGTTGGGGTGGGTCTCGGCCGCCTGGCCGTTGGTCGCCATCGATGCCTTGGCGCCGAAGCGGTCGAGCAGATCGAGAAGCCGCCAGATGCCGGACTTCCACGCATAATCGGCGTAGGACAGCGACAGGAGGTCCTTCTTGCCGGGCGTGGCGATGTAGTTGAACTGGCTCTGGAACCGGAATGCCTCGAACGGCACGCCGATCGTGACGGCCATCACCTTGCCGTCGGGCCACGACCATTCACGCGGAAAGAACCGTCTTTTCTTCGTCACTGCCGAGTCTCCGTTGGGTTGCTGTGGGCGCAGTCTATCCGCCCGCATTGCGCCGACACAGCACGGCCCATCGCCACCGCGCATGGTGGCTTTTCCATGAGCGAACCAGTCCCCCGAACCTCGACTGGCCGAAGCGAGGCGCGCAATCAACGCCGTCACCACTGCCAAGCCGGCCAGCGGCCGCCGAACGCCTCGCCCAGAATTCTATGCGGATGGCGGCTTTTGGCCCGGGAAGGGCTACCGAGCGTACAGAAACCGAAGCGCAATCTTATTGACAGTATACTTTTCATATGTATGCATATCGTTGTGAGTGGCTGAGTGAACTGGCCGTTCCGCCAAGCCGACGCAGAGCGGCGCGCGGGCTCGACAATGGGAACTCGCCTCGTACGTTGTGCGGAGCAAACAATGATCAATTCATCCTTGCGCGTCTCGGGACATCCGCTTGCCCCGAAGAGTTCGAAGGTCCCGGTGACGCTGCTCGGCAATGTCGAGCTCGTCACGCTGACCGTCGAGAGAGCTCACACGGTCGAGCAACTCTCCGGCCTCGCCTACACGCGTGCCGATCGCTTCCTGCTGCTGCTTGTCGAGAGCGGGTCGATCTCGGTGATCCACCGCAACCGGCGCTGCGAGCTGGAAAAGGGCCAGTACGCGCTGTTCGACTGCGCCCACAGCCTCGCCTTCGAGGGCTCGGGCGACTACTGCGCGCTCGGCGTCTTCGTTCCCGCGTCGCTGTTCCAGGCACGGCTGCGCCACGTGCAGTCGCTCCTCGCCCAGCCGATCAACTGCAGTGGCTCACCATGGCGGATCGCCGCCAACCACCTCAAGCTTCTCGTCAGCGAGGTGCGCCACATGCCGGTGCCGATGGCCTACGGCTACGGCACGCAGGTCATCGAACTCGTCAGCATCGCGGTCGAGGCAGATACGCAGAACACGCTTGCGCCGTCCGGCCGCAACGCCATCTTCCGGCGCTGCGCGGCCTATGTGAAGGCCAACGCCGCCGACACCGCGCTCGGGCCGGCGAAGATCGCCGAGGCGATGGGCATCTCGGTCCGCTACCTGCACAAGGTGTTCCACGAGGCCGACGAGACGGTGTGCGAGTTCATGCGGGTCACGCGGCTGGAGATCGCCCGCAAGGATCTCGCCGACCCGCTGAAGGCCAGCGTCCAGATCCGCGAGATCGCCTACCGCGTCGGTTTCAGGAGCCAGGCCCACTTCGCCGCCGCCTTCAAGCACCGCTACGGCATTTCGGCAACAGAATGGCGCCGCGAGACGGCGCAGCAGCTCGCGGCCTGACCCCCAGTCGGCGGGTCTGGCACCGGGCGACCGTCATCGATGCCATGCGTCCCTAGAGGCTCACTTCGTTCGCCCATCGGGATGCACAGGCCAGCGAAGATCAAATGCCCTCAGCGCAGCGTCGCCGCGATGTTGCCCCCGTCCACGGTGGTCACGTCGGCGGTGGTGCGCTCGGCCAGCGCGTGGTGCAGGAAGGCCTGCGCGACGTGGTCGGCGGTCACTTCCAGCCCCAGCAGATTGCCGGACATGTAGTCCTTTTCCGACAGACCGCGCGCCTTGGAGCGGCTGGCGATCATGTCGTCGGTTAGCAGGCCAGAGCGGATGCGATCGGCGTTGACGGCGTTGGCACGCACGCCGATGCCGCCATATTCCAGCGCGTATTGGCGCGACAGGAACAAGGTCGCCGCCTTGGGCAGGCCGTAGGCGCCGAATTTCGGACCCGGGTTCACCGCCTGCTTGGAGGTGTTGAAGAGCAGCACGCCGCCCGTTCCCTGCGCCTTGAAGATCGCCACCGCCTGCTGCGCGACATTCTGGTGCGAGAAGAAGTTGAGCTCGAAGCTCTTGCGCAAAAGCGCGTCGTCAATCTCGCCGATGCCGCCCTCGAAGGCCGCGCCCGCATTGGAGACGACGATGTCGACGCCGCCATAGCTGCGCACCGCCTGCTCGAAGGCGGCCGCGATGTCGGCCGGCTTGGTCACGTCGGCGCCCACCCCGATCGAGGCGTTGCCGGCAGCCTTCGCGGCCTCCTTCGCCTTGTCGGCGTCGAGGTCGACCACCACGACATGCGCGCCCTGCGCGGCAAACGCCTTAGCAGTGGCCGCACCGATGGCGCCGGCGCCGCCGGTGACCAGCATGACCTGCCCGGTCAGCGGCTTGGGCTTGTTGCCGGCGAGCTTGGCCTGCTCCAGCGACCAGTATTCGAGCTCGAACAGGTCGGATTTCGCCAGCGGGCGGAAATCGCCGATGGCTTCGGCGCCACGCACCGCCTCGATCCACATCTCGCCCACGTCCGAGGCAATCTTCGCGTCCTTCAGCGTGCGGCCGAAGCCGAACATGCCGAGCCCCGGCACCAGCGCCAGGCGCGGCATCGGGTCGAGCATGGTGCGCGTGACGTCGTCGCGCGCGTCGTTCTCCTCGAAGTAGCGCGTGTATTCAGCAACGTAGTCGGCGACGTGCTTCTTCACCGTCTCCGCATAGCCGGCAAGGTCGTCGGCGTCGGGCGCGGGCAGGGCCATCGGCCCGGTCTTGATGCGGATCGACAGGTCCGGCGTCGAGACCCCGCGTGCCGCACGGCGTTCCAGCCCCTCGGCATTGAGGAATTCCAGCACCGAAGGCGAGGTGCGGAAATCGCTGATCATCCGGTCGTAGCGGCCCTCGCCGAGGCCGGCGGCCACCGCGCCGCGCAGCATCGAGGCGATCTCCGCCGGGTCGGGCAGGCGCTTGGGCAGTGCGATCGGCTTGAGCGGGTTGACGGTGTTGGCCGCGACATAGTCCTCGGCCATGGTGACGTAACGGATCATCAGGTCGTAGGCGTCCTTCGCGGTCTCGGCGAAGGTGAAGATGCCGTGCTTGTCGAGGATGAGCCCCTCCACCGACGGGTCCTGGTCGTAGATCTCGGCGGCAGCCTTGGCGAGGTCGAAGCCAGGCTTGATGTAGGGCACGTAGCCCATTTTCGGCCCGAACACCTTGCGGATCAGCGGTTCGCTGTCGTCACCCTGATCGACGATGGCGAGGATGGCGGTGGAATGCGTGTGGTCGACGAATTTGTGCGGCAGGAAGGCGTGCAGCAGCGTCTCGACCGAGGGGTTGGGCGAGGCAGGGTTGATCAGGTTGGCGCGCTGCAGCGCCACCATGTCCTCGTCCGACAGTGCGTCGAGCGCGCGCGCCTTGAGAAGCGGCGCCATCTTGACCGCCGGCAGGCCCTGCGGCTCGATCACGCCCATGTCCCAGCCGCTGCCCTTCACGCACAGCACCGGCCATGTATCGCCAACGAGGTCGGTCGCCTCGAGCTTGACGGATGTGTTGCCGCCGCCATGCAGGACCAACCTTGGCTCACCGCCGAGCAGCCGCGTCGTGTAGACGCGCAGCGCCAGGTCGCGCTCGATCCCCTTGGCGGCATAGTGGGCGACGAGTGCTTCCGCTTCGGTATCGTTCCAGAGGTTCTTCATGGTCAGTCCATTCCGTCAGATAAGGTGTTGAATTGAGGCTGGTCAGGCGGCGTCGGCCATGAGCCCTTCGGCCATCGCCTGCGACAGCACCAGATGGGTGGCGAAGCGGCCGGCGAGTGCCGCACGCAGGGGCGCCAGCTTGGCGTTTTCCTGCACTGCCACCATGCGGCGCGGAATCCTGCGCAGGGAAGCGAAGTCCGCCGAGATGACGCGGCGGTTGTAGTCGCAGTCCAGCAGATTGCCATCGGCGTCGATCATTTGCCCGGCAATGACGCCTGCGGCACCCTGCGCGCGCAGGGCCTCGACCTCCTGCGCGGTCATGGCGCCGCATTTGACGACATGTGCGTCCTCGTCGACGAGGCCGGCGGAAAACAGCGCAAGGTCGCAGTCGGAAACGCCGGCGAGCTGTTCGCGGATCACCGGCTCCTCGCGCAGTTCGCGTGCCAGCCTTTCGCTCGACAGGACCAGCGGCGCATAGAAATTGAGGCCCTTGGCGTTGAGACGGCGGGCGATCTCCATCGTGCACTGGTCGGGCCGGTAGGAATAGGGTGCGCCGAGATTGCCGCAGAGCTGGACGACCGTGACGTCCTGCAGGTCGGCATAGGGCATGGCGTCGGCGATGGAATAAACCGTGCGACCCCAGGCGATGCCGATCTTCTGCCCGCTGGCGGCAAGAGACAGGAAGACGCTCGCCGCAAGCGCCGGGATTTCTGCGCCGGGCTCCACGCCCGCGCCCGCATCCGGCACCACCCAGACCCCGTCCAGCCCGTAAGCATCCTCGATGCGGCGCGCCAGCACGTCACTGGCAAACAGCCGGGTCGAGGTGGTGATGGTGACGATACCGGTTTCGCGCGCCTTGCGCAGGTAGAGCGCGACGGATGCGCGCGATATGTCGAGCCGGCGCGCGACCTCGTCCTGGCGCAAGCCATGCGTATAATACAACCACGCGGCCTTGTGCACGATCTGGTCGCCGGAACGGACTGGCATGCCTAGCTCCTGTGAGCTTAGACAATAGTCAATCTAGGTGACAAAAGTCAATTCGAGATCAGACGCGTGGGGGCGTGTCTGGAGGCTTATCGCGTCAGGCAGAACCGCCGAGAAGCCGTCCGGTAACCTCGTCGCATGCCCCGGCGCGAGTGTCCGCGCCGCCGGGGACGCCCAGCACTGCCGATGCGGCAACCTCTACACCAGCCAAATACCGCCTTCGATCGCCGCGGCGGAGTTTGCTACGTTTTCGCCACTTTCGGAGAATTGGACCAGAAGGTCCACGCGGGAGAGGCCGGCCGTCAGTTGCCCGCCCCAATAGTCGAAGCCGGCCTGATCTGCCTCACGGTCGAGGACGTTGAGATAGAGCAGATTTATGATGTCGGAATCAGTCGGGTTCTGGCCGTAGATGTCGCGGAACTCGTTTGACGCCATGAAGCCGTTCGCGGCCTGCCCGAGCGAGACCCCCGCGTCTGCCTGTGCGACCCAATATGAAAGGCCCTCGCTATCCGGCGTACGGTCGAAAGCGGCCTGATAGAGGCGGTACATCTGCGACGCGTTGTCGTCGAAGGCGATGACGCCGTCGGCGAAGGCAACGCGCTCGACTGAGACGAGAGTGTCGTCTGATCCTTCGCCGCTGACGTAAAGCGCCTCGTTGTCGCGTGTGCGCTCATAGCTGGCCACCGGCATCTCATAGGCGACAGTGTCGATCCCCGAACCGCCGTCGATAAACTTCGACCCGCGATGACTGTAGATGGCGTCGTCGCCGCCGCCGGCGAACACCACGTCGTTCGACGTGCCGAGAAGGCCGATCACGTCGGGGCCTGCGAGGACCTCGTTGAATATCGTGGTCCAGTCATACTGGAAGAGCGGAGCCGGGTGGGCGAATTCGCTCAGTTCGAGGGTGATGTTGCCGCTGTTATCGAACTCTGCGTAATAGGTCGCCGTGCCGGACCAAAGCTCCGAGGCATAGTCAAAAGCAAAATCGCTCCCCAGAAAAACGGAGGAGCCGCCTGCGAACCCGATGTCGATGCGCTCCGGCGCCCAGTTGGTTATCCAGTTATCGACGCCGTGCTCGGAGAAATTGATGTACGCATTGCTGATGATTTTCGCCAACGATCTTTCCTCTCAGGGTTGTACTGAGGGAATATGGATCGGTAAGAATGATGGTCAAGAACGGCTCTCTAACGCCTCGTGACGTGTAGCAATCTCGCGTGAAAAGAGCACTGACGTCACGCGCCGGTGCGCCGCAAACGTGCCTTACTCATTTCCTAACGTGGACTGTGTGAGGGGCGATATCATGCAAATGAGAGGTGACCGTTGTCTTTAGATCGGCCTGTTTATCCAACCGTGGCACGTGTCGTCGTGCCGTTCGCCATGGCGCTATTGGCGACACCGCTGACGACCGCGTTTTCCTGGGCCGGCGAAACGGTGGGTGGCGACGGGTCGCAGATCGAACTGCAGCAACTGACCCGGGATGACATCGAAGGCGCCGACCTGTCAGGCGAACTCGTCTGCAGCTTCTCCGCCGACGACGCGCCTTTGCTTTACGCCACCGGCATCGTCGCCTCGGAAGAGCCGGCGCAGGGTGTCGTGAAGGTCTCCGATTATGTCGAGCGCATCGGCGCCCCGGGCGGGTTCGACGGCATGCTCGAGGATCCGACCTTCACCGGCCAGGGCAAGACCATCGACATCGCGCTGGCCGGGCCAGCCATCGGCGAGGGAGAATCCCCGCCCCGCCCGGCAACACTCACCTACCAGCGGGCCGACGGAGCCAGCCGCGTCTTCGACGGCCTTTGGCAATGCGGCCCGTGAGAGGCGCTGTGACAATCGCCGCCTGACCACGTGATCAGGCGGCGACGCTACTGCCTATTCGTTCGGGTTGGGCATCCAGTCCGGCATGGCGACGTCGGCATGGTTGAACTGCGGCATCTTCTCCGACAGTTCCTCCATGTTCTTGATGTCGCTATCGGTGAGCTCGGCCTGGGTGATCAGCGTCGGCGGCACGATGACGCTGGCGCCCGGCTCCTCGCCGGCGAGCATCATCGCCAGCGCGCGTACCGAGACCTGGCCGACGACGGCCGGGTTGGTGGCAGCCGTCGCCACCCATGACGAGCCGGGCTCACGCATCGCGGCGATGTCGGCGGTCGAGATGTCGGCCGAGTAGATCTTGATGTCGGATGAGAGCCCGGCCTCGTCGACGGCGATCTTCACGCCCTTGGCGAATTCGTCATAGGGCGCGAACACCACCTGCACTCCGGGATTGGCGGTCAGCACCGAGCGCGCCTGGTTGGCGACGGAGTTGGCGATCGGGTTGTCGAGCGTGCCGAACATCGCCACTTCCTCGATTCCCGGATAGCGCTCCTTGAACTCGCGCCAAGTCTCGTCGCGCCGATCGAGCGGGGCGATGCCGGCGACGTAGACATAGGCCGCCTTCCAGGCCTCGCCATTGTCCTCGATCGCCTGCTCCAGCGCCAGCCGGGCAAGGTCGCGGTCTGATTGCTCGATCTGCGGGATCGCCTCGTTCTCGACATTGACGTCGAAGGCGACGACCTTGATGCCGGCATCGACCGCACGCTGCGCGGCCTCCTTCATCGATTCCGTCAGGCCGTGCTGGATGATGATGCCGTCGACGCCAAGCGCGATCGCCTGGTCGACCATGTCGGCCTGCAGGGCCGCATCCTGGCGGCTGTCGAAGACCCGCAGGTCGACGCCAAGCGCGGCCGCCTGCGACTCGACGCCCGCCAGATAGGCCTGGAAGAAGTCGCCGGTCGAGAGATAGCGGACGAGGGCGATCTGCACCTCGCCTGCATTATCGAACGGCGCCGGGCGATCCTGCGCCATCGCCGGCAGTGCCATGAGGCCGGCGGCGGCCGCGAGGCCCAGCCTGTTGAAAGTCCTGCGTGTGATGCTCATGCTCATTTCCTCCACTTTTCTTGACTGCGAACCCGTGTCGGTCTGGTGACTTTCACCTTGCCCTGTTGGACAGCGCGAAGGTAAAGACGAGGGCGACGACCAGAACCGCGCCCTTGACGAAATCCTGCGTGTAATAAGGCGCGTTCATCATCGTCAGCCCCTGCAGGAGCACGCCGACGAAAAGCGCGCCGATGGCCGTGCCGAAGGCGTTGGGTTTGGCGGCGCCGAGCACCGCGAAACCGATCAGCGCCGCGGCAACGGAATCCAGCAACAGATTGTTACCCGATGCGATGTCGCCGCGTCCAAGCCGGGCGGCCAGGAGAATGCCGCCGATGGAGGCGAATATTCCCGAGATCACATAGGCCCAGATCTTGTATGCCTTGACCGGCGCGCCGGCGAGTTCGGCGGCCTTTTCGTTGGAGCCAACGGCGTACATCATCCGCCCGAAGCGGGTGAATTCGAGGAAGAACCAGATCAGCACGGCGAGAACGATCAGCACCACCACGGAGGTCGGCAGGAAGTTGTCGATGAAGAAGTCGAAGCGATGCCGGCCCAGCGCTAGGAAGTTGGCGCTGAACGTGCCGCCGGCCGTGGAGCCGTCGGGCATGGTCATGCCCGCGGCGATCGAGCGCCCTTCCGTGGGAATGCGTTGCAGGCCGATCAGCAGGAACATCATGCCGAGCGTCGCCAGCAGGTCTGGCACGCGCATGTAGACGATGATGATGCCGTTGACGAGGCCGACCAGCGCACCGATCGCCAGGCAGATGAGCACGGCGACGAGCGCGTTCTGCTCCAGCACCACCATGGCGTAGGCTGCCGCCATCATCGCCGTGGTTGCGACCGAGCCGATCGACAGGTCGAAGCCGCCGACGACGAGGGTGGCGGTGACGCCCAGCGCGAGGATGCCGGTGATGGCGACCGACTGGAAGATGAATACCGCGCTTTGCGGCGAGGCAAAACCCGGCGCCGCCACCGCGAAGAAGACGATCAGACCGGCCAGGAGGGTCAGGAACCCATAGCGGATGACGGTTTCGGCCATCAGGCGGCGCCTCGCAAGTCTTCGCCGGCGACCTGCGCCAGCAGTCTGTCCATGTCCAGGTCGGCGTTGCGGTGCTCGCCGACGATGGTGTGTTCCGACATCACCAGGATGCGGTCGGCCGTTTCCAGCGCTTCGTCCAGTTCCGTCAGGAACAACAGCGTCGCGCGGCCCGCCGCGCTCGCCCGCAGCTTGGCGGCGATGTCGCGGCGCGCGGCGATGTCGACACCCTGGAAGGGCTCGTCGAGGATCAGCAGCGAGGCCGGCTGCGACAGCCACCGCGCCACCATCACCTTCTGCTGGTTGCCACCCGAAAGCGTGTGCATCCGGTCGCGTTCGCCGCGGCAGACGATGCCGATATTGTCGATCTGTTCACGCGCGATCGCGCGCTCGAGGCCGGGCCGCGAGATGCCGGCGCGTGACAGCCTGCGCAGGAATGGCAGGCTGATGTTCTTGTAGACGTTGAAATCCCCGACGATGCCATTTTCGCCACGGTCCTTGGCAACGAGGAACACACCCTGCCGGATCGCATCGGCTGACGAGCGCGGCGTGTAGGCGCGGCCCTGAATTTCCATCGAGCCGGCCAGAGGGCGACGCGCACCGAAAAGCGTTTCTGCAAGCTTGGTCTTGCCAACCCCCACCAGACCGGTGATGGCGACCACCTCGCCGTCGCCCAGCGACAGCGAGAACGGCCTCGCCTGCGGCGCGATGCGCAGGCCCTGGGCAGAAAAGACGGGACGCGTCGCATCCATCACCGCAACCGTGGAAAGGTCCACCTTGCGCCCGAGCATCGCATCGACCGCGCCTTCGTAGTCCAGCGGCGCGCCGGTGAACACGCCGGCAATGACGCCGTCGCGCAGCGCCACGATGCGGTCGGCAATGCGGCGGATATCCGACATGCGATGCGAGATGTAGAGGATCGCAACCCCTTGGGCGCGCAAGCGCTCGACGACGGAAAACAACCGGTTGGCTTCTGAACTCGACAGCGACGAGGTCGGCTCGTCGAGGATCATCACCTTGGGCTCGTGCGCCAGGGCACGCGCGATCGCCACCATCTGGCGGTCGGCGAGCGACAGTTCGGCGATGCTGGCGGAAAGGTCGACATGCAGGCCGAGCCGCTCGGCAACCACCCTCGCCTCGCGGCGCACCCTGCGCGGATTGAAGAAGAACGGCGCGCCCTTGCCGCTGAGCCTGTCCATGGTCAGGTTGGTGGCGACGTCGAGGGATGCGACGACCCCGTCATTGATGTTCTGGTGCACGGTGACGACGCCAGCGCGAATGGCTTCCGCCGGCGAGGACGGGGCGAATGGCCGGCCGCCCAGCTCCATCGTTCCGCCGCCGCGCGCGTAGACCCCGCTCATGATCTTGACGAGGGTCGATTTGCCGGCGCCGTTCGCGCCCATCAGCACCGTGACGGTGCCGGCTGGCAAATCGAGGTCGACATCGCTCAGCACCCGGATCGGCCCGAACGACTTTTCCAGACCCGCAATGCGGAACATCGCTTCCATGAACGCCGACTCCTCCCGAAGACGACGCTACGGCACTGCATCAGCAATTGTCAACAGCATTGACAATTGCCAGCTCACTGACTAGCGTTTTTCGGACAGCACGCCATGACGGGAGGAATTGCATGGATGCCGGTTCGTTCGAAGCGCTGACCGTGGACACGCTGGGCCGCAGGCTTGGCGGTCTGGAAGCGTTGCGCGCACGGCTGGGCGACGACGTCGCGGCGTGGCGCACACGCGAGGTCGGCGACGGCAACCTGAACCTCGTCTTCATCGTCGAAAGCGACAAGGGCGGAGTGGTTGTCAAGCAGGCGCTGCCTTACGTGCGGCTGGTCGGAGAGAGCTGGCCCCTGCCCCTCAAGCGCTCGTACTTCGAATATCATGCACTGACGCGCCAGGCCGCCAGGGCGGGTGGCTCGGTGCCGGAAATCTTCCATTTCGACGAGGCGCAAGCGCTGATCGTGATGGAGTACCTGACCCCGCATGTGATCCTGCGGCGCGCGCTGATCGATGGCCGCCAACTGCCGAAGATCGCCGACGACCTCGCCCTGTTCATGGCGCGCACCCTGTTCCGGGGTTCCGACCTCGCCATGGAGACCCGCAAGCGCAAGGCGGACCTCGCGCTTTTCGCCGACAATGTCGAACTGTGCGACATCACCGAAAACCTCGTCTTCTCCGATCCCTATTTCGAAGCCGAGCTGAATGCGCACACCGCGCCGCAGTTGGACGGGATCGTTGCGCAGCTTCGCGCCGACCGCGACCTGAAGGTCACCGCGCAGCGCATGAAGCACCTGTTCGCCGCCAAGGCCGAGACGCTGCTGCATGGCGACCTGCACACCGGGTCGATCATGGTAACGGATACGGATACGCGGGTCATCGACCCCGAATTCGCCTTCTACGGGCCGATGGCCTTCGATGTCGGCATGTTGTTCGCCAATTTCTGGATGTCCTATTTCTCGCAATCCGGCCACGAGGAAGGCGGCAGCCGCGAGGCGATGCGCGCCTATCTGCTCGGCGTGCTGGAGCGTTGCTGGAGCGGTTTTCGCGTCGAGTTCTCGCGCCTGTGGCGCAGCGAACGCGACGGCATACTCTACCAGAAGAGCCTGTTCGAGGATCGCGGCGACGTGCTCGGCGCCGAGCAGGCGCTCGACGCGGTGATGCACGAGATGTGGACGGACCTGCTCGGCTTCGCCGGCATCGAGATCCACCGCCGTATCCTCGGCCTTGCCCACAATGCCGATTTCGAATCCATCGAAGACACCGACATCCGGGCGCGCTGCGAGGCGAAGGCGCTGCAATTTGGCCGCCAGATCGCGGTCAACCGCGCCCGAATGCATTCCATGACCGAAGCCAATGCGTTGGCAACGCTGATCGAGACAGGAGCGGTAGCGTGAGAGTAGGCGACAGGCACTTCCGTACCATCTGGCTGGCAGAGGATGGCCGTTCGGTCGAGATCATCGACCAGCGCCGGCTGCCGCACGACTTTCGCGTCGTCACCCTGTCCACGGTGGACGAGGTGGCCACCGCGATCCGCGACATGTGGGTGCGTGGTGCGCCCCTGATCGGCGTCACCGCCGCCTACGGCGTGGCGATCGCCATGCGCGAAGACCCGTCGGACGAGGCGCTGGCGGCCGTCTGGGAGACGCTGCACGAGACGCGGCCGACCGCGATCAACCTGCGCTGGGCGCTGGACGAGATGAAGCGGGTGCTCAAGCCGTTGCCGGCGGACCAACGCGCCGACGCGGCCTACGAGCGCGCCGCCGAGATCGCCGACGAGGATGTCGAGCTGAACCGCGCCATCGGCGCACACGGGCTCACCCTGATCCGCCAGATCGCAGCCTCCAAGAAGCCCGGCGAGAAGGTCAACATCCTCACCCACTGCAATGCCGGCTGGCTTGCGACGGTCGATTACGGCACCGCCACCGCGCCGATCTATCTCGCGGTCGAGGAAGGCATACCGGTGCACGTCTATGTCGACGAGACGCGGCCGCGCAACCAGGGCGCGCAGCTTACCGCGTGGGAGATGGCAGGCCACGGCGTGCCGCACACGCTCGTCGTCGACAATGCCGGTGGCCATTTGATGCAGCACGGCCAGGTCGACATGGTGATCGTCGGCACCGACCGCACCACGGCCAATGGCGACGTCTGCAACAAGATCGGCACCTATCTCAAGGCACTCGCGGCAAAGGACAACGACGTGCCATTCTATGTCGCCCTGCCCTCGCCGACCATCGACTGGACGGTCAATGACGGCGTCGCCGAGATTCCGATCGAGGAACGCGACGGCGACGAGGTCTCGCTGGTCTGGGGCCGCACCGCGGCCGGCGAGGTGCTGCAGGTCCGCATATCGCCGGAAGCCACCGGCGCGGCCAACCCGGCCTTCGACGTGACCCCGGCACGCCTGGTGACCGGACTCATTACCGAGCGCGGCGTCGCCGAGGCATCGGCCGAAGGATTGCGGCGTCTGTTTCCGGAGCGGTGAGCCCCGCTCGATCACCGCAATGTGGCGATAGCGCTGAACCCTGATAGTTGTAGCTCTGCCCCCAATCACGGGTGATGCGCTTGCGCTAGGCTTGCCGCGCCGGTGACCTGTGCCACCGGGCAAGGCGGGGGCGCATCATGACGCAGCTTGAGCGAGCAACCACATCGCGGCGCGATCCCGTCGCAGGTGTGAGCCTCAATGCCGGGTCGCCCATTCGAAGGCGCCACGCCGCCTCCGTGATCGCGTCGGCAAAGCGCGTGATCTGGATCACGGCGGCGGCCGGCAGCGGCAAGACGACCCTTGCAACCCAGATCTGCGAGCATCACGGTCAGGGTTTCGCCTGGCTTCGCGTCGAGCCACCCATGGCCAATATGGGTGTCTTCCTGACGGCGATGCTCGCTGCCTTCCGCAAGGCCTGTCCCGATGGTGAACTGCCCGCTCTGGCTTCCGAAAGCATTGCCGGGCCTGTCGACTATCTTCGACGCCTGATTGCCGCCGCCAGCAACAGCGGCGCGACGATGCTCGTGCTGGACGACACCCACACGCTGCCGGCAGGTGCGGCTCCGCTGCATGTCCTGGCTGAAGCCATGCGCGATGCGCCCGGCGCAATGCGCATCGTGCTGGTATCGCGGGAGCCGGCACATCCAGCCTGGCTTTGGTACACGGCCAACGACGAGGTCGCGACCATCGACTTCGAGGAGCTCAGGCTCGGTTTCGACGAAGCAAGTGCACTGATCGCACAACGGCCGGAATCCGATCGCGGCTGGACGGCGAAGACGCTGCTATCCGCCTCGGGAGGCTGGATCCTCGGCGCACGCCTCCTGCTCCAGGCTCCGCCCGGCACGGCTCGCGAAAGCCAGGCCGGATTGATCGAGCATGACATGTCGGGATTGCTGGACCTGATCGTCCAGGAACTCGTCGTGCCTTTGACGGATGACGACAGGCGCCTGCTCATTCACGTGGCGCAGATGCCAAACCTTCCCGCTCCGATCCTCGCCGAGGCGCTGGAGATGCCGCATGGCGGGCGGGCGCTGAACCGGCTGGTGCAGAACATGCTTTTCGTCGAACGCGATGGCCGCGGCCAGATTCAGGTCCACGACCTGTTGAAGGCGGCGCTGGCGCGGCGTTACGCCGACGAGCAGTCGCGCGAGGAACAGCAGCGCCTGCAGGCGCGAGCCGGGCGGGCATTGCTGGAGCGCGGCGAGATTGGCGACGGCCTGTCGCTGCTGGCGTCTTCGGAAGCCTGGGAACCGCTGTGCGAGGCGGTACTCGCTCACGCCAAGGCCATGAACGACGCTGGCGAACTCGGCGTCCTGCTCGCGGCCCTGGAGCAGGTCCCGCAGGAGCAACTCGGCATGCATGTCGGCCTGCGCTACTGGCTCGGCGTTTGCCTGCTCAGCATCAATCCGGTGCGCGCGCGCGAACTGCTCCACGACACGTTCCTCTCCGTGAAAGACGATATCGACAGCGATCTGCTCATCCCCGCATGGACAGCGCTGGTGGATGCCATCTGGCTCGAATGGGTCGACTGCACCCGCTTCGACGAACTGATCGCCATGCTGCCGGTGCTCGAGGAAAGCGCCGCGGCAAAGGGACCGGTCGCCGAATCCATGCTGGCGCGCGGCGCCTTTGCCGCCCTGTCCTTCCGGTGTCCGGCCAAGGAGGATTTCCCGAGCTGGGAGGAACGCAATCTCGGCTTCTTCTGGCGCCCGATGCCGCGGCACGAAACCATCCGGCGCGGCATCCAGTTGCTTTTCCGCTATTGCTGGGGTGATGGCGAGCGCTGGAAAGCCTCACAGGTCCGCAATCGCCTAAACTACGTGTTCGACGAGGAAAGCGCGCCTGTCGCGGACATCTGCACGCGCTACGTCGTCTCCACCGAATTCATGAGCCTTTTCGAACCGGATTCCGAGGAGGTGTTCCTCACACTCGAACAGGGTCTGTCTGCGACCGCCCGCCATCAGCAGGGATTCTGGGATGTCACCCTCATCAACGCGGCGCTCTACCGGGCCATGTCGCTCGAGGACCGCAAGCGCGCGCAGGGCTATCTGGCCTTGCTGGGAGAGCGCCTCGGACCGCACTCCAACCCGCATCATATCGCGATCCACGAGCATTTCCTCGGCTACGACCACTGGCTGGATGGGCGCCACGAAGGCGCGCTGACCCATGCCCTGGCAGCCTTTCGGGCCAGCGTGGCCACCGGCTTTTCGATTTCGCCGCTCTATTACGGCATCGCCGTCGCCGCGATCCTGCAGTCGATGGGCCGTCGCCGGGAGGCGCTGGCCTGGATGCGCCAGGCGCGCCGGCGCGCTGTCGAGCAGCGCAGCTTCATCCTCATCTTCCTCACCTGCCTGCGCGGCGCGGCGCTGGCGCTTTCGAGTTGCAGACCGCACCGAGCCGATATCTATCTCAGGGCGGCAATGGCTGCGGGCGCGTCGAAGCGCTTCTACATCCACCAATGGATCAGGCGGGATGAAATGGCGCGGCTGATGCAAAGGTCGCTCGCCGCCGGCATCGAGGCCGACTATGCGAGCGAGCTCATCCAAATCTTCGACCTTCCCGGCAATGACGCCGAAAGCAAATGCAACATCGCGCTCGTCACGCTCGGCCGCTTCGACATCGTCGTCGACGGCAAGTCGAGACTGATTTCGGCCAAGCCTCAACGCGGTCCCATGTCGCTGGCCGTGCATCTGGTTGCAGCCGGGCGCAATGGCGAGGACGCGGAAACGCTGATGGACCGCCTCTGGCCCGAGGCGGACGGGCAATCCGCGCGACGGCGCCTGAAGTCGACGGTCTACCGGCTGCGGCAGCTATTCGGCAACTCCGCCGCCGTGATCACCGCCGCAGGACGCGTGACGCTGAATCCCGCGGTCGTTGCGGTGGATTCCTGGAGACTCGAGGCGATCTCCGACAGCGCCGGCAGCGTGCCGGCAGCGTCGCGGCCGGATGTCATCGAGTTGTATGGCGGGGCATTCGTGCATCAATTCGGCGACCACGTGTCGCTACTCGTCTATCGCCAGCATCTGGAGCGCCGGTTCACGGCGCTCGCATCCGAGCAGGCCGAACATTTTTGCGAGCACGGGGACTGGGTGCGTGCACTTCATTCCGCGCGAACGGCGCTGGTTCGCGCCGGTCATGATGAGCGGCTGTTGATGCTGACCAGCCGTGCCGTCGATGCGCTTGGAAGCGACAATGAGCGGCAGTCGCTCAAGGCGCTGATGCACGACGAGCACCGCTAAGGCGAGCCCGTGCGCTCAGCCTGGACGGCTTTTCGAGACGAAATCGATCAACCGCTCGCAGGCGTAGAGGATATGGTGCCGGGTGCGCGCGGCCGCCAGGTCCGGGTCTCTCATCTGGCAGGCGCGGAGGATGTCTGCATGCTGCTTGTTGGCCTCGGCCATGCCGTCGGTCAATTCGAGCTGGTGACGCACGTAACGCTGCACAAGGTCGTTCGAGCGCGCCACGACCCAGAGGTAGTAGGGCCGGTTGCAGTCGCGGTACAGGGCGCCGTGAAACAGCGTGTTCAGGTCAGACCACAGGGCCGGATTGGTCTCGGTGGAAAAACGCTCATAGAGTTCGGCGGCGTCCTCCAGCGTCTTTGCGGACTGGTGGGGAACCGAAAGCCGGATCACATCCGGTTCCAGCAGCGCCCGGAACTCGAAGATCTCGCGAATTTCGTCGGGGTTCAGCCCTTTGACCACCACGCCGCGATAGCGCACCGAGGCGGCAAGGCCGGTGGCCTCGAGACGCTGCAGCGCTTCGCGCACGGGAATGCGGCTGACGTTGAACATGCGCGCCAGCGCGTCCTGGCGCAGCGACGCGCCCTCCGCCAGCTTGCCGTGGAGGATGGCCTGCCGGAGCGCGTCAAAGATCACGTTCGCCGGCGATGGCGACGTGCCCAGATCGATCGTTGCCACATTGAGCTTCTCCTCCGCCATGTCCTGTCCCTTGCTCGCATGCCGACCGTGTGTTGTCGCTACATGCAATTATGGCGTGCATTAATCAACCGCGCGCGGCCCTCCCTTCGCGCGGTGAACCTACGACATCAAATCATGATGCGGTCTCATGGCCGAAAGGGTCGTCGACGCTTGCCGCGGGCTGGGTAAACCAGTGCGCACCGTCCTCGGCCATGTAGGCGCAATCCTCCAGCCGGACGCCGAACTCGCCATAGATGCAGATCATCGGCTCGACCGAGAAGCACAGCCCCGTTTCCATCGGACGCTTGTTGTTGCGGACCATGTAGGTGTCCTCGTGCACCTCCAGGCCGATTCCATGGCCGGTGCGGTGCGGCAGGCCGGGCAGGCCATACTCCTTGGCGAAACCGGCCGCCTCGATGGTGCCGCGCGCGGCAAGGTCGACGGCCTCGCAAGGCGCGCCATGCACGGCGGCGGCAAAGCCGGCCGCCTGGGCAGCTTTCTCCAGTTCCCAGATCTCGCGCTGTCTCTTGCTGGCGTCGCCATAGACATAGGTGCGGGTGATATCGGCGCGGTAGTCGCCGACGAAGCAGCCGAAGTCCATCAGCACCATGTCGCCATCCTTGAGCGTCTGGCCGTAGGGCACGCCGTGCGGATAGGCGGTGGCTTCGCCGAACTGGACGGCCGGACGCCCGCCCGGGGACGTTCCGCCGCAGCGGTCGAACGCCTGGAGGATGAAGTCCTGCACCTGGCTGGTGGTGATGCCTTCGTGCAGGATGCGCGCCGCGGCCTTGTGGATTTCCAGCGTGATCTCGTTTGCCCGCTGCAGCAGCGCGATCTCCTGCGGGCTCTTGTACATGCGGCACTCTGCGGTCACCGCCGACCCGTTGGTCAGCTCGAAGCGGTTGCCCGCCTTGCGCAGGCCATCCGCGGTGAAGAATGGCGTGGCCGGATCGATCGCCAGGACTCCGGAATCGATGCCCAGGCTCTCGACGGAGTCGATGACGAGCGCCGTGGGGTCTTCATGCTCCTCCCAGCCGCGGATATCTCCCTTCACGACGACCAGCGTTTCGGTCTTCGGGATCTCGAAGACGGGGCTCAGGTAGATCAGCGGTCCATCCACCGGGATGATCGCCCCATGGAGGCGCTCGGTCGGCTTGAGACGCATTCCGGTAAAGTAAAGCAGGCTGGGCGACGTATCGAGATAAAGGGCGTTGATGCCCTTTTCCTTCATCAGCGCGCGGGCGCGCTCGATCCTGGCCTCATGTTCCTCCGGCTGGATTGTTTCCACACCCTGGGCAAGGTTGATCATGCGCGCCAGTTCGGCTTCCGCCGTCGATCCGCCAACACCTATCGTCATGTCATCGCTCCTTGCTCGTCAGACCATCATGAAAGTTTCGGTCGGCGCCTTCGCCGTGCCTCGCCAGAAATTCCGGATCGCCGAAATCCCACCAAATGCCGGCAGTCAGTTCGAGCCCCTCGGCCAACAGCGGCACAAGTGCGTGCTCGTTGGGTCCATGCTGCTCGCAGCCCGGATAGGAGTAAGGTATCCAGATCGTGGGGACGCCCAGTTCCTCTTCGAAGAGGCTGGACGGATTACCGGCGGAGTTGTTCGGGATGACGTGGATCGGCCGGCCTGCGGTGATCGCCATGGAGGCGGCGATGCGGCGGACCCAGGGATGGCGCGGGTCGGTTCGCGCGGGCTGGAACTGATCGTCGTCGTTGATCTCGTGAACCTCGACATGGCCATGTCCATTCGCCACGAGATGCGCGCGCAACGCCGGTGCGAACGTTGATGACGGCACATCCGTCGTGTGACGGATCGAAACGCGGGCCCTTGCCTCGCCCTGCACCGCATGGATAGGCGCTTCCGGCCGACCGGACTGCATCGCCAGCACGCAGACGCCAGTCCATGCGAATATCCGCTCGGCGCGGCTGAGGCCGCGTTCCCCCCACCAGGGCTCCGTCTTCGGGTGATCCTGCTCCTCGAGTTCGAGGGTCGCGCAGGCTTGCCTGACTGCCGGCGGTATTTGCTTCGGCGTCCAGCCGGGAACGAGGATTTCCCCCTCCTTCGACAGGATGGATGCCAGCGCGTGCGCCAAGAGGATCGAAGGATCGGCAAGCAGCCCGCTCCAATGACCCGAATGATGCGTGCCCTCGCGGAGACGAACAACCAGGTCGAGATTGCAGACGCCGCGCGCGCCGAGGTTGATTTCGGGCGCGCCAACCGCAAGACGCGGTCCATCGAAGGCGATGAAGACGTCGGCGGAACACGCTTCGCGATGACGCGACAGAACCGAACGCAGGCCCGGCGAACCCACTTCCTCGCCCATGTCGAGGAAGAACTTGACGTTGAAGCCCAGCGAGCCGCGAACCTGGAGCACGGCACGCAGGGCCTGCAGCGCAATCAGATGCTGGCCCTTGTTGTCGACGGTGCCGCGCCCGTAGAGCTTGTCGCCCTGACGCTCCAGGCGCCACGGATCGAGCCCGTCGCGCCATTGGTCGGGCAGGCCGCGAACGACATCGCCATGGCCGTAGATCATCACCGTCGGCAGAGTTTCGGATTCGATTCTGGTGCCCAGCAGGCAGGGAATGCGTGCGGGATCGTCGACATCGAAGCTTTGCAGGTCGAAGCCCATGTCGGCGAGCAAGGGGCCTACCCCGTCCGACATGTAGCGCAGCAGCTCGTGACGTTGCTCTGGGTGCTGGCTTTCGGTCGGGATCGCCACGAGGCGTTCCAGCGTCGCCAGGAAATCGCCTTCGTCCAGGCTCCCGCGCGCTTCCGAACACGCCTGATGGCGGAGGCTTCGCCCTGTGTCGTCGGCTGACCTCATGCGTGGACCTCCAAACACGCCTCGAAGGTCTTGCGCAATGCCTGCGGGTCGATGGCTTCGCGCATGCCGATCATCACCAGCGTGCTGGCGGGATTCCCGTCAGACAGTGCGGCCGCGGCCGGCGTCAGGGACGATCGCTTGCCGACGAGGTGGAATTCCATGACGCGCTGACCGCCGTCCCCTTGCAGATGCAGGATGCCCTTGGCGCGCATGATTGCCGGCGGGATCTTGCGGATCGCAGCACGGAACCGCTTCTCGTCGAGTACGTCCTCGGTCTGCCAGGACCATGACGCAAAGACCTCGGCATGGGGGTCGCCGTGGTGATGATGCTCGTGGTGGTGGTGGCAATCATGGTCAGAACACGAGCAGGTTTCTTCGGTGATCTTACCCTTCGTGTCAGCCTGGCGTGTGACGCCAAACAACAATTCGCGCGGGACGTTCGCCTCGACTGCCGGCACGATCCGCAGCGACGGCATCACGCCTCGCAGACGCTGCTCCATCGCATCGCGCTCCGGCGGCGCGACCAGGTCGACCTTGTTCAGGATCAGCATGTCGGCGCCGGTGATCTGGTCGATGGCGAGTTCCATGGCGGCATAGTCGAGTTCCGGCATGGCGGCGGCATCAACCACGCAGAAGACACCGTCGAGCACCACCAGCGACGCGAGTTTCGAGGTCTCGATGGCCTCGACGATCGGGATCGAGCGCGAGACGCCGCTGGCCTCGATGAGGATGCCGTCGATATCGGGTCGGTCCGCAACCAGCGCGGCGATCTCCTCGATGAGATCGTCCTGGATGGTGCAGCACACGCAGCCGTTGCTGAGCGAGATCTGGTCCCCCGCCGTCTCCACGATAAGCGCCGCATCGATGTTGATCTCGCCGAAATCATTGACCAGGACACCGAAACGCCGGCCTTGCGGCTGGGACAGAATGTGGCGCAGCAGCGTGGTTTTCCCTGCACCCAGGAACCCGCTGATGACCGTCACGGGGACCGGCTCGCGTGGCGGATGTTTCATGGTCGCGTCACCCCTTCCGAAACAAACCCGGTTGACGTGATTATGGATATGGTATCCAATTTCGCAAGTCGCCGCTTGCAAGCGCTGCTGCAAAAGCCGCAAAAAGTGTTGACTGAATGGTATATTGGATAAAATATACCGACAACAGCCCGGCCGCCGACGAGGAACTCGGCAGGACGAGGCAAGTATACGAGCGCCCACAAGGACGCCCCTGGGGTAAAGACTGCCATAGCCGGAGGCCCGCAATGGCACTGATGCTATTCAAGAATTTTCGCCTGCTCGATCCTGAGCGGGATGATCTTCTGGACGGTCACGAGTTGCTTGTCGAAGGCGACGTGATCCGGGAAGTGTCGTCCAGTCCGATCACGTCAGCGGATGCCGATGTGATCGATTGCGGCGGCAAGACGCTCATGCCCGGCCTGATCGACTGCCACGTCCATGTGGTGCTCAGCGAAGTCAATATCCGCAACCTCGAGAACTATCCGATCACCCTGATGACGGCGCGCGCGATGCGGCAGATGGGAGCGATGCTGGATCGCGGCTTCACGACCGTGCGGGACACCGGCGGCGCCGACTGGGGGCTGCGAAGCGCCGTCGACGAGGGCTACATCACCGGGCCGCGGCTGTTCATCGCCGGACGCGCCATCGGGCCTACGGGCGGCCACAGCGACAGCCGCAGGCGCACGGATTCAGCCACGCGCTGCCCGTGCTGCGATGCGCTGAGCTTTTCCATGTGCCTGGCCGACGGCGTCGCCGAGGTGAGGCGCGCGGTCCGCGAGGAAATGCGGCAGGGCTGCGACCAGGTGAAGATCATGATGTCGGGCGGCGTCGCCTCCCCCTACGATCCTCTCGATTCCCTGCAGTTCTCGATGCCTGAAGTGAATGCCGCGGTCGCGGAAGCAACCGCCTTCGGGCGCTATGTCTGCGCCCATGCCTATTCGGCCGAGGCGATCACCCGGGCCGCCCATGCCGGCGTGCGCACGATCGAACATGGAAACCTCATCGACGAGGCGGCGGCGAAACTGATGGCCGAAAAGGACATGTTCCTCGTGGCCAACCTCGTCGCCTACTACGCCATGAAGGAGCGGGCCGCCGAATACGGGATGGACGGCGAAATGCTCGAAAAGAACGACCTCGTCATCGAAGGCGGGTTGCGTTCGCTGGAGATCTGCAAGCGCGCCGGTGTTCCGGTCGCCTATGGCAGCGACCTGCTCGGCCAGTTGCAGGTCGACCAGAACCGTGAATTCGCCATTCGCTCGCAGGTGCTGAGTCCGCTGGAGATCGTCAGGTCGGCCACGAGTGTCGCGGCGCGTCTGCTGCGCCATGAAGGCAAGCTCGGCTGCGTCAAAGAAGGCGCCTATGCCGACCTGCTGCTGGTCGATGGCGACCCGCTGGCCAATATCGATCTGCTTGCCGGCGGCGGAACCCACATGGCCGCCATCATGAAGGGCGGCGTCTTCCACAAATACGCGCTGAACTGAGGTCGATCTCGTTTCGCAACGCCATTCCATCGGAGCGCCCACAATGTCGTCCAGCCACCCGATAGTCCTGCGAAATCTGAAACTTCTCGAGCCGACATTCGATGAGGTCCGCGAGGGGTACGAGATTCTCATCGAAGGCGACCGCATTCGCGAACTCTCCGACACGCCGATCACTGCCGCCTTGGCACAGGTGATCGACTGCGGCGGGCGCGTCGTGATGCCCGGGCTCATCGACTGCCACGTGCACTGCATGCATTCCGAAGTCTACATGCGCCGCATGGAGGACGTCCCGCTGACGATGGCGGCCGCACGCGGTGCGCGGCGTATCCGCGAGATGATCGACCGCGGCTTCACCACCGCGCGCGACACCGGCGGCACCGACTGGGGGATGAAGGCTGCGGTGGATCAGGGGCTGATCCCGGGCCCGCGGCTGTTCATCGCCGGACGCTCGATCGGACCGACGGGCGGGCACAGCGACGGACGCTCGCGCACCAATTCCGGCTATGCCTGTCCCTGCTGCAACGGGCAGGCCTTCCTGCGGCTCGTCGTCGACGGCGCCGACGAGGTCCGCAAGGCGGTTCGCGAACAGATGCGGCAGGGCTGCGACCACGTGAAGATCATGGTTTCAGGCGGTGTCGCCTCCCCCCACGACCCGCTGGATTCCGACCAGTTCAGCGACGATGAGATTTCGGCCGCCGTCGAGGAAGCGGAGGCCTTCGGGCGCTATGTCTGCGCCCATGCCTATACGCCGCGCGCGATCACCCGCGCCGTCACCCTGGGCGTTCGCACCATCGAGCATGGCAACCTGATCGACGCGGCGGCGGCGGCGGTGATGGCCGAGCATGGTGCCTATCTCGTTGCAAATCTGGTAGCCTATGTCGCGATGAAGGAGCGGGCGGCCGAATACGGCATGCCCCCCGCCATGCTCGAGAAGAACGATATGGTTCTTGAAGGTGGCTATCGATCCCTGGAAATCTGCCGCGAGGCCGGCGTGAAGGTCGCCTACGGCTCCGATCTTCTCGGCCCGCTCGCAACCGACCAGAGCCGCGAATTCTCGATCCGGCGCGAGGTGCAGCCCGCCATGGATGTCATCCGCTCGGCAACCACCATCGCGGCGGAAGTGATCCGCAGGCCGGGTCAGCTCGGCACGCTGAAGGCAGGCGCATGGGCGGATCTGATCGTCGTCGACGGTGATCCGCTGGACGACATCAGCGTCCTCGAGAACCAGGGCGCCCGGATGGCCGCCATCATGAAGGGCGGCGTCTTCCACAAGAACCGCATCGGGGCGGCGGCGTGAGCACCGCCGAAGCATCTTCGGGCAACCGCGGCGGTTTCCTGTCGCGGCGGCGGCTCGGCAAGTGGACGCTCAACACTTTCGCAACCGCGGCGTTCATTTTCGTCCTGCTGCCGCTGATCTTCGTGACGTGGCTTTCCTTCTATTCCCAGGAGATCCCGTCCTTTCCGCCGGACGGCTATTCGACGCGCTGGTATTCCGCAGCGATCGGCAACAGCCGCTTCATCGATGCTTTCTGGCTCAGCCTTCGCGTCGGCGTCATCGCCACGCTGATCGGACTTGCGCTCGCGCTCCCCGCCGCCATCGCGATCACGCGTTTTCAGTTTCGCGGACGGACCACCGTCAACAACCTCATGCTGATGCCACTGATCGTGCCCGGCATCGTTCTCGGCATCGCCCTTTATGTGTTCCAGGTCGAGACCGAGATCGCCACCGGCATCCGGATGCTGTCGTCTCCGCTCGGCCTGATATTCGGCCATACCCTGTTGGTCATCCCATGGAGCGTGCGTCTTATCACGGCCAGCCTCATCGGTTTCGACCGTACGCAGGAAGAAGCGGCGATGAACCTCGGCGCCACGCCCTTCGTCGCCTTCCGGCGCGTGACGATGCCCGCAATCCTGCCCGGCATCGTCGCGGGCGCGATGTTCGGCTTCGTGGCCTCGTTCGGCAATCTGGAACTGAGCCTGTTTCTCGTCGGCCCCGGCCGCACGACCTTGCCGATCGCGATCCTTCAATATCTCGAATGGCGGATTGATCCGACCATCGCCGCGGTGTCGGTTCTCCAGATTCTCATCATCGTGGTCGCGATGTTGATCACAGATCGTTTCGTCCGGATCAGCAGGGTGGTTTGAGGCAATGGCGCGTATCGAACTCGAAAATCTGTCCAAGGCCTATGGCGACTTCCACGCCGCCCAGGGCATCAATCTGGACATCGCCGATGGCGAGTTCATAACCCTGCTGGGCCCTTCAGGCTGTGGCAAGACGACGACATTGCGCATGGTCGCCGGCTTCATCGAGCCGACCGGCGGCTCGATCCGCATCGATGGCAAGGACGTCACCGCGCGTGCGCCATGGGAGCGCAGCACCGGACTGGTGTTCCAGAACTATGCGCTGTTTCCGCACATGACTGTCGCGCAGAACGTCGCCTTCGGGCTGGAAATGCGCAAGGTTCCAAAGGCCGAGACCGAGGAGAAGGTCGTATCAGCGCTTCAGCTCGTCCGCCTCGATCATCTCGCCGATCGCTACCCACGACAGCTTTCCGGCGGCCAGCAGCAGCGCGTGGCGCTGGCCCGCGCGCTCGCCTTCCGACCGGACGTGCTGCTTCTCGACGAACCGCTCTCCAATCTCGACGCGAAGCTGCGCACCGAAGTCCGTCTCGAGATCCGCAGCCTGCAGCAGCGGCTGGGGCTGACCACCATCATGGTCACCCACGACCAGGAAGAAGCCTTGACGATGGCCGACCGTCTCGTCGTCATGAACGAAGGTCGCATCCAGCAGACCGGCACCCAGCGTGAGCTTTACGACAGGCCGGCCAACGCCTTCGTCGCCTCGTTCGTCGGTCGCAGCACCTTCATCAACGGCCGTTTCAAGGACGGCCTGCTGGTGACCGATGGAGGCCTCGAAATCGCCGTCGGCAAGAGGCTCAGCGGCAGCGGCATGATGGCGCTGCGTCCGGAGCGCGTCTCCGTCAGCAGCGCGCCTGTTGACGGAGCACCCAACTGCTTCCCGGGAAAGGTCGAGTTCGTCTCGTTTCTCGGCGGCATGACCGACGTTCACATCAACCTGCAGGGCGGCGACACGATCGTCGCGCAGATAATGAACCGCGAGGATGAGGAAGCCGCTCTCAAGCGTGGAGACAGCGTCTACGTCTCGTGGCCGCCGGCGACGACGGTTTTCGCCGCCGCAAATGCTGTCTGAGGAAGGCAGAGACGCCCGTGTGAAAAGACCGACGGGCAATCGCGCAGTGCAAGTTCGCCAACACATAACAAGGGGAATTGAAATGCGAAATGGCAATGGGAAATTCTATCTTCGCCGCCGCGAGTTCATGGCAGGTCTGGCCGCGACGGGCGCATCGGCATTGCTCTCTCCTTCGTGGGCACGGGCCCAGTCGCCCGGACGCGTCGTGGTCGGCACGTGGGGTGGCGACTATGCCCGCCTTCTCAACGAGAACATCGAGCAGCCATTCCTGATCCCCGAGGGCTGGGAGGTCGTCCAGGACCAGGCCGGCGATCCGGAACGCCGCGCCAAGCTGCTCGCCGAACGGCGCCTGCCGACCGGGTCGACCGACATCCAGGGCCTCAACGGCGTCAACATGTACCAGATGTTCGAGCTTGGCCTGACGCAGGAAATCGACTGGAGCCGCATCCCCAACGGGGAGAACCAGATGGCGTCCTTCAAGCTGCCTTATGCGGTTCCCCACATCTACTCGGGCAAGGTCGTCGTCTTCA
The DNA here is from genome assembly GCF_039839275.1 of Mesorhizobium sp. CAU 1741. Taxonomy (NCBI): domain Bacteria; kingdom Pseudomonadati; phylum Pseudomonadota; class Alphaproteobacteria; order Hyphomicrobiales; family Phyllobacteriaceae; genus Mesorhizobium; species Mesorhizobium sp. CAU 1741. Next base: position 120,512 of record NZ_JBDOQP010000005.1, on the reverse strand, counting down.
ATCCCGACACGGTGGAATCCAAGCCGACCAGCTATGCCGAGGCGCTCGATCCCGCACGCGGCTCCGACCTCGGCATCATCGACATTCAGTACCAGTACGTGATCTCGGCCGCCGCACTCGCGGCGGGTGGTTCGGTCACCGCGGTCGATGAAGGAAAGCGCCTTCTCCTGGAGCTGCGCAGCGCCGGTGCACGCATCTACCCGACCAACGAGGCGTTCGCGCAAGGGCTGGAAACGGAGGAGATCAATTGCGGCATCATGTGGAAGGCGCGCGTGGTGCAGTGGCAGAACGCGGGCATCAACGTCGTGGCCGTGACGCCGAGCGAAGGCATCCTGCCTTACACGTCGGGCATGGTGATCGCCAAGAACGCGCCGAATGTCGACGGCGCCTATGCCTATCTCAATGCAATGCTCGAGCCGGCGGCCCAGCTCAGCTTCGCCGAGGACATGGGCTACGACGGCACCATCACCAACACCGGCATCGAGGGCGAGCTGAAGGAACGCATCGGGTTCACCGAGGAAGAGGCCGCCAACATGAAGGATCTCGACTACGAGTTCCTGCTCGAGGCCGACGTCGAGCTCAAGAACTGGTGGGACCGGGAGTTCAAGGCCTGATCGCCTGACCCCTCCGCTCCTGGCACCGTTCCGCTCCGGCACATTCGGCCGGAGCGGTCAATTTGGAAAGCATCCCAGATGAAGCAGCGTTCCCAGCTGATTTCTGCAGCGTCACTCGTCGGTCCCGCCACTTTCGTCACGGCGCTCGGCGTGATCGTCCCGCTGCTGTTCCTGCTGCGGTACAGCTTCAACGAGTTCGACCCGCGTCTCCTGATGGTGGAGGCGTTCACGCTCGAGAACTACACCGTCTTCTTCACGGACTCGTATTTCCTCAATGCCTACTACACGACCATCCGGGTGGCGATGATCTGCACGCTGATCTGCCTCGTCTTCGCCTTCCCGCTGTCCTACGTGCTGGCGCGCACCCAGTCCCGCTTCAAGAACCTGATGATCATCGGCGTCGTGATACCGCTCTTCGTCGGCAACGCGGTGCGCGCCGCCGGCTGGATGAGCTTCATGGGCAATCGCGGCCTGCTGAACGTCACCCTGATGAAGCTCGGCATCACCGCCGAACCGATCGAGTTCATGTATACCGAGTTCGCCGTGATCGTCGGCATCATCGCCGTCAACCTGCCCTACATGGTGCTTTCTCTTCAAAGCGTCATCGAGGGCATAGATCGCAATGTCGAGGAAGCGGCATTCAGCATGGGCGCGCGGCCGCTCATCATGTTCAGGCGCGTGCTCTTGCCGCTGGCGCTGCCCGGCGTCGCCGCCGGTACGATCCTGACGTTCATCCTGGCGATGAACGCCTATGCCACGCCGGTGCTGCTTGGCGGTCCAAGCTTCCGCATGATGGCGCCGCTGGTCTACGGGCAGTTCCAACTCAACAACTGGCCGGGGGCGGCGGCGATCGCCTTCATCCTGATGATAACCACCCTGCTTCTGACCATCATGGTAGGGGTGATGACGCGGCAGCGTTTCAGGACGTGACCCTTTTCGCCGCTCCGAACCGGGGCGGCCTGCTTGATCCGGGCGGGACAATCCCGTATCGCGCGTCAGCATCAGATTTTAAGGCGGCCAGCCGCCATAACGACAGCACCTGAAGACGGAACCGACATGTCGCAGAACATATTCGCCGGCTGCATCCCGGCCCTCATGACCCCCTGCCTGCCCGATCGCACGCCCGATCCCGTCGCCCTGGCGCGCAAGGGGAAGCAACTGATCGAGGCGGGAATGTCGGCGGTCGTCTATTGCGGCTCGATGGGTGACTGGCCGCTCTTGACGGACGAGCAGCGCATGGAGGGCGTTCGCCATCTCGTGGAAGCCGGCGTGCCGACGATCGTCGGTACCGGAGCGGTCAACACGAAATCGGCGGCCGCCCATGCCGCCCATGCCGCCGAGGTCGGCGCCAAGGGCCTGATGCTGATCCCGCGCCTGCTTTCCCGCGGCACCTCGCCCGCCGCGCAGAAGGCGCATTTCTCGGCGGTCCTGAGCGCGGCGCCGAAGCTGCCGGCGGTGATCTACAACAGCCCCTATTATGGTTTCGCCACGCGCGCCGACCTGTTCTTCGAGCTTCACCGCGAGCATGACAACCTCATCGGCTTCAAGGAGTTCGGCGGCGCGTCGGATCTCAGCTATGCCGCAGAGCACATCACGTCGCGCAGCGATGCACTGACGCTCATGGTCGGTGTCGACACGACCGTCTTCCATGGCTTCGTCAACTGCGGCGCAAAGGGCGCCATCACCGGCATCGGCAACGCCCTGCCGCGCGAGGTTCTCCATCTCGTCGACCTGTGCGAGAAGGCGGCGGCCGGCGATGCCGAGGCCCGCCGCAAGGCCCGGGAGCTGGAGGCGGCCCTGATGGTGCTTTCGACATTCGACGAGGGCCCGGACCTCGTCCTGTATTACAAGCATCTGATGGTGCTGAACGGCGACGAGGAATACACGCTGCATTTCAACGAGGGGGATGCTCTCAGCGATTCCCAACGTCGATTTGCAGAGGCGCAATATGCGCAGTTCAAGTCATGGTATCGCAACTGGACGGCCGAGGCGGGGCAGTAGCCCCCCGCGCGAAGCATCAAAGGCCATATAGACGGAACGTATCGCGCCCGGAAAGCTCGCGGACGGCATCGAGCTGGATCAGCCGTTCGAACAGGCGTCGGCTGGCCCAGCGCGACAGCGTCTTCGTCGTCAGCGACCCTGAAACCGCATCGTCTCTAAGGAGCAGGTCGATCACCTGCCCTGCCCCTTTGGATCGCAGTTTCGGCGCCACCGCCAGCAGCCGCCGTGCCTGGATGTCGATGGCTGAGCCGAGCCTGCACGCTTCGGCCGCAGCCGCGGCCGTCGCAATGCAGACCGCCCGTTCGAACCCGTCATCACCCGGGCGGCAGCGCAGGCGCTCGCCGCCGAAGCGCAGCAGCGGCGAATGGATCTGCGTTGCAAGCAGCGGCACGGCCTGCGGCCAGCGCATGCGCGCCGAAAGCACGTGATCGGCGAGCCACCAGGCCAGCGCTTCCGCCCGAGGATCGCGCGCGACGACGGCATTGGCGATCCCCGCCGCGACGAGTGGCGCCGGCGCTGAGGACGACACCGATGCCTCCGCGATTTCGGCGAGATCGGACAGTTCATCGGACCATGCGATGCCGAGCATTTCACTGACGGTCGCCAGCAGCTCCGTATCCACTGTGGCGGAGCCGCGCGCCAGGCGTCGCCACGCGGCCAGGACGTTGCCACCAGGTCCGGCGTCGTCGGAGCCCTGCTTCAGCATCAGCGCGTCGCGCAACGTGTTTTCGTTCTCGCGGCGCCCCAGCAGCCTCACCGTGGCGGCCGCCGATTTCAACGCCAGCCGGTGCCGCCAGGCGCCGAGCCACGGCGCGTCGGACCGCACCAGCACGTCGATCGCGCCGAGCGCGGCACCGGCCATGTAGGCGGCCTCTGCATCGTTCTCCACGGGCGCCTTCGGCACCGCCCATGGCGGCACGCGCGGCACCGGCGCGGCAGAGGCCAAGCTCGAATCAATGTCGGCATTCATGGGTGAAGCTTAGGGCGGCGGTGCGGATTGTGCCACTGCCGGCGGCCGTGACCGCACCGGATACCGGGCACGGTCGCGGCCACGCATGGGGCACGGCAAGAACGTTCGATCAGCGCTCGATCGCCATCTGCTGCGGATGACCGTCGCGCGCCGGAGACTCGCGATGGAAGTCGTTCGCCTGGCTCCTGCGGTCGAGACCGGTCAGGAAGCCCTCCACCATTTCATCGAGTTGCTGGAGACGCTGGCCGGAGCGACGCTGGAGTTCGAGGACCCTGCGCCGCTCGAACCCACGCGCCGCGTTGATCAGCGCGAACGTCGTCAGTGTCGCCGCCAAGAGAACGTCACCGGCGGAGTAGACGACGATCGCCAGCAGGGCCAGTGCGATCGTCTCGAGCAGACAGAGCCTGTGGCGCGTCAACAGCGCCAGCGCGACGGGCACCAGGGCGATGACCAATCCGATCAGCGGGGCCGAAGCAAACAGTTCCTGTTCGACAAGTCGTGCCGGCTCCATCGGGATATAGGAAGCGAGTTTTTCCATTGTCCGTCCCTCCGGAGCCCGGCCATCAGGCGCTGGCGCCGCGCCGCTCGAAGAAACGGCAATGCCGGAATCTATCTCTGCGGAGCCAACTCGCCAAGTGGTCCCTAAGGCGAGACCGCTACGCCTGAAGGGGAAAGGGCTACGCCGAATGCGCGAAGATGCGCGGTACCGCATGCGATCGCGGTTGGCGCACCCCAACGGTGATTCACCCTCGGCAGGTCACCGCGTGACGTAAGGCTAACTCAACAATGCCGTCCGGCTGGAGTACACATAGGTGCGGCCTTGAAAGTGTCGCGTCTTCAATCAGATAGGCTGCGGCACCAATCATGGCTAACCCGGATACCGAAGCTAAAGCGGGCAGTGTGTCGAAGACGATCGTGCTGATCGATCCGCTGGCTCTGCGCCGCGCGGCCGTACGCGCCTTTCTCGAACGGTGGACCCAGGCCGATGACGCGGTCGACCTTCTCGACTACGCGGGAGAAGATGCGTTGGAAGCCGCCTTGGTGCGCCAAAGCGCGATGGTGATCCTGAGCATCGGCGGTCAGTGTCTTCGAGACGAAGAACTCAGCGCTCTTCGCGACATGCTGCTTCCCTTGGCTGCCGACCTGCCGATCGTCATCATCTCGGATCGCATGTGCCAGGAAGAGATCGCCTGGGCGTTCGAGCGTGGACTTCGCGGATATCTGCCGACGGACACGGATCCTGGTCTCGCGATGAGCGCCCTGACATTCATCCTGAACGGTGGCGACTTCTTCCCACCATCGGCATTGATGCCGTCCGGCATGCAGCAATGCGGCGCAACCGACACGGTCCGCCGGCGGTCTGGAAGCAGCTTGAGGCACCTGGAAGACGAAGACGAGGCGGGAAACGGATGGGAACACCATAGCCCATCGCACCCGACCTCGTTCCGCCCGGAACCCCCGATATCGCTTGAAGTCACTGTTCTCGCAGGCCGCGCCGGAAGGTAGCCCTGAGCGGCTCCATGATATAGGCGAGCGCCGTGCGTTCGCCGGTGACGATGAGAACTTCGGCTGACATGCCGGGAACCAACGAGATACCGACGTCGAGGGCGTCGATCTCTTCCTTCGACACCTCCACGCGGGCAAGGAAGTAGGCTTGTCCTGTATTGGGATCGACCAATCTGTCCGCCGAAACACTGCGCACGATGCCCTCGATCTTGGGAAGCGACCGGCTGGAGTAGGCCGTGAGGTGGACCGTCGCCTTCAGGCCGATGGTGATGACGTCGATGTCGCCGGGATCGATCCGCGCATCGATCAGGAGGCTTTCCTCCGTCGGTACGATCTCAAGGATCGGCTCGCCGCCCATCACCACGCCGCCAGTCGTCTTGAAGCGCAAATTGACGATCTTGCCGCTGATCGGCGCGGAGATCACCGTCCTGTCAAGGATGTCCCGGCTGGCGTTCAGCCGTTCGGATATCGTCGCGAAATCCGTGCGCACCTGCTCCATCTGGGTGGACACGTCCTGTGCGCGCTCGGCTTCCAGCGAAATCGCCTGTGCGTCGATCTCGCTGATGCGCTGGCCGGTTTCGGCGATAGAGCCAAGAAAACGGCCGCGGTCGCCCTCGAGCGCTGCGCGCGTCCGCTCAAGTCGGAGCAATTCCGGCTTGGTGGTCAACGCTTTCGCAAAAAGCACCTTCTTGCCCACCAGTTCCTCGGCGATGATCGCCAATTGCTGGTCAATGCTGTCGATCTGCACCTCGAAGGCGCCGATCTGCTCCTCGAACTGTCGCCTGCGGTCAGCCAGAATCCGCTTCTGGGCGTTGAACGCATCACGCCGCTTGGCAAACAGCGAACCCTGGCCACGAATGATGGATTGCACCTTCGCGGCCTTCGCGTCGAGCAAGGGATGCAGGAAGACGACCGCGTCGAGATCGTTCTGTTCGGCATCGAGACGAGCCTGTGTGGCGGCAAGCGTGCGCGCCTGCTCGAGGAGAAGATCGTAGGATGCCGCTGCCTGCGTGTCTTGCAGGACCAGGATCGGATCCCCCACCTTGACCTCGTCGCCGTCACGCACCTTGATCTCGTGGACGATGCCGCCTTCCAGGTGCTGGACCACGCGGCGGCTGCCGTCGGGACTGATGATGCCGTTGGCTACCGCCCCGGAGGCAAGGTGAGCCGTTGCCGACCAGAGAAGAGAACCGGCGACGCCGACAAGCATCAGGCCATATCCGATCCTGACCGGACCCCTGGCATGGAGACGCAGCGATGGGGGCAACGCCTCCGTGCGCGCCGCCTTGGGTTCGATAGGGACGAGATCGCGAATGGGCATCACAGCGCTCCATTGCCGCCGGCGTGTCTAGGTTCGCCAGGCTCGATTGAAAGTTGTGCGGTGGACGGCATCCGGGGAACCGGAGACGCATCGAGTTGCGCGGCCTGATCGCCGCGTTCCGGGTTACGCTGTGCCTCGCTGGCAGCGACGCGCAGGCGCGCGAGCACGTCCTCGCGGGGTCCGAAGAGTTCAACGCGGCCATCGCGCAGGAACAGCACCTTGTCGGCCTGGGCAAGCGTCGATGGCCGGTGGCCGACGATCATCAGCGCGGTGCCCCGCGCCTTGAGCTCCTGGACGGCGGCGGCCAAGGCGGCCTCCCCGGCCTGGTCGAGATTGGCGTTGGGCTCGTCGAGCACCACCAGCTTCGGATCGCCGAAGACCGCGCGCGCAAGGCCGATCCTCTGGCGCTGACCGCCCGAAAGCCGCATGCCGGACTCGCCGATCGACGTATCGTAGCCCTGCGGCAGCTTCTGGATCATGTCGTGCGCCTGGGCGAGAATTGCGGCGCGAACGATGGCTTCGTCGCTGGCTTCGCCCATTCTGCCGATATTGTCGCGCACGGACCCGGCAAACAGCTCCACGTCCTGCGGCAGGTAGCCGAAATACTGGCCGAGCTGGATGCTGTCCCAATGGTGCAGCTCCGACCCGTCGAGCCGGATCACGCCGCTGCTCGGGCTCGCGGTGCCGGCAATCAGGCGACACAGCGTGCTCTTGCCGCCGGCAGACGGGCCGATCACCGCAACCGCTTCGCCCGGCCGGAGTCGAATGCTGACATTGTCGACGATCGGTTCCTTCTTGCCGGGCGCCATGTAGCTCACCTTGTCGAGGGTGACGTGGCCATAAGGCTCGGGAAGACGGGTCCGCGCTGGCTCGGCGGGAACCGACTGCATGCGCGAGCGAAGCCTTCCATAGGCGATGCGGGTCGCCGTCAGGCTGCGCCAGCCGCCCATCACCAGCTCGATCGGCGCGAGCGCCCGGCCGAGCAGGATCGACGACGCGATCATGACGCCGCCGCTGGCCTCGCCCCTGAGGACGAGATAGGCACCCAGCCCCAACGTTGCCGACTGGACGAAGAAGCGCACCGCCTTGGTGATACCCAGTATGAACGCGCTGAGATGCGATGAGGAAAGCGTGTCGCGCGTCACAACCTCGTTGCCGGCACGCCAGCGCTCGAGGAGATTGGGAAGCATGCCCATCGCGCGAACGACTTCCGCGTTGCGGATCGTTGCCTCGGCCTGCTGCAGGGCGATGAGCTGGGCGGTGTTCGCCGACTGCGTTGCCCGCCTCGTGAGGAGTTCATTGGTCAGGCCGAGCGCCACCAGGACGAGCGCCGCAACCGTGGCGAAAATCCCCAGAGTCGGATGAAGCAGCCAGACGAGCGCGAGAAAGATCGGCGTCCAGGGAGCGTCGAACAGGGCCGCGAGGCCCTGCGAAGACAGAAAGTGCTGGACCTGGATCAGATCACGCAAAGGCTGAGCGCCGGCGGTGTCGCCGGCGAGACGGGCGCGGACGCCGCTGGCGATGAGGCCCGGACTGAGCCGGTCCGTCAGCCAGCAGGCCATCCGTACCATGATCATGCTGCGCAGCCCGTCGATGAGCCCGAGGATCAGCATCGCGCCGCCGACGACGACCGTCAGCAGGATCAGCGTCTCGGTTCTCCCCGTCACCAGCACCCTGTCATAGACCTGCAGCATGTAGAGCGGTGACGCCAGCATCAGCAGATTGATGACGAGGCTGAAGATGCCGATCACGACGAGGATCGAACGCACCTGTCCGACGGCATCTTCGAATTCGCCATTGCGCGGTCGCCGGCGATTGTCGTTATTGGCCACTTTTGTCGCCCTCCGTCCCGATCCAGCGTCAAGCAACCAGGCCCGGATCGACGATGATGTCGCCGCCCGAAAGCATCGCCAGCCGCATGTCGTTTGCTTGTGTGCCCGTCAGCTCCGCTTGCGTACCGAGGATGACGTCCGTCGTGTGCTGCATGCCGGACACGTTGCTCTGGAAGCGGGCCGCCCAATAGGCCGTGCCGCTGATGGTAGCGGTGATCGTTCCCGTGGCGAGCGACGTCGTCCTCAAGATGATGTCTTCGCCAGACTGATAGTCCATGATGATGTTCGTGCCCGCCAGGATCCGATACTGGTCCTGGCCTGCCGTCCCGCCATCATTCAGGCCGTCGCCGTAGAGGAAGCGCGTTCCAGCGCCGTTCGCCGACAGGATGTCGCCGCCCGACCCGCCGCGCATCTGGTCGTTGCCCGCGCCACTGATCAAGCGATTGCTTATGGCGCTGCCGTAGAGCGTGTCGCTGGCGTTCGAGCCGATTATGCCCTCGATGAGCATCAGGATGTCGCCGGCAGCGTCTCCGTTTGACTGCGCCGTCGGCCAGGTGGCGGGCTGTGTGACGGCACCCGTCGCGTGGAGCTGGACGTAGACACCCGTCGTTGCGCTCGAATAGTCGACCGTGTCGAAGTTTGCCCCGCCAAGCATCGTGTCCGCGCCGGCTCCGCCGCGGAAGAAGTCGTCGCCATTGCCGCCTTCGAACCTGTTCGCCCCGGCATGACCGATGAAGACGTCGTTGAAATTCGAGCCGATGATGCCCTCGATCGTGCTGAGCTGGTCGCCCTGGGCTTCGCCGCCAACGCCGACGGCATTGCCTGCTGCATTGTAGGCGACCTGCACCGCGACCGTCGAGTTGGCATAGATCGCATAGTCGAAGCCGTCGCCACCGATCAGCGTATCGGCTCCATTGAGGCCGAGCAGGAAGTCGTTGCCGCCTCCGCCTTCAAGCCTGTTGGCGGCAGCGTTGCCGAACATCGTGTCTGCCGCACCCGAACCGACAATGTTCTCGATCTGCAGCAGGAGGTCGCCGGCCGCGTCGCCGCCGGAAGACAGGGGACCTGACTCCGGGTTGTCGGACAGTCGGGCCGTGACGCCCGCAACCGACGTGGAATAGTCAGCCGTATCGATGCCGTCGCCGCCGATGAGAACTTCGGTGCTGGTATTGGCTCCGCCCCTGAGGGTGTCGTCGCCATCGCCGCCTTCGAGCCGGTTGGTCTCGGAATTGCCGATCAGCACGTCGCCGAAAGCCGATCCGATGAGGTTCTCGATGCCGCTCAACAGGTCGCCCGCGGCATCGCCGCCAGACGCGGAACCCGGTCCTCCCTCGTCCAGCGCGATCGTGACCGCGCCAGTCGAGGAGCCGTATTCGGCGGTGTCCGTGCCGCCGGCGCCGTTGATCGTGTCCGCGCCAGCGCCACCGACAAAGAACTCGTCACGCTCGCCACCGTTGAAGGTGTCGGCGAATGCCGATCCGACATAGCGCTCGATGAGCTGCAACTGGTCGCCTTCAGCATCCCCGCCGGTACCGGTCCCGAAAACGAGCGGATCGGCGGCCGAAGAGTTGGTGTTGATCGTCACTGCGGCCGCTGACGACGAGTAGTCGACCGTGTCGAGGCCGCTCTGGCCGATCATGGTGTCGGCGCCACCGCTGCCGAAGAATGTGTTGTCGTTGCCGTCGCCGACGAAAATGTCTGCCTGCGCCGAGCCGCGCAGGTTTTCGATCCCGATCAGCACGTCGCCTGCGGCCGAGCCGCTGGTTTCGCCGGTTCCCATGTTGATGCCCGCCGCGCCGCCGGACGAATAATCGGCCGTGTCCAGGCCCGCGCCACCATCGATCGTGTCGGCGCCCTGGCCGCCGATCAATGTGTCGTCCCCGGCGCCGCCCTGCATGTCGTCGATGCCGTCGCTGCCGTCCATGTGATCATCGCCTTCGCCGCCGCGCATGACGTCGTCGCCGAAATTGCCGAACATGCGATCATTGCCGTCGCCGCCGTCCAGCGTGTCGTTGCCATCGCCGGCAAGCATTTCGTCGTCGCCGTCGCCGCCATCGAGGATGTCGATACCGATCGAGCCGTTGAGGAAATCGTTGCCGTCGCCGCCATCCATCGTGTCGTTGCCGAGGCTTCCGATCAGATCATCGTCGCCGGCACCGCCGACGAGCGTGTCGTTGCCATCTCCGCCGTTGACGAAGTCTTCGCCGAAGCCGCCATGAATGACGTCGTCACCGAAGCCGCCATTGAGGGTGTCATCCCCGCCGCCGCCGTAGAGGCGGTCGTTGCCGAACCCGCCGTCAAGCGTGTCGTCGGCGCCCTCCTCCTGTTCGTCGACACCGTCCGGGACGCCATCATTGTCGTCGTCATCGGCAAGGCCGTTCATGTCGACGTCGATCATGCCGTCGCCGATCAGGACGTCATTGCCATCCATGCCGCGCAGGATGTCCGCACCGGCGTTGCCCACGAGCTGGTTGTCGAGGCTGTTGCCGGTCAGGATGTCGTTGAAAGCCGAGCCGATGAGGTTCTCGATGTTGACCAGCGTGTCGCCTGTTGCCTCGCCGCCCGAGCCGCGTCCTGGCAACTGGGGCGTTGTGGGAAGGCTCATGTTCACCTTCGCCGTCGAGGTCGAATAGTCTGCCGTGTCGATGCCCGCGCCGCCGTCGAGCGTGTCGCTGCCGAGGCCCCCGCGCATCAGATCGTTGCCGCCATTGCCGTACAGCTTGTCGTTGCCGGAACCGCCGACAAGCACGTCGTCGGTGTTGGCCGCCCTCAGCGTGTCGTTGTCGGCGCCGCCGTCGAGATAATCCCCGCCGGTGGAGGTCAGCGCCACGGTGATGGTGTCGTTGCCGCCATTGCCGTTGATCCGGAAGGGGCCATTCGTGTTCTGCGTATGGGTGCTGGCCGTGTTGCCGAGGTTGATGTCGGTGTAGGTCGGCACCACCGCGGCCATGCTCGCCAACGCGGCTGACAGCGTCGCGGGTGCCGCCGCCTGGAGTTCAGCTTGAGGGGTGGCGGTTCCCCGGCTGCGTGAGACATTGCGTGCCATGATGCCCTCCTTGATTGTGCCTGAAGCGTCTGATCGGGAGAACTCTAGGAGAAGCGGGAGGTCGAGCGACATTGCGCATAGGTGGACACGTCCTGGGGTGTACACCTAACGGCTAATCCATTGCTGGAATTGCGTTTTTCGCGGCGCATTTCATAGCGAAAAAGGAGGCTCCGACCAGGTCGGAGCCTCCTTTCGCCGAGGCAGATGGGATCGATCGAAATCAGCTGGCGGCAGCGTAGCCCGATGCCGTGATGCTCGACCATTCACCCTCTTCAACCGCGACCACCAGGTTCAGCTCGACGGAGGTGTCGCTACCATACGCCTGGACGTCGATTGCGAAGGTGGCATCATTGCCGTCGATGTCGACGCAGACGTCGATGTTGTGATCCACGTCCCAATCGCTGTAGACGTCGAGGTCGGAGTAGAAATCCATATCGATATTGGAGTTGAAATCGTAGGAAGCGTCGAGGTTGACGTCGCTGTAATAAGTCATTCTATTTCTCCGCTGTTTGATATCGCCGTGCTTTTCTCCGGCAATTCAAAGCTACGAAATCGCGATATGTTGTTCAATTATTCACTGGAGGTACGAGACTTTTTGGCTGTTATTAACCAACGCCTACCACTCGTACGTCTTTTGTTGATGAGGCGAGGGCCTCATCACTCCTATATTGCAATCACTACCACTGCGGTGATATCCGAGAACGCGTCTTCGACGACAATCGCGTCGAGCAGCACGTCGACGAAGCTGTTTTCGCCGAATGCGACCGCGTCGATCTCGTAGATCGCCAGATTTCCGTCGATTTCATATCCGCCAGGGTCGAAGCTGTCGCACCCGCACGGCTCGAGTGGCTCGGGCGCATAGGGCATGGGATCGTATGATGGCAGGTCGGTCGCAGCCGTTCCCACCGGTATGACAGACCCGCTCTCGCCGCCCAGATTCACCGCATATATCGACTCGTGATAGGTCGACACGACGGTCGACCCCTCCGGACCGATCTCCGACGAGGTGGATTGCCGGGAGATGCCGACATACGCATCCGCGGCGCCATAAGTGTAGATCTCGCCGATCGATGATGCGTAGGCGGAATCGTCGCCGCTCTGCGCGGCCGATTCCGCGCTGAAGTCGATCGAGAGGCCGCTTCCGCTGACCTGCGCATCAATGGCGAGCTCGGCGAAGGTGTCGGTTCCAAAGGCGGTCGCGCTGCCATAGATCTCGGCTGCGAAGGCGCCTTCGCCTTCCATCGAGCCCATATAGACATCGACCTGCGAGGAATACACGTCGGACGTGCCTTCTCCGGGGTCGCCGCTTGAAATCCCGATGCTGGTCGAGAGGGTGGAGGTTCGTGTCGCGCCCATGCCTGTCTCTCCGGACTTCGCCGCTTGTGTCACTTTTCAGGGCTATACTAACGCGTGTGGTCCTCGTTACTTAGACGTTCAAGAATGGATACGCCCGAAGAGACGGCTTCAGCATGATCCTCCAAAGTTTTACCGAAGATGCACACAACGACGTAGATGGAACGCCCCGCAGAGCCGATCAGCCGAGAAGCGTAACCTGATCGGCAAGCGAGAGCAGGTCGAGGACACCGACGGAAGCGGGGTCGCTGGAGATCGTGTCGGCGATGGCATCCAGAACCTGATCAACCTGGCCGGACGACAGTTCGCCCTTGGCGATCGAGCCGAAATAGCCGGCATTCAGCTTGAAGAAGTCGTCCAGCGTCAGGATCGAGCGACCCTCCAGGTACTCGAACTCGATCACCAGATCGTTGCCTCCCGCTCGACGCATGTCGAACGGTTCCAGCCCGTCCTCGCGCGCCACCTCGAACAGACTCGGCAGCAGAAGCCGGTCCCCCTCGCCAAGCGAGAAGTCGAGGATGGTGTCCTTGCCGAAATCGTCGACGATCGCGTAGGTATCCGCGCCCTTGCCGCCGCGATGGCTGTCGTTGCCGTCGCCCCGGTTGCTGCCGAGTCGGAAGAAATCGTTGCCGGCGCCGCCCAGAAGCGTGTCGCGCCCCGCACCACCGACGAGCAGATCATCGCCGCCGTCGCCGCTGAGCAGATCGTCGCCGGCATCGCCAAACATGAGGTCGTTGCCGTCGCCGCCATAGGACTTGTCGTTGCCGGCACCGCCGAACAGCCAGTCGCCGCCAGCACCTCCGCGAATGAAGTCGGCATCTCGCCCGCCGAACACGGTGTCGTCGCCCTTGCCAGAATCGAGCAGGTCCTTGCCCTTGTTGCCGAAGATCCAGTCGTCGCCCTTCCCGGTCCACACCAGGTCCGTTCCAGCGCGGGCCTTCACCAGCGTCGTCCGGTCGTCGGTGATGATCAGATCCAGTTTCTTGCTGCCGGTGGCCATCTCGTAGGTCACGTAGGTCTCGGCGGCCGCGGTTCCCGACAGCACCGTGCTCGAGAAGCTGTCTTCGACCGCGATGGCATCGGTCAGCAGCTCGACGAAGGTGTCATCTCCTTCGGCCGAGATGTCGGCTTCGAAGGTCGCAAGGTTGCCGCTGATGTTACCTATCTGCGGGTCGCCGGCCGAGGCGCTGCCCGAGTTGACGGCCAACGCGGAAAAGAAATGCGTGTCGATCGCCTGGAACTCGACGGCCTGCATGTCGGCCATCGCGTAGTCGTCCCAGGTGCTGCCGGCAACCTGGTCGGTGCGAATGAATTCGGCGCCGACGATATCGACCGAGGTCGAGGTGATCGCATAGGCGGAACCCGGATCCGGGGATTGGGCGGCGGCCAGCACGGTCGTCGTGCCGAACGCGAACGACGCCAGGCCCCGGTCGATGATGGTGATGTTGAGCGTCGCGTCGGCCAGCGTGTCTTCGCCGAAGGCATCGGCGGATACGGTGACGTTGACCGCCAGCGCACCCTGCGATGTCATGGTCGTCGTATCGGTTGTCGCGAAGCTGAGAAATTTGCGGATGATGGATGAGTAGTGTCTGGACATTGTCCTAGTCCCCCAGTGAGAACCAGAGCGTAGCCAGTTTCACCGTCACACTCATTGGAGCAGGCAGTGATACATCCGATGGACCGAACCATCACCGAAAGGCGGAGGCGTGCGGCCCCGTCTACGTCGATCGGGGGAGAGCGATTGATGGATCGGCGGCCATGAACGCGCCGGCCCAACGCAATCGCGCCGGCAGCGGCCTTGGCCGCTCCGGCTGCGAGCAGGATATGCGAAGCAGGAATTCAGATGGGTCGGCTGTGTCCCGATGCCGGCAGACTCATGAGATCCGATGGAATGACCACGAGTTGCACCGGCAGCTTGGGCGGTGGCGGCACTGCGTGCGCGATCTGTGCATTGATGATTTCGGTTTCCCGCAGACTGACCGTGCTCTCCTGGTGCGCGAGCGCCGCGGTTGCCAGTAGCGCCGCCTGCGTCCGGTTTGCCGCCCCGAGCTTGCGCATGATCTGCCGCACATGCACCTTGACCGTCGACTCCTGCATGCTGAGTTCGCGGGCGATGTGCTTGTTCGACTTGCCGTGGCGGAGCCGTTCCAGCACCTCGACCTGGCGTCGCGTGAGACCGTCGGATACGCCCTCGAACTTGGTCGGAGCCTGATCCCTGTGCGACCTCGACATCGCCGATTCCAGAAGCGCTTCGCGCGGGAAATAGGTTCCGCCACCCAGCAGGAAGGTGAATGCCTGGCACGCGACTTCCGGCTGCATGCTCGTCGAGAAGAACGCCTGCTCGCCCATGGCCGCCGCTTCGATCGCCTCGTCCGGCTCGCGCCGGTCCGAAATGATCGCGCACGGAATGCTTGGGAAGAGGTTGCGCAACGCCTGCGTTGCTTCCTGGACCGCGGGTTCACGTATCGTGATCCCGCCGATGCTGAACAAGATGAGCTTGACGTCGCCCAGCTCCGTCATGCCGTCCTGCACCTCCCTGAGGCCGGCAGCCCTGGTCTTGAGACCCACGCGCCCCGCCCAACCATCCACCAGATAGTAAAGGCCTGCGCGTCTCAATTCGAGATTATCGACGATGAGAACCGTCGAGTGCTTCGCTTCCGTCGACATGACCCACTCCCTTCAACCCCCTGCTTGGAATAAAGCAGCGGCCCGTGGCAAAATGAACCCTACGCAATCTCCCACCGGTTATTCAAACTTACTCTAATATTAACATTCTGCGAAGGCGCAAAATCGCTCTACCGCTTTGTGTGTAGTAGCCACGCAAAGGAAAGCTGCCTACGCAAAATGACACTTGTTTTACTGGTGAAAGATTTTGTGAGAGTCAGTAGATTTTTGTACTTGAATCTCAATCCAGCGAACAGCCGACCGAGCCAATAGACGAAAAATGAAGTAACTGGGGTGATTGGCAGTGGATTGCCGCCGTGTTTGGTTCAAAGAACACTTTCATTCTGCAAATATCGAATAAACGGGAAAATTCGCCGAGTGATCAGACGCCGTCCGACCTCATTCCCACAGATGTTGCTTGTGCCGGCAGGCATGAATTGTGCATGCGAGGCAGAGTCGCGGGCGACGTGCGAACATGGGTGGGTCGAGCATGCTTGCCTTTTCTGGCGCCAGCTCGCGATCAAGCCGGACAGACGAGCAACGCTGCGGCCGCTGCCTTGAAGTAAAATTCAAGGAGCCGGAATGGCCGCTCGGCCGGATGTCCACACGCCGGCGTTGCGCAAGATGAGCTCGGGATCGACATAGCGCTGCCGCAGCAGCCGCTCATAGAGCGCCCCTTCTTCTTCACGCTCCAGCGGCACACTGGTCCCGGCGACGATCTGCAGGGCCTTTCCGAGCGCCTCGACCGTTCCCGATCCTTCATCGAACTGCGCCTTCTTGCGCCAGACGAGATCATGCGGCAGCAAATCCTCGCATGCCTTGCGCAATATCCACTTCTCGGTCGTCAGCCCGGTGCTGTCGCGCGCCCCGGCATCGGTTCGCCGCAGCTTGAGGGAGGCGGGGATCGATTGCGCAAAGGCGATCAGTTCGCGATCGAGAAACGGGGTCCGCGCCTCCAGGCTTTCGGCCATGGTGACGCGGTCGACACGCTGCAGGTTGATGTTGTGCATCGTCCCCAGCGACCGGGTCAGTTCGTCCGCCAGCTCGCGCGTGCGGTCGACATAGGCGTGATGATAGGTGTAGCCGGCAAACAGTTCATCGGCGCCTTCGCCGGTGAGCACTGCCTTGACGTGCTGGCGCGCGAGCTTTGCCGCGAAATGCGTCGGAATGGCGCTGCGCACCAGGTCGATGTCGGCGCTTTCCAGGTGGTAGATGACATGCGGCAGAACTTCGGCCACCTCCTCGGCGGTGAATGCGCGCTCGAAATGCTCGGAACCGATGTGCTCCGCGACCCGGCGCGCCGCCACCAGGTCGGGA
The DNA here is from genome assembly GCF_039839275.1 of Mesorhizobium sp. CAU 1741. Classification (NCBI taxonomy): domain Bacteria; kingdom Pseudomonadati; phylum Pseudomonadota; class Alphaproteobacteria; order Hyphomicrobiales; family Phyllobacteriaceae; genus Mesorhizobium; species Mesorhizobium sp. CAU 1741. The sequence goes on along the minus strand of NZ_JBDOQP010000005.1, from coordinate 103,888 downwards.
CTTCCGGCGGTGCCGACGGAAAACGTCTTCAGACGGCCCCGCCCTGCCCGCATCGCGAGCGCGGCAATGATGGAGCTGTCGAGCCCGCCTGACAGGAACGACCCGACCTCGACGTCGGCGACCATCCATTTCTGCACCGCTTCCTCGAGCACCAGGCGCAGCTCGCGGCCGATCGCGCCCACATCGGCATCCTTCTCAGCATCCGCCGCACCCTGCGGCGTGCGGTACCAGCGCCGCATTCCATCGCGGCTGTCGAGAAGGCCGCCGGGCGGTATGGCTTCCACCGAGTCGATGCCGATCCCATCGAAAGCCTTCAGTTCAGAGGCAAATGCCAGGCCTTCGCCGATGCGGGCCACATAGAGCGGCTTGATCCCCAGCGGATCGCGGCCTGCGACGATGCGATCGGGCGTGGCGAGCACGAAGGCGAACATGCCGTCGAGGCGCGCGACCCAGCGCGGCATCGCCGAACGAAACAGATGCAGGATCGTCTCGCTGTCGCTCTGCGTGTGGAAAAGCCCCTCTCCGAGAATCGCCCGCAGATCCGCGTAATTATAGATCTCGCCATTGACGACGAGGATCTGGTTTCCCTGATAAATCGGCTGGGCGCCGTTTTCGGTGCCGATGATGGAAAGCCGGCTGTGGGCCATGATGACCGAGGCCTCGTCGGCGCGGATGACCTCGACGGCATCCGGCCCCCGATGCGCGATCTTGCCGATCATCCGGGCCGCCAGTGCCTCGTCCCCGTAATTCCAAAGACACACGAACCCACACATCGGCTGTTTCCTCCAAGGTTTGCATGTGAAGGCTTTCCGATCACGGTCATGAGGTCAAGCGGTGAATGCGCCCAGATGACCCGGTATCTGCTGCGCACGGGCCGCGCTTCCTTGCGCCCCGAGAATTGCCATAAGTTTTCCGTATGAGGCGTTTCGGTTTTTATATTTGCCGGGCATGCATCCGGACTTCACAGTTGGCCGATGGAGATCGCGCGGATCTGACGGGACATGCCGGCTTGCAAGGCGGTTCGGTGCCGGATCGTCGTGCCAGGAAAAAGCAATGGATCTGGGAATTCGTGGCCGAAAGGCGTTGTTGACCGGGGCGAGCAAGGGCATGGGCAAGGCCTGCGCGCTCGAGATCGCCAGAGCCGGGGCTGACGTCACGCTGGTTGCCCGCACCGAGTCCACGCTGATGGCGGCAGCGGACGAAATCAGGCGCGCGACGGGCGCGACGGTGACGGCCGTGGTCGCCGATGTCACGAGCGAAGACGGCCGAAAGGCGGCGCTGGCGGCGTGCCCGGAGCCGGATATCCTGCTCAACAATGCCGGCGGCATGCCGCCGGGCGATTTTCGCGAATGGACGCGCGACGACTGGATAGCGGCCATCGACCTGATGATGCTGCCGCCCATCTTCATGATGCAGGCGACTGTCGACGGCATGATGGAGCGCGGCTTTGGCCGCATCGTCAACATCGCGTCCCGCAGCGTCAAGATCGCCCATGCCGAACTCGGCCTGTCCAACGGTGCGCGCTCCGGTCTGGTCGGCTTCACGGCCGGCCTCGCACGCCAGACGGTCATCCGCAACGTCACCATCAACAATCTGCTGCCGGGCATTTTCGACAGTGACGGCCAGCGCCAGCACGTTGCCAAGATGAGCGAGACCAGCGGCCGGTCCTATGACGATATCTGGAAGCAGCGCGCAGGAAAGAACCCGGCAGGCCGCTATGGCCGCCCTTCGGAGATCGGCGCCTATTTCGCGTTTCTGGCGAGCGAGCACGCCGGCTTCATAACGGGCCAGAACCTCCTGATAGACGGTGGAGAATATCCTGGCACCTACTGAGACATCGCAGCGCAAGGCAGGCGCATGAAGATCGCGGTCGCGGGTTTCCAGCACGAGACGAACAGCTTCGCGGGCACCGTCGCCACGCGCGCCGATTTCGAGCGACCCGGCGGCTGGCCTCCCTACTGCGCCGGCGAAGAGATGCAGCGCATCATTTCCGGCGCCGGCACGCCGGCATCCGGCGCGATGGCGGCGGCGGTACAAGCCGGTGCACAGGCGCTGCCGCTGGCATGGTGCATCGGCCTGCCCTCCGGCCCGGTGGAGGATGCCGCCTTCGAAGATATCGCCGGTGACATCTGCACGCGCTTCCGCGACGCGCTCGGACAGGGCGCGGATGCCCTTTATCTCGACCTGCACGGTGCGATGGCGACACCGTCCTGGCCGGATGCGGAGGGCGAATTGCTGGCGCGGCTGCGGCGGATCGCCCCGAAACCGTTCCCGATCGCTGCGTCCTTCGATCTGCACGGCAACATCTCCGAGCCGATGGTGCGCGACTGCACCTTGCTCGACTGCTACCGCACCTACCCACACACCGACCTGAAGGAGACCGGGGCGCGGGTGATGAACCGGCTGGTCGCACTTTTGCGCAGCGATCCCGCGCCAGCGATCGCCTATCGCGCGGTTCCCTACCTCGCATCGATCAACGACCAGTGCACATTCGTCGAGCCGACACGCGGGCTTCTCGCGCGGGCACGCGCGCTGGAAGAAGACGCGCGCATCGCCTGCATCAGCCAGTTCTTCGGCTTTCCCCTCGCCGACATTCCCGATTGCGGCCCCTCGATCATGGTTCAGGGGAGCGACCCGCAGGCTGTCGAGGCTGCCGCGGATGCGATGCTGGCCGCGTGGCTCGAGGCCGAACCTCATTTTGCTAGCACGCTGCTTCCAGCCAGCGATGCCGTCGCCCAGGCGATGGAGCGCGCCAGCGCTGCGGGTGCCGGGCCCGTGGTCATCGCCGACACGCAGGACAACCCGGGCGGCGGCGGCACCGGCGATACAACCGGCATGCTGCAGGCGCTCATCGACGCTGGCGCGCGCGGCGCGGTGCTGGTCCACATCGCCGATGCCGAGGCCTGCACGGCGGCGCACCGGGCCGGCGAGGGTGGGTCCATCGACCGTGCTATCGGTGCGGGCCTGTCGGGCCGCTATTGCGACCCCGTCGACGGCCCGTGGACGGTTGTGAAGCTCGGCAGCGGCGATTTCGTCGGTGTCGGCCCCATGTACCGGGACAATCCGATTTCACTCGGCCCCGTCGCACTGCTTGAACGCGACGGCGTCAGGGTGATCGTCGCGCCGCGCAAGATGCAGGCATCCGAGCCAGGGCTTCTATTGCATCTCGGGCTCGAACCGGAAAGGCTGCCGATCCTCGTGGTCAAGAGTTCCGTCCATTTCCGCGGCGCCTATCAGGACATGGCTCGCGCCATCCTGCCGGCCATCGCCCCGGGCGCCGTCGAGGCGGATCTGTCGCGCCTCCCCTACCGGCATGCAATGCGCAAGCCGGCCCGTCCATTGTCTCCCCAACCGAAGAGGTCCAACGCATGACGCAGTTCCGGAAATTCTCACGCATGGCCGCATTCTGCACGGCCCTGTCCGCCGCAGGTTTCCTCGCCGCTCCCGCCGTCGCCGGCCCCGAAGACCAGTCGATCACGCTTGGCATGGGCGAGGACTTCCCGACACTCGACGGCTACGTCAACACCGCGCGTGACGGCGTCGTGATGACGATGCACATCTACGACATGCTGATCTACCGCAACCCGGAGACGTTCGAATACGAGCCGCTCCTGGCCACCTCGTGGGAGCGCATCGACGACAAGACGATCGAGTTCAAGCTGCGCGAAGGCGTGACCTTCCACGACGGTTCCGCCTTTACCGCCGAGGATGTCGCCTTCACCTACAATTACTGGGCCGATCCGGAGCACGGCGCCCGCTCGCAGGGTTCGGTTTCCTGGATCGACCGCGCCGAGGTGGTCGACGACTTCACCGTGCGCGTCATCTCCAAGACGCCGTTCCCGGCCGCGCTCGAATTCGTCGCCGGCTCGCTGCCGATCTATCCGTCGGACCATTTCGAGGAAGTCGGTCCCGAGGCCTATGGCCAGAAGCCGATCGGCGCCGGCCCCTACATGGTCGAGTCCTTTGGCGACGGCATGGTGAAGCTGGTTGCCTATGAGGGATATTACGAAGGCGGCTCCAAGCGGACGCCGACGATCACGACCATCAACTGGCGCATCATCCCCGACACGGCGACGCGCATCGCCGAGGCGATCGGCGGCGGCGTCGACTGGATCTGGAACGTCCCGTCCGACCAGGTCGAGCAGCTCGAGGTCGTGCCGACGCTCGACGTCGCGCTCGCCTCGACGCTGCGCATCGCCTTCATCGGCCTCGATGCTGCCGGCCGCACCGGCGACAACCCGCTGACCGACGTGAAGGTGCGTCAGGCTGTCAACCACGCGATCGACCGCGAGACCATCGTGGCGAACCTCGTTGGCGGCGACGGCGAGATCATCAACGCGCCGTGCCACCCCGTCCAGTTCGGCTGCGACCAGGAGGCGGCCGTCGTCTATGACTACGATCCCGAAAAAGCCAAGGCGCTGCTGGCGGAGGCCGGTTACGCCGACGGCTTCACCGTCACGCTGGGCAGCTATCGCGACCGCGCCCGCGCCGAAGCCGTGCAGGCGAACCTCGCGGCGGTCGGCATCAATGCCGAACTCGAAATGCTCCAGGCGAGCGCTTCCTTCTCCGGCTGGCGCGAGGGCAAGGTCGGCATGTGGTACGGCGACTGGGGTTCATTCTCGCTCGCCGACAGCTCCGCATCGATGGGCACCATGTTCGACGGTTCGAGCAATGACGGCGCGCGCGACGAACAGGTGATCACGCTGGTCAAGGAAGCGGCATCGGTGATGGACCCAGATGAACGCCAGGCGAAATATTCCGAGGCGATCAAGATCATCACCGAGAATGCCTATTGGGTGCCCATGCACACGATCGTGATGGGCTACGCCTACACAAACACGCTCGACTTCACCCCCACGCTTGACGAACTTCCGCGTTTCTACGACGCAAGCTGGAAGTGATAGTGTAACCCACGATGACGCACGGCCCCGCGCATTGCTGCGGGGCCGTTTTCGATTGACGCAGGAAACGGCAGGCGGATGCTGACCTATCTTTTGCGACGGGCCACGCTGGCGGCGGTGGTGATGGTGATCGTTTCGGTCATCTGCTTCGTCCTCAGCAATGTGGCGTCCGACCCCGCAATGGGCATTGCCGGCGCCCAGGCCACCGACGAGGACCTTGCCCTGATCCGCCGGCAATACGGTCTCGACCGCTCCCTGCCGGTGCAATATGCCGACTATCTGGGCGGCCTCGTCCAGGGAGACTTCGGCACCTCCTACCTGTCCAAGCGGCCCGTCCTCGAGATGATCACCGAGCGCCTGCCCGTGACGGCGCTGCTTGCGGTCCTGTCGATGGCCCTGGCTCTCGCAATCGCACTTCCGCTCGGGTGCGCCGCAGCACTCTGGCCGAACACGATCGTCGACCGCATCGCGCAGCTTCTCGCCGTCGCCGGGCAGGCGATCCCCAATTTCTGGGCCGGTCTACTGCTCATCGTCGTCTTCGGCGTCCAGTTGCGGTGGCTGCCGATCTCCGGCTCACAGACGCTGGCGCATTTCGTTCTGCCGACGATCACGCTCGGCACCTTCGCCATGCCCCCGCTGATGCGCCTGATCCGCGCCGGCATGATCGAGGTGCTCGCCTCCGACTATATCCGCACCGCCCGCGCCATGGGCATCCGCCCGTGGCAGGTGACGTTCAAATACGCGCTCAAGAACGCGGTGCTGCCCGTCATTTCGCTGTCGGCGGTGCAGTTCGGCTTCATGCTCGGCGGATCGGTGGTCGTGGAGTCGATCTTCGCGCTCAATGGCGTCGGTTACCTTGCCTGGCAGTCGATGTCGCGCTCCGACATGCCGGTCATCCAGGCGATCGTTCTGCTGATCTCGCTGTTCTACATCGTGCTGACGCTGTTGGCCGACCTGCTCAACGGCTACATGGATCCCAGGCTGCGGAGCGGCGGCAAATGACCGATCAATCGACGCCGATGACACCGGAAGAAGACACGCTCGTCCGCAAGCTCGGCTTCTGGCGCAAGGCGATGGCGCATCGCACCTTCGTCTTCTCCGGCACGATCCTGCTCGTGCTGCTGCTCGTCGCGGTCTTCGCGCATCTGCTGGCTCCCTATGATCCGTTCGCCCAGAACATCGCGATGCGGCTGAAGCCGCCCTTCTGGCACGACACCACCGTGGCCGAACATGTGCTGGGTACCGACCAGCTCGGCCGCGACTATATGAGCCGCCTGATCTATGGTGCCCGCATCTCCGTGACGATCGCGATTGCAGCCACTGTGGTCTCGGCCGTGATCGGCATCACGCTCGGCCTGCTGGCGGGCTATTACGGCGGCTGGATCGACACGGCCATCTCGACGATCGTCACCACGCGGCTCTCGATGCCGATCATCCTCATCGCGCTCGCCGTGGTCGCCATCGTCGGGCCATCGCTGACCGTGGTGATCGTGGTGCTCGGCCTGCTTCTGTGGGACCAGTTCGCGGTGGTCACGCGTGTCGCCACGCAGCAGGTCTGCGCCCGCGACTACGTCATGGCGGCGCGCGTGCTCGGCAGTTCGCTGCCGCATATCCTGTTTCGGGAGATCCTGCCCAACATCCGCGCCCCCCTGATGGTCGTCGCCACGGTGGAAATGGCGCATGCGGTTCTCCTCGAAGCCGCGCTTTCGTTCCTTGGTCTTGGGGTCCAGGCCCCTCTGCCGTCCTGGGGGCTGATGCTGTCGGAGGCCAAGACGTCGATGTTCTTCAGTCCCTGGCTGATCGTCCTGCCGGGCGCCTGCCTGTTCGTGCTGGCGCTGGCCATCAACCTCATGGGCGACGCGATGCGGGACCTGACCGCTGGAGGGCGTGGCTGATGCTTCTGCATATCCGCGACCTCAAGGTCACCCTGCCCGACCAGGGCGAGCGCCTTCATGCCGTGCGCGGCATCGACATCGATGTCGACGAGGGCGAGACGCTCTGCCTGGTCGGCGAATCCGGCTGCGGCAAGTCGATCACCGCATTGTCCATCATGCGCTTGCTGCCGCGTGGCGCGAAGCTGGCATCATCCGAACTCCGCTTTGGCGACACCGACCTCTCCGCGCTCTCGGAGAGCAGGCTTTCGGCCTTGCGGGGCCGGCAGATGTCGATGATCTTCCAGGAGCCGATGACGGCGCTGAACCCGGTCTTCACCATCGGCGACCAGTTGCGCGCCGTCTATCGCCGGCATACCGGAGCCGGCAAGCGCGAAGCCCAGGATCGCGCCATCGCGGTGCTCGAAAGCGTCGGCCTGACCAACGCCGCCCTGCGGCTGCGGCAATATCCGCACCAGCTTTCCGGCGGTCTTCGTCAGCGTGTCCTGATCGCCATGGCGCTGATGTGCGAGCCGCGGATGCTGATCTGCGATGAACCGACGACGGCGCTCGACGTGACGACGCAGGCGCAGATCCTGCGCATCCTCAAGCAGGCGCAGGAAGAGCGCCGCATGGGCATGATCTTCATCACCCACGATCTCGGCGTCGTCGCCCGCATCGCAGACCGCGTTGCGGTGATGTATGCCGGGCGGATCGTCGAGCATGGCGCCCGACAGGCCGTGCTGCGCAATCCCGCCCACCCCTATACCAAGGGCCTGATCGCCTCGGTGCCGAAGCCGCAGGGCGCACAGCCTGGAACCGCGCGGCTCGCCAGCATTCCTGGCAACGTGCCGGCCTTCCATTCAGAGGACGCCCGCTGCCCGTTCCTGTCGCGCTGCCCCAGGCGCATGGATGTCTGCGCGGTCGAGCCACCACCTCTCAAGGTCGCGCCATCGGGCCAGCATGTGGCCTGTCACCTGCAGTTCGAAGCAAAGGAGGCGGCAATCCATGACACCGCTTCTTGAAGCCCGAAACCTCAGCCATGTCTATTCGGTGCGGCGCGGTCTGCTCGCGCGCGCCACACCACTGAAGGCCTTGAACGGCGTCAGCCTCTCGATCGCGAAAGGCGAAATCCTCGGCATCGTGGGTGAGTCCGGTTGCGGCAAGAGCACGCTGGCACGCATCCTTCTCGGCCTCGAAACGCCGACCGCAGGCGAGGTCATGCTCGAAGGAAGGCCGATATCGGACTTCGCTCGCAGGGAACGGGCACTTGCGGTACAGCCGGTCTTCCAGGACCCCTATGGCTCGCTGAACCCGTCGATGTCGGTCGCGGACATCATCGCGCTGCCCTTGCAGGTGCACAGCATCGGTACCCGCGCGGAACGGCAGAAGCGCGTGGCCGCGATGGCGGACCAGGTGGGGCTGCCGCGCCGCGCCCTGACGGCCAGTCCCGCACAACTCTCTGGTGGCCAGCGCCAGCGGGTGGCGATCGCCAGGGCGCTGGTCTCGGGACCGAAGCTCGTCATCTGCGACGAGCCGACCTCCGCGCTCGACGTCTCGGTGCAGGCACAGATCCTCAACCTGCTGCTCGACCTGCGCGCCGAACACGGCATCGCGATGCTGTTCATCTCGCACAATCTTTCGGTCATCGAGCACATGGCCGAGCGCATGATGGTGATGTATCTCGGCCGCGTGGTCGAGGCGGGCCCCACCTCGACGATCTTCGCGCAACCGGCGCACCCCTATACCGGCGTGCTGCGCGACGCGGTGTTCAGTCCGGAGGACGAGGGCGGCGTGCCGGATCTCGGGCTGAGGGGAAATTTCCCCAACGCGATGGAAATGCCTGGCGGCTGCGTGTTTCACCCACGCTGCCCGGTCGCGCGTCCGGTGTGCGCGACGACCGAGCCGGCGGTCGAGATGACGAATGCGCCGGACCGCGCCAGCGCCTGCCTGTTCCCTCTCACCGCAGACGACATGGAACGAGCCTGAGCGACTGACCGCGCGGCCGGTCCATATTGTGGAACAATTGCCGCCCTGATTTCGGCGATTTCCCGGCTTTACAGGCCAAACCGATCCATCGTATGGATCGATGTCCGCCCTGCGGGTTTGTCGATGACCGTTCATCCGGCCCTGCAGGACCGCTGTTGAGGAGCAGCGCGTCTCGGCGGACGGGGAATGGGAGGAGCGAGCCGCCATGCAGCTCACAGACAACGAGGCGCTGCCCGTAGAGACGCAGGCCGAGGTGGTCGACGCGAGGCCGGGGTCGGCACTGATGCGGCCCGTCGAGGTCGTCGCGTCGGTACTTCTGGTCGTCATCGTCGGGCTGTTGCTGACGGGCGTTGTCGCGCGTTACGCCTTGCACACGCCGATCGTGTGGATCGACGAAGCAGCATCGATCTCTTTCCTGTGGCTTGCGATGATGGGCGCGGCGATCGCCATCGACAGGAACGAACATCTGCGCCTGACGGTGTTCGTCAACATGTTCCCGGCGCAATTGCGCGGCTTCGTCAACGCATTGGCGTTGCTGGTGGTCGTCGTCGTGCTGGCGGCGCTGATCATGCCGGCGATCGACTATGTGCGCGAGGAGTCGTTCATAACGTCCGCGGCCCTCAACATCTCGGTCAGCTATCGTGTCTCGGCGATCGTGCTGGGCATCGCGCTGATGCTGGTCGTGGCGATCGGGCATCTGTGGCGTGATTGCCGCCCCGCCGATATTGGGATGGCGGCGGTGACGGTAGCCGTGATCGGCGGCCTGTTGTGGATGGGAAAGCCGTATTTCCTCGGTCTCGGGCACACCAACATCCTCATCTTCCTGGTCGGGCTGGCGGTCCTGGGGCTGGTGATCGGCGTTCCGATCGCCTTCTGTTTCGGCATCGGCACCATCTCGTTCCTGGTCTTCTCGACGAACGTTCCGATGATCGTGATGATCGGCCGGATGGACGAGGGCATGTCGAGCCTGATCCTGCTGTCGGTGCCGATCTTCGTGCTCCTGGGCTGCATCCTCGATGCCACCGGCATGGGCAAGGCGATCGTGGAATTCATGGGCTCGCTGCTGGGCCATGTGAAGGCCGGCATGTCCTATGTGCTGCTCGGTTCGCTGTTCCTCGTGTCGGGCATTTCAGGCTCGAAGGTGTCGGACATGGCGACCGTGGCCCCTGCCCTTTTCCCTGAAATGAAGCGGCGCGGACACAAGCCCAAGGAGATGATCGCGCTCCTGGCCACGGGTGCGGCGATGGCCGACACCGTGCCGCCATCGATCGTGCTGATCGTGCTGGGCTCGGTCGCCGGCGTCTCGATCGCGGCGCTGTTCACGTCCGGCTTCGTCATCGCCATGGTGCTGCTTCTGGCTCTCGCCGTGCTTGCGCGGTGGAAGGCGCGGCACGAAAACACCGAAGGCGTGCGGCGGGCATCGTTCAAGGTGGTGCGCACCACGCTTCTGATCGCCGCGCCCGCCTTGCTGCTGCCGTTCATCATTCGCGGCGCGGTCGGCGGAGGCATTGCCACCGCCACCGAGGTTTCGACGATCGCGGTCCTTTATGCCTTCGTCATCGGCATCGTGCTCTATGGCGGGATAAGGCCATCCAAGGTCTATGCCATGCTCGTTGAAACGGCGGCGATGTCGGGAGCGATCCTGCTGATCCTGGGATCGGCCTCGGCAATGGCATGGGCCCTCACGCAGACCGGCTTCGCCCATCAGCTTGCCGGACACATGCGCGACCTGCCGGGCGGCTGGTTCAGCTACATGCTGGTCACGATCGCCGTCTTCATGGTGCTTGGCTGCGTCCTGGAGGGCTTGCCGGCGATCGTGCTGATGGCGCCGCTGATGTTCCCCATCGCGACCCAGATGGGCATCAACGACGTGCACTACGCCATGGTCGTCGTCACGGCGATGAATGTCGGGCTGATGGCGCCGCCGATCGGCATCGGTTTCTACATCGCCTGCAAGATCGGCGATGTGTCGCCGGACGAGGCGATGGGAGCGATCTGGCCCTATCTCGGCGCATTGGTGCTGGGACTGCTGCTGATCGCGGCCGTACCCGCACTGTCGACCGCATACCTATAACCGAAGAAGTCAAACATGCGACCAAGGAGGAGACCTACATGAACGTCAACCGCAGAACACTCGTGCTGGGCGCGGCGGCCGTGCCGCTCGTCAGCACCATCCGCTTCGCCGGCGCGCAGACCGCCGAGTTCAACTACAAATACGCCAACAACCTGCCGCTCACGCACCCGATGAACGTGCGCGCCCAGGAGGCGATGGACAAGATCCGCGAGGAGACCAGCGGGCGCGTGTCGATCCAGATCTTCCCCAACAACCAGTTGGGCGCCGACACCGACATGCTCAGCCAGGTCCGGTCCGGTGGCGTCGAGTTCTTCACGCTGTCGCCGCTCATCCTGTCGACGCTGGTCGCCAAGGCGTCGATCAGCGGCATCGGCTTCGCATTCCCGAGCTACGATGAAGTCTGGCCCGCCATGGACGGCGATCTCGGCGCGTTCGTGCGCGGGGAGATCGAGAAGTCCAACCTCGTCGTGCTCGACAAGATCTGGGACAACGGTTTCCGCCAGATCACCTCGTCGACCGGCGCCATCGAATCCGCGGAAGACCTCAAGGGCTTCAAGATCCGCGTTCCGGTCAGCCCGCTGTGGACCTCGATGTTCACGGCGTTCGAATCCGCCCCGGCATCGATCAATTTCGCCGAGGTCTATTCCTCGCTCCAGACCGGCATCGTCGACGGCCAGGAGAACCCGCTGGCCATCATTTCGACGGCCAAGCTGTTCGAGGTGCAGAAGTTCCTGTCGATGACCAACCACATGTGGGACGGCTTCTGGTTCCTGGCCAACAAGCGGGCCTGGGAAGCGATGCCGGAAGACGTGCGCGAGATCGTTGCCGGCCACGTCAACGAGGCGGCGGTCAACGAGCGTGCCGACGTCGCGGAATTGAACGCCACCCTGCGCGGCGAACTGGAATCCAACGGCATGGCGATCAATGAGCCGGACACGGCCTCCTTCCGCCAGAAGCTCGCCGATGCCGGGTTCTACGGCGAATGGAAGGGCAATTACGGCGAGGACGCCTGGGCGATCCTCGAAAAGGCCGTCGGCACCAAGCTCGGCTGACAGGACGCCGGATGAACGCGCGGGCGGACCTTCGGGCCCGCCCGCATCCGCAGATGCAGCGAGGTCCATGTGAGCGACCGTCTCAAGGGTAAATCGGCGATCGTCTTTGGCGCGGGCTCGTCCGGGCCCGGATGGGGCAACGGCAAGGCTGCCGCCGTGGCCTATGCGCGCGAAGGCGCCCGCGTGTGCTGCGTCGACCTGATGCCGGAAGCGGCGGAGGAGACCGCGGCGATCATCCGCGACGAGGGACATGAAGCGATCGCCGTTGCCGCCGACGTCACGCGGCTCGAGTCCGTCAGGGAAGCCGCCGCAAAGGCGGCGGAGCAATTCGGTGGGATCGACATTCTTCACAACAATGTCGGCGTGACCCATATGGGCGGGCCGGTGGAACTTGAGGAAGAGCAGTTCCAGGCCGCGCTCGACCTCAATATCGGGCCGGTCTACCGAACGGCCAAGGCGGTCCTGCCCTACATGATCGAGGCTGGCGGCGGCGCGATCGTCAACATCTCGTCCCTCGCCGCGATCCGCTATGTCGGCTATCCCTATTTCGCCTACTACGCCACCAAGGCGGCGGTGAACCAGGCAACCGTGGCACTTGCCATGCAGTACGCACGGCAGAAGATACGCGCCAATTGCATCATGCCCGGCCTGATCGATACACCCATGATCTACAGGCAGATCTCGGGTCAATATGGCTCCCAGGAAGACATGGTGGCGGCGCGCAACGCGCTGGTGCCCCTCGGCCATATGGGGACCGCGTGGGACGTGGCGGCGGCGGCGGTGTTTCTCGCCAGCGACGAAGCGCGCTTCATCACCGGCGTCTGCCTGCCGGTCGATGGCGGCCAGAGCTGCGCCATTTCGCCGGTTCAATGAACATGCTCACGATCGCCTCCCCCGATCGGGATGCCACCGGTTCGCAAAGCGTCGACCGTGCGCTCGGGCTGCTGTCGACGGTCGGCCGGCATGCCGAGCGCGGTGTCTCCCTGTCCGGCGTCGTCGAGGAAAGTGGCCTCAACAAGCCGACCTGCCGGCGGCTCCTGCTGGCACTGATGCGTGCGGGACTGGTCGACCAGGACGAGGAAAGCCGACGCTACTATCTCGGACAGGAAGCGTACGTGCTGGGCAGCCTCGCCTCACGCCGCTTCGGGCTGCTCCAGCTCTCGATGGAAAGCCTTCAGAGGCTTTCGAAGCGGACGGAAGACACCAGTTTCCTCTCCATCCGCCGCGACAGCTACGCCGTCTGTCTCTATCGTGAGGAAGGCACCTACCCTGTGCGCACACATGCGCTGCAGGCCGGCTTCGAACATCCGCTGGGCGTGGGCGCGGGGTCGCTCGCAATGCTTTCATCGCTGCCCGACGACGAGGTTGCGGCCGTCCTGCAAACCAATGCCCAGGTGCTCGCACAGAGATATCCGATGCTGCCGCCGGAGCGCATCCTTGACGACGTCGCCACCACGCGGCGAAAGGGCTACGCGCTCAATCCCGGCCTGATCTTCGCCAATTCCTGGGGTATCGGCGTCGTCTTGCGCACGCCCGAAGGCCGGTTGGCGGGCGCGCTCAGCATGGCGGCCATCGACAGCCGCATGCACGAAAGCCGCCAGGACGAGCTTGCCGGCTACCTTCTGGAGGAGGCGCGCATCGTCGAGGCAAAGCTGGCACAAATGTTTGCGTCGCGCAGGACGGCACGCCCCGCCGCCAACGCGCGAACCTCGGACAGGAGACCCTAGAGATGAACGCGGCGACCAGTCCCGCCAGCACGAGGGTGATGAACCTTTCGCAGTTCCTGCACCAGGCCATGCAGCGCGACCCCGATGGCATCGGCTTCGTGTGGGGCGAGGACACATGGACCTGGCGGGAAATGGAAGCGCGGGTCGACGCGATGGCGACAGCGCTCGCCGGTGAATTCGGCATCGCCAAGGGCGACCGCGTCCTGGTTCAGTCATCCAACTGCAACCAGATGTTCGAATCCATGTTCGCCTGCTTCCGCATCGGCGCGGTGTGGGTGCCGACGAATTTCCGCCAGACGCCGGATGAAGTGGCCTATCTCGCACAGGCGAGCGGCGCGCGCGGCATGATCTGCGGCGCCGGCTTTTCCGGCCACGCCGCCGCTTGCAGCGCCGCCTCGGCGGCATTGCAGTTCGTCATTTCGATTGGCACATCGGATTTCGGCGAGGACTACGACACCATCGTCGCCCGCAACCGTGGCAGGCCGGTCAGGCCGGTTGCGGTCGACCGCGACGATCCCTGCTGGTTCTTCTTCACGTCGGGCACCACCGGCCGCCCCAAGGCGGCGGTCCTGACGCACGGCCAGATGGCCTTCGTCGTCACCAACCATTTGTGCGACCTGATGCCAGGCACGAGCCTGGCCGACGCATCCATCGTCGTCGCGCCATTGTCGCACGGGGCCGGTGTGCACCAGCTCGTCCAGGTGGCGCACGGCGCCAAGACCATCCTGCCGCCGGAGCAACGCTTCGATGCCGGCACGATATGGTCGCTGGTCGAGAAATGGCGCGTCACCAACGTCTTCACCGTGCCGACGATCCTGAAGATGCTGGTGGAAGACCCCGCGGTCGAGAACTTCGACCACTCCTCGCTGCGCTACGTGATCTATGCCGGCGCGCCGATGTATCGCGAGGACCAGAAACGGGCGCTCAAGGCGCTCGGACCGGTGCTGGTGCAGTATTTCGGCCTCGGGGAAGTCACGGGCAACATCACGGTCCTGCCGCCGGCGCTGCATTCGGTCGAGGACGGCCCGCATGCCCGCATCGGCACCTGCGGCTTCGCGCGCACCGGCATGCAGGTGGAGATCCAGAACGACGCCGGCGACGCGGTCGCGGCCGGCGAAACCGGCGAAATCTGCGTGATCGGGCCGGCGGTGTTTGCCGGATATCATGACAATCCCGAGGCCAACGCCAAGGCGTTCCGCAACGGCTGGTTCCGCACCGGCGACCTCGGCCACATGGACGCGAACGGCTTCGTCTACATCACCGGCCGCGCATCCGACATGTATATCTCCGGCGGCTCCAACATCTATCCGAGGGAGATCGAAGAGAAGATCCTCGAGCATCCTGCGATCAGCGAGGTGGCGGTGCTCGGCGTGCCCGATCCGGTGTGGGGCGAGATCGGCATTGCCGTCTGCGTCGCGCGTCAGGGTGCTGGAGAAGACAACATCGACATGAGGGAATGGCTCGAGCCGAAGATCGCCCGCTACAAGATGCCGAAACGATTCATCTTCTGGAGCGAACTGCCGAAGTCGGCCTACGGCAAGATCACCAAGAAGATGATCCGCGAGGAACTGGAGCGGCGCGGAGAACTCGCGGCCCCCGAAAGGGAGCCGGCAACGTGAGCGGCGCGGTGATCGTGACCGGCGGGGCATCGGGCATCGGGCTCGAAACCGCCCGCCTGTTGAAGGCGCGCGGCTGGAGCCCCTACCTTCTCGATATGAAGCAGGACGCGCTGGATGAAGCCTGCGCGACGCTCGGGCTGGAGGGTGGACACGGCATCGCGCTCAGCGTCACCGACGAAGACGCGGTCGACGCAGCGATCGCCAGGATTTCCGGGTACGAAACCCTTGCCGGGCTCGTCAATTGCGCCGGCATCGGCCTTGACCGCCCGGCCGTCGAGACAAGCGTCGACGAATTTCGCAAGATCGTCGACGTGAACCTCACGGGCACGTTCATCGTGTCGCGGGCGGCTGCGCGCGTGTGGCTCGCGGCGAAGCTGCCGGGGTCGATCGTCAACATCACCTCGGTTTCGGGCGTGATCGGCAACAAGGGCCGCAGCGCATATGGCGCGTCCAAGGGTGGTCAGAACCTGCTCACCCTGGTGATGGCCAACGAGCTTGGCCCCAGCGGCATCAGGGTCAATGCCGTCGCACCCGGCCCGGTCGACACGCCGCTGTCTCGCGCGGTGCACACCGACGACGTGCGCCGCCAATGGCATCAGCGCATACCGCAGCGGCGCTACGGGAACCCGGTCGAGATCGCCGGAGTCGTCGTGTTCTTGCTGTCGCCCGACGCGAGTTACGTCAACGGGCAGGTGCTTGCGGTGGACGGCGGCTTCGCCACCGCCGGACTGTCCAACTGATGCGCTCTCTGACGCAGCCCGGACCGGTCGCCACAGAGAGGATGAAGGCCGTCCCCTGCCGCGCCCATCCTGTGCAACTTCCTCTTGCCGCCGGCGCCACGGTCAACGAGGCGATCACCGGTGCCCTGGCGCGGGCGGGTTTCTCGTCGGGATACGTCACGCTCGAAAACGTCGCCGTGGCGCCGATGCGCTACGTGATCCCCGCCAACGCGCCGGACGACACGCATGTCGCCTGGTACAGCGACACGCACGCTCCCGACGGCGTGGTCGTCATCGAACGGGCGGGCGTCATCGTCGGCACCCGGGACGGCGAGCCGTTCATGCATTGCCACGGCATCTGGCGCGAGCCGGACGGCGCGCGACGGGCCGGCCACCTGCTGCCGCACGACACGATCATTGCCGCCAACGCCCAGCTCCATGGCTGGGGCACGGAAGGAGCGGTCTTCGTCGCCCGCGAAGATCCCGAGACCAATTTCAAGCTGTTCGCCGCCGAGCCGACGGAACCGGCAGCCGCCAGGCCCAATGCACTGGTCGCCACGATAAGGCCCAACGGCGACGTCTGCCTGGCGATCGAGGCGCTGTGCCGCGCCAATGGCCGCAGCTCGGCGACGATCCATGGTGTCGGCAGTCTCGTCGGCGTCGACTTCACCGACAATCGCCACGTGCCGTCTTATGCCACCGAAGTCTTCATCACCCGTGGTGAGGTATCGGCATCGACATGTTCGCTCGACGTCGCTCTTGTCGGCCTCGACGGCGAAATCCACGAAGGCAGGCTGAAACGCGGCACCAATCCGGTCTGCATCACCTTCGAGCTTCTGGTCGCATTCGCTGACTAGACCGATGGCGTGATAACGTGTGGGCAGCGGTTCGCACCGCTACCCACACGCCGCCCGGGAGGCTGATCAGTCGTAGATTTCGCGCGCGATTTCCATCATCGGACCGTATTCGTCCAGTTCGCGTGTTCCCAGGAGCTTCGCCTGCGCGAAGCGGCGCGATTGCTCGTCGAGATTTTCCACCACGCCCTCGACCACCGGAAACATCCAGGCCTCAGCATATGTCTTCTGCTGCTCCAGGGCGAGAAAGTGGTTGATGAAGAGGCGCGCGGCATTCGGCGCTGGCGCGTTCTTGAGGATGGCGAAGTGGATCGGCACATAAGGCACTCCGTCTTCGGGGATGACCACTTTGACGGGCAGTTGCTGGAGGTCATTGGCGAAGGCGAACATCTGCGGGATGTAGAGCGGATATTCACCACGCGCCACGCGACGGGCGTCGTTGCGAAGGTCGCGGCTGAACACGGGCTCGTTCGCGGCAAGCTGGTCGTTGAACTCTCGGCCATATGTCTTCTGGAGCACCACGAACATCGTTCCGCCGCTGCCCAGGGGACGCATGTCGTCCGACAGGATCTTGCCCTTCCATTTCGGATCGGCAAGATCCTTCCATGTCTTGGGCTCGTCTTCGGGGGCGACGAGATTGGTGTTGACCAGGATTCCATAGACCTGGAGGAATCCGGGAATGTGTATGTCGGTTGGCTTGGTCAGCAGGTCGTCACGCAGATTTGCCATGTTCGGTATGTCGCCATGCGGCTCGTATTCGACGCCCTGCTGCTCCTTGAGGATCTCGATCGAGCCGGCCGAGTGCATCAGGACGTCGCCGAGATAGCGGCCCGCCGACTGTTCGGTACGGACCCGCTCGCTCAATTCGCTGGCCCGTACGTCCATGGACTGGACGGTGATTCCGTATTCTTCCTCGAAGCTGTCGATCACCTTCTGGAACTGCGGCGATCCGAGCTGCGAGTTGTAGACGGTCACGGTGCCTTCCTCCTTGGCGGCCGCGACCACGGCATCCCAGTCCGCGGAGGACTGCGCGCTCGCCCCGTTCGTCACTCCCAGGACGAGTGCAAACGCGGCAACTGCAATTGACAATTTCATGGGTTCTCCTCCCGTTCGCCTGCGCCGCTCATGCGGGCGCAGAGTTCGTCAGACCTCCAGGATCACGTAGTCTTCCTCCTGCGTGACCTTGAAGGTTTCGGCTTGGTATGGCCCTTCGATCCGGTCGCCCTTGGCGACGCTGACATCGAAGCTCTTGACCCGCGTGCGCGCCGGGTCGCAGTAGGAGCGGCCCGTTCTGATGTCGAATTCCCAGCCATGCCAGGGGCAGCGCACCATCTCCCCGATCCGCGTCATGCGGTAGTGACCGGGTCCGTCCGACTCCGCTAGGCCTATGATCTGTCCCTTGCACAGGTCCGCCCCTTCATGCGGGCAGCGATTGGCGATGGCGAAGAAGTCACCCTTGACGTTGAACAGGGCGATCTCGCGCCCGGCGACGCTGACATGCTTGGCGGTGCCGGGCGCGACCTCGTCAGCGCGGGCGATCACATATCGAGCCATCGCCTATGCCCAACCGTAGAACCGTGCCGCGTTGCCCGAGAAGATCGCCTGGCGCTCCTCGTCCTCGAGCGGAATCTTGAATGCATGGGCCGGGTCGTCGAAGTCCCAGTGAGGATAGTCCGTGGAAAACATCAGCCGGTCGGTGCCGATCCAGTTCAACGTATCGCGCAGGTTGCGCGCCGGGAACGGCTCCTCCATGGGCTGCGTGGTGAACCAGACATTCTCGCGCAGATATTCCGATGGCGGGCGGCGGAGATGGGGAACCTCGTCGCGCATCTTTTCCCATGCGCGGTCCATCCGCCAAGAGAAGGCAGGCGCCCAGCCGAAACCGCCCTCGACGAATGCGATGCGCAAGGTCGGGAACCGGGCGAAGACGCCTTCGAAGATGAAGCTCGCGAGAAGCGCCTGCATCGTCTGCACCTGCGAGTGGTGCTCCTCGATGTAGTAGGAGGGCCAGCCCGCGCCCGTTGCCGGATGCCCGCCGATACCGCCGACATGCATGGCAATGGGCAGATTCGCCGCCGTCGCGGCCTCGTAGATCGGCCAGTAGCGGCGGCGGCCGAGCGGCTCGGTCGAGCGCGGCGGCAGAAGGATCTGGGCGTATCGTGCGTCTCCGGCCCGCTTCTCGATCTCGGCCACGGCCGCGGCGGGATCCTCCTGCGTCACCACGAGCGAGGCTTTCAGCCTCGGTTCGGGCCCGCAGAATTTGTCGACCTGCCATTCGTTGACGGCCGAAGCCAGCGCGATGCCGAAGTCGAGATTGCGCTGATTGCCCGGTGTGCCGCGCAATGGCACCAGAACGCCGATCCTGATGCCATGGGCGTCGAGGTGCTGCTCTCGCATGAACTGCACGTCGCTGCCCGGCGGGCCGCCATTCGGGGGCCAGGCGTCGGCGCGCGCGACTTCCGGCGTCATGCGCGGATGCGACAAGGTGTTCGCCAGCCCCTGCCTGAGGCTGTTGCCGTACGTCGCCATATGCGTGCGCCAGCGCTGCGAAAGGAACGGCATGAGTTCGTCCGGCGTCGTCATCGAGGGATGGATGTCGCAATCGATGATGCCTTGGCCCTGCCGCGCCATCGCGTCGGGGTTCTCGATCGTCAGCGTATCGCTCATGCCGTCTGCTCCTTTGCGAGAGCCTCGCGTAGTCTCGGATAGGTGGCCAGCGGATTGTCCCGGAGAATCTTCCGGCCCAGCTCGGCACCGAAGGCGGCTGGCAGCGCCGCCTGGCCATCGAAGTGCCAATGGGGGAAATCCGAGGCGTAGAGAAGCAGGTCGTCGCAATCCAGATGCACCAGCGTGCGCTCGATCTGGCTGGCTTCCAGCGCATCGGCGGGCTGGATCGTGAAGCGAACATGGCGCTTGACGAGTTCGCTCGGCGGCTGCTTGATCCATGGCGTTTCGGCGCGCGTGCCCCTCCAGGTCTTGTCTGCCCGCCAGAAGAAGGACGGAACCCACATGAAGCCCGTTTCGGCGAAGACGAAGCGGATCGCCTCGAAACGCGCGAAGACGCCCTCGGCCACAAGGCTCAGAAGCTGGCTTTCGGCGATCGCGGCCTGCGCGATGTAATCTTCGATGACGTGGCTGGGCCATCCGGTCGCGGTCGGCGCATGCCGGTAGCTCCCCCCTGCATGGATCGCCACCGGCAGGTCGTGCCGCTGTGCGGCCTCATAGATCGGCCAGTAGCGGCGACGCCCGAGCGGTTCGTCGTTCATCGACAGCAACAGGATCTGGACAAAGCGCGTGTCGGCGGCACGCCGCTCGATCTCCTCCACCGCCAGTTCGGCATTCTGCGCCGAAATCACGATGCTGCCGCGCAGGCGCGAATCCCGATCGAGCCAGTGCTCTGCAAGCCAGTCGTTGACGGCCCGACACAAGACCGCGCCCATGTCGTCTGAGTGAAGTATCTGCGCGCCATGAAGGGGATTGCAGATCGCCAGGCTCGCTCCGAGCTCGTCGAACACCGCCCGCCGCACAGTATCGATCGGCGCCTCGCCGTCCCGCCCCACCCAATCCGGCCGCTTGTTGATCGGCGCATTCGGCGGCGAAGCGGTCATGGCGAGGTTCAGCCGGTTGAAGCCCCGCATCTCGAACGACTGGCGCCAGAAATCGTCCAGATACGGCATCAGCGCGTCCGTCTCCGGCGCGGGAGGGTGAACGTCGCAATCGATGCCGCCGCGCGTCGGCAACGGCTCCGCTGTGAAGTTTGATGGCGATGGCGCGTGGTTCACGGCGTCTCCTCTCCATTCGGCTGGGGCTCGTCATTCATGATCGTGACGATTTCCCGGGCCGCGACTTCCCTAGTGTGGAGGAGCCTACGTCTTTCGCACGAAGCTGAGAATGAACTGATTTGAGCGAGCTTTTTTTCCGAATCGCGAAAGAGCGATCCGTGGCGCGTGATCAGGAGGCCGGTGCTTCGCCATCGTCCCGATCCCAGACAGGCTGCGGCTCGAGGTTCTCGCGCAACCATGCAAGCAGTGCCTGGACGGCCGGTTTGCGCATGCGGTTGAGTGGCACCAATGCCTTCAGCCACAATTCGGAAATCGCGAAATCAGGCAGCACCTCGACGAGCTTTCCTTCGCGGATCGCCTCGCGGGCGAGGTAACGCGCGACCACCGCGATGCCCTGCCCGCGACGGCACATGTCGAACAGGAGCTGCGTATCGTTCGATGACGTCTTGGAATGGACTTCCACGACGACTGGTCCTTGCGGCGTCGTGAACGACCACGTCGTGCCGATGGCGTGAAACGTCAGGCAATCATGCTCGAGCAGGTCTCGCGGATGGAGCGGCGCACCGCGCGACCTTATGTAGTCGGGCGCTGCGCAACACATGCGGGGATACGGGCACAGCGGCTGGTCGTGCACGTTCCAATAGGACGGCGACAGTGCGCCGAGTGCGATGTCGAACCCTTCTTCGGCAGGGTCGACCGACCTGTCGACGAGCACGATCTCGAGCGTCAGGTTCGGGTTCCTGTTCTGGAATTCGCCAAAGATTTCGCTGAGGTGAAGACTGGAAAAAGTGCGCGGGACCTTGACGCGCAGATGGCCAGCCACGCCCGCCCCCATCGCTTCCTCTCCCTGCATGGCGCGTTCGAGATCGCGCAGGATTTCCGAATAGCGCGGGATGGCGAGACTGCCGGCCTCGGTCAGTTGCAGGCGCCGTGTCGAGCGCACGAACAGCTTGACCTTCATCTGGTCTTCCAGCCGGCCGATCCGCTTGGTGATCACGGACGGCGCGACGCCGATCGTGCGCGCGGCGGCGGAAAAGCTGCCGCAGCGCGCCGCGACCAGGAATGCACGGATGTTGTCGATGGTATCCATGGCCCATAATGCGGGCGGTGCGCGTCGCCTCGTCAAGCCCATTTTTCTCGCTTCGGAAAAGGTGATGCGCCGAATTCAGCTATTCCCCCGACGCATTGTCGTCCGCTAGCGTCGGCACGCCGGGGAGGAGACCTGGCGAATTCGGGCGTGGCCGCAGCGGCGGACATGCGATGCGACAGGGAGGCCCGAAATGGCGCAGTACCCCGTTCCGGACGCGCAATTCAGGCTGCGTTCCTCGTGACGACGACGCTTCATCCGCGACCGGAGGCTGCGTCGGCCGCACCGCGGCGATCACCCGGTCGACGCCTTGCCAGCCCCCGGAGACTTGGCGGCGGCTCGCTGACGCGTCATGTTGCGCTGGGCTGCCTCGTCATCATCCTTGGGTTCCTGACGATCTACCCGCTTGGCATGCTGCTTTACGGCAGCTTTCACTCAACTCCGCCAGGCGTCGCGGGCGAGTTCAATCTGGACGGGTACCGCGCAATTTTCACAGCCAGCAACGCACTCGTGCTGGTCAACACCATTGGCATATCGCTGGCCAAGACGATCCCGTCCCTGCTGATGGCGATCCTGCTCGCCTGGATCATCGCGCGCACCGACACGCCTTTTCGCGGCGCGCTCGAAGTGCTGATCACCCTGCCCTTCTTCATTCCGCCGATCCTGACCGCGATGGCGTGGGGCATGCTGGGCAACGAGCAGGTCGGCCTCATCAACATGGCGTGGCGCTGGCTCTCCGGTTCGGACAATGCCCTCGTCGACATTTACTCCTATGGCGGGGTCGTCTGGCACATGTGCCAGTACTCCGTGCCATTCCTGTTCCTGTTCATCGTCGACGCGTTTCGCGCGATGGACCCGTCGCTGGAGGAATCCAGCCGCATGTGCGGTGCCTCGCGATGGACCACGTTTCGGCGGGTCACGCTGGTGCTCATGCTTCCGGTTCTGACGAGTTCGTTCATTCTCAGCTTCATCCGGGGCGTGGAATCGTTCGAGTCGGCGCTGTTCTTCGGCACCCCCGCCGGCATCAAGGTCATCACCACCGAGATCTATGAAGCGATCAATCATCGCGCGGTGCCCGACTACCAGTATGCCACGGCGCTGAGCTTCGCCATCCTGATGCTGATGTTCGTTCTGGTGATCTGGCAGTGGCGCCTGCTCAGGGGCCGCTCCTTCCAGACCGTGACCGGAAAGGGCTATCGCCCAAGCGTGACCGAGCTGGGGCGATGGAAATGGGTGACCTTCGCAGTTTGCGTCCTCTTCTTCGTCGTCACGGTGGTGCTGCCCGTGGGCCAACTCTTCCTCGGCTCGTTCTTCCAGTTCTTCGGCTTCTACGGCTGGGACATGCTGACGCTCGATCACTATCGCGCGGTATGGTCCAATCGCGAGGTCTGGCGCGCGTTTGGAAACACGCTGTTTCTGGGACTGACGGGCGCCACCGTCACCATGATCCTGGGCGCGGTCGTCGCCTATATTTCCGTGCGGACCCGGTGGCGCGGCAGGCTGCTGATCGATGCACTCGCCTGGCTGCCATGGATGATGCCGGGCATGGTGCTGGGCGTCGGATTCCTGTGGGCCTTCGCGATGCTGCCGGGGCCGATCACCATCTACGGCACCATCTGGGCACTGCTTCTCGCCTACATAACGCTCGGCACCCCCATCGCCACGCGGGTGATGAGCGGCAGCTATCACCAGCTCGCCTACGATCTGGAGGAATGCTCGCGCGTGCATGGCGCAAGCTGGCTCCAGACCTTCTGGCGCGTGATCGTCGCCTTGTCGTGGCCTGCTTTCGCCGTCGGCTGGATCCTGACGTTCTTCGGCATCATGCGCGAGTTGAGCGCCTCGATCCTGCTCTATTCGGCCGGTTCGGAGGTGCTCTCGGTGGTTCTGCTGAAGATGTGGACCAACGGCCTCGCCGAACAGGTCAGCGTCATCGGCCTGATCATGATGTTGATGGTTATCGTCTTCCGCTGGGTGCATCTGCGCCTGCTGAAGAAGCGTCTCAGCACGCTCTAGCCGCACTGACGAAGGGATTGGATTGATGTCGAGCGTATCGATCAGGGATGTCAGGCGTGACTATGGCAGCTTCGTCGCGGTCGACGGGATTTCGCTCACCGTGGAAAGCGGAGAGTTCGTGACGCTGCTAGGTCCGTCCGGCTGCGGCAAGACGACGACGTTGCGGATGATCGCCGGGCTGGAAAAGAACACCGGCGGCACCATCCGCATCGGGGAAACGCTGGTCAGCGATGCATCCGCCAACCTCTTCCTGGCGCCCGAACGGCGCAAGCTGGGCATGGTTTTCCAGTCCTATGCGATCTGGCCGCACATGTCGGTCTTCGACAACGTCGCCTATCCGCTGCGGATTCGCCGCAGGAGTGGCGGCGAGATCGACGATCGGGTGCGCCAGGCTCTTCGCATGGTCGAGATGGAGGCGTTCGCCGACCGCCCCGCGCCTGCCCTGTCCGGGGGACAGCAACAGCGCGTCGCCATCGCCCGCGCCCTGGTTTTCGAGCCTGAGGTGCTGCTCCTCGACGAACCATTGAGCAATCTCGATGCCCGTTTGCGCACGCAGATGGGCGACGAGTTTCGTCAGCTTCAGCAGCGCCTCGGCATCACGACGATCTACGTCACCCATGACCAATCGGAGGCCATGGCGCTCTCGGACCGCATCGTGGTGATGAAGAGCGGAAACATCCTCCAGATCGGTGCGCCGGAAAGCATCTATCACCGTCCGCTATCGCGCGAGGTGGCGACATTCTTCGGCGATCCCAATCTCATCGAGGCCGATGTTCGCGACTGCCGGCAGTTGAGCGCGGACGTCTTCGCGCTCGACGTGGAGGGACCGGGCTGGAGCGGGGAATGCCGTGCGGCCGTGGCTGTTTCCAGCGGGTCGAAAGTCACGATCGTGGTGCGGCCGGAAAGCCTGCGCGTCGGTGACGCGGCCGGCGAAGGGCCGGCGCTGGAATGGACCGGCACGGTCTCGCAGTCGATCTTCCGCGGCTCCCACAGATCGATCGTCATCGACACGCCGGGCCATTCGCTCAACGCGGAGACATCCTCGCTTGCCAATCCCTCGATTGGCAACCAGGTCACCGTAAGCGCGCCGGCCGCTGCGGTGTGGGCTCTGGCCGCAGGCTAGAGCGGGATGAGGAAAAGTGTGAAGCGGTTTTCCGCCCGCATCCCGCTCTATCTCCTTGGAATCGATCCCGTTCATGAATTCAGGTCGATTCGACCTGAATTCATCGCGATCTAGGAAGGCCACTCCAGGGGCAAGGCACGGTCCGCCCCTGCCGCCGGACCCGACGTCGCATCCTCGCGGTCCCACGGCGCGATCGGCGCGGACGCCTCCCGCAGGCATGATATGACCGCCTGGACAGCGGGATTCTTGTGCCGGTTGGCGGGCACCAGCGCCTTGACCCACAGATCCTGGACCGGAAACTGCGTCAGAACCGGTACGATCCGCCCGGCCGCCAGGCTTCGCCGGGCAATGTGGCTCGCGATCATCGCTATCCCCAACCCCTGCTCCACGGCATTGAGGAGAACGTGGCTGTCATTGACGGAGAAGGAGGTGGGTACGTTGACGGACACCGCGCCCGCCGGTCCCTCGAACTGCCAGTTGCTGCCCGTTGCCAGGAACGACAGGCATTTGTGGTCGGTGAGATCGCGGGGGTGGACGGGCTGGCCGTGACGCTCGATATAGGCCGGTGCCGCGTACGCGGCGCGCGGCATCGGACACAGCGGGACGTCGACGACATTGGCATAGGAAGAAGGCAGCGCGCCGATGGCGAGGTCGAAACCCTCCTCGACCGGATTGACCGAGCGATCCATCAGCACCAGCTCCATCTGGATACCCGGATTCTCAGCCTGGAATTGCGTCAGCAGCGCGCCGAAATGCAGGATGGTCAGCGTGGTCGGGCACTTGATCCGCAAACGCTCCTCCAGCCGGGACGCATTCGACACCGCATCCTTGAAGGCGTGGTCCACCTCCGTGACGATTGCCATGAACCGGGCGTGGCAACGGTGACCGACCGGTGTCAGTTCGAGGCTGCGCGTCGAACGCCGGAACAGCGGCATCTTCATCGTGTGTTCGAGCTGGTTGATGCGTTTGGCGATCACGGAGGGAACCGTGTCGAGTTCGCGTGCCGCCGCTGAAAAGCTCCCGGTCCGCACCACAACGAGAAAGGTGCGCATGTTGTCGAGCGTGTCCATGATGACCTCCCTGTCGCATCTTTCGCATATTGAGCTAGGTGTTGGCATGAAAACAGTCTTTTTTTCGCAGTACGTTCCTCTCTAGGATGCCTCCGACAAGCCGCCGCAGGCTCGCTTGGCGCACTGCGGAACTTTGGGAGGAGACCGCACCATGGCTCAATCACCGAGCACAGAGACGATCACGCTGCGCAAGGAAGCCGGTGCCACCCCCCATCGCGTCAAGGCCGACATCTGCGTTGTCGGCGCGGGCATCGCCGGAATCTCCGCGGCCCTGCAGGCGGCCAAACTCGGCCGCAAGGTAGTGATCGTCGACAGCCAGCCGGCATTGGGCGGCCAGGCGGTCAACTCCATCATAGCGACTTTCTGCGGGCTGTTTTCCAACGGCACGCACGGGTACCAGTTCACCTATGGCATCGCCGACGACCTGCTCTCCTTTCTCGAAGCGCAGGACAAGGCCGTATTCTACCGCAATGGCCCGCGCACCACCGTGGTCTATTACGACGAGGTCGCGCTTGGGCGATGGGTTGAAAGCAGCGTGCTGGAAGCCGGCATCACACCGCTTCTCGGCGCCATGATCTCGGACACGCGCATGGAAAACGGCCGCATCGTCGCTGTCGATTTTCTCACGCGCTACGGCCCAGTCACCGTCGAAGCCGACGGCTATGTAGACGCCAGCGGCGACGCAGCACTGGTCTGGCAGGCCGGTCTTCCCTGCCGTGAACCGGCAAATCACCGCGTCTTCGGCACGCAGATGGTTGTTCTGGAGAACATCGACGAGGCCGGACAGCCGTCCAAGGAGCTCATCAGCGAGCGCATGAAGGAGAAGGGCGACGCCTACGGCCTGCTTCGGCGCGAAGGGCTGGGCTTCACCATTCCCGGCCGCGGCATCGCGGCGATGAACATGACGCATGTCGAGACACCGCTTCACCCGGTCGAGGCATCCGCCAAGGCGCTGGAAGGCAAGGAGCAGGCATCGCGCGCGGTCGATTTTCTCCGCGCGGAGTTTCCTGAATGTTTCGGCGCCGCGCGTGTGCGCTCCTTCGGTTTGCCGGGCATCCGCCAGACCCGATGGATTGCCGGCAGCCACCACCTGACCGTCGACGAGATCAGGGCGGGCACGAAGTTTGACGACGCCATCGGCAGGACGGCCTGGCCGATCGAACTTCACGACCATGGCGATGGCCATCATTGGATCGTGTTCGACGAGGATCACGCCCATTACATTCCGCTGCGCAGCCTCGTTCCCGCCGAATGCCACAACGTGGTGGCGGCCGGACGCTGCATCGATGCCGATTCGGCGGCGCTGTCGAGCGTGCGTGTGATGGGCCCCTGCATCGCCATGGGCATGGCTGCCGCCCACGCACTCGACCTCGCCGGGTCCGGCAGCGTGCACCAGATCGACATGGACAAGATGCGGGCACGCGTGGCCGACAATGTCGAGAAGCAGCACTACCGCTGGTCGACCGACGATCTCGCCCGCACGGCTTCGGTCTACTGAGCATCCACGGAGGACAGCGATGCGACTGACGGATCATGAGAAATCGATGCTTTCAGGCGACCACGGCGCAGCCAAAGCACGCGCCATGGATCTCCTGGTGCGCTATGGCGAAGCGCTCGGCGCCGAACGGCTCGTCGAGACCAACAATGTCGCTGGTGCCTTCAACGCCTCGACGCCCTCGATCCGCCATCTGGCCGAGCAGGGCTTCGACAAGGTCTTTTCCGAGCTGAACCTCGACAGCGACGAGACCGTCGAAATCCCGCGCATGGAGGCCAGCACCTGCCAACTGATCACCGGCATCGACAACGACAACTGGCGCATCCAGGGCGTGGACCCGCATCTCGCCGAACTCCAACGCCAGTCGGAGAAGTATCTGGGGCAGCGCGGCATCAACATGATGGCGACCTGCACGCCCTACCAGGTTGGCAACGTCCCGGTGAAGGGTGAGCATTGCGCCTGGATGGAGTCGTCGGCGGTCATCTACTGCAACTCGGTGCTCGGCGCGCGCACCAATGTCGAGGGCAAGGAAAGCACCGGGGCCGCGGCGCTGACGGGCCGAATTCCGTACTGGGGGTTTCATCTCGACGAGAACCGGTACGCGCAGCATCTCGTCGAGCTGGACATCGCCGTCGACGACATGATGGATTGGGGCCTGCTCGGCTATTTCATCGGCTATGCGGTGGAAGAGGAGATTCCCGTCCTCTCCGGCGTCGCCCATCAGCCGAGCCTGGTCAAGCTCAAGCATTTTGGCGCCGCGGCGGCCTCCTCCGGCGGGGTCGAGATGTACCACATTCCCGGCGTAACACCTGAAGCCGCGACGCTGGAACAGGCGTTCGGCCCGCGCGAGACGAAGAGCGTCATCCGCTACGGCGCCAGGGAGCGCGCGCAGACGTTCGAGAAGATCCAGAGCGCCACCGACCGCAAGATCGACTTCGTCATGCTCGGTTGCCCGCACAACTCGATCGAACAGATGGAACTGATCGCGCACCTGCTCGAAGGCCGCACGATACACCCCGACGTCCAGTTGTGGGTTCACACGCCGCGCGCCATCAAGCAGATCGCCGACCGAAGCGGCTACTGCGAGGTGATCGAGAAGGCGGGAGCCGTGGTGATGAGCGACACCTGCCCCGCCATCTCCCGCCGCATGCCGCCCGGCGTCAGGGTCATCGCGACCGACTCCGCCAAGCAGGCCCACTACCTGCCGGCCATCGGCAAGGTGCAGGGCTGGTTCGGGTCCGTCCGCCACTGCGTCGATTCCGCCGTCGCCGGTGAATGGATGGGGGCCGCCTGATGACCGCGAGCCTCGATGAAAAGCTGACAATCAAGGCACGCAAGGTGGTGGGCGGCAAAGCCGCCGGCGAGGCGTTGGTGACGCGGCAGACGATTTCCGGCTGGGGCGGCATCAACGAGCGCGACGGCTCGATCATCGAGCGTCTGCACGAATTGCACGGGCAGTCCTTCGCCGGCAAGGTTCTCGTGTTCCCCGGCGCCAAGGGGTCTTCGGGCTGGTCGGCCTTCTTCCACATGACGCGTCTCAACGGCGTCGCCCCAATGGCGATGATCTTCACCAGGATGACGACCAAGATCGCGCTGGGCGCGGTCGTTACCCGTGTTCCGTCAGTCACCGACTGCGACCGCGACCCATTGGAGGCGATTGCGACGGGAGACTGGGTCGAAGTCGATGCCGACGCCGGAACCGTCACCGTAACCCGAAGGAGTTGAACCCACGCGGCGCGGATGGAGGAGCCGGGCCTGCGCCAACGAAGAAAGTGAAACGACCGTCGATCAACGAACGTCAAGGAGGAGACACGATGTTCAACCGCAAGACCACCAGACGATCCATTCTGCTCGCCGGCACCGGCGCAATCGCCCTGCTGGGCGCCTCGGTACCGGCCACATTCGCGCAGGACGCCTACGAATGGCCCCAATTCTTCAATGTCATCACGCCGATCGTCGGCACTGCCAACCATTCCCTCGCGGTCGCGTGGACGGGGGAGTTCACCGCACAGACGGGGTCGCGTGCCAGGGTCCTGCCTGCGCCCAACGGTTTCTCGCGAGCCGCTTGGCTCAACCAGGGTGAAGGTCGGATCGTGCTCTATCAGGCCTCCGACTATTTCGACCAGATGGATGCCAAGGAAGGGTACGCCACGGCCGAAGCCGGGCCGACGGACACGCGCCTGCTCAACATGAACCAGGTGACCGGCTGGGGCTACATGGTGCGCGGCGACTCGCCGATCCAATCCTTCGCCGACATCGGTCCCGACACGCGCATCTCGTTCTCTCCGAGCTCGTCATTCCTGATCGCCGGCATCGACGCATTGCTGGCCTATCTGGGCATGGAACGCGATGACGTCCAGCTCGTGGAAGTCGGCAATTACGGGGCGAATACCGCCGTGATCCCCGAAGGCCGCGCGGACGTGACGTTCACGTCGCCGACATCGGGTCCGAGCTACGAGGCGGAGGCGGCGCCGGACTCGATCCGCTGGCTGCCATTGCCGCATCGCGAAGACGATCCGGAGGCGTTCGCGC
The DNA here is from genome assembly GCF_039839275.1 of Mesorhizobium sp. CAU 1741. Taxonomy (NCBI): domain Bacteria; kingdom Pseudomonadati; phylum Pseudomonadota; class Alphaproteobacteria; order Hyphomicrobiales; family Phyllobacteriaceae; genus Mesorhizobium; species Mesorhizobium sp. CAU 1741. The sequence continues at coordinate 73,980 of NZ_JBDOQP010000005.1, read as the reverse complement.
GCTATCGCGCCATCCACGCCGGATACGTGCCGCGAGAGGTCGAGTCCGGTGTCACCACGTCGCATGGCGTCTACATGGACCATGCCTTCCAGGCCAATCACGTGAAGGCCGATGAAGATCCTGAATTCGTCTACCAACTGATCAAGTGGATGGACGAGCAGCACGACAGCTACAAGGACGACTTCCAGCACGCTCACATGATGAGCATCGACAATCTGATTGCATTCCTCGACACCGGCGCTCTTCAGCCGCTGCACGAAGGTGTCATCCGCTACCTCGAGGAAAAGGGCCTCTGGAAGGAGGAATACCAGAAGCGCCAGGACCAGCTGGTCGAGCTCGCTCAGGCGCAGGTCGCGGGCTATCAGGCCGCGATGGAGGCCGCCACGGCCGACGGCATCACGATCGGCGCCGACAGCCAGCAATGGCACGAATTCTGGGCGGACTATCGCCAGGAAAACGGGCTGCCGGCGTCCTTCGGCAAGGCTGTTCTGGACCTCGAATAGCCGCGTGTATCGGCCGCCGGTGCCGGGTGGCGCCGGCGGCCGGATCAGCCGGCGCCAAGGCGGAAAAGGTTTCGCGAAATGCTGAATGACAAGGAAGTAGCGCTGAGCCAGGCGGCTGTGCCGGAGGATCTGCGCGATCGGACTCTGGAACGGTGGCAGAGCATGCCGGGCGCCGTACGCGCGCTGCTGCTGACCATGTCCGCGGCGGGCGCGACCCTCGCCGTCGTGTACATCTTCGGTATCGTGCCGCTGCTGGACGTGACCTACTACTTCCTTCTCATGGCGCTGTACCTGCCATGGGTCTACCTTCTGCTTCCCGCCTGGAAAGGCGAGAACACCGTCGGCATCTTCTCCTATGTTCCGGCAATCGCCATCTTCGGCTTGACGGCCTTCATGGCCTATATGGGCCGCTCGCTCGTGTTCCAGACATGGGTGCCTGTACAGCACACCTGGCAACTCGTCGTCGCCGTCGGCCTCTACGTGCTGATCCTGGAGGCGGCCCGTCGCGCCGGCGGGCTGATCTTCCTGGTCATCGTCGTCGCCCTGTCGCTCTACCCGATCTATGCCGTCTACATGCCAGGCATGCTTTGGGGGCCGCCGACGTCCCTGTCGCGCACCATCTCGTTCAACATCTTCTCCGGCGATGCGATGCTGGGCGTCGTCACGCGTGTCGTCGGCGAGACCATCATCGGCTTCCTCATCCTTGCCGCTCTGCTGGTGGCGACAGGTGCTGCGGACTTCTTTCTCAATCTCGCTTTGGCCCTGATGGGCAAGGCACGCGGCGGTCCCGCCAAAGTTGCCGTGATCGCGTCGGGCTTCTTCGGCAGCCTTTCCGGCTCGATCTTTTCAAACGTGGTTGGTACGGGGTCGGTGACCATCCCGGCAATGAAGAGAGCCGGTTTCCCGCCTCACTATGCCGGTGCGCTCGAAGCGTGCGCCTCGACGGGCGGAATGCTGATGCCGCCCGTCATGGGCGCGGTCGCCTTCATCATGGCCGATTTCACCAACACGGCGTACGGCGTCATCGTGCTGGCCGCGATCATTCCCAGCGTGCTCTACTATTTCGGCCTTTACTGCCATGTGGACGGTTATGCCGCCAGGAACAACATCCAGGGCATGCCGAAGGAAGACCTGCCGTCGGTCCGCAAGACGCTCATCGAGGGCTGGCCGTTCATCATCGTTCTCGGCTTCCTTGTTTACTGCCTCGTCTTCCTTCGGCTCGAGCGATTGGCGCCGTTCTACGCTTCAGCGCTGCTGATCGCGCTGACCTTCTTCCGCAAGGAACTGCGCATCCGCCTCCATCACATTCCGAACATCATCTACGAGATCGGCAAGATGCTGAGCCAGACCATCGGTCTGCTGCTGCCGACGAGCTTCATTCTCGGCGGACTGATGGCCACGGGCGTGGCCCCGGTCATCGCATCCGAACTCGTGCGAATGGGTGGTGACAGCGTCGTGCCGGTGCTCGCCATCGGCATCGCCGTGTGCATCGTCTTCGGCATGCTGGGAATGATCGTGGCGGCCTATCTCATGCTCGCCCTGACGCTCGCGCCTGCGCTGGAACAGATCGCCGGCCTGAACACGCTCGCGATCCACATGTTCATCGCCTACTACGCGACGCTCGCGGCAATCACGCCGCCCGTGGCGCTGGCCGCATTCCTTGCCTCGCGGATCAGCAACTCGGACCCGATCGTCACCAGCATGACGGCGGCGCGGCTGGGGATCGTGCTCTACTTCATTCCCATCTTCTTCCTGTTCGAACCCGCTCTCATCCTGCAGGGGCCGCTCTACCTCACGGCAATCTGGGTGCTCGCCAACATCTTGGCGGTGATCATCATCGCCGGCGCATCGGAAGGCAGGCTGATGTATGTCGGGCGCCTCAGGCTATGGACGCGGCCGATCCTGTTTGTCGCCGGACTTCTCATCGGTTTCCCGGAATGGATAAGCACGGTCGCGGGTCTGGTCGTGGTGGGCGCGATCATCGCGTTGCGCGGCCTCTCCTGGGAGCCGGATGCGGCATCCGACGGCCCCGCGCCGCGCAGCAGCGGGCTCACCCACGAGCCGGCGCAATGATGGCGGACAGCATCGACACCACGCACCCGGCGCCGCTGCCGATCAAGGGGCTGCGGGCCATCGACGCCGACATACATCCGCGCTCGCCGCGTCGCGCCGACCTCCTGCCCTATCTCGACGAGTACTGGTCCGAGATCGTGATGTCGCGCGACGTCGACCATCTCGAGTTGACCGGCTACCCGGAATCCGCCGCGCCGTTCCGCCCGCCGAACCAGGACATGAACGCGGACGCCGCCAGCATGGGGCGGGCTCACCTCGACCCCCTCGGGCTGGACGCGGCCATTCTCAACGTCGCGTCGGGCCTGCATGGCATCTTCGATCCATACATGGCCGCCGCGCTTTGCTCGGCGACCAACCGATGGCTGGCGGATGAATGGCTTTCCGCGGATGGCCGGCTGCGTGCCTCGCTCGTCGTGCCGTTCCAGCATCCGGAAGCCGCCGTCGCCGAGATCCAGCGATACGCGGGCGACGAACGCTTCGTACAGGTGCTCGCCATGGCGATGGGCGAGACGCCGCTCGGCCGGCGGCACCACTGGCCGATCTACAAGGCGGCGGTCGACAACGGCTTTGCCATCGCGATCCACAATGGCAGCTCATATCGCCACGCGCCGACGCAAAGCGGCTTTCCTTCATTTCTTGTCGAGGACCAGATCGCGCAGGCGCAGGGTTTCGCCAACCAGGTCGGCAGCCTTCTGGCAGAAGGCGTGCTGGCGCAATTCCCCGCCATCCGTATCGTCCTCATCGAATCCGGCGTGACCTGGCTTCCGGGCCTCATGTGGCGCATGGGCAAGGATTGGCGCGGCGCGCGCATCGAGGTGCCGTGGGTCAAGACGAAGCCGGCCGAACTCATCCGCACCCATTTTCGCCTGACCACGCAGCCGTTCGACGGTCCCGCGGAGCCTGGCGAGGCCGAAAAGGCGATCGAGCATCTGGGCAGCGAGGAGATGCTGCTGTTCGCCACCGATTTTCCCCACGACCACGGGCAGAACCTTTTGAATTGGCCGCAGGCACTTCCGCGCAAGATGACCTCCCGCATCGCGCGCGACAATTTCAAGGATACCTATCCCCGTCTGGAGATCGGCCGATGAACGAGATGACCATGGAGAGGCAAGCCGAGACCGTATCACCGACTTACGGCGTTGTGGATTGCGATATTCATCCGGCATTTTCCGAGCGCAGCGAACTGGCGCGCTACCTTCCGGCACGCTGGCAGGAGCACCTGCGCGATTTCGGATTGCGCACCGGCAATCCTTTCGCAGGCTCGATGCCCTATCCTCGCCTGACGCCCGGCAACGGCATGCGGCGCGATGCCTGGCCGCCTTCCGGCGGGCCACCGGCATCCGACCTCGCATTTCTCCAGGAGCAGTTGCTCGACCCCCTGAACATCGAATTCGGGCTGCTCCAGCCGCTGGCTGCCGGCAGTTCGGTTTTCAACCAGCAGTTTGGCCGCGCCCTGTGTACGGCAATCAACGACTGGCAGATAGACAAGTGGCTGTCGAAGGAACCACGGCTGAGGGGTGCGATCTGCGTGCCTCAGGAAGATGTCGAAGGCGCGCTGGCAGAGATCGAACGCCGCGCTTCTGACAGGCGCTTCGTACAGATCGCCATCCCCCCGCGCGCGCTGGAGCCTGCGGGTCGACAGCGCTACTGGCCGATCTACGAGGCGGCGGCGCACCACGGTCTGCCGATCGGCATGCATTCCGCCGCCTATGGATCTCGGGCAAATACCGGAGCGGGCTGGACGTCGTTCTACATCGAGGAGCACTACGCCTTTTCGAACGCTGCCCAGACGGCATTGACGAGCATGATCTTCGAAGGGGCCTTCGAAAGGTACCCCGGTCTGAAGCTGGTGCTGGTGGAAGGCGGTTTCGCATGGCTGCCGCCGCTGATGTGGCGCATGGACCGCGAATGGACGCGGATGCGCAATGAAGTCCCTCACCTCACGCGCGCGCCATCGTCCTATGTGGGCTCCAACGTCTGGCTGACGACCCAACCCATCGAAGAGCCGGAGAACAATCGTCACCTGTATGACCTGCTGCGATGGATCGGGGCGGGCCGGCTGATGTTCTCGACCGACTATCCGCACTGGGATTTCGACCACCCCGAGCATGCCTTCAAGGTTCCGTTGTCGCCGCAGGATCGACGCGCCATCGTCCGCGACAACGCTATTTCCCTGTTCCGCTTGAATGCCGAGGCGAAGGCCAGGGCATGATCGAACCTGCCTATGTGGAATTGCTTGCCCGCTACAATGCCGAGATGAACCGGCGCTTCATCGCCGCCGCGGCCGAGCTCGACGAACCACGGTTGCGCGAAGATCGCGGGGTGTTCTGGAAGTCCTTCCTGGGCACGATGAACCACATACTTTGGGCCGATCTCGTGTGGCTCTGGCGCTTCGGCGCCGGCGACCAGCCATCAGGCACACGCGACGCCAGCGACACGTTCACCGTCGGTTTCGGCGAGTTCCGCCAACGACGCACCGATGCGGATGACGCGATTTCACGGTGGGCCGGCACGGTCGATCGGCAGTGGCTGGCGATGCCCTACGCCTGGTTCGCGGGCACCGAGAAGTCCTTTGAAACGCCCCGCGCCTTTCAGGTCGTGCATATGTTCAATCACCAGACGCACCACCGTGGCCAGGCCCATGGCGTGCTCACCTCCCTTGGCAAGGATACCGGCCAGACCGATATCTGGATAATGGCAGACGACGCGGACCGTGCCCGCGCCCGGTGATGCGGCTAGCAATGTAAAAAGGCGGTGCCATGCAGCACCGCCTTTACTCTCCATCCGTGCTTCCAGAACTCAGCCGCCGAAGCCGAAGCCCTGCGGCATGTCTTCGAGCGTCACGCCGAATGGTTCGAGGCTGTCGACGATCCATGTCTGGTTGTTGCCGATGCGGCGGTTGTATTCGGCCCAGCCGGAGACGAAGCTCTTGAACACCTCGTCGGCGCCATAGTTCACGGCCACCACCGAGGGGGTCGAAAGCACCGGCGTCGGCACCATCACCTTGCCGAGGTCGGGCGACCGCTTGGTCATCACCAGCCCGTTGAGCATGGTGTTGACGAGGCCGTCGGCCTTGCCGGTGGTGGCGGCGACGATCGCCTCGTCACGCGTCTTGAAGCGCAGGATGTTGGCCTTCGGCAGATATTGCTGGGTGATGAGGTCCTGCGCGGACCCCATATCGACCGCGAAGGTGTATTTGGGATCGTTCAGCTCGCGCCAGGTCTTGCCTTCCACGTCTTCGCTGGCGCTGACGATGATGAACGAGTTGAAATAGGTCGGGGAGGAGAACGAGACCGCAAGCGCGCGGGCCGGCGTCGCCGTCACCGCGAACGCCATGTCGACCTTGCCACTCTGCACGTCGAGAATGGCGTTGGCCCAGCTCGACTCGACAACTTCCAGCTCGACATCGAGCGTCTTGGCGATGTCCTTCGCCATTTCTATGACAAAGCCGTTCCATTCGTTGGTGCGCGGATCCTTGTTGAAATAAGGCACCTCGTTGAGGATGCCGGGAACACGCAGCACCCCGCGCTCCTTGATCTCGGCGACCGTGTCGGCCTGCGCGACACCTCCCAAGAGACCGAGCGCAACAGCGGCGCCCGCGACGATCTTTTTCCACAATCGCATGTCAAACCTCCAAAAATTCCCCGGTGTTTATTGTCGTTTCGACGAATGGCTATCGGCCGTTCGCAATCAGCCTAGCCATGCGTCGGGGACGGACAATGCTAGAGAGAGGGGCCGACTTATCTCTTTTTTTGTAGGTCGGCGCCGCAACTAGGGAACGTAGCTGCTGTCGCCGGCCGGCGCTTCGAGCTCTGTCCCGACCAGCTCGGATTGGCAAACGTCGTGAAGCCCCCGCACCGCTTCGTTCTTTCGCAGGAAGTCGGCGTGCCCGAAATAGACCCGCACTTCAGGCAGGTTGGACAGCTTGACGCTGGTCAGCCGCGCATCCCTCTCGTCGATGCACCATGAAGGCAGGATTGCGAAGCCCAGCCCCTCCTCCACGCAGCGCATCACCGACGAACTGCCGGAGGTGGCGATAGCCGGCTGCACATCACCGCCGCCGCTGTTGAGGAAGTCGAAAGCAAGGTTTCGCAGGGTCTGGCCCGGCTCGTGGGTGATGAAGGGCCGCCCCGCCGCCCAGGCCGGCACGTCGGCAGGGGCGGGCTTGGCGCCCCATTCGCGCGGATAGACTAGACTGAGACGATAGGTGCCGAGCAGGGTCTGCGGCACCACCGGATCGCCGAAATAGCGCTCGGAGATGCAGACATCGAGACTGCCGTTCTTCACCAGTTCGGCAAGCACGGTGTCGCGCTCGTAGACGGTGATCTCCATGTCCGGATTGTCCTGCCGGAAGCGCTTCAGCACCTTGGGCAGGAGATGGAAGAAGATCGCCTGTGGCATGCCGATGCGCAGCGCGGTGCGCTGGTTCTCGATCAGCTTCGTCAGGCGTTCCAGCATCACGTCGAGTTCGGGATGCAGCAGATTGTAGAGGGCGCGTCCGCGCGGCGTCAGCGAGATGCGCTTGGCGCCCTGTTCGGATTCGATGAGCCGTTCGCGCAGGATCTGTTCAAGCCTGCGCACGTGGTTGGCCGCCGACTGGTAGCTGAGGTTCAATTCGCGCGCAGCGCCCGAAAAGGAACCGTGGGACGCCACTTCGTAGAAGGTCTGGATGAGCGTGAGGCTGATCTTGGCCATGGTGGTGCAAGCGATACCACGGCTGCCGCGCCGGTGCGATCATCACGACGCCACTGCGCCATACAAAAAAAGCGCGTAGCCAAGCCCGCGTTCTTGCATCGACTTGCACGCTGCCCGTTTCGACAATGCCGCCATCGAATTCGCCCAAGGTTTCCTGCGATGGCAGCGACACGAAGACAGAAGGCCGTGATCATCGGCGCCGGCATCGTCGGCGCGGCAAGCGCCTATTTTCTCGCCAAGGCAGGCTTCGAAGTCCGCGTCGTGGAGGCGGCCGCGCCGGCTTCGGCGGCGAGCGGTGCAGCCGACGGGGCGGTCTCCGTCGCCAGCAAGCGGCCCGGCCCTCTGATGGAGGCGGCGATCGAGGGCGTCGAGACCTACAGGCAGCTTCATGCGTCCGGCCTGCTCGAAGGCCTCTTCAGGCAACGAAGCACGTTCATGCTTGCCCAGGACGAGGACGAGGACGAGGTTCTGGCAGCCCATGCGGCGGCATTGGCCGCGAGCGGGGTCGAAATCCGCCAGCATGGGACAAAAGCGCTCCACTCGGTGGTGTCGAACCTGGCATCCGGCGTCCGCTCGGCCGTGGAAGTTCGGGGCGAGGGCCATGCGATCGGCTACGAGATCGTCAACCGGCTGCTGGTGGCCTCCGGGGCGACAGTCATGCGCGGCTGCCACGTTCATGACATCAATCCGGCTGACCGATCGCGGTCCATCGACCTGCTTCATACGACGGCTGGAAAGATCGAGGCAGATGTCGTCGTGCTCGCCGCCGGTGGCGGCAGTGCATCGCTTCTCGGCCTTGAAGGCGTTTTGCGGCCGCGCAAGGGCCAGCTACTCGTTACCGAACGCGCGCCGTCGCTCAATGCGGGCCTGCCCGGCTCGCTGATGTCCTGCCGCTATCTGATGAGCAAGGACTCCACCGAAGCCCGCATGACGCAGACCGGACGCCGCTTCGGGCTTGTCATCGACCCACTGCGGACGGGCCAATTCCTCATCGGTGGGACACGCGAAGAAACCGATGACCGCGGCACGGATGCCGGCGCAGCCCGCTTGCTGCTGCGCGAAGCGGTGGCGCTGGTTCCCCGGCTCGGCGAGCTACGCCTCTTGAGAAGCTTTGCCGGTGTTCGCACGGCGACGGTCGACGGCCGGCCGCTGATCGGGCGCGCGCCCGCCTTCGACAACGTCATCGTCGCCACCGGCTTCGAGGGCGACGGCATCTGCCTCGGACCTTTGACCGGCAGGATCGTCGCCGCCCTCGCCAGCGGCCATGCCGTGCCGATCGACCTCGCTCCGTTCGATCCCGGCCGCTTCGGGGCGCGAAGGCAGGCCGCATGAGCGACACGACCTTCTCATGGAACGGCGATGCCGTGCCGTTTCGCCCCGGCGAGACGCTTGCAGCGGCGCTGCTGCGGGCAAACCACGGCCTCCCGCGCTATTTCTGCGGCATCGGCGCGTGCCAGTCCTGCGTCGTGCGGTGCGACGGCCGGCTCGTCGAGGCATGCATCACCCTTGCCCGGGCCGGTGCCCGCGTGGTCGACGCCGATGAGTGAGCCGGCAACTGACATCGACGTGCTTGTCGTCGGAGCCGGACCGGCCGGCATTGCGGCGGCCGCCGAACTTGACGCGTCCGGCTTGTCCGTCCTGTGGATCGACCAGCGCGACCGCGCCGGCGGAGCCATCCACCGTCAGCCGGCCGAGCCCGAAGCGAAGCCCGCGATGCCGCCTTCGGTGCGTGCCCAGTGGACGCGGCTGGACCGCCGCATCGCAGCGATGACGACACGACTGCACGGCGAGACAAGTTTTGTGGGCCTGGATGGCGACGGTCTGGCGATCCTCGAGGACCGACGCTCGGCGACAACAAGGCTCGTCAGGCCACGGGCCGTGATCTTCGCCGTCGGCGCCGTGGAACGGGTTCTGCCACGTCCGGGTTGGCAACTGCCCGGCGTGTGGACTGCCGGCGGCATGCAGGTGCTGCTCAAGGAGACTGGCAAGCCGCCAGCGGGGCGGATCCTCGTCGCCGGCAACGGACCTCTCAACATCGCGCTTGCAGCCCAGCTTGCCGCGGCAGGCAATCCGCCGGTGGCGCTGCTGGAAGCCGGCGACCCGACAGCGCATCCCCTGCATGGCCTTGCGCTTCTCGCGCGACCGCGGCTTCTGGTCGAAGCGATGCACTATCTGACAAGGCTCGTCCGCGCACGGGTCGCCTGGAGGCGCCGCACCCGCGTGCTCTCGATCGAAAGGATCGACGGCGCGCTGCGCGTGGAATGCGCAGCGGATAACGGCCGGCGAATGAGTTTCGACGCCGACCACGTCGCATTGCATGACGGCATCAGGTCGAATGGATTCGGGTTGCCCGCCGGCGGCGTTGAACCGTTCATCGTCCATGCCGGAGACTGCCGCGAAGCGCTTGGCGCGGTTGCTGCCGAAGCCGACGGAAGCGGTTCCGCGCTGGAGGTTATCAAACAGCTCGGCGGCGGTTCACAGGCCAAAGCCAACCATTCGGCCGTGGCAGGGGAACGCAAGGCGCAGGCAGCGTTGGCACAGCTCTTTCGGCCAGCCGATGGATCGGGGCTCGACCACCTTCCGGACGAGACCGTGCTCTGCCGCTGCGAGGGGCGCACGGTTGGCGAGCTGCGCGCGCTGCTTGACGCGAACCCCGCGATCTCGCCGCGTGAAGTGAAGCTCAACGGCCGCTTTGCGATGGGCGCCTGCCAAGGGCGGTTCTGTGCCGACAATACCGCGGCGATTATTGCACGGGCGCAGGGCCTGCCGGATGCAATTCCCGCCGACGCGCTTGCCGGCCACCGCTGGCCGGTGCGACCCGTCTCCATCGCGTCTCTCCTCGCGGACCACGACCCGAACCCAAGCACTTCAGATTGAGGATGTCATGACCACTGCAGCCATTCGCAGGCAAAACGCCGACGACTCGATCCGGGTCCTTAACCCCTATGACCAGGCGGTCGTCGGTGAGGTCGCGATCGCGGATGCGGCAGAGATTGCCGCCGCCGTCCTGCGCGCCAGGAAGGCTCAGGCCGAATTCCGCCATTCGCAACCCTATGAGCGCCGCGCGCTGCTGGGCGCGCTTGCCTGTCGCATCGCCGCCAACGCCGAGGAACTGGCGCAGCTCATCGCCGGCGAGGTCGGCAAGACGATCGCGGAGGCGCGCAACGAGGTCCGCCGGGCACAGAACACGCTGCGGCTTTCCGGCGACGCCGCGACCTTCCTTGACGGCGAGGTGCTTCATTGCGGCATCGTGTCGGGTGGCGTCGACCGCCACGCCGCCATCACTTATGTGCCGGTAGGCGTCGTCGCCGCGATCACGCCGTTCAACTATCCGCTCAACCTGCTGTGCCACAAGCTCGGCCCCGCGATCGCGGCCGGCAATGCCGTCGTCGCCAAGCCGTCTCCAAAGGCCCCGCTTGCTGCGGCAAGACTGGCCGAGCTCGCGCTGGAGGCCGGCTTTCCGGGCGGCCTGTTCCAGGTGGTCCATGGCGGCGCGGACGCAGCGCTTGCACTGGCGCGCGCGCCCATCGACCTGCTCAGCTTTACTGGCGGGCCGGCGGCAGGGCTGGCGCTGAAGAACGCCAGCGGGCTCGTTCGCTGCCTGATGGAGCTCGGCGGCAACGACCCGCTGTTCGTGATGCCCGACGCCAACCTCGACAAGGCGGTGGCGACGGCGATCGGTCACCGCTTCGAGATAGCGGGCCAGTCCTGCGCGGCGGTCAAGAAGCTCTATCTGCATGAAGCCATCGCAACTCCGTTCATCGAGCGCCTCGTCCCGGCAGTCGAGGCCGTCCGCTACGGCGATCCGCTCGACGAGACAACGACGATGGGGCCGGTCATCGACGAGGCGGCGGCCGAGACCGTTCAAACCCGGATCGAGGCTTCGGTCTCGCGCGGCGCACGGCTTCTTGCCGGCGGCGGCCGCAAGCGCACGCTCGTGGCCCCGACCGTGCTCGCCAATATCGAACCGGACCATCCGGTGGTCGCCGACGAGACCTTCGGCCCCGTCATCTCGATCCGCGCATTTGTGGAACCCGGTGACGCGATCGCGGAAGTCAACGCGACGGCCTTCGGCCTGCAGGCTGGCATCTTCAGCAACGACCATGCGGTCATCCGCCGGTTTTCGCGCGAACTTCAGGTCGGCGGCGTGATGATCAACGAGGGGCCCGACTTCCGCGCCGAGCACGTGCCTTTCGGCGGCATCAAATCCAGCGGGCTGGGCCGCGAGGGAGTGCGCATCGCCCTGCGCGAGATGTCGGAGACAAAAGTGGTGATCGACTGAGCCATGGCGATGCGGATCGGGGTTGTCGGCGCAGCCGGCCAGATGGGCACGAAACTGGTGGAGGCGATCGTGTCTGCGCCGGGTCTCGAACTTGCCGCCTGCATCGTCTCCCCGGGCTCGCGCCATGCCGGGCGCCCGGTCGCCGGCGGCGGGATCGCCTACCGCGCCGGCGACGCTGCGATCAACGCGCGCTGCGACGTGATGATCGACTTCTCGACCCCGCGTTCCACGATGATGTTCCAGGAGCTTTGCGCCGAGAAGCCGATCCCCTTCGTCATCGGCACGACCGGATTGAGCCACCGGGATATGAAGGCTCTCGCCAGGCATGCCCGGCATCGCCCGATGGTCCAGAGCGAAAACTACGCAGCGGGGTCGCTTGCCTTCGAGCAAGCGGCGACACTGATCGCTGGTGCCGCACCAGGTGCACGGGCGCAGCGCTCCGACGTCCGCCGCCTGCGCCGCGACGCGGGCGGGCTGTCCGACATGCGTCCGAGCATGATCGCAAGACCGGCCGACGTCACCGAGTACAGCTTCGACGCCGGGGGCGTGGAAATCACGCTCACCTACCGCGTCAGCACGCTTGCGGCCTATGTGGATGGCGCCCTCGCTGCCGCTCACTGGCTCGTCGATTCAGGCCCGACATCCGGCCTCCACACACTCGCAGACACGATCCGCGACAAATCCAGAACCAGGGACGACAGACCATGACTGCTTCCGCAAACGAACGCTTCAGCGGTGTCTTCACCGCGCTCGTGACACCTTTCAGCAGCGGAGGCGTCGACTTCGAGGCTTTCGACGCGCTGGTAGAACGACAGATCGCCGCCGGAGTGAGCGGCCTCGTGCCGGTGGGCACCACCGGCGAAGCCGCGACGCTGAGCGACGAGGAAGCCGACCAGGTCATTCGCCGCACGGTCAAGGTGGCGGCCGGCCGCGCAATCGTCATCGCCGGCGCCGGCTCGAACAGCACCGCCGTGGCGATCGAGAAAGCGCAGCGCGCCAAGGCGGCCGGCGCGGATGGACTGCTGGTCGTGACACCATATTACAACAAGCCGACGCAGGCGGGATTGGTGGGGCACTACCAGGCAGTATGCGGGGCGACGGACCTGCCGGTGATGCTCTATAGCGTGCCCGGCCGCTGCGGCGTTGAGATTGCTGCCTCGACCTGCGCGCGATTGCGCGAGACATGCCCCAACGTGGTGGCCATCAAGGAAGCCGGAGGCTCGGTCGCACGCGTCACGGAAATCCGCCGGGCCTGCGGTGCGGACTTCCCGATTCACAGCGGCGACGACGGGTTGACCCTGCCGTTCCTTGCCTCAGGCGCGGTCGGCGTCACAAGCGTCGTATCCAATGTCGCGCCTGCCGAGATGGTGGCGATGGTAAGCGCGTGGCAGCGTGGCGACTGGACGAATGCATTGTCGTTGCACGACGAGCTTTCCGAACTGTTCGACGCCCTGTTCATCGAGGCCAATCCCGGGCCGGCAAAGGCCGCGCTGGCGATCGCCGGGCTCGCTTCGCCGGAGCTGCGCGCGCCGATGGCACAGATGGAACCGGACAATCTGGCGCGGCTCTCCGGCGTCCTGTCTCGCTTTCGCGCGAACCCGGTCTTCCAAGAAATCCGATAAGGCTGGGGCCAAGCCTGATATTGTCGCTGGTCGGATCGGGCCCGAAGATGACACCAATGAAGAACCGTGCGGGCCGGCGATGCGCGAGCGACCAAACGTGAGGGAACCAACACCATGCACCTGAGCAAAGAGACAAGCTCACCGGGCGGAGGCACCTGATGTACAGATGGAATTTCGATGTCGTCTGGCAGTACTGGGACCTTTTCATGTGGGGCCTGTGGCTGACGGTCGTCTATACGTTCGGCTCGATCCTGTTCGGCATCGTCATCGGGCTCCTGACCTGCGGCGCGCGGCTTTCGAACTGGAAGGTGCTCAGCGTCATCGCGCGCACCTATCAGGAAATCTTCCGGTGCTCGCCGCTGCTGGTGCAGCTCCTGTGGTTCTACTACGCCTTTCCGCTCCTGGTCGGCATCACCATCGACAACCGCGTCGCGGCGATGCTGACGCTCTCGCTCTATGTCGGCGCCTTCTACGCGGAGATCTTCCGTGGCGGAATCCTGTCGATCGACAAGGGGCAGCGGGAAGCTGCCGCCGCCATCGGCATGAGCACGGCACAGGCCACAAGGCGCATCATCATGCCCCAGGCCGTCAAGCGCATGCTGCCCTCCTTCATCAACCAGTCGGTGATCCAGTTCAAGAACACGTCCCTGGTGTCGGTGATTTCGGTTGCGGATCTTGCCTACATGGCGGCGGTGGTGAACGGACAGACATACCGGCCGCTCGAATCCTATACCGTCATGGCGGCGCTCTACATCATCGTCCTCTTCCCGCTGACGCAGGCCGCGGACTGGTTCGAACGGCGTCTAAGGGTGAGCGACTGACATGAACGACAAGATACCCGACAGCGGCGACGCGGTGGTGGAAGCGATCGGCCTGCGCAAGTCTTTTGGCACGCTGGAAGTGCTCAAGGGCATGGATCTGGCGCTGTCGCGCGGCGAGGTCGTCGCCTTGATCGGCCCGTCCGGATCCGGCAAGTCGACCCTCATCCGCTGCCTCAACATGATGGAAATGCCGAGCGCGGGCAGCATCCGCTTCCGCGGCCGCGAGATCGGTCGCAAGTTCCGGGACTCCGGCGACAAGATCGGTATCGGCACGCTGCGCAGGAACGTCGGCATGGTGTTCCAGCACTTCAACCTGTTCCCGCACAAGACGGTGCTGCAGAACGTGACGGAGGGCCCGATCGTCGTCTGCAAGACACCGAAGGCCGAGGCCGAGGAACTGGCGAAGGGGCTGCTGGCGCAGGTCGGGCTGCAGGACAAGCACGACGCCTACCCGAACCACCTCTCGGGCGGCCAGAAACAGCGCGTGGCGATCGCGCGCGCGCTCGCAATGCAACCCGAGGTCCTGCTGCTCGACGAAGTGACGAGTGCGCTCGATCCCGAGCTCGTGGGCGAGGTTCTCACAGTCATTCGACGCCTCGCCGACGACGGCATGACGATGGCCATCGTCACGCATGAGATGGCATTCGCCGCCGACGTATCGGACCGCGTGATGTTCCTCGACCAGGGCGTGATCGCAGCAGCAGGTTCGGCGGAGGAGATCATCCGGCAACCGACGAACGAACGGCTCGCGAACTTCGTCTCGCGGTTCAACCACTGATGGCCGGAGCCGCTCTCACCGTCGCCATCGTCGGAGCCGGCAATGTCGGCCTTGCGCTGGCGCGGATGCTCGTTGCCAGCGGCGACTACGCGGTCCGCGCCGCCGACTGCACGGAAGAAGCCGTGGCGCGAGCGGCGGGTCATGGGATCGATGCGCGGCTGGTCGACGCCAGCAGCAGCACCCGGCTCGGCGCCTTTCTCGAAGATGCGGATTTCGCGGTCGCGGCGGTTCCGGATCGTATCGTGCCGCGTGTCGCGATGGCTGCGCGGGGGGCCGGCTGCCATTATATCGACTTCTCGATTCCCGACAGCCTGGTCGCTTCCTTGGCCGAGGCCCCCGGCCGGCCGGTCTTCCTGCCGGGATGCGGGGTGTCGCCCGGCTTGGCCGACGGCCTCGTCGCCAGCCTTGCGGCGGAGTTCGAGGAACCGGTCGATGTCGAACTGGCGGTCGGCGCCATCCCCACGCGGCGAACCAACCGCCTGGGCTATTCGCTGATCTGGAACCTCGACGGTCTGTTCGCCGAATATACCTCGCCCTGCGAAGCGATATCGGACTTCGCGCTCACGGAGCTGCCGCCCCTGTCGAAGCTGACGGCGATGACAATCGATGGCACCGACTACGAAGCATTCTGCACGGCGGGCATGATGGGCTCGATGCGGCCGCTTGCCGGCGGCAATGTGCGCAGTCTCATCTGCCGTACCATTCGATATCCCGGGCATCTCGACTACATGCTGCTGCTGCTGGATGATTTGAGGCTGCGCCAGCGTCGCGATCTGCTTCACACGGTGCTCAAGAGCGGCCTGCGCGAGACCGGGTCGGATATGGTGCTTCTGCACGCGTCGGCGCGTGCGGCCGCCGGGCCAGACCGCCAACGGCAGTGCACGGTAAGGATCGATGCGTCGCCCGACTATGGAAACGCACTGGCCGTGGGCAGCGCGGCGCATGCCGCCTCTCTCCTCGACCAGATCAGGACCGCGCAAGTCCGCGACAGCGCATGGCGGCCGAATATATTCGCCGACGTGCTCGACAGCCGGTTTGCCAAGGGCATCATTCAAATCGAACGTGCCGTCCTGGAGCCGGCATTGAAGCCGTGACGTCTGGCGGGCCCGAACCCCGGTGAAGCGCCAGCCGCCGCGCCGAAAGAGCCCGGCAGCGTGGCGCGGGGATGCGGGAAACGGCCAACTTCCCCCAGGCGGCAACGCTTGATGGCTCAGCCGAGCAAGCCGGCCTTTCTCTAGCCGGCGTTGCGGTCAGGAAGAGCCGTCTTTGGCCAGCATTGCCTTGCCGCGCGTGATGGCCTTGTCCATGCCTCCCTCGCTGATCGCCTTGAACTCGTTGGTGACATGGGAGAGCTGATGGGTGTCGAAATGCGCGTTGAGCGCATTGCCCATTCCCTGCATGTCGGCGGTCCGGTTGAGCGAACGCTTGATCAGCTTGAGCGCGAAGGGTGGGGTTTTGGAGATGCGTTCGGCGAGCTTCAGGGTCTCCGCCTCCAGATCCGCGCGCGGCACGACATGGGAGGCCATGCCGATCCGGTAGGCTTCCTCGGCGCTGATGCGCTCGCCTGTATAGAGGAACTCCTTGGCACGGCGCAGGCCCATTACCCACGGATGAATGAGCACTTCCACCGCCGCCGCGCCCAGCGTCGAGGAGACCGGATCGGCGAAAAACGCGTCATCCGATGCCACCATCAGGTCGCACATGTTGGCGACCATGAAGGCGCCGGCGATGCAACCACCCTGTACCTGGGCGATCGTCGGCTTCGGGAAGTGCCAGAGGCGAAGGCAATAATTGTAGTAGCATTCTTCCTCGAACGACCAGCGCTGTTCCACGCCGAACCCGCTGCGGAGCTGGCGCCATTCCTTGAGATCGTGGCCGGCCGAGAAGTGATCGCCGGTGCCGCCGATGATGACGACACGGACATCGTCGTCGGCTGCGGCACGGACGAGCGCGGCATCGAGCTCCCGCAGCAAGGCCTCGCTTTCGGCGTTGCGGGATTCCGGCCGGTCGTGGCTCAGGCGAAGCACGGCACCGAAGCGCTCTTCGAGGATCGCGGGTCTGCTCATCAGGTGGTCTCCATTATGCGTATCATTCCTCGACGAGGATTTCCTCGCGACGGTGTCTGAGATAGGGGCTTGCCATTGCTACGAGGGCGATCGCCGCCAGAGCGAGAATCCCCGCGCTGATCGGACGTTCGATGAACACCATCGGGTCGCCGCGCGACAGCAGCAGCGTGCGCCGCAGGTTCTCCTCCATCATCGGGCCGAGGACCGCGCCAAGCAGCAGCGGCGCGGGCTCGCATTCGAGCTTGAAGAAGGCATAGCCCAGCAATCCGAACAGGCACATCAGGTAGATGTCGATGCCGTTGTTGTTGAGCGTGAAGACGCCCACGCAGCAGAAGACCACGATTGCCGGATAAAGCAGGTGGTACGGGATCGTCACCAGCCGTGCCCAAACGCCGACCAGCGGCAGGTTAAGGACGAGAAGGATGGCGTTGCCGATCCACATCGAGGCGATGATGCCCCAGAACAGGGATGGCTGGTCGCGGATGACGCCCGGGCCGGGCTGGATGCCATGCAGGATCATCGCCCCGGCCATGAGCGCCATGATGGCGTTGGAGGGTATGCCGAGCGTCAGCATCGGGATGAACGACGTCTGCGCGCCGGCATTGTTGGCCGCTTCGGGGGCGGCCACCCCTTCGACCATGCCGGTCCCGAACTTTTCCGGCGTTCTGGAAATCTTCTTCTCCAGGGAATAGGAGGCGAAGGAGGACAGGAGCGCGCCGCCGCCGGGCAGGATGCCGAGCACCGAGCCAAGGGCGGTCCCGCGCAGGATCGGCCCGACCACCCTGCGCATCTCGGCGCGCGAAGGAATGATCGAGGTGAGGAGCCCGGTGGTCCGCTCCTCGGGCGGCAGGGAAAGGTTCTTGATGATCTCGCCGAGGCCGAAGAGACCCATGGCCATGATGACGAGATTGACACCGTCGGCGAGTTCGAGCAGCCCGAAGGTGAACCGCATCTGGCCGGAATTGATGTCGGTGCCGACGATGCCGATCAGCAGGCCGACCAGGATCATGCACAGCGCCTTCAGCAGGGACCCGCTGGCAAGGATCACGGACGCCATCAGGCCCAGCACCATCAGCGAAAAATACTCGGCAGGACCGAACCGCAACGCAAGATCGCTCATCGGCTGGGCGAAGGCGGCGATGATCAGCGTCGCGATCGTGCCGGCGACGAAAGACCCGATGGCCGCCACTGCAAGCGCGACACCGGCCTTGCCGGCCTGTGCCATGCGGTAGCCGTCGAGCGCGGTCACCACGGAGGTCGCCTCGCCGGGGAGATTGACGAGGATCGCGGTGGTCGAGCCACCATATTGCGCGCCATAGTAGATCCCGGCGAGCATGATCAGCGCCGTCGTGGGTTCGAGCGCAAAGGTTGCCGGAAGCAGCATGGCTATCGTCGCGGCGGGGCCGATGCCGGGCAGCACACCAATCAGCGTGCCGAGAAGGCAGCCGACGAAGCAGTATCCGATATTCTGAAGGGTCAGCGCGACCGACAGGCCGAGCGCGAGATTCGATACGAGATCCATGCGGTCAGTTCCCGCTCAGCCAGCTTCCGACGAGCGGAAGCGGCTGGCCCAGATAATGGACGAAGACGATGGCCGAGCCGGCAGCGAGCACCACGGCCACGGCGAGCGTATGAGCTGGCCTGGACTGTGCGCTGCCGAGCGAAGCGATGACCACCACCGAGATCACGGCTGCCACCAGCCCCGCGGGGCGCAGCAGGAAGCCGAAGCTCGCTGCTGCCAGCAACACGAAGAAGACCGGCCTCAGCGAGACCCCCGACATGAGCCTGACCGAACCGCGCAGCGACGCCAGCACCTGCACGGCGCCCAGCAACGACAGGATGCATCCTATCGCCGCCGGGAAGTAGCCGGGCCCCATCTGACGGGCGGTCCCGATCGTGTAGCCCTGGGACAGGTATACCGCGGCGATCCCGATCGACAGGAACAACGCGCCGGCCCAGAAATCAGCGGCTTTCTTGATCTTCAGCATGACACCACCCGTCAGATGCACCATCAGGTCCGCAGCTTTCGCCGCAGCGCGATCACTCCGGCTTGATCGCGCCTGACTCCATCAACCCCTTGAGTGTCGCCTGGCCGTCCTTGATCGCCTGGAGAAAGGTCGGTGGATCGAGGAGCACGCGTTCGAAGCCGGCATTGAGGATCACGTCGCGCGACTCGTCGTCGCCGATAGCGACCCGCAGGTCGGCATCGATCTTCTCGATGATCGCCTGTGGCGTCCCCTTCGGAACCAGCATGCCGTACCAGGACTTCACGGCAATGTCGTAGCCCTGTTCGACGAAGGTAGGCACGTCGGGCAATTGCGGAACGCGCTCCTTGGAGGCGACCCCGAGCATGACGGCCTTGCCCTCCTTCGCCAGCGTTCCCATGCCGAGCGGACCGTCCATCATCACGTCGACGGTGCCCGCCAGCATGGCTTGAGAGGAAGGGGCCGAGCCGGCAAACGGCACGGTCAGCAGGTCGATGCCCGCCATGCCCTTGAGCAGCTCCATGTTCAGGTGCGGCGGGCTGCCATAGCCCGACATCGCGAAATTCAGCTCGCCCGGCTTCTCTTTCGCCATATCGACGAAGCCCTTGATGTCACTGACGCCGAGGTCCGCCCGCGCGGTGAAGACCATCGCCTGGTCGGCGATCATCGTGATGGCGTCGAAGTCCTCCAGCGTCCGGTAGGTCACCTGGTCGGGATTGAGCAGTTCGAAGCCGACAAATGTCGTGCTGCCGCCGAAGGCGATGGTATAGCCGTCAGGTTCGGCGCGCGATACCGCGGCCGCGGCGATGGTGCCGGATGCGCCGGTGCGGTTCTCCACGACGACCGGCTGACCCCAAAGTTCCGACAGTCTCTGCCCGACGATACGCGCAAGGGCATCGCTTGGGCCGCCCGCGGCATAGCCGACCATGAGCGTCACCGGGCGGTCGGGGAAATTGGCGGCTTCGTCCTGGGCCGCGCCGATGGTCGGGAATGCCGCAGCAAGGACGGCGGCGGCAAGTCCCGCGCCCCGGAGCAGTTTCTCAAGTCTCGTAATCATTGTTTCCTCCACTTGTTGTTGACGTTGCGGTTAGTCCTCCCGCGCCGCGCCATCCAGGGCGACACGATCGTCTCCTGCCTGCCGATCGCCAACGACGTCGGACGACGGCCTGAGTCCGTGCACGATGAGTTTTGACAGCGTCTCGTAGACAGCCGGCGCCGGCTGCTTCACCGTCCAGCCGTCAAGGCAATAGGCATGGATCAGAGCGCGGCGAAGTCCCATCAGGAGCACCGCCACGGCCTCCAGTTCGTCCTCGCGGAAGCCGGCGAGCTGACCCGCCTTGAGGCTCCGGCGCAACGAGCGGACGTAGCGCTCGCGCAGGTTCTGCATGAAGGTGCGATAGGCGTCGGGCGCGAACAGTTCCGCCTCCGTCATCACCCGGTGCATGTAGGGGTGCGTCTCGGAGAAGGCGATGTTGGCTTCCAGGCCGCGCTGCTCGAGTTCGGCGATGTCGTGGCTGTCCCGGACGTTCTCGGCGATCGCCGACAGCAGATCCTCGCCGAGGGTCGCAAGCACCTGGTCGAAAGCGTCCTGGCGAGACGAGAAATAGAGATAGAACGCGCCGTGAGCGATCTCCGCGCGCTGCGTGATGGCGTCGATGGTCGCCTTGCCGAACCCCTGTTCGCCAATCACCTCGGCGGTGGCCTGGAGAAGCTTGCGCCGCGTCGCCTCCGTCTTCGCCACCTGCTCGGCCGATTTGCGCCTGCGCTTCCGCGGCTTTTGCGCGCTCTGGTTGCCGTCCACGGCTCTACTCATCTGAAATCTCCTTCCGGCTCCGGTCTGCAAGCTGCTTTCGCAGGATGTCCTTGCGTACCTTGCCGGCAGGGGTTTTCGGAAGCGCGTCGACGCATTCAAGATGTTCGGGATGCTTCTGACGCGCGAGACCCGCGGTTGCCATCCATGCCGTGATGTCGGCGAGGGTGATTGCACGCCCACCCTGGGGCACGATGAAGGCGCACACGGTTTCGCCGAGGCGGTCATGAGGCCTGCCGACCACGGCCACCTCCCGCACCAGCGGATGGGAAGCAAGCGCGTCCTCGACCTCCTTGGGCGACAGGTTCTCGCCGCCGCGGATGATCAGGTCCTTCTTGCGATCGGTGATGACGATGTCGCCCCGCTCGGTCAGGTGGCCGATGTCGCCGGTGCGGAAATACCCCCGGTCGTCGAAGGCTGCGACATTCAGCGCCGCATCGGTATAGCCGACGAACAGGCTTGGCCCCCGCGCCACGATCTCCCCGTCCTGGCCCGCAGGCAGGTCGCCGCCCTCTTCGCCCACGATGCGCACGTCGTAGTCCAGCGGATGGCCGTCGGTCGTCGCCGCCCGCTCGCGATCTTCCGCCAAGGCGTGCCCCTGGCCGACATTGGGAGCCTCCGTGCTGCCGTAGATGCGGTAGGCGGTGGCATGGTCGAAGGTGTCGAAAGCCCGGCGTATCAGGTCGGGCGAGACCGCCGCGCCGCCGCAGCCGAACCGCCGCAGGCTGGGCAGTCCGCTGCCGGCCCGGCGCGCCGCATCGACCGTGTCCTGCAGGAAGGGAGCCGCGCCGGTGGTCAGGTCGATGGCGTGCCGGTCGATGAGTTCCACGGCTTCGTCCGGGTTCCAGCGCTCCATCAGCACGACCTGCGTGCCGGCCACGAAGGGCGATTCCAGGCCCCACATGAAACCTGTGACATGGCTTACGGGCGTGGCGATGAGGATGCGCGGCCCTGGCGGCAAATGCCAGTTGCCGATGCTGACCTGCATCACCCTTCCGAGCGTCTCGTGTGTGTGAAGCACGCCCTTGGCCGGGCCCGTGGTGCCCGACGTATACATGACGAGCTTGATGGCATCGGGTGCGGCGGGCGTGGGCTGGAACGGAAGATGCCTTCCCTCCTGCTCCAGCGCATCGAGCGACACGTCGCCATCCGAGCGGACGCCGACGACCAATTCGAGGGCGGGAAGGTCGGCCCGGATCGCCGCCAGCACCTGCGTGAAGTCGATGCTGCGGAACCGGCCCGGAACGAAGATCGCGCGCGACCCGCAATCCGCCAATATCTGGCGCAGTTCGGCTTCGCGGTAGATCGGGACGATCGGGTTGACCGTCAGCCCCAGGAACGCCGCCGCCATGTTGATCGAGATCGCTTCGACCCAGTTTGGCAACACATAGGTGACGACGTCGCCGCGGCGCAGCCCGCGCATTGACAGCGCCGCCGCGATCGCCTTGCCGGCGCCCACGGCCTCCGCCACCGTGACGCGCCTGTCGCCGGCGATGGCGATCACCCGCGCCGGATCAGTCGCCATCAGGTCGACGGCGTCGTCATACAAGGTGCGGTTGCGCCATATGCCCTGGGCGCGCATCGCGGCGATCGTGGCTTCATCGCGCGGTATGGTCCAGCCGAGGCCCCGCTCCCGGAAGGCACCTTCGGGATGGCGCCGCGCGCTCATGAGCGCTGTATCCGGACTGCCGAGCCATCGGTCGCATCATCGCCATATCGCTGCTGGCATATGCCGGCGAAAACGCGGAGGTGGTGCGCCGAATTGCCGAAAGACGCCTCGAGCATCATCAGTCGCTTGTAGTAACGGCTGATGATGAGCTCGTCCGTCACGCCGACGCCACCATGGAGCTGGATGCCCTGCGCGGACACGAAACGGCTGGTACGCCCTGTCGTGATCTTGCAGGCATGGACAGCGGTCGCGCGATCCGCGTCCTTGTGATCGCACGCGGCCTCGGCGGCCTCGACCACCGCGCGGGTTTCCTCAAGGGCGATCAGCATGTCGACGAACCGGTGCTGCAGCACCTGGAACTGCGACAGCGTACGCCCGAAGGCGCGGCGGGTTCTCAGGTATTCGCGCGTTTTTTCGGTAATCTCTTCCATGGCACCGAGAGCTTCGGCACACACGGCGACGTTGGCCCGTTCGAGCGCTTCCTCGACCCTGCCGGCCGCGTCTCCGTCGCCGAGGATCTTCGCCGTCGCGCCACGAAGCGTCAGCCGCCCGATCCGGGTGCCATCGACCGCCTGCTCGACCGAGACCTCGAGCCCCGGAGCGTGACGGTCCACCAGGCAGACCCGTGTCAGGCCCGCCGCATCGCGTGCGGTCACCAGAAAGGCATCGGCGTGCTCGGCATCGAGGACGAAGTGCTTGCGGCCGTTGAGAACCGGGCCCGAGCCTCTCTCTGCCACGGCTGTGCGCGACGCGCTGCCCGAATATCCGGCATCCGGTTCGTAGTGCGCGAGGGAGATCCGCCGCTTGCCCGCCGCGAAGGCCGACAATCCCTCTTTACCGCGCCGGCCTTCGAGGCTCGCGACCAGCCATGCAGAGATCACCACCGTCGACAGGTATGGCGCGGGCGACAGAGCGGCGCCGATCGACCGCATCACCATGCCGAGGTCAGCCATGCCGCCGCCGACGCCGTCGGCCCATTCGGGTATGCCGAGCGCAAGCACGCCACCTTCGGCGAGTTCCGCCCATATGCCGTCGACATTTGCGCCGGCGTCGGACGTGGAAAATACACGGCCCACGGTGGCGGCGAACATGGTGCGCGTTTCGATGTCGAGCGGAGTCATAGCCCGATCGCCTTTGCAACGATGTTCTTCTGGATTTCGCTGGTGCCGCCATAGATGGTCGCCGCGCGGCCCGAAAGGTGGCCTCGCAGGAGACCGGTCATCATCAGCGCATCGTCGCGCGACAGCCCGTCACCGTGCAGGCGGCTGGTGTCATAAGGCAGGCCCAGACGCGCCATCAGGTCGACTTGTGCCTGCGCGATGGCGAGCATGACTTCGGTGCATCTCAGCTTGAGGATGGACGCGCCGATGGTGCGTTGCACGTCATCGACCCCGGCGTCGACGAGTTGGCGTGCGACCAGTGCCTCGAGTGTATGCGCATCGACCTCCAGGGCCGCGTAGTCACGCCAGAAGTACGGGTCGGACGAGATCGGCTGCTGCCCTTCGTCGACCTTGCCCGCCAGCTCACGGAGCTGGCGCAACATCAGCTTGATGCGCCCGACGACGTAGATCATCGAGATCCGCTCGTTGTCGAGGAGGAACTTGGCATAGGTCCAGCCCTTGCCTTCCTCGCCGACACGGTTCTCGACCGGCACGACGACATCGTCGAGGAAAACCTCGTTGGTCTCGTGCACCATATCCATCGTGGTGATCGGCCGGACCGAAACACCGGGGCTCTTCATGTCGATGAGCAGGAAGGTGATGCCCTGCTGCGGACGCTCCTCCACCGAGGTGCGTACCAGGCAGAACATCATGTCGGCCCAGTGGGCGGTGGTCGTCCAGATCTTCTGTCCGGTGACGCGATAGGAGTCGCCGTCGCGCACCGCCCTGGTCTTCAGGTTCGCAAGATCGGATCCCGCATTCGGCTCGGAATAGCCCTGGCACCACCAGGTGTCGGAATTCCTGATTCCCGGCAGGTACCGGTCGCACTGGTCCTTGGTGCCGAACGTGTAGAGAACCGGTCCGACATAGCTCAGGCCGAAAGGCGACAGACGGGGAGCGCCCGCGGCGGTGGCCTCGTCGAGAAACGCGAACCTGCGACGCACGTCCCATCCCTGGCCGCCCTGCTCGCGAGGCCAGTGCCCCAGGAACCAGCCGCGCTGATGAAGGATCTTCTGCCAGCGGACCTGATCCTCCTTTTCGAGGACGATGCCGAGTTCGACCTTGTTGCGGATGTCCTGGGGGAGCTTTTCCGCGCAGAACGCCCTCACTTCCCTGCGGAAGCTGCCGAGATCCTCGTCCTCCCAATGCCTCATGCGCCGCGTCGCCCTTCTTCTGACTGTCCAGTCATAAAATCTCTTGCATAATGGTGACTGGTCAGTCAAATCTTTTTTGAAGACGACCAGGGAGGAGGCGTACGGCGATGGATCTGTCGGGAAAAACGTACATGGTGCTGGGTGCCGGGCAGGGAATCGGCCTGGCTACCGTCGAGTTATTGGCTCAGGCAGGCGCATCCGTGTGCTGTGTGGACCGCGACCGCAGGCGTGCCGCCGCGGCTGCGGCGTCGGTGGGTGGCGAGCCCGTAGAAGCCGAACTTGGGGACGAAGAGCAGCTTGCCGGTGCCTTCCGCCACGCCTTCGCATGGAAGGATCGCCTCGACGGCGTCATCGACATCGTCGGCGCGTCGAACGGGGGCTGGATCGACCAGCAGTCGCAAGAGGCGGTCGCCGGCGAACTGGCCCTGAACCTCACGCACAAGTTCTCGGTCGTCAGGCAATCGGCAGCGCATCTGAGCAACGGCGGTTCGATCACCTTCGTCGGATCGGTCGCCGGCGTGATGAGCCTGCCACGCCAGACGGCATACGGTGCCGCGAAAGCTGCGCTCCATCATCTCGTCGCCGGCGCCGCGGCCGAGCTCGGTCATCGCGGCATTCGCGTCAACGCGGTGGCGCCCGGCTTCGTGCGCACGCCCCGGATGCTGGATCGCTTCAGCACCGCGCAGTGGCAGGAGGTCGCGGCGGAAACACCCCTACAGAGAGCCGGGGAGGTTTCGGAGATCGCGCAGGTCCTGGTGTTCCTTGCCTCGCCGCTTGCGAGTTTCGTGACGGGCCAGACGATCGTCGCCGATGGCGGCCT
Organism: Mesorhizobium sp. CAU 1741; assembly: GCF_039839275.1. NCBI lineage: Bacteria > Pseudomonadati > Pseudomonadota > Alphaproteobacteria > Hyphomicrobiales > Phyllobacteriaceae > Mesorhizobium > Mesorhizobium sp. CAU 1741. Next base: position 48,542 of record NZ_JBDOQP010000005.1, on the reverse strand, counting down.
GACGCTGCCGCTCAAGGTGATGCGCGCCGGTTCGGACGGACAGATTCGCGGCGTGCGATAGAGAAAGGACTGTAAGCCAATGAGCTTGAAGGGCATCGCGGGCAAGACCGCCATCGTGACGGGCGGCGGGGCCGGCATCGGAGAAGCACTCGTCGCAAGGCTGCTGGCGGAGGGTGCGCGCGTGCTGGCGGTGGATCGGGACAGCGACCGCCTCGCTGCGCTTTCACAGGCCGATGAGACCGGCGCCTGTGCAACCGTCGCCGCCGACGTCGCCACGGAAGATGGCTGGTCGAAGATCATGCGGGCGGCTGAAGACCGGTTCGGCGGAGCAGACCTGCTCGCCAACAATGCCGGGATTCTCGGCGCCACGGCGGCGCTTGAGGAACTGTCGATGGAGAACTGGGACCAGGTGATGGCCGTCAACGCGCGCGGCGTGGTGCTTGGCATGCGCGCCATGGCGCGGCACCTGATCGACGCCGGCAGGCCGGGCGCCATCGTCAACACCGCATCCATCGGCGCGATGCGTGCAAACCCGAAGCGCCTCGCCTATGCCGCCTCGAAGGCGGCAGTGATCGCAATCACCCAGGGCGCCAGTCACGACCTCGGCGCACACGGAATCCGCATCAACGCGGTCGCTCCGGGGGCGACCGAGACGCCAATGTCCGTGCAGGTCGACGCGGCGCGCATGCTTGGCGGAAGCAGGCCGGACATCCAGAAGAGGCCGATCACGCGCAAGGCGAACCCTGGCGAGATCGCCAATGTGATCGCGTGGCTGATGAGCGATGAGGCGAGCTATGTCACAGGCGCGATTTACACGGTCGACGGCGGCATGACGGCATAGGGCAGCTATTCGGCGAGCGGGGCGGCCCTGATCTCTCATCGGCGGGTGCCGCGAGCGTCGGCGATCGACGCTGTCTGAACGTCTACCGGTTCTGGACGGGCCATGGGTCGAGGCGCTGGCCGCGCTGCTACAGCTCCCGGTTCTCAACCCCTGCGAAGCGACAGCTTGGCGGAAATCTCGGCGGCGCCGTCAACGGCCTGCCGGATGAACATCCCCCTTGTCTCTTCTGTGAAGCGCACGGAGGCGCCGGCGATCGAAAGCGCGGCGATGACCTCGTCATGGCTGTCGCGGATCGGCGCGGCGACCGCGAACGCACCGTCGATCATGTCGTCGAGGGCAATATTGTAGCCCTGCGCCCGGATACGGGCGAGGAGAAGGCGCAGCTTCTCCGGTTCGGTCACTGTCTTTGGGGTAAGCTGCTCGAGGGGTGTTGCCAGCAACTGGTCCAGCACCGCGTCTCCGCTGTGGGCCAGGACGACGAGTGATCCACCACCGGCATACAGCGGCCCGTGCCCGATATGCGAATAGATCCGCATCGAATGATGGCCCTGCTTGTTGGCGATGTTGAGCGAACGGGTGCCCTCGCGAATGACGAGATTGACCGTCTCCGACGTCTGGTCGCGCACCTTCTCCATGACCGGCCGCGCCGCGTAGACGAGGCTGCCGTGGTGGCCCATGCGTTCGCCCAGTACGCCGACCCGATAGCCCAGAGAGAAGGTCGACGTGTTCGGGTCGCGCGTGACGAAGCCGCGCGCCTCCAGCGTGTGGAGGAGCCGGAAAACCAGCGACTTGGTCATGCCGAGCGTTTTCGACAGATCCGTCACTCCTTGTTCCGAGCGTTCCCCCAGAGCCTCCAGAACCGTCATCGCACGGTCCACCGCGGCAATCGTATAGTCCTTGCCGTCGCTGTCGTTCATGGAAAAACCTTCATTTGTGCTCGCAGCCGATGCATGTGCGGTGGTATAGAATGCCGAAATATCGTTTTACAAGGCGAAACGCACGATTGTTCCGCCGTATTTTGCCTTCGCTTAGTCTCGATAATCCCGGTCTTATCAATTCGGTTTCGAAGCCATGCCCTATTCAATAGAACCCATGCCGGCGCAGGTTGAGCGTGAACTGATCGACGAATTGGCGCGCTGCAATACCGCGACGATCGGGCATTTCGAGAATGGTGGGTTCCTGCCGACCTCGTTCATGCCGGTCATTGCCGGGCAGCGGATTGCTGGAACCGTGGTGACAATTCAAACGCCGCCTCTCGATTCAGTGCTGGTGCATTACGCCATCAGCGGTGCCCGCCCTGGAGATGTGCTCGTCATTGCGCGCGGAGGCGAGACTGACCACGCGTGCTGGGGCGGAACCACTGCGCTTGCGGCAAAGCTTGCAGGTGTCTCGGGTGCGATCATCGACGGCCCCACCACCGACGTCGCCGACCAACTTTCCGCCGCCATGCCTTGTTGGGGTCGGGGGACGTCTCCGCTTACGACAAAGAAGCTCGGGCTCGGCGGTGGCCTCAACGTCCCGGTCGAGATCGGCGGCGTCGTGATCCGTCCGGGCGACGCCATTCTCGCCGACGACAACGGAGTCTTTATCTCCTCGCCCTGGCGGGTCGCGGAGATAACTTCGGAGGCACTTGCGCGACAGGCAAGAAAACCGGCCACGGTCGAACAACTCCAGGCGGGGGTGAAGCTCGGCGACCTTTCCGGTGCCGATGCGATCGTGCGGCGCGGCCTGGAAGCCCAGGGCAAGACACCGCCCTGGTGAACCGGCAACGGCGTCTTGCGCATGCATGCGTGACAGGCAGCCGGCTCATCGATTGTGCATCTGGCGATCATCTCTGCGAGTCGTTTAGGCACCACGCGCTTTTTTGCGGGCGGGATGCCGATAGCCGCTTGCATCCTTCGCCGATTGTGATTTCATGTTCATGCCACGAAACGATGTTTCGACAGATAAAACAACCTCGTGAGGGGATTTCACATGCGATCCACATACAAGATGTTGGCGGCCGGTGCGCTGATCGCGCTCACGGCCGCATCGCCGGCTCTCGCCGGCGACCCCATTCGGCGTATCGACATTCTGACGCGCCCTCAGGCGGTCAATCCGCCAGAGTTCCAGTCGGCGCAGCTCGTCGCGCAGGAATGGCGCAAGCTCGGCCTTGACGTGAACGTGCGGGCGATCCCCTGGGAGCAGATCACCGACGTCGTCTGGTACAACCGCGAGACGTGGGATACGGGCTCGTGGCAGATGGTCGGGCGTCCCGAACGCTCCGATCCCGACGAGTTCATCCATAATCTTTTCCATTCGAGCACCGTCGAGAAGGGCTACAACTTCATCGGCTACGTCAATCCGGAGTATGATGCGGTCGCTGATGCGCAGCGCATCGAGATCGATCCGGAAAAGCGGCGCGAACTGATCTTCGAGGCGCAGGAGATTCTCGCGCGCGACGAGCCCAACATGATGCTCGCGCATTCGACCGTGGTGCTGGCCTACGACAAGACCGTCTGGGATCCGGCATCCGTCGTCGACCAGAGCGGCATCGGCATCCGCAACACCTGGACGTTCAACAACATCACCCCGCTTGGCGACCAGAAGGACATCATCGTCAATTCCGGCACCAACCTGAACATGATCAATCCGCTGCGCCAGTCCGGCGCGGTCGATAGCTGGGTGGTCGAACTGCTCTATGACCGGCTCGCACGTGTCGGGCCCGATGGACTACCCCAGCCCTGGGCGGCGGAGAGCTACGAGTGGGTCGACGACACCACGATCAACGTCAAGCTTCGCTCCGGCATGATGTGGCACGACGGCGTCCCGCTGACCGCCGAGGACGTCAAGTTCACCTACGACGCGGCGGTCAGCGGCGAAGCGCCGATGTACCAGCCCTTCGCATCCAATGTGGAATCGATCGAGATCGTCGACGACACCACGCTCGTGTTCAAGCTCAAGCAGCCATCGGCGAGCTTCATAACTTCCAGCTTCGCCAAGCTGAACATTACTCCCAAGCATATCTGGGAGCCGATCCTGGAAGACCTCAAGACCAAGCCGGAGAACGCCGAATCCTATCAGGAGGAAATGCCGGTCGGCTCCGGTCCGTTTAAGTACGTCCGCTGGTTGTCGAACGAGGAAGTCGTACTTGAGGCCGTGCCGACCCATTTCCAGCCGCCGAAGGCCGAGCGCTTCATCCTGCGCATCGTTCCGAATGTGGAGGCCACGCTCGGCATGCTGCGGTCGGGCGAGATCAACTTCCTCGGTGACTATCCGGGCGACCCGCAGGTGCTCATCGACATGGCCGCCGAAGACGGCGATCTCGAAATCGCCCAGACGATCGAAATGGGCTTCAAGTACATCGCCTTCAATCTGCGCCGGGCGCCGTTCAACGATCCTGCCTTCCGCAAGGCGCTCTCGCGGTCGGTAAACCGCAAGCTCATCGTCAATGCCGCCTACAAGGGCTTTGCCGAAGAGTCGAACTCGGTGATCTCGCCGGCACTCGACTACTGGCGCAAGCCGGGCCTGTCGGATGGCTTCGAGACCGGCACGGACTATGCCGCGAAACTTCTCGAGGATGCAGGCTACGAGTTGATCGACGGTCGCCTGCACTATCCGGGCGACATCAAGGAAACGATTACCGAATAGCGGCGTTGGCGCGCCTCCTCGCGAGGCGCGCCGCGACCGGTTCGTCCGGCATCTACCAACGTCTCCTGAACCTCAGGATGCTGTGAGCAGTCCATGTCCTTCCTGAAACCCGCATCGGCCCGGTTGCTGCAGCTCGTCTTCGTGCTGTGGGCGGTGGTGACGATCCTGTTCTTCATGTTCCGGCTGATGCCGGGCAATCCGATGGCGGCCTATATCGACCCGACATTCACGGTCGAGCAGCAGGAAATCCTCATGGCCCAGTTCGGCTTGGACAAGCCGCTGTGGGAACAGTACTTCATCTACCTCGGCAACCTGCTGCAGGGCGAGCTCGGAGACAGCTTCCGCTACCGCGAGCCCGTTGCGGGGCGGATACTGTCGCTCCTGCCCAATACCTTGGTCCTTACATTCTCTTCGCTCATCGTCGCCTATGCGTTCGGCATCCTCGCTGGCGCCTACCTCGCCTGGCGGCGCGGCAGCGCCGTGGAGAACATTGCCATTCCGCTGGTGCTGACGACACGCGCGATGCCCGAGTTCTGGCTGGGCATGGTGCTTCTTGCGGTGTTCTCGTTCTGGCTCGGCTGGTTTCCGGCGGGTGGCACGCGCGGGGCGGGAGCGAGCTATGACAGCTATTTCGCGCTCTACACCTCCACGGAGTTCCTCACCCATCTCGCTCTGCCGGCGCTGACGCTTGCGATCTACAGCCAGGGCCTGCCGCTTCTTCTCATGCGCTCGAACATGCTCGACGTGATGAAGGACGACTTCGTCACCATGGCCCGCATCAAGGGGCTGTCAAACTGGACGGTCATCGTGCGCCATGCCGCCCGCAATGCCTTGCTGCCGGTGATGACCTCGTTCGCGATCGCTGTCGGCTACCAGCTCCAGGGCAATGTCGTGGTGGAGTCGGTGTTCTCGTGGCCCGGACTGGGACGCGAGCTGGTCAACGCCGTCTCTGGATCGGACTACCCACTTGCACAGGGCGCGTTCCTCGCCATCGCCGTCGTTGTTATCGCGATGAACCTGGTAGCCGACCTGCTCTACGCGTTCCTCGACCCGAGGATCAGCCATGCTTGAGGCGATCGCCGGAAGACCGTCCCGTATTTTCGCGGCAATGTTCCGCAGCTTGCGGCTGCCGCTGAACGACCCCTTCGCTGTCGCCGGACTGGTGATCTACGCGGTCTTCGCGCTGACCGCGATCTTCGCGGATCGGATCGCGCCATACGATCCGACCGAAATCCTGTTCACGGCCGACTACGATCTCGCCTCCGACCTGATGCCCTTCACCGAGGGCTTCGTGCTCGGCACGACCAGCCTCGGCCGTGACATCTTTTCCCAGATCGTCATGGGAACGCGCTCGGCGCTGCTCGTCGGCATCACGGCTGCCTTCATGGTGGCGCTGATCGGTTCGGTGATCGGACTTGTCTCGGGCTATTTCGGCGGCTGGGTCGACATGGTGCTGATGCGGCTCGCCGACATCGCATTCGGCATCCCGTTCCTGCCCTTCGTGATCGTTCTCGCCGCCTTCCTCGAACCATCCATCTGGAATGTCGTGCTGGCGATGGCCCTGGTGCTCTGGCGCGACACGGCACGGGTCATCCGCAGCCAGGTACTGACGCTGCGTTCACGCGGCTATGTCGATGCAGCGCGTGTAGCAGGGTCGTCGGACATCAAGATCATCCTTCGACACATCGCCCCCAACATCCTGCCGATGTCGTTCCTCTATGGCTCCGTCGCGATCGGCTGGGCGATCCTCACCGAGGCGTCGATCAGCTTCCTCGGCTTTGGCGACCCGCAATCGATAAGCTGGGGCTACATGCTGCAGGACGCGTTTGCGAGCCAGGCATTGGCCAAGCAGTCCTATCATTGGTTTATCCCGCCCGGCCTCTGCATCATCCTCGTCGTGTCGGCCGGCTTCTTCATCACGCGTGGCTACGAGAACATCCTGTTTCCGAAGGTCGGACGATGAGCGGTATTCTGCTTTCCGTACAGGACCTGACGGTCAGCTACCGTGTCGGTCGAGGCCAGATCGATGCCGTCGATGGCGCAAGCTTCGACGTCGAGACGGGGTCGATCGTCGGCCTCGTTGGCGAATCCGGCTGTGGCAAGACCACTGTTGCCCGCGCCCTGACGCGGGTGATCGCCGACAACGCCAGGATCACGGGCGGCAAGATGCTGTTCGAAGGCCGAGACCTGGCGGCCCTTCCCGAGAAGGAGATGAACGCACTGCGCTGGCGCGATATCGCCTTCATCCCGCAAAGCGCGATGAACTCGCTCGATCCGGTCTACACCGTCGAATACCAGCTCAACGAAGTCCTGCGCCGGCGCGGAGGCATGGGCAGGGCGCAAGCCCGGCTGCGCTGCGAAGAACTGTTCGATATGGTGGGCGTCGACGCCAAGCGGCTCCGCGACTATCCGCACCAGTTTTCCGGCGGCATGCGCCAGCGCGTGGCGATCGCCCTGGCGCTCGCGCTGAACCCGAAGCTGATCATTGCAGACGAACCGGTCACCGCGCTCGACGTCATCGTCCAGCGCCAGATTCTCGACCAGTTGCAGGACTTGCAGAAGCGGCTCGGCATCTCGGTGATCCTGGTGACGCACGACATCTCGGTCGTTGCGTATATCTGCGACCGGACAGTCGTCATGTATGCCGGCCGCGTCGCGGAGCAGGCCACCACCCGCGATGCCCTGCTGCAACCCGCCCACCCCTATACGATGGGCCTGCGCAATGCCTTTCCGGATTTGAAGGGCGCCGCGTCGGGCGTGCTGACCCCGATCGAGGGCGCTCCGCCCAACCTCGCTTCGCCGCCTCCCGGTTGCCGCTTCGCCCCGCGCTGCCCCTTTGTCATGGACATGTGCAAAAGCGTCGTGCCGCCGCCGGTGAACGTCACCACATCGCACCTTGCTGCATGCCATCGCGCAGACGAGGCAGGCGCTCTGCGGCAGATCGCCGAAAAGGCAGAGACCTGGATGGTGCCTGCATGAGCATCCGCTCTACCATTGCGGGACAGCCGCTCGTCGATGTGCGTGACGCCCGGCTCCACTACAAGGTCGGCGGCGCCCTGGCATCGCTGGGCGGACGCTCGACACTGGTGAAGGCCGTCGACGGGGTCTCGTTCACCATCGGGCGCGGCGAAAGCGTCGGCCTGCTGGGCGAATCGGGATGCGGCAAGACGTCGATGGGCCGGATGCTCTTGCGGCTGGAAACCGCAACGTCGGGAGAATTGCTCTTCGACGGCGAGGATATCCAGACCCTCAAGGGCGCCGGGCTGAAGCGCTATCGAGCACGCGCGCAGCTGATCTTCCAGAACCCGTTCGACGCCGTCAATCCGCGGCTTTCGATCCGGGCCATCCTGGCCGAGCCGCTGGAGAACGCCCGCATACCGGCCTCGGAGCGCGAAGAGCGGATCATCAGCGCACTCGAACTTGTCAGGCTGCCGGAGCCACGCCAGTTCCTCGACCGCTACCCGCATCAGCTTTCGGGTGGTCAGTTGCAGCGCATCGTCATGGCACGCGCCCTGATCCTGGAACCCGACTTCGTCGTTGCGGACGAACCCGTTTCGATGCTCGACGTCTCGGTGCGGGCCGGCGTTCTGAACGTCTTCCGCGACGTGCGCGATCGCCTCGGCCTAACCGCGATATACATCAGCCACGATCTCGCACTGGTGCGCTATGTCTGCGAGCGCACGATCGTCATGTATCTGGGAAAGATCATGGAGGATGGTCCGACCGAGGACATCGTCCACGACCCGCTCCATCCGTATGCGCAGGCGCTGGTCGCCGCTGTGCCCGTGCCACATCCCGACCAGAGCCACGCGCCTCTTCCGATCGGGCGCGGTGCTCCCGACTCCCGCAATCCACCCTCCGGCTGCGTCTTTCGCGACCGCTGCCCCAGGGCGATCGAATTATGCGCCACTGCGGCGCCCGAACTCAGGTCGGTGGGCACGCGTCGCGTGGCCTGCCACCTCGTTTGACATTGCCGACACGAAGGAAAACCGATGCATCTATCGCCCGTGGAAACGTCAACCAGGGTTGTCTGCGACCCGATCTCCCTGGAGATCGTCCGCGGCGCCATCGCGGCCGCGCGGGCCGAGATGGAAGCGCTGCTGGAGCGTACAGCCATTTCTGCCGGCATTCGCGAGAAGAAGGACTTCTTCACCGCCCTCTTCGATGCCGACGGCGTCATGGCGGTCGGCTCCAACGTGCCGCTTTTCGGTGACATGACGACTCCCGTCTTCGAGAAATATCCCGTCGACGAGATGAAGCCGGGCGACCTCTTCTGGTACAGTGACTGCTACGGCTCGCGCGGCGCCGTCTCGCACTCAAATGATCAGGTGCTGCTCGCGCCGGTCTTCCATGACGGAAAGCGATGCGCCTTCGTCATGTGCTGGGCCCACTTCGCCGACATTGGCGGCATTCGCCCGGGCTCCATCAGCCCGGACGCCACGGACAATTTCCAGGAAGGCATCATCATTCCGGTGACGCGCCTGAGCGAAGGCGGCAGGCTCAATCAGGCCGCGCTCGAAATCTTCCACCGCAATTCGCGCTTTCCCGATGAAAGCGAAGGCGACATGCGCGCGCTGATGGCAAGCGTCGAGCTCGGCGTGCGTCGCGTCCGCGAAATCATGGAGCGTTTCGGCGTCGAGGTGGTCTCGGACGCATTCGCCCAATTGCTGGCGCGCACGCGCAACCTCGTGCGCAAGCGGCTGGCGGAGAGCTTCGACTACGGCACACACCGCTTCACGGATTCGATTGACGGCGACGGTCATGGCAACGGACCGTTCAAGCTGCGCTTTGCCATGACGCGTGAGCGGGGCGGCGACGGCGAGGACCGGTTCATCTTCGACGCCACCGAATCCGACGACCAGGCGGTGGGGCCCATCAACTATCTGATGAATGTCGGCGTGCCCGGCATCGCGCTCGGCCTCTACTATCTCGGCGGCGATTCCTCGCAGATAAACAATGCCGGCGGCCCCAATGCGATCGATGAGGTGCGGTTGCGCGAAGGCTCGATCCTGCTGCCAAAATTTCCAGCCGCGCTGGGCATGCGCGGCCTGACCATGATGCGCGTCTTCTCCTCGGTGACCGGCCTCATCAACGCTGCCGGGGGCAATGCCGCGGCAGGCAACTCCTCCTATGTCGTGGCCACGTTTCGCGGCACGTTCCGCACCGAAACCGGTGGGCTCGAACGCTTCCTGCTCGGTGACGGCATCGGCGTCGGGTATGGCGCACGGCCGGATTCCGACGGCATCGACGCCGTCTATTTCGTCGCCCAGGAGAACTATCCGGTAGAATTTCTCGAGGCCGGATACCCCGTGCGGCTGCGCGCCTACGGCATCGCGGAAGATTCCGGCGGCCCCGGACGGTTCCGTGGCGGCTGCGGCATCCTGCGCGACTACGAGATCATGGCGGAGGACGTCATGCTGTCGCTGCGCATTTCCGGCGTTTCGAATCCCCCCTGGGGCTTCGATGGCGGCATGTCGGGCGGCATCGGCCGCGCCATCGTCAATCCCGGCACCGACCGCGAACGTGTTCTCAAACCGCTGTCGGACGGCAACAGGCTGGTTCGCGGCGACATCCTTCGCGTCGCGACGGGCGGAGGCGGCGGACATGGCCACCCCTACGATCGCGCCCTCGATGCCGTTCTCGAAGATGTGCTTGGCGGCTTCGTCAGCCGCGAGGCGGCCGAGCGTCACTACGGCGTCGTCTTCGACGGCAACCGCATCGACGAGGCCGCCACGACGGCGCATCGATCCTCACGTCCCGCAGTTCGCCGTTTCCATCGCCAGGAGTATGTCGATGCCCTCGCCTGAGTCACTCTCGATCGCCGTCGACATCGGCGGCACCTTCACCGACATATCGCTGCTTGACCGGGTTACCGGACGCGTCTGGAGGGCCAAGACGCCGAGCATACCGTCGGACCCATCCGAAGCATTCCTGAACGGGATCAGGCTTGCGCTCTCCGACGCTGGAATGCCGGCCTCCGCCCTGACGCAGGTGCTTCACGGCACCACCGTCGCCACCAACATGATCCTGGAGGACAAGGGCGCGCGTTCGGCGCTCGTCACCACGAGGGGATTCCGGCATGTGCTGGCAATCGGCCGCCAGGATATTCCACGTCACTCGAATTTCTACACCTGGGTGAAGCCGGAGCGTCCGGTGCCCGCCTCGCGCATCGTGGAAATAGACGAGCGCATCATTGCGGGCGGCGAGGTGACATTGCCGCTCGACGAGACGAGCGTGCTCGCCGCCGCCGCCGCCATCCGCGATATGCAGGTCGAGGCCGTCGGCGTCTGCCTGCTTCATGCATTCGCCAATCCCGCCCATGAGCGACGCGTAGCGGAGATCCTGCGCGCCGAGCTGCCGGGCGTCGCCGTGACGATTTCGACGGACGTGCTTCCCGTTGCCCGCGAGTTCGAACGATCGATGACCACGGTTCTCAACGCCTCCGTCATGCCCGGCGTCACCACCTATGTCGAGAGGCTGGAACAGCGTCTGGCGGACGAGAAGGTGAAAGCGCCGCTGCTGTTGATGCAGTCGAACGGCGGCGTGGCGGGAGCAGCCGCCATCCGCCAGGCTCCTGCCCTGACGGCGTTGTCCGGCCCTGCCGCCGGCGTGGTCGGCGCGCGCGCTGTCGCCGCTGCCTGCGGCATAGCCGACATCATCACTGTCGATATCGGCGGCACCAGCGCCGACATCTGTCTCATCAAGGATGGACGTATCGGCCTCACCCAGCAGGGCAAGGTGGGCGAGTGGCCCCTTCCGCTTCCCATGGTCGACATGGTCACCATCGGGGCCGGCGGCGGCTCCATCGCCAGGATCGAGCATTCCACGCTCTCCGTCGGTCCGCAAAGTGCCGGTGCGCGGCCAGGCCCTGCCTGCTACGGACACGGTGGAACCGAACCGACGGTGACGGATGCGCATGTCGCGCTCGGTCACCTGCCATCGCGGCTGCTCGGCGGCCGCATGGAACTGGACGTCGAGGCCTCCCGCACCGCGATCGAGGGCAAAGTCGCCCGGCCACTCGGCCTGTCGGTCGAAGAGGCCGCACGCGGCATGCTGGCCATCGTGGACAACAACATGGTCGGGGCAGTCCGTGTCGTGTCCGTCGAGCGCGGCCATGATCCTCGAAAATTCACCTTGATGCCTTTCGGCGGCGCCGGTCCGCTGCATGGCTGCGCGCTGGCCGAACTGCTTGGCATGTCGAGCGTCATGATCTCCCCGGCTCCAGGCATCCTGTGTGCAGACGGTCTGCTTTTCGCGGATCTGCGCGCCGAGTTCAGCCGTACGCTCCCTCGCGCTGGCGTCGTGGACATGGATGCTGCAGCAGCCGTCTTCGATGAACTGGAAGCGCAGGCCGACGGATGGCTGGCGGCCGAAGGCGTTGGCGACCAGGACAGGCGCATCTCCCGCGTCGCCCTGCTGCGCTATCATGGCCAGGGCGGTGAGATTTCAATCCCGTGGGCGGGATCCAGCGAAGCGGTGGAGGCCAATTTCGCCGCCCGCCACAAGGAGCTTTACGGCTTCGCCATGGAGACCACGATCGAGGTGGTGACGTTGCGCGTGGAAGCGACGGGTGTCACGGTACAGCCGCCGCAGATCGCCTTGGCGGTCTCGGCGGTGCCGCAACCCTATGATCACGCGCCGGTTGCGTTCGCCACCGGCGTCCAGCAGGTTCCGCTCTACGAACGAAGCGCGTTCGGCGCCGGTGCCCGCTTCAAGGGGCCGATGATCGTGACGCAGCTCGATACGACGACGCTGGTCGCGCCGGGATGGAACGGCTATGTCGCGGAGAATGGAGCCATGCTCCTGACTAAAGCAGAAGGGCCGGTGCAATGAGCACAATAGACGAACGCCTCCAGCGCGTTTTCGACCATGTCGAGGCAAACCGCGACTCTTTCATCACCCGGGTGATGGACTATGTCCGGCATCCGTCCATCAGCGCCCACAATGTCGGCATCGGCGAAGTCGCCGCCATGCTGGTGGATATCCTCAAGGGGCTCGGCATGGAGGCCGAGACCGTGGCGACGAAGAACCATCCCATGGTGCTGGGCCGGCGCGACGTGTCGCCCGACAAGCCGACCGTGCTGCTCTACGGCCACTACGACGTCCAGCCGCCGGACCCGCTGGAGCTGTGGGACAGCCCGCCCTTCGAGCCGACCATCCGCAACGGCCGCATCTATGCGCGCGGCATCGGCGACAACAAGGGCCAGCACTTCGCCCAACTCCTCGCCTTGGAGTCGCACCTTGCCGTGCATGGCGAACTGCCGTGCAACGTCATCTTCCTGCTTGAGGGCGAGGAGGAAATCGGCAGCCCGCAGATCGCCGACTTCGTGCGCGAGCACGCGGATCGCCTCAAGGCCGATCTGGTGATCACCTCGGACGGCACCCTGCATGAATCCGGCGCGCCGGTCATCCATTTCGGCGTTCGCGGCATCGCCACGTTCGAGTTGCGGGCAAAGACCGCGAACCGGGACGTGCATTCCGGCAATTTCGGCGGCGTGGTTCCCAACGCGATCTGGAAGCTCGTCAACCTGCTTGCCACGATGAAAACCCCGCAAGGCGAGATCACCATCGAGGGCATCAACGAGCCCGTCATCGCCGCGACGAACTATGAAAGCGACGCCGTCGCCAACCTTCCGGTCGACATCGAGGGCGTCAAGGCCAAGCTCGGCCTGGCGGCGTTCGACGAACCCCGCGAGCGCGGCTACTACGAGCGCCTGATGTTTCATCCCACGCTGACGATCAATGGCCTGCATGGCGGCTATGGCGGGCCGGGGTCGAAGACGGTGCTACCCTGCGAGGCTTTCGCCAAATGCGACATTCGCCTGGTCGAGCCGCTGACACCCGACTATGTGCTCGACAAGGTCGCAGCCCATGTCGAGCGCCACGCGCCGGACGTCGAATTCGTGCCCGGGCACGGCATGCTGCCGTCGAAGACGCCGATCGACCAGCCATTCGCCACGCCGATCCGCAAGGCCATCGTCGACGCGCGCGGGACGGAGCCGCTGCTCTATCCCAGCGCCGGCGGCAGCCTGCCCGACTACGTCTTCACGAAGATCCTTGGCATACCGTCCTTCGTCGTGCCTTACGCCAATGCCGACGAGGCAAACCACGCTCCCAACGAGAATCTCGAGATCGTACGCTTTATCGACGGCATCCGTACCGGCAGCGCCCTGTTGCACCAGCTCGGCCAGCTCTCACGCGAGTCCGTCGCCCGCGCAACATGATGGAGTAGGCAACGCGAGGCGTTTCCGGAAACAAGCCCGAGCATGTCATGGCAAGCCAAACACCAGACCAACGGCATCCCATCTTCGGCACGCTGGGGCCTTCCCAGAGCAACCATGCACTGATCCTGTCGCACTATCTCGTCCGGCGCGGATTGGCCGATGGGCAGCAATGCCTGTTCGGCGATTTCTCGGCGGCGTTCGCCGCGCTGCTGGACGGGTCGGTCGACTATGTGCTGCAGGTCTCGGCACATGCTTCGCACAGCGAGTGGGTCAGCAGGACGATGGGTCGCGCGTTCATCGTCGACACCTTCATCGCCAGGAGCAGGCCGCTTGCAATCCTCAGCCGAACGGAGGTCACGGTGCCAGGGTCGATCGGCCTGCAGCCGGCCACGCGACACTACACCGACCTGTCCCCTTGGCCGACGCAGGTCGAGGAACCGACGATCGTTGCGGTGGCTGAGGGGCTTCTCGCCGGCCGTTACGATTCTGGCATCGCCGCATTGGATGTTGCCGCTCGATATCCCGATCGGCTGCGCGTTGATCGCGAACTCGGCGCCGCGCTCGATGCATGGGTCCTGTTCGGGCGAGAACCGCTGACGGAGGATTTCGTGCTCGACCCGGAAGCGCCCGCCGTCCGTCTGTTCGCCGGCGTCAGATCAGGAAAATAGCCCCCAACCCGGCCAGGATGAGTCCCACGCGCAGAGCCGGAGCGAGTTTCGACAGAACGCCATAGGACACCGCCGCCAGCCCGATCGCGATCTTCGCGGAATCGATCAGGGCTGCAGCCGGTTCGGTGGAAAGGCGGATGATGTCCGGATTGGCGACCATGGCCAGCGGAATGATGTAGAGGCCGATGCCCAGCGCCATCGCCGTCAGCGCCACTTTCAGCCAGTTCTCCTCGGCCATGCCCGCGGCGATGAAGACGGCGCCGCATACCGGCGGCGTGATGGTCGAAATCAGCGCGAACCAGAACACGAAGAGATGCGCGAGCAACGGCTCGAGCCCCAGCGCCGTCAGCGCGGGTCCGGCCACCGACACGCAGATGACGTAGGCGGCGGTCGTGGGAACTTCCATGCCGAGGATCAGGCAGGCGATCGCGGTCAGCACGAGCGCCGGCCACAGGGCGTCGCGGGATACCGACAGGATCAGGGAGGTGACCTTCACCCCCAGCCCGGTCATGGCGAGAACGCCAATGACCAGCGAGGCGCAGATGATGATCGACCCGATCAGCGCGATCTGCTTTCCCGAATTGACCAGCGCGTCGGCTAGGCGGACGGCAAACCCGCGAAGCGAGAATTCGAGGCGCGCATTCACGAACAGCAGCAGGGCGGCCGCGAGGATGGCGATGCTGGCGGAATATTGTGGCGTGAACCCGCCATGGAACATGCGTTCGAGCAGGATCACGAACGGAACCGCAAAGAACATCGAGGTGATGAAGACTTCCCGCCCGCCCGGCTGCTGGCTGGCATCCAGCGGCTTCAGGTCGTAGCGCGTCGCATAGGCGTCGATGCCGATCCATACGGTTGTGAAATACAGAATCGAAGGCAGGATCGCCGCCATAATGATCTGGGAATAGGGCGTGCCGGTCAGTTCCACCATCACGAACGCGCCCGCGCCCATCAGGGGCGGCATGATCTGGCCGCCGGAAGAGGCGACCGCCTCGACCGCGCCGGCAAACGAGCGTGGGTAGCGCAGGCGGATCATCGTTGGAATGGTGATGGCGCCGGTCGATGCCACGTTGGCGGAGGCCGAGCCGGAAATCGATCCGAACAGCGCCGAGGAAAGCACAGCGACCTTGGCCGCGCCACCGGTGAGACGTCCGGCAACGGCGCTGGCGAGGTTCATGAACCCCTGCCCAGCTTCACCGGCGTTCAGCATCGCGCCCAATATGACGAAAATCGCCACGACGCCGACGCTGACACCGGTGAGCGAGCCCCACAGTCCGCCCTCGGCAATCGTCAACGTCCCGACGAATGTCTGCATCGGCAGCCCGGGATGTCCGAACTCGCCGGGGATGCGGTCGCCGAAGACCGCGTAGACCAGAGCGGCCGCCGCCACCAGCGGCAAGGGCCACCCGATGGCCCGACGCGCTGTTTCGAGCGCCAGCACGATCAGGAAAACCGAGATGACCATCTGGAAATTGTCGCTGATGAAGCCGTACTGGTTGGCGAGATGCTCTTCGTTGAGCGCGATCCAGCCGCATGCCGCAACGCCGAGCACGGTCAGGACCCAACCGCTGACGCGCTGCACCCGACCCTTGGCGGCAAAGACGAGGATCCAAGGCAGCGTCAGCGCCATGTGGATCGGACGGCTGATCAGCGCCGGCGTCAGACCGTAGAAGATCAGGCCGAGATGGAAGACCACAGAAATGGCGCCCAGCGTCACCCAGCCAATATGGATGTTGGCGCGCGCTTCCTGCGGCGGAGCCGCGTTTTCGATTGGCATCGACATGATGTACCGGCAAAGTCTTTGTGAGCGGCGCCACGCGCGGTGATCGGCACAGTCGCCGCCCCGCTGACGGGGCAGCGACGGCAGGCCTCAGCGGAGTTCGTCTGGAATGTCGAACCCGGCCTCGTCGTAGTAGCGGATGGCTCCGGGGTGGATCTTTCCGGCAATGTTGCCCACCATCTCCGGCACGATGCCACCCCACCAGGGCGTGTTCTGTGCCAGCGCGTCACGACGCTCCCAGAATGTCTTGGTGATCTGGTATGCCGTGTCGTCATCCATGTCCGTGGTGGTATAGGCGATGACGGGTAGCGAGGTCGTCTGCACGTCTTCGTCGATGCCCGGATAGGTCCCGGCGGGAATGGTCTGGCGCGCGGCGCCCGTCGCCTCGATCTGCTCGTCGGTGAAGGAGACGAGGCTGATCGGCATGCCGGCGGCCGTTTCGATGACGTTCGGCGTGGGGAAGGAACTGGCCGTGACGAAACCGTCGATCTGGCCGTTCTTGAGCGCGTCCGGTCCACTGCCGATTTCCGCGTTGGCGATCGTGATCCGGTCTCCCATTTCGAACAGGTCGATGTAGCGCTGCGCCTCCGTTGCGCCGAAGCTGCCGCGCCCGATGAGAATGCGCTTGCCTTCCAGGTCGTCGAGGCCGATGACGCCCTCGTCGCCGCCGACCACGATGTGCATGGTGATCGCGGGAATCGGGAAAAGGCCGCGGATCTCGGCGTATCGTTCGCTCGGCCGGTCCGCGAACGGACCCTCGCCCGCCTGCGACTGGCGCACCAGCCCGGGCGGCGTGGTAAACACGTAGTTGCCCTGCCTGACCGACACCTCCAGGACGTTCTGGACCGACCCCTGGCTTTCCTCGAGCGTCAGCACGACGGCGTCGGACGTGCCGCTGCGGATCGCTTCCGAGAGCTCGACGCCCATCTGGTAATACGCCGTTCCCGAGGCTGCCGACTTGTAGGTGACGCGCGTCTGCGCGTCGGCACCCTGGATGCCTGCAATGGCGGCGGCGACGGATACCGCCGATGCGAGCATGATGGATTTGAAGTGGAACATTTCCGATCCTCCCTTTGTTGCTTTGGCGAAATCCGCGGTTCAGATATCGCTGGTTGCCCTCCAGATGTGCTGTCTCAGGGTCTCCTCGGCCTTCTCGGCCTCCCCCTCCAGCACCAGACTGAAGATCTCTTGATGCTCACGCATCGAATCCGCGCGTGGCGTGCCGGTGTCCGTCAAGGACGCCAGACGGTAGCGCCGCGTCAGATCGTAAAATGACTGAACCTGTTCCAGAAGCGTCGGCGACCCGCATCCCGCGCACAAGGCCAGGTGAAAATCCCTGTTTCGACTGTCCCATTCCACGCCATGCACGGCGCGGTCCTCGCGGACCAGCTTTTCGGCCTCGTTGAGCGCGTGATAGGCCCCGGCAACCGTGGCCCGCCAGTCCCGGGTGGCGTTGCGCATAGACCAGCGAAGCCCGACACTTTCCATCTCGCCGCGAACCCGCGTCATGTCGCGCAGGGTTTCGAGCGAGTAGGCGCTGACGAAGAACCCGCGTTGCGGGAAGGCGCTGACATAGCCTTCGCCCGTCAGGATCGACAGCGCCTCGCGCACGGAAATGGCGCTGACGCCGAAGTGCCGGCGCAGTTCCTCGATCTTGAGCTTGCGGCTGGGACGGAATTCCCCGAGCGAGATCGCGCGGCGGAGGTCGTCGACCAGATGTTGCACGACCGGGCCCGCGCCCGGCCCATGCCGCATCGCTTCCGCGCCGCCTCCGATCACCTTGCCCTCCATCCCGCCGCAGGCGCGGTCTCCCCCGGGCCTTCCTCAAGCAACGCACCACTGCCAGTGGGCTGCGGTTGCTTGCGACTATAGCGTCGCGCATATAAGGATCAATCGGATTATAATACATTTCGGGGGATGATATGCGCGTTTCGGTGGTGCTTGGCGCGGGAGGCGGCATCGGGCAGCATATCGCGGAACGGCTGATCGAACGCGGCGACCAGGTGTTCCTGCTCGATCTTCCCGCCAGACGCGACGACGTCGAGAAGCGCCATGGCACCTCGGGCGCGCGCTTCGTCGCTTGCGACGTCACCTCTCCAGACAGCATCGACGACGCCTTCGGGCACGTCGCGGGCGCCGGCCGCCTCGACGCCTGTGTCAACGCCACGGGCATCATCCGGCGCGGCGGTTTTCTCGACGTGACGGCGGATGACCTCCACGCGGTGACGGCCGTCAATATTGTCGGCGGCTTCCTCGCCATGCAGGCGGCGGCGCGTGTGATGGTGGCGAACGCCTCCGGCGGGCGGCTCGTGAACATCGCCTCGGTGCATGGCCTGCGCACCAGCCATGGACGGTCCGCCTATGCCGCCTCCAAGGGCGCGATCCTGGCGCTTACCCGGGCCATGGCGATCGAACTGGCGCCGCACGGCATCCTCGCCAACGCGGTTGCCCCCGGCCCGGTCACCGCCGGGCTTCAGGAAGGCGACAGCGCGCCCTCGCGCCAGCTCTGGAACCGCGCCACGCCCCTCGGGCGCGTCGCGCGCGTGGAAGAAGTCGCGGAAGCCGTGATGTTCCTTCTTTCAGACGCCAACACGTTCATGACCGGCGAGACGCTGGTTGTCGATGGCGGCGCCTCGGCGGCAATAGCGCCGGCCTGACCGGCGGTCGCCCCGCGGCGCCCGATATCATCGGTCCTCCAACGGCACCTCGTCGATATCGCCAAGCGCGGCCGAGACCATGATCTCGACGCGCATGTCCGGGTCGCCCAGTTCGACGGCGCAGCAGCAGCGCGTGGGTGGGTTGCCGGGAGAGACCCATTCGTTCCACACCGCGTCCATCGCGGCGAAGTCGGCCATCGTCGTGATCCAGACCTCGGCGGTGAGCAGGCGCGACTTGTCGGTTCCCGCGCGCGCCAGAAGGTCGTCTATCTTGGCGAGCGTCTCGCGCGTCTGGGTCGCCACGTCGCCGGCATTGTCGGAGAACTGTCCCGACAGGTAGGCGACGCCGTTGTATTTCACGAGCCGGCTGCGGCGCGCGTTGACGTCGAATCGTTCGATCTTCATGGATGATCCCTTCTTGTGCCCGGTCAGGCTTCGAGGCCGGCCCTGCGGCTTTCCAGCGCCGAGATGACACGAAAGCCGATGCTGCGGAACGGTTCGGGCGCGATGCGGCTTGCCACGCCCATGGCGTCGATCACCTCCGCCGGATCGCCGACACCGCGGATCAGTTCGGCCAGGCGGCCGCCAAGCATGGTCCCCTTGGCGATACCGGAGCCGTTGCAGCCGCCGGACGCGTAGAGCCCGTCATCGAGCTTTCCCCACCAGGGGGCCCCGTTCATGGTGAAAGCCGTGGCGCCACCCCACAGATACTCGAACTTGACATGACGCAGACCCGGCCAGCGGCGCTCGAAACGGTCTCGAAGCTTGGCTGCGGCCGTCTCCTGCTCGACCTGGTTCTCATGCGCGTAGAGCGAGCGCACCATGATCCGGTCGCGCCCTATCCGGCGCAACGTGGTGCCCAGCCGGTGCGAGGGAAGCAGACCCCACGCAGGCATCGCGCCCAGATGCGGCAGGTCTGCATCGGGCACCGGCGCGGTGACGGCGGCATAGGTATAGATCGTCGCCATGCGCAGCGTCAGATAGCCGAACTTGCGGATGAAGCCGTTATTGGCCAGCACCACGCAGCGCGCCCGCACGTGCCCGCCTTCGGTGGCGAGTTCCCACCCATCGCCGCTGCGCGCAATCTGCTGCACCGGCGTGTTCTCGTGAAGCGCGACGCTTTCAGGCAGCGCGTCAGCCAGGCCCCGGATCAGCGCGGCCGGCTGAAGCAGGTAGGTGTCGTTGAGATGGATGCCGAACCTGTAATAGTCGGAGCCGATGCGCTCACCGATCGCGGCGCGATCGAGCACCGCGTGCTTGATGCCGTTGACCTGCGCGACCTCGACCACCTTGCGCAGCGAGGCCTCGCCGGCCGGCGTGGCGGCAGCGCGTATCGAACCGACCTTCTGCATGTCGCAGTCGATGCGGTGTTCCTGGATGAGGCCGGTCAGCCAGTCGAAGGCGCCGCGCATCAGCGCGGTCTGAAGGCGCGCCTTCTCCGCGCCCTGCAGGGTCGCCGTGCGTGGCAGCACGTCGGAACCGGTGAAGCCGGAATTGCGTGCCGACGCCCCCTCGCCCACCGTCGTTGCCTCCAGCACGGCGATGCGTGCCTGCGGGTCGAGTTCGCTCAGCCGGCGGGCGGCGGCGAGGCCGGTGAAGCCGGCGCCGACCACCGCATAGTCCACGGTCAGGTCGTCAGAGAGTGCGGGGCGGGGCGTTCGCGGCGGCAGCATCGCGTTCCAGCCGCAGATATTGGAATAGCTCGGAAAGGTCTGTCTGGACATGGTCGCCATCTGGCGGAAGGAGGCCGTGGCGAAAAACGATCGCCACGGCCCCGGTCCGGTTATTCGGTGAAGTGGGTGAGTTCGGTGACGAGCGGTCCCAGCGACATGGACCCCTTCAGCTCGAAGCCCCAGTCGAGGTTCTCCTTGCGTGCCCAGACCTGCGCCGTCTCGGTCATCGGTATGCCGCAGACCTCCTCGATGATCAGGCGCTGCGCTTCCTCCCACAACGCGATCTGCTTTTCAGGATCGGTCTCGACCCTGGCAGCCTCGATCTGCGCGTCAGCCACGTCGCAATGGCTGAAATTGGTCACCGCCGTCGGTGTGCCGATGATGCTGTTGGAGTGGAAGAACTGGGTCAGGTAGACGTCCGCCACCGGGAAGCGCGCGGCGCCGTAGGTGACCAGCGGGCTCAGGTCCTGGCGGATCATCTGGTGCCACGTCGCATGCTCGACCGGCTCCAGCTCCAGCGTGAAGCCCGCCTCCTCGAGCTGTGCCTGGAGGATCTGGTTGGAGGACTCGTAGCTGGGAAGCTGGCTCGAGATCATCTTGACGGTCAGCCCGTCGGGATAGCCAGCCTCTGCCAGCAGTGCCTTGGCCTTTTCGGCATCGAACGAGGGCAGGCCGTTGTCCTCGGTGTAGCCGAGATTGTTCGACGGGATCACCGATTCGCCGACGCGGGTGAACTCGGGGCCGCGATACTGGGCAATGCGGCTGGGATCCATTGCGTAGGCCAGTGCCTGGCGCACGCGGATGTCGTCGAACGGCTCCTTCTTGGTGTTGATGTGCAGTACGGTCAGTTCTGCCGGATCGAAGATGTCCACGGTCGAACCCTCCGTGGCGAGCGTGCGCTGCAGCCAGCGCTGGTCGGCGAGCCCGGTGGCGGCGTCCACCTCGCCGGCCACGAAGGCCAGATCGCGCGCAGCGGCCGCGTTCAGGAAGCGATAGGTGACCTTCGACAGCTTTGGCGCGCCTCGGAAATAATCGGCATGCGCCGTAAAATGCACCGCCACGCCGGGTTCGATCGAATCGAGCTGGAACGGGCCGAAGCCGACCGGCCGGCGGGAGAATTCGTCGCCGCGCTCCTCGTAGGCCTTCTTGCTGATGATGAACCCTCCGGCATAGTTCGCCAGCGGTCCGAGCACGCTCGGGATCACGTTCTTCAGCGTGATGCGCACCGTGTAGGGGTCGACCGCCTCGACCTTTTCAAAGGCGCTATAGTCGCTGGCGAAGGCCGAGCGGTCGGAATCCGCCGACTTTTCCAGGCTGAACACCACATCTTCCGCCGTGACCTCGCCATAGCCGTGATGCCACTGCACGCCTTCGCGCAGCTTGAACGTCCAGACGAGATTGTCGTCGCTGACTTCCCAGCTCTCGGCTAGGTCAGGTTCGATCTGTGCCGGGTCGGTGGTGCCGGGAGCGAAACGCACCAGCCCGCCATAGATCCACGCGACAAGCGTGCGGTCGGTGGTGCTGGCGGCATAATGCGGGTCCAGCGAGCCGATGTCCGCGGCGGCCGCGCCGAGGTTCAGCTCCGTCTTCGCCGCATGGGCCGGCAGCGGCGCGAGTGCGACGCCGGCGAGCAGCGCGGTCATGACGACAGTTCCGGAAATCTTGCGTATCATTGTTCCTACCTCCATTGGTTATCGGCTTTATTCTGCTGCAAGGATCAGTCGTGGCGCGGCCAGCGCAGCAAAGAGCGGGCCGAACCCCTGGTCGAGCAACCCGTCCAGCGCAGCCAGGACGTTGTCCTGCCAGTCGGGGCCCATGCTGCCGGCGGCGATGCGGCGGAATTTCTCGGTGACCTGCGCCCGCGACATCGGGTTGGCGACGTCTCCCAGCGGGTGCGGCACGGTCAGGCTCTGTGGCCCGTCGCCCTGGTCGAGAATAACCCGGCACGGCGTGCCGACGGGGAATGAAGCGGCGAAGTCCTCATGCGCGGCAAGTTCGATGCGGGCGGCAAGTTCGAGCACCTCGGCGTCCGCGAGCCGCGCGGGATCGACCGGCTGCAGCGCCTCCGCGCCGTGCAGCGCTGCGAGCGCACAACTGAAATAGAAGCTGTACTGCCCGCCCTCCAGCGTCTTCGGCGCCCGTGCATTGGACAGGCGCAAGCCCTGCGGAAAGGTCTCGATGCGCAACTTCGAGACCGGCTTGCCGAAGTCACGCAGCTCCACGATCGCATCGATCGCGGCGTGCATGTAGCGGCAGCAGGCATAGGGCTTCAGGTAGCATTGCTGAAGCCACCACGTTTCACCCAGCCCACCCGTGAGCACAGCGCGTACATGGCGGCCATCGTCGTCCAGGAGGTCGAGCGGTCCGTTTGCTCCCGCGCGGGCGCGAAAGGCACCGGTCAGGCCCGCGACAACGGCGGGCGGGATCACTTCCTTCACCGTGCTGCCCTGATAGAGCGAGCTTCCGGTCGGGAAACTGATCGGCCCCTCGGCTCCGGCGATCGCCAGTGCGTGGGCCATCTGGCCGGCATCGAGCCCGAGCAGGCGTCCCGCGGCCGCGGCGGCGCCGTAACCGACCCAACGGCCGCTGGAATAGGTTTCTATGATTGCCGTGGGACGGGACGTCGCCACCCGCAGGGCGATGTCGTAGCCCAGCGCGATCGCGTCGAGGATACGCTCGTCCGGCGCGCCGATGGCCTGCCCGACCGCGAGCGCGGCGGGCACGACACCGGCGCCGGCATGGCCCGCCGCGCCGCGATGGCCGTCGTCAATGTCGAGCGCGCTGGCGGCTGCCGCATTGGCCATGGCGGCGCCCGCGATGCTCAGCGAGTGTCCGGTCAGCCAGACACGTGCGGCGCCCGAACCGTAGAGCTCGGCCGCCGCTGCCCGGGCGGACGCAGCCAGCGTCGAGTTCAGCCCCGCCGCTGTCGCCGCGATCAGGTCGGTGACCAGCAAGGCGGCGGTCTCACGCGCCGGCTTCGGCAACGTTCCTTCGCGATGGCCGGCGACGAAGCCGGCGAGTTCTTCTATTGCATGCATGCAGGCGGGGTCCTCTTTGCTGCTGCGTTCAGCCGGCGTAGCGAATGAAATGGCCTTGCGAGGCCATGCTCCAACGCGCCGGTGACGGGTGATGGTCGAGCGGTTTGATCGGGCTGCGTGGCGGGCCGTCACCGCCGGCCGGCGGAACGGCCCTGGTGCCGCGCTGGTCGGGATGGGTGATCGGGATCGCCGACAACAGACGTTGCGTGTAGTCGTGTCCGGGCCGGCCGATCACGTCGTCGCGCGCGCCGATCTCGACGATTTTGCCGAAATACATCACCGCGACCCGATCGCAGATGCGCTCCACGGCCGCCATGTCATGGCTGATGAACAGGTAGGAGACGCCGAACTCCTCCTGGAGATCGATCATCAGGTCGATGATCTGTCCCTTGATCGTCACGTCGAGTGCCGACACGGCCTCGTCCGCTATGATGAGCTTCGGCGACATGGCCAGCGCCCGCGCGATGCAGATGCGCTGGCGCTGCCCACCGGAGAACTCGTGCGGCAGGCTGGCCGCGCGCGCCGGATCGAGGCCGACGCGCTGCATCAGCCATTCCATTTTCTCGACCGCCTCCGCGCCGCGCGCCAGCCCGTGCACGTGCATCGGCTCGACAATCGCGGAACCGATGGTCTGGCGCGAATTGAGCGAGCCGAAAGGGTCCTGGAAGATCATCTGGACGGCGCGGCGCATCCGCGCCAGGCTTTGCGGATCATCATAGTCGACGCGCTCGCCCGCCACCTTGACCGCGCCGGAATGGATCGGCGCCAGGTTGATCACCGCCTTGCCGATGGTCGACTTTCCGGAACCCGATTCGCCCACGAGCCCGAGCGTCTCGCCCTTGCCGATGGCGAAGGACACGTCCTCCACCGCATGGACCATACCCGTCAGCCGCCCGAAGAAGCCGCTGTGGACGGGGAAGCGCACGGCCAGGTCCTCGATCTCCAGCACCGGCGTTTCGCCTGCCGGCATCGCCGGCACGCCCTCGACCGGATGCGCGGCGACCGCCGTGTCGGCGAGCTTGCCGACCAGGCTCGGCGCGGCCTCGATCAGGCTGCGGGTGTAGGCATCACGCGGATTGGAAAAGACCTCGTGCACCGTGCCGCTCTCGATTTCGCGGCCCGCGCGCATCACCAGCACATGATCCGCCACCTCGGCCACCACGCCCATGTCGTGGGTGATGAACAGCACCGCCGCACCCGTCTCGCGCTGCAGGTCCTTCAGCAGGGCCAGCGTCTGCGCCTGCACCGTCACGTCGAGCGCGGTGGTCGGCTCGTCGGCGATGATCAGCGCCGGGTTGCAGGCAAGCGCCATGGCGATCATGACGCGCTGGCGCATGCCGCCCGAGAACGTGTGCGGATAATGCCGCATGCGGGTTTCGGGATCGGGGATGCGCACCTTTCGCAGCATCTCAACCACCGCTGCGCTCAGCGCCGCGCCGCGCAGGCCGCGATGGATGCTGATCGCCTCGGCAAGCTGGTCGCCGATGCGCTGCACCGGGTTGAGCGAGGTCATCGGCTCCTGGAAGATCATGCTGACGTGGCCGCCGCGCACCTTGCGCATCTGCGGCTCGGGCAGTCCCAGCAATTCGCGGCCCTCGAGCGTTATCGAACCGGTTGCCCGGCCGATCCGCTCGGGCAGGAGGCCCATGATCGCCAGCGAGGTGACGCTCTTGCCCGAGCCCGACTCGCCGACCACGGCGAGCGTACTGCCGGAGGCAATGTCGAAATTCAGGTCGTGCACGACCGTGCTGCGGCCGAAGGAGATGCTCAGGTTGCGAACCGAAATGACGGGCTTATGGTCCATCACGAAGCGTCCTTCAGCCGGGGATCGATGGCATCGCGCAGGCCGTCGCCGATCAGGTTGAACGCCAGCACCAGAACGAGGATCGCCAGGCTCGGGACGAGCGCGAGATGGAACGCACTCAGTATGTTGTCGAAGCCGTCGCGCACCATGCCGCCCCATGTCGGCGTGGGTGGCGCGAGCCCCAGCCCGATGAAGGCGAGCGACGCCTCGGTGCGCACGGCGGTCGCCATCCACAGCGAGGCCATGACCATCACCTCCGGCAGGATCGCCGGCGTGATGTGGCGAAACAGGATGCGCGGTCCCGAAAAACCCATTGCCCGGCAGGCCTGCACATATTCCCGGTCGCGCTGGGCAATGACGCCGGCGCGTGCGATCCGCGCGAAGGCCGGTGTGGCGGTGAACGCGATGGCGATGATGATGTTGGTCAGCGTCGCCCCCATCAGTGCCACCAGCGCAAGGCCGAGGATGAGCGAGGGGAAGGCCAGCACCACGTCCATCACCTGCATGAAGATGATGTCGATGCGCCCGCCGAGATAGCCGGCGATCATGCCGATCAGCGTGCCCACCACCAGCGCGAGCATGATGGCGAACATCCCGATGGTCAGAGAATAGCGCGCGCCGTAGAGCAGCCTCGACCAGATGTCGCGCCCGAACTGGTCGGAGCCCAGCAGGTATTGCGAACCGGGCGGGATCAACTGGTCCATGATGTTCTGGCGGGCCGGTTCATGGGTGGCGAGCTGCGGCGCGAATATCGCCGCCGCCACCAGTGCCAGGACGATCGCCAGCCCGATCCAGGTCGAGAGATTCAGCCGCCCGATGAAACTGCGGAATCCGCTTTGCCGTTTCGCCGGAACCTCGTTTGCAAGCGTGGTGTCGGTCATTTGTACTGAACCCGCGGATCGAGGAGGCCATAGGTCAGGTCGGTCAACAGATTCACGACGACGACCATCAGCGTGTAGACGACGATCATGCCCTGCAGCAGCGTGTAGTCGCGTTGGGTCAGCGCGGTGAGGATCAGCTTGCCGAGGCCGGGGCGTGAGAAGACGATTTCCGTCAGCACCGAATTGCCGATCAGGATGCCGAGATAGAGCCCGACGACGGTGGTGATGGGGATCATGCAATTGCCGAGCGCGTGGCTCCAGACGACGGCGGCCCGGCTCGCGCCCTTGGCGCGCGCGGTGCGCACGAAGTCCTGGTTCAGCACCTCCAGCATGGCCGAGCGGGTGACGCGGGTGATGTACGCCATCATGATGAGCGCCAGCGCCAGCGTCGGCAGCGCCATCTGCCGCAGCCGGTCGGCGATGGTCTCGCCCGAGCCGGCGCTGATGACGGGAAACCAGCGGAGCTGGATGGCGAACACCATCAGGAGCACGATCGCAGCGACGAAGGCCGGCAGCGACAGGCCGAGCAGCGAGATGAAGCGCAAGACGTAATCGGGAAGGCGGTTGCGCCGCACCGCGGCCCAGACGCCGGCCGGCACGCCAAGCGCCACGCCCAGCGCCAGCGCGGCGATCGTCAGCTCCAGCGTATAGGGAAGCACGGTCAGGATTTCCTGCGAGACCGGGCGCCCCGTCACCATCGAGTTGCCGAGGTCGCCCCGCATCGCCTGCAGCAGGAACTGGCCGTACTGGACGAGGAGCGGCTGGTCGAGCCCCAGGCGCTCGCGCAGCGCCGCGACGCTGGCCGGACTCGCCTGGTCGCCGAGGATCACCAGCGCCGGGTCACCCGGCAGGATGCGCACGATCAGGAAGACCAGCGTCAGCACGCAGAACAGGGTCAGGATGGCAAAGCCGAGGCGCTTGATGAGAAATGGAAGCATCCGCTCGTCCCCTTTGCACCAAAGCAGGTCATGGGAAAGCAGGTGAAGGCACGACTGTCCCCTCCCACGCCCTTGTGGGGCGCAGGATCGAAAGGCTCGTCGCAGCCTCCCGCCCCCTGATGTCCGTAGACTTGAATTTGCCGTCTCAGGAAAACGCGTTTGACCAGACCTGTCAACATATTCCTTTATTCAGCACGGAATCGATGATATTGTTCTGATAATCAGAATATTGGAGCATTCGACACATTCATGGCGGCTTTGAACGCATCTTCGCTCAATGCCGAGCGTGCGCTGGAAATCCTGCTCGTCCTGGGCGAGGTCGGGCCGGAGGGGTTGAGCCTGTCGGAGATCGCGCGCAGGATCGGCGGGGCCAAGTCGGCGGCTCATCGCAGCCTCGCCGCGCTCCTCCACAAGGGCTTCGCCGAACCCACCGGGCGCTACGGGTACTATCGGCTTGGCCCGGCCATCCCGATGATCGCCGGGCGGCAGGAAAGGCTGGAACCCCAAATCCAGCTCATTCGTCCCGGCATGACCGAATTTGCCCGCCGCACCGGTTTCACCGTCTACCTGATGGTCCAGGCCGGCGTGGACGCCGTTTGCGCCGAAATGGTCAGCCGCTCGACGCGGCGCCAGTTCACCATGGGCGTGGGCGCGCGCGTGCCGATGGGCGTCGCCGCCGGCAGCCTCGCGCTGATGTCGATGCTAGCCGAGGACGCGGCCGCCGGCATCATCAGGGCCAATGCGGAACGCTACGAGCGCCATCCCGCGCTGAGGCACGTCGACGCTGCTCTCATCGCTCAACTCGTGGCGCAGGCGCGCACGCGCGGCTACGCGATCAACATGGGCTACTACCTGCCGGGAGAAGGCGGGATCGGCCTGCCCGTGCCACGGCGCGGCGCCTATGAGGTGAATGTCGCGGTATCCTTCAACGCACCACTGGAGATGATGACCGACGACTGGATCGAGGCGACGATCAACGAACTGCGCGACTGCCTGGGTCCCGACCTCGTGGGATCACGCTAGCTGCGCGACGCCGGAGCGGCACGCGCTCGACAACGCTGGCGGGCGGCGACTGCCACTGCAGTTTCAGCTTCGGGCTGGCGGAAAATGCGAGATCGGAAGACGAGGACGGCGGCGGCACATGACGGCGTAGCGTTCCGGTTCCAGCGCCACATGCGGCGTTCATCGATGCGCTTATTTCCAGTTCCTGACATGTTCGATCAAGGCGCGCAGCTTAGGCGCCATGTTGCGGCGCTGCGGGAAGTATAGAAAGAAACCGGGAAACGGCGGCAGGAACTCGCCCAGCAATGGCACGAGTTCGCCCCTTTCCACATAGGGCCGAAAGGTCTCTTCCGGCGCGAAGGTGATGCCGCCTCCCGCAAGCGCGGTGCGCAGCATCAGGCGCAGGTCGTTGGTCGTGATCTGCGGCTCGACGGCCACGTCGAAGGGAACCCCGTTCTCCTCGAATTCCCAGCGATATGGCGCGACGTTCGGTGCCGGGCGCCAGCCGATGCATTTGTGCGCGACCAGTTCGCGCGGATGCGCGGGCGCTCCATGGGCTGCAAGATAGGAGGGTGCCGCAGCGGCCATTTCGCGCTGGTTGCCGGTCAGTGGAACGGCGATCATGTCCTGCTCGATGACATCTCCAAGCCTGACGCCGGCGTCATAGCCGGCCGCCACGATATCGAACTCGCCATCCGTGACCGTGACATCGATCGTCACCTCGGGGTACGACGCGGCGAATGCGGCGAGAAGCGGCCCTGACAGGAACCGCTCGGCGATCGACGTGACGGCAATCCGCAGCAGACCGCGCGGCGTGTTCTCCGACGACACCGCCTCGAGCGCAGCTTCGATGTCTGACATCGGCCTGGACAGCGCCTCGCGCAGCCGTTCGCCCGCTTCCGTCAGATGCACGGACCGCGTCGTGCGCATCACCAGTGTCGTGGCGAATTCGTCCTCCAACCGCCGGATGCCCTGGCTGACGGCAGAACGGGTTACGCCGAGACGATCGGCTGCGGAGCGGAAATTGTGCTCTTCGGCAACGGCGAGAAACAGCGGCAGGAGGTTGAGATCGAGTTTCATTGTCCAGCCAGGCTTAACATTCAGTCGAGCAAGCGACGGATACCGGCACCACTGGCGATTGTCCATATTCGCTGCGAACTGAAGAGGAGAATGGACATGGACAAGATCATCCTGATCACCGGAGCCTCCAGCGGGATTGGCGAAGGCATAGCCAGAGAACTCGGCGCAGCGGGTGCGAAGCTATTGCTGGGCGCCCGTCGGCTGGATCGCGTCGAAGCGATTGCGGCAGACATCCGTGACGAGGGCGGCATCGCCGAGGCCCGGAGCCTGGACGTCACGGATCGCCGGTCGATGGCAGCTTTCGCTCAAGCCGCGATCGATACGTGGGGCCGGATCGACGTCCTCGTGAACAATGCGGGCGTGATGCCTCTCTCGCCACTTGCCGCCGGCAAGCAGGACGAGTGGGATCACATGGTCGACGTCAACATCAAGGGCGTGCTCTGGGGCATCGGTGCCGTGCTGCCGTCGATGGAAGCGCAGGGCAGCGGACAGATCATCAACATGGGCTCCATTGGTGCGCTCTCAGTCGTGCCAACGGCCGCCGTGTACTGCGCCACCAAGTTCGCGGTCCGGGCGATCTCGGACGGGCTGCGCCAGGAAAGTCCCAACATCCGCGTCACCTGCGTCAATCCCGGCGTCGTGGAAAGCGAACTCGCCTCCACCATCACTCATGCGCAGACCATGGCGGCAATGGATGCCTATCGCGCGATCGCACTGCGGCCGGCGGATATCGCCCGCGCGATACGCCATGTGATCGAGGCGCCGAGTGAGGTGGACACGAGCGAGATCACCATCCGGCCAACGGCGTCGAGCAACTGAGGCCGGACGACCTGCAACGAGAGAGGAGACCAATCATGAAGCGCATATTTGCAGCCGCGATCACCGCAACACTTCTAATGCAACCCCTTGCAGCCGAGGAAACAGAAATGGAAGCCAATCACCCCTATGTCGGCATGTGGGTTACGTCGGATGGGCGCATCCGTCATGAACTCTTGCCCAACGGGCGTTATGTGGAAGCCCGCGGCTCCCGGGAACGAGCCTATGAGGGCCGCTACGAGGTGACGGGAACCCATATCGAGTATTGGGACGATACCGGCTTCACCGCGGATGGAGACTTCATCGACGACGTCCTCCACCACGCCGGCATGATCCTGCATCGCCAGTGATGCAGAGCCCCAGGCCGTGCCTTCCTGGTCCAGCGACCGAGACCAGCTTGCCAGAAGTACCGTCTGCAAGCGGCGTCATCACCGCCTGCACCGTCGAACACGCATGGCGCCGTGAGCCAGTCGCAGCGCAACGCGCCGATGAAAGTCAGCGTGCACCAGTGACGGTGCGGGGCGAACCCGCGCCGCCGCTTGCTCTCCCGCTCCCGGCCGCACAGGGGTGCCATGTTTGGTCTTGATCCACGTCTACGCGAGCACAGGCAGGGCTTGACCTACCGCCAAAGGCCACGATACCGCTGAGGTCCCACCTGGACTTCATCATCATGACAAACACTGGCCGTCACTACCTTGCAATTCCCGGCCCGTCCGTCGTGCCGGATCGCGTTCTCAATGCGATGCACCGCGCGTCGCCGGACATCTATTCCGGCGAGCTGCATGAGATCATGCCCGGCATCTACGAAGACCTGAAAAAGCTCGCGCGCACGAAGCACTACGTGGCAATCTATATCGCCAACGGGCATGGCGCCTGGGAAGCGGCGAACACGAACCTGTTCAGTCCCGGCGATCACGCGCTCGCTCTGGTCACGGGCAGGTTCGGCGAAGGCTGGGCGCAGTCGGTCGAGGCCCTCGGGGTCACTGTGCAGCGCCTCGATTTCGGCAAGCAGTCCCCGGTCGATCCGGAAGCGGTGGCCGCAACGCTTGCCGCCGATACGGATGGCAGGATCAAGGTCGTGCTGATGTCGCATGTCGACACGACAACCTCGGTGCGCAACGACGTGGCTGCGGTCCGCGCCGCTTTGGACCGGGCAGGTCATCCCGCCCTCCTCGCGGTCGACTGCATCGCGTCTTTGGGGTGCGACGTGTTCGAGATGGACCAATGGGGCGTCGACGTGATGGTCAGCGCCAGCCAGAAGGGAATGATGACGCCGCCGGGTCTGGGCTTCGTATGGATGAACGAAAAGGCCCGGCAGGCGAGCCTCGGCTCGCGCTGGCGGACCCCCTACTGGGACTGGCTGCCGCGCATCGATCCCAGCCGCTTCTACCAGCTGTTCGGCGGTACCGCCCCGACGCATCATCTGTTCGGCCTGCGCGCCGCGCTGGACATGCTGGTGCGCGAAGAAGGCGTCGAGGCAGCATGGCGCCGCCATGAGCGTCTGGCGCGCACCGTATGGACTGCGTTCGACGCCTGGGGTGAAGGCGAAGACGGCCAGCCGACCGGTATCGGCCTTAACGTCGCTGCCCCTTCCAGCCGGTCGCATGCCGTCACCACCGTGAAGTTCGTATCCCCACACGCCACCGAATTGCGCAACTGGACCCAGGCTCATGCGGGCGTCACCCTGGGGGTCGGGCTCGGCATGGCCCCTGAAGGCGATTTCGGGGCGGACGGCTATCTTCGCATCGCGCATATGGGACATGTGAACACGCATATGACGCTCGGCGTCCTTGGCGCGATCGAGGCCGGCATGAGCGCCCTGAACATCCCGCACGGCAGCAGCGCGCTGGCGCGCGCCGCGGCCGTTCTCGCATCCTGAGGAAAGCGCTGGCCACGACGGCCAGGGCTTGCCCGCGATCCGTCCCTCAAGGACGTTCCAGACAAGCAGCGAGCGTTTCCGAGAAAATACGAATGCCGACAGGGATCAGTTCATCGCGGAAGTCGTACTCAGGCGTATGGACGCGCGGCCAGTCGGGGCCGGACCCGAGGAAGAGCATCGCGGCCTTGGCGCCGCTGAGCCCGAATTGCCCGAAATCCTCCGAACCCACGGAGGGCACCTTCTGGTCCAGCCGTTTCACGCCGGCCCGCTTCATGCCGCTCGACAGGATGCCTGTCGCCTCCTCATCGTTGACCGAGGCGGAGAACACGTCGTCGTAGCTGAACTCGAGCGACAGGGTGTGACGGCCCGCCGTTTCGGCGAGCAGGCCCTCGACGCGCGCGACAAGCTTTTCCATGTCATCGTCGTAGACCGTGCGCAGCGTGGCCATGATCTTCGCCTCGCCCGGCGCAACGCCGAAGGATTCGGCGCCCATGGACGCGTGCGTCACCGTGACCATGGTGAAGCCAGGCCCAAGCGGCTTGCCACTGCCGCAGGCAAGCAGCGCGGGCATCAGTTCCGAGATGGCCAGCATCGGCGAGCGGCCATCGGCGGGCCGCGACGCATGCGCCGTGCTGCCCGTCAGCCGTATGCGGATGCCGCGCGAGGCGCAGTTGACCGGCCCGACGCCGAGCCTGGCAGAGCCAAACTCCACTTCGGGCGCGTTGTGCAGCGAGAACGCCCAGTCCGGCTTGATTTCCGGGTAGCGGGGATCGGCCACGACGGCGACGGCACCCGCTCCGTTTTCCTCCGCCGGCTGGAACATCAGCACCACCCGCCCACTCGTGGGGCGCGACCGCGAAAGAATGCGCGCCAACCCGAGAAGGATCGTGGAATGACCATCATGACCGCACAGATGCGCCTTGCCAGGTACGGTCGAGCGATGCTCCGCCGCGCCGAGTTCCTGGATCGGCAGCGCATCAAGTTCTGACCGGAACAGGACCGTCGGCCCCGGCGCGCCGCTGTCGTAGATTGCCGCGACGCCATGGCCGCCCACTTCGGTCAGCACCCTGTCGGGTCGCGTCGGAGCCAGCATCTCGCAGACACGCCGCGCCGTCTCCTTTTCTTCTCCGGAGAGCTCGGGATAGCGATGCAGATCCTGCCGGAAAGCCGTCAGTTCACGCAGATCGTCTTCGGTCGGCAAGGGAAAGATCGGTTCGTTTTTCATCACGCAGCAGCTCGACAGTTGGCTGTTGAAGAACAGCGGCCCCATCGCCGGCAGGCGCGACGGTCCGGCATAACGGATCCCATCGCCCGACGGCGGTTCCACCTTGATGCATCCGCACCGCAGTCGCGCAGATACTGGGTCGCGGACGGCCCCGTCAGGACCGAAGGCAAGGCCGATGACCCTTACCCCAGAAAGCAGGCCCATCACAGCCTCTCTTGGATGGTGCGCCCATTCATCAGAATTCGATCACCAGATCTGGCGGTCGGCCAGAGGCTGCCTGCCGGTGACGCAATGCTTGCGCCGGTCGTATGCTCCAGAGGTTGGGTACGAAACGGACGACCCAGCGGCTTTCCTGACCAGTTCCACGCTGAGGCAGAGGCATGGGCGCAGTGCGCAAACGAACGAATTCTCCGCCGCGCCGTGACCGCATTCCACGAACGGAGCAGCGTCCGTTCCAGGTCAACAGACGTTCTGCATCGACGCCTGAAGAAATTCAGGGCTCAGGCGGGTGGCGTTCAAGTCACTTCGGCTTGGAGGCGATCGCGCCCAGGGCGGTCGCCGCTGCGTTCTCCAGATGTTGCTGGCAAAGCGCCGCGGCACCTTGTGGATCCCTTTTCTCAATCCTCTCGGTCATCGCTCGGATTTCGGCGATCGACTGCTCGGCGCGCTCGGGGCGGGATAGAGACGTGATGCGCAATTGCGAGACGCGGATGTGGATCACACGCAGCATCTGCGAGATGACTTCGTTTCCGGACCCTTCCAGCAAGACGCTGTAGAACTCGCTCTTTGCGGCAATCATCTTTTGCGGGTTTCTGCCAGCATAAGCCTCTTCCAGCAACCTCACCGCCTGTTGCAACTGTGATCTCTGCTCGTCGCTGGCGCGTTCAGTGAAAAGCTTGGTGGCTAGGACCTCCAAGGCGATCCGCGCTTCGTAGATGGATCGAGCCTGCTCGATGCTCAGGAGCGCAACAATCGGGCCACGATTCGGAAGCATCGATATGAGGCCTTCGCTCTCGAGCTCGCGCAGGGCCTCCCTTACCGACGTCCGCGACACGCCCATCGACTCGCATAGTTCTCGCTCGATCAGCCTGTCGCCGGCATGGAACTCGCCCACGGAAATTGCCTGCCTCAGCCTTGTCGCGACCATTTCCCGGAGCCGAGGCGCCGACTCGATCTTCATGGACAGGTTCAAGTTCAGGCCCTTCCGAAACGGGTGGTGGTGGTCTCTCCTACGAGAAACGCACGTCGAGTTCAACTTGACATGATGGTATTCTTGTATGACAAGAAGACAATGTGTGTCACGTGGGTGAGGGGACTGCTTTTGTTGCAAGCTGAAATCCGCAAGGTCGTGGTCTACGAGGAAACCTTGCATCGCGAGGGTGGCCAGGCATCCTCTCCGCGTCTCCGTCTCATTTCGTCGGCGATCGTCATGGCGAACCCATGGAAGGGCTATTCTGCCGACCTCCGCACTCTTGCCCGCGCCTTGGCTCCATCTGTCAGCGCACTTCTGATCGAGGCCACGCTGGCGCGTGTCGGAAAGGCGGAACACGTCGAAGCAATCGGCAAGGCCGCTGTCGTCGGCACCTCAGGGGAGGTCGAGCACGCCGCAGCAATGATCCACACGCTTTGGTTCGGAAACGCGGTGCGGGATGCGTTCGAGGGCACGTCGTTCCTTCCGTTCACCAACAAGCGCGGTGGCCCCGGCTGCAGCATCACCATCCCGCTCAAGCACAAGATCAGGGAGCAAGAAGGTTCGCGCGGTCATTTTCTGACAAGCGAATTCAGCATTCCGGATGCACCCGCTCCCGAAGAGATGGTCGTGGCGATTTCAGTTGCGACCGGACCTCGGCCAAATCACCGCATCGGCGACAGGTACCAGGATATGGAAGACCTTTCGGCACACGCGTGAAGCGTTGCGCTCATGCCCGACAAGCATCCGTTCGATAGACAACCCACAAGGAAATGGCGATGTTTAAGAATTTTCTCTCAGGAGCCCTCGTTGCGGTCGTTGCGACATGGTCGCAAGTTGCCGTGGCACAGGACTATCCCTCGGATACGGTCTCCATCGTGGTACCGTTCGGGCCGGGAGGCGGCACCGATTTCATCGCTCGTGCATTTGCCGACAAGTTCGCACAGAATCTCGGTGGCACCGTGGTCGTGGACAACCGCGCCGGCGCGGGAACTACAGTCGGCACAGCCTATGTAGCAAACTCGGCACCGGATGGGCACACCATCCTGATGAACGGCAGCACGCTTACCTTTCACCCGGCGCTCTTCAAATCCTTGCCCTACGATCTCGAGAGCGACATCAAGCCGATCGCGTTCGTCTCGGAGCAGCCATATGTGCTCCTGGTGAACAACGATTTCCCTGCCGACACGTTGGATGAGTTCGTCGATCTTGCAAAGGCGTCGCCGGGCACGATCCCTTATGCGAGCGCAGGCGTGGGTAGCGCCATGCATCTGTCTGCCGAACTGCTGTGGCGCGAACTGGGCGTGGAGATGCTTCACATTCCCTATCCGGGCACCGGCGCCGCGATGAACGATCTGCTGGCGGGCGAGGTCAAGGCGATCTACACGACCGCCACCGGTGCTGCCGAAATGCTCAATGCGGGAACCGTCAAGGCTTTGGGGATCAGCAGTGCCGAACGATCGGACGCCCTGCCGGATCTCCCGACGATCGCAGAGCTTTCCTTGCCCAATTATTCGCACACAAGCTGGATCGCCCTTTTCGTGCCGGCTGCCACGCCGGACGACGTCGTGGCAAAGATCTCCGAAGCGACGCTCAAGACCCTCGATGATCCGCAGTTGCAGGAGCAGTTCGCCACGCAGGGGCTGAGCGTTCGCAGGGGCACCCCAGCGGAAGCACAGGCGTTCTTCCTTTCCGAGATCGAGCGCTGGACCGAGATCATTCGTGCCGCCGGTGTCGAGGCCCAATAGACATAGTCTATCACAGTATCAACGGCGGGCGCCGAAGGGGTCCCGCCGTCTATAGGCGGAGAGATGGAAACGCGAATGACAGAAAAACTCCAGAACAAGCTCTTTGACCAAGGCCTGGCAATACGCCGCGATGTGCTGGGCGAAGACTATGTGGACGCATCCCTGGCGCAGGCCAACGAGTTCATGATGGCGTTCCAGGAGGTCACCACCGAGTGGTGCTGGGGTTATACTTGGTCGCGGCCCGGCTTGAGCCGCAAGACCCGAAGCATGCTCAACCTGGCGATGCTGACAGCCCTGAATCGGCCAAAGGAGCTTGCACTGCATGCGCGGGGAGCCTTGACCAACGGTGTATCAAAGGAGGAGATCAAGGAAATTCTCCTGCATGCCACCGTCTATTGCGGCATTCCCGCAGGCCTAGACGCATTCAAGGTTGCAAATGGCGTGATTGAGGAAATCGAGAGAGACGCCGTTGGCGCATCAACAGTCCAAGGCAATGAGTGAGATGGATCGCTTTGCAGATCTGGACGGATTGAAAATCCGTTATCGCGTTGAAGGCGACGGCGACTGGCTCGTCCTGGTCCACGGCGTTGGCGGCTCCCTTCACCAGTGGGATCGTTTTGTCACGCTATTGGGAGGACGGTATAGAACGTTGCGGTTCGACCAGCGTGGGCACGGCCAATCTGACAAGCCCCGTGGGCCATATCACATAGATGATCTCGCCGGCGATCTCCGCAAACTTCTCGATACGCTCGGAATTGAGTCTTGCCATCTCGCGGGTGCCTCGCTCGGCGCGTTGGTGGCGCAGGGCTTCGCGCTCGCGGACCCGCAAAGACTGTCGAGCCTCGTGCTGCTCGCCGGGATCGCGGGACGTACGGAGCAGGAGAAGAAGCTGGTCCTCGACCGACTCGCGATCGTGCAGGGCGGAATCCCGGGCCAGCATTTCAGCAATTCCGTGGAGCGATGGTTCACCGACGATTTCCGTCGTCTCTATCCCGAGATCATTGAGGGCTATGCGGCGCGCAATCAGGCCAATGATTCGGCCGCCTACGCGGCGGCCTACGCGGTATTGGCCAAGACCGACTTTGCCGAGCGCCTTCGTGAGATCCAGATCCCGACACTCATCGTGACAGGCGAAGAAGACAAGGGCTCGAACCCACGCATGGCTGCGTTCATGCACAGCCAGATCGAGGGATCGCAACTCGTGATCCTACCAAAGCTGCGGCATTCTCTCCTGATCGAGGCTCCCGGACAGGTACTCGATCACGTCGAACGGTTCCTGGATCGATACTAGCTCCATCATCGGCGATTGGCCGATCGGCAGGTCGCAGCCAAATTGCGGAGGGCAATGCATGAACTTGACGAGAATTGCAGCAAGTCGCGATGCCGTAGGCGGTGCTGCCCTCTTGGTGATCGGCATCTGCGTCGCGATCTATGCGTTGATGCACTATGAACTGGGAAGCCTGAACCGGATGGGGCCAGGTATGGTTCCGGTGCTGCTCGGCGCTCTCCTGGCAATTTTGGGCGGTGTCCTGGTCGGCTCCTCGTTTCGAAACAACCCCGGATTTATCGATTTTGACCTTCGTGCCCTCTTCGCAATCACTATGGGCGCGGTCGCGTTTGCGCTGTTGCTGGAGACGTTCGGACTCGCGCCGGCAGTCGTCTGCACGAGCCTGGCCACGACGATTTTCGAAACGCGGCTGACCTGGCGCGCCCGCCTATGCCTGGCCGCGGCTTTGGCGGCCATAGCCGTGGCGCTCTTCCCGCTAGCGCTGGGCATGCATATCAGCATAGCACGGTGGCCCCTTTAATGGATCTTCTCGCCAATATCGAAGCCGGTTTGCTCACTGCCATCGCGGGCTACAATCTATTCTACTGCTTTCTCGGCGTCTTTCTGGGCATGCTGATCGGCGTGGTTCCGGGAATTGGCGCGCTCGCCGCCATTTCCATGCTTTTCCCCATCACCTATCACCTCGAGCCGACATCCGCGCTCATCATGCTCGCCGGCATTTTCTACGGGACCGCCTACGGCGGGTCGACCGCGGCAATCCTGCTGAATGTTCCCGGTACGCCATCCAGCGCCATCGTATGCCTCGACGGCTATCCGATGGCCAAGCAGGGACGTGCCGGCGTCGCGCTGTTCATGACCACCTTGTCGTCCTTCGTCGCGGGCAGCATCGGCATTGTCTTGATGATGATCTTTTCGCCCCTGATCGTTAATGCGGCGCGCCATTTCAACTCTGCCGAATACTTCTCGCTGATGATCCTCGGCCTGATTGCCGCGTCGACCATTTCGTCCGGGTCGACGCTCAAGGCCATTTCGATGGTCGTTCTCGGCATATTGTTCGGCACTGTCGGCATGGACATGTACACTGGTGTTCCGCGTTTCAATTTTGGCACGCTCGATTTGATGGACGGCCTCAGCCTTGTCGCGTTCGCAATGGGCCTGTTCGGCATGGCGGAGGTGATATCGAGCATAGGGATTGTCCAGCCCGGCGAAGTACGGAAAGTGTCGTGGCGCTCAATGTTGCCGACCCGCTCCGACGTGAGCAGGTCGATCCTGCCCACGTTGCGCGGCACAGCGATCGGTTCTTTCTTCGGGACCCTTCCAGGCACCGGCGCCACGATCGCGTCATTCATGTCCTATGCGCTGGAGAAACGCGTCGCGAAAGACCCTTCCCGGTTTGGCCAGGGTGCGATCGAGGGTGTGGTCGCGCCCGAGGCCGCCAACAACGCCGCGGATCAGACGGCTTTCATCCCGACTATGACGCTTGGTATTCCTGGAAGCGCGACGATGGCGCTTCTGCTTGGCGTTCTCATCGTGCACGGCATTTCGCCAGGGCCGCTCGTCATGGTGCAGCATCCCGAGATGTTCTGGGGCTTGGTGATGAGTTTCTGGATCGGCAACGTGATGCTGGTGGTTCTGAACATCCCGCTCATCGGCATATGGGTCCGCCTGCTACAGGTCCCCTACCACTACCTTTATCCCGCGATCACGATGTTCATCCTGATCGGCGTCTACAGTGTCAACCGCAGCATATTCGACGTCTGGATCGTGCTGTTCTTCGGTCTGACCGGCTACGCCATACGCGTCCTCGGGTTTCCTGCCGCCCCGCTCCTCCTGGGCTTCGTGCTCGGACCGCTACTGGAAGAACATTTCCGCCGCGCAATGCTGTTGTCGCAAGGCGACCTGATGACCTTCGTCGAGCGTCCTGTCAGCGGCGTCATCATGGCGATCACGTTCTTGATCCTCATCTGGAGCGTGAGACAGGCACGATCGAAGGACAGGGAAGGCTCGTTGAGCTCATGACCGGTTGGGCTGCAAACCTGTCTTGGAATCGGCCATCTCACCTTGGTGATCCGCCCTGTCCTCATGGTCCGTTCGGAACTTTGGCCGTTGCACAAGGCGGCGCATCGTAAGCGTTTCGCCTGCGAAGGGGGCATCGCCGTTGACGCGCACGGACGCCGCTTCACCGACATGCGAATTCTCAGGACCAGGCAGCATCCGCCCGCATCGCAAACGGGCCGTTCTCGCGCGTCGTCCACAAGCTCATGCCCTGCGCCGTATCGGTGGCATGGAGGACGATCGGGTCCGAGTCGAAGAGCGGAGACTCGCTGCGGAAGGAGAACTGCGCTGGCGCCTTGCCGCGCAGTTCGGTCGCGAGCTGGAGCAGCATTGTGGCCTGCATCGGCCCGTGGACGACCAGCCCGGGATAGCCTTCGACCTGCGTCGCATACGTGCGGTCGTAATGGATGAGATGCCCGTTGAAGGTCATCGCGGAGTACCGGAACAGCAGGGCCGCAGTCGGTTCGACCCGCCTTTGGCGCTCGCCTTCCGGCGCCGGGTCGACGGGGCTCGGCGGCTGGGAGGGGGCAGCCGCATCCGGCTCGCGATAGACGATGACCTGCCGCTCCTCGATGCGTCGGTCGCCGCCAATCAGCACATCGTGCTCGACGGTGACGAAGCAAAGGGTGCCGCTGCGCCCTTCCTTGACGGCGACGTCCGCAATCCTTGAAACCCGACTTACGCTGTCACCGACGCGCAGATCACCATGAAAGACCAGCTTGCCCGCTGCCCACATGCGGCGCGGCAGGGGCACGGGCGGCAGAAAGCCGCCGCGTGCGGGGTGACCATCGGCGCCAAGCGACGCGGTCGGCGCGGATGGCTGCCCGAGGCAGAAGTGGATCAGTTGCGGCGCCACGTCGCCGACGCGCACCTCACCCGGCTGGTTGAACGTCGCGCGGAACTTGCGCACGAGATCGACCGTCAGCAGGTCGTCTACGGTATCCTGCCTGCCGATCCACGATCGCAGATGGGCGACATCGAGCGGGGCGGAAACTTCGGTCATAGTGCTGTCTCCACGCGTTCGGACGGTTTCAAAACGACCTCGGAAGGTCGAGCACGTGCTCGGCCACATAGGACAGGATCAGGTTGGTGGAGATCGGCGCCACCTGGTAGAGCCGCGTCTCGCGAAACTTGCGCTCGATGTCGTATTCGCAGGCGAAGCCGAAACCGCCGTGAAACTGCAGACACGCATTGGCAGCTTCCCACGAAGCCTTGGCCGCAAGGTACTTCGCCATGTTCGCCTGCGTGCCGCATGGTTCATTTGCGTCGAAGCGGCGGCACGCCTCGTAGCGCATGAGGTTTGCGGCCTCGATCTCGATGAAACTCTCGGCAATGGGAAACTGCACGCCCTGGTTCTGTCCGATGGGCCGGCCGAACACCACGCGCTCTTTCGTATAGGCCGTCACCTTGTCGATGAACCAGTAGCCGTCGCCGATGCACTCCGCCGCGATCAGTGTCCGCTCGGCGTTCAGCCCGGTGAGGATATACTTGAACCCCTGCCCTTCCTCGCCGATCAGGTTCTCCGCCGGTATCTCGAGATTGTCGAAGAAGAGCTCGTTGGTCTCATGGTTGACCATGTTGAGGATCGGCTTGACGTCGAGCCCCTTGCCGATCGCCTCCTTGAGGTCGACGATGAAGATCGACATGCCTTCCGACCTCTTCTTCACCTGGTCGAGCGGCGTGGTGCGGGCCAGCAGGATCATCAGGTCCGAATGCTGGACGCGGCTGATCCACACCTTCTGCCCATTGATGACGTAGCGGTCGCCCTTGCGAACGGCGGTGGTCTTGATCTTCGTCGTGTCGGTGCCGGTGGTGGGCTCCGTGACACCCATCGACTGGAGCCGCAGTTCGCCTGTGGCGATACGCGGAAGGTAGCGCTGTCGCTGCTCCTCCGAACCATGGCGCACCAGCGTGTTCATGTTGTACATCTGGCCATGGCACGCGCCGGAATTGCCGCCGGCCCGGTTGATCTCCTCCATGATGACGGAGGCTTCCGTCAGCCCGAGGCCGGACCCGCCATAATCCTCCGGGATCAGCGCGGCCATCCAGCCGGCCTTCGTCAACGCGTCGACGAACGCCTCCGGATAGCCCCGCGCCTCGTCGATCTTGCGATGATATTCCGCTGGAAACTCCGCGCAGAGCGCCCGAACGGCTTCGCGAATATCGTCATGGGCCGCACCGGCAGTCGTCTGCATTGGGTCACTCCGTGGTCAAGTATCAATCGTGCTCGGGCACCCAGTGCAAAGCTACCGGCCCTTCCAGACGGGCTTGCGCTTTTCGAGAAAGGCCCGCGCCCCCTCATGCCTGTCCTCGGAAAGGTAGGGGTTGGGGCCGACGTCGAGCCGCAGGGCAGCCGCCCGAGGCAATCCCTCGCTCTTGCGCGCCATTTCCTTCATGCGCTGGACGCTCAGCGGCGCATTGCCCGCTATGGTCCGCGCCATCTCCATCGCTTCATCAAGGACCTCTTCAGCCGCGACGACCTTGTTGACAAGCCCCCAGTGCCGCGCCTCATCGGCATCGATCAGTCGCCCCGTAAACATCATTTCCAACGCAATGGCGGAAGGAATCGCGCGCGGCAGCACGACGCTGGCATAGGCAGCCCCCATCCCGACCTTCGCCTCGGTCAGGCCAATCTTTGCGCCCTGTGCCGCGATGCAGATGTCGCTGGCGAGCATCAGTTCGAGGCCGCCGCCTATGGCGGCACCGTTGACCGCTGCGATGACCGGCTTGCCGGTATCCGCGATCACCTCGAACAGCAGCGGTGCGGCAGCATGCATGGGACCCAGATCGCGTCGTCCCGATGCCGCCGGCCCTTCCTTCAGGTCGGCGCCGGCACAGAACGCCTTGTCGCCAGCACCAGCCAGAACAACGACCCAGATCGCCGGATCGGCGCGCACATCGAGGAACGCCTCGATCAGCTTTTCACGCAGCGTCCGCGACAGCGCATTGCGCCGCTCGGGACGGTTGAGCGTCAAAATCCGGATTGCGCCTTCGGTCTCGATGATGAGTTCGTGGTCCAATCCCGCTTTCTCCACGTCGGCCAAGACTACGGCACCAGCACGATGCGGCCGGCGACCGCATTCGCCTCGACCATGCGGTGTGCCGCGGCGGCTTCGGCGAGCGGCATCGTACGGTCGACCAGCGGCCTGACCTTGCCGTCCGCGACGAGCCGCAGCGCATTGCGCAACTGCCGACGCGACGTGCTCACCGCGCTCCTGAGCTCGAGGCCCCGTCGATAGATGCCGGCGATCGTCAGTTCGACCTTGGTGTCTGTGACGTCGCCGACGAGCACGATGCGACCGCCAAACGTGACTGACTTGCGAACCTCGTTGAAGATGGCGCCTCCAACCGTGTCCACCACGATGTCCACCCCCTCGCCTTGTGTTGCGGCGCGGACACCGGCCGAGAACTTTCCATCCTCCGCGACGATGACGACATGAGCCCCGATCTCGCGCAGCATGGCTTCCTTTGCAGGCGTCCGCGTCGAAGCGATGACGTAGCCTCCTGTCGCCCGTGCAATCTGCACGGCATGGCTGCCGAGCCCCCCCATTCCCGTAATCAGGATGCGTTCGCTCGGACGCAACCCGCCAGTGTCGCAGACGGCATTGAACGCGGTGCCCACCGGGCAACCGACGATCGCGCCCTGAACATAATCGATCTCGGGCGGCAGCACGGCAAGGTTGTCGTCGTTGACGAGCACCAGCTCGGCGTATCCGCCCATCGCCTGCTGGCCCAGGAAACGCAGGTCTGCGCACAGTGTCTCGCGGTCAGTCCGGCATTTGGTGCAGCATCCGCAGACATATTCGCGTTGCGTGGAGGCGACACGGTCGCCAATGGCGAACCCGCGCGCCTCCGGCCCCAGCCCGACGACGTCCCCGGCGATCTCATGGCCAAGGACAAGCGGGTCGTGCAGCCCGCGCCTGCCGGCGGTTCGGCTGACGAGGACGTCGCGCCGGCAGACGCCGCAGGCCCGCACGCGCACGAGCACCTGCCTCTTCGTGGGAACCGGATCGGGCAGGTCGACGGCGAACAGGCCGTCCGGACCCGTCGGCTCGCGTGAAATGATCGCTCTCATTGTGCCTCGTCGCGTTGCATCGCCGCTGATGGAGCGGCCTCAGGAGCGAGCTCGACCTGCGCGGTCGCGTCGCGAATGACGGATGTACCGTCTGCCTTGGTGACAGCCATGACAACGTGGATGACCGGCTTGCCGCCATCCATGGACTTGCGGCGTACCTGGCCCGTCACGATAATGGTTTCGTCCGCGAACACCGTTGCGTTCTGACGGTACTGGAGACGCCGCATGAATGCGTCCCGCCCGGCCCACGACATGACCAGGCGCGCAAGCAGGGCTCCAAACATCTGGCCGTCGGCGAACGGCGCCGGCATCCCTACGCTCTTGGCGAATTCAGCATCATAGTGGTAGCGGTGAAAATCCCATGTCGCCGCGGCATATTTCACCAGTGAGTGCAAATTCACCGTGTAGGATATGAGTGGAAGGACTTCCCCTTCCGTAACGGACTCATAGGTTTTACTGACCATAGTCATGGCTGATAGATATTCGTTTCTTTGTTGGTTGCCAGGAGTTTGCCGTCCTGGTTATGGTATGACGCGACCGACGACACGAATATCAGGGTACCCAGTTTCCGCGTCTTCCGCTCATAGATCTCGGTGATCTTCCATTTCACGGTCACGCGATCCGTCGGCAAGACAGGGTGGAAGAACTCGTAATCGTTGCTCCCGCGCATGAAGCGGCCGTTGTTGATCGGCAGATCCCAGTGGTGGCCGATATAGCCGTTGCTGTCCTCGGTCTCTCCGGCGAACTGGTTCGTTTCACAAATCAGCGTCGGTGGCGCAACGATCCCGCCATAGCGGCTCTCGGCTGCATAGTCCGCATCCCGATAGAGCGGGTTGTCATCGTCGATGGCGAGGGCGAAGTAGCGGATCGACGCGCGACCGAGTTCCTCGCGCGCCGTATAGGTCGCCTCCCGCCCGATCCACGAGAGGAG
Source organism: Mesorhizobium sp. CAU 1741 (assembly GCF_039839275.1). Lineage (NCBI taxonomy): Bacteria > Pseudomonadati > Pseudomonadota > Alphaproteobacteria > Hyphomicrobiales > Phyllobacteriaceae > Mesorhizobium > Mesorhizobium sp. CAU 1741. The sequence goes on along the minus strand of NZ_JBDOQP010000005.1, from coordinate 4,120 downwards.
CTCCGGATTGGAAGTCGCTTTGATCATCAGTCGTTGATCCTCGCTATGGCCTCGATGGCAATGAGGCAGCCAGGCTCGGGAAACCCCTTGCAGATCACCCCGGTCGCGGCCGGGTAGGGCGCGGCGAAGGTGTCACGGCGCACCGTTGCGGTGTCGCGATAGTCGGACAGGCCCTGTGGCGCGATGAACTCGGTCGTCTTGATGACGCCACCCATGCTTGCACCCGCCGTGTCGAGCTGTGCCTCGATCCGCGAAAGGGCATCCCGGCACTGCCCCACGATGCCCTCGATTGAAGGGTCGCCCATCGCGCCGACATGAATGATCCGGCTGTCCGCCCGCTTCGCCAAGGTCGCCTCGATCTGCAATCCCGATGACCCGTTCGGCAGGCTCGGACACACGACCGTTATGGATTGACGGCCGTTGACCGGCGGCACCTTATCGGTCAGGAACTGCGCGAAACGCAGCACGCTGCCTTCGTCGCTGCCACGGGACGCAAGTTCTCCGGCGAAAGCCTCCTCCGCTGCCTGCGCGCTGCTGGCGATGATGGAAGGAAGGGTTTCCTGACCGGCGTCGGTGGTGATCGCGGCGTCCATCTCCACGAGAGCATGATCGCGCAGAAGCCGCTCGACGATGATGGTGGAAACGACCACGTCGCCCAGGACCGTACGCTGGTAGGCGTCGAGAAACGTCAAGTCGGCAATCGCGTCCGACCTGACGTAGCGCACGAGGCGCGTCAGGTCCCGCAGGGACCGTCCGGCCGGAACGAGTGCCGCTTCCATCTTCTCGAAAATGACCGCGGCCTGGGTGACGAGGCCACCCTGGACCACCATCGCCTTGGTCTCGGGATCGTGGCGAACGGCTGTACTGCCGGACAGCCAGACCCCCTCGGGCGTCTCGATACCCAGCGAGAACGTGAACCTGCGGTAGTCGAAGAACGGATAGTCGTCGGGTTCCAGTGGCTTGAGCTGCACGTCTATCGTCCCACCCAGACCGGCTTGCGGCGTTCTGCATAGGCACGCACGGCCTCGCGGTGATCCTCGGTGGCGCCGACGAAATCCTGCGCGCGCGCAGTGAAGCGCGACGCCTCCTCGACGGATTGCGTCAAGGACTCGCCAAGCGTCAGTTTGAACGCCTGCACCGTCAGCGGGGGGCAGTTCTCGACGATCTCCATGGCGATCTCGCGCGCCTTGGCCATGAGCTGATCCGGCTCCACCACGTGATTGACGAAACCGATCTCGTGCGCCTGTTCAGCGCTCAGCGAGCGGCCCGTCACGCCCCATTCGAACGCGCGTGCGTAGCCGACGATCTGCTGCATGTAGAAGACGCTGCCGTCGTCGGGGACGATCCCGCGCTTGACGAATACCCAGCCGAAGCGCGACGCCGTCGACGCGATGCGAATGTCGCAGCCCACGGCAAGGCCGACGCCCGAGCCGACGGCCGGACCGTTGATCGCCCCGATGACCGGCTTCGACATCGTCCGCAGGCTGGTCACCACATGCTTGATGTCGGCTTCGGACGGAAACAGCACCTCACGGACGGAGGGGTTCGGCGGCTCCAGCACCTTGCCTGTCGAGATGATCCTGTTGATGTTGCCGCCAGAGCAGAATATCCGGCCGGTGGCTGTCAGGATCATCACGCGGGCGGAAGGATCGTTTTCGATCCGCTCCATCTCGGCGATGAGTTCGGCATTCATCGTCCAGTTGACCGCGTTCTTCGCGTCCGGATCGTTGATCGTCACGGTGACAATGCCGTGCTCATCCTGGTCGACAAGAATGAATTCGTAACTCATGCGAGCATTCCTCTGAAACGCGACGGGTCGCTGGCGAGCATCGCGCCAAGCACCCGCTTGTGATGCATCGTGTCGCCATAGGCCGCCTGGGCCGCGATGGCGCGGTGGTAATAGAGTTCGAGCGGGTAATCGCGATAGAACGCGACGGCGCCATGAACCTGATGCGCGATGCGGGTCGCGGCAGTCATGGACGCGCTTGCCTTGGCTTTAGCGAAGGAAACTGCCCGCTGCGCATCGGCAGCGTTGTCGATCGCCGCACATGCACTTCTGGCCAGAAGACGCGTGATCGATATATCCCTGTAGATCTCCGCGCAGTGGTGCTGGACAGCCTGGAAACTGCCTATCGCCACGCCGAACTGCTTGCGGCCCTTGGCGTATTCAACCGTAAGATCCAGCGCCGCCTGGCCGATGCCGACGAGTTCGCACGCCTTGAGCGCCGCGCCTCGCTGCCCCAGTCGCTCCAGCGCTCCCGAGATGTCGTTGCCGCGAACGACCGCGTCTTCGGCGATCGAAACACTGTCGAGCTCGACGGCCCACAACGCCTCGCCGCCCGCCGCCGGCATTCTCTCGAGGCGGACACCGGCGCTCTGCGCATCGACGATGGCAAGGACCGTGCCGCCGCCCTGCGCAGTCGCGGAACAGATGATCGCATCCGCCGATCCTGCATCGCGGACGAAGCGCTTGGCTCCGTTCAGCACATGCCCATTGCCGCTGGCATGGAGGGTCGTGCGGGCGATTGCGGTATCGTAGTTTCGCTGCGTCTCGAGATAGGCAACCGTAAGGGTCTTGTCTCCCTGGGCGACGTGCGGCAGCCATTTGTCCTGCACCCCCTCGGGGGCGCAATCGGCAAGCAGCATTCCGGCCTCGACGATGCTTGAAAAGAGCGGGCTGGCGAGCGCGTTCGCGCCCATCGCCTCCACGATCAGGCCCAGTTCGAGCATGCTCAGCTCTGAGCCGCCGTGACGGGAAGACAGCGGAGCGCCTGCAAGGCCGAGTTCGGCCATCTGCGTCCAGACGTCCTTGTCGTAGGACGCTTCTCCCGCCTCCAGCCGACGCGACCGCGCGGCATCCGATACATCGCGAGCGAAGGCTGCGGCGGTCTCCTGAAGCATGCGCTGTTCGTCGGTGAGCGTGATATCCATGGCGCTTCTCCTAGCGAGGCAATCCGAGGCCACGGATCGCAACGATGTTGCGCGTGATGTCGAAACCGCCGGCGGCAAACTGGAAATAGAGGTGGTCGCGATATTCGAGCTCGATGTCGCCGCCGAGGAGAGCGTGTTCCGAGCCCGCTCGAAGCGGTGACGAAAGACCGAGCATGTCGAGGCCGAACGCGTCGAGGCTGCGCGCCGTCTCGCGCTTTGCCAGCACCGCGACCGACGTCTCGTGCTGGGGCGACAGGCCGCGCACGTGCATTGAGGCGACCTCGTATGCGATGAGGCGTGCGCCTTCGGCCTCTATCGCGAGGTCAGCCAGCCTGTCGCGGACTACAGGATCGTCGATCGGTCTTTCGCCGTCGGTCTCGACCGACGCGAAATCGAGCAGGCGATCGATCTGCATCGAGACCAGGCCGGGGCTGGCGAGTGCCGCCCTCTCATGATCGATCGCGCCCATGACGACCTTCCAACCCTGGCCCCGTTCGCCGACCAGCATCGAACGAGGAACCCGAACCGCGTCGAAATAGACCGAATGGTGAGTCCACCCGGCGAGCGTCTCCTGCGTCGTTACGTGGACGCCCGGTAGCGACATGTCGACGATGAACATCGATATGCCCTGGTGCTTGCTGGTTCCAACGTCGGTACGCGCCGCGACCCAGCCATAATCGGCCATATGCGCGTCGCTTGAAAACGCCTTCTGGCCGGTGATGACGAAATCGTCGCCATCTTCTACCGCGACGCATTTCAGGGCCGCGAGGTCGGAACCGGCCTCCGGTTCGCTGTAACCGACGAACCAGGACAGTTCGCCCTTGACGATCCTCGGCAGGAACTCGGCCTTCTGCGCCGGTGATCCGAACGACATGATCGCGTTGGGGATGTACGTCACCGAGCGGTCGATACCTGGCGCCCGATGATACTCCATCTCGTCCCAGAGGATCATCTGATAGAGCTTGCTGGCGCCGCCACCGCCATATTCCTTGGGCCAGCCCATGCCGATATAGCCAGCGTCACCGAGCTTGCGGCGGAAGGACTTGGTGAAGCTCGCCGTCCACATTCCCTGTTCGGAATGGTCGCGATGCTCCCTGATGACATCCGCGGTGAGCTCGCGACGAAGGAAATCCCTGACCTCGTCGCGGAAGGCCACCTCGTCTTCGGAAAATCGGAAATCCATGGGTTA